>NZ_CP115463.1:2802500-4002500 GCF_027912495.1 Caulobacter sp. NIBR1757 | reverse complement strand
TCCAGCGGCTTCGCCGACGCCATGGCCGCCTACCGCACCACCGCCGGCGCCGCCCCCGCCGACCCCTGGGTCGCCGTGCGGGTGACCGAAGGGGGCAGGACCACCACCCGGGTCATGCGGCAGAGCGAGTACGACCGCCGGCGGCCCTGACCGTCCGGCCCCGCTTCGGCCCCCGCCGCGCCCCATTGTTGTCACCGGCGCGAACGCCAATGGCGGCGTCGGGAGGAACGCCATGCTGCGTATCGTTGTCGCCTGCCTGTTACTGATCGCCGCGCCGGCCGTGGCGGCGGACGCTGTGTTGTCGCCGCAGGCGCAGGCGCTGATCGCGCCGGTCAAGGCGGCGCTGGACGCCGAGCGCGCCCGCCAGGCGGCGTTGCCCCCGCCGGCCAACGATTCCGAGAAGCTGGTGCGGATGGGGGCGATGGATCAGGTCGGGCGGCGGGTGCTGACCGGGATCGACCTGACCACCCTGCCGCCCGGGGAGATCGCGGCGGCGCGCAAGGCGATGTGGGCCCCGATCCAGGTGGCCGATGACGAGAACCTCGCGGCCCTGTTGAAGATGGTGCCGGCCGAGGGCTGGTTCCTGAAGAGCCGCTATGGCGACAAGGCGGCGGGCGCCGCCTTCCACATCATCCAGCACAGCGATGTCGCGCAATGGAAGCGGTTCGTGCCGGTGCTGGAGCCGCTGGTGGTCACCGGCGAGGTCGATGGGCAGTCGTTCGGGCTGATGTACGACCGGCTGGCGATCAACGAGGGCCGGCCGCAGCGCTACGGCTCACAGATGACCTGCGAGGCCGGCAAGTGGGTCCCCGAAAAGCTCGAGGACCCGGCCCGGGTCGAGGAGTGGCGCAAGGCGATGGGCTTCCCGCAGACCTTCGCGGAATACCTGGAGCACTGGAAGACCTACCCGCCCTGTACGTAGGGGACGTGTTGGCCGCCGGGCGGCCTACATGTCCCCGGCTTGCGCAAACGGTTGGATCGAGCTCGCTTCACCCGTCGGTGCTGACCGGGGACAGGTAGGCCGCAAGGCGGCCAACCCGTCCCCCTTACAGCAGCCAGCCATAGGCGTTGGCCTGGGCGCCGTGCAGGTAGAGGTCGGCGTCGGCGATCTTGTCGCCGTTGACGTCGAAGGCCAGGTGGCTGATCCCCGTCGCCGCGTCCCAGGTGGCGACCATCTGGCCGGCCTGGCCGGTGAAGGCGCTGGCCCAGACAAAGGCCTGGTTGCCGGAGACCTTGCTGTTGGCGTCGATGCGCGAGACGTCGAGCGTGTCGCCGCTGGCCCAGTCGAGGATGTGGTCGCCGCCGGCCTCGCCCTTGCCGATCTCGGCCAGCGAGCGCCAGATCACCTTGTCGGTCCCGGTCCCGGTGGTGATGTCGTTCTGGGCCGTGCTGGCCCAGAGGGTGTCATTGCCCATGCGGGTGGTGATGTTCTCGATGCTGTCGAGGGTGAAGGTCATGTCGCCGCCCACCACCTGGGGCCCGGCCTTGGCCAGGTCGATGGTGGCCGGCTTGCCGTTGTAGGGCATGACGAAGGTGTCGCTGCCGGCGCCGCCGAGCAGGGTGACGACGCCGACCGTGCCGGTCAGCACGTCGTCGCCGGCCCCGCCGTCGAGGGTGTCGCCCGAGCCCCAGCTGTTGAGGTAGTCGTCGCCGCCGGCTCCGGACAGCCAGTTGATGCTGGCGTCGCCCCACAGGAAGTCGCGCTGGGCGCTGCCGTAGATGTTCTCGATGCCGACGAAGGTGTGGGCCCCGACGCCGGTTTCCTGGGGGGTGGCGTTCCAGAGCTGGACGAAGACGCCGGTGGCGGCGCCGTCATACGAGACCGTATCGACCCCGGCCCCGCCGTCGATCAGGTCCTGGCCGATGCCGGGGGCCAGGGTATCGTCGCCGTCACCGCCGTAGAGCTTGTCATTGCCGTCGGCGCCATGCAGGCGGTTGGCGCCGGCGTCGCCGGTCAGGATGTCGCCGAAGCTGGAGCCGTAGAGGTTCTCGACGCCGGTCAGGGTGTCGATCCCGGCCCCGAGAGTGTTCTGGGCGGCGGTGATGGCCAGGCTGACGGTGACGCCCTTGCCGGCGTCCTCGTAGGAGGCCCAGTCGACGCCGGCGCCGCCGATGACGTTGTCGTTGCCGAGGCCGCCGACCAGCCAGTCGTCGCCATCGCCGCCTTCGAGGACGTCGTTGCCGCCCTTGCCGTAGAGGCTGTCATCGCCGGCCAGGCCGCGCAGGGTGTTGGCCTGGGTGTTGCCGCCGAGGGCGTCGCCGAAGGCCGAACCGGCCAGGTTCTCGATATAGAGCAGCCGGTCGAGACCGGCGCCGCCGGTGTTCTGGGCCGTGGTCAGCAGGAGGTCGAGGGTGACGCCGGCCGCAGCGCCCTCGTACGAGGCCCAGTCGATGCCCGCGCCGCCGTTGAGGCTGTCGTCGCCTTCGCCGCCATTGAGAATGTCATCGCCCTCGCCGCCGATCAGGCTGTCCTTGCCGGCCCCGCCGTTGAGGATGTCATTGCCCGCCCGGCCGTCGAGGATGTCGTCGCCCAGCTGGCCGGACAGGGTGTTGGCCCCGGCCTCGCCCAGCAGGCTGTCGTTGTAGGCCGAGCCGTAGAGGTTCTCGATGCCGATCATGCGGTCCGTGCCGCCGCCGCCGGTGTTCTGCCAGTTGGCCAGGGTCAGATCGACGGTGACTTTCGAGACGGCGTCCTCGTAGGAGACCCAGTCGATCCCCTCCATGCCGTTCATCTGGTCGCTGCCGGCTCCGCCGACCAGCCAGTCGTCGCCGGCCCCGCCGTTCAGGGTGTCGTTGCCGTCGTGGCCGACCAGGACGTCGTCGCCGCCGTTGCCCTGAAGTTGGTCGTCGCCCGCGAAGCCGTAGGCCGTGTCATTTTCGGACCCGCCGAAGAAGCTGTCCGCGCCCGCGCCGCCACGAAAGTTCATCTCACCCGCTCCGCCCTGTGCCGTTTTCGGAAATTGCCCGAAACGGGTGCAAAGGGTGGGCCGGATGGGGGACGTGTTGGCCGCGCGAGCGGCCTACATGTCCCCGGCTTGCTCTACGGCTGGGTCAGCGCGGGTCCAGCCGTCCGTGCTGACCGGGGACAGGTAGGCCGCAAGGCGGCCAACCCGTCCCCATGGCGCTAGTGCCGGGCCGGGATCGGCTGGGTGTATTCGGCCTTTGCGGCGGCTTCGTCGGCGAACAGCTTCTTCCTCGGGCCCAGGTAGCCGAACAGGAAGGCCGCCACTTTCCGGATCTGGATCTCTTCCGAGCCTTCGGTGATGCGGTAGCGGCGGTGGTGGCGGTAGATGTGCTCGAAGGCCTTGTGCCGAGAATAGCCCATGCCGCCGTGGACCTGCATGGCCCGGTCGGCGGCCTCGCAGCAGAGGCGGTTGCCCCAGTAGTTGCACATCGAGACCTTGTCGGAGATCTCCTTCTCGATCTGCTTGTGCTCCATGTGGTCCATCTGCCAGGCGGTCTGGCGGATCAAGAGGCGCAGCATCTCGCACTGGGTGGCCAGCTCGACGAGCGGGAACTGGATGGCCTGGTTGTCGCTCAGCGGCTTGCCGAACGGCTTGCGCTGGCGGGCGTACTTCACACTCTCTTCTATGCAGTAGACCGCGGCGCCCAGCGAACTGGCCGCCTGGCGGATGCGGTTCTGGTGCACGAAGGACTGGCCGAGGCCCAGGCCGCGGTCGACCTGGCCCCAGTAGCTGTCTTCCGGAATCCAGCAGTCGAAGCTGATGCGCGGGTGGTCGGTGGGCATGTTGAAGGTCCACATCCACTCTTCGATCTTGATGTGCTCGCGGGGCACGATGAAGCAGGTGATGCCGAGGGCGTCGCCGTCCTTGCCGCTGGTGCGGGCGAAGACCATGACGTGGCTGACCACGTGCATGCCGGTGGTCCACATCTTCTCGCCCTTGACCCGCCAGCCAGGCTTGCCGTCCTTCTCTTCGCGGACGCCCGTGGACTCCATGAAGGTGGCGTCGGAGCCGTGGTTGGGTTCGGTCAGGCCGAAGGCCGTGCGCATCGTGCCGTTCAGCACCTTCTCGCCGTCGCGGGCGTATTGCTCCGGCGTGGCGAACTCCTTGAACATCAGGATGAAGGGGTTGTTGCCGACGATGCTGTGCTCGGTCTGCAGGTCGTTGAAGAGGCCGAGACCCTTGGCGGCGAGGTGCTCGCGGATCACCGCCATGTCGAGGTTGGAACCGGCCTTGCCGCCCATGTCCTTCGGCCAGGCGTAGCGCAGATGGCCGGCCTCGTCGGCGACCTTGCGGCATTCGGCCAGCAGCTCTTCCCAGTCCTTGCGGGGCAGGCCGTTGTTGTCCCAGTCGGTGCGGGCGTGCTCGCGGCGGTGATCGAAGAAGCGCTCGTTATCGTCGCGCGCCTGGATCGGATTGATCTTCTCCTCGATGAAGCGGTCGAGCTCGGCGAGGTAGTCGACGAGGTATTGGGGCAGGGCGAAGTCCACGGCCGTATCTCCCGATGGGTTCTGTTGTTTCGCCCAGTATGCGCCGGTTGACGCGCGCGGCAACCGTGACCCGGCGTCAAGCGATTGCAGTTTGGTTTCCGCGCCGTTCAGAGATTACTCACGGGTATGGTGACAGATGGTCCTCCATGACCATGTTGATCTTCGCCGCCATCCTGGGTGCGCTGCTGGGCATGACCGTCCGGCCGCCGCTGCTGGCCGTGGCGATCTCGCTGGCGGTGTCGGGCGGCCTGCACGCGACGATCGCCTGGGTGGGGCGCCTGGCCGAGACCAATCCGGCGCAGCGGGTGCTGGCCATGCGCATCGACGCCATGATCGGCAACGACCTGCACGCCATCTGGCCGGTGCTGGCGGCGGCGGGGGTCGGCTCCATCGCCTCGGCGGTGATGTGGTCGCTGGCCAACAAGCAACCCACCGACGGCTACTGGTTCCGGCCCGACCGGCGCGTGGTGCTGATGGACCAGGTCGAAGAGAATGACCGCCACTCCGCCGCCGAGCAGCGCTTTCGCGACATCCTCGGGCGCTGACTCTCCAGCCCTCCAAAAATTTTGCGGGTCGGCCAAAAAAACCGCTTGCGCGCTTTTAGGTTATCGTTGATATCTAAGCAGTGCTTAGTTCACGTCGCGCTGTTCGGTGGGGATACCGGACAGCACAAACAGCGGCGGGTTCCGGGCAAAAAGACTGATCCGATCCAAGCTAGCGTTTCCACCCAAAATGCCCGGAGGGCACATCATGAAACTCCAAGTCCTCGCGGCTGCCGCCGCCCTGTCGCTCGCCTTCTCGGGCGCCTCGTTCGCCGGTGACGGCAAGATCGTCGTCTCGCTGAAGACCCCGGTCGCCGCCAAGACCAAGGTCGTGGCCGGCGGCGCTGTCTGGAACTGCGAAGGCGCCACCTGCGTCGCCGCCGCCGCTCCGGCCCGCACCGACACGACCAAGGGCTGCAAGGCCCTGAGCAAGGAAGTCGGCGAAGTCGTCGCCTTCGGCTCGCTGGGCAGCGATGACCTGGCCAAGTGCGGCTCGGTCGTTTCGACCACCCGTTCGGTCGCCGCCAACAAGTAAGCGTTTCCGGGCGGCCTCCGCGCCGCCCGTGCATTTCCTCGAGCAAACTCGACCTTGCGGATGGTCAAGGGGCGGCCGGTTCATCCGGCCGCCCCTTTTCTCTTTGCAGCCCCGCGATTAGGACATCGCCGCATGACCCGACTCTCTGTTGTTCTGGAAGACGCCCTGATCGCCGCCGCCGGCGCCGACCGCCCCGTGGCGCCGGTGTCGCTGGCCGTCGATTTCGGCGCGGCCGGCGAGGGCGAGCTGGCGGTGACCACCGCGGTCGATCGCTCGACCAGGAGCCTGGTCTTCGTCAGCGCCCGGGCCACCTGGCCCGACGGGCGAGTCGCCGGGGGCGGGCAGGGGGTTTTTCGGGTCGTTTCCTAACCACCGTCATCCTCGGGCTTGTCCCGAGGACCCATTCCTCCGCCATGCGAACGGATGGGGCTGGTTGCGGTGATCGATGCCGTCCGGTCGTCGAAGCTGACGAATGGGTCCTCGGGACAAGCCCGAGGATGACGAACGGGTTGGGCGGGTATGGGAATGGCTTACCCTGCGTGAGGCCCCGCAGGGGCCTAAATCTCCCCCGTTCCAACCTTATTTCCCCACGACGTTGCGATGCACAACACCCCGTGCTATCAGGCGCGCGGCTTCGGGCAGGCGGTTCGTAACGACCCCCTCGCCCACGTGCTTTTCTCAAGCGCTTTCAAGCCTTTAGGATCGTGGTGAGGGCAACCTTGCTGACGACGGACAGAACGCACCGGACGGACCAAATTGGCGGACGACAGCAAGACCAACGATGTGGGCGATCGATACGCCCAGGCCCTGTTCGACCTGGCCATGGACAATGACGCCCTGAAGGCCGTCGAGGCCGACATGGAGACGCTCTCGCGCGCGCTCGCCGAGAGCAAGGACCTCAAGCGCCTGGTCGAATCGCCGGCCTTTACCGCCGAGGACAAGGGCCGCGGCCTGGTGGCCGTCGCCGCCAAGTCCAAGGTGCACATGCTGACCGCCAAGTTCCTGGGTCTGCTGGCCGCCAACGGCCGGGCCCGCGATCTGGCCCATGTCATTACCGCCTTCCGCAACCTGGCCGCCGCCCATCGCGGCGCGGTCACCGCCGAAGTCGTTTCCGCTCTTCCGCTTACGCCTGCCCAGTCGAAGGGGATCGCCGCGGCGCTCCGCCAGTCGCTGGGCAAGGAACCGGAAATCACCACCCGCGTGGACCCCGCCCTGCTTGGCGGACTCAAGGTCCTCGTCGGGTCTCGTCTGTTCGATGCTTCGCTGAAGTCGAAGCTCGACTCCCTGAAATTCGCCCTGAAGAGAGCGTAACGTTATGGACATCCGCGCCGCCGAGATTTCGGCCATCCTCAAGTCGCAGATCGCCGGGTTCGGCGAAGAAGCCGATGTCTCCGACGTCGGCTCGGTTCTGTCCGTTGGTGACGGCATCGCCCGCGTCTACGGTCTGGACAACGTCCAGGCCGGCGAAATGGTCGAGTTCCCCTCGGCCGGCGTGAAGGGCATGGCCCTGAACCTCGAGCGCGACAACGTCGGCATCGTGATCTTCGGCAACGACAATCACATCAAGGAAGGCGACCAGGTTCGCCGCCTCGGCGAGATCGTCGACGTGCCGGTCGGCAAGGGCCTGCTGGGCCGCGTCGTCAACCCGCTGGGCGAGCCGATCGACGGCAAGGGCCCGATCGTCGGCTCCGAGCGCCGCCGCGTGGACGTCAAGGCGCCGGGCATCATCCCGCGCAAGTCGGTGCACGAGCCCGTGCAGACCGGCCTGAAGGCCATCGACGCCCTGATCCCGATCGGCCGCGGCCAGCGCGAACTGATCATCGGTGACCGTCAGACCGGCAAGACCGCCATCGCCATCGACGCCATCCTCAACCAGAAGGCCGCCAACGCCGGTGATGACGAGAGCGCCAAGCTCTACTGCATCTACGTCGCCATCGGTCAGAAGCGCTCGACGGTCGCCCAGATCGTCAAGACGCTCGAGGAAGCCGGCGCGCTGGAATACACCATCGTCGTCGCCGCCACGGCCTCCGAGCCGGCCCCGCTGCAGTTCCTGGCCCCCTTCGCCGGCTGCGCCATGGGTGAGTACTTCCGCGACAACGGCATGCACGGCCTGATCATCTATGATGACCTTTCCAAGCAGGCCGTGGCCTACCGCCAGATGTCCCTGCTGCTGCGCCGCCCGCCGGGCCGCGAAGCCTACCCGGGCGACGTCTTCTACCTGCACAGCCGCCTGCTGGAACGCGCCGCCAAGCTGAACGAAGACAATGGTTCGGGCTCGCTGACCGCCCTGCCGGTCATCGAAACGCAAGCCAACGACGTCTCGGCCTACATCCCGACCAACGTGATTTCGATCACCGACGGCCAGATCTTCCTGGAAACCGACCTGTTCTTCCAGGGCATCCGTCCGGCCGTGAACGTCGGTATCTCCGTCTCGCGCGTCGGTTCCTCGGCCCAGATCAAGGCGATGAAGACCGTCGCCGGTCCGATCAAGGGCGAGCTGGCCCAGTACCGTGAAATGGCCGCCTTCGCGAAGTTCGGCTCCGACCTCGACGCCGCCACCCAGCGCCAGCTGGCGCGCGGTGAGCGCCTGACCGAGCTGCTCAAGCAGCCGCAATACGCGCCGCAATCGGTCGAAGAGCAGGTCTGCGTGATCTACGCCGGCACCCGTGGCTACCTCGACCAGATCGCCACCGCCGACGTCCGCCGCTTCGAGACCGAGTTCCTCAGCCGCCTGCACAGCAAGCACCAGGACCTGCTGGACGCCATCCGCACCACCAAGGCGCTGTCGGGCGATCTGGAAGACAAGCTGAAGGCCGCTCTCGCGGACTTCACCGCGACCTTCGCCTAAAGCCGGCTGACCAGGAGAAAGTAGCCTTCGATGGCCAGCCTAAAGGAAATGCGCAATCGGATCTCCAGCGTGAAAGCCACGCAGAAGATCACGAAAGCCATGCAGATGGTCGCCGCCGCCAAGCTGCGCCGCAGCCAGGACGCGGCCCAGAACGCGCGCCCCTATGCCGAGCGCATGGCCTCGGTCATCGCCAACCTGGCGGCGGGGGTGTCCGGCGACGGCGCGCCCAAGCTGCTCGGCGGCACCGGTAGCGACAAGCGCCACCTGGTGGTTGTCGCCGCCGCCGACCGCGGCCTGGCCGGCGGCTTCAGCTCCTCGATCGTCCGCGCCGCCCGCGTGCACATCAGCAAGCTGATGGCCGAAGGCAAGGACGTGAAGATCATCACCGTCGGCAAGAAGGCGCTGCCGCCCCTTCGCCGGCTGTACCCGGACCGGATCATCGAAAGCTTCGACCTGTCGGCGACGCGCACCCTGACCCTGTCGGCGGCGCAACCGATCGCCGAGCGGATCATCGAGATCTACGAAGCCGGCGAGACCGACGTCGTCACCCTCTTCTACAGCCGCTTCAAGTCGGTGGTCAGCCAGACCCCGGTCGGCCAGCAGCTGATCCCGGCCCAGGTTTCGGGCGGCGGCCAGCCGGCCGATCTCGGCGGCGCCGCCTACGAATACGAGCCGAGCGAGGAAGCCATCCTCGAGACCCTGCTGCCGCGCAACATCACGGTGCAGGTGCTCTCGGCGCTGCTCGAAAACATGGCCGGCTTCTACGCCAGCCAGATGACGGCCATGGACAACGCCACGCGCAACGCCGGCGACATGATCCAGGGCCTGACCATCCAGTACAACCGAACCCGCCAGGCGCAGATCACCAAGGAGCTGATCGAGATCATCTCCGGCGCCGAAGCCCTCTGACCGAATAAAGACCGCACGGAAGACCAAGACCATGGCCACCGCCCCCAAGACGCCCGCCGCCCCCAAGGCTGCTAAAGCCGCCGCCGCCCCGAAGGCGGCCGCCGCCGCCGCCGCGCCCGCCAAGAAGGCCGCTGCTCCCAAGGCCGCCGCCCCCAAGGCCGCCGCCGCCGGCGGCAAGGCCGCCCAGCTGGCGTTCAGCGGCGCGACCGGCCGCATCTCCCAGGTCATCGGCGCCGTCGTCGACGTCGAGTTCACCGGCTCGCTGCCGGCGATCATGAACGCCCTGGAAACCGAAAACCGCGACCAGCGCACCGGCGAGACCTTCCGCCTGGTTCTGGAAGTGGCCCAGCACCTCGGCGAAAACGCCGTCCGCTGCATCGCCATGGACACCACCGAGGGCCTGACCCGCGGCCAGCCGGTGATCGACACCGGCGCCGGCATCCGCGTTCCGGTCGGCCCGGGCACGCTCGGCCGCATCATGAACGTCATCGGCGAGCCGATCGACGAAGCCGGCCCGATTCAGTCCGACATCTACAACGTCATCCACCGCGAAGCCCCGAGCTTCGAGGAGCAGGCCACCTCGGCCGAAGTCCTGGTCACCGGCATCAAGGTCATCGACCTGATGTGCCCCTACACCAAGGGCGGCAAGATCGGCCTGTTCGGCGGCGCCGGCGTCGGCAAGACCGTGACCATGCAGGAACTGATCAACAACATCGCCAAGGCCTACGGTGGCTACTCGGTGCTGGCCGGCGTCGGTGAACGCACCCGCGAAGGCAACGACCTGTACCACGAGATGATCGAGTCCAACGTCAACGTGGACCCGAAGAAGAACGGCGGCTCGACCGAAGGCTCCAAGTGCGCCCTGGTCTACGGCCAGATGAACGAGCCCCCCGGCGCCCGCGCCCGCGTGGCCCTGACCGGCCTGACGCAAGCCGAGTACTTCCGCGACGTCGAAGGCAAGGACGTGCTGCTGTTCGTCGACAACATCTTCCGCTTCACGCAGGCCGGCGCCGAAGTGTCCGCCCTGCTGGGCCGCATCCCCTCGGCCGTGGGTTACCAGCCCACCCTGGCCACCGAGATGGGCAACCTGCAGGAACGCATCACCTCGACCAACAAGGGTTCGATCACCTCGGTCCAGGCCATCTACGTTCCCGCCGACGACCTGACCGACCCGGCGCCCGCCGCCTCGTTCGCCCACCTTGACGCCACCACCGTTCTGAGCCGCGACATCGCCGCCCAGGCCATCTTCCCGGCCGTCGACCCGCTCGACAGCACCAGCCGGATCATGGACCCGCTGGTCATCGGTGAAGAGCACTACGCCGTCGCCCGTCAGACCCAGGAAATCCTCCAGCAGTACAAGCAGCTGAAGGACATCATCGCCATCCTGGGCATGGACGAGCTGTCGGAAGAGGACAAGCTGACCGTGGCCCGCGCCCGGAAGATCCAGAAGTTCCTCAGCCAGCCCTTCTTCGTGGCCGAGCAGTTCACCAACACGCCCGGCGCCTTCGTCGAGCTGAAGGACACCATCCGCTCGTTCAAGGCCATCTGCGACGGCGAGTACGACCACCTGCCGGAAGGCGCCTTCTACATGGTCGGTCCGATCGAGGAAGCCGTGGCCAAGGCCGAGAAGATGGCTCAGGAAGCCTGAGCCTGATGGAAGACGACGACATCGCCGCGGGTTACTGCTGTGACGACATGGAGGTCTGCCTTGGCGCAGGCCCCGACGCGGCGTTGTTCGAACACGACAGCGGTCTGATCCTGCTCAACGCAGGCCGGACCGAGCGCGACGGTGAGGAGGGCGACCTTCTCATCTCCGTCCAGTTCTGTCCCTTCTGCGGCACCGAGCTGCAGACGGACGAAGATATCGACGCCGCGCTGGAGGCGGTGGACTGATGGCCGACAAGCTGCACTTCTCCCTGGTCGCCCCCGAGCGCGAAGTCTTCGCCGGTGAAGTCGACCGCGTCGACGCCCCCGGCGTCGAAGGCGACTTCGGCGTCCTGGCCGGCCACGCGCCGTTCATGACCGCCCTGCGCGAAGGCAAGATCACCGTGGTCAACGGATCGACGACCCGGGTGTTCGACGTCCAGGGCGGCTTCGCCGACGTCACCCCGGCCGGCCTGACCATCCTGGCCGAACACGCCGTCGAGGCTGCCTAAAAACTTACCGGCGTCATTTTTTGGCCCGGATTCAATCGTTGGCAGGTTGCGAGGGATCGCAAGGCGGGGTTTGATGCCGCCGCCTATCTCAAGAAGGGTTCAAGTCCGATGCGTGTCGCCATCCTGTCCCTGCTCGCCGCGAGCGCTCTGACCACCGCCGTGGTCGCCCAGGAAGCCCCGGCCCCCGAGCCGACCCCGGCTCCGGAGGCGACTGCCCCCGCCGCGGCGCCCGCCCCTGAAGCCACCCCCGCGCCGGTCCCGGAAGCCGCGCCCGTCGCCCCGGTGGCGGCGCCTGAGCCCCCGCCGCCTCCCCCGCCGCCGGCGGCCCCGACCGAGGCGACCTCGATCGTCTTCAACGACGTGATCAAGAAGGTCTGCTTCCCGCTCGTGAAGGGCGGCGACATCAGCAAGATCGCCACCGCCTACGGCATGAAGCTGAAGAAGCGCGACAACATCTGGGAAAAGACCTGGGCCCCGGGCCTGAAGATCACCCTGCGCGACCAGGGCGTGAACAAGAACGTCTGCAACGTCTCGGTCCAGCACGCCATCAACGGCCTCGAGGCGACCATCACCGACGTCCACAACTGGGCGATCTACAACGGCTGGACCCTGGAAGATAACGCCAAGCGGACCACCGACATGGAACGCACCAACCGCAAGTGGTCGCACGTCACGCCCGAGAACAAGCGTGAGGACATCGTCCTGATCACCGTCCGCAAGGTCGGCGGGACGCCGGTCAATTCCAAGTACGACCAGACCGACGTGCTCTACGCGATCAGCGAGTAGGCCCTTGAGGGCCGGCGGGACGACCCGCCGGCCTTTCCGCTCATTCGGGACGGCCCGGCTCTATTGGAGTGACTCCCATGGCCTGGATCATCCTCGTCATCGCCGGACTGTTCGAGACCGGCTGGGCCGTTGGCCTGAAATACACCGAAGGCTTCACCCGCCTGTGGCCGACCGTCTGGACGGCCGTCGCCCTGGTCATCTCCATGGCCCTGCTCGGCTGGTCGGTGAAGACCCTGCCGCTGGGCACGGCCTATGCGGTCTGGACCGGCATCGGCGCTGTCGGCACGGTGATCGTCGGCATCATCCTGTTCAAGGAACCGGCCACCGTGTCGCGGCTGGTCTGCGTCGGCCTCATCGTCGCCGGCATCGTCGGCCTGAAGATTTTCTCCGGCCCGTCGGCCTGACCGAGCACTGAGCCAGAAGGTCCCGAAGCCCGAGCAGGCCCGGCCCGGAGGCGGATGAATATGTCTAGACATATTGATTTTGGGCTCGTTGGACACGCCCGTCCGACAAATCCCGGCGCCCTGCTCGAATGTGGGTCCGCCGACGACAATCCGCCCCACATCCGGCGACAGTCGGCCACTCTCCGACCTACGCTCCGACCCACATTCCGGTGGCCTTGAACAACCCTCGGACCACAGCTTCGCCAGTGTTTTCAACGGCGAAAGGACGCGCTCGCCCGCTTCCCGCCCGGCGGCGGGGTATAATGGTAGGCCGCTTCGATAAGGCTGACGTCAGGCCGCCTGGGCCAGCTTGCCGTCCAGCCAGCTCAGACAGCGGGCGGCCACGGCCTCCCAGCCGGGTTCGCCCGGCAGCCAGTGGCTCATCTCGTCGAACACCACCGCCTCGCCGCCCATGCGCTGGGCGGTCTGGCGGACGGTGACGGCGGGGTGGATGACGTCCTTGCCGCCGGCGATGGCCAGCACCGGCAGGCCGGGCCTGGCCGAAACCTGGGTGGTCATGAACGGGTCCAGCCACCAGTTCAGCGTCTCCCACAGGGCGCGGCCGCTTTCGGGGACCATGCGGGCGAAGGCGGCGTCGCGGGCGGCCCTGTCCATGCGGTCGAGGCTGTAGTTGTGGGCCAGGGTGCGGTCCGGGGCGATGGCCTGCATCCAGAAGGGGCCGAGGGCATAGAGGCTCATCGCGCTCGCCCCCTCTTCCATGGTCGAACCATAGACGCCCCAGGGCGCCGACGGGGCCAGCAGCACCAGGGCCGACAGCCGCGCCTTGGCCGCGGTCATCTGGGCGACGAGGCCGCCCATCGAATGGCCGATCAGCACCGGCGGCGTCTCGCACCCGGCGCAGACGGCGGCGATATGGTCGGTGTAGTCGCTCATCGACCTGCCGGCCGGGTCGGCCCCCGGGGCGTGGCCCGGCAGGTCGGGGGTCAGCACGGTATGGCCGGCCGCCTCGAAAGCGGTGCGGAAGTCGTCCCAGATCCAGCCGGCGCAGAAGGCGCCGTGGACCATGACGATCGGCGGTTTGGCGAAGCTCAAGACTTCGGCTTCGCGGCAGGCTTTTTGGGCGCGGCCTTGGCCTTGGCGGCCGGCTTGGCGGCGGCCTTCGGCGCGGCCGCTTTCTTCGCCGCCGGCGTCTTGGCGGCAGTCTTCGGTGCGGCTTCCGCTTTCGGTTTGGCGGCAGCCTTCTTGGCCGGAGCCTTCTTGGTCGGGGCCTTGGCCACCGGCGGCTCGGCGACCGCCGGAGCGGCCTTGGCGGCCGGCTTCTTGGCGGCGGCCTTCGGCTTGGCGGCGGGCTTGGCCGGCGCGGCCTTCTTCGCCGCCGGGGCCGCCACGGCCGGCGGATCGGCGGTCAGGCCCTTGCTGGTCAGCCAGGCGGCGATGTCGGCGATGACCTGGTCGGTCCCGGGCTCGTCGATGATCCAGTGGGCGTTGTTGGGGTATTCCAGGTAGTCGCCGCCGACCCGGCCATACTTGGCCCCGACCCGGCGGACGTCGGCGATCGGCGTTGCCCGGTCCTTGGCGGCGCCGATGGTCAGCACCGGCACGGTGACCTTGCTCTCGTCGATGATGGCCATGCCGTGCTCATCCTTGTCCGGATAGGCCAGGTCGTTATAGACGCCGCCGCTGTCATGGACGGCGGTGGCATAGATTTCCGCATGGCGGGCGGCGGGCACGCGATTGAGCACGCCCCATTTGAAGCCGGTCGGCCAGATCTTGTGCGGCTTGGTCTCCGGCTTGCCGGAGAACAGGATGTTGCCGAAGGTGATCGCCTGGGCCAGGGCGCTGCCGCTGCGGGCGTCGGCCGGCGAGGCGGGGGTGATCAGCACGGCGGCCCGGCCGAGGCCGCGCTCGGCCAGCTTCTGGGCGATCAGCCCGCCCATCGAATGGCCGATCAGCACCGGCGGCTGGCCGGTCTCGGCCTCCAGCCGACGGGCCTCCGCCTCCATGGCCTCGACATAGTCCTTGAGGCGCAGCGACGGCAGGTCGGCCGGTGGCTTGCCGACCGTGCGCTTGTCGGGGAACAGGGTCGGGGTCTCGACCCGCCAGCCGAGGGCGCGGAAGGCCGGCGCCAGGCGGTCCCAGGCCTGGCCCGTGCAGCCAATGCCATGGATCATCAGGATCGCACCACTCATCGCCGTCTCCGCATATTGTCTGAAGGCAGCGGTCACCTGTTCGTAGGCGGCGCGCTTGAACGGTACGATTAGGCCCGGGGCCTCGTCGAGTCGAGCCCAGCGCCAATCGTCGAACTCCGGCGTGCCGTGGGCGTCCAGCCGGACTTCCTTGTCCTTGCCGGTGAAGCGCATGGCGAACCACACCTGCTTCTGGCCGGTCCAGCCCTTGGTGAACTTCGAGCCGCGCGCATAGTGGGGGAAGTCGTAGGTGATCCAGCCCTCGGTGCGGCCGAGGATCTTGACCGAGGTGACGCCGGTTTCCTCCGCCAGTTCGCGTCGGGCGGCGGTCTCGTAGTCCTCGCCGGGGTCGATGCCCCCTTGCGGAAACTGCCAGCGGTGGACGGCTTCCGTGCCCGCGCGCCGGCCCAGCCAGACGCGGCCGTCACGATGGAACAGGACGACCCCGACGTTGGGGCGATGCTTGGGAAATGAGTCGGTCACCGACCGGAGAGTAGCGCAGAAGCCGGTGCAAGTTGAAAGCCGCGGCTCTCCAGCGCCCGCGTCCAGACGGCGGCGGCGTCGATGGTGACCGGATGGGCATAGCCGGCGCCCATGGCCTGGCCGTTCGACCGGGCGGCGGTTTCGAGGGCGAAGAAGTTGCGGCCGATGGTTTCGGCCGACATGTCGCCATCGACGATGCGGTCGGCGCTGGCGCGCGGCGGACCCAGGCCCTTGCGGGCCCCCAGGCCGTCGTCGATGAAGGCGACGCCGCGTTGCTTGAGCACGGCGCCGAAGCTGTTCATCGCCGCCTGCGACACCAGGAACCGTTCGCCCTGGTAGTTGGTCAGGCCGAAGTAGCCGCTGGCCCGTGACAGCACCCATTCGGTCTTCTTGACCATCTCGGCCGGGGCGGCGCCGGTCAGCAGGGTGTAGGGGCCGGGATCGTTCTGCGGATAGTCGTTGGGCTCCATCGGGGCCTCGAGCAGCACCTCATGGCCGTTGGCCCGGGCCAGGTCGATCCAGCCCTGCAGGTCCTCGGCATAGATGACAAACGACAGGGTGACCTCGGCCGGCAGCTGTTCGATGGCGCGGCGGGTGTTCTCGCGGTTGAGGCCCAGGCCGCCGACGATCAGGGCCACCTTGGGCTTGCCATTGGCGGTGAAGGGGCGGGCATAGGCCTGCCAGGGCTTGCGGCCATCGCCGCCGATGATCGGCAGGACGGCGCCGCCGGGCCCGGGCGCGGTCAGGCCCGCGATCGGGGCCTGCGGCAGGGCCGAGCCGCCGCCGGTGGCGATCATCGGCCCGCCGGCCCCTTCCAGGCGTCCGCCCTCGGGAAGGGTGATGATGGCCGAGCCGCCGATGACGCCGTTCTCGGCCAGCGCGATGGGCTCGTCCGACAGGGTCAGCTCGTCGGTGGTGATGGGCGCGATCTCGCTCTCGTCGGCGAGCGCCTCCTTCCAGCCGGGAACGTCGGAGCCGGCTTCGGCGGCGTGGGCCAGCGACAGGCGCACGACCGGCGTGCCGGCCTTGGCGTCGCCCATCACCATGATCAGGGTGATCAGCGTCAGCAGAAACAGCAGGCCCGCGCCGCCGGCGCTGAGCCAGGGATTGTTGGCCACCCGCAGGGCGAGAGCCCGCGCCTGCCCGCCACGGCTGGCCGGCGGCTTGGGCGGGGTGTGCGGAATCTGCGGCTTGCGCGAGAACATGGGCGAACGGCGCCGGGGGCTACTTCAAGGGTGCCCCGAACATGCCCGGGTATGGTTAATGAACCATGCAAAACCCCTTCTCCCGGCAAGCGGGAGAAGGACGCTACGCGCTACTTCTTCGGCGTCGGCGCGGCTTTCGGGGCGACCGAGGCGATCTTCGGAGCGGCGGCCGGCAGCTTGGGCGTCGCCTGCACCGAACCGTTCTTGAGGACCTCGATGGCCCGGGCCAGCTGGAAGTCCTTCTTCTCGTCGAAGGTCAGCGGCGGCGCCTCGGCCGGGGCGTGGGCCTCGCGGCGCACCTTGCCCTCCTCGGCGTTCAGCGAGTTGCGCAAGGACGCCTCGCTGAACTGGAAGGAGCGGTTGGCGATCAGTTCGGCCTGTTCGCGGGTGGCGGCGACCTCGAGGTCCGGCTCGATGCCGGTCTTCTGGATGGACCGGCCGGCCGGGGTGTAGTAGCGCGCGGTGGTCAGCTTGACCGCCCCGTCGCCCTGGCCGGGCAGGGCGATGACCGACTGCACCGACCCCTTGCCGAAGCTGGTCAGGCCGACGAGTTCGGCCCGCTTGCGGTCCTGCAGGGCCCCGGCGACGATCTCGGCGGCGCTGGCAGAACCGTTATCGACCAGCACCACGACCGGCAGGCCGCTGAGCAGGTCGCCCGGCTGGGCGTTGTAGCGTTCGATGTCCTTGGGGTCGCGGCCGCGCTGGCTGACCACCTCGCCGCCGTCGAGGAAGATGTCGGCCACCCCGACCGCCTGGTCGAGCAGGCCGCCCGGATTGCGGCGCAGGTCGAAGACCAGGCCCTTCATCTTCGGGTTCTTCTTCTGCAGCTCCTTGATCGCCGCCTGGGTTTCCTCGGTGGCGTTCTCGTTGAAGCTGCTCAGGCGGACATAGCCGTAGTCGCCCTCCATGCGGGAGGTGACCACCTTCTGCTTGATCACTTCGCGGACCAGCTTGACGTCGAAGGGATCGGTCTTCTCGCGGGCGATCGACAGGGTGACCGCCTCGCCGGGCTTGCCGCGCATCTGCTTGACCGCCTCGCTGACCGGCATGCCCAGCACGCTCTGGCCGTTGACGGCGGTGATGAAGTCGCCCGGCTTCAGGCCGGCCCGGTCGGCCGGGGTGTTGTCCATCGGCGAGACGATCTTGACGACCCCGTCCTCGCTGGTGATCTCGATGCCGAGGCCGCCGTATTCGCCGCGGGTGGTCTCCTGCATGTCCTGGAAGGCTTCCCCGTTCAGGTAGCCGGAATGCGGGTCGAGCGAGGAGAGCATGCCCTCCATGGCCGCCTCGATCAGCTTCTTCTCATCGACCTCGACGACGTACTGCTTCTCGGTCATCTCCAGCACGTTGCCGAAGACTTCCAGCATCCGGTAGGTCTCGGACTTCGGCCGGGCGGTCGCCTGGGCCTGCTGGCTGATGTAGGCCATGGAACCGGCGCCGAGGGCGAAGGCGCAGGCGCCGATCAGAAGATGCTTCTTGAACATGACCAACCTTAAAGGGCTCCAATGCGGCGCCATGAGGGCCGCGGTACGCAACAAAACATCCCGTACAAACGAGAATATATCCCTTAACGCGCCGACAGCCAGCGGGCTGGATCCATCGGAGTCCCGTCGCGCCGGAGCTCAAGATACAGCTCCGAAGCGCCGGGCGCACTTGCGGCCATGCGTCCCACGGTTTGGCCGGCCGTCACCGGACTTCCGGCGGGGACCGTCGCCTGGTCCAGGCCGGCAAGCACGACGTGGAAGCCGGTCGTGGTTCTGAGGATCAGGATGACCCCCCAGCCGGTCACCGGCCCAGCGAATTCAACCCGCCCTTGAACCGGGCTGACCACCTGGCCGCCCGATGGCGCCCGCAGCCACAGGCCCGGCGAGTTCGGCGCCGAATAGCCGCGCACCACCTGGCCATCGACCGGCCGGCGCAGGGGCCCCGGGCCTTCGCCGGAGGCGCGGCGCGGGAAGCTGTCGACCAGGGCCCCGGGCGAGCCCAGGTCGCGCCCGGCCGCCTGGGCGGTGTTCGGATAGCGGGCCTCGATGTCCTGTTGCTGGGCCAGCAGCCGTTCGAGGTCGCCGCGCCGGCCGGCGACGCGGCTCTCGGCGGTGAACAGCGAGGCGCTGGCCCCCGCCGCCTGGCGGCGCAGGTTGGAGATTTCGCGCGCTTCGGTGGCGTAGCCGCGCGCCCGGCGCTCCAGCTCCGGCGTCATCGCCCGCATCAGGATGGCGGCCCGCACCGCATCGCGGGCGTCATCGGGCCGGACCAGCAGGGCCGGAGGCGGATCGCGGCGGAACAGGGTGAGGGCGGCGAGCAGCCCGCCGAGCCGCGAGCGTTCGCGGCCCATCTGGGCGGTCAGGGCGGTTTCGCGGGCGTTGAGCAGGCTCAGCCGTTCGCGGGCGGCGTCGACGTCGCGGCCGCCCTGGGCCTGGCTGGAGGCGATGCGGCGCAGTTCCTCGCGCAGGGCGGCGATTTCGCTCCTGGCGGCGTCCTGGCTCTCCGGACTGCCCGGACCCATGACCAGCATCGCCCTGGCCGACGGCGCATCGGCCGGCTCCTGCGCCACACTGGCGGCGGCGAGGGCGGAGAGGCCGATGATGGTCAGAAGGGCGAGGGGGCGCATTCGCCACCGTTCTACACAGTTCCTCCTCCGGCGCGAAGCGACGGGGGAGGGGGACCGCCGCCGCGACTTAGCGGCGGGGGTGGAGGGGGCAGCGCCGGCTTGTCAGGAAGAGATGCGTTCTGGCGCGGTTGGCGGCTACGGCGTTCATGATCAACCCGATCCGCCGGCGCAGCCCCCTCCACCCCCGGGCCTAAGTCGGCCCGGCGGTCCCCCTCCCCCGTGACTTCGTCCCGGAGGAGGAATTGCTAATCCCTGTGATACGGGCTCCCCGCCAGGATCGTCACCGCGCGATACACCTGCTCGGCCAGCATCATCCGCGCCATCGCGTGCGGCCAGGTCTGTGGCCCAAACGCCAGCGTCTCGTTGGCGGCCTGGAGCACCGAGGCATCCAGCCCGTCCGCCCCGCCGATGATCATCACCAGCCGCCGCGTCCCGCCGTCGCGCAAGCTCGCCACCCGCCCGGCAAAGGCGCGGCTGGTCCAGGCCTTGCCGTGCTCGTCGCAGGCAATGACGTGGGCGTCCTTCAGATGGGGGAGGAGGACTTCGGCCTCGGCGGCCTTGCCGGGTTTGCGTGCCTCGACCTCGACGATCTCGACCGGACCCAGGCCCAGCGCCCGGCCGGAAGCCGTGGCGCGCTGGGCGTAGTCGGCGGCGAGGGCGGCCGCCGGGTCTCGCCCCAGCCGCCCCACCGTCAGCAGCGTGACTTTCAGTTGGCCGCCTTGATGTGGTTGGAGTCGACCGACCAGATCTTCTCGATGTTGTAGAAGCTGCGAACCTCCGGCCGGAACAGGTGGACGACCACGTCGCCGGCGTCGATCAGCACCCAGTCGCAGTGCGGCAGGCCCTCGACCCGGGCGCGGCCGTAGCCGTTGTCCTTCAGCGTGCGCAGCACATGGTCGGCCAGCGCGCCGACATGGCGATGCGACCGGCCGGACGCCACGATCATGGAATCCGCCATCGGGCTTTTGCCCTTCAGGTCGATGAGGACAATCTCTTGAGCCTTATCGTCGTCCAGCCTGGACAGGATCAGCTCTTCGAGCGAGCCCTGTCGGGGCTCCTCGTTGGAGGCCGGGATAACGGCTTCCTGCGCCTGGGGCGCCAACTCGCGGTTCAGCGGAGTGCTCCTTGTTGTCTCTCGCTACAAAAGAGAGCCATAGCAGCTTTTCCGGGGTTCGTCAGGCGTTGTGATTCGCCCGACCCAAATCGGGTTGCACCCAGGCCCGCCACCCGTTCCGGTCAAACCAAATCTAAACACTCGATCTGCTAGGACAGGCGTCTGATGAACGCCAGAACGACGTCCATTTCCCGCCGGTTTCTGACCAGCGTCGGCCTGTTGTCGATCGCGGTCACCCTGATCGCGTTCGGGGCCGCCTTCGTCGCCTTCCAGCAGGAGCTGGAGGGCCGCGAGATTGGCTACCTGCGGGACTACGTCACCCAGCGGGCCAATCAGGAAGAGCGGCGATTCACCGATCTCGCCACCCTGCACCGCGACGCCGGCGCGGCGATGAAGGTGCGCATGGCGCAGCTTTCGGACAGCGAGACCAACCGCCTCTTCGACCAGTATTTCCCGCTCAAGACCGACGGCACGCGCCGCAGCCTCGACGCGGCCTTCGACGGCCAGGCCAAGGCCGACGGCGACTATCTCTACGGCGTCGGCGCCTTCATCCGGGACGGCGCCCATGTGCCGATGGTGGAGAAGAAGGCCCTGGTTGCCGCCTATCAGGTGGTGCCGCGCTTCGGCGAGTCGGCCGTCACCCGCTATGACAACTTCTACTTCTTCACCCCGGGCACCCGGCTGGTGATGTTCGCGCCCGGCCGGCCGGACAAGTTGATGTTCTACCGCCACGTGGCGCCGGCAGATCTCGACATCTCCGGCGAGGAGATGAGCAGGATCACCGGCCTGGCGGCCAACCCGACCCGCGCCATCCGCTGCACCAGCCTGCAACGGCTGCTACAGGACAATGTCGGCGAGCGGCTGGCCACCGGCTGCATGACCCCGGTCGATGTCGAGGGCCGTCACCTGGGCGCCTTCGGCTCGTCGATCGAGCTGTCCGGCTACTTCATGCGGGCCATCCGCGACACCAGCCGGGGCGCGGTCAACCTGATCACCACCGGCAATGGCGAGCTGATCGCCTACCCGGGTTTCGCCACCCCCGGCAAGGCGCCGGAAGCCACCCTGGCGGCCTACGAGAAGGACATGGGCCTCAAGGCCCTGATCGCCGAGATCAAGGCCCAGAAGTCGCCGCGCGGCGTCGTCCGGACCCCGGACGGCAAGTACATCATCGCCTATGGCCAATTGCGCGGGCCCGACTGGTATTTCCTGATCCGCTATCCGGCCAGCGCCGTGACCATGGCCGCCGCCAGGTCGGCCGCCTGGATCCTGGTGCTGGGTCTGATCGCCGCCCTGTTCCAGGGCCTGCTGGTGATGGGCATGGCGCGCAAGGTCATCGGCGCCCCGCTGCAGACGCTGGCGCGGTTCGCCGACAACCGTCGCCGCGACCCGCAGGGACCGACCCCGGTCGCCGAAATCGCCGAACTCGAAGCCATCGAGGCCCGCCCCGACGAGATCGGGGCCCTGGCCCGCGCCCTGTTGGCCGCCCGCCGCGAGGCCACCCTGGTCATGGACGATCTGGAAGACCGTGTCCGCGCCCGCACCGCCGAACTGGAACGCGCCAATCAGGAGAAGTCCCGCTTCCTGGCCAACATGAGCCATGAGCTGCGCACGCCCCTGAACGGCGTCGTCGCCGTCTCCGAGACGCTGGCCCGCGAGCAGACCACGGCGCGCGGCAAGGAGCTGGCCGAACTGATCTCGTCGTCGGGCCGCCTGCTCGAGCAGGTGCTGACCGACATCCTCGACTTCTCCAAGATCGAGGCCGGCGAGCTGCGGCTGGAAAGCGGCGTGTTCGACGCCCAGACCCTGGTCAACCGCATCGGCGCCCTGCATGCCGAGTCCGCCGCCCTCAAGGGCCTGGATCTCGACTGGTCCGTCGACGAGGCCGCCGCCGGGGCCTGGCAGGGCGATGCCGTCCGCATCACCCAGATCCTCTCCAACCTGCTGTCCAACGCCGTGAAGTTCACCCACGACGGCGGCATCACGATCCACGTCGGCCGCCGCGAGCACGGCCTGGCCTTCAGCGTCAGCGACACCGGCATCGGCTTCGACGCCGAGGCCGGAGCGCGCCTGTTCCGCCGTTTCGAACAGGCCGACGCCTCGATCACCCGCCGCTTCGGCGGCACGGGCCTGGGCCTGGCCATCTGCCGCTCGCTGGCCGAACTGATGGGCGGCACCATCCTGGCCGCGTCCAACCCGGGCGAGGGCTCGACCTTCGTCGTCACCCTGCCGCTGGAGCCGGCGCAGGTCGTGGGTGAGGAAGACGCCACCCCGGCCGCTGAGGCCGAGGTCGAGGGCATCCATGTGCTGCTGGCCGAGGATCATCCGACCAACCAGCGGGTGGTGCGCCTGATCCTCGAGGCCGCCGGCGTGCGCCTCGACGTGGTCGAGACCGGCGTCGCCGCCCTCGAGCGCCTCAGCGTCCAGGCCTACGACGTGGTGCTGATGGACATGCAGATGCCGGAGATGGACGGCCTGACCGCCACCCAGCGCCTGCGCGAGCGGGAGCGCATAATGGGCGCGACCCGCACCCCGGTGATCATGCTGACCGCCAACGCCCTCGACGAACACGTCCAGGCCAGCCTGGCGGCCGGCGCCGACGCCCACCTCTCCAAGCCGGTGCGAGCCGACAGCCTGCTGGCGGCGATCGCGGCGGCCCTGGAGCCGGGCGAGGTGGAGTTGGCCGAGGCGGGCTAGGCGTCGACCGCCGCGTCCTGCACCTCGTAGAGGTCCACCAGCGAGTCATAGCCGGACAGGAAGTTGCTCAGGTTCTTTTCGAGGTGGTCCATGGTGACGCCGCCGTCGACCATAAGGTAGTTCTCGAAATACAGCGACTTGCCGTCGTCGGAGACGTAGGCCTTGCCGATGTAGTAGTCGCGGTTGTAGCGGTCGGCCGTGCGGCGGGCGACGGCCAGGTCGCTGGTCTCAAGGTCCATCGAGGCGAAGAAGCGCAGGCCCAGGCAGCCCTTGGGATGGCCCTCGGCGTCACAGGCCCGCACATCGACGCCCATGTAGAAGGGGGTGTTGTCCTCGGCCTGGATGGTCCAGCTGGGCTTTTCGCCGTCCTTGTGCGCGTCGGCCACGACCTTGGTCTTGAAGCCGGCCTTGCGGAGCACCGAGGCCACCTGCTCGGCGGTGACCGAATAGTAGACCTCGGCCCTGCCGGTCCGGGGCAGTTCGGCCGCCATTGCCGGCGTCGCCGCCAGCACCACCGCCGTCATCGCCAGCGCACGCCAGGCCATGCCGAAACTCCGTCAAATCAGCGGAGCGATCCGACGCCGCCCCCCGGAGGACCAGCATAGCCCGGACCCATGGGCGTCCCGCAAGGCTTTGCTCAGGGCTTGGCCCGCATCCGCTCGCGCATGGCCGTCGAGGAGGCGAAGTTGAACGGTCCGCGCAGATAGACCCAGGCCGGGGCCTTCAGGGTGGCCAGCAACGGCGCCTCGCGGGCCGGGTGGCGATAACGGGCGAAGCGGCGGGCGGCGGGCGAAAGCCGGGCCTTCAGCGAGGCCCAGGGCCGCGAGACCACGGCGACCGGGACCTCCCGCATCAGCTGGGTCCAGCCCCGCCAGCGATGAACGTCCTTGAGGCTGTCGGCGCCCATGATCCAGACGAAATGGACGCCCGGGTAGCGGGCCTTCAGGAGGCGCAGGGTGTCGATGGTGAATTGCGAGCCCAGCCGGGTCTCGATGTCGCTGACGATCATCCGGGAGTCGCCGATGGCCCTTGTGACATCGGCGAGCCGCTGCTTCAGCGGCGCGGTGTCCTTCGAACTTTTCAGCGGGTTCTGCGGCGAGACCAGCCAGATGACGCGGTCGAGATTCAGCCGCGTGATGGCCGTGCGGGCGACGTGGAGGTGACCCTCATGCACCGGATTGAACGAGCCGCCGTAGAGGCCCACGCGCATTCCGGGCTTGAGGACGAAACCCGTCCGGAGGGCGGCCGGGCGGCCGGCCTCAGGGACGAGTCTGGCCGGACCCGCGAACCACATATTTGAATGTCGTCAGTTGTTCCGCGCCCACCGGTCCCCGGGCATGTAGCCGGTCCGTGGCGATGCCGATCTCGGCCCCGAAGCCGAACTCTCCCCCGTCGGCGAACTGTGTCGAGGCGTTGACCAGCACGATGGCGCTGTCGACCTCGGCGATGAATTGCTCGGCCGCCGCCTCGTCCTCGGTGACGATGGCGTCGGTATGGCCCGATCCGTAGGCCGCGATGTGGCGGGCGGCGCCGGCCACCCCGTCGACGATGGCGATGCTGAGGATCGGGGCCAGGTATTCGGTGGTCCAGTCGGCGGTCGTCGCCGGCTTCATCGAGGGCTCGATGGCCCGGGCCGCCGCGTCGCCGCGCAGCTCGCAGCGTTCCTTGATCAGGGCGTCTGCTATGGGCGGCAGCAGGCGCTCCGCAGCGGCCTTGTCGATCAGCAGGGTCTCGGCCGAGCCGCAGACGCTGACCCGGCGCAGCTTGGCGTTGACGACGATCCGGACGGCCTTGGCGATGTCGGCCGCCGCATGGACGAAGACATGGTTGAGCCCTTCCAGATGCCCCAGCACCGGGGCCCGCGCCTCGGCCTGCACCCGGGCGACCAGGCCCTTGCCGCCGCGCGGGATGATCAGGTCGACCTGGCGGTCCAGGCCCGACAGCAGCTCGCCCACCGCGTCGCGGTCGGTGGTCCGCACGATCTGCACGGCGCTCTCGGGCAGGCCGGCGGCGCGCAGGCCGGTGGCGACACAGGCATGGATGGCCAGGTTGGAGGTGATGCACTCCGAGCCGCCGCGCAGGATCACCGCGTTGCCGGCCCGCACGCACAGGGCCGCCGCGTCGGCGGTGACGTTCGGCCGGCTCTCGTAGATCATGGCGATGACCCCGATGGGGGTGCGCACCCGGGCGATGTCCAGGCCGTTGGGCCGCGTCCAGCGGGCGATCTCCGCCCCGACCGGATCGGGAATGGCGGCGACGGTCTCGATGGCGCTGGCCAGGTCCTCGACCCGCCCCTCGTCCAGCAGCAAGCGGTCGAGCATCGGCCCCGAAATGCCGGCGGCCTTGGCGGCCGTCAGATCCCGGGCGTTGGCGGCGAGAATGGAGCCGGCGCCGTCCCGGATGGCGGCGGCCATGGCGGCGATGGCGGCCGTGCGCTGCTCAGCCGACGCCAGCCGCAGGGCCCGCGCGCCCTCGCGCGCCGCCCGGCCCATGGCCATCATCCTGCCCCGCAATGTCTGGCCGGCGTCGTCCATCCGCTCCGTATCCGGATTTGCTCAGGACGAGCATTAGCGGGTTTGGGAGCGGGTGGATAGCGGTGGGCGCGGCGCTTGTAGTCGCGCTTCGGCAATGCGAGATCATGGACAATGGCCAAGTACGCAATCTTTTGCCTCAACCCCCTGACGGAGCGAGGCGTGGACCCGGAGTTCACGATCGACGCAGAGGCCGCTCGCGCGGCTGGCCTGACCGTCCTTACCTTCGATCACGACGTGCTGGAGCGGCGCCTCGACGCCAGGGCAGCGCTCCGGTCCATGCGGGCGACAGAGCCGGGGGACGTCGTCTATCGCGGATGGATGCTGCGCCTGGAGGCCTATCGGGCCCTGTTCGATGAACTGGCCAGCCGAGGCTTCACCCTGATCACCGATCCGGAAGCCTATGCCGCCTGCCACCACGCGCCGGGCTCCTATCAGGCTCTCAAGGCGTGGATGCCGGACACCCGGTGGGTCGAGCGGGAGCATATGGATGACCCGGCGGCCATCGCCGCTGCCTTGGAGGCATTCGGTCATCGGCCGGTGATCCTCAAGGACTGGGTGAAAAGCCAGGCCGGCTATTGGCGCGAGGCCTGCTTTATCCCCGACGCTTCCGACAAGGATCAGGTTGGCCGGGTTGTTTCGCGTTTCCGGGAACTGCAGGACGACAGTCTCGTCGGTGGTCTGGTGTTCAAGGCCTACCAGCCCCTGACGCCGGGGGGCGGGCCGCCGCACGAGTTTCGGGCCTTCATCCTCGACGGCGTCGTCGTCGGGTGCTGGCCGCGTGACGAGACTTCTGGAGAACCGCCGCCGCCAGACCTCGTCACCCAGGTGGCGGCCCAGATTCCCAGCCGCTTCGCGTCCGCCGACTTCGCCATCGATACGGGCGGACGGTGGTGGCTCCTTGAGGTCGGGGACGGACAGGTTTCAGGCCTGCCCCGGCCCGATGTTGCCGCCCCTCTTATGCAGGCGTTGGCCTCCAGGTTAGCCGGCTAGTCCTCGCTGTAGTCGAACTCGAACTTCGGCGTCTCGCCCTCCAGGCACTTGCCGTCCACCGGTTTGGTCGGGTCCTGCAGGAAGCTTCGGATCATCCCCCGCGCGCAGGGGCTGCCGAAGCTGACCCCGTGGGTGACGTTGGGGGCGATGAACAGCTGGCCCTTGCTGAAGCGGGCGACGGCGGCCTTGGCCAGGCTGGGCGGGCAGCCGGGATCGATCTCGGCGGCGATGAACAGGGTGGGCACGTTGCTGGATTGCGGACCGGCGTCGAGGGGATCGGGCTGGCCGACCGCCCAGGCCTCGCAGACCTCGAAGTAGCGGGTCATCGAAGGCACGGCGAGGGCGGCGATCGGGTCGTCGCCGACCTCGGCCACCTTGGCCCGGTCCTCGAAGGGGAACTCCTCCTTGCAGAGGTGGGTCAGATGCTGGCCTTCGAAATAGGGGCTGCGCTCGGCGCGGTGGGCTTCCAGGGCCGAGAAGTCGCCTTTCACCATGTTGGCCAGATCCACCGGCATATGGCGGGCGCCGTAGTCGTCGTAGGCCGCGTCCATCAGGAAGCCGGCCAGGTCTTCGCGGGTATAGGCGCGGGCCTTCCCCTGCACCGGACCGGCGTTGAACTTCACGGCCAAGGCGACGAAGTCGGCCTCCACGGTCGGAAAGCGCTTGGCGCACTCGGCGTCGGCGGCGCATTTGCCGAGCACCAGATGGACGGCGTCGGAGATCAGCTGCGGCCCGCCCTGCGCCCAGCGGGCCTCGGGCGGCCAGGGGCTGTCGAGCACCACGGCGCGCACGCCCTGAGGCGCATGGCGCAGGATGCCCATGGCGATACTGGTGCCGTAGGAAGCGCCGAACAGGTCGATTTCCTTGTAGCCGAGGGCCTGGCGCAGGTCCTGGACGTCCAGGGCGACCTCCTTGATGTTGTACCGCGAGAGATCGACGCCGGCGGCGGCATGCAGCTGGCCGCAGGCCTTGAGCGTCTGGCCGGCCTCGGCCGACAGCGGGCCGGCGTCATTCATCGCCACCTTGCCGCAATCGAGCAAGGGCGCGGCCTGGCCCGAGCCGCGTTCATCGAAGAAGACCCAGTCCTGATCGACGGCGATCATGTCCTTGGCCAGGGGCGAGCGGGCGATGCGCCCGGCGCCGGCGGCGGCCGCGCCGCCCGGGCCGCCCTGCAGGTAGAAGACCGGCGGCTGGCCGGGGCGGGGGTTCTGGGCCTTGATGACGACCACCGGGATGGCGACCCGCCGCTTGCTGGCCGTGCCGCGCGATTCATCCACGATGAGGATGCCGCAGGAGGCGCGGCTGGCGGCGGCCCCGAAGTCGCCGACGCAAGGGCTGGCCCTGAAGTCCGGCTTGGCGGCCAGGCTGGGCGTGGCGACGGCGAGGCCGGCGCAGGCGAGCGCGGCGGCGAGCAGGGGACGGATCATTGAGAGGCGGCTCCGAAAAGGTGCGGCATCTTAGAACCCGGCAAGGCCGTCGGCGCCAAGGGAATTGCAGGTCAGGCGGGCGACCAGGTCTCGGCGAACACCCGGTGGAAGTTCGCCCCCAGCACCTTCTCCGCCACCCGGGCCGGATAGCCGGCCTTGAGCAGGCGGTCGGCGATGACGGCGCAGCGGTCCGAGCGGTTCAGCCCGGTGACGAAGGGCGGCGGTCCCTCGCCCGGGGCGGCGACCCCGGTCGCCTTGCGGCGGGCGGTCTCGGCGTCCCACATCTTCATCATCTCGGGCGAGGTGTCGAAGGGGGTCAGGATGGTGTCGCTGCCGATGCCAACGTGGTCCTCGCCGGCGGTGTTCAGGGCGTGGGTCAGGTGGGCCATGTAAGCGGCCAGAGACGGCTGGTCGGGGGCGACCGAGATGTAGCTGAGGTCGAAGATGCCGATCACCCCGCCCCGGTCGGCCAGGGCCTTCATCAGCCGGTTGGACTTGTTGCGCGGGTGGGGGCGGATGGCCCCGCTGCCGGCGTGGGTGACCAACACCGGACGGCGCGAGGCCTCGATGGCGGCAAAGCCCGTGGTCTCGTCGCTGTGGCTGATGTCGAGGGTGACGCCCAGCCGGTTCATCCGGTCGATGGCCTGGCGGCCCAGATCGGTCAGGCCGGTCGCGGCTTTCGACATGACGCCCGACCCGAACGGCGTGGTCAGGTTGTAGCTCAGCCCCATGACCAGAACGTCTAAGGCCCGGAAGTGGTCGATGGACTCGACCTGGCCCTCGAGCATCTCGCCAGCCTCGAACGAGGCGATGAGCCCGACCTTGCCGCCGGTCTTGGCGGCGGCGATGTCGCCGATCTTGCGGACGCGGGTGAAGAGGTCGCTGTTGAGGCCGATGGCCTTGTCGATCAGGCCGCATTCCTCGGTGGTCTCGGCCTTGGTCTGACTGCCGGGCCCGCCGAGCGTCATCTTGAAGGCGGACAGGCCCGAGGCCTTGACCTGCGCCCGGGTGACGGCGTCCAGGGGCGCGGTGGGGTCCAACGGCGCGACCAGGTTGCCGTCGATGACGATGGCGTCGCGGTAGAGTCGGCGTGCGGCGGGGCTGATCGTTTCGGCGGCCATGGACGGCAGGGCCGCAAAGGCGGCGGCGGTCACGGAGCCCGCCAGGAACTGTCTTCGATGCATCGCCAACCTCATGCGCGGGAGTGAGGTTCGGACGATATGTAGGCACCTACGTATCGTCAAATGAACTCTCGGTAAGGGACGGGAGGCGCTCGACGATCCGATCATACATCGACTTGCGGGCGAGGGCGTCGTCGAGCCGGTCGAGCAGGGCCACCAGATCGCCGGCCTCGGTGTTGAGCTCGTCGGCGGCGGCGTTGAAGGCGCCCCACAGCGGGGCCAGGTCCGCGGCCAGGGCGCGGCCCTGGTCAGTGAGAACGAGGTTGCGCTTGCGGCCGTCCTCCGGCGAGGCGGCGGAGGTGATGATGCCGGCCTTTTCCATCGAGCGGCTGGCTTCGCTGACCGAGACGTGGGTGATGCGCAGCACCTTGGCGATGGCGCCGACCGACATCGGCCCATTGGCGATCAACTGGCGCAGGATGCCGTACCAGCGCTGTTCGAATCGCACGGCCTGGGCGGCGTAGACACGGGTCCCGTCGCGGTCGAGCAGGTCGGAAGCGCGGCGCAGGCGGGCGGCCAGGGCCTGGCCTCTGAAGCTGCGGCTGTAGTCGAAATCGCTCATCGATCCAGCCATACCGCGAATAGGCCGCCAAGCGTGAGGGGCTTACGGATGCGTCAAACAAGCGCTTGAATGCCGCAAGGTGAGGGCGCTTAGGTGCGCCCGAAATCAAAACGAGGAGGCGTTCATGCCTGAAGCTCTGATCATCGACGCGGTCCGCACCCCCCGGGGCATCGGCAAGATCGGCAAGGGCGCCCTTGCCGAAATCCACCCGCAGGAACTGGGCGCCACCGTCCTCAAGGCCCTGGCCGAACGCAACAAGATCAACACCGCCGAAGTCGACGACATCTTCTGGGGCACCAGCAGCCAGGTCGGCATGCAGGGCGGCGATCTGGGCCGCATGTCGGCGCTGTCGGCCGGCTATGACGTCAAGTCCTCGGCCATGACCCTGGACCGCTTCTGCGGTTCGGGCATCACCGCCGTCAGCCTGGCCGCCCAGGCCATCATGTCCGGCATGGAAGACCTGGTCATCGCCGGCGGCACCGAGATGATGTCGATGGCCGGCCGTCGCGCGCCCTCGGACGGCGCGCCGATGCTGATGGACCGCGGCAACAAGAACCTGCGTGAAATGCATCCCCAATCGCACCAGGGCGTTTGCGCCGACGCCATCGCCACGATGGAAGGCATCACCCGTGAAGACGTCGACGCCCTGGCCCTCGAAAGCCAGAAGCGCGCCGCCGCCGCCATCGCCGGTGGTCACTTCGACAAGAGCCTGGTTCCGGTCTACAACGCCGACGGCACCCTGGCCCTGGACAAGGAAGAGTTCCCGCGTCCGGAAACCACCGCCGAGGGCCTGGCCGCCCTGAAGCCGTCGTTCGCCGCCATGGCCGACGTGCCGCTCGACGAGGAAGGCACGACCTTCCGCAAGCTGATCACCGCCGTGCACCCGGGCCTGGACATCCAGTTCATCCACCACGCCGGCAACAGCTCGGGCGTCGTCGACGGCTCGGCCGCCATCCTGCTGGCCTCGCCCAAGTACGCCAAGGAGCATGGCCTCAAGGCCCGCGCCAAGGTCATCGCAACCGCCAACATGGGCGACTCGCCGACCCTGATGCTCAACGCCCCGGTCCCCGCCGCCCGCAAGGTGCTGGAAAAGGCCGGCCTGACGGTCGACGACATCGATCTGTGGGAAATCAACGAAGCCTTCGCCGTCGTCGCCGAGAAGTTCATCCGCGACCTGAAGCTCGACCGGGCCAAGGTCAATGTGAACGGCGGCGCCATGGCCCTGGGTCACCCGATCGGCGCCACCGGCGCCATCCTGATCGGCACCATGGTCGATGAACTGGAACGCCGTGGCCTGAAGCGCGGCCTGGTCACCATGTGCGCCGCCGGCGGCATGGCTCCGGCCATCATCATCGAGCGCGTCGAAGGCTAGTCCTTCGGACGTCGATACGAAGAGGGCCCCGGAGCGATCCGGGGCCCTTTTTGCGTCAGGCCGCCAGCTTCAGCGGGTCGTGTGCCGGCCGTTGGGCCGGGGTCACCTGGGTGACGGTCCTGGCCTGCTTCATCTGGTGCAGATTGACGGTGATCCAGACGTACATCAGCACCAGGAACAGGCTGCTGAAGGCGGCGACGACGCCGGCCAGGAAGAGGGTTTGGAAGGTCATGGCGGGCTCCCGGGTGTGAGGAACCGGATTTTTGCGCCGGTGACCGGCGCCCGCCATTCGTGGACGGCCCCTAAGGGTTTTCCCTTAGGCGCCTGCCGTCCCGTATGCCCAACCTAGGTATGTTCCACTAAGGGCCATTGCGAAATTTCAACCGCAGGCGTTCGGGCGCAGAACCCTGTCATTGCAGCGGGTCTTCCCGCCATCGACAAGGAAACGCCCCCGATGATTGCCGAACTTCCCGCGATCGACCTGACCGTCCACCACCAGCCGCGCGGCGTTTCGGACCGCGTCGCCTATGGCTTCGTCAAGGCCCTTCGCTTCTTCGCCGACACCTTCTTCGCCACGCGCTACGGCCACCGGGCCGTGGTGCTGGAGACCGTCGCGGCGGTGCCCGGCATGGTCGGCGCCACCCTGACCCACCTGAAGTGCCTGCGCCGGATGTGCGACGACAAGGGCTGGATCAAGACCCTGATGGACGAGGCCGAGAACGAGCGCATGCACCTGATGACCTTCATCAAGGTCTGCCAGCCGACCGCTTTCGAGCGTTTCGTGGTCGTTGCCGTGCAGTGGGTCTTCTACCTGTTCTTCTTCGCCCTCTACCTGATCAGCCCCAAGACCGCCCACCGCGTGGTCGGCTACTTCGAAGAAGAAGCGGTGATCAGCTACACCCACTATCTGGCCGAGATCGACGAGGGCCGCTCGGAGAACGTCCGGGCTCCGGTCATCGCCATCCGCTACTGGGGCCTGGCCGCCGACGCCACCCTGCGCGACGTGATCGAGGTCGTCCGCGCCGACGAGGCCCATCACCGGGACGTCAACCATGGCTTCGCCAACGAACTGGTCGGCCTGCCGCTCGGTGACGTGGCGCCCTGCCCGCCGCATGTGGTGCTGGAACCGAACTGGAAGCGGGCCGCCTGATCCCCCACGAAGGGCGGCGCCAGTGAAGGGGCCCGGCGCAATCCGGGCTCCTTTTCTATGCCCGCTTGCGGCCCGCGAAGGCGGTGGCCGCGATCCCGAGGCCGATCAGGCCGACCCCGGCCGCGTGATAGGGGTGGAAGGGCTCGCCCAGCAGGGCCACGGCGAGCACGGCGCCGAACACCGGCATCAGGTGCATGTACTGGCCGGCCGGCCCGGCGCCGATCAGCTCGACCCCGCGATTGAAGCAGAGGTAGGCCAGGAAGGACGGGAACAGGGCGACATAGCCGATGCCGGCCAGGGCCTGTGGCGTGACCTCGAAGGTGCGGCCCTGGATCAGCTCATGGACATAGAGCGGTGCGGTGATCAGGGCGGCCAGCACGAAGGTGACCAGCAGCAGGCTCAGCGGATGCACCTGCGGGCGGCGGCGCAGCAACAGGCTGTAGCCGGCGTAGAGCACCACCCCGACCAGGATGATGCCGTCGCCCGGATTGAGGTGCAGCGACAGCAACGCCCAGGGCCGGCCCTCGCTGATCACCACCAGCACGCCCAGCAGCGACAGGGCGACGCCGACCAGGGCGCCGGGGCCGACGCGGTCGCGCAGGACGATGAAGCCGAAGAACAGGATCAGCGGCGGGATAGCCGCCTGCATCAGCAGGCTGTTGAGCGCGGTGGTGCTCTCCAGGCCCCAGTAGAGCAGGGCCCCGAACGAGGCGACGCCGCTGAGGCTGAGCAGGACGACAAGCTTCCAGTAACGGCGCAGCACCGGGCCGTCGGTCCTCAGGTGCTTCCAGGCCAGGGGCGCGACCAGCAGGCTGGCCAGCATCCAGCGCCAGAAGGTCAGGGTCATCGGCGGCACGACGCCGCTCATCGCCCGGCCGGCGATGGAGTTGCCGGCCCAGAACAGCATGGTGGCGGCCAGCAGCAGCGGGGCCGTCTTCCACAGGCGCTGCGTCAGCGTCACGCGCCGATCGCCACGATCTCGACTTCGCCGCCGGCGACCATGGCCGTGTCCCCCTCGCCCTTGCCGAGCAGGGCCTGGGCGACCGGTGAGACCCAGGAGACGCTGCCCCTGGCCGGATCGGCTTCGTCCTCGCCGACGATGCGGAAGGTCTGGCGGCGGCCGTCCTCGCGGTCGAAGGTCACCGTGCAGCCGAACTGGACGGTGTCACAGGTCTCGGGGGGCTGGGTCAGCTGGGCGCTGGCCCGGCGGGCGTTGTAGTAGCGCAGGTCGCGGGTGGCCCGGGCCATGGCCGTGCGGTCGGTCGAGACATCGCCCTGCTGGGCGGCGCGATAGGCCAGCTGGGCGGCGTCCAACGCCTCTTCCAGGGCGCTGAGGCCCTCCGGGGTGACGAGGTTGGGATGCTGGGAGATCGGGCGGTCGGGCAGGTCTGCCGCGGTGGCCTCGAGATCTCCCTCCTTGGTGAAAGCGACGCTCATGCGACGGTTGTAGGCCGCCGTTCGGGCATCACCAACCCTGGAAGCCACCCATCCTGCCGACACGGCACAAATGGATCGCCGGCGGCAAAGGCGCTAACAAGGGGGCGTCCCTGGAGTGACCGCCATGCGTTTTGCCTTCGCCCTGACCGCCCTGGTTCTCGCCGCAACACCCGTGATGGCGAGGGAGATCGATCCGAAGGCGCTGTCGGCGGACGTCAAGGTGCTGGCCTCCGACGCCTTCGAGGGCCGCGCGCCGGGCTCGGCGGCCGAGCAGAAGACCGTCGATTACATCGTCAAGCGTTTCCAGCAGTCCGGGTTGGAGCCAGGCGGCGAGAACGGCGGCTGGACCCAGACCGTGCCGCTGGTCCGCACCCAGGTGCAGCCCGGCGGAACCATGGCCTTCACGGTCGGCGGCAAGGCCATGCCGCTGGAGCAGTTCAAGGACATCTACCTCAACACTGTGCGGCCGATCGACCGGATCGCGGTGAAGGACGCGCCGCTGGTCTTCGTCGGCTACGGGGTCAGCGCGCCCGAGCGGGGCTGGGACGACTACAAGGGCGTCGATGTGAAGGGGAAGGTGGTCGTCTTCCTGATCAACGACCCGGACTTCGAGGCGGCGGCGGGCGAGCCGGTGGCCGGCAAGTTCAGCGGCCAGGGCATGACCTTCTATGGCCGCTGGGTCTATAAATACGAGGAGGCCGCCAGGCGGGGCGCGGCCGGGGCGCTGATCGTCCATGAGACGCCCGGCGCCGGCTACGGCTGGATCACCGTGGTGGCCCCGCGCGGCGAGAACTTCGATGTCGCCCGAGCCGATGGCGGAGCCGGCCGCGTGCCGTTCCAGGGCTGGCTCGAACGCGGGACGGCGGCCCAGCTGTTTGCCTCGGCCGGCCTGGACCTCGAGGCTCTGAAGACAGAGGCGCGGACGGCGGCGTTCAAGCCCGTCGAACTGAAGGGGGCGAGCTTCAGCGCCGACGTCGGGGTCGCCTTCAGCAAGGTCCAGAGCCAGAACGTCATCGGCAAGATTACCGGCGCGAAGCGGCCGGACGAGAGCGTGGCCTACGCCGGTCACTGGGACGCCTACGGCCTGGCCGACAAGCCCGACGCGGCCGGCAAGCGGGTGCGGCCCGGGGCCCTGGACGACGCCATCGGCATCGCCGGCCTGTTCGAGATCGCCCGGGAGTTCAAGGCCGGCCCGGCTCCGGAGCGCACGGTGCTGTTCGCCGCCTGGACGGGTGAGGAGCGGGGCCTGCTGGGCTCGGAATACTTCGCCCAGCATCCGACCGTGGCGCTGGAGAAGATGGCCGGGGCCTATACCCTCGATGTGCTGCAGCCGATGGGACCGGCGAAGGACGTGGTGCTGGTCGGGGCCGGGCAGAACGACCTTGAGGACGGCCTGGCCGTGGCGGCCAGGGCGCAGGGCCGGGTGATCACCCCGGATGCCAAGCCCGAACGTGGCCTGTTTTATCGCGCCGACCACTTCTCGCTGGCCAAGCGCGGCGTGCCGGTCATCCTGATCATGGCGCTGGGCGGCGGGGCCGACTTGGTCGATGGCGGCCGGGCGGCCGGCGACAAGTGGGTCACCGACTACACGGCCACGGCCTATCACCAGACCGGCGACGCCTGGAGCGCCGACTGGGATCTGCGCGGCGCGGCGATGGATGTCGATCTGGTGCTTCAGGCCGGCAAGGCGCTGGCCAACAGCAGCGACTGGCCGGGCTGGAAGGCGGGGTCGGAGTTCGGGCCGGTGCGCGAGGCCTCGGCGGCCGAGCGAAAGCCTTAGCTGTCAGCGGGTTCAGCGGCAGCGATGCTGGTTTCGCCGACCTGGCCGACGATTGTGGGGATGCCCAGCACGTGCATCACGCCGTCGACGAAGCGGATATCGTCATCGGCGAAGACCGCGCTGCGCTTGATCAGCGCGGTGTCGCGCAAGGTAATGCGCAGGACCAGGTCCTTGGGCTGGTGACCGTTGGCCAGGGTCTCGTCGAGCCGCTTGCGCAGCTGGGCCATGGTCATCGGCGGAGCGGGGATGGGGGTCTTGGACATGCGGCGCCTTTCGCCCCCGACGTCCCGCGGCGCGGGACCAGATATCGGGCAGGTCGGCAGAACAGGCCGGCAGGGTTCCTTGCAAAAGCGGAACGGTCACACACAATAGCACGGCTCATGGAACCGTGGGGCCTAATCGTCAGACGTCGCCGAGAACGGCGCGGCGACGGGCCAGGCTTTCGGCCGGCCATTGCGCCGCCATGTCGTAGTAGACCTCGAATACCGCCGCTTCCCCGGACAGGTTCACCCAGGGCAGCTTCGAGCGGGTGAAGATGTGGACGTCCGGCGGCAGGGCGGCGGGCTCGTCGAGGGCGCCGACCCGCAGGAAGCGCAGGGCCGGGCGACGGCCATAGTCGCTCCACAGCGCCGTCAGGCAGGCGGGGCAACGATAGACGTCATGCGGCCGGCCGCTTTCCGAGGGCCCCGGGGTGGCCCGAGGCGAACCCTGCAGGATCTCGATGCGGTCGGTCTCGATCAGGGCGTTGACCACGAAAGCGCTGCCGGTCGCCCGCTGGCATTGGCGGCAGTGGCAGCAATGGACGAACATCGGCGCCGTCGTCATCCGGAAGCGGACCTCGCCGCAGGTGCAGCCGCCTTCATGCATGGTCAGGCCTCCGCCCATCGCCGCAGCAGGTTGTGGTAGACGCCGGTCAGGGCGACCAGACTGGCGTGCCCGTCGCCGACTTCGCCGCGCAGGCGCTGCAGGGCCATGTCCATGTCGAACAGCATGGACCGGGCGGCGTCGTCCCGGACATGGCTCTGGATCCAGAAGAAGCTGGCGGTGCGGGCGCCGCGAGTCACCGGCGTCACCTGGTGCAGGCTGGTCGCCGGGTAGAGGATCATCGAGCCGGCGGCCAGCTTGACCGCATGGGCGCCGTAGACGTCCTCGATGACCAGCTCGCCGCCGTCGTAGTCCTCCGGGTCGGTGAGGAAGAGGGTGGCCGAGAGGTCGGTGCGCAGGCGCGTTCTGTCCGGCAGGGTGCGCAGGGCGTTGTCGACATGGACGCCGAAGCTGTGGGCGCCGTCGTAGCGGTTGAACAGCGGCGGGAAGACCCGGGCCGGCAGGGCCGCCGACTGGAACAGCAGGTTGGAGGCCAGGGCCCGTTCGACCTCGGCCCCCAGGCTGCGGGCCGCCTCGCTGGTCTCGGGAAGCTGCAGGTTGTTCTTGGCCAGCGCCGACTGATAGCCGGCCGTCACCTTGCCATCAGCCCAGGGCGCTCCGGCCAGCACCGCCTGGAAGCGGGCGACCTGGTCGGGGGTCAGCAGGTTTTCGATCTGGATCAACATGAAATCGCAGCTAGCTCGTTTGCGACTGATTATCAATTGTGGAAAATACGGAGGCTGGCCAGGACGGCTTCGGCGTCGCGCAGGCAGGGGCGGTGGTAGGCCGCCGCGTCGCCATACAGCTCTGACCGGTGCCAGGCGGCGAGGCGGGTGAGGTCGGCGGGGGTCAGTGGGCGGGCGCCGCGGTCGGCGAGCGGCAGCGGGCCGCCGAGGGCGAGGATCTCGCCGCCGCAGCGCCAGTAGCGGGCCAGGGCGTCGGGGGCGGGCCTCACGCGGCGGGTCCGGCGATCAGGAAGGCGCGGCCCTGGCAGTCGAGCCAGCCCTGGCGCGGGGCCGGGGGCGGCAGGCGGCGGCAGAAGCGCAGGCCGGCGCGGTCGAAGCTGTAGGCCAGGCCGCCATCGACGGCGGGCTGGAAGAAGACCCGGCCATAGTCGGGCTCTTCGCTGCCGTCGGGGCGCAGGCGAGGCAGGGTGGCGAACCAGGCCGGGTCGGCATGGGTCACCGGTCGCGAGAACGCGGTCAGGGGCGGCTCCTGGGATAAGGGGGAACCGAGACTGTATAAAATATACAGATCAAAGTCAAGGGCCAAGCGGTGAACCCAACCCGCTTCCGCTACGATAATGGACCGGATTTCCCCAAATTGGGCGAACTGCCCATTTGTCGCATGGACCCCACAAATCGGGGCGCTACCTAGCGAAGTGACTGGAAACGTTGATTTCCGGATTTTGAACAGTCGGGGGAAACTGACGTTGAAGGGTATTCCAATCGATCCGGCCCAGCGCACCCCCGTCCAGGAGCGGTACCTGCTGAAGCTGGGGATGGACCACTTCCTGCGGCAGCTGTCGGTGCTCAGCGCGCCGTTCGACGGCGACGTCCTGCTGGCCGCGACCTTCGTGGCGGTCTGGCAGGCGAGTGTGAAACATCTCAACGAGCCGGGCATGCCCAGTCCGCTGGCGGTCGAGGGCGTGTTCCCGGACGGGATGCGGCGGGCGGTGACCATCGCCTCCGTGGCCCGCACCCTGGGCCTGCCGCGGGAGACGGCGCGGCGCTATGTGCACCGGCTGATCGCCAGCGGCCATTGCCGGACGGTGGGGGCGCGGGGGGTGACTGTGCCGTCGGAGGTGCTGCGCTCGGAGGCCATGAACCAACTGGCCCGCGAGCATGTCGAGGTCATGCGCAGCCTGTTCGACGGCTATGAGCGCAGCCAGGACCTTCTCAAAGCCTAGGGTCGGCCAGCGACCAGGCTGACCAGCAGCATCAGGCCGGCGGCGACGAGGGCGGCGAGGCCGACCTGCGGCTTGTCGGCGTGCTCGGCCGCCCAGACGGCGATCAGGCCCCAGACGATGGGCAGGCCGTAGGCCAGGTGGCGCAGCCGCCAGACGACGGCCGACCCGACGATCAGCACCCCGACGATGCCGGCCAGGGCGGCGGGCTGGGCGGTGGCCGGGCCGATCAGGCCCCAGGCGGTCAGGACGGTGATGACGTTCAGGAAGCTGGCGATGGTCAGCCAGCCGGCCAGCAGGCTGAGCGGCCAGAAGATGAAGAATCGCGTTCCCGGCCCGACCTCGCCCCGGTGCGGCCCGGCGCGCAGCAGGCCGGCGACGATGGCGGAAGCGGAGGTGACGATGATCACGACGCTGAGCGCCTTCTGGTCCAGGGCGGCGGCGAACAGCCAGGCGCCGCAGCCGAGCAGGGCGATGACCGAGGGCCAGGCGACGGCCCGCAGCGGCGCCGACTCCGGCGTCTGGCGCACCAGTTGCCAGACGCCATAGACGAAGACGCCCAGATAGATCAGGCCCCAGATCGAGAAGGCGTAAGGGGCGGCCCGCAGGGTCTGGTCGCCGTCGCCGGCGAAGGTGGCGGCGTCCATCAGCCCGAGGGCCGACAGCACCGGCGCGGCGCCGATGGCGACAAGGACGGAGGCCATGACGGCGATGGACCGTGCGGCCGGCTTGACGGGGCGTTCGAAGGTCATGGCGCTCATGTAGCGCTCAACGCCCGGCCGGCGAGGCGGTTCGCTCAGACCCGCAGGCCCATAAACGGCAGGGCCCAGAGCAGTTCGACGTCCTCGATCGGCTTGAAGCGGGTGTTGATGCTTTCCAGGGTCCAGAGGCCGGGGGCGGCGCCGCGGCGGAGGATCTTGACCATCTTGCGGCCGTCGGCGAGGCGGGCCATGACCTCGTGGCCGATCAGCGGGGTGGGGTCGTCGTAGCGGCGGCCGAAGATCAGGTGCTCGCCGTGGCGGAAGCGCGGCATCATGCTCTCGCCATCGACGATCAGGACGATGCCGTCCTCGGGCACCATGGGGTCCAGCCAGTCGGCGGCGGCGCCCATCTCGTAGTCGTCGTCGAACAGGGCCTCGGCCCCGGCCGCCACCTTGCCCAGCACCGGCAGGCCCGGGCGCCGCGCCTTCATCGGCCCCTTGCCGGCGTACAGCCACTCGGCCCGCACCCCGAAGGCGCGGGCGTAGTCCTCGGCCTTGCGGAAGGAGAAGCTGGCGTTGCCGTTCTCGTTGCTGGCGTAGGTGTTGAGGTTCCAGCCGTTGGCCCGCGCCGCCTCGGCCGCCGAGCCCAGACCCTTGGCGCGGCGGGCGCGGCGCAGGCGTTCGGCCCCTGCGGCGTGGGGCGATGGGAGGTCGGGCGAAGGGCTCATGTACGAAAACTACGATATTTCCTGTATGTTGTCTACAGACAGGGGTTGAAATTCGTCTGTATAATTTGTACAGTGCCAACATGCCCGATACAGAACCCCATCGGAGCCACCGCGACGTCATCGCCGTCGCGGGTGGACCCTCACGGCTGGCCCGGATGCTGAAGTGCACCGCCGGCTGCATCCATCAGTGGAAGCGCAAGGACTCGATCCCGCCGCGCTACTGGGCGGCCATCGTGCTGCGCGGCCACGCCAGCCTCGAAGAGCTGGCCGGGGCGGCGGCGCGGCGCCCGCCGAAGGCCGGCCGCCCGGCCCGCGTCCGCTAGACCCCTTCTTCTCCATCCCAGAGTGACCGACATGCAGATCGCCGCCGACCCCGGCGCGGCGGGGTGTTCCCGCGCGCCTCAACCTCACCCGCCCCTGCGCCTTCGCGCCGAATGGCCGCGCGAGCGGCTGGACCTGCTGCGCCGGCTGTTCGACGCCGGCCTGTCGCACCTGCTGATCGCCGGCCGCATGGGCGTCGCCAAGGGGGTGATCAGCGGCAAGCTGGCCCGGCTGGGCTGGCGGCGCGGCGAGACGCTGGAGGCACAGGCCCGGGTCTGGACCCGGCCGCCGCTGGTCATCGAGCCCTCGCGCATGCGGCGGCTGGAGGACCTGGGCGAGCGCGACTGCCACTGGCCGGTGGCCGAGGACGCGCGCGGCGTCCAGCTGTTCTGCGGCTGCGAGCGGAAGACCGGGCGCGGCGTCTATTGCGAGGGCCACCAGGCGCGGGCTGGCCGGGGCCTGCGGGCCTGGGAGCGCAAGGCCCTGGAGCCGCGCGCGCCGGTGCGGGCCGAGGCGACGGGCTGGGACCGGTTCAGGGCGGCCGAGGCGCCGGCCAGGGAGGAGTGGTGAGCGACTGGCCCCGCACTCACCGCCAGGTCATCGAAGACGCCGGCGGGTCAACGAAGCTGGCCAACAGGATGGCGGTCAGCCCGGCCATGGTCGCGGGCTGGAAGACGCGCTCCAGCATCCCCTCGGGCCACTGGCCGGAGGTCATCATCGCCTGCGGGGTGTTACTGGAGGAGCTGCAGGCGGCGACGGACCTGTGGACCGGCAAGGACCAGCCGCCGCTCGATCCGGCCGCCGATCCGGCCATCGCGGCGAAGATCGCGGCCTATCAGGACCGGGCGGCGCGGCGGGCGCTGGGCATGCCGGAGACGCCCGCGGCGGGCGAGGAGCCCCTGCCGGAGCCGGCGGCGCCCTCACCGGCCCGCCGCCGGCTGGACGCCTTCTGCCAGACCATCGATGTCCCGGGCGTCGGCCCGCGCCGGCGCGGCGATCCGCCGCTGCTGGCGGCGCATCACCGGCTGTGGCTGCAGAAGCTGGCGGCGGTCGAGCGCGGCAAGATCCGGCGGCTGATGGGCTTCATGCCGCCGGGCTCGGCCAAGTCGACCTATGCGGTCGATGTGTTCACCCCCTGGTTCCTGGCCCGGGAGCCGAACCGCAGCGTGCTGGTGGTCACCTACGCCACGGCCCTGGCCGGGCGGCGCGGCCGGCGGGCCCGGGGCGTCACCCGCCAGCCGGTGTTCGCCGCCGCCATGGGGGTGCGCCCCGACAAGACCCGGGCCAGCGTCATCGACTGGGCGCTGGACAACGGCAGCGAGTGGATGGGGGCCGGCATGCTGGCCGGGATCACGGGGAACCGCGCCGACCTGATCGTCATCGACGACCCGGTCAAGGGCCGGGCCGAGGCCGACAGCGAGATGATCCGGCGCCGCACCCGCGAGGAGTTCGACGACACCGTCCGGACACGGTTGAAGGCGGGTGGGCGCATCGTGCTGATCCAGACGCGCTGGCATGAGGACGACCTGGCGGGCAGCCTGTTGCCGGAGGGCTATGACGGCGCCTCGGGCCCGGTGCTGTGCCGCGACGGCGAGGTCTGGGAGGTGGTCAACATCCCGGCCCAGGCCGAGCGGGCCGACGATCCGCTGGGCCGCGCCGTGGGCGACTATCTGTGGCCCGAGTACTGGCGGGAGGATCACTGGAGCCAGTTCCAGCTCAACCCGCGCACCTGGAACGCCCTGTACCAGCAACGGCCGCGGCCGGTGGAGGGCAGCTATTTCGAGCGGGGGTGGTTCAAGCGCTTCCAGGAGCATGAGCTGCCCAAGACGCTGCGGTACTACGGGTCGAGCGACTATGCGGTGACCGAGGGCGGCGGCGATTTTACCCGGCTGACGGTGTGGGGCGTCGATGCGGCGTTCAACCTTTGGCGGGTGGCGTCCTGGGGCGGCCAGACCAGCGCCGACCGGTGGATCGAGCGTCAGTGCGACCTGATCGCCGACTTCCGGCGGCGCGGCGGCATCCGGCGCTGGTTCGGCGAGGCGGGGGTGATCCAGCGGGCGGTGGAGCCGATGCTGCGGGCCAAGATGCGGGCCCGGTCGGTGAGTTGCCCGCTGGAGTGGCTGAGCTCGGGGCAGGACAAGGCGACCCGGGCGCGCTCGGCGCAGAGCCTGGTGCGGGAGGGGCGGATCTTCGTGCGCGACGACGGGGACGGCGACTGCTTCATCGACGAATGCGTGGCGTTTCCGCTCGGCCGGTACGACGACGAGGTCGACTGCCTGTCGCTGATCGGGCGCTCGATCGACCGGCTGACGGCGCCGGTGGAGAGCTGGCGGCGGTTGCCGGAGTTCGCGGACTGCGGCTCGATCTGGGAGCCGGGGGTGAACAGCGGGTTCGGCCCGCCGGAGTTCGCCGATTGCGGGAGCGTGTTCGACGACTAGGCGGCCGGCGCGGTGCGCAGGATCTTGGCCATCGGCCGGCCCTTGGCCAGTTCGTCGATGAGTTTGTCGAGGTAGCGAATCTCGCGCATCAGGGGGTCGGTGATCTCCTCGATGCGGACGCCGCAGATCAGGCCCTTGATCTCGGTGCGGGCCGGATGCAGGGCGGGGGCCTGGCCGAAGAAGGTCTCGAAGTCGGTCTTGTCGGCCAGGTGGGCGGCGAACTGATCGGCGCTGTAGCCGGTGAGCCAGAGGATGATCTCGTCAACCTCGGCCCGGGTGCGGCCCTTGCGCTCGGCCTTGGTGATGTAGTGGGCGTAAACGCTGGCGAAGCTCATCCTGTAGATCTTGTGGCCGGCCATCGGAGGCTCCTTCACCGAAGGCGGCAGTATAGCGGGTCTGGCGGGGAGGGCGACGGGCTGAGGAAGCCCTCAGTCGGAGGGTCGAAGGCGGCTGACTCTGGATCGGACAAAAAAGAGCAAATTGCCTCAGCCGGAGTGACCTCATGCTTGCCCTCAGCGACGCCTGCGGTTCCGCCTCCATGGAGGAGATGGCGGCGGAACCGCAATTCTGCAGCTATTTGGTGTATTCATCAAAACAAACGTCGGAATTAATCACTCCAACACTTCTTCACCGCCGCCGACCGTCTCTCAATGTGCTCAGAAGGCCGATGATCGCGCCAAATCCCATCGTCCAGGCAGAGTCCATGGCGGCATAGGCCTGCTGCTGCATGTCCGTGGGCTGGGCCCAGACGGATGCCATCGCGATGGTGGCCAAGCCGGCGAAAGCGGTGACCCCGACGGCCAGCCAGAGAAGTGACTGCGCCGGCACTCCTGGTCCACGGAGCGTGGTTAGGGGCTTCTGTAGTTAGGGGACGCGTTCGCGATCCACTGGACACACCTCGCCATTCAAGAATGTCATGGCGTTCGTATGCAGGGCCGAACAAGGAGTATGAGGGCGCGCTCTCTGTGGCTTGTAAAGGGGGGCTCTTACCAGGCGAGAGGCCGTCATGGTCGCCGAGAGGAATTCCGCTATATCGCGCTGTTCCCTTGTAGTTGGCGGAGTATCGCGTTGTGCCGCTCTCCCGGCAGCGATCTTCACCGAAAGTTGAGCGCAGGGGCGGCTCACGCCAGTCACTAGAGATATCCGACGATATCTGTGATGCCATTTTTTCTCCTCCGGCCGACGCCCAAGACGAGCGGTTTGAGGCAGCTTGCGGATCCAGCTGGTCCTACAAGGCGGATCGCTTTCGCGCCTACAGCTTGTTCAGCTCCGCCCGCGTGGCGTTGCAAGGAATGCAGCCCGTTCCGTCCCGTCCAAGGCGCGGTCTCGCCTCTTCACCGTCGCGCATGGCGCGCGCGGCCAACAGAGGAGGATCTAATGACACGCACGGATATCAGCTCGGCAATCGGCGCCTTGGCGGCGCGGGTCGCAGCACTCGCTCAGCTGGTTTTGGCCGTGAGGCGGCGGGAGTGATCTCCCGCCGCCGACTTTAGTTTCGGTAAGTCTTACGTGCCGGATTCACGTCTCCTCCAAAACGTGGTTAACAAGGGTGGGTTCGGCTGAGTCGTTGATTCGTGCTGATTCGCAGATAAGGCGAGATCGCGGACCCGAAGAAGTGCTTTATCCAAGATTCTACACTTGCGGTGCGGCAATAGTCGGGACGGAAAATGCCGCGTAAACTCAACAAAAGCGGTAGTCAATCGACCCCCGAAAATGCTATAATTGATGCTGCCGAGCGGCTGCGCATTGCCACTGGCCGGCTTCGAGAGATTGCTGCACGGGGCTATATTAGCGACGAACCAACAGTTGATCCGCTAGAGCTAAGCGTCGCCGACCGGCTCGAGTTGCTGGATCAACTTCTGCCTACCGGCGGGACGGTAAGAGCTTCCGAGCATGTGCGGCGGCTTTTTCCAGAACTGTCTCAGGCAGAGAGCAAGGAAACGATTCCGCCGCTTCCGAGCCAAGCTCCGATCCTCTGGGCAGATCGCAATCCCGGCGAAATGCCGCCGGAGTTTGTTCGTCGGGTGTATGGCCCGTGGATCGGCGGGGGGCTTAGCAAGCCGAACATCGGACGGTTGGACCCGCCCCTATACAGGGCGATACTAAACTGGTCGAGGAACCACGTATGGCCGGAGAACTTGCCGCTTCCGACTTTGAGGGAGCGAAACGATCAGGCCCTCCGGCAACTTCAAACGGGCGAGTTTGCTGCCGCCCTTAGACACTTGAAGCCAGGACAAGAGGCGCGAGAAGTCCGTCGATTAGCGGGTCTTCTGGAGAGGCGCGCTAATCATCGAAACACATAGAACGCGGCCTCACCTGTCGAGCTCAAGCTTCTCACCGCCGTCGGCCCCGCGCTCATAGGCGAGACGTTTGATCGGACCTGCGAAGTTTACTCTCATGCCATCGGCGTCGGATTCGAACTCTACCTTCTCGGCGCTTTGTATATCGCTTCGACGGATCGCGATCCCCACCGCAAGGCCCAGCAGCAATCCAATTCCGGCAGCTGTCGTTGCAATGCCGATAATGTGTGCAAGGCTGAGTTTAGCAGCAAGTGCGGCAGTTCCTATCCCGCCCGCGCCGCCGCCCGTGACAGCTATCTTCGTTACCTCGACTGCCCACCCCTCGCCCAGCCGGGCCGGAAGGGTGCGACACCAATTGAGAAGCGCGTTCATGTGGACCTCCATGTCGGAGGCCAGTTTCGGCTTCACTCATTAACATTCTGATCGAAAAACCGCAAAATTAGATCAGATGCGCCGCTCTACGCGATGCGTAGTCGCCGCAGCAGCTTCCCGAGCGACGCTTCGTACTCATCTCCCGTGGTGAAATCCGCATACAGCTTCCCCTTCAGGAAGCCCGGCAGATCACACTTCTCGTACAGCAGCGGGAGCACCACCACCTCGCCAGTGCCGATCTCGCGGTTCATGGCGATCTCCAGCTCCTGCTGAACCCAAGGCGCTCCAACGGATTTCTGCGACAGGACTACCGCGACAAAGCGGGTGTCGCGCAGGCCTTGGTCGATCTTCGTGAGCAGGGAGTCGCCAATCTGGATCTCGGCTTCGTCTAGCCAGACATGCTCGACGCCTCGATCCATCAGATCTTGGCGCAGTTTGCGAACAAAGGGTTTGTCCGCGTTGGTGTGGCTCAGGAAGACGCCGTGATACTTTTCCATGCGCGTGTCGGACTTGCCGATGCCGATGCTATCGCGGACTAGCTGCTGCGCTGCCTCATCCGATGTAGGTGGCGTAATGAGCCAGCCCTTGGCGTCGCCGACCGCAACCTCACCGCCCAAGCTATAGCCTTCCGGCGTCGAGGCGACGGAGCGCAGACCCTCGCCAGGGTCCGTCAGGCAGAGCTTCCACTCCGTCCGCGCTAGGACCGAGAAGTAGCGCGCGAAGGGGCTGTCCAGGTCGAACGCCGCTATCAGGCGACTCTTCTTCGCCATCAAGCCGGACTGGGTGACGAACTTCGCGAGTTTCGGCGCGCAATACCCCACCAATGTTTCGCGCCAGCCGAAGAAGTTCACATGTTTGCGCGGGGCCAGGCACCACACCACCGTTGTGCCCTTCTCGATGGCGGCCTTCAGTTCCTGCCGTCGGTCTTCGCTGTTGAAGGCGTTGTCCAAGTCATAGGAATTGTTCTGGCGTTTGAGGTCGTAGAGTTCGGAATCGGAATCGGAAAACTCGCCGGCGGCGCCGAAGATGAAGTGGCTGTAGGTTTGGGGATTGATGATGACGGTGTCGTATTCATAGAGCGGGTACGCGGCGCGCTCATGGTCCACCTCGGAGCTGCATAGGCCGAGCGTCTCGATCTCAACGCCCTCAATGGGTTCGCCCGTGTAGGTCAGGCCGACAGTCAGAACTCGCTTCATCGTTGGTCTCGCTGCTTCCTCGTCCACAGATAAGCGCGCTTGCGCGCATTGCGAGGAGAGTGGGGTTCCGTAAAACGGGCCACGGCCTAAGGGGAACATGTGAGTGCATTTGCTGGCGCATCGAGCTAGACGCGCCTCTTTCGCAAGTCCGCTCGTCCGGTCCACCGACCCAGAGCGCCAGTGGCGCATCCATGAAGCCGCGAAAACAGGGACACACTCCGGCTCTCAAAGCCAGCGGCTCGCGCTTTGCGCGCTTCTGGGAGGCGGTGTGTGTCCCCGCTTTCAGCTCGGCCAAACAGAGAGGAGCGCCTAGCGAGGGAGACTACTTCACGACCACAAGCTGGTAGTTCTCGTCCCCTGGAAGCGGCAAGAAAGCTCTTCTGTCCCAATAACGGGGTCGAACACCCTTCGAGAGGTAAACTCGATCGCCTACGATCTCGATCCAGAATGGCTTGGGGCACTGACCGTGCTGCCCCCACTGCGCCATTGCTAGAAGGCCTGTGGGCGCCAACAGCTGAACAAGGCCCTCGTGGGTTGCTCGCGCGTTAGTCAAAGCCACATCCAGATCACGAACAGCCTTGGCGGCGCCAAACGCTTCTTGGCGGGTCATTGCCCGCAGGCTCTCGTGCCGATCTTCGCCCATGGGCGTCCACTGAAGAGAGGCGATCTGGATGCTCTTCATCAGCGCCGCCAGGACGCCTGAACGGGGCATGAGCATGTCCAAGCCGCCAACGGACGATACCTTGATGCGCTCGACTAGCCGAAGGCCCCTGTCATCGGTGGCGGGAGATTCGACATCTACGGTGAGTTGGTCGCCAATCCGCGTGCGCCGCATTGAGGCAACAGCCGCAAACGTGATAGTTGAGAAAGCGCGTTCTCTAAAGTCCAGCAACGCTCTCAGGCGTTTTGCGACCGTGACCGCCTCCAGAAGTGTGCGTGCAAGATCTGGCAATCGCTCCAACAAGAGCCGCCGTGCGCTCTCTTCGGCGGTTTCTTCCTCATGGTTTCGGAGCGCGTTTGCGTAGCTGTCGCCGAAGAAATCGTGACCACAGTCATGCCCAATGATGCGCACGTATCCGTCCGAGCAGAATACAATATAGCCATGATCGAACTTCGGTGCTGAATCTGAACATATGGAGCAGGGCGCGCGCGTCGTCTGACCGTTGCGCAATCTCTTGGGAATGCTGAAAGCCCTAAGGATCGTAGGCGCCTCGCCCTTAGGATGAACAGTGGTAGTCAGCGAAGACCAGGTGTGTGGCAACCCCGTTCTCCACACATGCTGGAGGAAATCACTGATAACGATGTCACTCGGGCGTTTTCGGAAGCGCCTACCTAGTCGATGGTCCGCAAGCTCAGGAAATACGTTCGACCCTACCTTCATCGGCGGTCTCCAACCTGAATCCGTGATTGGGGGAGGACGCAACTTGGATTCGGTTGACGTAGGGTACAGTGCCCTGACGTCCGACGAAAGCAAAATGTTCCCCTAACGTTCCCATCGGCTTCGTTGGCAGTGTGCGATCGGGTTTCAGTCAGGGTATTCGGTGGCGCAATGCGTGCTGACTAAGATCATAGAACCCCTGTCGAACTGGTCCTATTACATCCCCGCAACCTCATTACACCCGCGTTATTGTCTTACATCGACGTCATGACGCAGCCTTAACAAGCGTTTTCAGCTCCCCTTCAGTATACCTCCAATCACCGCAGCGCAGGGACGCGCCGCACAACACAGATCAGAGGGACTACTGCAATGACCGTTCGTATCGCCAACCTGGCCAGCCTGCTTCTCGCGGCGCTGCCCGTCGTCGCCATCCTGGGCGTCGTCCAGTTCGAAACCGCCGCGCGGGTGTTCGGCGCTTGAGCCGCCGCGCGCGCCTCCACCGGATCTGACCGCTCCCCCCCGGTCGAGGTCCGGTGGAGCTCGCGGGCTCACTGTTGGATGAGAAAGGGCGCCCCTTGTGGGCGCCTTTTTCGTTTTCCCCCTGATCCGCTCATACCGGCGAACGCCGGGATCCATCCGCCTGAGCGCGTACGGTTGGGACTCGTGCCTTCAGGCACGGCGGGGGCTTTGGCGGGGGTATCTGAGCCGTGCCCGGGGCACGCCCTTCAGGCATCGAGATCACGCGGCTGGGTCCCGGCGTTCGCCGGGATGAGCGGGGGTGGAGTGGGGAGGGGGCTCACATCCTCCACGCGTTGCGGGGGAGGGGGACCGCGAAGCGGTGGAGGGGGCGAGGGTCGTGCGCGGGCCCATCCGGGTTTGCTCCGGGCCCGGTCCTGAAGGGCCGCTCTCCGTCACTCGCCCCCTCCACCACCCGCTTCGCGGGCGGTCCCCCTCCCCCGTGAACGGGGGAGGATGGAGTCAGGCCGCAGCGGTGGCTTGGGCCGTTTGCTCTGAGCCCGGTCCTGATAGGCCGCGCTCTGTCACTCGCCCCCTCCACCACCCGCTTTGCGGGCGGTCCCCCTCCCCCGTGAACGGGGGAGGATGGGGTCAGGCGGCGGCGGTCGCTTGAGCCCGCGCGTCCGGGGCGCTCCAGCGGTCGAGGCAGGCGAGGAGGGCGGCGGTGTTGATCGGCTTGCCGAGGTGGTCGTCGAGGCCGGCGTCGAGGCAGCGCTGGATCTGGTCGGGCAGGACGTTGGCGGTCATGGCGATGATCGGCGGCTGGGGGATGGGCAGGGCGCGGATCGCGCGGGTGGCGGTCAGGCCGTCCATGACCGGCATCTGCACGTCCATCAGCACCAGGTCGAAGGCGCCGTCGCGGACGGCGGTCAGGCCCTGAAGGCCGTCGTGGGCCTCTGTGATCTCGACGTCGAAGGGGGCGAGGAAGGCGGCGACCAGCTCGCGGTTGACCGGGTTGTCCTCGACCAGCAGCAGGCGCAGGGGGCGGTCGAGGTCGCGGGCGGCGGGGGCCTCCAGGGCCGGGGCGAGGTCGGCGGCGGGGAGGTCGAGCTCGAACCAGAAGGTCGAGCCCTGGCCCGGCCGGCTGGAGGCGCTGATGCGGCCGTCCATGCCCTCGATGATGCGGCGGGCGATGGCCAGGCCCAGGCCCGTGCCGCCGTACTGGCGCGAGATGGTGGCGTCGGCCTGGGTGAAGCGTTCGAACAGGGCGGCGATCTTGCCGGGGGCGATGCCGGGGCCGGTGTCGCGGACCTCGACGCGCAGGCGCTGCAGCTCGCCGCGGGGTTTGCGGGTCAGCTTGACGTGGACGCCGCCGCAGGCGGTGAACTTCACCGCGTTGGAGAGGAAGTTGAGCAGCACCTGGCCGAGGCGGGGGCCGTCGCCGAGCAGGCCCCCCATGGCATTGGCGCCGGCGTCGGCGGCGTCGAGGGTGAGGCGCAGGCCCTTGGCGGCGGCCTGTTGCTCGACCATGCCGAGGACGGAAGAGGCCATGACGGCGGGGTCGAAGGGCTGGCGGTCGAATTCGAGACCGCCGGCCTCGAGCTTGGAATAATCGAGGACGCTGTTGACGATGCCCAGCAGGGTGTCGCTGGCCTCGCGGATCAGGGCGACGTGGCGGGACTGGTCGGGGGCGAGGTCGGTGGCGCGGCCGAGCACCTCGGAGAAGCCGATGATGGCGGTCAGCGGGGTGCGCAGCTCATGCGTCATGTTGGCCAGGAAGTCGGCCTTGGCGGCGCCGCTGCTCTCGGCCCGGCGGGCGGCGAGGACGAGGTCCTGCTCCAGCGCCTTGCGGGCGGTGATGTCGCGGGAGGTCATCACCAGCTCGCCGTCCTCGAGGGGGGCGAGGCTGCTCTCGACCCAGATTTCGCGGCCGTCGGCATGGATGATGCGGTAGTCGATGGTCTGGGGCTCGCCCGTCTGGCGGGCGGTGGTGATGGCGCCGATCAGCCGGGGCATGTCGTCGGGGCGGATGTTGTCGCGGGCCTTGCCGATGATGTCCTCCGGGTCCCAGCCGAAGACGCGCCGGGCCGAGGGGGAGATGTAGGTCATGCCGCCCTCGGGGGCGTGGCGGGAGATGACGTCGGTGACGTTGTCGGCGAGGAGGCGGTAGCCGGCCTCGCTGGCGGCGAGGCGGTCCTGGGCCTCCTGGAAGCTGCGGCGGGAGGTCATCATCTGCTTGAAGCCGGCGGCGCCGAACCCGACGGCGATGGCCAGGATCATCCAGACCGGGGCCATGTTGGCGGTCGGGATGGGGGCGGCGAGGGCGACGATCAGCATGCCGGCGGCGGGCAGGCCGCCGCTGACCAGCGAGCCGACCGGCGACTGGAAGGAGAAGGCCTGGCCGTAGCCGATCAGGCTGAGCCAGACGGTGACCGCGCAGATGGCGCCGGCCGTGGTGTGGGTGGTCCAGAACAGGGCGCCGGCGAGGAACCAGGCTCCGGAGATGGCCACAAGGTTGGCGAAGTGGTTGGCGCGCTGGGTGAGGCCGGTGGGGCGGCCGCCGCGGGTGCGGGCCTTGAACTGCGGCCAGGTCGCGAACCAGCTCCAGGCCTCGAAGGCCAGGGTGGCGGCGGTCCAGGCGGCGGCGACCGGCGGGGCGACGACGAGGCCGAGGATGGCGCCCACGCCGAGGGTGACCAGGATGCGCAGCGGCAGGGCCTGGCAACTGTGGACGGCGAGCTCGTCCAGTCCTTCATCGAGCAGCTGACGCATCCGGACCCCACGCGGACCCCGGTACGCGGGTCCTCATTTTTGACGATGGTGCAGGTTTGCTCCCAAGATTGGGTTAAGGGCGACCGGTGTTCTGCCGAAGCGGTTTCGAAGGCCCTTGCGGACCCCGGACGTGGGATAATGGTTTTACCGCTTCGATAAGGAGAGACCATGCAACCGGACATGAAATCGCCGCGCCCGACCCCGCCGCCGCCGACCATCAACGACGCCCGCAAGCGGGCCGAGGAGGCCGACCGGCTGGGCCAGCGGCGCGGGCGGAGCGCCACCTTCCTGTCGAACGCGCTGGGCCGCAGCGAGGGCGGGGTGGCGACCAAGGTGCTGATGGGCTGACGGGCCCGTCTTCTTTTCCCTGTTGGCGGCGCGCCGTGGGATAATAGTCCTGCCGCTTCGATAAGCGGCTTTCAACACACACAGACCACGGACGATGCGCGACGGAGAGCCTCCGCCGCTTGGCGGAGCCGTGTGTCCGGAGACCCCTGAATGACCGACAGTCGCGCCGAACAGGTGTTGCGCCGCCAGGCCCGCATGGAGGCCGAACGGGCTCCGCTGGACGGGGTCTGCCAGGAGGTGGCCGAGCGGGTGCTGACCCGGCAACGGGACTTCACCGGCCGGCAGAGCGGGGCGGCGGCCTGGCGCTCGGAGAAGGTGTTCGACAGCACCGCGCCGCTGGCCCTCGACAAGTTCGCCGCCGCCATCGAGAGCATGCTGACCCCGCGCACCAGCCGCTGGCACGAGCTGGCTATCCGCGACTGGCGGGACGAGCGGGACCGGCCGGCGGCGCTGCCCGAGGGCGTGCGGGCCTGGCTGGGGCAGGTGAACGAGGCGCTGTTCTCGGCCCGCTATGCGGCCGGGGCCAATTTCGCGGCCCAGGCGCACGAGACCTATGTCGGGCTGGGGGCGTTCGGCAACGGGACGCTGTTCGTCGACGAGGCCGAGACCGGGGGGTTGAGGTACCGCTCGATCCCCTTCGCCGAGACCTGGTTCGCCGAGAACTTCCAGGGCCAGGTCGACACCGTGCACCGCAAGTTCGAGCTGACGGCCCGCCAGTGGCTGCAGAAGTTCGGCGAGGAGACGCCGGACAGCATCAAACGCGCCGCCGAGAGCGAGCCGCACCGCAAGTTCGAACTGATCCACTGCGTCGGGCCGCGCGAGGACGCCGACTGGTCGCGCCGCGACTGGCGGGGCATGGCCTTCGCCAGCTGGTACGTCAGTTTCGAGGGCCGCAAGCTGCTCAAGGAGCAGGGCTACCGGACCATGCGCTATGCGGTGGCGCGCTATGTGACGGCGCCGCGCGAGATCTACGGGCGAGGGCCGGCGATGACGGTGCTGGCCGACATCAAGACGGTCAACGAACAGCAGAAGACCCTGCTGCGCACCGGCCAGCTGATCGCCGAGCCGCCGCTGCTGCTGTCGGACGAGGGCGGGCTGACGGCGTTCAAGCTGCAGCCGCGGTCGATCAATCGCGGCGCGCTGTCGGCGGACGGCGCCGAACTGGTCCGTCCCCTGAGCATCGGGGCCAACATGCCGATCACCCTGGAGATGATCAGCCAGACGCGGGAGAGCATCAACCAGGCCTTCCTGGTCACCCTGTTCCAGATCCTGGTCGAGACGCCGCAGATGACGGCGACCGAGGCCATGCTGCGGGCCCAGGAGAAGGGGGCGTTGCTGGCCCCGGTGATGGGGCGGCTGCAGTCGGAGCTGCTGGGGCCGCTGGTCCAGGCCGAACTGGACATCCTGGCGGGCGCCGGCGCCCTGCCCGACATGCCGCCGGAGCTGGGTGGGGTGGGCGATGTGGTGACCGACATCGACTACACCTCGCCCCTGGCCCGGGCCCAGAAGAGCGACGAGGGGGTGGCGATTCTGCGGCTGCTCGAGGACGCCGCCGCGGTCGGCCAGTTCGACCCCTCGGCGACGAAGATGATCAAGGGGCCCGAGACCCTGCGTCGGCTGGCCGAGATCCGCGGGGCGCCGGCCGGGTTGCTGCGCAGTCCCGAGGACATGGCGGCGCTGGCCGAGCAGGAGGCGGCGATGAACCAGCTGCAGACCATGCTGGGCGCGGCCGGCCAGGTGGCGGGTGTCGCCAAGGACGCGGCCGCGGCGGGATTGCTCGACCAATGAACGAGAACAAAAAAAGAACTGTTGCGGCCCGTTCGTGGGATAATAGTCCTGCCGCTTCGATAAGCGGCAGGAGACATTCATGGACATCCTGCATCCCCTGCTGCGCCGCAAGCGCGCCTACCAGGGCCTGTTCGGCGACGCCTCGGGCGGCGAGGCGCGGGCCGTTCTGGCTGATCTGAAACGCTTCTGCATGGTTCCCGAGGCGCCGGTGGCCCGGACGGCCGACGGGGCGGTGGATCCGCTGGCCTCGATGCGGCTGGTCGGGCGCCAGGAGGTCTTCAACCGCATCCGCGCCATGGTCGCCATCGACGACCGGGCCCTGTTCAACCTGAAGGAAGAGGCCATTGATGAGTGAAGGTGGGATGAGTGAGCAGACGCCGTCGATCGAGGGGCTGATGGGTGAGGTGGAGGCGGCGGCTACGGTGACCCCCTCAGTCGGCCATTCGGCCGACAGCTTCCCCTCAGGGGGAGCGACTGAAGGATCCTCATTCCTCGATCATTTCACCGACGAGGCGACGCGCGGCTACATGGAGCGGAAGGGCTTCAAGGACGTGCAGGCGCTGGGCGCCAGCTTCGCGTCGCTGGAGCGGATGATGTCGTCGGGGCGTGTGCCATTGCCGGCCGGCGAGGACGATGCGGAGGGCTATGCCCGGGCCTATGCGGCGCTGGGGCGACCGGAGACGGCGGCGGACTACGGCTTCGGCGAGCTGGCCGGGGCCGATCCGGAGTTCTCGGGCCAGGCGGCCGAGTGGCTGTTCGAGGCCGGCGTCGGCAAGGCGCGGGCCGCCGCCCTGGCCGAGAAGTGGAACGCCTACGTAGGCGAGCGACAGGTGGCGGAGCAGGCGGCCTTCGAGGCGCAGAGCCAGGCCGACTGGATCGACCTGCAGCGCGAGTGGGGCCCGAAGTTCGCGCAGAACACCGAGACCTTCCGGCGCGGCGCGTTGACCTTCGGCCTGTCGCGCCAGGAGATGGCGACCATCGAGGCGGGACTGGGGACGCGGCGCACGGTCGAGCTGTTCGCCAAGATCGGCGAGGGACTGGCCGAGGATCGTTTCATCGAGGGCGAGGGGCGCTTGAGCTTTGGCATGAGCCGCGAGCAGGCCGAGAGCCGGATCGCCTCCCTGCGCCGCGACCAGGCCTGGCAGGCCCGCTGGATGGCCGGCGGCGCCGACGAGAAGGCGGAGTGGTCGCGGCTGACGAAAATCGCCGGCGGGGAGCGCTGAATCCCGCTTCCCTCGCAAAATTGGTACAATAGGGAGCCGCTTCGATAAGGAGCGCTCCCCTTTCCCGCCCGGGCGGGACGCGGACCCGCAGACGCTGCGGACAAGCCGATCGGTTCAGAAATCAACCCATCGGAGATCATGCGTCCATGACGGACTTTTCCGCCCAATACCGTATCGAATTCGCCAAGACGGCGAGCCTGCTTCTGCAACAGCGTGGCTCGAAGCTGCGCAACCATGTGATGGTCGGCAGCCACAAGGGCGAGGGCGCCTCGCCCGTCGATCAGTACGGCGTCACCGAGGCGCGCGAGCGCACCGGCCGCGCCGTGCCCAAGGAGAGCGCCAATACGCCGGTCGATCGCCGCTGGGCCTATCCGCGCTTCTTCGACTGGAGCGACATCGTCGACAACATCGACCTGCTGCAGACGGCGTCCGATCCGCAGAACCCGCTGGTCCAGGCCTGCACCGCCAGCCTCGGCCGGCGCATCGACGACGAGATCATCCGCGCCTTCTTCGCCGACGCCCGCACCGGCAAGCAGGGCGGGACGACCACCTCCTTCCCGGCGGGTCAGCAGATCACGGCCGGCGGCGTTGGCCTGACGTTCGAAAAGCTGCGGGCGGCCAAGAAGATCCTGATGGCCAACGAGGTGGACCTGGCCAACGACCCGATCATCTGCGTGGTCAATTCGGTGCAGCACGATGCGCTGCTCGGCGAGATCGAGATCACCAGCGCCGACTACAACGGCGGCGACCGGCCGGTGCTGAAGGAGGGGATCATCACCCGCTTCCTGGGCATCGAGTTCGTCCACTGCGAGCGGCTGACCCTGTCGGGCGCCAACCGCCGGGTGCCGATCTACGCCAAGAGCGGCATGCACCTGGGCATCTGGTCGGACGTGGCCACCGACATCGGGCCGCGCCGCGACCTTGAGGGCAATCCGATGGAGGTGACCGGCTCGGTGACCATCGGGGCGACCCGGACCGAGGAGAAGAAGGTCGTCGAGGTGCTCTGTACGGAGAGCTAGGCGGCCGTGCGCCAGTCGCTCCCCCTGAGAGGGAGCTGTCCCGGTGAGGCCGGGACTGAGGGGGTCTGCCGACGGTTGACCCCCTCCGATCGCCGCTTCGCGGCGACCACCTCCCCCTGAGGGGGAGGGACTGCCATCCACAGAATTCGAGGACTTCCCATGGCTATCGCCAACACCAAATCCACCGCCGTTTCCAATCGGGACGCCAGTCCGCGCGTGCCCAGCCCCGCCCATCTGGTGCGGGGGCCGCTGTTCGAGGCGGTGGGGACCGTCGAGATCGCCGCCAGCGACGACGATACGTCCGTGTACCGCATGGCGCGGCTGCGCAGCTCCGACCGGGTCAGCCAGTTGACCGTCTTCAACGACGCCATCACCGGCGGCACGGCCTTCGAGCTCGGGCTCTATCGCACCGCGGACGACGGCGGGACGGTGGTCGACGCCGACCTGTTCGCCTCGGCGATCAGCCTGGCCAGCGCCAGCATCGTGGGCGCGGACATCATGTTCGAAAGCGCCGCCACCGATATCGCCAAGATCGAGAAGCGGCTGTGGGAGCTGCTGGGCCTCAGCGCCGATCCGCAGGTCGACTACGACCTGGCCTTCACCGGAACGACGGTCGGGACAGTGGCCGGCACGGTCAGCCTGCGGGTGCGGTTCACCGGCGGGTACTGATCGTCGGAGGGCGGGGAGCACTCGCTCTCCGCCCTCTGGGCGGAGGACCGCTTTCGAGCCTTCAAGCGAGAAAGCAGGAGGCGGGCCCACCGGCGGTGGGGAGGTCCCTCCTGACACGGGGTCCCCCCTCCTGCTCTGTCGCTCGCGCTCCAGAGCGGTCCTCCCCCCGCAAGCGGGGGGAGAGTTTTCGGGCCGGCGCGCCCACACAAGGAAATTCCATGCCCACATCCTCCACCGCCGTCGGCAACGCGGCGCTCGGCAAGCTTGGCCAGGGCGCGGTGCTGTCGTTCGATGATCCCGACGATCGGGCGCGCTGGCTGAAAAGCCGGTTCGCCGATGTTCGGGACTTGTGCCTGCGGGCCAACCGCTGGCATTTCGCCATGGCCCGGGCGCGGCTCAGCGCCGAGGCGACCGCGCCGGCCTTCGGCTACGGGCGGCAGTTTCCCCTGCCAACGGACTGTCTGCGGCTGGTCGAGGTCGGCGGCGTGGCCGTGACGCCGGGACTGGCCGACTATCAGGGCGGCTCGCAACCGGCGTTCGCGCTGGAAGGCGGGCGAATCCTGACCGACGCCGCCGCGCCGCTCGACATCCGCTACGTGCGCCGGGCCGAGGATGTGGCCGGCTGGGATCCGCTGTTCGCCGAGGCCGTCGCCTGCCGTCTGGCCTTCGACCTGGCCGAGAAGCTGACCCAGTCGTCGGGCAAGAAGGAAGCGGCACTGCGCGACTACCAGCTGGCGGTCCGCGAGGCGGTGCGGGTCAACGCCATTGAGACGGCGCCGGAATCCACGCCCGACGGGGCGTGGGTCCTGGCCAGGCTGTAGGGGCCGCCGATGAAAGCCAACCCCGCCATCACGAGTTTCAACGCCGGCCTGCTGTCTCCCCTGCTGGGCGGGCGGCCGGACCTGGAGAAATGGCAGTCGGGCCTGAGCCGCTGCGACAACCTCATTCCTCGCGTGCAGGGAGCCCTGCAGCGGGCGGCGGGCAGCGTCTTCGTCGGCGCCGTGAAGGACAGCACGGAGCGCTGCTGGCTGGCCCCGTTCGTATTCAGCCAGGCCGACGCCTTCGTGCTGGAGTTCGGGCCCGGCTACATCCGCTTCTTCCGCAACCGCGGCCGTCTGACGGACGGGGACGAGATCTTCGAGATCGAGAGCCCCTATCTCGCGGCCGACCTGACCCGGCCGGATGGCAGTTTCGGGGTGCGGTTCGAACAGTCCGGCGATGTCGTCTATCTGGCCTGCGCCGGTCACGCGCCCCGGGTGCTCAAACGATTGAGCAATCTAAACTGGGTGCTGGATATCTTCGAAGCCAAGGGCGGACCGTTCCAGGACGCCAACATCGACGAGACGATCAAGGTTTCGGCGGCGGGCACGCTGACGGTCGGCGGGACGGTGACCCTGACGGTGATCGGGGGCGACCTGTTCGAGGCTGGCCATGTCGGCGGACTGTTGGAGCTGGAACTCAAGGACGGGGCCGGTGTGCCGGCCTGGCAGGTGCGCACGACGACCAACGTCGGCGACCGGCGGCGGGCTGACTGGCGCCACTACATCTGCACCCAGGTCGGGTCCGTCGATACCAGCGACAAGCCGGCCATCTGTGGCGAGGAGCTGCCGGTTCATACGCGTGGCAAGTACTGGGACGGCACCGGCGAGGAGCAGAAGGGCGATGGGGCGGTCGGTTCGATCGGCGTGGAATGGGAGTATCTGCACGCGGGCTATGGCCATGTGCGGATCACCGCCGTGACCAGCCCGACGGAGGCGACCGGCGAGGTGCTGGCGCGCCTGCCCGAGGAACTGACGGGGCAGCCGAGCCACCGCTGGGCCTTTGGAGCCTGGTCGGCGGCGGCGGGCTGGCCGGACAACGTCTGCTTCTTCCGGGAGCGGTTGACCTGGTTCCGGGGTCAGCAGGTCTGGCATTCGACGGCCGGCGATTTCGCGAATTTCGAGGCGCGGACGCACGGCGAGGTGCTGCCCGACAACGCCGTGGTGCTGTCCGTCCAGTCGGCCCAGGGCAACCCCATCGAATGGGCGGCCCCGACCCGGTCGGTGCTGTTCATCGGGGCCGGCGGCGGCGAGCACAGCCTCAAGGCTCAGACCAGCAGCCAGGCCTATGGTCCCGGCAACACCCAGCAGGATCCGGAAACCGCCTGGGGCGGGATCGGTGTGGAGCCTGTGCAGGTCGGGGCCGGGGTGGTGTTCGTCGAGAAGCTGGGGCGGCGGCTGAGGCTGCTGGTTCCGGCCCAGGATGGCTACGAGGCCCTGGATTTGAACAAGTACCGCGGTCTGACCGCGCCGATCATCGCCATGGCCTGGCAGCAGACGCCGCATGAGAGCGTCTGGTGCGTCACGGCCGACGGGGGACTGGAGGCCCTGACCCTGCAGCTGGAGGACAAGGTGTTCGCCTGGCGGCGGCACCAGCTGGGTTCCCCCGGTTTTGGGGCGGTGGAGTCGGTGGCGGTGATCCCGTCGCCGGACGGGGCGCGGGACGATGTGTGGCTTATCGTCCGTCGGCTGATCGATGGCGAGGCGCGGCGCTATGTCGAGCGGCTGGCGGCCGAGTATGAGGCCGGCGATGACCAGGCGTTGAGCGTCTACTCGGCCAGCGCCCTGACCCATGACGGAGCCGCGACCGCGACGCTGTCGGGACTGGAGCATCTGGAGGGCGAGACTGTCACGGTGAAGGCCGATGGCGCGGCGCATCCGGACCGGGTGGTGGCCGGCGGGGCGATCACCCTGCAGGCGGCGGCGAGCAAGGCGGTGGTCGGGCTGGCGGCGCGCTATGCCGGCCAGCTGATGCCGCTGGAGGCGGGGGCGGCGGCGGGCAGCGCCCAAGGCCGTATCAAGCGGGTGCATGCCCTGACCGTGCGGCTGCTGGACAGCCTGGGCGGCCGGTTCGGACCGGCCATCGGGCGCTGTGACCCGCTGCAGCATCGAGGGGCGGGCGACGCCATGGATGGGCCGCCGCCCCTGACCAGCGGCGACATGACCATGACCTTCCCGGGCGGCTACGACGGGGCGGCGACCATCGCCTTCGAGGGTGACGACGGCTTTCCTTTCACCCTGATCGGCCTCTATCCGGAGCTGGTCACCTATGAGGGTTGAGCCGTTTCGGGCGGCCCATCTGGAAGCCCTAACCCTGCAGCCGGCGCAGGCCGCCTGGCGCGGGCGGATCGACGGCGGGGCGGGGGCGGCGCTGGAGGCGTCGGGGCTGGCCTGGACGCTGATTTCGGGCGGACGGGTGATCGGCTGCGGCGGGGTGATCGATCGCGGCGGCGGCCGGGGCGAAGCCTGGGCCTTGCTGGCGCAGGATGCGGGCCCCGCCATGCTGGCCGCCACCCGGGCGGTTCGCCGGTATTTCGAGACCGCGCCGTTTCGCCGGATCGAGGCGACGACGGCGGTCGATTTTGCGCCCGCGGCGCGCTGGACGCGCCTGCTGGGCTTCGAGCTGGAAGGCCGCATGCGCGCCTTCTGCGAAAGCGGCGGCGACGCCGACCGCTGGGCATTCATCAAGGAGGAAGCGGCATGTCCTGGGCAGGCTCAATCTTGAATGTGGTCAGCGCCGTATCCGGCGTCGCCGGCGGCGTGGCGGACGGGCAGGCGAGCGAGGCCGAGCGGGCCTACAGCGCCAAGGTGGCGCGGGAAAACGCCAAAACCGTCGGCGAACAGAGCACCATGCGGCAGGAGGCCATGCGCCGCGAATCGGACCAGCTGCTGGGCGCGCAACGGGCGGCGATCGCTGAGAGCGGCACGGGGACTGGCGGCTCCAACGCCCTGGTCGCGGCCCAGGACGCGGCTCTGGCCGAGCTGGACGCCCTGACCGAGCGCTACGAGGGGCGGCTGAAGATGGCCGAGTACGACAACCAGGCGGCGCTGCTCAGCGCCGAGCGCGTGAGCGGCATGCAGCAGCTGTTCGGCAAGCGGGGACTGGGGCGGTTTTCTACGATCAATCGCGAGTGGGAGACGCTGCGCAGCGGCAATCCGCTGGATGGCCTGGGCTGGACCAGCGCGGGCACGGGTAAGGGAAGGGGCTGGTAGGCCATGCCGACGATACCGAGATACCAACCGCGCGGCGGTCCGTCCGTCGGCGGACTGAACTATGCCGGCGCCTATTCACCGCCGGACGGGTCCGACTGGCGCACGCTGGCCAGGGCGGCCGAAGCGGCGGGTACGGTCCTGAACCTGATCCAGCAGATCCCGAAGCCGGCCCGAGACGCCGGACCGGAGGGGCCACAAGCCCCGCCCGACGGGCCAGCGGCGCCGGCGGTCGAAGATCATCTGCTGGGCAAGGCGGGAGACGTGACTTGGCGCCGCAATCATGTGACTGCCGATATCGACGCCCTCGACCCCGAGGTCGTCCGTCAGTCCCGCCAGCAGGTGGCCGAGGCCCTGCCGCACGGTGCGCGAAAGGTGTTCGACATGCTCACCCTCCCGCGTGAGGGTGGCTTCATGGCGGCTGTCGCGGCGCGGGCCGGAGAGCGGGTGCAGGAGGCCAGGCGGGCGGTGTCACTGGAGCGTCAAGCGCTTGGTGTTGATGAGTACCACGTCTTGATCGAAGCGGCGCCGGAGCAGGCTATGGCGGCCCTGGGCTCCGCGAGCGGCGAGTTGGCCGCCCGCCTGCGCGAGAGCGGGGCCGGGCAGGCCGAGATCCAGGCGGCGCAGCGGGAGCTGGTTTCGCAAGCCAAGGTGCAGCGCATCGAAACCGTGCTCGCCGCCGATCCCCAGAGGGCGGCGGGCCTCCTTCAGGATGAGCCCATGATCGGTGACGCCGAGCGGTCGCGGCTGGCCGACGACATATCCCTGGAAATCCGCCGTCGCCAGGTGCGCGGCGAAGTCGCAGCCATGGCGGCCGAGCATGAGCGACTGGCGGACGAACCGGAGGCGTTTCTGCGGCGGGTGCTTTCCGCCGGTGGTGAGGATGCCGACCTCTATGCCGGCGCCGCGATCGGCGAAATCCGGGTGGCGCTGGCGCGGCGGACGGCGCGGGACGAGGCGGCCTGGAACGCTGTGAGCCCCCTGCTCGACAGCGGTGAGGTCCGAACCTGGACCGATCTTCCGTCGGGGGTCTGGAGGCGCCTGTCCTCGGAGCAGCAGCAACAGGTCAGGGATCGCCTCGACCAGACGATGCCCCTGGCCGCTGAAGGACCGTTGTTGGTCAGGGCGAACCTTGCGCCGGGGGAAACGGGAGAGTCCCTGCTCGTCCGGGCCGCTTTCCAGCCCGCGGCTGACCCCGGCCTGTCCTGGGGTTTCGGTGACAACGATCGCCAGACTCTGCTGACAGCGCAGGACAAGGCGGTGAACCTGGCCCTGTCGAAGAGGCCATTCGACGACGGCCTGATCGTCGACGCCAAGACGGGCCAGGTCGTGCGGCCTCGAATCCGCGCCCGGCCGGGACTCTCGCTTCAGGCCGGCAAGGGCGACTTCGAGGTGGTCACCAACTATGAGGCCCAGCAGTTCCGGGAGCGGCGACTGGGCGCCCTGTCTCACAAGGCGGGCATGATGTCGCCCGAAGAGCAGACCTACCGGCGGGAGAACTTCAGTGACGTGAAAGAGGATGCGGCCCCCGCGCCCGAATCCCAGGGTCCTCACTTCCGCGATCCCATCAACCCGGCGCTTGGCGACATGTCCCGCCTCTACGAAGTCGGCAAGCGCGGGCCCGATCATATCCAGAGGACGACAGGCGACGTGGCCTCCTATGGCCTCTATCAGTTCACCAAGGATACGGCCCGGGACTTTGTCCGCTCGCCGGAGGCCACCGGCTTCGCCGACCTCTTCGCGGCCCGTCCCGGGGTTGGCACACCGGAGTATGACGCCGCCTGGAAGGCGGCCGCGGCGCGGGACCCAGAGGGGTTCGGCAGGGCGCAGCGCGACTATTTCAGGCGCGGTCACTATGACCCCTTCATCGCCGGCATGAAGCGGGACTACGGCATCGATATCGGCCAGGATTCCTACGCCATGCAGGACGTCCTGTGGTCGACCCGGGTCCATCATGGCGTCAAGGGCGCACCCGCCGTCCTGAAGGCGGCCATCGCCAAATCCGGGTTCCTGGAGACAATGAAGGGCCTGGCGTCTCTTCCCGAAAAGGACCGCGCGACCCAACGGGCCCGGGCGCAGGAAGCGCTCATCGCGGAAATCTACAAGGAACGCGGAAAGGCGGACGGCCAGGGCGGCCTGGCCTACTTCCCCGGAAAGACTCACCTCAAGAAGGGGCTGCTGGCCCGGTTCAAGGCGGAGGCGGCCGACGCGCTGGCCGCTCACAGGCTTGAAACCGGGCTTCGCTAAACGCGAAGCTTGACATTCAGGCCGTGGTTGTTTTCACTTTGTTCTCAGGCGGTCGGTCCATTCGGGACGTTGTCTCGCCCGGGGTTCCGCCGTGGCCGCCACCCGTGTCGCCTTCCTGGTTTCCGCTGTTCTCTGCCCGATCCTGGCGGGGGGCATGGTCGTCATCGGGTGCTCGAAGGCCGGCGCCGCGCGGGCGCAGGACGTCGCTTCCGCGCCGGCGACGCCGGATCGGAAGGAATACCCGGTCTCGGACGAGCTCTACGATATTGATCGGCTCCAACCGGTGGCGTCCTACGAGCAGCTGGGGCGCGATAGCGCCGGCGCCAGTTTCACCCTGGCCTCCAACGGCTCGCTCTGGCGCCTTGAGTTCAGCGTCAGCGGCCGTGACGACGGCGCCGCGACCCGCGCAGGCTGTTACGTCCGGGTTGAGGGGACGATGGCGCGCGGCGGCCGTATCGAGGGAGTCATCGTCGATGGCCAAACTCGCTGGTCCGGCGGATCGCCCCCCTCCGGCCTGCGCGAGGTGGTCGAGTTGACCCCCGGCGGGGCGCGGGTCGTCGAGGACAATATCGCCGAGCTCTGTGACGTCAGCGTCAAGGGGCGCTACCGCCTGATCGACCCCGCCCGGCGTTGAGTGCGGGCTGACGGCCGGCGCCGCAAGATTGGGGCTTTGCCCCGCCGCCATGCGATAATGGTTTTGCCGCTTCGATAAGCGGCACCCGTTTCCCCGGGGCCTGTCGAACCCGCCAGCGCCGCACCGGCGCCGGCGGAGAAGTCGCCATCCCCATCCTCATCCGACAACCGCCGTCCCGGCGGCGCGCCCGCTTGCGGCGGCCGCCGGATCGCGCCCGCCTCCAAAGGGAGCCGCATGACCGTCACTGCCCCATCCCCTCGTTTCGCAAGCTACGCCGGCGACGGCGGCTCAGGCCCGTTTCCGCTGCCCTTCCCCGTGCTGGCCGCGGGCGACGTGAAAGCCGTGGTCATCGCCGCCGACGGCGCGCGCGAGCCGCTCGCGGGCCTGGTCGTTGAGGGCGCCGGCGAACCGGAGGGCGCCCAGGCGACGCCGCCGCGCGCCATCGCGGTCGGCGAGACCCTGGTCCTGTGGACCGACACCGCCCCGGTGCAGCCGGCCGACTACATCGCCGCTGACGCCTTCCCGGCCCAGACCCATGAGGCGGCCCTCGACCGCCTGACGCTGATCGCCCAGGACCAGCGCCGCGACCTCGCCCGCGCCCTCGTCGCCCCGCCCGGCGACACCCTCGGCCCCCTGCCGGACGCCGCCCGCCGCAAGGGCATGCTCCTGACCTTTGACCCCGAAACCGGCGACCCGGTAACGGACCGCGACTACGCGTCGTTCGTGGCGGAGGTGGTGGCGGGGCTGGATGTTGGGGCGGAGGTGGTGGGGGCCGGAACAGAGCAAGTCTTGCTGATTGAGACTGCCGGCGAGGCCGCAGTTGGACAGCTACAAGCGGAAGCGACGCTTGCGGCATCAACAGTCAATACGGCGGGCGAGGCGCAGCTTGGGCTGATCGAATCTGCAGGGGAAGCTGCTGCGGCCCAGTACTTCACTACGGATGATGCGGGTCTGGGGGCCGTGGCCGACCAAGGCGTGTTCGGTGTTCACCAAGCCTTTGGCAAAGGCATGGACTGGAAGAAGGATAGCGGGGGATCGGCCAAATTCTTGGGCTTGGGTGCTGGCCCCTTTGGCGCTGACATTCGCGCGGTCCGAACTGCACAGCACTCAGTCTTGGCGGCTACGCAGTTTCCGCCAGGCTGGACCTTCTGGTTCTCTATGGACGCCGAACTGACTGACCGGAGGTATATCCCCTACCGTAGCCACCCGCCGGCGCTTGGCGCGACGCGGGCGCTATCCAACACATACGGAGCAGGCGAACTCCGGACTGATGGCAGCACCGGGAACCCTGCATTGACTCGCTTTGGCGCGGATGGTCCGCTGGGCATGGGCACTGCCTGCCTCGCTGTGTTCGGTGCGACCAGCCATGTGCTCGAAGTTATCGGTAGCGACACGCTCGATCTTGTCAGCGGCAAGTCCTACACGATCGAGCTCACGGCGGTGACGACCGGCGGCGTGGGGGCCAAGAACTACCGACTTGGGCAGACCACCGGCACCTCAGGGGCAGACTACGCCATAGTTGCCATTCCGGATGAGAGCGGGGTGACCTTCACTGACCCTGCCAGTGCCGCGATAAAGTTCGCCCATACCTTCACTGCCGATCCGGCCAAGAAGGTCGGCATCCTCCCATCGACCTCAGGCGATGTGTGTACCCTCAAAATCGGTTCTATCCGCCTGATCCAAGCGGACAGCGATCTGCCGCCGCTTGCCCTGCAAAACTGGGGTTCATTGGTCTGCCGAGGGGCGGCGGCCGGGGGCGGTGTGGTCTTGGACCAGGATCATTGTTTTACGATGACTGGGCTGACGGACGGCCTAATCGACTTCAACCCCCTTTTCCCGGCCGCTGCGGACTACTCCATTGGAAAGACAACGCTGGTGTTGGGGGAGTTCGTCGGAGGCGCAGGCGCAGGCACATATGGCGTCATGTGCGGAGAGGACTTTGACAATGGGCTCACGCCGAACACCGCCTACACGACGTTCGCCATTGCCTTCGGTAACTCGACGGAGGAGGGCCAGTTTGCGCCGCAGCCTGGTTACTCAAACAGCCGTCATGGCGCGAACGGAATGGGTCTAGGCCTACAAGTCTGGTGGAATAGTGTCGGCCTCAGCGAGCAGGAGTACGGCGTCGACCAAGTGCCCCTCTACAAGCGCAGCGTCGCTACGACAGGCTGGGCGGGGCGGGCCGAGCGGTTGGGGAGCTACAACGGTACCCGTGACATCACGCAGTCCAGCTTCCGCAACAACATGAGGATCGCCGCCAAGGCGAGCAAAAAGGGCAAGATCGGCCAAGCCGAACGGGTGCAGGCCATCAAGGCGCTAAAGGAGCAGTATGCTCTTGCTGCGGGCGTCATGCCGGGAATCCTCGATGCAATTGTGGTCATTGGCGATAGCAATGACACCCGTGCGACCAACGAGTGGACCTACGCACTGAGCGCCAGCGGCTACATGGGCGTTGGCCAACAGAACGCCCTGCTGCGCATCGAAAGTGTCGGAGGAAAGGGTCTCTATGGTGCCGGTCTGTTTGTCCAGGATGCCGCCGGCGGCGGCTTCCTGGATCAGTTTGAGAGGGCCAAGGTCTTCATCGACCTTTGTCTCGAAGGCGGCATTGTCCCGGGCGTCCTGCTGCGTGGCGTGACCAATGACTACGATGAGGTCGCCTCTGACAAAGCTCGAGTGGTAGGCGAGTACGCATCCGCCTTGTGGGACCCGATCCGGGCTCGAGGAGCACACCTGCTCCTGACCGACATCCTTCCGTCGTCCGCGCGCTTCACTGAAAGCGACAACCTATACGTCCGGGCCGCTCAGAAGGCCTATGCCGCCGCTCACGTCGGCCAAGTCTGGCACTACGACGCCGCCAACGCGGGCATGTGGAACGTCGCCAACCAAGCCAGCTACTTCCAAGTCGACACCGTGCATCTCGAGACCACCACCGGCGACCCGGTCATGGCGACTGCCGTCAAGTCGCTCATAACGAACTGGCGGACGAGCCGGCAATGACTCCCCCCAAACTCCTGACCGATCTCTTCACCGGCCCTGACGGCCGCACATGGGCAATCGGGCGGGTCTACAGCCTGCCGATGCTGCTCTGTGGCCTGGCCTTGCCGTTCGTGGCGGTGCTGCGCGGGCAGAGCCTCGACCTGATGTCGCTGGGCGGCCTGTTCGGCGGGCTCGGCGGCGGGGTCTGGGCCCTGATCCGTGGAACCAGCGCCACCGAGCCCTCGGCTCCGCCTCCCTGAAAGGACGAAACAGCATGTGGACCTATCACCAGCGCAGCGGCCGGCTGCTGCGTAACGGCGCCCTCGTGGGTCAGGGGTACAGCGGCGATGGCCCGGCCCTGGCCGACGGCCGTGACAATCCGGCCATGGAAGCGGTGCGCGGCAAGGGGCCGATCCCCCGGGGGCGCTGGCGCATCGGGCCGCCCCGGACCAGCCGCCGGGTCGGGCCCCATGCCATGGACCTGACCCCGGTCGGTCACGACGCGCATGGTCGCAGCGCCTTCATGATCCATGGCGACAACGCCGCGAGCGACGCCTCGCGCGGCTGCATCATCCTGACACGGACCCTGCGGCAGAGGATCAGTGACAGCGGCGACAACGACCTGGAGGTGGTCGAATGAGCCGCCTCCTCGCATTGGCCGGCCAGTTACTTCGCCGATTCGCGGGACCACTGATCGTCGTGCTGACCGTGCTGCTGGCGGCGCTGGTCGCTGGTGGGTTGGTCTGGAACGGCTGGCGGGACGCAGGCGCCCAGGCCCGGGCGCGTGAGGCGGCGCGCCAGCGGGCCGGGGTCGAGATCGCCCGGGCCTCGGACCAGAGCTCCCGCGCCGCGCTGGAGGCGATGGCGGGCCAGGGACAACGCGACATGGACCGGCAGGTCCGCGAACAGGAGACCCGTGATGACATTCTCTCCGCGCCGGACGCCGGCGCTTCTGCTGGCGCTGCCGGCGATGTTGGTCTTGCCGGCCTGTGCCGCCGTGCCGTCTACCGTGACCATCCCCGTTGCGCTGGACTGCGCGGGACGGATCCCGCCCCAGCTGCGCGATGAGGTCGCCCCCGCCGCGCCGCCGGCCGACAACAGCGTCGGCCAGTGGGTGGCCTTCGGCGACGCACAGACCGGCCGGCTGGAGACCGCCAACGACCGCAAGGCGACAATGCTGTGGATCCTCGAGGCCTGCGAGGCCGAGGAACGCGCCGCCGCCGCCCGCCTGGCGCCCCGGCCAACCTGGTGGCGTCGCTTGACCGGAGGGGCGGAGCGATGAGCGGCGAGCATCAGACCGTGGCCGGCGCCTATCTGAAGATTGCCGCCCATGAGGAACTCTGCGCCGAGCGCTACCGGGGCATCAACGAGAAACTGTCCTGGGTGCTGCGCAGCCTGGTCTGCATGGTGCTGGCCCTGCTCGCCTGGGCATTGGTGCAGCTGTATGCGCTGGAGCCGTTGCGATCACAGGAAGGACAAAATCAACTGCCTAGCCGACATAGCACTAGCGACCAAAATTTGACTTAGGCCAAAGCCGGTCAGCCCAATTGTCGCCAATGCATGGGGAGGCTATTTAGCTTTGATGCCTTGGAGTCCGCGAGAATGAGTGTCAGCGATACGCTTTTGAAAGCGCCAACCGTTCTCGACGGAGCGGACCGGGCACAGGTCGTGCTGGAGCCTTTTCCCCACATCGTTATTGAAAACGCTCTTCCGGATGACGTGTTTGAGGCGCTTTCGTCCTCTTTTCCGACGTTGGCTGACCTGCCGGCGGACTTGGCTGGTACAAACAACAAGCGGTTCAACCTTTATGCATCTTGGGGGCCGACTGAACTTCCGAAGGAGCGAACACCCAAGCCTTGGCTGGCATTCCTTGAAGCTCACACTAGTGTTGAGTTCTCACGCAAAGTGTTTGCACTTTTCCCCGGGGCCACTGTCGAAGGCGCGAGCCCAGGGGTGAGGTGGATCAAAACAGAGGCCTTCGGAGAAGGTCTTGCTGAAAAATTGGGATTTTCGAAGCCTGTCTCGGTAGACGACGTAATCGCCCGGGCCACGGTGGCGGTGAACACCCCGGTTTCGAGTCCCACAAGTGTGCGTGGACCGCATGTCGATAGCATCTGGAAGGCCTACGTCGGTCTCTACTACGTGCGCTCTGACGGAGATGATTCCTCGGGTGGAGATTTGTCGCTCTACCGATGGAAAAAGGGGGCAAAGGTCGATCCTTGGACAAAAAAGGCCGACCCTTCGCTAGTCGAAGAATTTGCTACCGTTAGCTATTCGCCGAACACATACGTGCTAATGCTCAACACTCACGATAGTTTGCATGGCGTTACGACTAGGCGGGAAACCGGCCACATTAGGCGGTTCGCTGTTACTTCCGGCTGGTTTCCGGGCGTCGATGAGTCGAGCCTTTTGGGAAGGCGTCGTGGTATCCTGGAGCGCGTCAAAGCGTTCGTGCGCCCGATTATCGCGCCGCCGACCGTAGCGGAGTATCAAGACTGAAGCCGCTATATTCTATGCCGGCTTTCTGAGGATCATCGAAAAGCTCTCAGCGGCCTCAATGCCTGCCACCGCCCGGAAGGCGATCATCCAAATTCGCCAAAGTACGTAGACAGGTGGAAAAGGCAGGAAATAGCCGCTGATCCAGAACGGTCGAAGTTCAACAACTTCGAGACCCGCACTCTCTGCCAGTTTGATGAACTGCTTAGGTGTACAGCGATCGTAGCAGGCAGGCCAGCCGCCTTTGCCGCCGTGATCGGGTAAGGTTCCGAGTAGTCGGCGCTTCACACCTTCTGGCATTAGCAAGTTTATGCGAGCGAACACCGCATTGCCGGAAGGCATATAGATAACCGCTTTGCCGCCCGGCTTTAAAATGCTCGCTACAGCGCGGAATCCACCCTCGGTATTCGGCAGATGCTCGAAGCAGCAATGCGAGATGACCAAGTCTGCCTCGCCGTGTCCGACGAACGTTGTAGCATCCGCCGCAACTGAAGCGTCATAGGCACCTTCGGGGGCAGCTTGCAGTTCATAGGCTGAGAGATCTAGCCCAGTGACATGCATTCCTTCGCTGGCCTTGAGCGCCGGCGATACCATTGGGAATCTGCCGCTTCCCAAATCCCAGACATGCAGCGGGCCAACGAGGTGGGTGGGCAAAAGTACGCGGCGATAGTACTGGCTGCCCTCGATCGACCATTCGGCTGGCAGTAGTTTGTCGAATCCCCTGGAAATTCGGGTGGCAATCTCAGTCAATCGTCCCATGCTTATTTCCTAACGTTGTTTCGACTGAGAAGTCGATACAATGGCTTCGAGCTGCGGACGAACGAGGTCGCCGACGTACGCCGACCCCTGAAGCGTGAGATGGCCACCGTCATACTGCAAGGGGTCGCCGGCTGGAGTTCGAGTCTGGCAGCCGCTTGCTTCGCAAAGCGCATCATACAGGGAAATGTAGGGAACGCCGCTTATTGCAGTCACCCTCGCTAGCCGTTCGTTTGCAATCGGGACGAGGCCCATTCGGTGCCTTTCGGGCAAGGAAGGGTCTGCCTTCTGCTCCGCCGCGATTAACAGGCGCGGCAGCAATTGGTCATAGCGGGGAACGGGACCGAGGACGACGACCGGGACGCCGAGTTGCCGGAATTTGACCAATGTATTTTCTAGGGCCCGAACGTCTGAAGGTTCCCATCGTGCAGCCAAGATCACTAGGTCCGGGGGCGCGCTTCCTAGTCTGCTGACGTAGATATCGGTGAGCAACTGATTGCAGATGACGTCCTTGCTCTTTGACGGCCATGTCGGCCGACAGCCTCCAGCGGTCGCTTGCATCAAATTCGCCTCGGGGAGCGCTGCCGAGAGGCCAGACCAAAGGTGAGCGGCATGGCTGTCGCCTAGGAGCAGCACATTCTTTTTGTCACGGGCGAGGCCTAGGCATCTTCCGGCATCAACCCGATCCCGCAAACCTATGCCGGCCATGCAGGTCGGGTCCTTCATCGTGAGAAGCGGGCTTTGGGTAAGGAGGGCGGCTGTACGATTTGCTTGGGCTGACATCCGAGCCGGGAAGCCGCCAGACCAGATGAGCAGCGCAGCAACGGCTGACAATGCGGCCGCCCCCATTGCCCCGGCGGCGTACATTTGATTTCGGGTCAGCCAACGACCGCCGGGAGAAAGCCAACTGCGACCGCGAAATGGTTGCTCTATGACCCTAAATGAAACCCAAGCTAAAAGAACGGAAAGGGTGATCATCAGCGCCTTCTCGACCTTGGAATCGAGACCTTCGCCAAGGAAGAAGCTGGCGCGCTGAAGTACGATGACCGGCCAGTGCCACAGGTACAGCGAGTAGGAGATTAGGCCAAAAAACTGCACCGGCTTCAAAGAAAGCAACCGGCCTACCACGGTCGGTCCTGCGCTCCCGGCATGGAGTAAAGCCGCCGCACCAAGGCACGGAGCAAGGGCGGCTACCCCAGGAAACGGAGTCTCTGCCGTAAGCAGAAGAACCGAAGCTGCGATTGCCACCAACCCGATAGTAGCTGTTAGTTCTCGTGCCCAATAGGCTCGCAGAACCGGCAATGCTCCCAATGCCAAAAGTGCTCCGAGTGCCAGCTCCCAAGCGCGAGTGTGCAGCAGATAAAAGCTGGCGGTCGGCTGGCATTGAGACCCCCACCAACTCAAAACGAAAGACAGGACCGCTATTAAGAGTATTGAGAGCTTTACGCGGCGCGGAATTTTTAGATCGCTGCTCCGGTCTGCCAGTGCACCCCAACTGGGTCGCCAGCGCCAAAGCAGAAAAACTCCCACCGGCATGAACAGATAGAACTGCTCTTCGACGGAGAGGGACCAGGTGTGTAGAAGCGGTTTCTGATGAGCGGCCTGCTCAAAGTAGTTGGTGTCGAGCCAGAAAAGTATGTTGGAGCCGGAGAATACCGACGCCACCATTGTCCATGCATAGTCGACAACTTCTGCGGGAGTCAGCAGAATGCTCACGGCGACCGCAGTTACTGTGAGCATTGCGAACAGGGCTGGGAAAATGCGCCGGATGCGCCTTTCATAGAACCCAGCGAGCGACAGCGACGCCTTGCCGTCCGTGCTGCTTCTGGCAAGCTCCTCGGCCACGATACCCATGATCAGGTATCCGGAAATCACAAAGAACACGTCCACGCCGACGAAGCCGCCGGGCATCTGCGACAATCCAGCGTGATAGGCCACCACGGGCAGGACGGCGAGGGCGCGCAATCCGTCGATATCGGTTCGATGCTTCAAAACGCCCCGCAGAAGATAGTCGCCGCACTTTTAGGTCGGCCGCCAGGGAACACAACGTCCTGCTAGCGGCCACTCCGCCGATTGGCTATGCGATGATCATGTTTAGGACCAGCGCGATGTTGCGGGGCGCCATCGCTTCCATGGCCATCCAGGGTCTCAATGTCGGGCTAGCGTTCGCCGGCTCAGTCGTGCTGGCCCACGTCTTGGCCCCGGCCCGGCTGGGCGTCTACGCCTTCGTTCTGTCCTTCGCCACCGTGCTCACCGTCCCGGCCATGTTCGGCGCGCCGACCCTGGCGTTGCGAGAGGTCGCGGCCGCCAAGGCGCGGGGGGACTATGGGCTGATGAGGGGGCTGCTTACGCGGCTGCATCAGTTTGTTGCCGTGTCCAGCGTGGTGATCGCGGCCGTCGCCGCCATCGCCGCGCTCCTCACCCCCTGGGGCCGCAGCGACCCCGCGACCGTTCTCTGGGGCGTCGCCCTGATTCCGCTCATTCCGCTGTCCGCCCTGCGGGGCGGCGTGCTCAGGGGGTGGGGGGCGGTGGCGCAGGGGCAATGGCCGGATCTGGTGCTAAAGCCGGCGGTGTTCCTGGCGGGGCTTGGGGTCGTGTTCCTGGTCGGGCGCAAGCTGGGGCCGGACGAAGCCATGGCGATGACGGCGCTGTCCAGCCTGGCGGCCCTGGCGGTCGGCTGGTGGCTGTACCAGCGGCTGAAGCCGGCGCAGCTGGCGCTGGCGGCGCCCATCTATCACAGCCGCGTCTGGCTGGCGGCGCTGGTTCCCATGGGGGTTACCGGCGGAGCGCTGTTGATCAACGGCCAGATCGGGGTGCTGCTGGCCGGGCTGGACGGGGCCGAGACGGTCGGGCTGTACCGGCCGGCCATCCAGACTTCGCTGATCGCCAGCCTGGGCTACACCGCCGTGATCGCCGCCCTGGCGCCGCGCTTCGCCGCCGCGCACGCCAAGGCGAACCGCGAGGGGTTGGGTCGGACGGCGGCGGTCGGCGCTCTGCTGGCCACGGTGACCTGCCTGCCGTTCGTGGCGCTGTTCGGCCTGGCCGGCGGGCCGCTGATGGGGCTGGTGTTCGGGGAAGCCTATGCCGCCGCCGGGCCGGCGCTGGCCGTCATGACCCTGGCCCAGCTGTGCAATGCGGTGTTCGGCGCCGCAGCCTCGGCCCTGATCATGAGCGGGCACGAGCGACGGGCGGCGGCGGCCTTTGTGGCGGCGCTGCTGGTGCATACCGGGCTCGGGGTGGTGCTGATCCCCCGCTACGGGGTCGATGGCGCGGCCTGGGCCTATCTCGGACAGATGGTGGTGATGAACCTGATCCTGTGGAGCCAGGCGCGGACGCTGTTAGGCATCGATACCGGCGTCTGGTCGGCGTGGCGGTTGCTGCGCCGCTAACTGTTCCCTTTTGCGGCCCGTCCGGTCGGCGAACCGGTATCCACTTCGCCTGACGGGCCTTATGCTCGCCCTCATGGAGCCGGGGGCCGATCTGATTGCGTTCGTCGCGCGCGTGTTCGCCTGTTCGCCGGCGACGGCGGAGGCGGTCGCGCGGCGGGCCGCCAACCGCGTCTATGCGGCGCGGGCCGTGGTGCTGCGCCAGGGCGACCCTTGCAGCGACACCTGGCTGGTCATGGCCGGCCGGGCCCAGGCGCTGGTCTGTGGCGTCGACGGCCAGCTGGCCCTGGTCCAGGAGTATGAGGACGGCGACCTGTTTGGAGCCATCACGGCGCTGGACAGCGGGCCCCAGGCGGCCGACGTGGTGGCGGTCGAGACTCTGCGCGCCGCCCTGTTCCTGAGCGGCGACTTCCTGGAGCTGATAGAGGCGCACAGCGCCGTCGGCCTTGCCGTGTCGCGACTGCTGCTCCGCCAGCTGCGCAGCGCCACCGGCCGGATGGTCGAGCGGATGACCCTGACCGCCGCCGGGCGCACGCGGGCCGAGCTGTTGCGCATGGCCGTCGATGAGGGCGGCCGGCGGGTGATCCGCCCTGTGCCGGTCTGGTCCAGCTTGGCGGTGCGTATCCAGACGACCCGCGAGACGGTGTCGCGCGAGATCAGCAAGATGGAGCGCCGTGGCCAGATCCGCCGCGAAGGCGGAGCCATCGTCCTCGTCTCGCCCCGCGCCATCGAGGCGGACGTCATCTAGAGGTTCAGGCTGTAGACCCCCCGGTCGATGTCGTCGCCCGGCTGCTCGGCGCCCATGGGGGGCAGTTCGCCGACCGGCTCGCAGGGGACCGCCTCGCCATCGGGACCGGCGGCCAGCAGGCTGGCGAACACGGCATCGACCAGCGCCGCCCCGGGCGGCACGGAGGCCAGCAGCCGCGCGGCGATCTCCGTCGGCCGGCCCATCAGCAGGCCCGAGACCTCCCGTCCGATGCCCGCCGCCCCGGCGATGCGGCCGGCGCCCAGCAGCGGCGACGCCAGGCGGGCGGCGGCGACCGCCTGTTCACAGGTCTCGAAACTCAGCAACAGCGCCTGGCCGGTCCACACCGGCGCGGCCGGCGCGAGGGCGGCGAGCAGCGCGGGCGCGACGGTCTCGGCCTCGCCGTCCAGAGGCGCGAGGGCCAGCACCGCCACGATCCGCGCGCCCTGCGGCGTCTCCAGCCTGGCCGCCGCCGGCACGGACCCGACGCGCGGCGCCGGGAGACTGAGGCCTCGCCGCCCGGCCGCCGTCCAGGTCTCACGGGCCCATGAGGTGAAGGCCGCGTCGGTGTCGGGGATGGTCAGCTGCACCGCCTCGCTGGCCAGCAGCCGGGCCTGCATCGCCGCTCGCCCCATGGCGGCCCGCGCCGCCAGCTTCAGGCTCAGGGGGTCTGGCCGGCCGGTCAGTCCGCCGATGACGGCGACGGTGTCGGCCTCCCTCAGCACGGCGTCGAACCGATCGGCCCAGGCGTCGCCCAGACCTTCCACACTGGCCGCCCGGAACGCCGTCCGCCCGGCTGGCAGCACCAGATGCAGTTCCGCGCCCCGCGCCAGCAGCGCCTCGGCGATGACGATGTCGGCCCCCGCCGCCAGGGCGCCGAAGCCGAAACCGATGTTTTCCGCCTCGAGGACCTCCGCCACCCGCGTGGCCAGGCCGGCATCGTCCGGATCGACCCCCAGATGGCCGGCGAAATGCAGCGCCCGCGGCGGCCGAAAGGGCTCCAGCCAGTCGGCCGGTTCTCCCTGCGCCTCGAGGATCAGGGCGAACTGGCGCAGGGTCGAGGCATGATCCTCCCAGGCGCGCGGGGCCAGCGCCACCGCCCCCTGCAGGGTCAGCCAGGCCTCATGCGTGCGGCCCAGCAACAGCTCGGCCTCGGCCCGTGTGGCCTCGCGCCAGTAGGGGGTGTCGGGCTCGGCGTCCCCCTGGTCCAGCCGCGCCAGCACCTTCTCGGCCAGCGCCGCCGCCCGCGCCGGCTCCCCGGCCAGCAGCGACAGGCTGGCGGCGTTGATCAACGGATAGGTCGCCCAGTTCATCGCCCCGGCGGCGCCATAGGCCTCCGCCGAGCGGGCATAGAAGGCCCGCCGCGCCTCCCCGCTCGCCCGCCGGCCCTGGTCCTTGAGCAGCCGGCCCTTGAGCGACAAGACGGCTGCGTCGTCGGTGACCGCGTCCAGGCCGGCGTCCTGGAACAGCCGCAGGGCGTGGTCCAGGGCGCCGGCGCGGGCGTGGGCGATGATGGGGAGGAGGGAGGGGGGCACTGGAATCCTTCTACGGGAAGCTTGCGCCGCCGTTGTCAGGAATACTGGGGTCGAAGATCATTGGAATGTACTGGCCCGGGGCCCACTCGAACTCGATGTGGAAGTTGAGCTTCTGAACATCCGTACGCCGCCGGCCAACCTTGAAGTACAACACCTTGCAACCGCCGTCTGTGATCATCGGCTCGCTGGCTGGATTGCTAAAGGTTGTTGCGGTCTTGCGCCACACAAGACCAAAGTTGTCGGTGCCGTGGAACTCCTGCGTGGTCACGCCCGGTGATCCCTTGGCGAACCGCCACTTGAGCTTTCGATCGAGCTCTAGAATGATGAAGCACTGATTCATGATGGGAATGTCGTAGGGCGTTGGCACAATGCCGTGCCCGGCGATGGCGTCATAGTCGACACCCGCGCCAATCGTACTCTTGATGAAAGCCTGCACCTGCTTCTCTGGTGTGACGGTGCTGCGCTTGAACGGCTGGCCGTAGCCGTTGTGCCCTTGGGGCGGCTTGGTCTTTGTCGCCGCGTGGAAGTCGTAGTACAGAACACCGGTCGGACCCAAGGGGCCGCTGTATGACCCCCTGGGCCTGACCGTAATGACCCGGTGAATGAACTCAAAGGGCTTGAACGGCTTCGGATCCTCAAGCTCAGTCGGATGAGTTTCAAAGGTTGGATGCAACCTAAGGTCCATCGAACTGATGAGATCGGTCGGTTTGGGGAAACTGCTCATTGTTGACCCTTTCTGTGGGACGGTGATTCCAGCATCCGGATTGCCTTGTCAGAGAACGCCGCCTGGTCCCGCCATCGCGCGTTCGCCGGGTCCAAGGCTGAGAGTTCGCGAAACACTGTCCGGGCGATTTGAAGATTCTGACGAGCGACTGCGAAATCGCCGCTGCGATAGGCGATCAGCGCCAGCCCGCGATGGCAGACACCCCAGTTGTCCCGCAGTTCCGCGTTGAGGGGGTCGGCAGCCAGCAAGGTCTTGAGGATTTCGGCCTGAGCCAAGCGGCTGGCGCGGGCGGCGGCGAAGTCCTTGCGGCTCGTGTGGACATCAGCCAGCCAGGCCCAGCGGGTCGACATATCTAGCGCGAGCGCTCGGTCCAAAGGTCTGAGAGCCTGAGCTTTTCGCATCCCACCGAGGGCCCGTTGGCAGGCCGCCAGCGCCTGGTCCAGATCGTGTTCCTGTTCATTGGCGAGCGTGCAAAGGTTGCCGTCAGCGTAGGCCAGCTCGCGGAGGCCGCGCACCGAACCGGGCTCGACGCGGCGCAGGCGGTCGGCAAGCATGCGATAGGATTCGAAGTCGCGCCGGGCCGCTGCGGTCTCCTTGCGCTTGTAGTGGACAAAGCCGCGCCAATAGGCGCTCTGCGCATGAGCGAACAAGCGATCGGGATTGTCCGGAGTCTTGGCCAGCAACCTGCCAGTCACTCGCCAAGCCTCGTCGAACTGGGCGCTGGCGGCGGCCAATTGGTTCTGAGCGGTGTCGTCCTCGCCAATGGCCAGGAGCAAACGGGCACGTTGCTCAAGTGCCTCGTCCGGCAATTGATCAAGGTCCTGTGCGTGGAAATAGTCCAATGCCCGCCGATTGACTGATGACATCACCGGCAGGCGGCCGACGCCCTTCAGCTCCTGCCTCAGATCGGTCAGCATGAACTCCACCAGCTTCTCGGCTTCCGCCCTCTGACGCTCCGCCTCCGCCCGTGCTTCCAGAGCGAACGCCGTCATCGTCCCCATAGCTAGCATCCCGGCTACAGCGGCTCCCGTGACCGCCATCACGCCTCGCAGCCTCCGCTGGGCGTCGCGCTGCACTAGCTGATCCACGCCAACTCCAGCGATCCCGGCGACCAACTTCAGGAGCGCCAGCCGTTCGCCGTCCGCACTCTTGCGGAAATCCGCCGCCAGTGGCTCAACGCTGCCGTCGGCCAACGTTGGCGGAAACGCCTCCGCCGGCTCCCCACGGATCAACGCCGCCAGGATCGGACGATCCGGATGCAGTTCCCGGTACAGCTCGATCTCCCGCCCGACCCATGGCGAGGCCGCCGCATCCGGCGAGCAGACCACGATCAAGCATTCGGACACCGCCAGCGCCGCTCGCACCTGGGCGCTCAGGTCATGCGCCGCCGGCAGTTCCTCGCGGTCCTTGAAGATCGGTGTCAACCGCCGCCCGGCGCCCAGCCGCTTGGGCAGGACATAGCCTTCGAGCCGCCGGTGCAGGCGCGCCGCGAACACCGCGTCGCGGTGGCTGTAGCTGATGAAGGCGCGGTACTGCGCGCCGCTCACTCCCGATCCATCCGCCATCCAAGCGTCCCCCGACCGCTGTTCGGTCAAGCTGACAGACGTATGCAGGGTTAACAACTCCGAATGGCGTCACGGGCGTCACGGCGTGGCGGTCCGTCGGCAGGCATAGATGGTCTACGACGCCAGCAACGAGGTCGCGGCGTTGGGCTTGCCGATCTACCTCACCACCAATGGTGATGGACAGTTTGTCGGCGGAATCCGCTTCGACTGGCGGAGCGACACCGGCGTGGCCAAGGCCGGCTTGGAGGGGACACGTTGATCCAACGTGCCCCCGCTTCATATGGCGCCGCCTCAGTCGTCGAACGACGCCACAAAGTCCGCCCACTCCATCTCCCGCCCCGCATAGGGATCGAGCGGATTGAACCCCTCCGCATACTCCGGCTCCCGCCGCCGCCAGCTCTCCACCGGCGCCGTCAGCCGGTCGATCGAGCGCCCGATCAGCGACAGGCAGTCCACCTCGTCGTCATACCGCCCCAGCGGAAACGCCACGCATTCGTCGATGAAGCAGTCGCCATCGCCGTCGTCGCGCACGAAGATCCGACCTTCCCGCACCAGGCTCTGCGCCGACCGCGCCCTTGTCGCCTTGTCCTGCCCCGAGCTCAGCCACTCCAGCGGACAGCTCACCGACCGGGCCCGCATCTTGGCCCGCAGCATCGGCTCTACCGCCCGCTGGATCACCCCCGCCTCGCCGAACCAGCGGCGGATGCCGCCCCGCCGCCTGAAATCGGCGATCAGGTCGCACTGGCGTTCGATCCACTGGTCGGCGCTGGTCTGGCCGCCCCAGCTTGCCACCCGCCAAAGGTTGAACGCCGCATCGACGCCCCAGACCGTCAGCCGCGTGAAGTCGCCGCCGCCCTCGGTCACCGCATAGTCGCTGCTCCCATAATACCGCAGCGTCTTCGGCAGCTCATGCTCCTGGAAGCGCCTGAACCAGCCCCGCTCGAAATAGCTCCCCTCCACCGGCCGCGGCCGCTGCTGGTACAGGGCGTTCCAGGTGCGCGGGTTGAGCTTGAACTGGCTCCAGTGATCCTCGCGCCAGTACTCCGGCCACAGATAGTCCCCGACCGACCGCCCCAATGGATCGTCCTCGCGCTCGGCCTGGGCGGGAATTGACACCACCTCCCAGACCTCGCCGTCGCGGCACAGCACCGGCCCCGACCGCCCGTCATAGTCAGTCGGCAACAGGCTCCCGGCCAGGTCGTCCTCATGCCAGCGGGTCTGGATCAGCACGATGCGGCCGCCGGCCTTCAACCGTGTGCGGACGGTGTCGTCGAACTCCTCGCGCGTGCGCCGCCGGATCAGCTCGCTGTCGGCCTCGGCCCGGCCCTTGACCGGGTCGTCGATGACGATCAGGTCGGCCCGGTTGCCGGTGATCCCGGCCAGCATCCCGGCCCCCATCCACTCGGACCCGTTATCCAGACCCCAGTCGAGAACGCTGGCCTGGCTGCGTTCCGGCGCCACCCCGAACAGCCGCTGGAACACCGGCTGGCGCGTCACGCTCCGCGCCTTGCGCCCGCGCCGCCCGGCCAGGGCCGTGGCATAGGTCACCGTCAGCACGCTGCGGTTCTTCGCCCGGGCCAGGAACCAGGGCGTGAACACATCCACCGCATAGGTCGACTTGGCCGACCCCGGCGGCATGAACCCCATCAATCGCCGGATCTCGCCCCGCTCGACGGCCTCCAGCTTGTCCAGCCACAGCCGGTGATGCGCCGCCAGCGGCAGGCTCCGCCCGGGTCCGGCCCCGGGAATGTCGATCAGCCGGCAGAAGGCCTCCAGCCCGCCGCTGGCGCCCTTGGCCGCCCTCAGCTCCCGCCGGGTCGGCGGCTTGTCGGGCGGCGGCGGGCGGTGCTTCTTGCGCGTCCCCAGCGCCTCCGCTCCGGCCTTCAGGGTCTCGACGTCGGCGGCCAGGCCCCGGGCCACGAACAATGGCCACCGGTCTTCGGGAATGCCGAGCGTGCGCCAGCTGCTGACCGTCGTCCGGGGTATTCCCAGGGACAGGCCCAGCCGGGTGGGGCCACCCGCGGCGCGGATGATCTCGAGATGCGAGGAGATGCCTCCGGGCGTGGCCGGGGCGGCGGGTCTTATCGAAGCGGGCATGCTGTTATTGTATAAAACATACAGGCAAATGACAAGCCCGAATGGGAACGTGTTGAGAATCAACCTGTCCCCTCAGAACCCGTGAAACACCGCGAACCCGTCCACCGGCTCCCGCTCGGCCACCAGTGAATTCACCGCCGCCGTCTCGTCCGGCCACCCCAGCGACAATCCGCAGACGACGTGCTGATCATCCGGCACGCCCAGCACCCGCTTGGTCACCGTCCAGTAGTTGTTCCAGGCCCCTTGCGCACAGGTCCCCAGGCCCCGGGCGGCGGCGGCCAGCATCAGGGTCTGGATGAACATGCCGATGTCCAGGAAGCTCATGGCGTCCAGGTCGCTGTCGATGGTGAAGATCAGCCCGACCGGCGCGTCGAAGAACTGGTAGTTGCGCCCCCACTGGCGCCAGTTGGCCGCCTGGTCCCCCCGGGGGATCTCCAGCAGGCCGTACATCGCCTTGCCGAGCGTGCGCATGCGGCCAAGGTAGGGATCGCGCCGCGCCCCGGTCCGGCGGGGAAACTCCGCGCCGCTGTCCTCGGGATCGGTCTCTCGGTGGGCCAGCACCTCGCGCTCCAGCCGGCTGCGCGCCTCGCCGGCCACGACATGCACCTTCCAGGGCTGGATGTTGGTGCCTGACGGGGCGAGCCTGGCCGCCTCCAGCAGTTCGCGGACCAGCGCCTCGGGCACCGGATCGGGCCGAAAGGCGCGGATGGAGCGGCGGGCGCGCAGGGCGTCGTCTAGCAGCAAGGGGGTCGCTCCGGTGGATTCGCCGCGACCAGCTTTAGTTGGGTAATTGGGGACACGCACCATTTTCCGCCCACGGCCCGATGGGCGGCGGGCGCAGCGGCTCGGGAAAATGGTGCGTGTCCCCAATTACATCCCGATTACGCCGCTTCACAGAAGACCGAGTTCATGTTCTTCTTATGTTCCGACGTGGAGCAATCGCCATGCCTCGTAACGCGCGCATCGTGGCGCCGGGTCTGCCGCACCATGTCACCCAGCGCGGCAATCGCCGTCAGCAGACCTTCTTCAGCGATCACGACTACGCCGCCTATCGGGATTTGCTGTCCGACCGTTGCAAGGCTCACGGCGTTCAGGTTCTTGCCTGGTGTCTGATGCCCAACCACGTCCACCTGGCCCTGGTCCCGTCGACGGAAACCAGCCTCAGAACCGCTCTGGGCGAGACTCATGCCGCCTACACCCGGCGGATCAATCGTCGGGAAGGCTGGCGCGGATTTCTCTGGCAGGGGCGGTTCTCGTCGGTGGTCATGGACGAGCGTCATCTCCTTGCCGCCGCGCGCTACATCGAACTCAATCCCGTGCGAGCCCGTCTGGTCGACGCCCCGCGCGACTGGCGCTGGTCCAGCGCCCGGGCCCATCTTACGGCAAGGCCGGACGGATTGGTCGATATTGATCCCCTGCTCGAACGCCTGCCGGACTGGGCCGAATTTCTGGCCGGGGACATGCCGGACGGCGAGCTTGACGCCATCCGCGCCGCCGAGCGTACGGGCCGGCCTCTTGGCGCCGACGCCTTCATCGCCAGACTGGAAGCCGAGCTCGGCGTCTCCCTGACCGCCCGCCCCAGAGGCCGACCGCCCCGTTAATCGGCGTTAATTGGGGACACGCACCATTTTCCGTCTACGCCGGTGCGGAGGCGAGCGCAGTAGTTCTGGAAAATGGTGCGTGTCCCCAATTAACTAGGTCTTTGCCTGCGGCTTCGCCTTCGCCTGCTCCTCGCGCAGCCCGCCGGCCGAGGCCTCGACGAAGCTGACCTTGACGCCGGCCTTGACCTTGCCGGCCAGTTCCTGGGCGTCCCAGTTGGTCAGGCGGATGCAGCCGTGGCTGAACTTCTTGCCGATCTCCCTCGGCTCGCCGGAGCCGTGGATGCCGAAGGTTTCCTTGCTCAGCCCGATCCAGACGCTGCCGACCGGATTGTTCGGACCGCCGGGCAGGGTCAGCTTTCCCTTCACGCCGGGCTGGCTGTAGGTCAGCCGCTTCGGGTCGAAGGTGTAGGTAGGGTTCTGCGCCACGCCGGTGACTTTCAGCAGACCCTCGGGGGCCGGCCGCTCGTCGCTGCCGATGGTCGAGGGATAGAAGGCCAAGAGCTTGCCGTCGGCGCCATAGGCCCGTAGCGCCTTGTCGGCCTTGTCGACCTCGATCAGCGCCACATCGGCCGGCAGGGCGTCGTCGCCGACCTGGGCGACGACGATCTTCGTCCCGGCCCGGGTGAAGTCGGCGCCGGGGTTCAGCTGGTCCAGCAGCTCCTCGGTCATGTGGAACTTCTCGGCCAGCGCCTCCTTGGCGCTTTCGAAGCCCATGGCCGGCAGTTTGGCCTGCTCGGTCATCTTGTCGCCGAGGGTGACGAAGGGGCCCTTCACGTCCGCTTCGGTCATCAGATAGTCGGCCAGCACCGGCCGGGCGTCGGCGGCGGTCAATTTGGCGAACACCTGTTCATCCATCTCGCCGTCCACCGGCAGGGCGTTCGCCTCCTCATAGGCCGCCACCGCCTGGCGCAGGTTTTCGCCGGCCGTGCCGTCGATGACGCCGGGCGAGAAGCGGGCCCGGTCGAGCAGGATCTGCGCCCGCAGCACGGCCGGCGCCCGCGCCTCGTCCGTCGGCGGAACGGCGAACGGAGCCTGGTTGACCGCGCCCGGCGACAGGCCGCCGGCCAGGGCCGGTGACGGCGTCGGCGAGCCTTCCTGAGGCGGGATGGCCGGGCCTTCCGCCTGGGGTTGCGAAGCGGGGCCGCACGCGGCCAGAAGGAGCGTGACGGTCGTCACGGCGAACAGGGGTCGAGCAATCATACCCCTGTAAGCCATGAGGGGTTCCACCGGTTCCGGTTCGAGAGTCAAAGCCTGCGGCCCAGCCGTGAACGCCGCCCGTTCGGGTCGGCGGCGCGTCCCCTCCGTTCGACGACATACCGCAAATGGGGATGGCCTGACGCCCGCCCCTCGTCGGACGCTGTTCTTCAGAGTCCGGGGGGACCTTCGCCCACCGTTCGATCGCGTAACCCACCCGGCCCGGCGCCCCGCGCCCGGCCGCCTGTCCAGCTGTAAGGAAACCGCACCATGGCCGACATCACTGGCTCCTCGACCGGCGAAACCATCCCCGGCACCCCCGCCGACGACAACATCCAGGCGCTGGAAGGCAATGACACCGTCAACGCCGGCGAGGGAAATGACTACGTCAATGGCGGCGAGGGCGACGATACGCTGAACGGCGAAGGGGGCGATGACCGGCTCGAAGGCGGGGCCGGGGCCGATACGCTGAACGGCGGCGCCCAGACCTACACCGACCAGGCCGCCTACTACGGCGCCACCGCCGGCGTGACGGTCGATCTGAACATCCAGGGCGTGGCGCAGAACACCGTCGGCGCCGGCATGGACACCCTGATTGGCATCGAGGGACTGGCCGGCTCGGGCTTCAACGACATCCTGACCGGCGACGGGGCCGACAACTACATCTTCGGCGGCGCCGGCAATGACCTGCTGGCCGGCGGCGGCGGCAACGACAATCTCGAGGGCGGCGACGGCGACGACGCCATGGATGGCGGGGCCGGGACCGGCGACGGCGTCAGCTATTACAACGCCACCGGCGGGGTGACGGTGAACCTGGGCCTGCAGGGCCAGGCCCAGAACACCGGCCAGGGCCTCGACACCCTCACCAACGTCGAGAACATCTACGGCTCGCACAATCACGGCGATACCCTGACCGGCGACGGCCAGAACAACTACGTCGACGGCGACGGCGGCGACGACCTCATCGCCGGCGGGGCCGGAGCGGACTACCTGCGCGGCGCCGACGGGAACGATACCCTGCAGGGCGGGAGCGAGAACGATACGCTCAGCGGCGGCCTCGGCAATGACGTCATGGACGGCGGCGACGGCCTGGACCGCGCCGATTTCTTCAATGCCGCCAACGCCGTGACCGTCGATCTGCGCATCACCACCGGCCAGAACACCGGCGAGGGCGTGGACACCCTCACCAACATCGAACAGGTCACCGGCTCGCAGTTCGCCGACACCCTGACCGGCGACGGCGGCCAGAACTTCATCGACGGCCAGGCCGGCGATGACGTGATCAGCACCCTGGCCGGCAGCGACAACGTCAACGCCGGGGCCGGCAACGACACCGTCTCGGGCGGGGACGACAACGACTTCATCCTGGGCGGCCTCGGCAACGATACGCTCGATGGCGGCGCCGGCACGGGCGACATGGCCCAGTACTACGACTCGACGGCCGGCGTGACCGTCAGCCTGCTGCTGCAGGGCCAGGCCCAGAACACCGGCGCCGCGGGCATCGATTTCCTGACCGGCTTCGAGCAGCTCGGCGGGTCGGCGTACGGCGACGCCCTGACCGGTGACGCGGGCAACAACTACCTGGACGGCGGGCTCGGCGACGACGTGCTGAACGGCGGCGACGGCAACGATACCCTGGTCGGCAACGACGGGACCGATACCCTGAACGGCGGCGCCGGCTTCGACAACGCCAGCTACAACAACGCGACCGGCGGCGTCACCGTCAGCCTCTCGCTGCAGGGCCAGGCCCAGAACACCGGCGCGGCGGGCGCGGATACGCTGAACGGCATCGAGAACCTCACGGGCTCGGGCTTCGCCGACAGCCTGACCGGCGACGGCGCCAGCAACAACCTCAACGGCGGCAACGGGGACGATACGCTCAACGGCCTGGGCGCCAACGATACCCTGCTGGGCGGGGCCGGAAACGATACGCTGAACGGCGGCGACGCCAATGATAACCTCCAGGGCAGCAGCGGCGCCGATACGCTCAACGGCGGGGCCGGCTTCGACACCGCCGGCTACGGCGAATTCACCACAAGCGTCACGGTCGACCTGCGGATCCAGGGCACGGCCCAGAACACCGGCGCCGGCGGCATGGACACGCTCAACAGCATCGAGAACGTCAACGGCGGCTCGGGCAATGACACCCTGATCGGTGACGACACCGGCAACTTCAACTTCGGCGGCGCCGGCGCCGACACGATGATCGGCAACGGCGGCGACGACCAGCTGACCGGCGGCCTCGGCGATGACGTCATGGACGGCGGGGCCGGCGGCGACGTGGTCACCTACGGCGACGCCACGATCGGCGTCACCGTCAGCCTGGCCCTGCAGGGCTCGGCCCAGAACACCGGCTGGGGCAATGATGTCCTGACCGGCTTCGAATACCTCTCCGGCTCGGCCCAGGCCGATACGCTCAGCGGCGACGCCGGCGAGAACGCCATCTACGGCCAGGCCGGCAACGATACGCTGGCCGGCGGCGGCGCCGACGACTACCTGATCGGCGGCCTCGGCAACGACGTGATGAGCGGCCAGGACGGCAACGACAACCTGATCGGCGGCCTCGGCGACGATACCTTCAACGGCGGCGCCGGCTTCGATACGGCGACCATCGAGGCGGACTCCGCCAACCCGGTCAACGGCGCGACCGTCGACCTGGCCATCACCGGCGCCCAGAACACCGGCTACGGCCTGGATACCTTCGTCGGCATCGAGCACCTCTACGGCACCTTCGGCAACGATACCTTCAGCGGCGATGCCGGCGCCAACGCCTTCGGAAGCAACGGCGGCAACGATACCTTTGATGGCCGGGGCGGCGACGATCTGATGGTGGTCGGGGCCGGCAGCCACAGCCTGATCGGCGGTGAGGGCAGCGACTCGGTGCTGTTCGACGACGCCGAGGTCGGCGTCACGGCGTCCCTGGCGCTGGGCGATACGGCCCAGCAGACCGGCATCGGCGAGATGGTCTTCGACGAGATCGAGAACCTCGCCGGCGGCGAGTTCAATGACATCCTGACCGGCGACGCCGCCGCCAACATTCTGGCGGGCGCCGTGGGCGATGACACGCTGCAAGGCGGCGATGGCGCCGACAAGCTGTACGGCGATGGAACCATCGGCGTTGACCGGGGCGACTTCGAGGCCTCGGGCCAGATCGTCGTGTCCCGGGACGTCCGGGCCGAGTTCGGCCTGGAGGAGTTCATCGGCAATGACACGCTCGACGGCGGCGCCGGCAATGACGAGCTGGTCGGCGGCGGCGGCGACGACGCCCTGACCGGCGGGGCCGACGACGACAGCCTCGACGGCGGCGAGGGCAGCGACACCGCCTTCTTCAGCGGCCTGCGCTCGGCCTACACCCTGACCCAGGTCAACGCGACGACCTGGACGGTCAGCGGTCCCGACGGCGTGGACACCCTCAAGGACATGGAGTTCGCGCGCTTCTCCGACCAGACGGTCAGCCTCACCGGCGCGGCGCCGATCGTCGGCACCGAGGCCGGCGAGTACCTGGAAGGCACGCAAGGCGACGACGTCATCCAGGGCCTGGGCGGCGACGACTATGTCGACGGCTATGCCGGCAATGACGACATCGACGGCGGCGACGGCAACGACCAGCTGTTCGGCTGGGACGGCGACGACCACCTGCAGGCCGGGGCCGGCGCCGACTTCATGGGCGGCAACCTGGGCAATGATCATCTGGAGGCCGGCTCGGGCGACGACTATCTGCGCGGCAACGAGGGCGACGACATCCTCGACGGCGGCGAGGGCAACGACCGCGCCGCCTTCGGCCCGCAATCCTTCGACGTCCAGGCCGGCGCCACGGTCGACCTGCGCCTGCAGGGCGTGGCCCAGGACACCGGCCACGGCATGGACATCCTGATCGGCATCGAGAACCTCTCGGGCACCTATCTCGACGACGTCCTCACCGGCGACGACAACAGCAACTGGCTGTGGGGCGGCTCCAACGGCACGGGGGCGACCGGCAACGACGTCATCGACGGCCAGGGCGGCGACGACCTGATCCAGGTCGGGACCGGCAACCACGACCTGCAGGGCGGCGCCGGCGTCGACACCGTCAGCTTCGACGGCAACGGCACCGACATCACCAGCGTCGGCGTCACCGTCGATCTGACCCTGCAGGGCGGCTCGCAGGACACCGAACAGGGCCTCACCGTCCTCGACGGCTTCGAGAACGTCAGCGGCTCGGCCTTCGACGATGTCCTCACCGGCGACGGGGCGGCCAACACCCTGGCCGGCGCGGCGGGCGACGACAGCCTGTCGGGCGGCGGCGGGGCGGACGTCCTGCTCGGCGACGGCGAAGTCGCCCTCGACAGCCCCTACGGCTACTCCGGCCCCATCGTCACGGTCAACGACACGGCCGAGGCCTACGCCAATCCCGCCCTCAGCGGCGCCGACATCCTCGACGGCGGCGATGGCGACGACGTCCTGATCGGCGGCGGCGGCGACGACATCCTGATCGGCGGCATCGGCGCCGACAACCTGCAGGGCGGCGCGGGCTTCGACATCATCAGCTACGCCGAAAACGCGGCGGAGGTGAGCGTCAACCTGGGCCAGGGCAGCGTCAATGACGGTACGGGCATCGACAGCTTCTCCGGCGTGGAGGGGGTGATCGGCTCGGCCTTCAATGACTTCCTGCAAGGCAACGGCGCCGCCAACAGCCTCGACGGCGGCGACGGCCATGACGTCCTGCGCGGCCAGGGCGGCGACGACGTGCTGCAGGGCGGGCTCGGCGACGACCAGGTCCGCGGTAACGCCGGCAACGACGCGGTGCACGGCGGCGAGGGCAACGACTACGTCCAGGGCGGCGACGGCGACGACCTCATCGACGGCGGCGAGGGCTTCGACCGGGCGGCCTTCTTCGACACCACCGTCAGCCTGCACGTCGACCTGCGGCTGCAGGGCGCGGCCCAGGACACCGGCCAGGGCATGGACACCCTGATCGGTATCGAACACCTGTCGGGCGGCCAGTTCGCCGACACCCTGATCGGTGACGACAATGCCAACTGGATCGCCGGCTCCGGCGGCGACGACAGCCTCGAGGGCCAGGGCGGCGACGACTATCTCAGCGTCATCCACGGCGCCAACAGCGTCGATGGCGGCGACGGCGTCGACACCTTCGCCTACACCGACCTCGAAACCGGCGGCGTCACCGTCTCCCTGCTGCTGCAGGGCGCGGCCCAGGATACCGGCCAGGGCATGATGACCCTGACCGGCATCGAGAACCTCAACGGCTGGTACTATGACGACGTCCTGACCGGCGACGCCGGCGCCAACCTGCTGGCCGGCGACGGCGGCGACGACATCCTTGAAGGCGGCGAGGGCGCCGACCTCCTGCTGGGCGACGGCTCGGTCGGCCCGGACACCGCCCCGGCCAACCTGTCGGGCCCCCTGACCGTCTTCGACGACGTCACCGTCGCGGCCCAGGTTCCCGGCGGCGCCGACACCCTGAACGGCGGGGCCGGCGACGACGTCCTGCGCGGCGGCCGGGGCGACGACCTCATCGATGGCGGCGCCGACAGCGACACGGCGATCTTCGCCGGCCTACGGGGCGCCTACACCGTCACCCGGCTGGACGCCGCCACCTGGACCGTCAGCGGTCCGGATGGAACCGACACCGTCAGCAATGTTGAATTCCTGCAGTTCGACGACCAGACGCTGGAACTGACCAGCGCCATCGAAGGCGGCCCGGATGACGACTACCTCGAAGGCACGGCGGGCGACGACGTCATCCGCGGCGCCGGCGGCGACGACTACCTCGATGGCTATGAGGGCGCTGACGAGCTCGACGGCGGCGACGGCAACGACCAGGCCTACGGCTGGGACGGCGACGATCACCTGATCGGCGGGGCCGGGGCCGACGCGCTTGGCGGCAACTATGGCAACGATCACATCGAGGCCGGCTCGGGGGACGACTTCCTGCGCGGCGGCGAGGGCAACGACATCATCGACGGCGGCGACGGCGTCGATCGCGCCGCCTTCTCGCCCCAGTCCTTCGATCCCCAGGTCGGCGCGACCGTCGACCTGCGCCTGCAGGGCGTGGCCCAGAACACCGGCCATGGCATGGACACCCTGCTGAACATCGAGAACCTCTCGGGCACCGCCTTCAGCGACGTGCTGACCGGCGATGACAACGCCAACTGGATCTGGGGCGGCTCGAACGGCACGGGGGTGACCGGCAACGATGTCATCGACGGCCAGGGCGGCGACGACCTGATCCAGGTGGGCAACGGCGCCCACACCCTGAACGGCGGCGACGGCGTCGACACCGTCAGCTTCGACGGCAACGGCACCGACATCACCAACGCCGGCGTCACCGTCGACCTGACCCTGCAGGGCGGCGTCCAGAATACCGAACAGGGCGTCACCACCCTGAACGGCTTCGAGAACGTCTCCGGCTCCACCTTCGCCGACGCCATCACCGGCGACGGCGCGGCCAACACCCTGGCCGGCTCGGCGGGCGACGATACGCTCGGCGGCGGCGGCGGGGCCGACCTGCTGCTCGGCGACGGCGAGATCGCTCTGGACAGCCCGTTCGGCTATTCGGGTCCCATCGTCACCGTCAACGACATGGCCCGCGCCTACGGCAACGAGGCCCTGATCGGCGCCGACACGCTGGACGGCGGCGACGGCAATGACACCCTGATCGGCGGCCGCGGCAATGACAGCCTCGACGGCGGCGCCGATACCGACACGGCCGTCTTCTTCGGGGCCCGCTCGGCCTACAGCTTCGCCTTCGGGGCCGGCGGCGTGGTCACCGTCACCGGTCCGGACGGGGTCGATACGGTCAGCAATGTCGAGCTCTTCCAGTTCGACGACGGGACGGTCAGCCTGGCCAGCCTGGCGCCGCTCACCCTGGCGGCCGACGCCCTGGCGGTCACCCGCACCCTGGCCTCCGACCTCAAGGCCGAGGTGCTGCTGGCCAACGACGGCCTGGCCGGCGGCTACAGCGTGGTCGGCGTGCGCAACGTCGTCAACGCCATCGTCACCCTGACGGACGGCCGCCTGCAGATCGTCGCCACCGGCCCGAACGCCAGCTTCGAGTACGTCGCCGATGGTCCGGATGGCCTGAAGGCCGGGGCGGTCAACGTCTCGACCCTCGCCACCAGCAACGTCGTCGATACCGTCACCGGCGGGGCGGCCAACGCGGCTGACCTGCAGGGCCAGAACGGCAATGACAGCCTGACCGGCACGGCGGGCCAGGACCGCCTGGTCGGCGGCCTCGGCAACGACCTCCTCGATGGCGGCGCCGGTGTGGATGAACTGATCGGCGGGGCCGGCAACGACACCTACCGCGTCACCGACGGCGACCTGATCACCGAACTGGCGGGCGAGGGGACCGACACCGTCGAGGTTTCCAGCGGCAGCTACACCCTGGGCGCCGAGCTGGAGAAGCTGGTGCTGCTGGCCGCCGCCGGGGCGGTGGGCGCCACCGGCAACGCGCTGGACAACACCCTGGTCGGCAACGCCTCCAGCAACGTCCTGGACGGCGGCCTCGGGGCCGACATCCTGCAGGGCGGGGCCGGCGACGATACCTATGTCGTCGACAATGTCGGGGACACCATCTCCGACGTCGGCGGCGGCATCGACACCGTCCAGACCACGCTCAACAGCTACACCCTCGGCTCGACGACGCTGGAGAACCTGACCTTCACCGGCGCCGGGAATTTCACCGGCACAGGCACAACCCTGGCCAACGTGATCACCGGCGGTACGGGCAATGACCGGCTCGACGGCCTGGGCGGCACGGACACCACCATCGGCGGGTTCGGCGACGATACCTACGTGGTCGGCTCGGCCGGCGACATCATCGTCGAACTGGACGGTCAGGGGACCGACACCGTCGAGGCCAGCGCCAGCTACGTCCTGGCGGCCGGCGTCTCGGTCGAGACCATGATCGCCATCGGCGCGGCGGCGGTCAGCCTGACCGGCAACGAGCTGGACAACAGCCTGATCGGCAACGGCGCGGCCAACGTCCTCAACGGCGGTCTTGGCGCCGACGCCATGGCCGGCGGTCTCGGCGCGGACACCTATATCGTCGACAACGTCGGCGACACGGTGACCGAACTGGCCGGCGGCGGCATCGATACGGTGCAGTCGAGCATCGACTTCACCCTCGGGGCCGAGGTCGAGCGCCTGACCCTGACCGGCGCAGCCATCTCGGCCACCGGCAACGACCTGGCCAACGTCCTGATCGGCAACGCCCAGGACAACATCCTCGATGGCGGCCTTGGGGCCGACATCATGCAGGGCGGAACCGGCAACGATACCTACTATGTCGACAACGCCGGCGACGTGATCACCGAGAGCGGCGTCGGGAACGACACCGTCATCGCCAGCCTGGCCAGCTACACCCTGGGATCGGCGCTGGAGAACCTGACCTACAGCGGGACGGGAAGCTTCACCGGCACGGGAAATGCGGCGGCCAACGTCATCACCGGCGGCGCCGGCGACGACAGCCTCAGCGGCCTGGGCGGCAACGACATCCTCGACGGCGGCGAAGGGGCCGACGCCATGGACGGCGGGGCTGGCAACGATACCTACCATGTCGACAACGCCGGCGACACGATCACCGACAGCAGCGGCGTCGACACGGTCCTGACCACCCGCAGCTTCACCCTTTCGGCGACGCTGGAGAACGCCACCTACATCGGCGACAGCAACGTCGCCCTGACCGGCAACAGCCTGGCCAATGTGCTCAACGGCGGCGCCGGCGACGACTTCCTCAAGGGCATGGTGGGCAACGACACGCTGAACGGCGGCGCCGGGGTCGATGACCTGCAGGGCGGCGACGGCGACGACATCCTCGATGGCGGGACGGGGGCTGACACCCTGTTCGGCGGGGCCGGCAACGATACCTTCATCGTCGACGATGTCGGCGACGTGGTCGACGAGAACGCCGGCAAGGGCACGGACCGGGTGCGCACGGCCCTGGCTAGCTACAGCCTGACGGCCAATGTCGAGAACCTGGAGTACACCGGCTCCGGCTCCTTCACCGGCGCGGGCAACGAGCTGAACAACGTCATCACCGGCGGCGCCCAGGGAGATACCCTGTCGGGCGGCATCGGCAATGACACGCTGAACGGCGGGGCTGGCGTCGATACCCTCGACGGCGGCGACGGCAACGACGTCCTCGACGGCGGGGCGGGCGCCGACACCCTGACCGGCGGGGTCGGCAACGACACCTACCTCGTCGACGACGCCGGCGACGTCATCGTCGAACTGGCGGCGGGCGGCACGGACACCATCCGCGTCACCGCCTCCAGCTACGTGATGGCCGCCGAGACGGAGATCATGCAGTTCGTCGGGACCGGCGCCTTCACCGGCACGGGCAACGCCAGCATCAACACCATCGTCGGCGGCGCGGGGAACGACACCCTCGACGGCGCCGCCGGGGCCGACACCCTCCGCGGCGGCCTGGGGAGCGACACGCTCTTCGGCGGGGCTGACAACGACAAGCTCTACGGCGAGGACGGTAACGACACCTTGGTCGGCGGCGACGGCAACGACAACCTCTACGGCGGCGCGGGGATCGACTCCCTCTCCGGCGGGGCGGGCCGCGACGTCTTCGTCATCCAGACGGTGACCGACAGCGGGGTTGGGGCGGGCAACCGCGACATCATCACCGACTGGGACGCGGCCGACGTCGTCGACCTGCGGGCGCTGGACGCGGTCGCCGGCGGCGCGGACGACTCCTTCCTCTACATCGGCACGGGCGCCTTCAGCGCCGGTGGCGTCGGCGAGGTGCGCTGGGAGGTCAGCGGCGGAAACACCATCGTCCAGGGCGACCTGAACGGCGACGGCGTTGTCGATTTCGAGGTCCAGATCGCCGGGGTCCAGAGCCTCAACACCCTCGACTTCCTGCTCTGATCCGGCGGGCGGCTCTCCGTCTCCCCGAACGGAGGGCCGGTGGCGCGGGCGGGTCCTATATGGGCTCGCCCGTCCACTCCCAGTGCCAGGGCTCGTAGGGGTAGTTGACGAAGCCGAAGCGGCCGGCGTTGCGAACCATCCAGCGATAGGCCGGGGTGCGCGACTGGGCCAGGCGGTTGAACTGCGCCGTGGAGGCCGGATCGCCGCCCGGCGCCATGCCGACATGGATGTCCAGCGCCAGGCCCGTGCGGTGGGCCGAGCACAGGGTGCGGCGCACCCCGTCGCAATTGCCGTCGGTCAGGCAGCGGGCGGCGTCGGCCTCCGGATCGCGATAGGCCGAGAAAATCTTCAGGGCGTTGGGCTGGCTGAACACCGAGGGCGCCTCGGCGCGGGCGGCGGCGATCATCTGGCGATAGGCGGCCAGGGCCCCGGGGCGCAGCTGCATGGGCCGGCCGTAGACCTCGTCCGGCCGGGCCCAGGCGAGGTTGGTGGTCGGCGGCGGGCAGTTCTCGGGATCGATCCTGGCGAACGTCCGGGCCCGATGCCAGCGCTGCCGCATGGCGTCGAACACGGCCGGGCTCATCACCCCGTCAGCCACCGGGCCGTGGCGCCGCTGCCAGGCCGCCAGCGCGGCGGCGAAGCCCGGCTGCTCAGGGCCGCAGGCGGTGGCGATCTCGTTGGCGATCAGCGGCGCGTAGAGCTCCCAGCCGATCTCCTCCGATCTGAAGGGCGACCAGATAAGGCCGCGCACCGTCTCCGTGTTGGCCCGGGCCGCGGCGGCGTAGCGGCTGTCCTGGCAGTCGCGGGTGAGCGGCGGCGGGGGCGGGCGGGCGACATAGGTCTCACCGACATAGGGCTCGCGCAGAGACGGGGGCTCGGCATCCGGCCGGCTGAGGAACCAGACCCCGGCCACGACGATCACCGCCAGCAGGGCCAGCGCCGCGGCCCAGCCGAGCAGCCGCAGCAGTCCCTGGATCACCCGGTCGAGAAAACGCAGGATGGCCCGCATGCCGCCTCCAGACCGGCCATCCGGTCACGGCTGGGTCAGCGCGTCAATCGCCGGAAGGTTCAGTCGGGGGGCCGGGCTGGTTTCGACGGCCATGCACACCCAAACTCCCGAAGGCTGCGCTTGGTCGGGCTCATGCTTGGTCTCCCACGTCGCTTTCACTCAGCAGGGCCTCGATTTCATCAAGAGAAATCACGCGCTCGTAGGGCACCCGGACGATCATGGCCGCCATGCGACCGTGGATTTCAGCAAACACCTGATCCTTGATGGCGTCATTGTCCACAACGACATCGCCAACGATTCCGTGGCGGGCAAAGGCACTTTCTACAATTCGGCCAACCTCACGCTCTCGCGCAAGGTCGTCGCTCACCACCCACATGCGCCCGAAGCGTCGGACGCCGTCCCCGGAATTGAAGTTCGGCGTTTCGAGCCAGGCAGTGTCAACGCCGAGCTCCTCTGCAATCTTGTCCGACCATATCTGCGGTTTGAGTGGGTTGGACGCGAGCGCCGTGCAGAAGCCGGCTGGCGCCCCTTCTTCGGCCAGGACAATCTGCCAACCAATGACATTGTAGAGGGTGAAATGAGCGAGCAGCCGGCCGCGGCTGTCGGTTGCCACCTGAATCAGGTTGAACAAGGGGCCAAACCGGGCTTCGAGCGCGTCGGAAAACGGTACCGGACGGCTATCAAGGGTGACCCCGCCGGAATCGCCGAGATCGCCGTTGGTTACAAAGTTTCGAGCCTCAGCAAATGCAGGCCCGCGCACAGCCTCGTTTCCAAGGTGCTTTGCTGCGAGGAGCAGGCACGACTTGGCCATGGCGCGCACCGAAAGTTCGCCGCCGAGAGATTGCCGACGGGGTTCGGTCGGCAACGGTTCAAAGCGTTCGACAACCTCCGTTGGTCCCGCTTTTACTTTTTCCCAGAGTTCAGCAACGGGCACGCGTAGTTGCGCCGCCGCGTGCTTCAGGCTGGCAACGAACTGTTCGGCCGATCCAGCGCGGATCGCGATGGTGACCACTCCATCCGCCTTGGTTAGCGTGAACGGCTTCTCGATGAGGCGCGGTCGACCGCCAGCACCATAGACAATTCTGCCGGCGATCGAGTCGTGCCGCACGGCGGGCGGCGGTTCGCCATTGCCGGAGGGCATGTGGCACATATTGCGGATGGGCCGAATCTCTTCGGCCAGCGCCTTATCGATGGTCGAGCCGAAGGTGCTGTTGCAGTCCGAGCAGTCGAGCACCTTGCTCATGCTCTTGCCGCCGAGCGCATCTTGCAGAATGTGCTCCGGCTTGGTTTCGCGGGTCAGCGGGGTACCGCAGAAGATGCAAAGGCGCGGGTTCATACGGCCCTTATAGCTCGCGCTTCCCTGGCCGGGGGGGCGTTTGGACGTCGGTTGCCCTCCGGGCCTGCGTATTGGCCCGCGAGAGCATTCCCTTTTGGACTCGCGTGGATTTTCAACCTTATAATAGTTTGTTTTTATTGAATAAATTGAAGATCTGTAAGAACCTAAACTCGGCGGCATCCGGAACGGAGCCGCGAGTCGGATCGGTCGCACGGCGCCTAACGCAATCCGAATTCAGTAACCAATGCTGGCCGCGCGGCCAGCAGTCTTTCAAGATGACTGTCTGCCCAAAGCTCGATGCGCAGACCTTGGCCCCCCGAATTGTATTTCTCGACCCATTGAACGGCATCGGTCGTAAATCGACCGCTGGTCGCAACAATCAAGACATCAACACGCGGATCGGACCAGAGGGCCATCTGTTCCTTGGCGGTGGTGATTTCAGGAAGGCTGACGCTCTTCGAGAGCCAATGCTTGCATTGAATAATGACCCGTTGGCGAATGGTGCCTGCTAGGCTGTCGGTCATCACGCGCGTGACCGAAAGGTCGCGACCCCGGTCGGGTGCCCGGGTCTGCATGAGCCACTCGGGGTTCTCGTAGCCTGTTTCATCCCCGATGAGCCCGAACAGCAGGCGTTCAAACCCTTCGTCGCTCAACTGCGACCACTTCAATTCGACCGTCACCGGACCGCGCGGCTTTGCCGCCACTAGATCAGAAAGGTCGGCCACCGCGACTGGCAACGGGTCATTCGCCCCGTACAGGCCCTTGCGGAGCGCGGTCTTGGCAGCAGGCCAATCCGTTTGTTCAATGTCTTTCAGGTCGCATACGAGCCCGAAACCCATATGCCGCCGGAAATCTCCCCAGCGCGGAGGCTTTTCGATGCTGCTCCCGAGCAGCACCTCAATTTGCTTGTGGTGGCTTCTTAGCGGCGACCAGTCCTCGTCGGAAAGTTTGAGGTTCTGCTCGGCATCACCCGCTCTCTTTCGCAACAGCCTCAAGTCGGCATCGATGTGGTCGATCAGCTCAACTAGAGAATCTCTGACCAATGCCCGGCGCTTTGAATTGAGCCGATGCCGGTACTCGCGGAGTTCGCGACCGGGCTCCGTTGCCCAATTCTCCACTGCCACGTGGGCGGAGATTTCATCGACTTCTTGAGCGTCCCACCGATTCTGGGCAAGATCGTTCAAGTCGGGCGGCCCGGCCTCTGGCTTCCATCCATCAATTTTGGGCAAGGCCTCAAGGACGGCGGCATAAGACCGGCAGCGGTCCTCGTATTCCACGTCACCGCCGAAGACTATACCGCCCGGCATCAGGCTTTCGATTTCGGACCAGAGTCGCTCAAGCTTGAGCAAATTGGCCTCTGCCGCCCCAAACAGTTCGAGGGCGGCCATGATAGGGCTGGGTGCATCTACATCGGTGGCCATGTCTTCAGCCACATAGGGAAGAGCTTGGCGAATTACATCCCCTGTTCTTGTGGACAGAGACAGGGTTTGGATCGTTAGAACGGGCCGGTTCTGATAGCTCTATCGAGAAATGAGGGCTAAATACTGACCGGACTCAGCCCCAGCCTCGCCCCAGCCCCCCGCGCCGCCGCCAGGCCGCTGGCCAGGCTGGCCTGCAGCAGGTAGCCGCCGGTCGGGGCCTCCCAGTCGAGCATTTCGCCGGCCGCGAACACCCCGGGCAGGCGGCGCAGCATCAGGGATTCGTCCAGTTCGGACAGGCGCACGCCCCCGGCGCTGGAGATGGCCCGCTCTAGCCCCTGCATGCCGGTCAGGGTGATCCGCGCGCCCTTGATCAGGGCGGCCTGGCTGCGCGGCGAGATCGGGATCGGTCCGCCGGTCGCCTCGCGCATCAGGCCGATGGCGGCGGGCGACAGATGGGCGGCCTTGCGCAGGTGGTTGGACTGGCTCTGGCGGCCCTGCGGGGTGACCAGCCGGGCGGTCAGCTGCCCCAGCGTCTGGTCGGGGTGCAGGTCGAGGATGAGCTCCGCCTTGCCGTCCCGGGCGATGGCGTCCCGCAGCCCCGCCGACAGAGCGTAGATGGCCCCGCCTTCCAGGCCGTAGTCGGCGATCAGCGCCTCGCCGCGCACGGTCACGCCGGCATGGGTCAGGGCGATGGCCTTCAGCGGCTGGCCGGCGAAGCGTTGCTTGAAGATATCGCTCCAGGCGACGTTGAACCCGACGTTGGCCGGCTGGAAGGGCGCGATCTCGACGCCGCGGGCGCTAAGCAGGCCGGTCCAGGCGCCATCGGAGCCGAGCCTTGGCCAGCTGGCGCCGCCGAGCGCCAGGATGGTCGCGTCGGCGGTCTCGCTGACCGGACCGTCCGGCGTCTCGAAGGTCAGGGCGCCGGCGGCGTCCCAGCCGGTCCAGCGGCTGCGCAGGGCCAGGGTGACGCCCATCTCGCCAAGCCGGCCCAGCCAGGCGCGCAGCAGGGGCGAGGCCTTCATGGCCTTGGGAAACACCCGGCCGCTGGAGCCAACGAAGGTCGCCTGGCCCAGGCCCTCGGCCCAGGCGATGAGGTCCGCAGGGGTAAAGCCGTCGAGCAGCGGGCCGGCCCAGTCGGTCGCCTGGCCATAGCGGCCGAGGAAGGTCTCCAGCGGTTCGGAATGGGTCAGGTTGAGGCCGCCGCGCCCGGCCATCAGCAGCTTGCGGCCGGCCGATGGCATGGCGTCGTGCAGGCGCACGCGGGCGCCGGCTTTGCTGAGCGTCTCGGCGGCGATCAGGCCGGCGGGACCGGCGCCGATGATGGTGACTGTTGGGGACATGCCGGGCTTGTAGCAGGTTCGCGGCTCCGTGAACGAACGTGATGGACCAGTGGACGACGAGGCGCGTTTCCCGTTCGGGAGGATTTTATCCGGCGCGATGAAACCAAGTGGAATCTCGCGCGCTATTTCCCCGTGCAATAAGACACGGAGGGAACACCCAATGCGTATCATCATCGCCGCCGCCGCCGCTCTCGGCGCCCTGTCCCTGGCCGCTTGCGGCAGCCCCGCCGAGAAGGCCGCCGACAAGCAGGCCGACGCCGTCGAGACCCAGGGCGAACAGACCGCCGACGCCATGAAGGAACAGGGCGACGTCGCCAAGGACGCCGCCGTGGCCCAGGGCGAAGCCACCGAAGACGCCATGGACAAGAAGGCTGACGCCACCGAGAAGGCCGCCGAGCAAAAGGCCGACGCCATCGAGGAATCCGCCAAGCAATAGTCTGGCCGCTATCCCCTGACAGACAGCGCCCTCCGGCTCCGGCCGGGGGGCGTTTTGCTTTGGGGACGCGGCCGGGACTGGTATCACCGCTGTCATGACCCAGCCGCCCAACACCGCCCAGATCGACTACTGGAACGACACGCCCGGCCTGACCTGGGCCAGCCTGCAGACCCTGCTCGACCGCCAGATCGCCCCGCTCGGCGAAGCGGCGATGGCGGCGCTGGACCCTCGCGCGGGAGAGCGCATCCTCGATATCGGCTGTGGCTGCGGCGACACCACGCTCGCCCTGGCCCTCGCCGTCGGGCCCGAAGGCCGGGTGCTTGGGGCCGATATCTCACGCCCCATGCTCGACGTCGCCCGCCAGCGGATCGCCGCCTCCGAACTGTCCCAGGCCTCGGTCATCGAGGCCGACGCGCAGGCTGAAGACTTCGGGGCCGGCCAGTGGGACGCCCTCTATTCCCGCTTCGGGGTGATGTTCTTCGCCGATCCACCGGCCGCCTTTGCCAACCTGGCGGCGGCGCTAAAGCCCGGCGGCCGGCTGGCCTTCGTCTGCTGGCGGCCGCTGAAGGAAAATCCCTGGATGACGGCGCCGCTCGCCGCCGCCCTCAAGCATGTGCCGCCCGCCGAGCCGACCGACCCGCTGGCGCCGGGGCCCTTCGCTTTCTCCGATCCGGAAAGGGTGCGCTCCATCCTGGCCGGGGCGGGCTTTGGCGACGTCACCCTGACGCCGCACGATCAACCGATCGGCGGCAACGCCCTGGAAGACGCCCTCATCGTCGCCCGCAAGGTCGGGCCGGCGGCGCGGCTGATCGCCGACCATCCCGACAAGCGGGAAGCCGTCCTGGCCTCGCTTCGCGAGACGCTGGCAGCCCACGACGGGCCGGACGGCGTCTGGTTCGACTCGGCGACCTGGATCGTCACCGCGAAGCGGGTCTAAAACTGCAGTAAATTCAACGCCGTCATGAATATGTCTAGACATATTCATCGGTATTTCATCGCTCTTCTGCGCGCCCGGCGAGAGACTTGTCGCTGCGTAGGCCCAGGCATGGCGCCGCCTGCCTACATTCCCCTCGCCGGCGCCTACGCCCCGCCTACGCCGCTGCCTACAATCCCCGCGCCCCGATCCACGCCAAAGCCAACAGGCCATGGCGTTTCCGCCGCTCCCGGCCGGCGCCCGGCTTTTTTCGTAGGCCGGTGATCGGGGTATAATGGCCTGCCGCTTCGATAGCGGGGCCTAGCGCCCGCCCTGCCCGTCGTCGACCCGGATGCAGGTCCCGGTCACCGCGTCGGAGGCCGGGCTGCACAGGTAGAGCAGGGTGGAGTCCAGCTGGGCCGGGTTGCCGATGCGCTTGCGGGGGAAGTGCTGGCTGATGTCGCCCATGCGCGACAGCATGCCGTCCATCATCTCGCTCTCGAAGGCGCCGGGGGCGATGGCGTTGACGTTGATGTGGAACTTCGACCACTCGACGGCCAGGGTCTCGGTGATCCGCACCATGGCCGCCTTGCTGACCGAATAGAGGGCCGCGCCGCCGCCGGTGTAGCTGTAGGCGGCCGAGGAGGCGATGTTGATGATGCGGCCGGGCGCGTTCGCCGCCATCCGCCGGCGGGCGAATTCGCAGGCCAGGATCCAGGGGCCGCGAACATTGGTGTCGAGCACCGCGTCGATCAGCTCGACGCTCATCTTGTGGGCCCGCTGGGCATCGGGGATGCCGGCGTTGTTGATCAGGATGTCGACGGGGCCGAGCGCCTCTTCCGCCTGGCCGACGACAGCGAGAAGTTGGTCGGCGTCGGTGACGTCGAGCGCCAGGGCGACGGCGCGGCCGCCGGCGTCGTTGATCTCTTTCGCCAGCGCTTCCAGCCGGTCCACCCGGCGGGCGGTCAGGGCGACGGCGCAGCCCTGCGCGGCCAGCACCTGGGCGAAGCGCTTGCCGAGGCCGGAGCTAGCGCCGGTGACCAGGGCGACATGGCCGGTGAGGTCGATGGAAGCGTTGGGGAGCGGGTAGGTCATGGGTGTTCCTCGCGTCTTTTGCGGGGAGTATCGGGGACTGACGGTGGGGCAGGGAAGACGGCTATCGCTTAAACACCCTGTCATCCTCCGGCGCCCGCAGGGCGACCGGGGGACCCAACTGTCCGCGTGAAGGCGGCCGGGAGTCTATCCAGAGCCGCCTTAGGTCCCCCGATCCGCTGCGCGGTCGGAGGATGACAGTTGAAGAGAAGCGGCGAACGGAAGCTTGCTAGCTCGCCGACCAACCCCCGCCCATCGCCTGGTACAGCTGCACCGTCGCGGCCAGGCGGTCGGCGCGGGCGGCGCTCAGGGCCAGCTCGGCGGTGAACAGGCTGCGTTGGGCGTCGAGTTCCTCGAGGTAGGAGGCGTAGCCGGCCTGGTAGCGGTTGCGGGCGATGCGGCGGGTTTCGGCGGCGGCGTCGCGCTGGGCCTGGACGGCCGTCTCGACCTCGCGCAGGCGCTGGACGGCGGCCATGGCGTCCTCGACTTCGCGGAAGGCGGTGAGGACCGACTTGCGGTAGGCGAAGGCGGCCTGGTCGCGGCGGCTGCCGGCGGCGTCGGCCTGGGCGGAGAGACGGCCGCCGTTGAACAGCGGGGCCAGGATGCTGCCGCCGAGGCTCCAGACGTTGGTGGCCCCGTCCAGCCCCTCGACGAACAGGGCGCCGAGGCTGGCGGTGAGGCGGACCTGCGGCAGCAGCTGGGCGCGGGCGCTGGCGTAGGACGCCTTGCTGGCGACCAGGGCGTTTTCGGCCTGGGCGATGTCGGGGCGGCGGCGCAGCAGGTCGGAGGGCAGGCCGTCGGGCGTCGGCGGCTGGGTCAGGGCGAAGAGATCCTTGCCGCGCGGGATGGCGGCCGGGGTCTGGCCGAGCAGCAGGCTCAGCGCGTTTTCCTGGCGGCTGATGGCCAGTTTCAGGGTCGGGACCTGCTGGGCGGCGGCCTGGTATTCGGCTTCGGCCTGCTTCAGTTCGAGATTGGAGGTGTAGCCGGCGTCGGCGCGGGATTTGGCCAGGCGCAGGGCCTCGGTGCGGGCGGCCAGCGTCTCATTGGCGGTGGCCAGACGGGCGTCCAGGCCACGCAGGACGATGTAGCCGTTGGCGGTGGCGGCGGCGACGCTCAGGTGCGCGGCGTCGCGGGCGTTCTGGCTGGCCTGCAGGCTGGCGCGGGCGGCCTTGTCCTGGTCGCGCAGCCGGCCCCAGAGATCGACCTCGTAGGCGAAGGTCAGTTGCGGCTGGGCGGTATAGGCGGTGGTCGGCTGGCCTAAGGCGTTCAAGGTTCGGGCGTCCTGGGCGCCGGCCCCAGCGTCGAGGGTGGGCAGCAGGGCGGCGCGGGCGACGCGGGTCTGGGCGCGGGCCTCGTCGACGCGGGCGGCGGCGATGGCGACGTCGGTGTTGTTTGAGACAGCGGTCTCGACCAGCCGGGTCAGCACGGGATCGCCAAAGCCGGTCCACCAGGCCTTGTCGATGGCCACGCCCGGGCCGGGGTCGGTGCGCCAGGCGGTGGGGGCGGTGACAGTAGCGGCCGGCGGCGTCGGCGTCGCCGTGGTGGCGCAGGCCTGCAGGGCGATGGCGCTGGTCAGCAGCAGGGGGAGGAAGCGGCGCATCACAGGCCCCCCGTGCTGGTATCGACCCGGGCCTCGACGCTCATACCGACCCGCAGGCGCTCGGCCGCCTTTTGGCCGGGATCGAGCTTGATACGGACCGGTATCCTCTGGGCGACCTTGACGAAGTTGCCGGTGGCGTTGTCGGGCTTCAGCACGCTGAACTCCGAGCCGCTGGCCGGGGAGATGCGTTCGACGACGCCGGTCAGCCGGGCCCCGCCCAGCGCATCGACGCGCAGGACGGCGCGCTCGCCGGGGGCCATCTTCGCGGTCTGCCGCTCCTTGAAATTGGCGGTCACCCAGAGCTGGCGCGGCACCACGGCGGTCAGCTGGGTGCCGGCGGCGACATACTGGCCCTTGCGGACACTGACCTCGCCCAGCTGCCCGTCCTGCGGCGCGACGATGACGGTGTTGGAAAGATCGATCTGGGCCAGGCGCACCTGGGCCTCGGCGTTGGCGACGGCGGCGGCCAGCGAGCCGCGGCCGACAACGGTGGACAGCACGTCCTGACGCGCCGCCTCGCCGCCCGCCTTGGCCTGCTGCACGGCGGCCTGGGCCTGTTGCAGGGCGGCGCGGGTCTGGTCGCGTTCGCGCAAGGAGACCGAGCCGTCGGCGACGAGTTCGTCGACCCGGCGCATGTCGGCCTGGGCGCGGGCCAGCTGGGCCTGAGCCGAAGCCAGCACCGCCTGCTGGCCGCCGACCCCGGCCTGTTTGGCGCGGGTGGCCTGGGCGCTGTTGGCGAGATTGGCGCGGGCGGCGGCGAGGCCGGCCTCGGCCTGCTCAAGCCGTTGACGGTAGATGCGGTCGTCGATGCGGACGAGGACGTCGCCCTTCTTCACCATCTGGAAGTCCTGCACGGCGACCTCGGCGACATAGCCGCTGAGCTGCGGCGCCAGGATGGTCACCTGGCCGCGCACATAGGCGTTGTCGGTCGTCTGCATGTCACTGGTGAAGGGCGGCAGCTTCCAGGCGTAGAGGATGGCGATCAGCCCGGCCAGTATGACCAGGGCGCCGATGATCAGGCTGCGGCGGCTGAAGGGGGGCTTCCAGCCGCTGGGCGGGATTTCTTCTTCAGAGGTAGGCGCGGGCGCGCCCGGTTGGGTGGTGTCGGTCATCGTCATCTCACAAGTTGCCCGAGGCGGGGTTCGCCCGCTGCAGGGCCAGGGCTTCCCGGCGGGTCCGCAGGCGGGCGCGCAGGTACAGGAAGCCGATCCAGAGGAAGGTCAGGGCGGCGATCACGGCGATCGCCAGGAAGACGTCGTTGTAGGCGAGGATGTTGGCCTCGCGGGTGGCCTGCTGGCTGAGCAGGGCGCCGCCCTCGGCCTGGCGCAGGGCGGCGTCGGGCTGGGTGCGGGCATAGGCGCCGCCCAGCTGTTGCAGGCGCTGGGCGACCAGCGGGTCGGCCGGGTTGAGGCTCTCGACCAGCTGGCTGGAATGGAACTTCTCGCGGGCCACCTGCAGCGTGCCGATCAGGGCCGAGCCCATCAGCCCGCCCAGGGTCTGGGCGCCGCTGAACACGGCCACGAAGCTGATGATGTAGCTGGGCCCCTGGGCCATGGCGCGGGCGATGCCGAACAGCAGGGCGGGGGCCAGAAACAGGGAGGCGGCGAAGGCGAGAATGGCCTGGCTGAGGTAGAGGTTTTCGGGCCGGGTCAGGTTGGTGGCGTCGCTGTCCATGAAGGCGCCGACCGCCATCAGAGCAAGCGAGACCAGAAGCGGCGGGCCGAGATTGGCCGGGTTCATGGTCAGGGCGCTGACCACGCTGCCGGCGATGGTGGCGATCAGGACGATGGCGAAGAGGCCGCGCAGCTGGTCGCTGCCGACCCCCTCGACGGTCATCAGGCCGACGGCGCCGACCGTCTGTTCCGACAGGATGATGCGGACGAGGATGGAGACCAGGGCCAGGCGCAGGATGTCGGCGCTGCCCATCCAGCGGGTCTGCAGCAGCGGGTTCTTGCGATTGTGCTCGATGACGAGGGCGCTGACGATCAGGATGACGGCGCCGCAGAGGGCCCAGCCGATCCAGCTGGCCTCCGTCCACCAGACGACGCGGCCGAGGCCAAGGACGGCGCAGAGCAGGGCCATGCCGCCGGCGAACAGGCCGAAGCTGACCAGGTCGAGGCTCTCGAAGGCCTTGAACTTCTCCGACGGCGGCAGCTTGAGGATGGTGACGGCGCCGAGCGACAGCAGGGCCAGGCCCAGCTCGAAGATGTGCAGGCCGCGCCATTCGGAGACCTGGATGAGGTCGCTGGAAAACAAGCGGGCCATGGGAATGGCCAGGGTGGTCAGGCCCATGCCGATGATGATGGCCTTGATGCGGTGGGCGGCCGGGAAGGCCTGCAGCATGTAGAGGATGCCCATGCTGGTCAGACAGGAGCCGACGAAGCCGCTGGCGGCGCGGACCAGCAGGGTCGAGCCGTAGGACTGGGCGAACAGGTCGCCGATCATCAAGAGGACATAGACGGAGAGACCGAGCTCGGCGAACAGCCGCAGGCCGAACTGCTGGCGCACCTTGAACAGCAGGATGCTGGCGCAGACGCTGGTCATGGTGAAGACGATGGGGATCCAGGCCGCCTCGACCGGCGACAGGCCCAGCGCCCCCTGGAAGGTGGCGAGATTGACGCTGACCAGGGCGTTGCCGAGGCCGCCGGTCAGTCCAACCAGCAGGCCGATGAGGCCATAGGCGATCCGTAGCCGAGGGTGGTGATCCGGGGTCGGGGCCGAGCCGGGGATGGTGGGCTGCTCGTGCGGCGCCCAGCGGATGGGGACAGCGGGGGCCTTAGCCATGGGCGCGGCCCCCGGCGGTGAGGCCCCCGGACAGCCGGGCGTCCACCTGTTCCTGAATGAAAGCCATGTCCTCGACCAGATCGACAGTTTCACCGGGCTGGTCGGCAAGGTCGGACGCCCGGGCTTCCCGCACTTCGAAAGCCTCATCCAGCACGGCTGCGATAAGGCCGCTTCGGTGCGGAAGGTTCCGATCCAATGTCGAGCTTCCGACATTCGAACGATGGGGGCGGGGGGTAGCCATGGCGGATAACTGGACGCTAGCGTCCATTTTTACAAGTGGACGGTCGCGTCCATTTTTCAGATTCTTCCGTCCGTGCTCCTTTCACCTGTCGTCCCGGCTCTCCGCGCTGCGCGCTCCGGCCGGGATGACGGGCAAGGAGGGCCGGGCTTGCCGAGGTCCGCGGCGCGGGCGACAGTCGCCCGCCGGTCAGACGACAGCCCACGATGGCCAAGCGGACAGGCAGGGAGAAACGCGATGGACGCCAGCAACACCGTGGGCGGGGGCGTGCGCGCCTCGGCCGGCGATTACGGCCTGCTCGTCATGCTGATGCTGATGAACGTGCTGAACTTCGTCGATCGCCAGCTGCTGTCGAGCTTCGCCAACTTCATCGTCCCGGACCTGGGCCTCAGCAACACCCAGTTCGGCCTGCTGACCGGCCTGGTGTTCCTGGTGTTCTACGCCTTCGCCGGGCTGTTCATGGGGGCGCTGGCCGACCTGGTGAACCGGCCGCGGCTGATCGCTATCGCCATGTTCGGCTGGAGCCTGCTGACCGCCGCCTCGGGCCTGGCCAGGGGGTTCGTCAGCCTGGCCATTCCGCGGATGTTCATCGGCGTCGGCGAGTCGGCCCTGACGCCGACGGCCATGTCGCTGCTGGCCGACCGCTTCCCGCCCGAGAAGCGCGGCTTCGCCTCGGGCTTCTACTACATGGGCGTGCCGATCGGGGTGGGGGTCAGCCTGCTGGTCGCCGGCTACCTGGGTCCGGCCATCGGCTGGCGCAACTGCTTCTACCTGCTGGGGGCGGTCGGGGTGGCCTTCTCCGGGGTCATCCTCCTGGTCCGGGAGACCCGGCCATCGCGCAAGGCGGCCGCCGCCTTGCCGGACGCGTTGCCGGCCCCGTCAGTGGGCGAGCTGGTGCGCATCTTCTGGGGGGCGGTGAAGTCGTCCCGGGCGCTGCAGCTGGTCATCCTCGGCGGGGTCTGCGTCCACTTCATCCTCGGCGCCGCCGGCTTCGACCAGCTGTGGCTGGTCAAGGAGCGCGGCTTCGACAAGGCCTGGATCGCCCAGGTCAGCGGCCTGATCGCCGTGGTGGCGGGGGTGGCCGGCAACCTGTTCGGCGGCGTGATCAGCGACCTGTTCGCCCGCAAGACCGGCCAGAGCCCGGCCATGTTCATGGTCATCGTGCTGAGCGTGCTGCTGCCGGTGAACCTGACCTATCGGCTGTTGCCGCCGGAAAACCCGCTGTTCTGGGTCTGCGTGGTAGTGGCCTATTTCCAGCTCGGCGTCTTCTACGGCCCGACCTTCTCGGCGGTGCAGGCCCTCTGCCCGCCGCAGGTGCGCGGCGCGGTGGTGGCCTTCTACCTGCTCAGCCTCAATGTCGTGGGCCTGGGCATCGGCATCACCGGGGCCGGGGTCCTGGTCGATGTCCTGATCAAGGCCGGCGTCGCCCAACCCTTCAGCTGGACCCTGTTCACCTTCACCGCCCTCTCGGGGCTGGCTATCCCCTGTTACTTCTTCGCGGCCAGGGCGGCGAGGAAGGCCGGCCTTTCCGGGGCGTCCGCCAGCCTCTAGAGAAGGCGGATGAGCAGGAGCTGGACCTACGGGGGCGATGAGCCCGTGCGCGTCAACAAATGGCTGGCGCAGTCGGGCGTCTGCTCGCGCCGCGAGGCCGAGGGGCTGATCGCCGGGGGGCTGGTGACCATCGACGGGGCGCTGGTCGAGGACGTCGGCCGCAAGATCCTGCCGGGTCAGACCCTGACGCTCGACGAGGCTGGCCAGGAGGCGCTCGACACCAAGCTGACGGTGCTGATCCACAAGCCGGTCGGCATCGTCTCGGCCCAGCCCGAAGGGGACCAGGTTCCGGCCGTGCGGCTGCTGCGGCGTTCCAACCTGTTCGTCGAGGCGGAGGTCTATCCCAACTCCGACCACAGGCTGGCGCCGCTCGGCCGGCTCGACATGGACAGCCGGGGCCTGCTGATCCTGTCGGAGGACGGGGTGCTGGCCAAGGCGGTGATCGGGCCCGATAGCGAGCTGGACAAGGAATATTTCGTCCAGGTCGAGGGCGACATCACGCCGGAGAAGATCGACCTGTTGCGGCACGGGCTGGAGCTGGACGGCCGGGAGTTGCGCCCGGCGACGGTCGAGGAGGTGATGCCCGGCCGCCTGCGCTTCGTGCTGGTCGAGGGCCGCAACCGCCAGATCCGCCGGATGTGCGAGCTGGTCGAACTGGAGGTCGTCGACCTGATCCGCACCCGCGTGGGACCGATCGAACTGGCCGACCTGCCCGGAGGCATGTGGCGGCCGATGACGGCGGCGGAGCGGGCGGCGCTGCTGGAGGCGTCAAAGCCGCGAGCTTCCTGACATTCCCCTCCACCGATCATACCGACGAAAGTCGGGACCCAGTGCCCACCGGCAGTACAGGAGCGGGCGCTGATCAGAGCTGAACCCTTCGGCGGATTGCCAACTGGGTCCCGACTTTCGTCGGGATGATCGGAATTTGGGGGAACGGGCAATTTGACCCAGCGTCACGCCGCGCTGTTCAAACGGCCGTTTCACCCGTATTATCGGCGATAACATAAGACATGGGGAGATAGTCGTGGCGCAGGAAATCGAGCACTTCGACGTGGTCATCGTGGGGGCCGGCCTGTCCGGGGTCGGGGCCGCCAAGCATCTGCAGGACCGCTCGCCGGACCGCACCTACGTCGTGCTCGAGGGTCGCGCCGCCAAGGGCGGCACCTGGGACCTGTTCCGCTACCCCGGCATCCGCTCCGACAGCGACATGTACACCCTCGGCTACGTCTTCAAGCCGTGGAAGGCCGCCAAGGCCATCGCCGACGGCCCCTCCATCCTGGCCTATGTCAACGAGACCGCCGCCGAGAACGGCATCGATCCGCACATCCGCTATGGCCACATGGTCAAGCGCGCCGACTGGGACACCGAAACCGCCGCCTGGACGGTGACCGCCGAGGTGGCCGGCGAGCCCGTCGAGTTCACCTGCAACTTCCTTTTCATGTGCTCGGGCTACTACTCCTACAAGTCGGGCTACAAGCCGGAGTTCGCCGGCGCCGCCGACTTCAAGGGCCGCATCGTCCACCCGCAGGAATGGCCCGCCGACCTCGACCATTCGGGCAAGAAGGTGGTGGTCATCGGCAGCGGCGCCACCGCCGTCACCCTGGTGCCGGAGATGGCCAGGACCGCCGCCCACGTCACCATGCTGCAGCGCTCGCCGACCTATGTGGTCAGCCGACCGGCCGAGGATCCGGCCGCCGAATGGCTGAAGAAGAAGTTCTCGCCGATGACCGCCTACCGCATCACGCGGTGGAAGAATGTGCTGCTCGGCATGCTGTTCTTCCGCATGGCCCGCAAGAGCCCGGACAAGGTCAAGGCCAACATCCTGGGCATGGTGCGCGAGAAGCTGGGGCCCGACTATGACGTCGATACCCACTTCACCCCCAGCTACAATCCCTGGGATCAGCGCCTGTGCCTGGTGCCCGACGACGACCTGTTCAACGCCATCAAGACCGGCGCGGCCAGCGTCGTCACCGACCACATCGAGCGCTTCACCCCGGCCGGCATCCTGTTGAAGTCGGGGGCCGAGATCGAGGCCGACATCATCGTCACGGCCACGGGGCTGAACCTGGAAGTGCTGGGCGGGGCCGAGTTCGCTGTCGACGGCAAGCCGGTGATCTTCAGCGAGACGCTGAGCTACAAGGGCATGATGTACAGCGGCGTGCCGAACCTGGCCTCGTCGTTCGGCTACACCAACGCCAGCTGGACGCTGAAGGCGGACCTGACCTGCGCCTACGTCTGCCGGCTGTTGAACCACATGACGAAGACGGGCCTTGCCCAATGCACGCCGGTCCGCAAGCCGGGCGATGAGGGCGACCAGGACTGGCTCGACTTCTCCTCGGGCTATGTCCAGCGGTCGGTGCACCTGTTCCCCAAGCAGGGGGCCAGGGCGCCGTGGAAGCAGCACCAGAACTACGCCCTGGACCTGATGACCCTGAAGTTTGGCAAGGTAGACGACGGGGCGATGGTGTTCTCGAACCCGGTGGCGAAGGTGACCGCGCGGCCGGCGGGGAAGACGCTGGCGGCCTGAAGGTTTCGCCTCTGGGCGCCCTTCTCCCCTTGTGGGAGAAGGTGGCGCGAAGCGCCGGATGAGGGGTCGATAGGATTTTCAGCTGCGATGAGGCGGTTGCGACAGGCTGTGTCGAAAACCGGAGCGCCCCCTCATCCGACCCCTTCGGGGCCACCTTCTCCCGCGAGGGGAGAAGGAAATCTAACGGCTACCCTTTGGACTTCGGCAGCACCCGCATCCCCAAGAGGGTGATCCCGATCAGCACCGCTTCCACGACCATCGGCGGGACCACAGCTGGGCCGCCACCCGTCAGGATGAGGTTCAGCGTCCGCCCGCTCAGCGCCAGGGCCAGGATCAGCAGCACCGGCCACAGCCAGCGGCCCTCGCGGCGCACGGCGGCCATCAGAGTCAGCCCGCCGGCGGCGGCGAAGAAGGCGGCCATGTCGGCGCGGATGGTGCCGAGGCCGGCGACGCCCTGTGGCGACAGGAAGAACTGGGCGGCGGCCTCGGCCGGGGCCAGCCAGAAGCGGCTGGCGATCAGCAGGGCCAGGGTCCCGACGACGCCGAGCAGCAGCCGGGTCCCGATCCGGCCCCAGGTCTCGCCGGCCCGGCGCATGACCAGGGCGAAACCGGCCAGCACCAGGACAATAAGGACCAGGCCGCCGATGACGACGGGCTGGTAGGTCCGCACGATGCTTTTGGCGATGTTCCGCGCGACCTGTTTGTCGGCGGTGTAGCCGGCCGGCACTTCGGCGACGCCGACCCGTTTGGCATAGGCCGCGTAGTCGGCCTTCAGCGCGGCCAGCTCGGCGGGCCGGGCGACGGCCAGGTCGTTGGTCTCGCCCGGATCGCGGGTGATGTCGTACAGCCGCCAGGCCGGGTCGGCCAGCGGGCCGGCCCCCTTGATAGCCTTCAGGTCGCCCTTCCACAGGGCGGCCTCGCCGGCCGCCTCCATGGCCACCGGGGTGGCGGCGTCATAGGGGCTGGCCGCCGCGCCGGTCAGGACGGGTCGCAGGCTGCGGCCGTCGAGCGGATGGGCGGGCGCGACGCCGGCCAGGTCGAGCAGGGTGGGGGTGATGTCGGTGATCACCGAGAAGCCGCGCGTCACGGCGCCGGACTTGATCCCGGGCCCCGACAGGATCAGCGGCACCCGCGTGCCGCCTTCCGTGGCGTAGAACTTGAACAGGGCAAACGGCGCCGCCGAGGCGCTGGCCCAACCGGGACCAACCGCGCTCCAGGTCCCCTTGCCGCCGGGTTCGGGCCTGTAGCCGACGGCCTTCAGCCAGGTGCGGAATCCGGCGTCGGCCACGGGATCGGCGCCTTCCGGGCCGTTGTCCGACAGGACGACAAAGACGGTGTCGTCATAGCGGCCGGTGGTCTTCAGGTGAGCGACCAGACGACCGAGGTTGGCGTCCATGGCCTCCAGCATGCCGGCGTTGACGGCCATGCGCCGGGCCCAGGCCTGCTGGTCCTTCTTCGACAGCTTGTTCCAGTCGGCGACATTGGCCGGCATCGGCCCCATCGGGGTCTCGGCGTCGATCAGCCCGGTGCGCACGGCGCCGGCCTTGCGGGCCTTGCGGAGGGCGGCCCAGCCGTCCGTGTATTTGCCTTCGTACCTGGCCATGTACTCGGCCGGCGCCTGCACGGGCATGTGGATGGCCAGGAAGGGCAGGTAGGCGAAGAAGGGCTTGCCGTCCTTCGGGGCGCTCTCGATGTAGCCGATCATCCGGTCGACCAGCAGCCGCGAGGAGTAGAAATCCTTGGGCAGGGTGGTGGGCTTGTCGTCCTCGTACCATTCCTTGCCGGTGTAGATCGGGAAGTAGGGGCGCTGCTCGAAGTTGTCGCCGCCGGTGGCTTCCAGGGCCAGGGAGCGGTCAAAGCCGCGCGCCCCCGGCAGGGCGTCCGGCGTATGGCCCAGGTGCCACTTGCCGGCCATGTAGGTGCGATAGCCGGCGGCCTTCAGCTGGCTGGCGACGGTGACCACGTCCTTGCTGAGCTTGCCTTGGTAGGCGGGATTGCCCCGGTGCTCGGGCGGGGTGCTTTCGGGCAGGTTGGCGACCCCGGCGGTGTGGCTGTCGACGCCGGTCAGCAGCATGGCCCGCGACGGGGCGCACATCGGCGAGGCGTGGAAGTTGGCGAACCGCGTGCCCGAGGCGGCCAGGGCGTCGATGGTCGGGGTGGCGATCTCCGAGCCATAGGCGCCAAGGTCGGTATAGCCGGCGTCGTCGATCAGGATGAGGACGATGTTGGGCTGCTTCACCGGGACCGGCGCGGCGGTGCTGGGCCCGAAGGCGAGCAGGGTGGTCAGGCCAAGGAGCGCCAGCACGGCCTTCGCCGTCCGCTTGAACTGAACCATGGGTTTCCCTCGCCTTGTATTGGCACTTATCATGCCAATATATCATACAGCTGTCGAGACCCCAGGGTAACCGGGAAGTTGACGGGAGCGTCACTCTTGGCGGCGCGCCCGCGGCGGCGCACAGTGACACTGGACCGACCCTTCGAAGAGGTCGGCGGGAGAAACGACACCGATGGCCGACGACGCGCCCCTGCCCAACCTGTTGCAGCTGACGCCGATGGACCCGGTCTACCGGGCCGATCCGCATGTGGTGCTCGACGACCTGCGGACCCGCTGCCCGGTGCACCGCGACGAGATGTCGGGAAACTTCATCCTCAGCCGCTATGCCGACGTGCGCGCGGTGGTCTCCGACCTCGACATGCTGCGCGACCCGATCAACGCCGAGGAGGGCGCCGTCCTGCAGCGGCGGTCCCTGGACCAGGTCGATCCCAGCCTGCCGCGCAGCCATGTCTCCAGCATCCTGACCCTCGACGATCCCGATCACGCTCGCATCCGCCGGCCCCTGGCCCAGGCGCTCTACGCCCGGGTCGCCAAATTCAAGCCGGAGGTCGAGCGGATCATCAGCGAAACGCTCGACAGCCTGGAGGGCGAGAAGAGTTTCGACCTGATGGACCGGTTCTGCGTGCCGATCCCCATCGACGTCATCGCTTCCATCCTGGGCGTCGACCGCGAGCGGCTGGTCGAGTTCCGCGCCTGGTCGGAGGGCCTGATCCAGGGGCTGAACCCGTTCCGCAACGCCGCCCAGACGGCGGCGATGGAAAGCGCCTCGGAGCACCTGAACGCCTATTTCCTGGAGGCCATGGCCGACCGCCGGGCCGCGCCGCGCGACGACCTGATCAGCGACATGGTGCGGCTGCAGGCCGAGGCGGGCCTCGCCGACACCGAACTGCGCATCAACCTGACGGCCCTGCTGGTCGGCGGCAACCTGACAACCACCGACCTGATCGGCAACGCCGTGCGGCTGCTGCTGCTCAACCCGTCCGAGCTCGCCAAGCTGAAGGCCGATCCGAAGATCATCAATGCGGTGGTCGAGGAGGTGCTGCGCTTCGAGCCGCCGGTCGACATCACCGGCCGCATCGCCCACCAGGACATGGAGATCGCCGGCTGCCCGGTAAAATCCCGCCAGGCGCTGACCATGTCCCTGCGCGGAGCCAACCGCGACCCGGAGGCCTACGACGACCCCCACGCCTTCAACGTCAGCCGCAAGCACAAGCCGCACGTGGCCTTCGGCGGCGGCGCGCACATCTGCATCGGCGCGCCGCTGGCCAGGCTGGAGGCGCAGGTGGCGCTGGTGCGGCTGTTCGAACGGTTCCCGGACCTGAAGCTGGTCGAGGGCGAGCCTGAATGGCGGACGTTGCCGTTCTTTAGAGGATTAGAGCGGATCGACGTCGCCGTCTGAATCCTTCTCCCGCTTGTCGGGAGAAGGTGGCCGCGAAGCGGTCGGATGAGGGCAGCACCGGATTTTGATGGGCTGGCCGCCAACCTTCCACGGCTGGCGCTGCCCTCACCCGACCCCCTTCGGGGGCCACCCTCTCCCGACGAGCGGGAGAGGGGATGCTTACCGCGACATCCAGGGCTTGGACTTCGAGCTGCTGTGCGCCGCCGCCGCCTGCTCGCGCTGGAACTTGCCGCCGCGCGGCGGTTTCGGCTTGGCGTCGATGGCCGCCTTCTTCAGGCGCATGGCCTTCTGGATCGGCGTCTCGTCCGGCGGGATGGCGGGGGGATCGTCTTGCGGCGTGGTCATGCAGCCTCCTTACCCGCAAACCCCCGCCCTGGCGATCAGTTCACCCGCCGCGCGCGGCCGGCCCAGTAGGGCTCCCGCAGGTCCTTGCGCAGGATCTTGCCCGAGGCGTTGCGGGGCAGGGCGTCGATGAAGTCGATGCTCTTGGGGGCCTTGAAGGCGGCGATGCGGCCGCGGGCGAAGGCGATGATCTCGTCGGGCGTGGCGGTCATCCCGGGCTTGAGGGCGACGACGGCTTTCACCGCCTCGCCCCATTTGTCGTCGGGGATGCCGATGACCGCCACCTCGGCGACGGCCGGGTGGCCGTAGACGGCGCTCTCGACCTCGGCCGGGTAGATGTTCTCGGCCCCGGAGATGATCATGTCCTTCACCCGGTCGTGGATGAAGAGGTAGCCGTCCTCGTCCAGGTAGCCGGCGTCGCCCGTGCGCAGCCAGCCGTCGGCGTCGATCGTCGAGGCGGTGGCTTCCGGCAGCTTCCAGTAGCCGGGCATGTTGGCCACCGAATGGATGGCGACCTCGCCGACCGTGCCGGTGGGAACGGAATTGCCCGCCTCATCGATGACCTTGAGCTTCACGCCCGGCATCGGCAGGCCGGCGGCCCGCATGCGCGGGCTGCCTTCAGGCGTGTGATCCTCGGGCGGCAGGTAGACGATGGTGCCGCAGGTTTCGGTCATGCCGTACTGCTGGCAGAAGCCGCAGCCGAACACCTCCATGCACTCGCGCAGCAGGTCCAGCGGGATCGGGCTGGCGCCATAGAGGATGTACTTCATCCGGCTGTAGTCGACCTCGCGGGCGCGGGGCTGGCGCACGACGATCTGCAGGGCGGCCGGGACCATGAACATCTTGGAGATGCCATCGCCCTCGATGAAGTCCAGCACCTTGAAGGGGTCGAACTCGCGGGCGACCACACCCTTGGCCCCGTTGTAGAGGCCGACGATGCCCCAGCCGGTGCCGCCGATGTGGGCGACCGGCATGGCGACCAGGCTGACGTCGTCCGGGCCCCACTCGTTCCACGGCATCTTGGCCTCGGCGGCGGCGCGGCGGCCGCTCAGCAGGTTCGAATGGGTCAGCATGGCGCCCTTGGGCTTGCCCGTGGTGCCGCTGGTGTAGAGCTGGACGGCGACGTCGGTGGCCGGGTCGATGGCGACCGCCGGATCGGCGTCGGAAGCAGCGTCGCGCCAGGCTTCGTACAACGGCCGGCCGTCGGCGCCGTCGGCTTCCATGGCGATGACCGTGGGGCGGAAGCTGAGATGGCTGGCGACGGCCTCGCTCTGGCCGATGACTTCCGGGCCGACGAAGACCAGCGGGGCCTCGCTATCCTCGATGATGTAGGCGACTTCCGGCGGCGCCAGGCGCCAGCCGATGGGGGTCATCACCGCCCCCATCTTGGCGGCGCCGATCAGCAGTTCGAAGTAGTGGTCGCTGTTCTTGCCGACATAGGCGATGCGCTGGCCGCGGGTGACGCCGGCCGCGATGAGGGCGTTGGCGACGCGGTTGGTCAGGGCGTCGAACTGGCCGAAGGTCGTGGTGCGGCCCTCGAAGGTCAGGGCCGTCTCGGCGCCGCGCTCGCGGGCCTGATAGCGGGCGATGTCGCCCAGGGTCGGCATCTGGTCGAAGTCTACGGCGGTCATCGGAATACCTTCAAAGTCCGAGCACCAGCCGCGCCATCAGGTCGCGCTGGATCTGGTTGGAGCCGCCGTAGATCGAGGCGGCGCGGTTGTTGAGGTAGCGGGGCATGGCGACCAGGCTGTGGGCCGGGCCGACCGGCTCGGTGTTGGCGCCCGGGACCCGCGACTCCGGCTGGTAGACGGCCGCGTAGTGGTTGGCGATGTCTATGGCCAGCTCGTCGACAGACTGCATCGTTTCGGTGCTCTGCACCTTGAGCATGGAGGAGGCGGGGCCGGGGTTCTCGCCGGCCGACAGGGCGGTCATCACCCGGTGCTCGGTCATCTCCACGGCCTCGACGGCGATCTCGGTGGCGGCCAGGCGGGCCCGGAAGTGGGGGTCGCTCAGCAGCGGCTCGCCGTCGTCCCCCGCTTCGTTGGCTGCCATGGCGCGCAGGCGGGCCAGCGAGACCTTCAGGCCGGGGGCGGAACTGCCGCCACGCTCGAACTCCAGCAGGTATTTGGCCACCGTCCAGCCCTGGTTCTCTTCGCCCAGACGGCCGGACTTGGGGACGCGGACATTGTCGAAGAAGACCTGGTTGACCTCATGCTCGCCGGCCAGGGTGATGATCGGCGCGACCTCGATGCCGGGCGTGTCCATCTCCAGCAGCAGGAAGGTGATCCCCTGCTGCGGCTTGCCGTCGAACTTCGTCCGCACCAGGCAGAACATGCGGTTGGCGAAGTGGGCGTGGGTGGTCCAGATCTTCGAGCCGTTGAGGACGTAGTGATCGCCGTCGTCATCGGCCCGCATCTGCAGGCTGGCGAGGTCCGAGCCGCTGCCCGGCTCGCTGTAGCCCTGGCACCAGTAGTCTTCGCCGGCCAGGATGCGCGGCAGGTAGAAGGCTTTCTGCTCCGGCGTGCCGTACCGCATGATGCAGGGCCCGACCATCTTCAGCCCCATGGGCGACAGGCCTGGCGCCCCGGCCCGGGCGCACTCGGCCGAGAAGATGTAGCGCTGCATGTCGTCCCAGCCGGCGCCGCCGTATTCCACCGGCCAGGCGGGGGCGACCCAGCCCTTGGCGTGCAGGATGCGCTGCCAGGCGATGGACCATTCCTTGTCGGTGAAGACGCTGGTGGTCAGCGAGCCGGCTTGGCGCAGCAAGGGCGAGAGATTTTCGTCGAGGAAGGCCCGCACCTCGTCACGGAAAGCGAGGTCGCGGGCGCTCAGGTTCAGGTCCATCGGGTCGGGCCTCTCTTGATGAAGGCGTTGAGGCCGGATGAACCTGCCGTTTCATTGAGCGTAGCACGCTCTCGAACCCCATGTGCAAGGCGCACCGCTGGTCAGGGGCGCGCGCCATGGCGTAAGGGCTGCGGTGTCGAAGGTCGTCGGCCGGGGCCGGACGGGCAAGCTAGTGGAAGTGATAGGGCCCGTGGGCGAGAGTGAAGGCAGCGACGCGATCCTGGCCCTGGCGGAGGCGGTCGCCGCCGTGGGCGCGCAAATGGGCCTGCCGCATATCGCCGCCACTGCCGACATCGGCAGCCCCGAACCGATGCGCGGGGCCGATGGCCGGCCCTTCGCCGGCTCGCTGTTCACCTGGGTCGATCCGGACCTGCGCTACTGGGAGGATCGCGGCTTCGCCCTGCGCTCGGCCTTCGTCCACGCCGCCCGCGCCATCGCTGAGCCCTTCTGGTTCGACGGCAAAAGGATGGCGACCTGGCGGGCCAGCGCGGCGCTGGAGGCCCTCAACCGCGACAGTCCGATCGAGAGTTTCGGCGTGGCCGGCGCCATCACCGCCCCGGCCTACCTGCCGGGCGGGGTGATCGGGGCGGTAGTCTGGGCGACCTCGGACGCACGCATAGATGTCGGGGCGGTGTTCGCCGCCCGGGCGGCCGAGCTGCACGCCCTGTCGCTGCGGTTCATGGCCTCTTACGCCGAGGCGCAGGGGGCGCTGGCCCCGCCGGTGCGGCTGACCCGGCGCGAGATCCAGTGCCTGAAGTGGGCGGCGGCCGGCAAGACCGACGCCGAGGTCGGCGAGATCGTCGCCATCAGCCTGCCGACCGTGCGCTTCCACATCACCAACGCCACGCGCAAGCTGGGCGTGGTCAGCCGCTCGCAGGCCGTCCACCGGGCGGCGACGCTGGGCTACATCGGTTCGGCCGCGCGCTAGACGAATTGCGTGGCCGTGCCGGCCACCATGTACCAGGTGACGACCAGGCCGCAGATCAGGGCCCCCGGCAGGGCGCTGCCCGTGCGCCGCCAGGCGAAGGTCGAGATGATGGCGACCGCGGCCAGTAGCGGCACGAACTGGAGGGCGATGACGGTGCTCAGCGGATCGAAGTCGGTCGGCAGTCGGCCGGTGGCGAAGAACAGGCCGTAGTCGATGACCAGGAACAGCAGGAAGCCGCCCGCCATGGCGACAATGGCGGTCAGGTAGCTGCCCGTGAGGCGGCGATGCAGGGCGTCCAGGCTGACCCAGAAGAAGGCGGTCAACGGCAAGAGGTAGATCAGGGCGATCATCGCCTGGTGCGGGCTGAGCAGCTTGAGGGCGACGACCCAGAAGCGGAAGTCGACGAGGAACAGCCGGTCGATGAGCACCAGCGACAGGTAGCCGATGGCGCTGACGGCGATAGCGATGAGCACCGCCGGGACCAGAATGTTGCGTCGGGGAGCGGTGTCGGGCCGCTTGCCGAACAGGCCCATGATGACGGTGATGGCGAGGTTGATCAGCGCCCACAGGACGACCTGAGTGGTGACGGTCTGCGGCAAGGCGGCGCTCGGCTTGACCAGCAGGGTGACGGCGATGAAGGCCGGGAAGAAGGTCAGCACCGGGATCAGGGCGGTCAGGGCCAGCCGGAGCTTGCCGCCGGCGGGGATGGTCGCTGGCGCCCCGCGCAGGCTGGCGAATAGCGGCAGGTTCAGCAGGACCGCGAAAGTCCCCAGCAGCAGGACGACGAAGCCGATCAGCGCGATGCCCGTTCCGGCTTCCTTCCACATCCAGATCTGGTCGCCGACCGGGCGTGGCGTTCCGCCGGTCAGGGTCTGGGCGAACCAGTCGAGGCTGTCGCCGACTGCCTCGGTGGAGATGTGGTCGCCGGGGTGGGTGGTGGTCGGCTGGTAGAGGCGCCGTCCCGTTCCGGCGGCGAGGTCGCCGTAGAGACGGCCGGTCTGCAGGGTCTCGGCGGCGCCGAACAGCGCCCTGGCCTTGGCGCTGGTCCCGACCTCGGCGGCGCGGGGAACGTCCCACATCAGTTTGGCGAACTCGTCGTACCTGCTGAACACCAAGGCGGTGTTGCGCGGCCAGGCCGGCGTGCCCTCGGCGGCGAACGGAGCGCCGGTGGCCGAGCCCTCCAGCACCAGGGCCTTGTAAGCGTCCGGCATGGCGGCGGCCGCCGCCAGCACCGTCCAGCCGCCCATGCTGTGGCCTTCGAGGCCGATGTTGGCTTTGTCCACCATGGGCAGGGAGCGCAGGTATTTCAGGCCGTCGGGACCGCCGAAGCCGTTCGAGAAGGCAGGGCCGCCGCTGTAGCCGTGGCCGGTCTGATCCAGCGCCAGCACGACGTAGCCGCGCCGGGCGTATTCGATGGCGAAGGCGCTCTGGGTCTCGCGACTGTTGATGTAGCCGTGCACCGCCAGGATGCCCGGCGCCGGGGTGGCGGTGGTGGCGCCTCGCGGGGTGTAGAGCAGGCCGCTCATGGTCACGCCGCCGGTTCCGGCGAAGCGGATGTCGGTGACCTTGATTCCGCCGTTGGTCTGGATGGCGCTGGCCAGCCACGAGCCCCCGAGGATCAGCAGCCAGCCGATCACGAACAGCAGCCAACCCTTGCGCATCGTCGTCGCCCCGCCCCTTGCCGCCGTGCCCGGCGGTCTGTTGGCGGGAAGTGTCGCCCACCCTGGCCGCCGGCGCAAACCGGCGGGCAAAAAAAGGCCCGGGACGACATTGCCGACCCGGGCCGATCACGCCAATGGCGCAGGAGGATCTCTCAGAACTATTCGGCGGCGATGGCCAGCGGGCCGACCGGCAGCGGCTTTTCGAGGCTGGCCCAGTCGATCAGCCCGTCATGGACGGCGTCCTCGAATTTCAGCACACCCAGGGCCTCGAACTTGGGCCGCACGCTTTCGGTCAGCAGGCCGATGCGCTTGAGGTTGGGGATCATCCGTTCAAAGAGGAAGTCGCGGAAAGCCTGGCCGGTGGCGGCGTTGTGGTTGATCTCGCGGGCCTCGTCGCGGGTGAAGCCGAACTCGGTGGCCACCTCGGTGTCGAACAGCCGCTCGCGCATGATCACGCAGGCCTCGTAGGCGAACTGGGCCCGTTCCTCGATCTCATGCTCCGGCAGGGCGCGGATCCAGTTCTCCAGGTAGTTGACCCCGAAGGCCACGTGCCGGCCCTCGTCGCGCATCACCAGCTCGACGATCTGGCGCAGCAGCGGGTCGCGGGTGGTCATGTGGATCGACTGGAAGGCGGCCAGGGCCAGACCCTCGATGAGGATCTGCATGCCGATGAACTTCAGGTCCCAGCGCTCGTCGGTCAGCACCTTGTCGAGCAGCAGCTTGAGGTTGGGGTTGATCGGATAGATCGTCTTGCAGCGCTCGACGAGATACTTGTGGAACACCTCCACATGCCGCGCCTCGTCGAAGGTCTGGGACGAGGCATAGAGCTTGGCGTCGAAGGTGGGGGCGCAAGAGACCAACTGGCTGGCCACCAGCATGGCGCCCTGCTCGCCGTGCATGAACTGCGACAGGGTCTGGGACTGGCTGCGCCAGGCGAACTTCAGCTTGTCCTCGGCGCTCAGCGCCTCGTACTTCGGGTTGCCGAGATAGGCGTTCATTTCCGGGGCCGAGGGGTACTCGGTGTGGGGGAACGGCGTGTCCCAGGCGACGTCCATCTGGGCGTCCCAGTTGAAGCGCTTGCCCAGCTCATAGAGCTTGCGGATCTTGGCGTTGGCGTCCTCGTAGTCCCAATTGTAGGACCCGGTCAGCGGGGTGCGGAAAATCTCGCGGATGACCTCGACGTCCTCGCCGGTCAGGTGATGGACGACTTCGTCGTCGAACTCGCGGATCTCCTGCGGCGGTCCATCGACCAGTTTGACATTCAGCATGGTGTCTCTCCCGGCGCGCCGCGTTCTAAAAGTGACGCCGGCGTCACCTTTAGAAACACCCGGTCGAAACGGGCCGATTTGATCTGGATCAAACGGCTGCTGAAATCAGCCGAGGACGACCTCGATCCAGTCCTCTTGCGCCATCTCGATCTCGTCGAGATTGGGTCCCGGCCCCTGCCGATCGACCACCAGGAAGTCGCTGACCGCGCCCAGCGCCAGGGAATAGTGGTGCCAGGTCCCGGCGGCGTAGTTCACCCCCTGCGACCCGTCGGCCAGGAAGACCTCGATCCTCGACGGGTCCAGTTCGCCGGGCGGGGCTACCGCGACCAGGTAGGGGCGGCCGTTGAGGGGCATGAAGGCCTGGCTGCCGTCCGGGTGGCGCTCCATGATCTTCAGCACCAGGCGCGGCAGCGGCGTCGAGCGGAAGAGGCTGAGGATGACCTGGCCGTCGGTCGCCGTGGTGTGACCGAGCGCGTGGTAGCGGGTCGTGGCCCCGTAGTTGATCGGATAGTGCTGGGCGTCCTCGCGGGCCGAGATGACTTCGCCGAACGGCTCGAAGGCCTCGGGCGTCAGGGGCCTGGGGCGGAAGGTTCTCATGGGGCGCCGGCCTTGATCCAGGCGCCCAGTCTGGCGCGTTCCTCCTCGGTCATGCCGGTCTCGTTGCCGAGCGGCATGGAATGGTTGGCCACGGCCCGGTCGTAGATGCGCGGCGCATAGGTGCGGATCTGCTCGGGCGTGTCGTAGGCGACACCGTTGGGCGGGGCGGTGAAGCCCTTGTGGGTCGGTGTGGCGGAATGACAGGTCTGGCAGTGCTTGCCGATCATCGCCTGCACCTCCGGGAAGGTGGCGGGCGTCACCCCGGCCTCGGCGGGCTTCGGCGTGGTGAGCAGGGCGAAGAACATCACCCCGACGAACAGCATGACGCCGTTGACCAGGATCATCGGGTCCTTCCGGCCGGCGTTTTTCTCATTGAAGAAGTGGCGGATGACCGCGCCCGAAAGCCCGATGCCGGCGATCAGCAGCCAGTTCAGCGGATGGTCCGTCACCATCGGATAGTGGTTGGAGACCATCAGGAACAGCACCGCCAGGGTCATGTAGTTGTTGTGGACGGAGCGGAGCTTGCCCTTCTTGCCGAGGGCCGGATCGACGGGCTCCCCCTTCAGCATGGCGGCGACGATCTTGCGCTGGTTGGGGATGATGACGAGGAAGACGTTGCCGACCATCGCCGTGCCGATCAGGGCGCCCATGTGGATGAAGGCGCCGCGATTGCTGAAGATGTGGGTCAGGCCGAAGGCGGCGACGACCAGCACGGCGAACCAGACCACGGCGAACAGCTTCACCCGGTGGGCCAGGAGACGGCAGAGGGCGTCGTAGACCAGCCAGCCGCCGGCCAGGAAGCCGGTCCCGATGGCGATGGCCTGCGCTGGGCTGAGGGCCAGCTTGGCCGGATCGATCAGATAGACCGAGGCGCCGGCGTAGTAGATCAGGGTCAGCAGCAGGATGCCTGACAGCCAGGTGGTGTAGGCCTCCCACTTGAACCAGTGCAGCTCGTCCGGCATGTCCGGCGGAACCGAGAGATACTTGCGCTTGTGATAGAAGCCGCCGCCGTGCACGGCCCACAGGTCGCCCTGAACGCCCTTGGGGGTGTCAGGGCCGGCGCGGAGACTGGCGTCCAGCCACATGAAATAGAAGGACGAGCCGATCCAGGCGATGCCGGCGATGACGTGCAGCCAGCGGGTGGCCATGCCGGCCCAGGCGAGGAGGTCAGCGAGCATCAGCTACGGCCTCCTCGGCCCTTGATCATGTCCGCGCATTTCGCGGCAAACTGTGGAAAACGCACCGCCGTCTCCCTCAGGACCTGCTCCATCTCGGCAGCGTCGAGAAATGGATAGGCGTCGACATGGAGAGCGATCGCGACTTTCCTCTCGTCTTGACCTTCGGTGAGCCACTGATCGGTCGTACGAAGAATCTGCGTGCCGTTGTCGGAGGTCTGCCAAACCGCGCAGCTGAAGAATTCCGCGACGGCTTCCCAAGGCATCCCCTCCGAGGCCGAATAGACGCGCTCTGCCAGATCGCCCTCGCCCATCGCCCTCATGGCATCACCGACGAGGTCGGTCGGAAAGGTTCCAACAACGGCGCAAGCCTCCAACGCTCGTGTCAGCTCCGTCATGCCATCCCCCCTCACGAGGTATGCTCAATCTGTTGCAGCAGTTGCGCCGCGACCGCGACCGCGATGATCTCCGGCGCCTTGCTCTTCAGGCCGGGGATGCCGATCGGGCAGGTCAGGCCGGCGCTATCGACGCCTTCATCCTTCAGCCTGCGGAGGAAGCGCGCCTTCTTGGTCTCCGAGCCGATCAGGCCGACGTAGGCCGGGCCCGCCGCCAGCGCCGCGCGGGTCAGCTGGTAGTCGAGGTCATGGTTGTGGGTGAGGATCAGGACCAGATCGTCCGGCCCCGCCTGGGCGGCCAGTTCGATCAGCCGGGCTTCGTCCTGGATGGCGACGCCCGGCGCGGCGGCTTCGGGACGGCTGTCCTGCCAGTCGAGGCGGAAGGGCAGGGGGGCGAAGGCGCGGGCGATGGCCTGGCCGACGTGGCCGGCGCCGAACAGCAGGACGCGGGGGCGGGCGGCGTCGATCCGTTCGACCAGGGCGTCACCTTCGGACAGGGCGGGGCGCCGGCCGGGGAGCGGCGCGCCGGCCGCGTCGATCAGCGCGATCGTCCCCACCCATTGGGTCTCGTCGCCGAAGAAGGCGCGTCGCAGGCGGGCGCCGCAGACCTCGGCCTTCAGGGCATATGCCTCTCCGGCGGCTTCGGCCCGGGCGGCCGCTTCGAGCCAGGCTCGGTCGTCGGACTCCAGCCGTTCGAGGAGCAGGCGGACGTGGCCGCCGCAACATTGCTTCAGAAAGGGGCCGAGCGGGTAGTCCTGCAGGGCGAAGCCGCGGTCGGTCTGGGTCAGCAGGCGGCGGGCCTGCTGCGTGGCGCGGTATTCTAGATGGCCGCCGCCGATGGTGCCGGACTGGCTGTCGGCGGTGACCAGCATCCGGGTCCCGGCCTCGCGCGGGGTCGAGCCCTCGGCGGCGATCACGGTGACCAGGGCGAGGGGTTCGCCGCGTCTCAGGGTTTGGAGCGCCTGCGTGGCCCAGTTCATGCGACGCCTGCCCGGCGGCGAACATCGTCCACGGCCATCAGAATGCGCTCCGGCGTCGCCGGCGCGTCCAGATCCGGCATCACCCGGTGACCGCCCACCGCCGCCACCGCATCGGTCAGGGCGCTGAACACGCTGATGGCCAGCATGAGGGGCGGTTCGCCGACGGCCTTGGACCGGTGGATGGTGTTCTCGGGATTGGGCTGGTCCCACAGGTCGATGTTGAGCACCGGCGGGCGGTCGGAGCAGGCCGGGATCTTGTAGGTCGAGGGGGCGTGGGTCTTCAGCACGCCCTTGGCGTCCCAGACCAGTTCCTCGGTGGTCAGCCAGCCCATGCCCTGGATGAAGCCGCCCTCGATCTGGCCGATATCGATGGCCGGGTTCAGCGAGGCGCCGCAGTCGTGCAGGATGTCTGCGCGAAGACAGCGGTTCTCGCCGGTCAGGGTGTCGATGGCCACCTCGGCGCAGGCGGCGCCCCAGGCGTAGTAGAAGAACGGCCGGCCCTGATGGGTGGCGCGGTCGTAGTGGATCTTCGGCGTCCGGTAGAAGCCGGCGGCCGACAGGCTGATGCGGTTGAACCAGGCGCGGCGGGCCAGTTCGGTGAAGCTCAGCACCTCGTCGCCAGCGTGGACGTTGCCGCCCTCGAAGCGGACGGCGGCCGGATCGACGCCGAATTCCTGGCCCATGAAGTCGGCCAGCCGGGCCTTGATCTGGTTCGCCGCATCCAGCGCCGCCATGCCGTTGAGGTCGCTGCCGGAACTGGCTGCGGTGGCGCTGGTGTTGGGCACCTTGTCGGTGGCGGTGGCGGTGATCTTCACCCGGTCCATGCCGATGCCGAAGGCCTGGGCCACCACCTGGGCGACCTTCTGGTAGAGGCCCTGGCCCATCTCCGTGCCGCCGTGGTTCAGCATCACCGAGCCGTCGGTATAGACGTGGATCAGGGCGCCGGCCTGGTTGAGGTGGGTGGCGGTGAAGCTGATGCCGAACTTGACCGGGGTCAGGGCCAGGCCGCGCTTCAGGGTCGGGTTGGCGGCGTTCCAGGCGGCGATGGCGGCGCGGCGCCTTCGGTAGTCGCTGGTGGCCTCGAGGCGTTCGATCAGGGCCAGGGCGGGCGAATGATCGACGGTCTGGCCGTAAGGCGTCTGCTCGCCGGCGACGCCGTAGAGGTTGGCCTTGCGCACATCCAGCGGGTCCGTACCCAGATGCAGGGCGATGGCGTCCATGGCCCGCTCGATGCCGACCATGCCCTGCGGCCCGCCGAAGCCCCGGAAGGCGGTGTTGGAGACCGTGTGGGTCCGGAAACGGTGCGAGACGATCTGCGCCGTCTGCAGGGCGTAGGCATTGTCGCTGTGAAACATCGCCCGGTCGTTGATGGCCATGGACAGGTCGGCGCTGTAGCCGCAGCGGCTGGCGTGCTCGACGCTGTAGCCGGCGAGACGCCCCTCGGCGTCAAAGCCGACCTGCCAGCCGGTCTCGAAGTCGTGGCGCTTGCCGGTCATCACCATGTCGTCGTCGCGATCGAGGCGGACCTTGGCCGGGCGACCGGTGCGGGTGGCGATCAAGGCGGCGGCGGCGGCGAACAGGGCCGGCTGGCTCTCCTTGCCGCCGAAGCCGCCGCCCATGCGCCGCACACTGACGGTCACGCTGTGGTCGGGCACGCCCAGCACCTTGGCGATGTTGTGCTGCACCTCGGTCGGGTGCTGGGTGGAACACCAGACGTGGACGTCGCCGTCCTCGCCGGGGGTGGCGAGACTGATTTGGCCTTCCAGATAGAAGTGGTCCTGGCCGCCGATGGCCAGCTGTCCCGACAGGCGATGCGGGGCGGCGGCGATGGCGGCCGGGGCGTCGCCGAGGTGCATCTCCTGAGCCGCCTCTATGACCGAACCGGCGGCGCGGGCGGCGGCGATGTCGAGCAGGGGTGACAGGTCCTCGAAGACGAGCTCCGCCAGGGCGACGGCGGCGCGGGCCTGGGCAAGCGTCTCGGCGGCGACGGCGAACAGGGATTGGCCGACGAACTGCACCAGGCCGTCGGCGAACAGCGGGTCGTCTCCGACCACGGGGCTGACGTCGTTCTTGCCGGGGATGTCGGCGGCGTTGACCACATCAACGACACCCGGCGCGGCGCGCACGGCGGCCAAATCCATGGACACCACCCGGGCGTGGGCGCGCGGGCTCATGGCCATGAAGACGTGCAGCAGGTTCGACGGCTCGGGCAGGTCGTCGATATAGGTCGCGGTCCCGGCGACGTGCTTTTCGGCGCTGTCGTGCTTGAGTGGGCGATGGACCATACCCGGGATTGGAAGTCCGGCGTCAGGCATTGACCGGCTCCAGGCTGAGCACGCCGTCGCTGCCCTCGAAGACCTTGCGCAACAGGTTCCGGGCCGCGGCGAGGCGATAGGCGGCGCTGGCCCGCATGTCGTCGATGGGCTGGAAATCCTCGCCGAGCGCGGCGGCGGCCGCTTCGACGGTTTGCTCCGTCCGCGGATGGCCGATGAGGGCCACCTCGCAGGCGGCGGCGCGCCTGGGCGTCGCGGCCATGCCGCCGAAGGCGATGCGGGCGTCGGTGACGATCCCATTTTCGATGCCGAGCGAAAAGGCGGCGCAGACGGCGGAGATATCCTGGTCGAAGCGCTTGGACAGCTTGAACAAGCGGAGGGTGCGGTCCGGCGCCGGGCGGGGGACGGTGATGGTCTCGATGAATTCGTCCGGCCGGCGGTCCTGCTGGCCGTAGGCGATGAAGTAGTCCTCCAGCGGCAGGGTGCGGGTTCCGCCGACCGACCGGAGGGTGATGCCGGCGCCGAGCGCGATCAGGGCCGGCGGCATGTCGCCGATCGGCGAGCCATTGCCGATGTTGCCGCCGACCGTGCCGCTGTTGCGCACCTGCACCGAACCCAGCCGGCGCAGCAGTTCGCCGAGCTCGGGATGCAGCCGGGTCAGCGCCGGCAGGGCGTCGCTGTAGCGGACGGCCGCGCCGAGGGTCAGGCCCGCGTCGGTCTCGCTGATGATTTGAAGCTCGGGTACGGCACCCAGCCAGAGCAGGGTTGGCAGGGTCCGGTGCTGTTTGGTCACCCACAGGCCGACGTCGGTGGCCCCTGCGACCAGGGTGACGTCGCTGTCTTCCCCGCCCAGTTTCAGGTATTCGGCCACCTCCTGCACGGTGCGCGGCGCGACCCAGTGCAGCGGCCCATGGCGCAGGGCCAGCGGCGCGCTGGCGGCCAGGTCCTTGAGGGCGGCGACGAGGGCGGTCTCGTCCTCGGCCGGCGCGGAGGCGGCATTGGCGGCGGCCACGATCGGCCCATAGCCGGTGCAGCGGCAGAGGTTGCCGGCCAGGCTGTCATTGACCGGCGGCGGCGCGGCCTCGCGGCCCCGGACCCACAGGCTCATGACGAAGCCGGGGGTGCAGAAGCCGCACTGGCTGGCATGGTGCTCGACCATGGCGGTCTGCACGGGGTGCTGGCCGCCCAGGCTCTCGACCGTCTTCAGCGCCTTGCCGTCGAGCATGGGCGCGAACAGGATGCAGGCGTTGACCGCCCGCCATCTGACGCCGTCGCCGTCCAGTTCGCCCAGCGCCACGGTACAGGCCCCGCAGTCGCCCTCGGCGCAGCCTTCCTTGGTTCCCGTACGGCGCAGGTCGTAGCGCAGCAGGCCCAGCACCGTCGTGGTCGGATCGATGTCCGTCAGCTCGACCGTCTGGCCGTCGAGGAGGAAGCGGACGGTGTCGCGCATCAGCTGCCCCGATAGGTCGAATAGCCGAACGGCGAGACCAGCAACGGCACGTGATAGTGGGCCGCCGTGTCGGCGATGCAGAAGTCGATGCCGACCGTTTCGAGGAAGGCCGGGTCCGGAAGGGCCAGGCCCGCCTTGCGGAAATAGGCCCCGATCTCGAACTCCAGGCGCCAGGTCCCGATCGCGATCGTCTCGGCGGTCAGCAGGGGCGCGTCGCAGCGGCCGTCGGCGTTGGTGCGGCTGTGGGCCAGGGCCACGCCATCCCGGATCAGGCGCAGGCTGACCCCTTCGGCCGGGCGGCCGTGGGTGGTGTCGAGGACGTGGGTCGTCAGACCGGTCATGTTTGCTCCAAAGGCCCCCGGAACGCGGCGGAGCAGTCCAGAATTCTCCCTTGCCGCGGCGAAAGCAACTCCCGAACGCCGCGATATCGAGGCAAGCCTTGACGTTGGGCGCCCAAGCGGCCTCGAATGGGCGTCCCATGAGCGACGGCTACACCAGAAACCTGATCGGCTACGGCCGAAATCCCCCGCACGCGAAGTGGCCGGGCGGCGCCCGCATCGCGATCCAGATCGTGCTGAACTACGAGGAGGGCGGCGAGCGCTGCATCCTTCACGGCGACGCCGGGGCCGAGACCTTCCTCTCGGACATGATCTTCCCCGGCCCGGTCGAGGCGGCCGAGCATATGAGCATGCAGTCGATCTATGAGTACGGCTCGCGGGCCGGGGTCTGGCGACTGCTGCGCCTGTTCGAGAAGTACGAGGTGCCACTGACGGTGTTCGGGGTGGCGATGGCCATGGAGCGCAACCCGGCCGTCGTCGACGCCTTCCTGCACGCCGGGCATGAGATCGCCAGCCATGGCTGGCGGTGGATCAACTACCAAGACATTCCCGAGGCCGTCGAACGGGCCCACATGCAGCGGGCCATCGAGATCCACCAGCGACTGACCGGCGCGCGGCCGCTCGGCTGGTACACGGGCCGCACCAGCCCCAACTCGCGGCGGCTGGCCGCCGAGGAGGGCGGCTTCCTCTATGACGCCGACGACTACAGCGACGACCTGCCGTTCTGGACGACGGAGGCGGGTCGGCCGCACCTGATCGTGCCCTACACCCTGGAAGCCAACGACATGCGCTTCTCCGGCACCGGGCTGAACACCGGCGATCAGTTCTTCAGCTACCTGCGCGACGCCTTTGACGTGCTCTACGCCGAGGGCGAGACCAGTCCGAAGATGATGTCCATCGGCCTGCACTGCCGGCTGGCCGGGCGGCCGGGCAAGATCCTCGGCCTGGAGAAGTTCCTGCGCCACGCCCTTGGCCACAAGGACGTCTGGTTCGCCCGCCGCATCGAGATCGCCCGGCACTGGCGCGAGAAGCACCCGCCCGTGGACCTGAAGCATGGCTGAGGCCGACTTCACCACGCGCTTTGGCGCCGTCTACGAGGACAGCCCCTGGGTCGCCGACGCCGTCTGGGCCCATGCCGCCGAGTTGACCACGGCCGAGGCGATAGCCGCCGCCATGGCCGAGGTGGTCGATACGGCTTCGTATGAAAGAAAGCTGGCGCTGATCCGGGCCCACCCCCAGCTGGCCAGCCGGGCCAGGATGGCCGACGCCTCGGTCAGGGAGCAGTCGGGCGCGGGCCTCGACCAATGCAGCCCGGAGGAGTTCGCCGCCTTCCAGCGCCTCAACGCCGCCTACAACGACCGCTTCGGCTTTCCCTTCATCGTCGCGGTCAAGGGCATGAGCCGGGCCGACATCCTGGCCGCCTTCGAACAGCGCCTGGCCAACGATCCGGCCACGGAGTTCGAGACGGCCATCGCCCAGATCCACCGCATCGCCCGCTTCCGCCTGGGCGATCTCTTCAAGGACCCTTCGTGACGCCTCATCCCTACGCCGGCCTGATCGACCTGGCCCAGCCGCGCCTCGGCGGCGAGGTCGTCTTCGCCACCGACGACTTCTTCGCCGACAAGAGCCGGATGATCGACCCGGCCGAGCCGGTCTTCATCCCCGGCAAGTACGACGATAACGGCAAGTGGATGGACGGCTGGGAAAGCCGCCGCAAGCGCGTCCCGGGCCACGACTGGGCGATCGTCAAGCTCGGCGCCCCCGGCGAGATTCACGGCTTCGAGATCGACACCCGCCACTTCACCGGCAACTACCCGCCCGGCGCTTCGGTCGAGGCCTGCGTGTCGGACGCGCAAATCCCGGGCGATGACACCGATTGGACCCTGCTGGTCCCGCGCATCGATCTCGCCGGCAACGATCGCCGCTTCGTCAACGCCGTGCACGAGGGCGTCTGGACCCATGTGAAGCTGAACATCTTCCCGGACGGCGGCGTCGCTCGCTTCCGCATCTTCGGGACCATCCACAAGGACTGGTCGAAAGTCTCGCCCGACACCGTGCTCGACCTGCTGGCCATGGAGAACGGTGGCCGGGGCCTGATCGCCAACGACGAACACTTCGGCAAGGTCGAGAACCTGACCGCGCCCGGCCGCGGCAAGGACATGGGCGACGGCTGGGAAACCCGCCGCCGCCGCGAGCCCGGCCACGACTGGGCCGTGCTGGAACTCGGCCACGCCGGAGTGATCGAGGAGATCATCGTCGACACCGCCCACTTCAAAGGCAACTACCCCGACCGCTGCTCGATCCAGGCGGCGCTGGAGGCGCATGGGACGCCGGAGGAGATGGCGGCGGCGGCAGTAGACTGGCCGGTGCTGCTGCCGGAGGTGAAGCTGTCGATGGACCACATCCACACCTTCCGCGACGAGCTGGCCAACCTCGGGCCGGTGAAGTTCGTACGGCTGAACATCTACCCGGACGGCGGGGTCAGCCGCGTGCGGATGAAGGGTCGGAAGGCTTGAGTGATTTGGTCCATCCGGAATGGCTTGATCTGGTCTGGGTCGCCGTGGACTCCAGGGGGCGGCTCGCGGCCCTGATCACCGCCGGACAGGGGCCGATTGCCGAGGGCGCCCTGCCGACGCTCGATCCGGTCGGCGAATGGTTGGACGACCTGCCGGAGCGTTGCGGGGTCTCTCCGGATGACGCCCATGAGGCCTTTGCCAGCTATGCACGCAAGGGCGTCTTCGTCTTCGACTGGTCCGATGTCCATCGGGTCGATGGCCTGCTTGATGCCTATGAGCTGATGGCCGCTCCGGAGACGCCGATCAGGTTTACGGATATCCCTGCCGAGATCGCCGCGGCTATCCGCTTGACTACGCTCGGTCTAGACTTCGCGGAGCGTCAGACTATTGATCCCCGGCCCCTGACGCCGTGCCTCGAACATCCGGAGGATTGAATGCGTCCGTTGCTTTTGGCGGCTGTTCTGGCGGTCTCTGCAACCTCGGCCAACGCCATGACCTGCGACGAAGCCATGTCGCGTGTCGACACCTTCGGGCGGCTGCGGTGGAAGGACCCGGTCAAGACGGTTCCAGATTGGGCCGTGGACGTCAGTTACGTGGACAGGCCAGCCTTCTCCGATCCCGAGGGCGTCCGGTACGAATTCGTCCAGGACTACATGCTCGACAAGGAACTTTCCGGAGCAAAGGTCTGGCCCTGGGGCCTGAAGGCCGACGACGGCCCGGCCGAGGTCAAGGCCAAACTGGCCCTGCTCCTGCCGAACGAGGGGGGCATGAACGTCCGGGATGGTGGTCCGACCTACAACCTCGACATCGCCGACTGTATGGCCTGGATCGAGGTGACCTTCGAAGGCGTGCGCGGGATCAAGGCGGTCAGCCTCAACGCCCAGCCCTGAGGGCCAGAGGATCAGGCCGGGGTGGCCGTGCAGCGCTCAAGGCCGCGTTCGCGCGCCAGTTCCTCGACCCGAGCGCGGGTCAGTAGCCCACGGCCGTCCAGCGGCTGCCGACCGGCGGTGCTGAGCACGCCAAAGCCGCCCGTATCGCCGCGACTGAGATAGAAGACGGCGTTCCGGTGGTAGGCAGTGCTCGGATAGGAGCCTTCGGGGTCGCTGTAGACGTCGATGCGGTCCGGCAGGCGGCCGCCGCTGTAAACCTTGCTGACTGAGACCTGATAGCCCTCGTCCGTCGCCCGCAACGTGCCGAGGACAGCGACGTCGTAGCAGGCCCAGATCCCCCGCGGGTCTTCAGTCGGCGCTGATCCGGCCAGCAGCATCAGGGCGGGCATCAGGGCGGGGTGCATGGCGTTCCTCCGTCAGGCCGCCACGCTGCGCCGGTGAAGGCGCGCGGTCAATCGTGCTCAGGCCGGCGTCCGGTCGACGAGCCCGCCCTGCCGTTCGATGAAGCTGACGATGTCGTCCACCCCCTTCAGCCGGGTGAGGTCGCTCATCACCGTCGGCCGCGCGCCGCGCTGAACCTTCGCGTCACTCTCCATGACGGACAGATCCGCCCCCACGTGCGGCGCGAGGTCGGTCTTGTTGATGATCAAGAGGTCGCTGCGGGTGATGGCCGGGCCGCCCTTGCGGGGAATTTTCTCGCCCTGGCAGACGCTGACGACATAGAGGGTCAGGTCGGCGAGATCGGGGCTGAAGGTGGCGGCCAGATTGTCGCCGCCGCTCTCGATGAAGATGACGTCGAGGTCCGGGTGGCGGGCGTTCATCTCGTCGATGGCCCGCAGATTGATCGAGGCGTCCTCGCGGATGGCGGTGTGCGGACAGCCTCCCGTTTCCACCCCCATGATGCGGTCTTCGGGAAGGGCCTGCAGCCGGTTGAGGATCAGGGCGTCCTCGCGGGTGTAGATGTCGTTGGTGATGACGGCGACGGAGTAGCGGCCCCGCATCGCCTTGCACAGCTTCTCGGCCAGGGTGGTCTTGCCGCTGCCGACGGGGCCGCCGATGCCGACGCGCAAGGGTCCGTTGGCGCTCATGAGATGAACAGCCGGACGTGCAGGGTTTCGTGGCGCATGGAGGCGATGTCGCTCATCAGGGCGCAGGCGCCAAGCTCGTCCAGGGACGAGGCGGCGGCGCGGGCGGCGGTTTCGAGGATCAGGGGTTCGAGGGCGGCGAGAACGGCGACCCCGTCGGTCTGGCCGAGCGGCACGGCGCGCAGGGCGATGCTGGTCAGGTTGCTGGCGAAGGCGTGCAGCCAGGCGGTGAGGGTGGCCTCCAGCGGCACGCCGTGGGCGGCGGCGGTGGCGCCGACCGCGACGCAGTAGGGGACGGGATCGCCGTAAGGGGGGACCAGGCCGGAGGGGCGCCAGGCGCGGGCGGCGGTCAGGAAGGCTGCGCCCTGGCTGAGGGACTCGCGGCGGCGTTCGAGGGATGGGGCCATGGCGTCGGCCAGTTCGGCGGCGTCTCCGAGGCGCGGGGCGTCGTTGGCGGTGGAGGCGCGCCAGGCCTCCGTCAGCAGGACGGAGTCGGTCCAGCCGGAGCCATGGGCGATGAGGGCGGCGATCCAGGCGTTGAGGGTGGCGCGGTCGTGGACGGCGCCGGTATGGATCGCCTGTTCGAGGCCGTGGGAATAGCTGAAGCCGCCGACCGGGAAGGCAGGGGAGAGCCAGGTGAGGAGCTTGAGGAGCGGCCCGCTCATACCCTTCTCCCGCTTGTCGGGAGAAGGTGGCCGCGTAGCGGTCGGACGAGGGCAGCACCGGCGGTGAGTGAGTGGGCTCGCGGAAGCCTTCCAAGGCTGGCGCTGCCCTCACCCGACCCCCTTTGGGGGCCACCCTCTCCCGACAAGCGGGAGAGGGGATGGCTAATGGTCGTGGGCATGATGCGCTCCGCCGTAGGCGCCGCCTTCGGGATCGAAGCGAGCCGAGATCCGGTGAACATGCGCCCCCAGGTGCTCCAGCATGTGGGCGATGACGTGGTCGTAACGGATCAGCAGGCGCCGGCCGTCGATCTGGGTGGCCAGGTGGCGGTTGCCGAGGTGCCAGGCGAGCTGGAGCAGATGCTCCGGCGAATGGGCGGTGATTTCCAGCAGGTCCTCGGGGGCCGCCAGCACCTCGAGGATGCGGCCATCGTCTAGCTTCAGCCCATCGCCGTGCTTCAACTGCACGGCGGCCGGCTCGTCGAGCAGCGCGTCGATGCCCAGATGATCGCTGGTCAGCACCGCGCGGCGGCGGTGGCGGCCGTCCTGGTCGAGGGTGACGTGGTCGGCGGCGGTGGACCAGCTGCCGGCGGGTAGGATCTGGGCGACCTTGAGCATCAGAACAGGAAATACCGTTGGGCCATCGGCAGGACCGTGGCGGGTTCACAGGTGAGCAGCATGCCATCGGCCCGGACCTCATAGGTTTCCGGATCGACCTCGATGTGCGGCAGGGCGTCGTTGTGGATCATGTCGGCCTTGGAGATACCGCCACGTACATTCTCGACCGCCAGCATCTGTTTGTCCGTGCCGATCCGCGCCCGCAGGCCGCCGTCCAGCGCCGCCTGCGAGGTGAAGACCACGCTCGACCGGGTCAGCGCCTTGCCCAGGGCCCCGAACATCGGCCGGTAGTGCACCGGCTGCGGCGTCGGGATCGAGGCGTTCGGATCGCCCATCGGGGCTGCGACGATGGAGCCGCCGAGCAGCACCAGGTCCGGCTTCACCGCGAAGAAGGCCGGGTCCCAGAGCACGAGGTCGGCCCGCTTGCCGACCTCGATGCTGCCGATGTGGCGGCTGACCCCTTGGGCGATGGCCGGGTTGATCGTGTACTTGGCGATGTAGCGTTTGACCCGGGCGTTGTCGGCCGCGCCGTCGCCGGGGAGCGAGCCGCGCTGGCGTTTCATCTTGTCGGCCGTCTGCCAGGTGCGGATCAGCACCTCGCCGACCCGGCCCATGGCCTGGCTGTCGCTGGAGATGATCGAGAAGGCGCCCAGGTCATGCAGAATGTCCTCGGCGGCGATGGTCTCGCGGCGGATGCGGCTCTCGGCGAAGGCGATGTCCTCGGGGATCGACGGATCGAGGTGATGACAGACCATCAGCATGTCGAGGTGCTCGGCCAGGGTGTTGACCGTGTACGGACGGGTCGGGTTGGTCGAGCTGGGGATGACGTTGGGCAGGCCGCAGACCTTGATGATGTCCGGCGCATGGCCGCCGCCCGCGCCCTCGGTGTGGAAGGCGTGGATGGTGCGGCCCTTGATGGCGGCGACAGTGTCCTCGACGAAGCCGCTCTCGTTCAGCGTATCGGTGTGGATCATCACCTGGACGTCGTAGGCGTCGGCGACGGAGAGGCAGTTGTCGATGGCGGCGGGCGTCGTGCCCCAGTCCTCATGCAGTTTCAGGGCGCAGGCCCCGGCCAGGATCTGTTCCTCCAGCCCGCCGGGCAGGGACGCGTTGCCCTTGCCGCTGAAGGCCAGGTTCATCGGTAGGCCGTCGGCCGCCTCGATCATCCGCTGCAGGTGCCAGGGCCCGGGGGTCGCCGTCGTCGCCTTGGTGCCGGTCGCCGGCCCGGTGCCGCCGCCCAGCATGCAGGTCACCCCGCTCATCAGCGCATCTTCCACCTGCTGCGGGCAGATGTAGTGAATGTGGGCGTCCATCGCCCCGGCGGTGAGGATCTTGCCCTCGCCGGCGATGATCTCCGTGCCGGGGCCGATGATGATGCTGACGCCCGGCTGGGTATCGGGATTGCCGGCCTTGCCGATGGCGTGGATCAGGCCGTCCTTGAGCGCCACATCGGCCTTGACGATGCCCCAGTGGTCGATGATCAGCACATTGGTGATGACGGTATCGACGGCGCCCTGGGCGCGGGTCTGCTGGCCCTGGCCCATGCCGTCGCGGATCACCTTGCCGCCGCCGAAGGTGACCTCCTCGCCATGGGTGGTGAAGTCCTTCTCGACCTCGACGAACAATTCGGTGTCGGCCAGGCGGACGCGGTCGCCGGTCGTTGGCCCATAGAGGTCGGCGTAGAGGGCGCGGCCGATGCGCATCTCAGAGATCCCCCATGACCGACTGGCGGAAGCCGTAGATCTTCCGCCCGCCAAGGATCGGCACCAGCGCCACCTCGCGGGTCTGGCCGGGCTCGAAGCGCACGGCGGTGCCGGCGGCGATGTCGAGGCGCCAGCCGCGCGTCGCCTGGCGGTCGAAGGCCAGGGCCGGGTTGGTCTCGAAGAAATGGTAGTGGCTGCCGACCTGCACCGGCCGGTCGCCGGTGTTGGCCACCTCCAGGGTGATGCGCGGCGCGCCGGCGTTGAGCTCGATCTCGCCCTCGGCGGCGATGACTTCGCCCGGAACAAGAGCGGGGGGGATCATCCCGCCACCGCCAGGACAAGGCCGCCGGCCGCCGTCGCGACGCCAAGCATCTGGGCGATCCGCGGCCGGGTCTTCAGCGCGCCGCCCGCCAGAAGACCGACGGCGTGCAGCGCCGCCGTGCTGAGCAGGAAGCCGACCGGGAAGCCGTAGCCCCCGCCCGGCGCCTCCATGCCATGAGCATAACCGTGCGCCAGGCCGAAGGCGATGATGAGCAACAGCCCGACCGCGCCCGGCATCCTGGCGCTGGTCGCCATCAGCCCGCCCAGCACGATGACCGAGGCCAGGATCGCCGGCTCGACCCCGGCGCCAGGCGCCAGCTGTCCAAGCCCGAACCCGGCCAGCATGGCGCTAAGAAAGCCGGCCGGCCAGGCCCACCGCGCCGGCCCGCCGCGCATCGCCGCCAGCACGCCCACGGCCAACATGGCCAGCAGGTGGTCGATGCCGGTGAGCGGGTGGCCGATCCCGGCGGCCAGGCTGACGCCGTCATGGCCGGGATGGGCCAGCACTGGCGTGGCCGCGAGGCCGACGACAACGATCAGGGCGGGCAGGCGAAGCTGGCGCATGGCGGGCCTCTCAGCGAATGGGGTGATGGACGGTGACCAGCTTGGTCCCGTCGGGAAAGGTGGCCTCGACCTGGACGTCGTGGATCATCTCGGCGATGCCGCTCATCACCTGGTCGCGGGTGATGACATGGGCGCCGGCCTCCATCAGGTCGGCGACGGTGCGGCCATCGCGGGCCCCCTCGACGACGAAGTCGCAGATCAGGGCGATGGCCTCGGGGTGGTTGAGCTTGACGCCGCGCTCCAGTCGCCGACGGGCGACCATGGCCGCCGTGGCGATCAGCAGCTTGTCCTTTTCGCGGGGGGTCAGGTTCATCAGAGAGTCCAGACGGCGGGCGGGCTGGCGCCCAGGGCGATGAGGGCGGGGATCAGGGCGCGGCGCAGGGTCAGGCCGTCCCGTGCGGCAAGGCGGGCCACCAGCTTGCCGTCAAAGGCGCTGGCCCCGCCGAGGGGGCCGATGGCGGTGCGGGCCGCGTCCAGGCAGGCATCGGCGTCGGGGCTGACCAGCAGCAGGGTGGCGAAGGCGCCGGCGCCGCCCAGCAGGGCGCTCTGATGGGTCAGGTGCGGGATGTCGCCGTCCAGCCGCAGATCATCGGCTAAGACCAGCCGGCCCTCGCGCCGAATGCGCCAGCGGTCATGGAAGGCGCCCCGCGCGAAGGTCTCGCCCATGGCGTGACGGCCCAGGATCACCGCCTCGCAAAGCAGCAGCGCGGCGTCCTCGGCCAGATCGGCGGTGATGGTCCGCGACAGGGCCGAGCCGTCGAACAGGATGGTTTCCTGCGGCAGCCAGTCGAGCCGCGCCCCGGCCTCCAGGGTCAGCCGCGCCTCGACCCGGGCGGTGTCGCCGCTGGCCCGGTAGACCCGCTCGCAAGCTTGGGTGGTCAGGACCGCGTGGGCGCCGGCCCCGACCTCGACGGTCCAGGCAAAGCGGTCGCCGCCCGTCATACCGCCGGCCGAGTTGATCATCACCGCCTCGAGCGAGGCGCCCCGGGCCCGTGGCAGCCGCAGCTTGGCGGAGCCTTCCTGGTACAGGCCACGCAGCCGCGTGCGCCCGTCCTCGGCGCGCACGGCCAGCCGGCCGCAGCCGAAGGCGCGCTGGGCCGGGGCGGTTTCGGCCGGGGGAAGGACGGGGACGTCGAACGCCATCCCGCCAGCATCGGGCGCGGACCGCCAGCCTCAAGCGCGGCCGGCGGTCCGAGGACGGAATACAGTCCGGCGCCTAAAAAACAGGCGCCCTACTTCTTCTCGGCGGGGGGCGGCGTTTCGGGCGTCGCCGGGGTGGCTTCAGGCGTGGCGGAGGCCGGTTCAACCGCTGGCGCGCTGTCGGCCTTGGCCTCGGCGACGGCCTTCTCGGCGGCGGTGGTGTCGGTGGCGGAGGCGGCCGGGGCGGGTTCGCCCCTGTCGCCGGGCGGCTTGAGGCGATCACAGGCGCCGGCGGCCAGCAACAGGGCGGCGCAGGCGGCGGTCAGGCCGAGGCGCGGAAGGGTGGGGGTCATGGACGGGGTCCTTATGGGGTCGCGTTGATGGCCTCGGGGCGCAGCCTATCGGGGGCCGCCGGGCTTGTCACCAGAGGCGGCCCGGCGCCTACTGCCGGAAAACAGATCAGGGAGAACGGCCATGAAGGTGACGCCGCACGCGGACGGTTTCGGCGCCCGCATCGAAGGCATTGATCTCTCACGCCCTCTCGACGCCGGAACCATGGCCGCCGTCCGGGACGCCTGGACCGCCCATTCGGTGATCTATTTCCCGGACCAGCCGATGGAGCTCGACGCGCTCGAGGCCTTCACCCTGCAGCTGGGGCCCTTCGGCGAGGATCCCTTCATCAAGCCGATGCCGGGTCGTCCCAATGTGCTGGAGTTGCGCCGCGAGCCGGACGAGACGGCGACCAATTTCGGGGCCGGCTGGCATTCCGACTGGAGCTTCCAACCCGCGCCCCCGGCCGGCACCATCCTGCATGCCCAGGTCGTGCCGCCGGTCGGCGGCGACACCCTCTACGCCGACTGCTACCGGGCCTGGGACAGTCTGTCGGGCGCCATGCAGGCCATGCTGCTGCCCCTGCGCGCCGTGCACAGCGCCCGCCAGGCCTATGGTCCCTCCGGCGTCTTCGCCAAGGAAACCGCCAGGCGGACCATGCAGATCGTGGTCAGCGAGGAGGCCGAGAAGACCGTCGCCCACCCGCTGGTCGTCACTCACCCGGTCAGTGGCCGCAAGGCGCTGTTCTGCAGCCCGGTCTACACCGTCGGCATCGAGGGCATGACGCGCCCGGAAGGCATGGCCATCCTGCGCTTCCTGTTCGAGCACATCACCCAGGACGACTTCATCTACCGTCACCGCTGGGCAGCCGACATGCTGACCCTGTGGGACAACCGCTGCACCCTGCACTACGCCGACGGCGGCTATGACGGCCACCTGCGGGTGATGCACCGGACGACCGTGGCCGGGGCGCCGCCGAAGGCCTGAGACGCCAGCCTCGACACCCCCTTTGGGGTGAAGCCATTTGCCTTGACCCGTCACCGCCCTAACTCCAAGGTCAGGTCGGGATAACATCGTGATTTGGCGCGAAGGGGCGCTGTCTTGGTCATCAGAGTCTCAAGAGCCCTCGCCCCGGCCCTGCTGGCGCTGCCGCTTGCCCTGGGAGCCGTCTCGACGGCCGGCGCGCAGGATTTCGAGGCGGTCATGGCCGCGCCCGACGACGTCGAGCTGAACCTTGCCTACGCCCGCGACCAGGCCGCCCAGGGCCGCCTGTCGGAAGCCGCCTCGACTCTGGAACGGGTGCTGATCCAGGAGCCCAACCGCCATGGCGACCGGCTGTTCTACGCCGTTCTGCTGTTCCGGCTGGGCGACTACAACGGCGCCAAGGTCGAGCTGGACCGGCTGAAGGGGGCCAACCTCTCGCCGCTGCAACGGGCCGAGGCCGACCGCTACCTGGACCGGGTCAGGGACAAGACCGCCGACTCCGCCGTGTCCGGCCGGGTGACCGCCGGCGTGGTCTACGAGGACGACGCGGCCGGCGCCTATTTCACCGCCTTCGACATCTTCGGCGCTCCGCCGGCCGAGCAGGGGACCTCCAGCGAGCTGTCCCTCAGCATCAAGGGCCGGGCTGATCTCGGCGCCAGCAAGGCCTGGGAGATCTACGGCGCCGGCCTGGCCTACGACCGTTCGGAACTGTCGGGCGCGGCGGTCGACTTCCAGCGCTTCGAGGGCGAAGGCGGCCTCGGCCATCGCTCGCGTCTGACCTCCCTGCGTGTCGGCCTGCTGGCCCGGCAGGTGCGGCTGGAGGGCGATCCTCAACTGACCGAGCTCGGCCTCCGCGCGGCCTTCAGCTGGCGGCTGACCAACCGCACCACGCTCGGCCTGCGGGCCGAGGCGGTCGACCAGAACTATGACGAGCCGGCCATCGACGCGGTCTCCGCCCTGATCGGCGGCGACCGCGACGGCGAGCGCTACAGCCTCGACCTTTCGTTGGCGCACAAGCTGGCCTCGCGCACGACCCTGACCGGCGGCCTCGGCTATGAGGTCAAGACCGCCTCCTACGACCCCTTCGGCTATTCGGGACCGCGCGTCTCGGTCGGCCTCGACCAGCGCTTCAAGCGCGGGGTCTACGTCCTGGCCAACGGCTCGGCCCGCTGGCTGGAGTATGACGAGGCCGACCCCTTCTTCCTGCTCGGCGAGACCCGCGAGGACACCCGGCTGAACGCCCGCCTGGCTATCGGGGCGCCGCTCAGCGCCTTCGCCGGCAAGGGCGCGACCGGCGACCGGCGCGAGGACATCACCCTGGAAGGGGCACTGACCTGGGCCAGCCGCGAAAGCGGCTTTCCCCTGGCCGACTACGAGGGCTGGGGCGCGGAACTGCGCCTCATCTGGCGCTTCGGCGCCCGCAACTAGAGGCTTCGAGGACCTATCCGATGAAGACGCTCAAGGTTCTTTCCCTCGCCGCCGCCGGCTGGCTGGCCCTGTCGGCGGCGGCGACCGCCCAGGAGCAGGTCGGCGTCAACGCCGCCGTCCGCAATCAGGTGCAGCAGAAGTCCGGCGCCGCCCCGCTGCGCCCCGCCGTGGTCCGCGCGCCGGTCAAGCTGGGCGACCAATACGTCACCGGCCCGGCCAGCCAGGTGCAGGTGCTGCTGCGCGACCGCTCGACCTTCACCGTCGGGGCCAACGCCCGGATGACCGTCGATCGCTTCGTCGCCGCCGCCCCGAACAGTCCCGGGGGCATGAGCGCCAGCGTCGCCAGGGGCGCCTTCCGCTTCGCCTCCGGCAAGACCTCGCGCGGCCCCTCGCGCCAGGCCATCACCACCCCGGTGGCCTCGATCGGCGTGCGCGGCACCATCGTCGAGGGTCTGGTCGGCCCCGAGGCCCTCGCCCTGCTGCAACAGCAGCCCGGTGTGCCGCCGTTCACCGGCGATCCGGAGACCATGCTGCTGGTCGTGCTGCGCGGCCCGGCCGGCTCGGCCGACAGCTTCGACACCCCCGGCGCCATCGATGTCGAGCGCGGCGGTCAGATCATCAGCCTGGACCGTCCCGGTCTGTCCCTGATCGTCACCGACGCCGGGGCGTTCGGCCCGTTCGAACTGACCGACGAAGTCTCGGCCCAGCTGGTCGGCCTGCTGCTGCCGCCGCCCAGCTCGCCGGACGACAGCGGCGGGGGCGGCGAAACCGAACCGGCCTATGTCGCCTCGGGCGACGCGGCCGATGCGCCGGACGCCTTGCCGCCGCCCGACGCCGGCGACAACTTCGAACCGACGCCGGACGTGCGCGACGGGGCCAACACCGACGGCGACTTCCCGCTGTTCCCGCCGGTCGACCCGAACCCCTAGAACAGCCAGCCGCCTTCGACGCCGGTGCTCACCTCCGGCGGCGGGATGAAGGCCGGCGCGTCCATCGGCGCGCCGTCGCCCTTGGGCGCGGGGATGATGCCGCCTGCGACATCCGCCACGGTGACGAAGATGGTCTGGCGGTCCTCGCTGAAGCCGTCGCTGACGATGACCTCCACCGCATAGACGTTGTCGCCGTCGGCGTCGGCGGGGGCCTCGAAGTCGGGGCCGAAATTGAAGGTCAGATCACCCGTTGAGGAGTCGATCTGGAACAGGGGGGCGTCGGCTCCATCGCCGATGCTGAAGCTCAGCACCGCGTTGATGTCGGTATCGACGGCGTTGATGGTCGCGACAAAGCTCTGGTTCTCGTCGACGGTGATGAAGGCCTCGTCGCCGCCGCCGCCGAAGGTGATCTCCGGCACGTCGTTTCCGACCGGCAGCAGGACGTCCGCGAACTGCAGGAACTCGATGTTGAACAGATGATCGGTGAAGCCGCCGGGACCGGTGACGAAGATGTCGTTGTGGGTCCCGAAGGCCAGGGTGTAGGCCGACAGGGGGTTGCCGTAGACGACTGTGTCGATGTCCTCGAGCCGGTCGCCACCGCCGTCGATGATGTCGGTGTCGCCGTCGCCGCCCTGGATGACGTCGTCGCCCTCCTGGCCGAACATCTTGTCGTCGCCGACGCCGCCGTCCAGTTCGTCGTTGCCGGAGAAACCGTTGATGGTGTCGTCGCCGCTGAAGCCCGACAGCGCGTCCGGGCCGGGCGTGCCGTTGAGGACATTGGCGTTGAACACCATGCGGACGCTGGCGCGGGCTTCCTGGGCCAGCAGGTCGGTGAGGGTAATGGTCAGGCTGTGGTTGGCGACCGTGTCGTCGGCCTGGGACTCGAAGCCCAGCGCCTCGACCACCGCCTCGATGGCCTGGCGCGTGGCGTTGGCGTTGAAGACGATGTTCAGGTCGTTGCCGGCGCCGCCCGTTCCCGTGCCGATGACAACGCCCTCGTAGGAAACCGTGATGCTGGGCCCGAGGGTCGCCCCGACCTGGCCGGCCCCCGAGCCGACGTTGATCACCGACACCCGGTCGACGCCGGTCAGCCCGTTGACCCTTAAGGTCGCGCCGTTGAAGTCGGTCTCGCTGGTGGTGAAGGTGACGTCGGGATCGATGCGGACGCGGGGGGCCGCTTCGTTGGTGGTGACGATCCCGATCAGGCCGGTGAGGCTCGGGCCGGGCGGCTCGGCCGGATCGTTCTGCACCTGAACGGTGATCTGCTGCTCTCTGAAATGGGTTCCGTCGGAGGCGCGGACGGTGACCTCGTAGCGGTTGTCGCCGTCAGCGTCCTGCGGGCCATCGAAGTCCGGCGGGGTGGCGAAGGTCAGATCGCCGGTAGCCGGGTCGATGTTGAACAGTACGCCATCGACGCCGCCGACGATGCTGTAGGTGACGGTCTGTCCCTCGGGGTCATCGGCCAGGACGTTGGTGACGTAGGTCAGGTTCTCGGTCACGTCGATGGTGGCGGTCGGCCCACCCCCGTCGGAGAAAATGTTGGGCGCCTCGTCCTGGTTGGTCACCGTGATGGTGAGCAATTGCGTATCGGTCAGGCCGCCGTCGCTGACCTGGACGACAACCTGGTAGACGCCGTCGAGGTCGGAGTCGGTCGGGTTTTCGAAGTCCGGCGAGTTGATGAAGCCCAGCTCGCCGGTTGTGGGACTCAGGAAGAAAAGCGCGGCGTCGGCCCCGCCGATGATGCTCCAGGTGGCGGGAGAGGCGGCGTCCGGATCGGCGCGGGTCAGGCTGGCGACCAGGGGCGGATTGAAGTTCTCGGCGATGCTGTAGCTGGCCGTCGGCCCGGCGCCGCCGGAGGTGATGGCCGGCGCCTCGTTGACGTTGGTCACCGTCACCGCGAGGGCCTGGGTGTCGACGTTGGCCCCGTCGGAGACCTGGACGATGACGTTGTAGATGTTGTCGCCGCCGGAATCGGTGGGGACCTCGAAGTCCCGCCCGCTGACGAAGCTGAGCTGGCCCGTGGTCGGGTTGATGTTGAACAGGCCGGCGTCGACGCCGCCGGCGAGGCTGTAGGTCAGACCGGCGGGCGGGGTATCGGCGTCGGTGGCCGTGACGATGTCGACCGCCGCCGCGTTCTCGGGGACGCTGATGTTGGCGGTCGGGCCGCCGCCCCGGGAGGTGATGACCGGCGCGGCGCTGCCTTCGGCCAGGTTTGTGACGATGACGGTGATGGTCTGCACATCGGTCAGGACGCCGTCGCTGGCTCGGACGATGACGATGTAGCGGTTGTCGCCGTTGCTGTCGGCCGGGGCCTCGAAGTCTGGGTTGGCCACGAAGCTGAGGTCGCCGGTCGCGGCGTTGATGCTGAAGCGGGCCGCGTCGACGCCGCCGGTGATCATGTAGCTGAGCGTGGCCCCGGCGTCCTGATCGGCGGCGACGACGGTGGTGACCAGCAGCGGGCCGTTCTCCGGCCGGGTGATGGAGGCGGCGCTGCCGCCGCCGTTCGAGGTGATCACCGGGGCGTCATTGCGGTTGGTGATCGTGACCTTGATGTCCTGGGTATCGACGTTGACCCCGTCGCTGGCCTGGACGGTGACGTTGTAGACATTGTCGCCGTTGCTGTCGGTCGGGGCCTCGAAGTCCCGGCCGCTGACAAACGCCAGGGCGCCGGTGGCGGCGTTGATGGTGAACAGGGACTGGTCGGTCCCGCCGACGATGCTGAAGGTCAGCGGCGTGGCGACGCCGTCCGGATCGGTGGCGGTGACAGTGGTCACGGCCGTGGTGTTCTCGACCACGTTGCGGCTGGCCGCGGCGCCGCCGCCGTTGCTGATGATGACCGGGGCTTCGTTCTGGTTGGTGACCGTGACGTTGATGGTCTGGGTGTCGGTCAGGGCGCCGTCGCTGGCCTGGACGATGACGCTGTAGACGTTGTCGCCGTCGCTGTCGGCCGGGGCCTCGAAGTTGGGGTTGGCGGCCAGCTGGATGACGCCCGCCCCGTTGATCACGAAGCGGGCGGCGTCCGGGCCGCCGATGATGCTGTAGGTGATGCTCGCCCCGGCGTCGGGATCCACCGCCGTGATGGTGTTTGGCCCGAGGGTGTTTTCCAGGATGGTGTAGCCGCCGACCGCGCCGCCGCCGTTGCTGGTGATGACCGGCGCTTCGTTCTGGTTGCTCACCGTTACGGTGATGGTCTGGCTGTCGCTGAACACGCCGTTCGAGGCCTGCACGACGACCTGGTAGCTGTTGTCGGCGCCGTTGTCGGCCGGGGCCTCGAAATCGGGCGGCGCGATGAAGCTGAGGACGCCGGTGGTGCTGTCGAGCGTGAACAGCGCCTGGTCCGGGCCGCCGATGATGCTGTAGCCGAGGGTTCCGCCGCCGGGGTCATTGGCGGTGACGGTGGTGACGGCGGTGCTGTTTTCCGTCCGGCCAAGGCTGGCGGTGGCGCCGCCGCCGTCGGAGATGATGCCGGGCGCCTCGGCGACGTCCGTGACCGTCACGGCGATGGCCTGGGTGTCCAGGTTGGCTCCGTCCGAGACCTGGACAACCACCTCATAGAGGTTGCCGCCGCCCGCTGCGGACGGGATCTCGAAGTCGGGCGGGGAGATGAAGCTCAGGACGCCGGTGGTGGCGCCAATCGTGAACAGCGCCTGGTCGGCGCCGCCGGCCAGGCTGAAGGTCAGGGTCGTCCCGGCGTCGGGATCGGCGGCGGTGACGGTGGTGACCGCCGTGCTGTTCTCGGCCAGGCTGGCGGTGGCGTTGGCCCCGCCGCCGCCGGAGGTGATGGCCACAGGTTCGTTGGTGTTGGTCACCGTAACGGCGATGGCCTGGGTGGCCGTGCTTGTCCCATCGGAGACCTGGACGACGACGTCATAGACGTTGTTGGTCCCGGCGTCGGTCGGCGCCTCGAAATTCCGTGTGCTGACGAAGGCCAGGACGCCGGTGGTGGGATCGATGACGAACTGGGCCTGGTCGATGCCGCCGACGATGCTGAAGGACAGGCCGGCGCCGGCGTCCGGATCGCTGGCGGTGACCGTGGTGACGCCGAGCAGGTTCTCCGGCGTGCTCGCCGTGGCGTTCGGACCGCCACCGCCGGAGGTGATGACAGGCGCCTCGTTGCTGTCGAGGATAGTCAGCCGGATGGTCTGGGTGTCGCTCAGCGCCCCGTCGGAGGCGCGGACGACGACCTCATAGACGTTGTCGCCATTGGCGTCGGCCGGCGTCTCGAAGTCGCGAGCGGCGTTGAGCTGCAGGAGGCCGGTGCTGGTGTTGATCGTGAAGAAGCCGGCGTCGGCCCCGCCAAGGATGCTGTAGGTCGGAGTCGTGCCGTCCGGATCGGTGGCGCTGACCGTGGTCGGGCCCAGCGTGCCTTCGAAGATCGCGTAGGCGCCGATCGCGCCGCCGCCGAGTGAGTTGATCACCGGGGCGCTGGCCCCCGGGGCGGTGACCCGGACGTTGAGGGTCTGGACGTCGGTGCGGGCCCCGTCGCTGACGCGGATCTGCACCTGGTAGATGTTGTTGCTGCCGGTATCGAGCGGGTTCGCGACGTTCGGCGGGGCGGCGAAGTTCAACGCGCCGGTCGTGGAATCTATGACGAAGAAGCCCTGGTCGGCGCCGCCGATGATCGACCAGGTCAGCGTCGCGCCCGCGTCCGGGTCGACGGCGGCGTTGGCGATGGGACCCGTCGCGCCGCTGACGACGTCATAGGCCGCCGAAGTCCCGCCGCCGCCGGAGGTGATCACCGGCGACTCGTTGGCGTTGGTGAGGGTGACGGTGAGGGCCTGGGTGTCCGTCAGGATTCCGTCGCTGGCCTGGACGGTGACCTGGTAGGCGTTGTCGCCGTTGGCGTCGCCGGGGGTCTCGAAGTCCGGCGCATTGGCGAAGCGCAGCACGCCGGTGGCGGCGTCGATCAGGAAGAAGCCCGCATCGGCGCCGCCGACGATGGACCAGGTCGGGGCCGTGCCGTCGGGGTCGGTGGCGAGGTTGGTGGTGACGGTGGTCAGATTCTCGGCCAGCGAGCGGGTCGCCGTGGCGCCGCCGCCGTTGCTGGTGATGACCGGGGCCTCGGCGAGGTTGGTCACCATGACGGCGATGGCCTGGGTGTCGGACAGGGCGCCGTCGCTGGCCCGGACGATGACGTCATAGACGTTGTCGGCCCCGACATCGGTCGGGGCCTCGAAGTTGGGGGCGGCCTTGAATTCGAGCAGGCCGGTCGCGGCGTTGATCTTGAACCGGGCGGCGTCCGCCCCGCCGGCGATGCTGTAGGTGATGCTGGCGCCGCTATCGATATCGACGGCGGTGATGACGGCGACGCTGGTTCCGCCCTCGACGCGGCTGGCGACCGCCGTCGCGCCGCCGCCGCCCGAGACGATGCTGGGGGCGTCATTGGTCCCGGTGATGGTGACGGTGACGGTCACCGGGCTGGTCAGCCGGGCGATGTTGGCGGCGCCGTAGAGGACATAGGCCGCGCCGGCGTCGGTTCGGCCGCTGGGGTCGGCATTGGGCGAGCCGATGATCAGGTCGTCGATGCCGTCGTTGTTGAGGTCGCCCGCCGCCGACACCGTCTGGCCGCTGAAGCCGCCGGTCGTGCCGCCGCCGACGGCGAAGCCGGTCAGGCCGTCGAGCAGGGACAGATCGACGCCGGCATAGCCGCCGGCGCGGCCGAACAGGACGTAGCTCTGGCCGGCGTCCGTGCTGCCCTGCGGATCGGCGTACAGGGCGCCGATCAGCAGGTCGTCGATGCCGTCGGCGTTGACGTCGCCGGCCGCGCTGACCGTGTGGCCGGTCAGGTCGCCCGCCGCCCCGCCGCTGATCACGAAGCCGGTTGCGCCGGAAAGGCTGGACAGGTTGACCGAGGCGCCGAAGCCGCCGCCCCGCCCATAGAGGATGTAGACCTCGCCGGCGTTGCCGCGCCCCGACGGGTCGCCGTAGAGGGCGCCGACGGCGATGTCGTCGATGCCGTCGTTGTTGAGGTCGCCGGCCCTGGCCACCGACCAGCCGGCGAAGTCACCCGCGTCGATGCCGTTGAGGACGAAGCCGTTGGTCCCGTTGAGGCTGGAGAGGTCGACATTGGCCGCAAAGCCGCCCGTGCGGCCGAACAGGACATAGGCCTCGCCGGCCCCCGCCCGCCCGCCGGGATCGCCGCCGGCCGCTCCGATGATGAGGTCGGCCAGGCCGTCGTTGTTGAGGTCGCCGGCCGAGGCTGCCGACAGGCCGCTCTGGTCGGCGGCGTCGATGCCGGAGATCGAGAAGCCGTTGGCCCCGTTCAGGCTGGCGACATCGACGGCGGCGCTGAACGGCCCGGTGTGGCCGAACAGGACGTAGGACTTGCCGGCCCCCGACTGGCCGGCCGGGTCGGCGTCGCGGGCCCCGACGATGAGATCGGCCCGGCCGTCGCCGTTGACGTCGCCGGCCGCCGAGACCGAGAAGCCGAGGCTGTCCGTCGCCGCCCCGCCCCGGATGACGAAGCCGTTGGTTCCGTTGAGGGCATTGACGTCGATGCCGCCGGCAAAGCCGCCGCTCGCCTGGCCGAAGATGACGTAGGCCGCGCCGACGTCGAGGCCGGCCGGACCATTGGCCTTGGGGGCGCCGACGATGAAATCGGCGCGGCCGTCGCCGTTGATGTCGCCGGCCGCCGAGACGCTGGTCCCCAGGAAGTCGAGGCTGGCGAAGCCGCGAACCCCGAAGCCCTGGGCGGGGGTCAGGGCGGCGAGGTCGATGCCGGTGTAGCCGCCCGTCCGGCCATAGAGGACGTAGGCGGTCCCGGCGCTGGTCCGGCCCGCCGGGTCGGCCTGCAGGGCCCCGACCAGCACATCGTCGACGCCGTCGGAATTGACGTCGCCGATGCCGGCCACGGCGTAGCCGGCCAGGTCCCCGGCCGCCGCCCCGGTGATGGTGAAGCCCTTGGCGGCGGTCAGGGCGCCGGCGCTGATGAAGCCGTCCGGGGCGACGGCCGAGCCGCCGCCGTCGGTGGCGACATAGGTGAAGGTCTCGGTGGCGGTCTGGCCGGCGGCCAGGTTCTGGTAGGCGCCGCCGACCAGGAAGCTCAGCGCGCCGCCGGCCCCCACGACGATCTGCGCGCCCGAGGGCAGGGTGATGACCGACCCCGGCGTGACGCTGGCGCCGTTGATCTGGACGATGCCGACCACGCCGGTGTCGTTGGACAGCACCGGCAGCACGACCGTCCCGCCGTCCTCGGCGATCGTGCCGCTGTCGCTGGTTCCGGAGACCACCCGCGGGGCGGCCAGCGGGTCGCCGCCGACCGGCGCCAAGGCGGCAAGAGGCGTGTCGCTGGTGCTCTTTTTGACGGCCACGATCTGATCCCCTCAATCCCCGACCGGCTCCGCCGACCAGCCCCAATCACCGCGAACGGTGTTCGATAGGTACGTACAGTTCCCGTGTTTGGTTTTGGCGTCAATTTGGCGACGTCAGGTCTGGGGCCGCGAACCTGGGCATTCTCAGGTCGAAACACCGAAACGGGTAGTATTGGCGCGGCCGGCGTCTTGCCCGGCCAGTCCGAAACACTCGCCTGCAAGAGTCTGCACCCCGAGACGTCTGGCGGGGGAGCCTCCCCCTTCGCTTGCATTCCATTTGGCCGACCGGTGTTTGGTGTTATCGTCGCAGCATCGGGGATAGGCCCGGGCCGGGGAGGCCGTAGGGCGAGGGTTCAAAAGGGGGCCGCGTGGAGCGTCTGCTCGCGGGCAAGGTCAATGCCGTCGTGGCGTGGGCGAGTCTCGTCCTCGCCCTGCTGTTCGCCGTCCCGGCCTCCTCGCAGGCCGTGCACAACGGCGTCGGCAGCTGCGCCGGCTCGACCTGCCACGGACGCGGGGCCGGCGACGGCGCCGTGGTGCGCCAGAACGAGTTGGTCGTCTGGCAGGATTACACCAGCGCCGCCGGCGCCCATTCGAAGGCCTGGCGCAGCCTGCAGACCCCCTGGGCCCAGAAGATCGCCGACCGTCTCGGCATGGGCGAAGCGTCCAGGGCCCCGGCCTGCCTCGGCTGCCACACCGACAACGCCGCCCGTCGCGGCCCGACTTTCCAGGTCTCCGACGGCGTCGGCTGCGAATCCTGCCACGGCGGGTCGGAGGGCTGGCTGGCCAGCCACTACACGGTCGGGGCCAGCCGCGCCGACAACCGGGCCCGCGGCATGCGGGCGCTGGAAGACCCCCGGGTTCTCGCGGGTACCTGCCTCGACTGCCACTTCGGCAGCGACAAGCCGGGGCAGTTCGTCAGCCACCGGATGATGGCCGCCGGCCATCCCCGCATGAGCTTCGAGCTGGACCTGTTCAACAGCTATCAGAACCACGCCCGCAAGCGCTCGGTCAGCGGCGTCACCAGCTGGGCTGTCGGCCAGGCCCTGGCGCTCGAGCGTTCCCTGACCCTGTTCACCTCGTCGAAGGGCAGCGAGGGGGTCTTCCCGGAATTCTACTTCTTCGACTGCCACAGCTGTCACCGGGCGATCAGCGACGAGGCGAACCCGCCGGTGCGGTTCGGGGCCAATCCCGGGCGGCCGATCGTCTGGGGCGCGCCGCCCTACAACGACGAGAACATGATCCTGCTGACGGCGGCGGCGAAGATCGCCGCGCCGGACCTGGCCCAGCGGTTCGCGGCCGACTCCCGGGCCTTCCACCAGGCCATGGGCGGCGACCGGGCCGGCATGCTGGCCGCCGCCAGGCGGCTGGGCGCCACCACGGCCCAGCTGGGCAACCGCTTCGCCGGGCGCGGCTTCAGCGACCGGGACACCGTCGCCATCCTGCGGCTGGTGCTCGGCGACGCCCTGACCGTCCGCTACACCGACTACAGCGGCGGGGCCCAGGCGGTGATGGCCGTCGACACCCTGCTGACCGCCGCCGTCAGCCAGGGCGCCGTCGGCGGCGGCGCGGCTGGCGGCATGCGTCGCGACATCGAGGCGGCCTACGCCGCCGTCAGAGACCCCAACGCCTATCGACCGGGCGACTTCCGCGCCGCCCTCGGCCGGGTGCGGGCCGCCCTGGAGCGCGTCACATGATCCGGGCTTCCCTCCTGGGCCGCGCCGTCACCAGCGTCATCGTCGCGGCCTCGCTGGTCGTCGCCGGTTGCTCCGGCGGCGGTGGGGGAGGCGGCGGCGGCGGTGGGGGAGGTGGCGGCGGTGGAGGCGGCGGCGGCGGCGGTGGATCGACGCCCGTCTATCCGGCTCTGGGCCTGGCCGCGCTCAGCGTCGCCGATGTCGAAGGCGTCCTCGCCCGGGCCGTGGCTGAGGCGCGGGCCCGCGGCCGGCCGGCGGTGATCGCGGTCACCGACCGGGTCGGCAACGTTCTGGCCGTCTACCGGATGACCGGCGCCCCGGCGACCATCACCATCCGCCCGGGGCCGGGGACCAACCGCGACATCCAGGGCGTCGTCGCCCCGGCCGAGGCGGGCGCCATCGCCAAGGCGGTGACCGGCGCCTACCTCTCCTCGGCTGGCAACGCCTTCTCCAGCCGCACGGCCAGCATGATCGTCCAGCAGCACTTCCCGCCGGCCCCCGGCGCGGTCGGGCTGGAGAGCGGTCCGCTGTTCGGGGTGCAGTTCAGCCAGCTGCCCTGTTCGGATTTGAACCGACGGTATGCGGCCGGCGGCGGGGCCACGGCCTTCCTGGGTCCCAAGCGCTCGCCGCTCGGCCTGGCCGCCGATCCGGGCGGCTTTCCGCTCTACAAGGGCGGGGTGCTGGTCGGCGGCGTCGGCGTCATCGCCGAAGGCGACTACGGTTTCGACGCCAACGTCATCGACGTCGACAAGGACCTGGAAGAGATCATCGCCCTGGCCGCCATGAGCGGCCTCGACGCCGCCGCCGAGATCAAGGCCGACCGCATCACCGTCGATGGGACCTCGCTGCGCTTCAGCGACGCCACGATCTCCGACCTGATGAGCACCCCGGCCAGCGCGCCGGCTTTCGCCAGCCTGCCGGTCGGCACGGGGGCCCTGGTGGCGGTCACCGGCTACGCCGCCGGCCCGGCCATCGCCGGCCAGACCTTCGGGACCGAGGGCTCCGGCGTGCGCGACGCCGCCGATGCCGAATTCGCCGACCCGGACGCCTTCGTCCTGACCAACGGCGCGGGGGGCAATCGCTACCCGCCGGCCGCCGGGGCCGACGGCGGCAGTGTCGCCACCCCGCTGACCGCCGCCGAGGCGCGTAGCCTGCTGGAGCAGGCCTTCGCGGTCATGCGTCACGCCCGGGCCCAGATCCGGCGGCCGCTCGACAGCCGCGCCCAGGTGACCATCTCGGTGGTCGACACCCATGGCGACATCCTCGGCATCGTCCGCTCGCCCGACGCCCCGGTGTTCGGCATCGATGTCTCGCTGCAGAAGGCCCGCTCGGCCGCCTTCATGAGCCATCCCGCGGCCGGCGCCGACCTGTCGGCCGATCCCAGCGCCGATGTCCGCGCCTTCGTCCCGGCCACCCGCACCTTCCTGTCCCGCCCCGACGCCCTGACCGGAACCATCGGCGTCTCGGTCCGGGCCATCGGCAACCTGCACCGGCCCTACTTCCCGGACGGCGAGGTCGGCCGGCCGCCCGGCCCGCTGTCGCGGTCGATCGCCGACTGGAGCCCCTTCTCGACCGGCCTGCAATCGGCCCTGGTGCTCGGCAACCTCGGCCAGCACCTGACCTTCGTGAACGGCGGCGGGGCCGACACCCCGGCCCGCTGCACGGCCCTGCCCGACGCCCGGCCCGGCCAGAACCGGCTGCAGAACGGCCTGCAGATATTCCCCGGCGGCGCGCCCATCTATCGGGGCAGCCAGCTGGTCGGCGCCATCGGCGTCTCCGGCGACGGCATCGACCAGGACGACATGATCAGCGCCCTCGGCCTGTTCAATGCCGGCGGGACCATCGCCCATCCGGCCGCCTCCATCCGCTCCGACACCGTCGTCGTCGTCCAGGGCGCGACCTCGACACGGCTGCGCTACGTCAACTGCCCCTTCGCGCCCTACATCGACAGCGGCGCTTCCAACGTCTGCTCGGGGATCTGAGATGATCGCCGTCCGCCCCGTCCTGCTGCTGGGGAGCGTGGCCATCGCCGCGCTGCTGGCCGGTGGCGCCTGGGCGGCGGAGGGCTCGGCGATCGACCAGGCCGTCGAGGCGGCGCGGCAGCAGGCCGCCGAACAGCCCGACGATTCCGAGCCGACACCCACCGGCAGGATCCTGGGCCGCGCGCCTGCGCCGCCGCCGCCCGACCTGGGGCTCAATGCCCCGGCCGCCGCACCGGCGCCCGAGGACTCGATAGTCGAATGGCTGCCCTGGCGCCGCCGCCCGGGCCGCGTCGAGACCTATCCCGACCGCGATCCGCAGGAGAACCCCGGCGCGGTGAACGCCCCGCCGCCGGAAGCCTTCCCGACCGACCATTTCCCCATCCCCGACCGCTGGCGCCTGGCCGACCAGTTCGGGGTCCGGGACAACTGGTTCGATCCCTACAACCAGAACAGCTTCAAGGGCGACCGGCCGATCCCCGGCACCGAGGACCGCTTCCTGGTCTTCACCGGCGTCATGGACACAGTCATCGAGCCGCGCAGCTTCCCGGTCCCCGTCGGCGTGCAGACCACCTCCGGCTCGGGCAGCAACGACGTCTTCGGCCGCGCCGACAGCCTGGTCGCCTCCCAGACCTTCATCGCCGGCCTCGCCTTCATCGAGGGCTCGACCGCCTTCAAGCCGCCGGACTTCGAGGCCCGGGTCACCCTGGCCTTCAACTATAATTACGCCGACATCTCCGAGCGCCGCATCCTGTCGGTCAAGCCCAGCCGCGACACCGAGCGCGAGGACTGGTTCGTCGGGATTCAGGAAGCCTTCGTAGACTACCACCTGCGCAACGTCTCCGACCGCTACGACTTCGATTCCATACGGGTCGGTATCCAGCCGTTCAACGCCGACTTCCGGGGCTTCTTGTTCCAGGACAACCAGCTGGGCGTCCGCCTGTTCGGCAACCGCGACAACAATCGCTGGCAGTACAACCTGGCCTTCTTCTGGCGGGTCGAGAAGGACACCAACAGCGGCCTCAACGACGTCACCCAGAACCTGCGCGACGACCAGCTGTTCGTCGCCAACCTCTATCGCCAGGATTTCCCGGTCCCCGGCATGACCTCGCAGGTCACCGCCGTCTACAACCGCAACGACGAGGCCGACGACATCCAGGTCGACGACAACGGCTTTCCGGTCCGCCCGGCCCTGATCGGCAACCTGCGCCCCCGCGACTACGACGTCCTCTACCTGGGATACTCCGCAGACGGACGGATTGGCCGGCTGAACCTGTCCGGCAGCCTCTACGGGGCGGTCGGCGAGGACCGCAATTCGATCTTCACCAGCAAGCCGGCCGACATCCGCGCCTGGTTCGCCGCCCTCGAACCCTCGATCGACTTCGACTGGGTGCGGCTGCGCGGCTCCTTCCTCTACGCCTCGGGCGACGACGACCCCTACGACAACGTCGAGAAGGGCTTCGACGCCATCTTCGAGAACCCGCAGTTCGCCGGGGCCGACACCAGCTACTGGATCCGCCAGTCGATCCCCTTCGCCGGCGGCGGCCGGGCGGTGGGCGTCAACGGCCGCAACGGCATTCTCAATTCCCTGCGCTCGTCGAAGGAAGAGGGGCAGTCGAACTTCAACAACCCCGGGACCATGCTGGTCGGCCTGGGCGCCGATTTCGATGTCACGCCCCAGGTCCGCCTGACCGGCAACATCAACCACCTGTGGTTCGACGACACCATCACCGTCCAGGTGCTGCGCAACGAGGGCTCGATCCCGAAGGAGTTGGGCCTCGACGTCTCGGTCGGGGCCGTCTGGCGGCCCTGGATGACCCAGAACATCGTGGTCCGGGCGTCCGGCGCCCTGTTCGAGCCGGGCGACGGTTTCGGCGACCTGTTCACCAATTCAGAGCGCGACGACCGCTACTATTCGATCCTGCTCAACGCGACGCTGGCCTTCTGAATGCGGGCGGGGGGCGTCAAGCGCTGGCTGCTCGGAGCCCTGGCCGTCGCGGCGCTCGGCCTGACGACGGCCTCCGCCCTGGCCCGCGCCGGGGAGGAGGAAAAGCCGGTTGCCCGGACCTACGCCGTCGCCCCGCCGGCCAAGGCCGGTCAGGCCCCGGCCGAGGCGAAGGCCAGGAGCGCCGGCTGCATGAGCTGCCACGCGCCCGTGGACTCGGTATCGATGCATGCGTCACCGGCCGTGGTCATCGGCTGCACCGACTGCCACGGCGGCGACGCCGGGGCGGCCTTGCCGGCCGGCACGGCGAAGGACAGCGCCGGCTATATCGCCGTCCGCGACAAGGCCCACGTCCTGCCGCGCTATCCCAAAGCCTGGGGCTGGCCGGGCTCCGCCAACCCCAAGCGCAGCTATTCCCTGCTCAATCGCGAGTCGCCGGAGTTCATCCGCTTCGTCAATCCGGGCGACTACCGCGTCGCCCGCCAGGCGTGCGGCGCCTGCCACATGGGGCTGATCGAGGCCAACGAACGCTCCCTGATGGCGACGGGGGCGATGTTCTTCGGCGGGGCCAGCTACAACAACGGCATCCTGCCGTTCAAACGCTACATGGTCGGCGAGTCCTACACGCCGCAGGGCGAGCCGGCGAAGATCGTCTCCCCCGGCCGGCCGGCCGGCACGGTCACCCAGGCGCAGGCGGCGCGCGGCGCCCTGCCGGTGCTCTACCCGCTGCCGACCTGGCAGGTCGTGCCGCCGGCTGACGTGTTCCGGGTGTTCGAGCGCGGCGGGCGTAACATCAACACCCAGTTCCCCGAGATCGGCCTGCCCAATTCCACCGGCCAGACCCAGCGGCTGGAAGAGGCCGGCCGGCCCGACATCCGCCAGTCGAACCGGGGCCCCGGCACCGGCCTGCGTATCGCCGTCCCGGTGCTCAACATCCACAAGACCCGGCTGAACGATCCCTACACCTGGTTCCTGGGCACCAATGACCAGCCGGGGGACTACCGTTCCTCCGGCTGCGCCAGCTGCCACGTCATCTACGCCAACGACCGCGAGCCCCGGCACAGCCTGACCTATGCGAAATTCGGCCGCGACGGCCAAAGCCAGACCACCGATCCGACCATCGACAAGGCCGCTCCAGGCCATCCGCTGAAACACGTCTTCAGCCGCGCCATCCCGACGTCGCAGTGCATGAACTGCCACATGCACCAGCCCAACATGTTCCTGAACAGCTACCTTGGCTACACCATGTGGGACTACGAGGCTGACGCCCCGTCGATGTGGCCGAAGACCCAGAAATACCCCACCGATCACGAGATCCGCCAGACCAACGACCGCAACCCCGAAGGCGCGGCGCCCAAGGGCCTGTGGGCCGACCTCGACTTCATGCGCAACGTCTACGGTCTCAACAAGGACCTCAAGGATACCCAGTTCGCCGACTACCACGGCCACGGCTGGAACTTCCGCGGCGTGTTCAAGCGCGACCGGGCCGGCAACCTGCTGGACAAGGACGGCAAGATCGTCGGCCCGGACGACCCGGAGAAATGGCGCAGGAAGGGCGAGGGCGAGTTCGTTCCGGCCGGGACCAATCCGGGCAAGACCGTCCATATGATGGATATCCACGCCGAGAAGGGCATGCAGTGCGCCGACTGCCACTTCGCCCAGGACAGCCACGGCAGCGGCCTGATCATGGGCGAGGTCGCCTCGGCCGTGGAGATCTCCTGCAAGGACTGCCACGGCAACGCCCGCAAGTATCCCAACCTGCGCACCAGCGGCCCGGCCGCGCCGCCCGGCGGCACGGACCTGATGGTCCTGCGCAATCCCGACGGCCAGCGCCGCTTCGAATGGCTGCAGCGCGACGGGCGGCGGGTGTTGATGCAGCGCTCCATCGTCGATCCGAAGCTGGAGTGGGAGGTGTCGCTGGTGAAGGACGCCGTCGATCCGACCAGTCCCACCTTCAATGCCAAATCGGCCCGCGCCAAGCTGATGAGCAAGGGCGTCGCCGGCCGCAAGCCGCTCGCCTTCGGTTCGGGTGTCGCCGACAAGGACCTCGCCCACCCCGAGGCCGAGATCGCCTGCTTCACCTGTCACACCAGCTGGACCCCGTCCTGCGGCGGCTGCCACCTGCCGATCGAGGCCAACTGGAAGGCCGGCAGCCATCGCGACCAGGGCGGGGAGAGCCGCAACTACGCCACCTACAATCCGCAGGTGGCGCGCGACGACATGTTCCAGCTGGGCAAGCACCAGCTGACCCGGGGCGGCGTCATCGCCCCGGTGCGCTCGTCATCGGCCCTGGTGCTCAGTTCGACCAACATCAACCGCGAGCGCATCTATATTCAGCAGCCGCCGGTCTCGGCGGCGGGCTTCTCCAGCCAGGCCTTCGCGCCCCACTTCCCGCACACGGTGCGGACCACCGAGACCAAGACCTGCACCGACTGTCACGTCTCGGCGGCCGAGGACAACAACGCCATCATGGCCCAGCTGCTGACCCTGGGCACGGGCACGGTCAACTTCGTCGGCCTGAACGCCTGGGTCGGGGCGGAGGGCGGCTTCGAGGCCATCCGGGTGACCGAGTGGGACGAGCCGCAGGCGGTGCTCGGCTCCTATCTGCAGAAGTACGCCTATCCCGACTTCTACCAGTCGCACCTCGGCCGAAACCGCCTGCTCTCCAACTGGACCCGCCGGTCGAAGGACGGGTCGATGGAAGAGTTCGCCAATGTGCGCCAGGGGGCCGGCGGCGACGTCCGCTGCCTGCAGCTGCGCGGAGAGTACATGTATGTCGCCGAGGGCCGGGGCGGCTTCCGGGTCTATGACGTCGCCAACATCGGCAACAAGGGCGTCTCCGAACGTATCGTCACCGCCCCCTTCTCCGGCGCCGGCCACGACACCCATGTCGCCAGCGCCAACGCCACCTGCATGGCCCTGCCGACCAACCAGCCGATCAATCCCGCGCGCAACACCCCGATGATGCGCGAAGAGAACCTCGAGCAGCCCTTCCACCCCATCTACCACTACGCCTTCGTTACCGACGCCAGGGAGGGGCTGATCGCCGTCAACGTCGACACCCTGGCCGACGGCGAACCGCGTAACAACAGGCTGAAACGGGCGGTGACGTGGAACCCGGGCGGGGTGCTGAACGGCGCGCGGCACATCACCCTGGCCGGCCGCTACGCCTATATCGCCGCCGACGCCGGGCTGGTGGTGGTCGATCTCGACGATCCCCTGAAGCCGCGCCACGCCGCGACGGTTCCGTTGACGGACGTTCGCGCCAGCGCCGTGCAGTTCCGCTACCTGTTCGTCACCGACCGCGAGGGGGTCCGCGTCCTCGACATCACCCGCCTGGATCGCCCGACCGCCATTCCCGGCGCCGTCGTGCCGCTGAAGGACGCCCGCCGCCTCTACGCCGCCCGCACCTACCTCTATGTGGCGGCGGGGACGGAAGGGCTCGTCATCCTCGACATCGAGCGGCCGCGCAGCCCCCGCCTCTTCCAGCGCGTCACCTTCGACGGCCGCCTGAACGACGCGCGGGACGTCATCGTCGCCTCGACCAACGCCAGCCTGTTCGCCTACGTCGCCGACGGCCGCAACGGCCTGAAGGTGGTGCAGCTGAACAGCCCGGCCACCCAGCCCAACTTCTACGGCTTCTCCCCGGCCCCGGTTCCCGAACTGATCGCCTGGGCCAGGACCAGGACCCCCGCCTTCGCCCTCTCCCGCGGCCTCGACCGCGACCGCGCCGTCGATGAAACCGGCAACCAGATGGCGGTGTTCGGGCGGCTGGGTTCGCGGCCGTTCAACAGGGGTGAGATGGAGCGGCTGTTCCTTGATCCGCGGGGTGAGGTGTACAGGGTGACCGACACCCCCAGCATGGCCGACTGGCTGCGTTAGTTCCGGAGCAAGATGTGCGTCACCTTCTGCCCTTCGTGGCCCTGGCCACCCTCGCCGCGCCGCCAGTGTTCGCCCAGGAAAAGGTCCTGTTCTCTCCCCGGCTGATCCAGCAGCCGACGCCGGAGCAGATCAAGGGCGTCACCCCTCCCGAAGCCGCTCACGTCGCCGCAAGGGCCTGGGTCGCGCTTCGCTGCGGCTTCGATGTGGAGGGCTGGCTCGTCGACTGCGCAATCCGATATGCGAACCATCCCGGCCTTGGCTTCGAGCAGGCCGCGCTCAAACTCATCGACAGCTACCGGATCGAGCCGACCTACGCCAAGGCGCAGCTGGGCGCGAAGGTGGAGCTGACCCTCAGCTTCGGCTGGCCGTGGGCCAGTCCCGCGCCGCCGGTCATCGCGCCGCCGGCCCCGCCGGCGCCGCCGCGCAACCCTGTCGTCACACGGCCGGACTGGGTTCGAAAGCCGACCGGCGGCGACGTCGCCCGGGTTTATCCCAAGGCCGCGCTGGCGGCAGGTCAGAGCGGGCGGGTGACTCTGTCCTGTCAGGTCATCGCCGACGGGACCCTCCGGGACTGCAACGTCGTCATGGAAAGCCCCGCCGACATGGGCTTCGGCGAGGCCGCCAAGAGCCTGTCGAGCCAGTTTCGCATGCGACCGACGACGGCCGATGGACAGCCCGTCGGGGGCGCTACCGTTCGCATCCCCCTGATGTTCAGCATGCCAGAGCGTTGACCCGCGCCCTTTGTCCATCGCCTCTGGATGATCCACCCGGCATGACCGACCGGCACGACGCTAGACGCCCCGCGGACCGATAACTATTATCGGAGCCTCGAACAGCGGAGAGCGCCATGGCCAGCAGCGTCGATCTCGGGGCAAATCTCGAACAGGTTGTGACCGCCCTCGTCACCTCCGGCCGCTACAATTCGCGCAGTGAAATTCTCCGCGAAGGGGTCCGTCTGGTCCAGGAGCGGGAACGACGGCTGGCGGCGTTGGATGCCGCTATCGAGCGTGGCCTGGCCGAGGCTGATGCCGGGCTCTTGATCAGTATCGACGACATCGAGGCCGAGATGGACGCTCGATACGGAAAGCCGGTCGCCACGGCCGAATGAAGGTCGATTTTACGCCAGCGGCGCGGCTCGATCTGATCGAGATCGGCGACTACCTCCGACAGGAGGCTCCATGGCGTGCGTCGTCATTCGTCAAGGAATTGGTCGCCAAGGCCCGCAACATTGGTCGCACGCCCTATGGTTTCCAACTCGTCGAAAGGTACGCCCATCGCGGCGTCCGGCGGCGACCTCATCGTTCCTATGTCATCTTCTACAGGGTCGAGGATCGCCAGGTGTCAATCATCCATATCCTGCATGGCGCCCGCGACTATGAGGCCATCCTCTTTCCGGAGATGGACTCAAATTAGCGACTTCCTGGCGCGCGAAGTAAGCCATACTCAAAGCGCACCCGGAGCACCGCCCGTGAAACCGCCTTCCAAGACCCGCCTCTCGGACCTCAAGGGCGGATCGGGCCCGGTCAAGAAGTTCGAACCGCCGACCCCCAAGGTCAGCCGCCTGAAGAAGGGCAAGGTGCTGACCCCGGCCGAGAAGGCCGCCTTCCTCGCCTCGCGGCCCGACCTCAAGAGCTGAGTTCGCCCGGCGTTCAGCGCCGATGAATATGTCTAGACATATTCATTTTGGAGCATTTTGACGCCCGGGCGCGGCGTGCACCCGCGTTCCCGTCCGATGTGGGTCGGCCGGCGACAATCGGGCCCACATTCGGCGACAGCCGGCCTACGCATCCCCTGCATCTGGACCTACATTTGACGCCGCCCGACCAACCCGGCGGCCACAGGTTTTTCAGTGTTTTCAACGGCAAACAGACGCCCGGGCCGCCTTGCCGCCCGGACGCGCGGTATAATGGTAGGCCGCTTCGATAAGGCCGGGAAAGCCGCCCGGCCTCAGTGCCCGCCTGATCCCTCGGCCCGTTCGTGCGCCAGATGCTTCATGAAGCCCTGCATCTTCGCCGTATAGCGGGCGAGAATCTTGGCGCGGCTCTGTTCGTCGGTGTCGGTGTAGTGGCTGACCAGGGCCTTGCCGTTCCACCAGTGCAGGCCGATGCCGGGCGGGCCGGCGACGATCATCGGGCGGTCGTCGGGGCGGTCCAGGTCCATGGGGTCGAGGTCCAGGACCACCTGCGGCTGGGTCGAGGGGCAGACGCGCACCGTGGTGCCGCCAAAGGCGCTGATGATCGGCCGGTGCACGTGGCCGGCCAGGATGGCGACGATGTGGCGGTGGCGGGCGACGATCGGCTCCAGCCGGCCGACCCAGGCCTCCTGCGGGCCGATGGTCATCCACTCGATGCCGGTCTCGATCGGCGGATGGTGCATGACCAGCAGGGTGGGGCGGTCGGACTCGGCCAGCCGCCCCTCCAGCCAGGCGGCGCGGGTCTCGTCGAAGCCGCCGCCGTGGCGGCCGACCTCGAGCGTGTCGAGCACCAGGATGCGCAGGGGCAGGTTGTCGACGGCGTACTGGTTGAAGCCGCCGGAGAAGGGGGCGTTGGGATAGACTTGGCGGAAGACGTCGCGATTGTCGTGGTTGCCCATGCAGAACAGGACCGGCATGGCCAGCTTGTCGAGAATCTTCTTCAGCCGCCTGTAGCTGGGCAGGTCGCCATGGTCGGTCAGGTCGCCGGTCGCCAGCACCAGGTCTGGGCGCGGCACGATCTCGTTCAGCGTCTTGACCGCCAGGCGCAGGCGCCTGGCGTTGTCCTCGAAGTCCCCGCCGGAGCCGAAGCCCAGGTGCAGGTCGGTGATCTGGGCGATCAGCATGTCTTTGCCCCTCAAAGCGCTGTCGTCTCCGGCCCGAACGCGGCCCTCCGGCTACTTGTCTTCCGCCTGGTACACCCCGTCCCAATCCACCGGCGGCGGACTGAGTTGGTATCGTGCGATACGTTCGGCGAAGAGTCCCGCCAGTTTTTCGAGTCCGAATACCGCGCCCGTTTCCCTGACCCGAGCCAGGGCGGCTTGCGCGGCCGCCCACTGCTGGCCCCGGTAGGCGGCCAGCATGTCGGCGAAGGCGGCCTTCATCGCCTGGAAGTCCCTGTCCCCGGCCATCACCGGCCGGCCCAGCAGGGCGAATATGCGCTCGGGCGCGTCACGCCCGACAACCCGCACCTGGTCGACCTCCAGCTGGGCGAACTGCGGGATTTCCCTTGCCAGCGTCTGGCCCATCAGGATTGGCACGCCATAGACCTTGGTCAGCCCCTCCAGCCGCGAGGCCAGGTTCACCGCGTCGCCGATCAGGGAATAGCTCAGCCGCTGGCGCGACCCCATGTTGCCGACGCAACACCGGCCGGCGTTGAGCCCGATGCCGATGGCGATGTCGCCGGGCCAGGGGCCCACGAGACCGCTCTTGCGGGCGTTCATCTCCTTCATGGCGTCGATCATGTCGAGCGCCCCATGGGCCGAGTTCTGGTACTGGTCCGGATCGTCGAGCGGCGCATTCCAGAAGGCCAGGACGGCGTCGCCGATGTATTTGTCGATCGTCGCCTTGCGGGCCAGCAGGGCGTCGGTCAGCGGGGTCAGCAGCTCGATCAGGAAACGGATCAGCTCCTGCGGCGCCATCTTCTCGGAGATGCGCGAGAAACTGCGGATGTCGCTGAACAGGACGGTCATGTCCCGCTCCTCGCCGCCCAGTTCCAGCTGGCCAGGATCGCGGGCGATGCGCTCGACCAGTTCGGGCGAGAGGTAGCGGTCGAAGGCGCGGCGGATGTAGGCTCTGGAACGTTCCTCGCGATAGAAGCTGAAGCTGGTGACCATGGTGTAGACCAGGGCGATGGTCAGCACCGGGATGGTCGGCTCGAGCAGGATGGCCCCATAGCGGAACGCGGCCCAGCTGCCGGCGATGGTCAGGGCCACCGACAGCCCGGCGATGACCCCGCTGCGCAGGGCTCCCAGAGCTGGCGACAGGATGGCGAGGCCGACCCCGAAGAGGGTCAGCAGGATGAGCTCGAACCCCAGCGCCCAGTCGGGCCGCGACAGGTACTTGCCCAGGATCATCTGCTCGGCGGCCTGGGCATGGACGATGACCCCCAGCTCGCGCTCGCTCAGGGGTGTAGAGACGAGGTCGCGCAGGCCGACGGCGCCGGCCCCGACGAAGACCACCTGGCCTTCGAACTTCGCCTGCATCTCTTCAGGCGACAGCCTCCCCTCGAGGATTTTCCAGGCCGGAACGACGCGCTCGGGACGGTAGTCGGTATAGTGCATCCACAGCTCGCCCTCGCGGGTCGTGGGGGCGGTGAAGTTGCCGACCTTGACGGCGATGACCCCGACCCGTCCGCCGGACGTCTCGCCGCTGGCGTCGGTGGACTTGACCACCACCGCCCCGGCCCCCTGCGCCACCCTCAGGGCTTCCAGCGACAGGGAGGGGACGATGCGGTCGTTGATCCGGGCCAGCAGCGGGGCCCTGCGGATGATGCCGTCGCGGTCGCCGAGGATGGAGACGAAGCCGGCCCCGGCGGCGTTTTGGGCGATGGCCGGCAGGGTGGGGATGGAGCCCTCGAAGGCCGGCAGGGCCTCCATCGGCGGGCTGCCGGTGACCACCACGCCGGCCGCTTCCACGGGCCGGGCGGCGTTGGACTGGCGGGTCAGGAAGTAGCCGGCCACGGTCGGCGAGCTGGCCATCACCTGGCCGAACAGCAGGTCGTGGTCGGGCAGGGCGGCGATGTCGGCGTAGTCGCCCCTGGCCTGCGGGTTCTGGCGCAGGATCTCGGCGGCCCGCGCCGGACTGGTGCGGTCGGGTTCCGAGAAGACGACGTCGAAGGCGACGACGGCGGCGCCGGCGTCGGTCAGGGTCTGGGTCAGGCGGGCGGTGTCCGTGCGCGGCCAGGGCCATTGGCCGAGCCGCCGGATGGTCTCGTCGTCGATATCGACGACGCGGACGCCGGCGTCTTCATACGGCCGCGGATAAAGCCGCTGGTAGCTGTCGAAGACCAGGTTGCCGAGGGTCGCCAGGGCGGCCGGTTGCGAGAACTGGATCACCGCGATGAGCAGGGTGACCAGCAGGCCCGGAGCGGCGGCGGTCAGGGTCGGCAGCCAGCCGGCGCTCTGGCCGGCGCGGGGCCGTTTGGCCGTCTTCTCGCTCATTGCCCTGCTCCCCAGGAGATGGCGCGGCTTTGTGCGGCGATGGCTTCGGGCGCCTTGGCCGGCGCCTTACGGGTCGGACGGATCGGCGCGTGATAGCTGTGGCAGTCGGCGCAGTCGGCGCCCGCCGCCTGCTTGACCTTGGCCCTGTCGGCCCCGTGGCAGGACTGGCACGTCGCCAGCCTTGGCAGCAGCAGGTCCCTGGCCGTGCCCGACTTTCCGGCGGCGTGGCAGGTGGCACAGGCCGGCTGGCCATCCGGGCCCTTCGAATGCTCGGCGATATCGTGGTTGAAGGTCCCCTTGGTCAGCCAGGCGTCGGCCAGCCTGACCGGTCCCGCCCGCCAGACCAGCGAGCCGTCGGTCGGCGGCGAGGCGCCGTGGCAACCGAAGCAGGTCCCGCCCGGTGAGAACAGGCCGCGGATCCGCTGGGCGGCGCTGGCGGTCACGCCGCTGTAGACCTCCGGATCGCCGGGCCGCCGCCGGCCCATGGTCGGGCCGGTTCTGGAAACCACGCCGCCGCCGCCTTGGAAGAAGCTGACCAGCCTGCGGGTATCGCCGTGCGGCAGGGCGCCGATCGAATGGCAGGACCCGCAGGCCGCCTCCATCTTCACCGGCAGATAATTGCCGCCCTTCGGCTCGTCCCTGTGGCAGCTCTGGCAGTCCAGCGGGGCGCCATAGCCGCGTCCGGCGCCCAGGCTGATCGCCATCCGCGCCGGACCGCCGGTGCGCGACAGGTGCAGGTCGTGCGGGAAGATCAGGCCGCTGTTCTCGGTCGGTCGGGCGGCCATGGAGACGCGGCGGACCTGCAGCGGCGAGGGCGAGACCGTGACCAGGGGACGCAGATCCGGATGACGGCCCCAGTCGGCGACATTGGCCAGTTTGGTATCCTTCAGCCGGCGGTCGAGGCCGGCATGGCAGGCGGTGCAGCTGTGGGCGGTCTGCAGGGTCGGCTTGTCATGGTTCGGGTCGGCCAGGGGGTCGCCGACATGCTCGAGGTGGCAGCTGGCGCAGCGCTGCTGCGGCCGGTTGAACACCTTGCGGGCGTAGTCGAAGACCTTCTCGTGCCATTTGTCGGGCGACGGCGTTCCCCAGACCAGACGGTTCAGCCCCGCATGGTCGGCGACCGTTCGCAGCGGCTGGTCGGGCGCGCCCCTGGTCCTGAGGCGCGCCACCGTCGCCTGCAGGTCGGCCGGCGTCTGGCTGGCCGAATGGCAGGTCTGGCAGGCAGTGTCGCGCACCGCCACGAAAGCCTTCTGGTGACAGGCCTGGCAATCGTTCTCGAGGAAGGCGTGGGTCTTCGACAGCGGGCCGGACGACCACTGGCTGTCGAGATCGATCCTGGGGTGGCTGCCGAACACGCCGTACACGGCCATCACCGGCAGGATCAGGCTGAGCACCGCGATCAGCAGCAAGCCGGTCCAGGCCAGTCGCCGTTTGCCCAGCACGCGGGCGCGGGGAATGAGCGTCGCCGGGCTGGCGACCTCGCCCTGGCCGGGGGCGGCCTCGACGCGGCTCAGGGTCAGGATGACCTCATCGCCCTGGCCGGGACCGATGGTCAGCAGGTGGTCGCCGAAGCTGAGTTCGGGGACGTCGCTGATCTTGACCACGGCGCTTCTGGTGAAGCGGCCGTCGACGCCGAACGGTTGGGCCCCGGCCGCCTCGATGCGCAGCCGGCCCAGGCCCTCCTGGCTGAGGGTGGCGTGGTGGATGCTGACGGCCAGGTCGGGGACGCGGATCTCGCAGTCGGTTCCCCGGCCGATGCGCAGGGGCCCCTCGGAATAGGTCTTCTTGCGGACGATCTCGCCGCCCGCGGCCCGTTTGGTGATCTGGCGAAGGGTGAAGCTCATGCCCGCCTCACCAGTAGATGAAGACGCTGACGATGTGCGCGGTCAGCGCCATCAGCAGGGCGATGGAGGCGGGAACATGGATGGCCAGCCACGCCCCCAGCAGAGTGCGGATGCGCAGATGTTTGCGCAGCTGCAGCAGGGCGGCGCTCTTGCGGTCCAGCAGGGCGGTGACATTGCCGATGGCGGCCTGTTCGCCCTCGGTCGCCTTGCGCGACAGGCCCTTGAGCTTGTTCAGAGCCCGGCGGGTGCCGCAGTCCATCGGGTTGGTGCTCAGTCGGCGGAAGAAGCCGCCGCCGACCCGGCTCTTCTCCAGCGACAGCCGCACCGCCGCCGCCTGGCGCTGGTTCAGCGGCTGGGCCGCCTCATTGAGCTGGCGGTCGAGGCTGCGGAGGGTCTCGACCATCTGCTTCTGGGTGGTCTCGCGCCGGTTGTTGCTCAGCGCCTTGGGCAGGCCGGCGTAGGCGATGATGCCGTAGATGCCCGACAACACGACCAGGATCATCAAAGCATACGCCAGCGTATGGATGTTCCAGCCGAACTGCAGGCCGCTGTGCAGGGTGGCGACGGCGACCAGAGCGATGCCCAAATAGACATGGGCCGAGACCCAGGCCTTCAACGACCAGTCGCCCTTGGTGATCACCCGCTTGCGAATGCCCAGCGCCGTCAGCCAGACGATCAGCAGGGCCCCGATGGTCCCCAGCGTGTAGCCATACCAGCTGCCACCGTTGGGCCGGGGATGCACGTCGGCCAGCACATAGCCGACCGCCGCGGCGATGGAGAGCACCAGCCCGACCCAGGCCCAGCGATAGCCGGCGTGACGCAGGAAGCCGACATGGACCTGGGCGTTCGATCGTTGTCCCTTGCGCGGCGCCCTGGCCATCAGCCCTCGCCTCGCACGCGGGTGACGGTCAGGAAGTCCTCGGGCGAGACCCGGATCGCCGCCCCGGTCGGACAGGCCCGCACACAGGCCGGCCCGCCGTCGATGCCGGCGCACATGTCGCACTTGATGGCGACCTTGGGCTTTTCGCCGTGCTTCTTCTTGGCCCGCGTCTTCCACTCCAGGTCCGGCTCGCCGGGACCCGGTCCCGCCCCGAACAGGAACCAGCTGAGCAGCCCCGGCTTCTGCGGCGGTGGGCTGTCCATGCGGATCACGCCGTAGGGACAGTTGCGCTGGCAGTTGCCGCAGCCGATGCAGGTCTCGTCGATGAACACCTCGCCGTCGGCCCCGCGCCGGATGGCGTTGGGGGGGCAGTCGGTCATGCAGTAAGGGTGCTCGCAGTGCCGGCAGCTGGTTGGCACATGCAGGTTGGCGTAGGTGCGGCCCGCCTCGCGGTCCAGCCGCGACAGCCCGTCATGGACGTCGGCGCAGGCCTTCTCGCAATTGTCGCAGCCGACGCAGAGGGTCTCATCGATCAGCAGCACGTCGGTGGCCTCGCCGATGCCCTGGTCGACCAGGAAGTCGGCGACGGAGGAGTAGAGATCGACCACGCCGCTGAAGCGGTCCTTCTGTTCCTCGATGTAGCTGTTGATCTGTTTGCGGGTCCGCATGTCCTCCCGCATCTTGGCTTCCAGCTCGGGCTTGCGGGCCAGCAGCCGCCGGAACAGGTCGCCGTCCAGCCGCACCACCTCCGAGCGGATCGCCGCCCGCACCGTCGCCACCCGGCGGCCGCCGTCGATCAACGCCATCTCGCCGACGTAGCTGCCGGCCGGCACATAGTTGAGGAAGACCGTCTTGCCGCCGATCTCCTTCTCGATGGTCATCGAGCCAGAGCGGATGATGAAGATGTCGTAGCCGGCCTCGCCCTCGTTGATGATGGCGTCCTCGGCCTTGACCTGCATCAGTTCGGCGCTGGTCAGCACCTCGGCGATGTCCTCCTTGGTCAGGCCCGAGCCGAAGATCTGCAGCACCTGGCGCTCGGTGGTGATGCGGTTGACCGTCTCCCGCGCCTCCTTGTTCTGGGCCATCAGCCGCAGCGAGGCGGTGCGCGGCATCTCCAGCAGGATGCAGGGTTCGGCCGCCCGGATCGTCGCCCCGCGCCGGCGACCGGAGATCAGCCCGACCTCGCCGAAGATCGAGCCCTGGCCGATGGGAACGGTCTCGCGCCGGTTCTTCGGATTGACCTCGACCTTCACCGAGCCGGCGGCGATGCCGAACATCGAGGAGCCGATCGAGTTGCGCTGGAAGATGACCTCGTCGGCGGCGCAGACCCGCAGTGAGGAGTCGAGCAGGAACTCCCGCATCTGCAGGGTGGACAGGCCGTTCAGGATTTCGATCCGGGTGCGGAGGAACTCCAGCCAGTCGGCCACCGACTGGCCGCCCGGCAGGGCCGACAGCTTGGCCTCGAGGATCGGTTCGTCGGCGGGCTTGAGGCCGAGGTTGCCGGTGATGAACTCGATGACGTCATAGCCCTGGTTCATGCAATGCTTGATCAGCGGATAGCCGGCCAGGGCGCCGATGACATAGATGCCAGGCACGGTGGTCTCGAAGGTCGACGACAGCCTGGGGAAGGCCTCGCGGTCCGGCCCGGTGAAGGCGACGCCCATCGATTCGACGAACCTGCGCGGCGGGGCCGAGCCCATGCGGGCGATGATCCGGTCGCAGCGGATCGACTGCTGGCCCTCCGGGGTGTCGATGGTGATGAAGCCGGGATCGACCCTGGCCGGCGTGGAGCCGGCCAGGATGGTGATCCGCCCCGCCGCCGCCGCGTCGGTCAGGGCCTTGACGTTGGCTTCCTTGGCGCGGGCGAAGTCCATCGACTTGTTGAGCAGGGTGACGATGTTGCCCTGGGCCGCATCGGCGATCAGGCCGAGCGCGTTCTCGATGCCGGCGTCGCCGCCCCCGACCACGACGATGTGCTCGTCGACGTATTCGGTGGGATCATCGAGGCTGTACTGGATGTGCTTCAGGTCGCTGCCCGGCACGGTCATCAGGTTGGGGTTGCCCTGGGTGCCGATGGCCAGCACCACCGTTTCGGCCTTCAGCACCCGGCCGTCGGTCAGGGTGATGGTGAAATCGCCCTTGCTGCCGGTGACCGACGCTGCTTCCGCCCGATAGGCGACGTTGACCTTGTGGCCGGCCGTCTCGCTGTTCCAGCGGTCGAGGATCGTCTCGCGCTTGCCGGCCTCGAAACCGATGTCCGAGCGCAGCACCAGCTGGGTCGGGGTGGCCATGATGTGCTTGCCGCGCTGGTAGCGGAAGATGGTGTCGGAGAGGCGGTCGGTCTTCTCCAGCAGGACATGGGTCAGCCCCCGGCGGGCGGCGCGCGCGGCGGCGCTGAGGCCGGCCGGGCCCGAGCCCAGGATGGCGACCTTGTAGACTCCCTCCATGCCCCTGCCCCAGGCCTGGCCAGGTGGCCAGGCGACCTTTCGGCGACCCCGGTTCGCCGACCCTTGGCTTTACCAGTATCCTGATAACCGGCTAACGTATATCGCGTGAATGGGGAGCGGGCCGGGGGATCATGAGCGCCGAAATCGGCCAGTTCGCCCTGATCCTCGCCTTCGCGCTGGCGCTGGTGCAGTCGGCCGTGACGATGTGGGGGGCGCATCGGCGCGATGACGCCCTGATGGGGCTGGGCCGAATGGCCGCCCTGCTGCAGCTGCTGTTCGTGCTCATTGCCTTCGCGGCCATCGCCTGGGGCTATGCGACACTCGACTTCTCGGTCGAGCTGGTCGCCCGCCACAGCCATACGACCCAGCCGCTGGCCTACCGCCTGGCCGCCACCTGGGGCAGCCACGAGGGCTCGATGGTGCTGTGGATCCTGATCCTGGCTCTGCATGGCGGGGCGCTGGCCGTCTTCGGACGCACCCTGCGGGCGACCTTCCTCGCCCGCGTGCTCGGCGTCCAGGGGCTGCTCGGGGCCGCCTTCCTCGGCTTTTCGCTGCTCACTTCCAATCCCTTCGCGCGCCTGAGCCCGGCGCCCCTCGAAGGGACAGAGCTCAATCCGCTGCTGCAGGACCCCGGGCTGATCAGCCATCCGCCGTTGCTCTACCTCGGCTATGTCGGCTTCAGCGTCGCCTTCGCCTTCGCCGTCGCCGCCCTGATCGAGGGCCGGGTCGACGCCGCCTGGGCCCGGTGGGTCAGGCCCTGGGTGCTGTTCGCCTGGACCTCCCTGACCCTCGGCATCGCGCTGGGCAGTCACTGGGCCTATTACGAGCTCGGCTGGGGCGGCTGGTGGTTCTGGGATCCGGTCGAGAACGCTTCCCTGATGCCCTGGCTGATGGGCACGGCCCTGCTGCACAGCGCCCTGGTGCTGGAAAAGCGCGGCGCCCTGATCAGCTGGACGCTGCTGCTCTCCATTCTGACCTTCTCCCTGAGCCTGATCGGCACCTTCCTTGTGCGCTCGGGAATCCTCAACAGCGTCCACGCCTTCGCCGTCGACAGCGCTCGCGGCGCTTACGTCCTGGCCTTCTGCGTCGCCGCCACCGGCGGGGCCCTGGCCCTCTACGCCTGGCGGGCCCCGGCCATGCGCACCGGCGCCATCTTCGGCCCCATCTCCAAGGAGGCGGGGATCACCCTCAACAACCTGGTGCTGGTGGTGGCGACGGCCACCGTCTTCCTCGGCACCTTCTATCCGCTGCTCTACCCGCTGATCGCGGGTGGGGCGACGATCACCGTCGGCCCGCCCTTCTTCAACCTGATCTTCCTGCCGCTGTTCGCCATCCTGCTGACCCTGGTCGGCTTCGGCCCGCTGCTGCACTGGAAGCGGGATCAGGTGAAGGCCATCCTCATCCGCCTGCGCTGGCCGCTTGGCCTGTTCGTCATCGCCCTCCTCGCCGGGACCTTCGCCTTCGGCCTGGCCAGGACCCTGGCCGCCTTTGGCATCGCGCTCGGCGTCTGGCTGATCGCCGCCGGCGGCCTGCTGCTGGTCCGCCGCTGGGGGATCGGTTCGAAGACCGCCGCCGCCAGTTGGACCCTGGTCCGCACCACCCCCGTCGCCGTCTGGGCCGTGGCCCTGGCCCATGCAGGCCTCGGCGTCACCTGCATCGGCATCACCGCCATGGGCGGCTTCGAAGCCAACAAGGTGCTGCGCATGGGCCCCGGCGACCAGGTCGAGTTCGCCGGCCGCACCGTCATCCTCGACAGCCTGGGCCAGGTCATCGGCCCCAACTACCAGGCCGATCAGGGCGTCTTCCGCATCATCGGCGGACGCGGCCCGAGGCAGCTGATCTCCGAGCGCCGCTTCTATCCCTCCAGCCAGACCCAGACCATCGAGGCGGCCATCGGGCCCTCACTGGTCGGCAACCTCTACATTTCGGTCGGTGATCGGGACGAGGCGGGCAAGGCCGTCATCCGCCTGTGGAACCACCCCTTCGTCGGCTGGATCTGGGGCGGCTCGATCCTGATGGCGCTCGGCGGCCTGATCTCGCTCAGTGACCGCCGCCTGCGCCTCGGGGCCCCGCAACGCTCCAGGGTGAAGGCGGGCCGCAAGACCGCCGGTGCCGCCGCATGAGGCGCCTGGCCTTCATCGTCCCGGTCGTTGTCTTCCTGGGCATCGCCGCCGTCATGGCCATCGGTCTCGGCCGCGATCCGAAGATCCTGCCCTCCATGCTGATCGGCAAGCCGTTGCCAGCCTTCAACCTGCCCGACGTCCGCACCGGAACCGGCGGCCGCGGCCTTGCGAGCAGCGACTTCGAGGGCAAGCCCGGTCTGATCAACGTCTTCGCCAGTTGGTGCGTCTCCTGCCGCATCGAGCACCCCTTCCTGATGCGGCTGAAGGCCGAGGGCGTCTCGATCCACGGCCTCAACTGGAAGGACAAGGGCGACGCCGGGGCCCGCTGGCTGACCCAGTTCGGCGACCCCTACGATCGCGTCGGCTATGACCCGACCGGCCGAACCGGCATCAATCTGGGCGTCACTGGCGCGCCGGAGACCTTCGTCATCGATAAGAAGGGTGTGGTCCGCTACCGCCACGTCGGCCCCGTCGATCCCGAAACCTGGACCACCACCCTGAAGCCCCTGCTCGACAAGCTGGAGGCCGAAGCATGAAACGGCTCCTTGCCCTTATCCTCGCCTTGACCGTCGTCGCCGGTCCGGCCCTCGCGGTTCTGCCCGAAGAACAGCTCAAGGATCCGGTCCTCGAGGCCCGCGCCCGGCATCTGTCCAAAGAACTGCGCTGCGTCGTCTGCCAGAACCAGACCATTGACGACTCCGACGCCCCCCTGGCCGCCGATCTGCGCGCCATCCTGCGCGAGCGGCTGACGGCCGGCGACACCGACGAGCAGGCCAAGGCCTATCTCGTCCAGCGCTACGGCGACTTCGTGCTGCTCAAACCGCCGATCAACCCCGCCACCCTGTTCCTGTGGTTCGGCCCGGCCCTGCTGCTGCTCGGCGGCGCCTTCGGAGTCTGGCGCTACTGGCGCGGACGGTCGGTCGTCGCGCCTGCCCCCCTCGACCCGGATGAACAGGCCCGGCTCAAAGCCCTGCTGAGTGAGACGTCATGATTCTCTGGATGGTCCTCACCCTGCTGGTCGCCCTGGCTGTCGTCGGCCTGGTCATCCCGCTGGCCCGGCCGCGTAAGGCGGTCGACGCCGCCGCCACCCCGACCGGCATCCTCGCCGACCAGCTCAGCGAGCTCGACGCCCAGGCGGCCGCTGGAACCGTCACCGCCGACGAGGCGGCCCGGCTTAGGCTGGAGATCGAGCGCCGCATGCTGGCCGAGGCCAAGGGCCCCGACGCCCCCGCGCGGCCCCTGAGCGAAAAGTCCCTGCTGCGGCTCGCCTTCGGCCTGGCCGCCGTCGTCGCCATCGGGGCCACTGGCCTCTATGCGGTGATGGGCAAGCCCGAAATCGCCTCTGCCAACGCCGCCGCCGCCAAGGCGCCCGACGGTACGGCGGCGCCGCCGCCCGACCATCCGGGCGGCGACATCCCGGCCATGATCGCCCAACTGCAGGCCCAGGTCGCCCGCAATCCGAACGACGCCGAAGGCTGGCGCATGCTCGGCTGGTCCTACTTCCAGACCGGTCAGTTCAGCGAGTCGGCGGAGGCCTACGACAAGGCGGCGACCAACGATCCCGCCAATCCCGAACACCGCTCGGCCCAGGGCGAGTCCCTGGTCCAGGCCGCCGGCGGCCAGATTACCCCCGCCGCCTCCGCCGCCTTCCGGCAAGCCCTCAAGCTCGATCCGAACGATCCCCGCGCCCGCTACTTCCTGGCCGTCGAGAAGGACCAGGCCGGCGACCAGGCCGGGGCCATGGCCGACTGGATCGCCCTGATCAACGCCGCTCCCGAGGGCGCCCCCTGGGTGGGCGAAGTCCGCAACTTCGTCGAGGACCTGGCCCGCGAACGGGGCGTGGACCTGACCGGCCGGCTGAAGCCGGTCAGCGGAGGCGCCGCCCCGCGCGGCCCGTCCGCCGACGACATCGCAGCGGCGCAGACGATGACCCCGGACGACCAGCAACAGATGATCCGCGGCATGGTCGAGGGCCTCGAAGGCCGTCTTCAGGAACAGCCCCGCGACGCCGAAGGCTGGATCCGCCTGATGCGGGCGCGGATGGTTCTGGGCGAACCAGCGGCGGCATCGCGGGCGTTGAAGCAGGGCCGCGCGGCCTTCGCCGGTTCGCCTGCCGAGCAGGCGAGGATCAGCGAGGCGGCGAAGGGGTTGAAGGTGCCGGGGGCGTAAGATCGCGCAGCGGCGCCGTGCAGCTGACAATCCGGGCGGTCCGCCAGCCGAACAGGCCGGGATTGATGTCCAGGCAGGCGGTTCCTCCGACGATGGTCCCCTCATAGACCGCCGAACTGACATCCAGGTGGGCGATTTCCTCGCCGTCTGCCAATCGCAGGCTGATATCCGGCCCACTTCGGTTCAGGTCCTCGCGCCAGATGATTGTGGCAGCCTCCACCTTGCCCGGCGAGGGGTCGAGCAGCACGTTGGCCTGTACAGCCGCGCCCCAGCTGAAGAACAGGGCGATCATCGCATTGCAGATCGTCGCCCAACTAAACAGCCGCCCCTCCGCCCGCACGCAGATGGCAGTCATCGGAAAGGCCAGGCCCAGACAGACAAGAAGCGGCCAACCCCAGTCCACCAGCTCGACATCTGAGATGGCCCTCAGACCCGTCGCCAAGCCGGCAAGGCTCCAGAGCCCGGTCAGGTTGAGCCGCCTCCCCAATCGCCGGCCAAAGGACAGTTCCTCGCCGTCCTCGACCGCGATCCAGTCCGGCCAACACGTCGCCGCGACCAGGAACGCCAGCGGCGCCAAGCCGACCACGATCACCAACGGCAGGTAGGGCACGGGCCAGAAGATCAGCCACAGGGCAAGCACCCAACTCAGGCCATTCAGCCAGCGGACCCAGGTCGGCAGGCCGTGGAAGTGGTCGTAAAGTGTCAAATGCGCCCCCCGCCGAGACCAATGATCGGCCAACGGACCGCGGCAGCTTCTCCCATCACGCCCTCTCAGGCTAGACTGCCGACCATGAGCGCCGCCCAGCCCCTGCATCCCGACACCAACCCGGACCTTGCCAATCTCGGCCTGCCGGGCTGGATCTATCACGACGCCGACTTCTTCGAGGCCGAGAAGGCGGCGGTGTTTCGCACCAGCTGGCAGATCGTCTGCCACCTGTCGGACATCCCGCAGGCCGGCGATTTCCACACTCTCGATTTCCTCGGCGAGAGCCTGGTCGTGGTGCGCGGCGACGACGACAAGGTTCGCGCCTTCCATAACGTCTGCCGTCACCGCGCCTCGCGGGTGGTCGATGGGCCGAGCGGCAACTGCGGCGTCCGCATGACCTGCCCCTACCACGCCTGGAGCTACGACCTGCGCGGCCGCCTGGCCGGGGTGCCGCATGCCAAGGCCTTCGGCGACTTCGACCGCGCCGCCCACAACCTGACCCCCGTCGAGCACGAGGTCTGCCTGGGCTTCGTCTTCGTGCGGCTTGAGGGCGGCCTGCCCAGCGTGCGCGAGATGCTCGGCGACTACTATTTCGAGCTCGAACACTACCGCATGGACGAGCTCCAACCCCTCGGCCGGGTCACCCTGCGCGAGCGGGACGTCAACTGGAAGAACGTCTCCGACAACTACTCCGACAGCCTGCACATCACCGTCGCCCACCCGGGCCTGACCCGGCTGTTCGGCGTCGGCTACGGACTGGAAGCGGGTCCCTGGTGCGACAAGATGTGGGGCGCCCTGCGCTCCAGCCCGTCGGACAGCTGGTCCGAGCGGGCCTACCAGCGCTTCCTGCCCGACGTCGATCACCTGCCGGCCGACCGCAAGCGGCTGTGGACCTATTTCAAGCTCTGGCCGAACGTCGCCTTCGACGTCTATCCCGACCAGATCGACTTCATGCAGTTCCTGCCGGTGTCGCCGACGAAGACGCTGTTGCGCGAGATCGCCTATGTCCTGCCTGACGATCGGCGTGAGATGAAGGCGGCCCGCTACCTCAACTGGCGCATCAACCGGCTGGTCAACATCGAGGACAAGGCGCTGATCGAACGGGTCCAGGCGGGGATGGCCTCGTCGAGCTACGCCATGGGCCCGCTCAGCGAGAACGAGGTGGCGCTGAAGAGCTTCGCCCGGCGGATGCGGATGTTGATTCCGCAGAGCCGACTGGGCAGTGCGCCTGCCAAGGGTTGGGCGCGCTAACCTCCCTCCCCGAATTGGGGAGGGCAGACGCGCGGTTACGCGCGTCGGGTGGGGAAGTCGGTTCGAGACCTTCAAGATTAAAGCGATGAGACGCCCCACCGGTGGGGCCGGTGACCCACTGCCCCACCCCGCGCGCAACGCGCGCCTGCCCTCCCCATTCGGGGAGGGACGGAGCTAGATCGCCGCCCGCCGGATCACCAGGTTCCGGATCTCCGTCATGTCCTCCATGGCGAACCGCACCCCCTCGCGCCCCAGCCCCGAGTCCTTCACCCCGCCGTAGGGCATGTTGTCGACCCGGTAGCTCGGCACGTCGTTGATCAGCACCCCGCCGACCTCCAGTTCGTCCCAGGCGGCCATGGCCTTGTGGATGTCGCGGCTGAAGACCCCGGCCTGCAGACCGAAGCGGCTGTCGTTGACCTCGGCCAGCGCCGCCTTGAAGTCGCTGAACCTGGACAGAATAGCCACCGGCCCGAACGCCTCCTCCTCGCGCAACTTCAAACCGCGCGGCACGTCCTCCAGCAGGGTCGCCTCCAGCATCGCCCCGTCGCGTTTGCCGCCGCACAGCAGGGTCGCGCCGGCCGCCGCCGCGTCCTCGATCCAGCCCTCCAGCCGCCGGGCCTCGCCAACGTCGATCATCGGCCCGATGAAGGTCTCTTCCTGGCGCGGATCGCCCATCACCAGCGCCTTGGTCTTCTTCACCAGCGCCCGCTTGAAGGCGTCATAGACGGCCTCATGGACGATGATCCGCTGCACCCCGATGCAGCTCTGGCCCGACTGGTAGAAGGCCCCGAACACGATCCGCTCCACCGCGTCGTCAATGTCTGTATCCGCATCGACGATCACCGCCGCGTTGCCGCCCAGCTCCAGCACCACCTTCTTCTTGCCGGCCTTGGCCTTCAGGCCCCAGCCCACCTCCGGCGAGCCGGTGAAGCTCAGCAGTTTCAGCCGCTCGTCGGTGGTGAACAGGTCGGCCCCGTCCCGCGTCGCCGGCAGGATCGAGAAGGCCCCCTTCGGCAAATCGGTCTCGCTCAGCACCTCGCCGATGATCAGCGCCCCCAGCGGCGTGCGGCTGGCCGGCTTCATGACGAAGGGACAGCCCACCGCGATGGCCGGGGCGATCTTGTGGGCCGCCAGGTTGAGCGGGAAGTTGAAGGGCGAGATGAAGCTGCAGGGCCCGATCGGAACCCGCTTCCACATGCCCTGATAGCCGCGGGCCCGGGCCGAGATGTCCAGCGGCTGCACCTCGCCGGTCATTCGCACGCTCTCTTCGGCGGCGATGCGGAAGGTGTCGATCAGGCGGGTGACCTCGCCCCGGCTGTCACGGATCGGCTTGCCGGCCTCGATGCACAGGGCCTCGGCCAGCTCGTCCTGCCGCTCGCTGAAGCGCGTCACGCAGTGGGCCAGCACTGCCTGGCGCTCATAGGCCGCCATGCGCGCCATGGGGCCGGTCGCCTCGACGGCCGCCGCGATCGCCTGGTCGATCAGCGCCGGGCTGGCCATGGCCACCCGCGTCGCCACCTTGCCGGTGTACTTGTCGGTGACCTCGAGGTCCTGGTTGGGGCTCAGCGCCTCATTGGCCAGGTACAGCGGATAGGAATCCTTCAGCGGCATGGCGCTTCCCCAAAACAAACTCGGCGGCCAAACGCTTAGCGCTGGCCGCCGGTTCGCAGAAGGAAAGTTTATCCGCCGCTAGGGCAGGCCGACGCCGAGGGCCAGCAGGGTCTCCGTGGTGACCCCGCCCGCCAGCTTGCGATCGGACTGGAAGCGGCTGAGGGCCGCCCGGGTCGGCGCGCTCAGCTGGCCGTCACGGGGACCGGTGTAGTAGCCGCGCAGGCCGAGCGCCGACTGCATGTCCCGAACCAGCTGCGGGGTGAGCCGCACCTGCTGGGCGCCGCCGGCCTCGGCGTAGGGCCGGGGCGCGGCGTCGGCGCCGTAGAGGCCGCCCGCCTGAGGCGCCGAGCAGTTGTCGATGCAGTCGCGGCCGTAACCACCACCCGACGGCGGCGCCGGCGGCGGCTTCGGATAGGATTTCGGCGGCTTGGGATAGGACGACGGCGGCGGGGGCGGAGCGTAACCCGACGGCGGCGCCGAGTAGCTGGCCTTGTCGGCACAGACGATCTCGCGCCACTGGAAGCTGGTGTCGGACACCATCCGCTGCTTGGTCACCGTCTTGTAGATGGCCGGGATGGTGTAGGTCTCGACCCGCTCCTTGGTGACCACGACCCGCACGCGGACCGAGCGGTACTCGGCCGGAATAACGCGCTTCTCGACCCGGGCGTCCTGGTCGATGACCTGCCGGGTGACCACCTGCGTCTCGGCCGGCACCTGGATCTCGACCGTACGTTCGGGGGTGCGCAGCACCTTGCGGGTGACGGTGGAATACTCGGCCGGCACCTCGACCAGGCAGAGCACCTCGCCGGTGGACAGCACCTTGTAGTGGTTGGGATCGCTCGGCCGCTGGTCCTTCGGCACCCCGCGGCGCCACTCGTAGTGGGCCTCGCGAACCATGACCCGCTCGGTGATGGTCTCATAGACGGCGGCCACCGTTTCGGTGCGCACGCTGGCGGCCTTGAGGATGATGGTCTCGGTCACCGTGCGATAGGTGGCCGGCAGGGTGATGTATTCGACCCGCTCTTCGCGGACCAGCACCTGCTGCACTTCCTCGCCGTAGACGGCCGGGATGACCCGGGTCTCGACCCGCGCCGGGCTGTCGACGATCTGCTCGGTGTAGCTCTCGTAGGACGGCGGGATCAGCACCTTCTCGTAGCACTTGCCCGGCACGGCGTTCGGCGGGAAGTCGCCGCCCGGTCCGCCGGCCATCGCGCCGCCCGCGGAAAGCGCCAGCAGCGTCGCGCCCAGCGCCACGCCACCCAAAAGTTTCGACCTGCCCATTTTCGTTAAGCCCCTTCAAATAGCCCGCATTAACCATAGTCGGGACGAGGAATAGGCCAAGAGAAAACGACGTTATTCGCCTGCCGAGCGACACGAATACAGAATGAGTCGCCCGGCAAACGTGACCCGCCGCCACGAACTCGCCTGTCAGGCGAGCGAACACCCGAAATGGGCGAGTATCGATGCACCCATTTCGGGCGCATTACTGTTTCCAGGTCAGCTCGGCGTCGACGATGACGGACAGCAGGCTGGTGGCCGTGGCCGTCCCTCGTCCGTCCAGCGGCGTCACGGTCAGCTCGATCGTCCGCATCCGGCGCGCCGCTCCGTTCCAGGCCCCGTCCAGGCTGATGCGCAGGCCCTGCCGCGACTCGCAGGCGCCCGACGGCACCAGGAACAGCGAATCGGTATCGACCTCCTGGCCGTCGGCCAGCACCCGGATGCGGATCACCGACGCGGCGTCGGGATCGGGCTTCACCTCGATGAAGCCGGTCGTCACCGCCTCGGTCGCCCCGATGGCCTCGGCCGGGATGGTGACCAGGGCCGTCTGCGGGGTCCGGATGTCGCCGGCCAGGTTGATGGTCTCCTGCTTCACCATCCGCATCGGGGCGGCGGCGAAGACGATCGGCGGCGTCATGTCGAAGGGATAGTCGTAGCCGAAGTTGGTGGTCCGCATGGTCGAGGCCGCGTCGACCGTCGGGGCCAGGCGCCCGCGTGTGTCGATGAAGCCGCTGAACTGCTCGTCGCGCCAGGGCTTGGGATAGAGGCCGTCGCTGTTCTTGGAATGCCAGAGCGTCCAGATGCGGTCGATGTTGCAGTGGTGCATCCAGAAGAGTGGATCGTTCGGGGCCCGGTCCAGCCGGCCCATGTCGCCGCCGACGAAGCCGTGGATCATGTTGTGGCCGCTCCACTCGGCCGAGCCGGAATAGCCGCCCTGGGCCGGCGTCCCGACATTGCGGGCCCGGCCGAAGAAGGTGGAGAAGTCGTCGGTGATGCGGCCCTGGAAGCGCTGGCCGTTGCGCTGCATGAAGGCCCGCAGGCTGTCGCCCGGGGCCGCGTCCCGCCGCATGGCGAACGAGGGATCGGACGAGACGATGGCCGGCATCCGGTCGTCATCCCAGTCCCAGTAGGGCAGGGCGAAGTTGGCCTTGCCGCTGAACCGCGCCACCTGCCGCTCGAACCAGACCAGCTGCAGCCGGTGCCAGGGCAGGAAGCGCCAGGACGAATGGTGGCGCTGGCGCATGTCGGCGTGCAGGGCGATCTGCTGTTGCCAGACCCCCGCCGACTTCATCAGCGGAATGGCCCGCCGCAGGGCCGCCAGGTCCGGGTCATTGGCCGCCAGGCTGGAGACCGGCCGCCTCAGGCGCACCGCCTGGGCCATGGACAGGTCCACCCCCGCCAGTCCCGCCCCGATGATGCCGGCAAGCGCCGCCCGCCGATGAATGGCCATGATGTTACGCCCCTGAACAACCCCGGCGGCGATTGGCTGACCGCGAGGGCCCGAAGTCAATCGCTGTCGCCCTCAAGGGGAAGAGCCGGCCTTGTTAGCATCCAATACCAATCCGTCATCCCGGGCGCCCGCAGGGCGACCCGGGACCCAGGGGCCGAGGGCTGTGTGTTGGCCCCTGGGTCCCGGCTCTACCCCCGGCTTTCGCCGGGGTCCGGCCGGGATGACGGGAGATGTGCGATCCATTCCCTACAGAAAAGCACTCGACGCCTCCCCGGTCCCGGCCAATAGTCCGCAGCTTCCCGGCGGGCCGCCACCAGAGGTCCCGCCCCGTTCCGGAGGCCCTTCCCATGCAGTCCAACCGTCGCCAACTCCTGCTGGGCGCCGCCGCCGTCGGCGTGGTCGCCTCCCTTCCTCTCGCCGCCTGCGCGCCGGCCGCCGCCGCCAACCGCCCGGTCGACGACGCCAAACTCGGCGCCCTGCTCGACGCCTTCGTCACCGAGATCCTCGTCGCCTCGCCGGAGACGGCCACCTCGCTCGGCCTCGACAAGGACGCCCTGGCCGGCCTCAGGAGCAAGCTGTCGGACGCCTCCGTCGCCGGCCGCCGCAAGACCGTCGAGGACTACAAGGGCCGCCTGGCGCGCCTGCGGGCCATCGACCGCAAGGGCCTGAGCGAGCGCGACACCACCCTCTACGACACCGTCGCGGCCTCGCAGGAGCTGGGCGCGCAGGGCGGCGCCTTCAGCTACGGCGGCGACTACGCCAATCCCTATGTGATCAGCCAGCAGAACGGCGCGGTCGGCGGCATCCCCGAGTTCCTCAACAGCCAGCACCTGATCAAGACGCGGTCCGACGTCGATGCCTACATCGCCCGCACCGAGGCGCTGGCCGGCGTCATCGACCAGGAGACCGAGCGCTTCCGGGCCGACGTCGCGGCCGGCGTCACGCCGCCGAACTTCATCCTGCCCAACCTGCTCGGCCAGCTGAAGGGCTTCCGCGCCCAGCAGGCCGGCGAGACGGGCCTCGTCAAATCCGTCGCCGACCGCGCCAGGGCGGCCAACATCGCCGGCGACTTCGCCGCCCCGGTCACCACCCTGGTCAGCGACAAGATCTTCCCCGCCATCGACCGCCAGATCGCCGCCGTCGGGGCGGCGATGAAGACGGCGACCAGCGACGCCGGCGTCTGGAAACTGCCGCAGGGCGAGGCCTATTACGACTGGGGCCTGAAGATCGGCACCACCACCACCCTGACCGCGGACGAGATCCACACCCTGGGGCTCGAACAGGGCAAGGCCATCGACGCCGAGATGGACGCCCTGCTGAAGGGCGAGGGCTTCACCACCGGCACGGTCGGCGAACGGGTCAGCGCCCTGACCAAAGACCCCAGGCAACTCTACGCCAACACCGAGGCCGGCCATAAGGAGCTGATCGCCTACCTCAACGGCTGCATCGACAAGATCCGCCCGCACATGACGGAGCTCTCGAAGCTCGGGCTCAAGGCCGCCGTCGAGGTCAAGGCGGTGCCCAAGGACATCCAGGACGGCGCCGCGCTCGGCTACATGAACTTCGCCTCGCTCGATGGTTCGCGCCCGGCCATCTACTATGTGAACCTCAAGGATACCGGCAACTGGCCGCGCTATTCGCTCAACAGCCTGACCATGCACGAGGCCATTCCCGGCCACGCCTGGCAGGGCGCCTATCTCGCCGAGAAGCACGACCAGATCCACACCATCAGCTCGCTGATCGGCTTCAACGCCTTCGTCGAGGGCTGGGCCCTCTACGCCGAGCAGATGGCCGATGAGGTCGGCATGTATCAGGGCGATGCGCTGGGCAAGGTCGGCTACCTGCAGGCCCTGCGCTTCCGCGCCGCCCGGCTGGTGGTCGACACCGGCCTGCACGCCAAGAAGTGGACCCGCGACCAGGCCATCAAGTGGATGACCGAGGCCACCGGCCGCTCGACCGGCGCCATCACCTCGGAAGTCGATCGCTACTGCGCCAGCCCCGGCCAGGCCTGCGGCTACAAGGTCGGCCACACCGAGATCGTCCGCCTGCGCGAAAAGGCCAGGGCGGCCCTGGGCGCCAAGTTCGACATCCGCGACTTCAACGACACGGTCGTCGCCACCGGCGGCACGCCGCTGACGGTGCTCGGCACAGTGATCGACCGCTACATCGCCGGGGCGAAGTAGACCCCCGGTAGTCAGTGGGTTCGCCTCTGGGAGGCGAACCCACACACCGCACCTCTCGCTTTCCCCATTTCCGGTGATAGGCTCCCATCAGTCGCATGGGGGAGTATCCGGCATGATCAACCGCCGCACCGCGCTCGCCGGCCTGACCGCCGCCGCCGCGACCCCGGTCCTGGCCGCCCCGACGCGCCGCCAGAACGCCGGCAGTCCTGTCGAGCTGCCCCTGAAGATCACCCGCGGCCTGCCGTGGACGACCGTGGCCCTGCCGGATGGCCGCAGCTTCCCGTTCGGCCTGACCACAGGCCAGCGCAAATGGGGCGCCCACCCCTCGGTGACCAACCCGGACTACGTCCCCGGCAAGAACAGCGGCGGCTCCCAGATCGAGCGGGCGGTGATCGGCGGCAAGATCGAGGATACCGCCATCCCCTGCGAGAGCGTGCCCGGCTTCTTCGAAGGCCTGCCCATCGCCGGCCTCATCGGCGTCATCCGCTATCAGCCGGTGCTGATGGACTGGGACCGCCAGGTGCTCAGCATCAACACCCGCGCCGTCCCGGCCGGCTATCGCAAGCTGCGCATGGACGGGCTGGTCGGCACCTTCGCCTGTATCAAGCTCGACATCGACGGCCACACCGCCCGCGTCTGGGTCGCCCCCTTCATCCCCTGGGGTCTGCACCTCAGCACCGGCTGGGTGAAGCGCGAAGGCCTGTGGGACAAGTTCGCCCGCCGGCGCAACGACTACGACGGCGAGGGCAATATCCTGCACCAGAGCGTCATCGCCGAACGCATCACCGTCGGCGGGCTGACCCTCGACAACGCCGTGGTCCGGCTGAACGCCCGCGAGGACCGCTACCTTCGCCACCTCGGCGGCAGCAATGACGGGGTCATCGGCTTCGACCTGCTGAAGCGCCTGAACATGCATGTCGACCGACCGCAGGACGCGCTCGTTTTCCACGTCGGCTACAGCGGCTATCGCCACGACCCTTACGTCGACGACCGCGCCGGCATGGCCTTCACCGACTACGACGGCGCCCTCACCGTCACCTGGATCGACGAGACCGGCCCCGCCTTCAAGGCCGGCGTCCGCCGCGGCGACGTCGTGGTCGCCGCCGACGTCGAGGCCGGCGTCGCCGGCCTGCCCTACGCCCTGACCCGGCCGGCGGGGACGCAGGTGGCGCTCGACATACTCCGGATTCAAAAACGCTCCCGCGTCGTCGTGACCCTCGAGGACCGGCTGTAGCGCCGCGACGGCCGAGACGGGCTGTCCGAGGAGGGTCCGGGGTGGGAGCCCGGTAGGTTTTGAGAGGGTGTAAACGCCGTTTCGGGTGGGCGCCGGGTTGGATTTAGGATGTTGAAAAACAACACAAAATCGTCCGGACGGTCCGCCGGGCTCATGCTATAATGGCTTCGCTTCGACAAGCCGCCCGGACCGAAGCCGCCTAGACCGCCTCCAGCACCGTCGCCACCCCCTGGCCGCCGCCGATGCACTGGGTGGACAGGGCGTACTTCCCGCCCTGCCGCTTCATGATCTGCGCCGCCTTGGCGGTGATGCGGGCCCCGGTGGCGCCAAGCGGGTGGCCGATGGCGATGCCGCCGCCGTCGATGTTGACCCGCGCCTCGTCGATGCCGAGCTCGCGGATACAGGCCACCGCCTGGCTGCCGAAGGCCTCGTTGATCTCGATGACGTCGATGTCTTCGATGCTCAGTCCGGCCCGGGCCAGCGCCTTGCGGGTGGCCGGCACGGGGCCGATGCCCATCAGCTCGGGCGGACAGCCGGCGGCCGAGACCGACCGGATGGCGGCCAGGATTTCGAGGTTATGACGTTGCGCATAGGCTTCACTGACCACCAGCACCGCCGAAGCCCCGTCGGTCAGCGGCGAGGCGGTGCCGGCGGTGACCGAACCTTCGGGCCGGAAGGCGGGCTTCAGACCGGCCAGGCCTTCCAGCGTCGTGCCGGGGCGCAGGCAGCCGTCGGTATCGATCACCGTGCCGTCGGCGAGGACGATGGGGACGATCTCGTCCTTCAGCCGCCCGGCCTGTTGCGCCGCGAACGCTTTCTGTTGCGAGGCATAGGCCAGCTTTTCCTGGTCCTCGCGGCTGACATGATAGAGGGCGGCCACGTTCTCCGCCGTCTCGCCCATGGTGATGTAGGCCTCGATGCCGATCTCTTCGCTGTCCGGGCTGACGCCCTTGAACTTCGGGTTGGGCGAGAAGTTGAAGCCGCCCTGCGGCACCATGGTCATCGACTCGACGCCGCCGACAAGGAAAGCCTCGCCGGCCCCCAGCGCGATCTGGCCGGCGGCGATGTGGATGGCCGACATCGACGAGCCGCAGAAGCGGTTGACCGTCATGCCGGGAACCTCAATGGGCAGGCCCGCCAGAAGGCTGGCCAAGCGGGCGATGTTGTTGCCCTGCGCGGCTTCCGGATAGGCGCAGCCGAGCAGCACATCGTCCAGCGTCGCCGGATCGATGCCGCTGCGCTCCACCACCGCCTTCAGGGCGGCGGCGGCCAAGTCGTCGGGCCGCACCCCGGCCAGGGCGCCCTTGCGGGCGAAGTGGAACGGCGTGCGGGCATAGGTGGCGAGTACGGCGCGGGTCATCGGGGGGTGCTCCTCAGGCGGCGACCGCCGACCGGACGCCGTAGCGGTCCGCCGACTGGTCGCGGGACAGGTTGGGGGCCAGGTTCAGGCGGGCGGTTTCCAGCGCCTGCCAGTCGGCGGCGTCGGGCAGGGCGGGGATGGTCACCGTCTCGCCTTGCGCCAGGCCGGCGAGGGCGGCGTCGACCATGTCCTCGACGCCCATCACCATGCCGGCCGGCAGGCTGTCGACGTCGACGCCGCTCTTGGCCCAGATGTCGGTGCGGGTGGCGCCGGGCAGCACGGCCTGGACGCGGACGCCCTTGTCTTTCAGCTGGGCGGCCAGGGCCTGGCTCAGGGCCAGCACATAGGCCTTGCTGGCCAGATAGGTCGGTTCGAACCGCTCGGGCAGCAGGGCGGTGACCGAGCCGATGTTGATGATCGTGCCCTTGCCCTTGGCGGTGAAGGCCGCCGCGGCGGCCGCGGCCAGCCGGGTCAGGGCGGTGATGTTGAGATCGATCAGGTCCTGGATGCGCTCGGGATCGTGCGTTTCGAAGGTCCCGCCGATGGAGATGCCGGCGTTGTTGATCAGGCCGTCGATGTCAGGATCGTTGTGGAGCCGCCGCTCGACCGCATGCAGGTCGGCCGGCGAGCCGAGGTCGGCCGGGAAGACCTGGACGGTCGTTCCGTCCCGGGCGCTCAGCCGTTCGGCCAGGGCCTCGAGCTTCTTCAGGTCGCGGGCGACCAGCACCAGGTCGTGGCCGGCGGCGCTCAGCCGGTCGGCATAGGTCGCGCCGATGCCGCTGGAGGCGCCGGTGATCAGGGTCTTCGTCATGAGTCAGTCTCCTTTGAAAACTGATATGGGAATACCTTGCCTCGGCGGAAGGGGCCGGGCGATCAGACAGGCGGTTTTCCGGCTCATATCTTCGTATGGTGGGCGTCCCCGTTTTGGTGTGTCATTCTGCCCAAATCGGCCGCTCCCGAGCTCCCAATGCCCCAGGCAATCGTCCATATCGTCGATGACGACGCGTCCCTCGCGGACTCGCTGGGCAGCCTGTTCCGCTCGGTCGGGCTGGAGAGCCGCACCTACGGTTCCACCGCCGATTTCCTGGACGCCGACCTGCCCGACACGCCCGGCTGCCTGGTCCTCGACGTCCGCCTGCCCGGCGTCAGCGGTCTCGACTTCCAGGGCCAGATGGCCGACCTCGGGGTGCGCCTGCCCGTCGTGCTGATGACCGGCCACGGCGACATCCCGATGAGCGTGCGCGGCATGAAGGCCGGGGCCGTCGACTTCCTGCCCAAGCCCTTCCGCGACCAGGACATGCTCGACGCCGTCGCCGCCGGCATCGCCAGAGACGGCGCCCGCCGCGCCGCCGAGGTCGACCTCAACCCCGTCCGCGACCTCTACGCCACCCTGTCGCCCCGCGAGCGGCAGGTCATGGCCCTGGTCACCGCCGGCAAGCTCAACAAACAGGTGGCCGGCGACCTGAACCTCTCGGAGATCACCGTGAAGATCCACCGCGGCTCGGCCATGCGGAAGATGCAGGCGAGGTCGTTGGCCGACCTGGTGCGGATGGCGGAAACGCTGGGTCTCTAGCTCATCCTCCCCCGTTCACGGGGGAGGGGGACCGCGCGAAGCGTGGTGGAGGGGGCGAGGGCCGTGCTGAGACAGCCGTGGTTTCGAAGAAGGGTCGGTAGGGTCCGGCGCACGGCCCTCGCCCCTTCCACCCCCGGCTTCGCCGGCGGTCCCCCTTCCCCGTAAACGGGGAAGGATGCGGGTGCGACAAACCGCCTGACACCTACGTATAGTTTCTGACGGCCGCGCCAGATGCGACAACCCACTGGCAGGGATACAGAAAAGGCCGTTTCCAGAGTGACCCAACCGCTTATCGCCATCGTCGAGGACGACGAGTCCCTGCGCGAGTCCCTGGTCGGGCTGGTGCGCTCGCTGGGCTACCGCGCCAGCAGCTTCGCCTCCGCCGACCTCTTCCTGGCGGCCGGTGAGGAGGCCGCCTGCGACTGCATCATCACCGACATCCAGATGCCCGGGACCAGCGGCATCGACCTCAAGCTCAAGCTGGCCGCCGCCGGCCGCAGCGCTCCGGTCATCATGATCACCGCCCGCACGGAGGCCGCCGTTCACGCGGCAGAGCTTCGCCAAGGGCTTTGCCAACACCCTGCCGCAGAGCCAGCTGGCCGCCGAATACGACGCCCAGATCGTGCCCTCGCCGGGCCGCATCTTCTATGACGTGGTGCTGGGCCGCGGGGCCCGGGTGAACTGGAAGAACCCGGCCCGCGCCCCGCTGCTGCTGATCGCCGCCGAGCACGACCGCACCGTGCCGACCCCGATGGTCAAACAGAACTACGCCAAGCAGAAGCGCGCCCCCAGCGCCACCGACTTCCACCTGTTCTACGGACGCAGCCACTACCTCTGTAACGAGGTCGGCTGGGAAGACGTCGCAGACTACTGCCTCGACTGGGCGGTGGCGCACCTGCCGTCACAATCCAGGCCCAAGCTCGCCGCCGTCGCCTGAACCCCAAAATCAAGGAGCAAGACCATGCCTTTCATCACCGCCAAGGACGGCGCCAAGATCTTCTACAAGGACTGGGGCAAGGGCCAGCCGGTCCTCTTCTCTCACGGCTGGCCGCTGACCGCCGACGCCGGGGACGGCCAGATGACCTTCCTGGGTCAGAACGGCTACCGCGTCATCGCCCATGACCGCCGCAGCCACGGCCGTTCCGACCAGACCTGGAACGGCAACGAGATGGATACCTACGCCGACGACCTGCACACCCTGATCGAGACGCTGGACCTCGAGGACATCGTCATGGTCGGCCATTCGACCGGCGGCGGCGAGATCACCCACTACGCCGGCCGGCATGGCACCAAGCGTATCGCCAAAATGGTGCTGATCGGCGCGGTGCCGCCGCTGATGCTGAAGACGGACGCCAACCCCGGCGGCCTGCCCATCGAGGTCTTCGACGGCATCCGCAAGGGCACGTTCGACAACCGCGCCCAGTTCTTCAAGGACCTGGTCATCCCCTTCTACGGCTACAACCGCGACGGGGCGAAACTGTCCGAGGGTGTCCGCGACAGCTTCTGGCTGCAGGGCATGATGGGCGGCATCAAGGGCCAGCTCGACTGCATCCACGAGTTCTCGGAGGTCGATTACACCGAGGACCTCAAGGCCATCGACAAGCCGACCCTGATCCTGCACGGCGACGACGACCAGATCGTCCCCATCGGCGCCTCGGCCCTGCTGTCGTCCAAGCTGGTCAAGGGCGCGACCCTCAAGGTCTACAAGGGCGCCCCGCACGGCTTCCCGACCACCCATCAGGACGAGGTCAACGCCGACCTCCTGGCCTTCATCCGGAGCTAGCCCCCCGTCTCCGGACAGGCCCGCGCCGCTTCATCCCCCCATGTGGCGGCGCGGGCCGCTCTTCGTTCGAGGCTGTCATGAGCAAGACCATCGTCCTGATCCACGGCGCCTGGGTCACCCCGGCCAGCTGGGCCGACTTTCGTCAGCCCTTCGAGGCGGCCGGATACAGCGTCCACACCCCGACCTGGCCGCTGCTGGACGGCTTCACCGCCGCCGAGATCAATGCGGCCCCGCCCGCCGGCTTCGGCGCCCTGACCGTCGGCAAGGTGGTCGATCATCTTCAGCGCTTCATCGAGACCCTGCCCGAACAGCCGATCCTGATCGGCCACAGTTTCGGCGGCCTCTACACCCAGCTGTTGCTCGACCGCGGCGTCGGCGTCGCCGGGGCGGCGATCAACCCGGTGCTGATCGGCGGCATCGTGCCGGGCCCCACGACCCTGACCGCGGCCCTGCCGATCCTGGCGCGGCCCAATGGCTGGAACCGCCCCTACGCCTTCACCCGCGAGCGCTGGTTCCGCCGCTTCGCCAACGCCGCCCCCAGGGCTCTCTCGGACGCGGCCTACGACGCCTACGTCATTCCCGCGCCCGGCCGCATCTTCTACCAGGCGGCCAGCTGGATCGGCACCGGGATCGACCCTCGCCGCCGAACGGCCCCCCTGCTGATCACCGAGGGCGCGGCCGACCGGCTGGTCACGCCCTACCTGAGCCGCGCCGCCTTCAACATACAGAAAGGCTCACCCGCCAGGACCGACTACGCGGCGTTCCCGGGGATGAGCCATTTCCTGATCGCCGAGCCCGGCTGGGAGCGGGTCGCCCGCACCGTGCTCGACTGGATTCAGGATCTCTAGGCCTTCGCCGTCTCCGCCCTGGCCGGGGTCGCCAGCCGCCAGGCCGAGCCCAGGATATTGCCGACCGTCTCGATCATCATGAACAGGCCGATCAGGGTCAGCAGGGTCGCCAGGCTGAAGTGGCCATCGGCCATGCGCCGGGCGCCATCGATCAGGGCCTGCATCGAGTCCACATGGATGACCGGCGACAGGGGAGAATAGCTCCACAGCCACAGCAGACCGCCCAGCCGCACGAGCGCCAGGGTCAGCTGACCCAGCGCCGCGACCCGCCGCGCCCCCGGCCGCCAGGCCCGGAACAGCTCCAGGCCGATGCGGGCCGCGAGGTAGGCGAGGATCGGCCAGAAGGCGACTTCGACAATGCTGGTCAGGATGGCCCCGTAGTCGATGCCGTCCATCACCCAGCTGCCGGCGCCGGGGCGCAGGTCGGCGATCGGCAACACGCCGGTCCACCACAGCAGCAGGACGGTCAGGCCCATGGCCGCGCCCAGGGCGTTGGCCGCCGGAGAGCTCGACTTGAAGCCCATGGTGACGCTCATGCTCTTGCCCTTCTGTCCTTCCTTGAAGCTGCGTTCGAGCGCCTCGGTGTCGAAGGCGGCGAACTCGAACAGGTGCAGGTCCTTGACCCGCCATTCGCGCAGGAACTTCGGCTTCTCCGGCTGCCGCTCGATGATGAAGCCGGCGATGGCGGCGAAACCGATCAGGGTGATGCCGCCCGAGACGATGTTGCTGAAGGCGTGGCCGATGCCTTCACTTAAGCTCAGCTCGCCGACCAGAACCTGGATGGCCGAGGCCAACAGGGTGATGACGATGAGCGCCGCCAGCCCGATCTTCACCGCGAACAGGAAGTAGGGATACAGTTCCGGCCCGATCAGATGGTTGGCCCCGGTGTGATACCGCCCGGCGACGGCCAGCGGATGGCCGACCTCGCGCAGGATCGCCTCCTGCTCGCCGTCCGTCAGCGGCCGTCCGAGTTCCTCCTCCTTCGCCTCGAAGCGGGTGAGGATCATGTCGCGCAGCTCGGCGACAATGTCGTCCCGGGCGTCCTTGGGCAGCTGCGCCGCCACGGCTTTCAGATATTGGTCCAGCAGGGTCATCGCCCCCTCCGTGTCAGATTGTTGTGTGGGTTCAGAGCATCCGGTCGAGCGAGGCGGAGATTCTCCGCCACTCGGCCGCCAGACGCTCCAGCATGGTCTGGCCCTGGGCGCTGAGGCGGTAGAACCGCTTCTTGCGCCGGTCTTCCTCGCGCCATTCGGAGTCGAGGAGGCCTTGCGATTCCAGCCGGCGCAGCAGGGGATAGAGGGTGCTTTCCTCCATCTCCAGCCCGTCCTCGGCCAGGGCGACGCGCAGGGAATAGCCGTATTGCTCGGTCTTCAGCCGGGCCATCACCGCCAGGATCAGGGATCCCCGGCGCAGCTCCAGCTTCAGGCTCTCAAACAGATCGGTCTCGGACATCACAGCTTCGCCTTGGCGTCACATAGTGTGTGACACACAGTGTATGGCGCATACTGTGTGAGGGAGTCAATGGGGACATGGACCCAGCTTCCGCAATGAGTCAGGAGGCCATGAGGCGGCGCCCGGGGTACGTGTCCCCGCTACCGGCGGTAGGAGAGGGGACACGTACCCCGGGTGGGGTCGGCTCTACATTCTGAAAGAGTTGGCGAGGCGGGGTACATGTCCCCGCCGCGCCGCAGGCCGGCTATCCCTCGATCGCGTAGTGGATCGGCTTGAAGCTGTAGTTGTTCGACTGCAGGGCCGAGCAGGCGGTCAGGGCGACCACCAGGTCCATCTCCGCCTCGAGCAGGATGTGGTCGCCGGCCTTGCTGAGCGGCGGTTCGACCTTGAGCTCGGCGGTGGCCGGATCGACCGTCACATTCATGAAGATGTTGAACGCCGTCGGGATCTGGTCCGGCGTCACCCCATAGGGTTCCAGCGCCTCGGCCAGGTTGCCGAAACAGCCCCGGTGCGGATGCTCGTCGCCGTAGATGATCCGGAAGGTGTCCTTGGAACAGGGCGTCAACAGGAAGTCATGCCGCCCGACCGTATCCTCGACGATGCGCAGCATGACGTTGCTGCGGTTGGAATAGAGCGGATCGCCGGTCGTCAGGTACAGCTTGCTGGCATAGTCGAGGCTGCGTCCCGAACTGATCACCTCGGCCGTGTCGTCGGCCCTGAACGCCAGCATGTCGGAGACCTGCTCGCCCTGCGGATCGATGACCCGCAGCCGTTGGCCGGCGTTCAGCCGGAAGGCGACGCCGGTGCGCGGCGCGATCTCAATTGTCATTGGCGTTGCCGGTCTTGGGCGCGTTCGGATCGTAGGGGCAGGTCAGGGCCGGCGGCGACTTGAACGGCGGGGTCCAGCGCGGCCCCACCTGTCGGCCGCTGTACTGGCGCGCGGCCGAAATCTCGCCATGGCCGGCCAGCATCGGGTTGGTCGAGCCGGCGATGGCCACGTCGCGCTTGAGGATCGAGGCGCGCAGCTTGTCGTAGCGGCCTTGCTCGCGCAGGGTCTCGAACTGGCCGTGCGGGTTGAAGACGATGGCCGGCCGCTCGAAGCGCCGGGCCAGGCGGCTGGCGCCCGGATGCAGACCGACGACGAAGAAGGCCTCCTCGCCGAAGCTCATGGCAAAGTGCGGACTGTCGACGTCGTCGCTGACGCGCGGATCGTGCAGATAGCCGTTGAAGGCGTCCTTATCGGCCAGCGATTGCAGCCGCTGCCAGAGGGCGGTCTCGAAGGCCGCCTCCTCCATCTGGTCCGGCTGATGGAAGACCACGGCCAGGCTCTGGAACGGGTGCGGGTCGGCCTTGTAGCGGGCGGCGAAGCGAGTGACGGCGGCGAAGATGGTGGTGTCGTCCCAGGACGAGCGGACGTCCCGCGCCTCGATGATCTCCATCTCGGCCCGGGCCAGCGCCGACTTGGCCCCGACGCAGGGAAACGCCGAGTCTTCCAGGAAGGCGGCGAACCGCTCGCCCAGACGATCGCCGTTCATGCTCGGCTCACCCACGACAAACCAACCTTTCCAGAGCCACTGCAAGCCGGCTCATTGAACGGATCTTGTCGATCCACGAGAGGGCGATAAGCGGCCCAAGGTCGGTTTTGTTCACGTCGACGATGTAGATTCTTCCGTCCTGGCGATCACGAAGGATGTCGAGGCCGCCCCAGTCGGCGCCCATCCGGGCGTTGAACGCGACGATCAGGGCCAGTTCGCGGGGGCTGAACACCTCAGCCGGCGCGTGCAGCGTGGCCCGTCGGTTCTGGATGGCGAAGCGGCGCCCGGCCGGCTTGAGCTTGGTCCAGACCAGCACCGGCGCCCCGCCGGCGCAGGGGGTGCGCAGGTCGTGGCATGCGCCGCTCCGGTCGGCGGTGTCGATGAGCTTCTGGTAGACATGGCCCGGTCGGGGCGCGAGCGGTCCCTCGACGATACGGCCGTCATGGACCCCGTTCTTCTCCGACTTCTCCACGATCGGCCCGGCCGTGATCATCGGATCGACGCTCAGGGGATAGCCGAACACCGCCTCGAACACCGCCGCCACATGGCTCTTGGAGACGTCGGCGCAGCCGAAGTTGAGGCCGCGCAAGCGACCCGCGCTTTCCGGCAAACCCACCGTCACGTCGTCGAAGTAGAAGGCCGCGTCCGCCTCTTCCGGCCGCCGGGCGACATCGATGCCAGCCCACATCGCCGCGGCCCGCACCAGGTACCAGGGCCTTGGCCGCTCGGGCGCGAACCAGATGGCCAGCGGTTGCCGGCGGCCCTGCCTTGCCAGGAAGGCCACCGGCCAAAGCAGGGCGAGCCACAGGGCCCAGGCGGCGATCTCGGCGAGCACCGGGCCGTTGAGGCTCAGTTTGATGTCGGTCTTGCGGATCCGAAGTCGCCCGTTCTCCCAGGCGAAGTCAGAGATCCAGGGCGCGGCGCGCGATGGCGTCGGAGCATCGAGGTGAGCGACCATGGCAAGCCCAATGGCGGAGCCGGACCGAAGTTCCGCCTTGGAGGGTGCGCCTGTTGACGACCTGCCGCAACACATCCCTCCCCGAACTGGGGAGGGCAGACGCGCGGTTACGCGCGTCGGGTGGGGAAGTCGGTCACTGACGTTCGCGACCAACCACTGAGACGCCTAGCCGGTGGAGCCGGTGACCCACTGCCCCACCCGGCGCGCAACGCGCGCCTGCCCTCCCCATTCGGGGAGGGAGGGAGTCAGCTCAGAGACAGCCCTTCGAGTTCGCCGGTCTTCCGCCACTCTTCGATCAGTTCGATGAAGGCCATCGAGCCCTTGCCATAGGGCCCGTTGCGCGCCGCCAAGGCGCTGGGCTGGCCCTCGTTGTTATAATACCCCGGCGTACATTCCTCGGCGAACTTCTGGCGCTGGATGGCGCTGTCGATCACCTCCTGCACCCAGGCTTCCTCGGCCGCCGGCGTCGCCTCGACGACGGTGGCCTGGCGGGCGTGAGCTTCGCTGATGATGTAGGCGGCGTGCTTGGACTGCTCGTTCAGCATGTGGGGGTAGTTGGCGGTGAACCCCGACTGGCTGTTGGCGAAGATGTAGCAGTTGGGGAAGCCGACCGAATGCATGCCGTGCAGGGTCGAAACCCCGTCGGCCCACTTCTGGCTGAGGGTCACCCCGTCCTTGCCGGTCACTTCATAGCCGGCGCGGCGGGCGTAGCTGGTGCCGACCTCGAAGCCGGTGCCGTAGATCAGGCAGTCGAGCTCGTACTCGACGCCGTTCACCACCACGCCCTTCTCGGTGATCCGGTCGACGCCTTTGCCGTCGGTGTCGATCAGATGGACGTTCGGGCGGTTGAAGGTGTCCAGGTATTCGTCGTGGAAGCAGGGCCGCTTGCAGAACTGGTTGTACCAGGGCTTCAGCGCCTCGGCCTTCTGCCGGTCGGCGACCACCTGATCGACGCGGGCGCGGATCGATTCCATCTTCTGGAAGTCGGCCAGCTGCAGCAGCTCCATCGGATCGCCCGGGCCCATCTCGCCCTTGGCGGCGCGGCGCGCGGCGGCGAGGCCGAGGTTGCGGATGATGTCGGTCCAGCCGTCGTTGACCAGGTCTTCCTTCTGCCAGCCGCCGCTGACCAGGACGTTGAAATTGTCCATCCGCGCCTGCTGCCAGCCGGGTTCCAGGCTCGCCGCCCACTCGGGATCGGTAGGCCGGTTGTTGCGCACGTCGATGGAGGAGGGGGTGCGCTGGAAGACGAACAGTTCCTTGGCCGCCGCGCCCAGGTGCGGCACGCATTGCACGCTGGTCGCCCCGGTGCCGATGATGCCGACCCGCTTGTCGGCCAGGCCGCTGAGGTTCCCCATCGGATCGCCGCCGGTGTAGTCATAGTCCCAGCGGCTGGTGTGGAAGGTGTGGCCCTTGAAGCTCTCGACGCCCGGGATGCCCGGCAGCTTGGGCCGGTGCAGCGGGCCGTTGGCCATGATCACATGGCGGGCCTTCATGGCGTCGCCGCGGTTGGTGCGGATGGTCCAGCGCCTGGCGTCCTCGTCCCAGGTCATGTCCTTGACCTCGGTCTGGAACAGGGCGTCGCGGTAGAGGTCGAAGTGGCGGCCTATGCGCTGGCAGTAGTCGAGGATTTCCGGCGCGCGGGTGTACTTCTCGACCGGCATGTAGCCGACCTCTTCGAGCAGCGGCAGGTAGACATAGCTTTCGATATCGCAGGCCGCGCCGGGATAGCGGTTCCAGTACCAGGTGCCGCCGAAATCGCCGCCCTTCTCGATCATGCGCACCTGGTCGATGCCGGCCTCGCGCAGCCGCGCCCCGGCCAGCAGGCCGCCGAAGCCGCCGCCGATCACCACCACCTCGACCTCGTCGGCCAGCGGCTCGCGGCTGAAGCCCGGCTTCACATAGGGGTCTTCGAGGTAGCGGCTGTAGTCGCCGGTGATCTCGACATACTGCTGGTTGCCGTCGGCCCGCAGGCGCTTGTCCCGTTCGGCGCGGTACTTCTCGCGCAGGGCGACCGGATCGATGTCTTTGAACAGGGCTTCGGCGGAGTCGGCCATCGGGGAGGTTCCTGGGCGTTTCGCGTGTTGGTTGGGTCGAGTGTCGGTGTTTGCCGCTGGGTCAGGTCAAGCGTCGGATTTGGCGAGCTCGGCGGCGCCGGCCCAGAGCTTCTCGCGCTCGGCCAGCCGCCGGGCTTGTTCTTCCGGATCCCAGCTGTGGCGCGGGCCGACCAGCATGCCGCCATCGACGAGGATGTGGGTGCCGGTCACGAAGCTGCTGGCCGGGCTGGCCAGGTAGAGGGCCGCCTGGGCGATGTCGTCGGCCTCGCCGGGCCGCTGGATCGGTTGGGCCGCGCCAGCCGCACTTCGCATAGTAAGCTGCACCGCCGTCTTGATCTGGCTGGGCATCTCGCCAGGCGTGAAGATGTTGGTCAGGATGAAGCCCGGGCAGATAGCGTTGACCCGGATGTTGTACTTGCTGAGCTCCGCCGCCGCGCATTTGCTGAGGTGCAGCACCCCGGCCTTGGCGGCCGAATAGGCGATCGGCCCCATGCCGGCCGACAGGGCCGCGACGCTGGCCGTGTTGACGATGGCCCCGCCGCCGCGCGCCTTCATGTGCGGGATGGCATAGCGCATGCCGAGCGCCACCGAGCGCAGCAGCAGGTTCTGGCTGAAGTCCCACAGCTCGCCGGTCATTTCCTCCAGCGAGGTGGGCGAGCCGCCGGCCCCGGCGTTGTTGAACAGGATGTCGAGCCCGCCGAAGGTCTGGGAGGCGACCTCCATGGCGACGGCGATATCGTCCTCGCTCATGACGTCGCACTTCTGGAAGACGACCTGGCCGGGGAAGGTGGCTTCCAGCAGGCGGCCACCGGCCTCATCGATGTCGGCCGCCAGCACCTTCGCCCCGGCCTCGACGAACCGCTCGACGCTGGCCCGGCCGATGCCCGAGGCCGCCCCGGTGATCACCGCCACCTTGCCGTCCAGACTGATGCTCATTGGCGGTTTTCTCCCTTGCCATTGATCATACAGCGGTCGCCGGGAGCGACAAACCCGAAATTCAAAAAATCAGAAATGTCGCAGCCGCATTGGGAAACTGGCCGTTCCCGCCATAGGAATCAGGAGACCAGCAGGCCCATCAGCGCTGGCCTGGCATAGACGTCGGTGACCTTCTCCGGCGTCAGGCCGTCGGTCCAGGCGATCAGGTCGGCGGCGGCGTTGACGGCGGCGCTGACCATCTGGGCGGCCAGGAAGGGATCGACCGGCCGGATCGAGCCGTCGGCCGCCCCGTCGGCGATCATCGAGGCGAACCGCTGGCTGACCCGGTCGGCTCGCCACACGGCGCTGGCTCGCATGGCCTCAGGCAGGGCCTGCAGGGCCGAGAACCGCAGCAGCAGCCCGTCCGGCTCGGCCTGCCGGGCGACCAGCGAGGCGACCGAACTGGACAGCGCCTGCCACTGGTCGGCGGCCCCGGTCAGGGCCGCTTCCTGGGTGGCGCGGATCACCTCGAAGGTGCGGTCGAAACAGGCGACGACGATGTCGTCCTTGGCTTCCATGTGGTGGTAGAAGGCGCCCTTGGTCAGGTTCAGCCGCCCGGTGATGGCGCTGACCGAGGCGCCGCGATAGCTGCGCTCGTTGATCAGCGGCGTGGCGGCCCGCAGGAAGGTCTCGCTGGCCGCATCGCCGCCGCCGACGTCGATGGGACGCGGCGCGATGGCCAGCGGCGTCGGCTCGAAGCCCCGCCCCGGCGCGGCCAGCCCCTTGCACAGAACATCGAACATCCGCGCCCGCAGGCGGGGGAAATCCTCGACATCGTAGCGCGACAGCCAGGCCGACGACCAGTAGAGCTGCTCCAGCAGCATATGGGCCCGCGCCGACCGGGCCAGCCGGTCGAGGTGGAAGTAGCCCGGCGCCGCGAACAGCGCCTGCACCTTGTCGAACAGGGCGCGGTAGGCCTCGGCCACCGGCGCCCGATGCTCGTCGCTCAGCGCCCGCACGTCGCTGAAGATGGTCAGCGGCGGCTCGGCCCGGCCGCGCACTCGCGTCTGCAGCGCCAGGTGCTCGTCAAGCAGCGCCCCGATCCGCCCGGCCAGCTCGTCCTGCGCGCCGGCCGTCTCGACCATCGCCTCCAGCCGCCGCAACCCATGCAGGAAGCAGTCGACCGCCAGCAGCTCCTTGCGCCGGTAATAGTAGGTGACGCTGGTCGTCGTCAGGTCGACCCTGGCGGCGACGTCCGCCAGGGTCATGCCCTTGAGGCCCTCCTTGTTGAGCACCTCGATGGCGGCCGCCAGCACCGCCTCCTTGCGCTTCTCGAAGCGGGCGGTGGCGGGGCGGGACGGCGCGGAAAGGTCGGCGGAGTCGGCCATGCGCCCTGCTTAGACGATCCGGGGGCGTCCTGCCATCGGCCCGCCGGTCGCAGGGGAATCAGGCGGTCCGGTCGGCGATCAGCATCGCCGCGCCCTTCTCGGCCATCATCAGGGTCGGGGAGTTGGTGTTGCCGCTGACGATGCGGGGCATGGCCGAGGCGTCGATGACCCGCAGCCCGCCCACCCCGCGCACCCGCATCCGCGCGTCCAGCACGGCGCCGGCATCCCCGTCCGGTCCCATGGCGGCCGTGCCGACCGGGTGGAAGATGGTCGTGCCCAGGGCCTGGGCCGCCGCCAGCAGTTCGGCGTCGGAGGTCTTTTCGGCGCCCGGGCGGTATTCCTCGGGCCGGTATTTCGCCAGCGGCGCCTGGCCGACGATGTCGCGCGTCAGCCGCAGGGCCTCGACCGCCACCTGCCGGTCTTCCTCGGTCGAGAGATAGCCGGGGGCGATGCGCGGCGGCGTGTCCGGATCGGGCGAGGTAATGTGAACCTCCCCCCGGCTGGTCGGGCGCAGGTTGCAGACGCTGGCCGTGAAGGCCCCGAACGGGTGCATGCCGTCGCCCCATTTGTCGAGGGAGAGGGGCTGGAAGTGGAACTCCAGGTTGGCGGTGGCGTAGCGGGGGCTGGACTTGGCGAACAGCCCGACCTGCGAGGGGGCCATGGTCAGCGGACCGCGCCGGAACAGGGCGTAGTCGATGGCCATCATCCCGCGCCGCAGGAGGTTGGCGTAGTCGGTGTTCAGCGTCCGCACGCCGCTGACCTTGAAGACCGGCCGGATCTGCAGATGGTCCTGCAGGTTGGCGCCGACGCCGGGCGCGGCATGCACGACGGCGATCCCCGCCGCCTGCAGCCGGGCCGGATCGCCGATCCCCGACCGCTGCAGGATGGCCGGCGAGCCGATGGCCCCGGCGCTGAGCACCACCTCGCCCCGCGCCCGGGCGGTGACCGTCTTCCCATGCCGGCGATAGACAACGCCGGTCGCGCGGCCATCCTCGATCAGCACCCGATCGACCGTGACGCCGGTTTCCAGCTTCAGGTTCGGCCGTTTCAGCACCGGCTTGAGGAAGGCGGTCGCGGCGCTGACCCGCAGGCCGCGCCGCTGGTTGACCTGGAAGTAGGAGGAGCCGGCGTTGTCGCCGGTGTTGAAATCATCGACCTTGGGATGCCCGGCCGCCGCCGCCGCCTCGCGGATGGCGTCGAGGATCTCCCAGCCGATGCGCGGATACTCCACCCGCCATTCGCCGCCCGACCGGTGCAGGCCATTGGGCGGCGCGACATGGTCCTCATGCTTGAGAAAGGCCGGCAGCACGTCCTCCCAACCCCAGCCTTCCAGTCCCAGCTGACGCCAGCCGTCATAGTCGGCCGCCTGGCCACGCATGTAGATCATGGCGTTGATGGCTGATGAGCCGCCCAGCACCTTGCCCCTAGCATAGGCCAGGGCCCGGCCGCCCAGCCCCTCCTCGGCGGCGGTTTGATACATCCAGTCCGAACGCGGATTGCCGATAGCGAACAGATAGCCGGCCGGGATGTGCAGCCAGACCCAGTCGTCCTTGCCGCCCGCCTCGAGGATCAGCACCTTGCGGGCCGGATCGGCCGACAGCCGGTTGGCCAGCAGACAGCCGGCCGAGCCCGCGCCCACGATGATGTCGTCGAAGACCGATTCCACGCTCATGGCGGCTATCTAGGCCCGGATGGTCCGGGCCTGAAAGCGTCAGGCGGCGGACCTGCACGATATCCCGGGCCCCGCCGCAGGCTAGGCGGTCAGGGTCAGGTCGACGATGGCCCCGGCCCCGATGTGGAACGGGCCCCAGGTGTCGGTGACGGGCTGGCCGTTCCGGTCCTTGCCGGCGACGCTGACGCTGTAGTCGGCGTTGCCGAGCAGGGCATGGCCGCCGGCGGTCGGGAAGCGCATGTCGTCCCGGATCAGCCAGCGGAGCAGGCCGGGGGGATGCGAGTCGCCGGTGATCATCCCGACCAGGGTGGCGACGCCGCCGGCGTCGGTGACGAACACCTCGACCGGCCCGACCGCGGTCTTGCGGGTCAGGGAGACGGAGATCCAGGCCATGGTCGGCGGCGGCCGGGCGACCACGTCTTCGCGGGCGCCCATCTGGCGAAGGCCGAGGCCGCGCAGGATGGTGTTCACCGCCGAACTGCCGCCGGCCAGGACCAGGCCGGTCAGGATATAGCCGACGGGACCGAGATCCGTCGTTACCGGGTCGGCCTGGCTGGCGATGTAGAGCCGGGTGACCAGGTCGAACTGCAAGGCGCCGGCGATGGCCAGGGCGAAGCCGAAGGAGACGGGGGTGCGGACGCCGCGACCGTCGAAGTAGTACAGGAAGGGCCGCCAGTTGAAGACCACGGCCAGCGCCGACTCCAGCACCAGCGCCAGCACCATGGCGATGAACAGGGTCTTGAAGACCGCGTCATAGACGCCGGGCCCCGGGGTCTGGTCGTTGGCCGTGTCCTGGTCGGTATCCCCCGCCGGGGTTTCCGTGCCGGGCGCGGGGGCTTCGGTCTTCGGGGCCGGGGGTTGCGCCTGCGGCGCCGTTGCCGTCCCGGCCTGCTCGGCCGGCGCAGGGGGGGTGTCCTGGGCCAGGACTCCGCCGCCGCTCAGCGAGAGGACGAGGACGGCGAGCACGGCGGCGACGCCGGCCCGGGTCTGTTGAAGAGCACGCATGACAACCTCCGGTCTGGTGAACTCAGCTGTAGGGTTTGGCCGCAAGCCTGGCGGCGACGATGGCTTCCAGCATGGCGTGGCTCATCCCTGAGCCGCCGCCGAGATGCCACCAGTTGAGGCCGGCGATGCGGCTGTAGCCGTTCCAGCTCTTCAGGAAGGCGGCGAGCTTGGCGTCGGCCTGGGCCTGGGTGAAGTTGCTCTCGCCCCAGTAGGCCTGGCCGGTCATGATCAGGGGCTTGGCGGTCGGCGCCGTCAGGGCCGCCCAGCGGTCGAGGCAGAGGTCGGCATACTGCCCCGGATCGCCGGCCGTGTAGGCGCCGCCGCCCGGCCGCTGGAACTGCTGGACCATCTTGCTGTTGGGAAAGTTGAACCAGTAGACCTGCGGCGCCCAGGCGTCGATGAAGGGCGCGGCGGCCTTCATCACCTGCGGTTCATGCCAGTCGACCAGGGCGAAGCTGGACACCGCCAGCCCGCCGCCCAGGCCGGCCTTGCGCACGCCCTCGCAGACCTGCTGCACCTCCAGCGCCGTCCACTGGGCGTTGTTCACCCCGGGCTCGATGTCGGCGACATAGTCGGTCAGGCCGTAGTCCTTCAGCTCCTTGACGGCCAGGGCGGCGTCGCCCTTGGGGTTCGCCCCCTGGCACCAGCCCCAGCCGGCGACGGCGATGCCGGCCGTCTTCAGGGCGGCGATCATCTCCTTGTTGTCCGCCTTGGCCTTCCCGGCGTAGGCCGAAACCCCGTGGATGCGCACCCAGGCATGGCCCATGCCGGCCCGCTGCATGGCGGCGACGACATTGGGGATCGAGCCGTAGTCGGCGATGGTCGCGGCCATGTCGTGGAAGAAGGTCCCGTGGCCCCTGAAGCTGGCCGGCAGGCCCGTGGACTTCACCGTCGCGGCCGGGGCCGGGCCGTCCTCCTTCAGGGTCTCGATGACGCAGACATAGGGGTTGATCGTCCGCTGCTTGACCAGGCCGGCGGCGGTCAGGGCCACCTCCGTGCGACCGACCGTGTCGCCCTCGTTGCCGCCGATGGTCACCGCAAAGCGCACGCCGTTCCGAACCGTGAAATCGACGACGATGGCGCTGTGGCTGGGGAAGTTGTTGTTGGTCGCCGCCTGGTCGTAGGTGATCTTGCCCTTGGCGCGATTGGCGACGATCAGGTCGCCGATCTGCGGGGCGTAGTCGCCGATCCGGCGACCGCGGAACAGGCCCCTGTTCTGCAGGGCGTCGGCGATGGCCTTCTGGGTGAAGGTCGAATGGCGGATCGAGAAGTCGAACTCCTGCCGCTTGGCGCCGGCCTGGCTGACGCACCAGGAGATGAAGGTCGCCGACCAGGCCCAGCTGGTGATGTCCGCCGGCATCGCCCAGCCCTGCGGGTCGTTCGGATCGGCGAGCGCCAGGTCGGCCAGGTAGGTCTTGTAGATTCGCGGTCGCAGCGGCGGATCGGTCTCCGGAATGCCGCCATAGTTGGCCAGTTCGGCCAGGGCGACGTCGGCAAGGCGACGGCGGAAGTTCGACAATCCGGGCATGACGGCTCCTCGGTCAGGACTCGGAAACACTACAAGGTTGTGAGGCCCCTCATCGTGATCCGGGTCACACCGGAGAGGCTCTTGTACTGACGCTGGAAGCGGCGGTCGGCCCTCCTGTCCGCCCGCCTGTGGAAAACATTGCGCAAATACAGGTTGTGTTCAATACGGTCTGACGGTGCTTGCCCTCCGCAGGGGCGCCCGACGACAATGGGGAGACTCAGCAAGGAGACCCCGATGACCTTCAAGCCCTTCGACCTGACCGGCAAGGTCGCCCTGGTGACCGGCGGCAACGGCGGCATCGGGCTTGGCATGGCCGAGGGCCTGGCCCAGGCTGGCGCCGACGTCGTCATCTGGGGCCAGAACCCCGACAAGAACGCTCATGCCGAACAGGTCCTCAAGGCCCACGGGACCCGGGTCATGGTCCGCCAGGTCGATGTCGCCAATGAACAGGCCATCATCGACGCCACGGCCGAGGCCCTGAAAGAGATGGGCCGCCTCGACTTCGTGGTCGCCAACGCCGGGGTCGGCAAGGGCGCGGCCTTCACCGAGATGACCACCGAGAACTGGCGCCGGGTCACCACCGTCAACCTCGACGCCGTCTTCTGGACCTTCCGCGAAGCCTCCAAGCACATGGTCGAGCGGGCCCAGGCCGGCGATCCGGGCGGCAGCCTCTTGGTCACCTCCTCGACCTCGGCCATCCACGGCGCCCCGCGCAACCAGGCCTACGCCTCGACCAAGGCCGGCGTGCAGGCGATGATCCGGGGTCTCGCCGTCGAGTTCGCCCGCTACGGCATCCGCGCCAACGCCGTGCTGCCGGGCTGGATCCGTTCGGACATGACCGCCGGGGCCCAGGCCAACGACAAGTTCAACGAAAAGGTCATCAGCCGCGTGCCGATGCGCCGCTGGGGCGAGCCGGACGACTTCGCCGGTCTGGCCGTCTATCTCGCGTCCGACGCCAGCCGCTTCCATACCGGCGACAGCCTCGTCATCGACGGCGGCTACACGATTTTCTAGGGACCATCCGTGACCCAGTCCTTCCCCGAGATCCGCGAAGCGGTCGCCAGGCTCTGCGCCGGTTTCCCCGGCTCCTACTGGCAGGCGCTCGACCGCGACCGCACCTATCCGACCGAGTTCGTCACCACCCTGACGGAGGCCGGCTTCCTGTCGGTGCTGATCCCGGAGGAGTACGGCGGCTCGGGCCTCGGGCTCGGCGCGGCGACGGCGGTGCTTGAGGAGATCCATCGCTCGGGCTGCAACGGCGGCGCCTGTCACGCCCAGATGTACACCATGGGCACCATCCTGCGGCACGGAACGCCCGAGCAGAAGGCGAAGTACCTGCCGGCCATCGCCAGCGGCGATCTGCGGCTGCAGGCCTTCGGCGTCACCGAACCGACCAGCGGCACCGACACCACCCGCCTGCGCACCTTCGCCAGGCGGGAAGGCGATAAGTACGTCGTCAACGGCCAGAAGATCTGGATCTCCCGCGCCGAACACAGCGACCTGATGGTCCTGCTGGTCCGCACCACCCCGCGCGAGGCGGTGGCCAAGACCTCCGACGGCATGAGCGTCCTGCTCGTCGACATGCGGTCGGCGGTGAACAATGGCCTGACCATCCGGCCGATCCGCACCATGCTCAACCACGCCACCACCGAGCTGTTCTTCGACAACCTGGAAGTCCCGGTCGAGAACTTGATCGGGAGTGAGGGCCGGGGCTTCAGATATATCCTCGACGGCATGAACGCCGAGCGCATCCTGATCGCGTCCGAATGCATCGGCGACGGCAAGTTCTTCATCGACCGCGCCTCGGCCTATGCGAAAGAGCGCGAGGTCTTCGGTCGTCCCATCGGCCAGAACCAGGGCATCCAGTTCCCCATCGCCCGCGCCCATGTGCAGGTCACGGCCGCCGGCCTGATGGTCGACAAGGCCGCCGCCATGTTCGACGCGGATGAGCCCTGCGGCACCGAGGCCAACATGGCCAAGATGCTGGCCAGCGAGGCCAGCTGGTACGCCGCCGACATGTGCGTCCAGACCCACGGCGGCTTCGGCTTCGCCGAGGAATACGACATCGAGCGCAAGTTCCGCGAAACGCGCCTCTACCAGGTGGCCCCGATCTCGACGAACCTGATCCTCAGCCACGTCGGCACCCACGTGCTGGGGCTGCCCAAGAGCTTCTAGGCTCCCGCCTTTCCCTACCGCTGTCATCCTCCGGCCGCGCAGCGGACCGGGGGACCCATGCCGGCTCCGGACAGACTCCCGGCCATTATCACGCGGACAGTTGGGTCCCCCGGTCGCCGCTGCGCGGCCCCGGAGGATGACAGCGGGGAGGGGGGCATCGCCTCACCCCCTCAAACGCGCGTTCCGAAAAACATTCACGCTCGTGAGAGTGAATGTTGACAGCTGGGCGAACGTCGTTGCATCGTCCTCCCAACGGCCCCGCATCAAGACGGGCGCCGAAGGGAGGGAATGATGAAGGGTTATCTGCTCGCGACGGCCTGCGCCGTCGCTTTGGGCGCTGCGTCGCCCGCGCTCTGCCAAACCGAGGCCACGCCGGCCCCCGCGCCCGCCAAGGCGGAAAGCACCGACGTCGACGAGGTCATCATCTCGGCCACCCGCCGCGACGAGAACATCCAGGACGTGCCGCTCAGCGTCACCGCCTATGGCCAGGAAGAGCTGACCGCCAAGGGCATCGTCGGCTTCGAGGGCCTGGCGATCGAGACCCCCGGCGTCGTGCTCAACCGCCCGACCGCCAACTTCAACAACTTCACCGCCCGCGGCGTCGCCACCAACGGCTACGGCGCCAACCTGCAGGGCACGGTCGCCGTCTACATCGACGAACTGCCGATCTCCAACGTCGGCAACTCCACCAACATCGACCCCGCCCTCTACGACGTCGAGCGGGTCGAGTTCCTTCGCGGGCCGCAGGGCACCCTGTTCGGCTCCGGCTCGCTGGCCGGCGCCCTGCGCATCCTGACCAAGAACCCCGATCTCAACGACTTCGACATGTCGGCCCTGGTCGATATCGGCCAGACGGACGGCGACGGCCTGCGCCAGCGCTACAGCGCCATGGTCAATGTGCCGCTGGTCGACGACAAGCTGGGCCTGCGCGCCGTCGGCTTCTATCGCGACGAGGAAGGCTGGACCGAGAACCTCGGCACCGGCAAGGACAACTCCAACAGCCTCGTCGACTGGGGCGGCCGGGTGAACCTCTTGTGGGAGCCGACCGACCGGCTGTCGGTCAAGTTCCTGGCCTCCTACGAGAAGTCGCGCCCCGAGGACTCCGGCCTGATCAACCCGGCGCTCGGCTGGGACAAACGGGTCTCCGACCGGCCCGACCTCTTCGTCGGCAAGCTGACCAACTATAACGCTACCGTCGAATACCAGTTCGACGGCGCCAAGCTGACCAGCTCGACGACCAAGTCCCTCTATGACCAGCTGTTCTTCGTCGATCTGGCCGGCACCTTCGGCGGCGCCATCGCCTTCGGCCTCGACGGCGTCGGCCGCCAGGACACCTTCGTGGAGGAGGTCCGGCTGGTCTCCGACCCCGGCGGCCGCTGGGACTGGTCGATCGGCGGCTTCTACATGGATCGCCGTCTGGACTTCGATTACCAGTACCGCTCGACCGAAGAGTTCCTGGCCCTGCGCGGCATCACCGGCCTGACGGACGAGTACTACCAGAAGCAGTACACCCACTTTAACGGTCACGAGAAGGCGCTGTTCGGCGAGCTGACCTACCGCTTCACCGACGACTGGTGGGTCACCGGCGGCATGCGCTACGGCTCGGTCGATACCCAGGGGTTCACCGAAGGCGGCTACAATTCCAACTACCTGGTCAACGCGCTGTTCTTCATTCCCGGGCCGTTGACGATCACCCCGATTGCCAAGGCGACGGGCAAGAAGGTTGAAGCCACCGACCCGTCGTGGAAGTTCAGCATGTCCTGGCGGCCCGTGCCGAACATGACCACCTACTTCACCTACTCGACCGGCTTCCGCACACCGGTGGTCAATGCCTTCGCCGGCCGGCCCAGCCTGGTCGATCCGACCGACCTGATCATCCCGCCGGGCGCCGATTCCGACGACCTGACCAACTACGAGGTCGGGCTGAAGGGACGCTGGTTCGACGGCAAGCTCTACGCCAACCTGGCCGTCTATTACATCGACTGGCAGAACATCCAGGTCCAGGCCAACCGCGTCTCCGACTCCGTCCAGTTCGCCACCAACATCGGCGGCGCGGTGTCCAAGGGCATCGAGTGGGAGATCATGGCCCTGCCGGTCGAGGGCCTGACCCTGGGCCTCAACGGCTCGCTCAACGACGCCAAGGTCACCGACCTGACGGCGGCCGAGGCGGCAATCTCGGGCGCCGAACCGAACTCGCGCCTGTCGTTCCCGAAGTTCCAGCTGTCGGCCTATATCAACTATCGCTGGCAGATCGCCGACCGGGTCGAGGGCAACGTCTCGATGGTCTACGCCCACGTCGGGTCCTACCCGGGGTCCTTCCCCAACACCCCCGGCCGGCCGACCGTCCCCAGCCCGGTCTATGACCGCACCGAGAGCTGGGACGTGGTCAACGGCGCCTTCGCCGTGGCTTTCGACAAGGTCACCGTCGGCGCCTATGTCGAAAACCTGTTCGACGACCACTCGATCACCTACGTCCACCCCGAAGCCTTCGTGGCCAACCGCTACGCCACCCAGCGCCCGCGCACCGTCGGCGTGCGGGTGAGCTACGACTTCTAGGATGGCCGGAGTTCCTCCCCAGACGGCGGGCGCCCCCCTCTCAGCAGGAGTGGCGCCCGCCAGACCGGGCGCCCGCGCCTGGTTCGTCCTCGGCGTCCTCTGCTTCGTCTATGTGCTCAACTTCCTGGACCGGCAGCTCTTGTCGATCCTGGCCAAGCCGATCCAGGATGACCTTCAGATCACCGACGGCCAGATCGGCCTGATCACCGGGCTCTACTTCGCCCTCTTCTACTGCACCATCTCGATCCCGGTCGGCTGGCTGGCCGACCGCACCAACCGGGTCAAGCTGGTGGCCGTCGCCTGCGGCCTGTGGAGCGCCGCCACCATCGCCTGCGGCGTCTCCTCCAGCTATCCGCAGCTGGTCGTGGCCCGCATGGCGGTCGGGGTGGGGGAGGCCGGCGGCGTGCCGCCCTCCTACGCCATCATCAGCGACTATTTCGGCCCCGGCACGCGCGGCACGGCGCTCGGCCTGTTCAACCTTGGGCCTGCCATCGGCCAGATGCTCGGCGTCGCCTTCGGGGCCTCCATCGCCGCGGCCTATGACTGGCGCAGCGCCTTCGTCGCCGTCGGCGCGGTCGGCGTGGCCACCGCCATCCTGGTCTTCTTCACCCTGCGCGAACCCCCGCGCGGCGGCCTCGATCAAGCCGCGATCGCCGCCGACACCACGCCCCGGGAAGGCTTCTGGGCCACCTGCGCCATGTTCTTCGCCCGCCCGGTCCTGCGGCTCACCGCCCTGGCCGGCGGCGCCACCCAGTTCGTCACCTACGCCCTGCTCAACTTCGCCACCCTGTTCCTGATGCGGGAAAAGGGCATGACGCTGCAGCAGGTCGCCCTCTGGTACGCCCTCGTCATCGGCATCGCCGGCGGCGGCGGCATCTTCCTGGCCGGCCGGCTCGCCGACTGGCTGGTTCCGAAGACCAAGCGGGCCTACGCTTGGCTGCCTGCGGCTTCCCTCACCCTGGCAGTCCCTTTCTACATCGGCTTCGTCTGGGCCCCGACCTGGCAGGCGTCCATCCTGTTCCTGTCGGTCCCGATGTTCCTCAACTACTTCTACCTGTCGCCCTCGGTGGCGCTGGTCCAGGAAGAGGTGAAGCCGCACCAGCGCGTGCTGTCCGGGGCCCTGCTGCTGCTGGTCATGAATCTGATCGGCCTCGGCCTCGGCCCCACCTATCTCGGCGCCGCCAGCGACTGGCTCAAGGCCATCTCGCCCGACCACTCCCTGCAGCTGGCCCTCTACACGCTTGTTCCCTTCTACGTCCTGGCGGTCGTGCTGTTCCTGTTCCTCGGCCGGGCGCTGGGCCGCGAAGAGACCGCGGCAAAGGAAGTCTTCGCATGACGATTTCGAAGGTCAGCGAAGCCGCCTCTGGTCTCCCTTCTCCCCTCGCGGGAGAAGGTGGCCCGAAGGGCCGGATGAGGGGGCTCCTTGTCCTCTCGGCCGCGTGCAAATGGTTAGGCCGGGCTGTGTCCGAAGCCGGTGCGCCCCCTCATCCGTCGGCTTCGCCGACACCTTCTCCCGCGAGGGGAGAAGGGCGCCCCGAGGCGAACGCCCAAAGGTCCGTGCCCATGCGCCTGTCGGCCCTCTCCCTCCTTGCCGGCCTCATCTTCACCACCCCCGCCCTCGCCGCCACCGGCCCCATCGTGCAGTCCCCCGCCGGCGCGGTCCGGGGCGTCTCCAACAACGGCATCGACAGCTTCAGGAACCTCCCCTTCGCCGGCCCCCCCACCGGCCAGAACCGCTGGAAGCCGCCGACCCCGGCCCCGACCTGGTCCGGCGTTCGCGACGCCACCGCCTTCGGCCCGGCCTGCATCCAGCCGCCGTCGCGGCCCGGCAGCATCTATTCCGAAGACCTAAAGGCCTTCAGCGAGGACTGCCTCTCCCTCAACATCTGGAAACCCCCGGGCGCCGCCAAGGCCCCGGTCATGGTCTGGATCCATGGCGGCTCCCTGGTCAGCGGCTCCGCCCGCGGCGGGATGTACGACGGCGCCAACCTCGCCAGGCGCGGCGTCATGGTGGTCTCCATCAACTACCGGCTCGGCGTCCTCGGCTATCTCGCCCACCCGGGCCTCAGCGCCGAGTCGCCCGACGGCGTCTCGGGCAACTACGGCCTGCTCGACCAGATCGCCGCCCTTCAATGGGTCAAGCGCAACATCGCCGCCTTCGGGGGCGATCCGGACAATGTCACCATCGCCGGGGAGTCGGCCGGCGGCCTCTCCATCCTCTACCTGATGGCGGCGCCCAAGGCCCGGGGCCTGTTCCACAAGGCGATCATCGAGAGCGCCTACATGATCTCGACCCCCTCCCTGAAGGAGGCCCGCCACGGCGAACTGGCGGGCGAGACGATCGGCAGCAATCTGGAATCCAAGCTCGGCGTGCGCGGTCTCGTCCGCCTGCGGGCCATGGACGCCACCGAGCTGACCTGGAAGGCGGTGATGGCCGGCTACCCGCCGTTCGGCAACATCGACGGCAAGGTGCTGCCCAAGCAACTGGTCGATGTCTTCGACGCCGGCGAACAGGCCCCGGTCCCGGTCCTCGTCGGTTTCAACAGCGGCGAGATCCGCTCCCTGCGCTTCCTGGCGCCCAAGCCGCCGGCCACCGCCGCCGTCTACGAGGCCGCCATCCGCGAACGATACGGCCCCCACGCCGAGGCCTTCCTGAAGCTCTATCCCGCCAGCGATATGCAGGAGAGCATCTACGCCTACGTCCGCGACAGCATCTACGGCTGGACCGCCGAGCGCGTCGCCGCCAAGCAGACCGCCGCCGGCCAACCGGCCTACCTCTACCTGTTCGACCACGGCTACCCCGACGCCGACAGCCGCGGCCTGCACGCCTTCCACGCCTCGGAGATCCCCTACTTCTTCGGCCTCTCCGAGCGCTTCCCGGCCGCCTGGCCGCGCATGCCCTCGACGCCGGAAGAGGCCGCCTTCGGCAACGCCCTGGCCGGCCAGTGGGTCGACTTCATCAAGACCGGCGACCCCGGCGGCGGCTGGAACCCTTACGGCTCGGGGCGCCACTACATGGACTACGGGGTCCAGCCGGTTCCCAAGGCCGGGCTGATGCCGGGCATGTACGCCCTGCACGAGGACGTCATCCTGCGCCGCCGCGCCGTCGGGACCATCCCCTGGAACTGGAACCACGGCATTCTCTCGCCGCCACTGCCCCTCAAGGCATCGGAGCGACAATGATCGACGGCGCCATGCAGTCCTTCGCGTTGACGCTCGACAAGGTTCTGACCCACGCCGCCAAATGGCATCCGCGTGGCGAGGTCGTCACCGCCGGCGAGAACGGGACCACCACGCGGATCGGCTATGCCGCGCTCGAGGATCGCAGCCGCCGCGTCTCCGGCGTGCTGCAGAACCTCGGCGGCCGCTTCGGCGATCGCATCGCCACCCTGGCCTGGAACAGCCAGGCCCATGTCGAGGCCTGGTACGCCATCATGGGCATGGGGGCGGTCTGCCACACCCTCAACCCGCGCCTGCACCCGGACCAGATCGCCTGGATGCTGGACCGCTCGGGGGCCCGCATCCTGATCGTCAGCGCCGACCTCCTGCCGCTGGCCCGCCAGGTGGCCGAGCGCGCCGCCGGCGTCGAACGCCTGCTGGTCATCGACGGCGACGCGGCCGAGGGCGCCGGCCGCCCCATGGTCCTGAATCTCGAACCGCTGGTCGAGGCCTGCCAGGACCGCCCGGCCTGGGGCGCGTTCGACGAGACCAGTCCCTGCGGCCTCTGCTTCACCTCCGGCACCACCGGCGCCCCCAAGGGGGTGACCTTCACCCATCGCTCCAGCTACCTGCACGCCCAGCGCCTGCTGCAGGTCGACGCCATGGCCGTCTCCGGGGCCGACGCCGTTCTGGCCGTGGTGCCGATGTTCCACGCCAACGCCTGGGGCCTGCCCTTCGCCGTGCCGGCCGCCGGCGGCAAGCTGGTCCTGCCCGGCCGCCACAACGACGGGGAAAGCCTCGCCCGGCTGATCCGCGCCGAGGGCGTCACCACCGCCGTCGGCGTGCCCACCGTCTGGCTCGGCCTGCTGGAACATCTCGAAGCCACAGGCGCGGATGTGCCCACCCTCAAGCGCATCGTCGTCGGCGGCGCGCCAATGCCGGCCGCCCTGATGGAGCGTCTGGAGACCCGCCTGGGGGCCCGTGTCCAGACCACCTGGGGCATGACCGAGCTGTCGCCTTCGGGCACCGTCACCCCCTTGAGCGACCCGGTCCGCCCGGCCGGCAATTCCGGTCGCCCGACCCTCGGCGTCGATCTGCTGATCACCGACCCGGAGGGCAGACCGTTGCCCGAGCAGCGCAACGCCGAGGGCAACCTGCGGGTTCGCGGCGCCGCCGTCGTCGAGCGCTATTTCGGCGAGACCCAAACCGCTCTCGACGCGGACGGCTGGTTCGACACCGGCGACCTGGCCCGCATCGACGAGGCCGGCAACCTGATCATCACCGGCCGCGCCAAGGACCTGATCAAGTCCGGCGGCGAATGGATCAACCCGGTCGAGATCGAGTCGGTGGTCGGCGCCCTGCCGCAGGTGTCCCTGGCCGCGGTCATCGGCCGCGCCGATCCCAAATGGGGCGAGCGGCCCCTGCTGCTGGTCGAACTGCGCGACGCCGGCGAGATCAGCGACGAGGCCCTGCTGGCCCCTCTCAAGGGAAAAATCGCCAGCTGGTGGATCCCGGACGGGGTTGTGCGTCTGTCCATCATGCCGCTGGCCGCGACGGGCAAGATCGACAAAATCCGGTTGCGGACCGAATACGGCGGAGGGGCGACTTGACGCTCACGCAGTCAGTCCTGAAAGAGTACCGCGTGCCCCAAGCCCAGACATCGCCACGCCGCTCCACCAAGGCCGAACAACGCGCCGAGTCGATGGAGCAGATCCTCGACGCCGCCGAATTGCTGTTCTCCAAGCACGGCCTCTACGGGGTCACCCTCAAGGACGTGGCCAAGGCGGTGGGCGTGCACCACACGCTGCTGAACTACTATTTCGAGGACAAGAAGAAGCTGTTCGACGCGGTCTTCGCCCGCCGCGCAGGGGTGACCATCGACGCCCGCATGAAGGCCCTCAACGACTACGACGCCAGCACCGACCGGCCGACCGTCGAGGGCGCTCTGCACGCCTTCCTCGACACCGACCTCGACCTCTACATCAAGGGCGGCGAGGGCTGGCGCAACTACGGGGCCCTGGGGGCGCTGGTCTCCAACACCCCCGAAGGCTCGATGCTGATGGACGAGCACTTCGACCGCGTCGTCCTGCGGCTGGTCGACATCCTCGAGAAGGCGATGCCCGGCTGCTCGCGTGAGGACATCTTCTGGGGCTACCACTTCGTCACCGGCGCCCTGATGCTGACCCTGGCCCGAACGGGCCGGATCGACCGCCTCTCCAGCGGTCTCTGCAGCTCCGAGGACTTCGAAGCCATCAAGCTGCGCATCGCCACCTTCATGGCCGCCGGCTTCCAGGCCATCTGCAAGGACCGCCCGGCGGTCTGAGCAATATGTCTAGGCTGTAGGGACGATTTAGGATTCCCATGGATTCCGGGTTCTGATTCAAAGCTGCTTTTTGGAGGCGGCCTTGGAAGGCGAGGTTCTGCGGGACGATCAGTGGGCTCGGATCGAGCCGTTTGTGCCAGGTGGGCGCAAGGGCAAGCGGGGCCCGCGCAGCAACGGGCGTCTGTTCATCGACGCCCTGTTGTGGATGGCCCGTTCGGGGGCCCGGTGGAAGGATCTGCCCGAGCGCTTTGGGCCCGTTGAACGAGCCAAGAAGCGATACTACCGGTGGGTCGAGAAGGGCGTGCTGGACAAGATCTTTGCGGCGGTGGCGGCGGACCCTGACCTGGAATGGGTGATGCTCGACGCCACGGTCATTCGGGCCCACGCCCAAGCCGCTGGAGCGCGGCGAAAAAGGGGGGCCCGGACGCCCAGGCGCTTGGCCGTTCTCGCGGCGGATTCGGCACCAAAATCCACGCCGGCGTAGACGCCCTGGGTCTGCCGATCCGGCTGATGCTCGGCCCAGGACAGCAGAATGACGTGGCTCCGGCCAGCGATCTGATCGACGGACTGGCCGCCCAGCATCTCATCGCCGACAAGGCCTATGACTCCCACCCCCTCTACGCGAAGGTCATCGAGCAAGGTGGTGATCCGGTCGTGCCGCCGCGCCGCAATCGCCTGCGCAAGCACAGCTACGACAAGGACATCTATAAAGAGCGCAACCGCATCGAGCGCTTCTTCAGCCGCATCAAGCACTGCCGGCGCATCGCCACCCGCTACGACAAGCTCGCCCAAACCTTCATGGGCTTCGTAAAGCTCGCCTGCATCATGCTCTGGCTCAAATGATTAAATCGTCCCTACAGCCTAGACATATTCATGTTGGACGAGGCGGGGACACCTTGCGTTGCCGCCGGCGCCGGCGCCAACGCTCGCAGCATCGGTGCGCGGCAATTCAATGTGCCCTCTCGACTTCGTTCCTTGGGGCCACTGCAGGTGGGTTCAGGTTGGTCGTCCGGTAGGTTTCGGATGGTTCCAAGAGCGGTTTCAGGTGGACCCCTGGTGGGACTTATGACGTTGAATTAGCAAAGAAAAAATCTTCTCCGGGGCGATTTCCTGCTATACTCGGCTTCGGGATCGGCGAGGGCTCAGAACAGATCCACCGTAACCCGCAGGCCCAGCACCACCACCGGATCGGCCCCGCTCTCGCCGCCCGGATCGAGGATGACCTGCAGGTCGGGCTGCAGGGTGATGCGGTCGCCCAGGCGATCCGAGTAGGTAACCTCCAATCCTGTCTCGGCGTTCGAGGCGTCGAGGCCGCCGCCGGCCATGTTGGCCCGCATCTTCGAGGACAGGTAGCCCTGCTGGACGCCGACCGAGAAGGCGCTGTCGGGGCGGTCCTTGAGGACCCGCTCGACCAGCACCCCGGCCTGCCAGCCGCCCTTGAAGGGGCTGGTGTCGCCGTCGGAAACCCCGGCCCGGAAGAAGCCGGTGACCTGGGTGGAGGCTGCGTCCCCGGCCAGCACCCGCTCGCCGGAGACATAGACGCCCTGGGCGGTGCGCTGCACGGGAGCGCCGCCCGGGGTGACATCGCGGATGTCGTCCTGGTCGTCGCTGTAGCGCCAGACCCCGACCGACAGGCGCAGGTTGCCGGTCAGTCCGGCCTCGGCGATGACCAGGGCCCCGCTGTCGAAGTCCAGGTCGACGCCGTCCGGATCGCCCGGCACGCCGGCATGGGCGTTGAGCACCGCGCCGCGCACATAGCCGCCGTCCCAGGCGTGGCTCAGCCGCACGGCCAGGGCGGTGGAGGGAAAGATCGATGGACCGTTGGGACCGGTGGCCGCCAGTTCCGAGCCGATGCCGAAGGAGGGATTGATCAGCAGGCCGGCGCCGTCGTTGGCGTAGAACTCGCTGTTGAGGTCATAGAGCCCGGCCCGCACCGTGGTCGCTTGGCCCAGCGGCGCTTCCAGCCACAGTTCATAGAGGCGGGCCCCCTGGCGGGCGACCTCGATGTTGTCGATGCCCTGCAGCGTGCCGGCGTTGTCGTTGGGGATGCCGCCGTTGTTGGACAGCAGGTAGCCGTGCAGCGTCGCCCCGTCCCAGCCGATGGCCTTGCCGAGATCCAGGTCGGCGATGATGTCGATGTTGTCGAGCACCTCGGCCTGTCGCGTCACGCCGCCGGAGACCGGGCCGATGACGTCGGCGGTCCAGCTCGCCTCGACGGACAGGGCGCCGCGCTCCGTTTCCTGGGCAAGGGCGGGCGAGGCGGCGGCAAGCGCGGCCGTGGCGACGAGCAGAGCCGCGCGATTCTGCGCGATCTTGAAAGGGAACATTCCGTCCTCCCGATAGGTTCGGGCGGGAGAGTCGGCGGTGCTGTATAAATTCAGGTTAAATCCGAGCCTACGTAGATTCTCTAATCCCCAATGCGGGTCATTTGAGAAAAATGAAATGGTGATTTCAATTCGTTACGGGAAGCGTCCTATCAGCAATTATACGTATTGGCCGTTTGGTCATCCTGTTAACCGTTCGAGATCGATCTGGACAGGAGAACACACCAAGGGTGGGGCGATGCGCGTTCTCAAAATTAACCATGCCGCAAGGATCCGCCCTTAGTTCTTACTGTCCCGGACTGCGGGGGGAGACTGCGATGAACTTCTCGTCGATCAACGGCAAGGTGCTGATGGCCGGCATCGCCGTCCTGGCGCTGGCGGGCTTGACCGCCGGGGCCGGCATCTGGGCGGCCTTCAACCTGAGCGGCAATCTGCGGGACTCGACCCGGTCGGCCTCGGTCCTCCGCAATCACATGTATGCCGACATGATGCACGACGCCCTCCGGGCCGACGTGCTGTCCGCCCTGCGCGCCGCCGACCCCGCCACCGGAGTTGGCTTTGACGAGGTCAAGGCTGACCTCTCCGAACACACCACCGCCTTCCGCGAGGCCGTCGAGCGCAACAAGACCCTGGCCACCGATCCGGCCGCCAAGGCCGCGTTGCAGGCGTTGGAAGCGCCGCTCGCGAGCTACATCGCTTCGGCGGAAGGCACGGTCGCGGCCGCCGAGCAGAGCCTGGCCGCAGGCCAGGCCAAGACCCCCGAGTTCATGACCCAGTTTCAGGCCCTCGAAGGGAAGATGGAGGAGGCCTCCCAGAAGATCGAGACCGCCGCCAAGGCGGAAGCCGCCGGCGCCACCGCCGAGGCCGGCCTGGCCCAGATCGTCATGCTGGTCATGCTGGGTCTCGGCATGGCCTTCGCCGCCCTGCTGATCGTCGTGGCCCGCAAGGCGCTGGTGAAGCCGCTCAGCGACATCACCAGCGCCTTGACCCGGCTGTCCAAGGGAGACATGTCGGTCGAGCCGCCGCACACCCGTCGCAAGGATGAGATCGGCGTCATGGCCCAGGCCCTGTTCGCCTTCCGCCAGGCGGTCGTCGACCGTCAGGCCGAACTGGAGGCCGCCGACGAGCGGGAGAAGATCGAGGAAGAGCGCCGCGAGAACGAGGAACGCCGCGCCGCCGCCGAGCAGATCCAGAAGTGTGTCGTCGAGTCGCTGGGGCAAGGGCTGTCGAGCCTGGCCGACGGCGATCTGACGTTCCGCATCACCCAGCCCTTCGCCGCCGACTACGAACGGCTGCGCGCCGACTTCAACGCCGCCGTCGACCGGCTGCAGGCGACCATGCGGACGGTGCGCGAGGCCGCCGACGGCATTCATACGGGTACGGATGAAATCTCCCAGGCCTCCGACGACCTGTCGCGCCGCACCGAGCAGCAGGCCGCCAGCCTGGAGGAAACCGCCGCCGCCCTCGAAGAGGTCACCGCCACTGTCCGCCGCGCCGCCGAAGGAGCCACCCAGGCTCGCGAGGCCGCCGAGGCCGCCACCGATGAGGCCGCGCAGAGCGGCGCCATCGTCCGTGACGCCACGTCGGCGATGAGCGCCATCGAGGAAAGCTCGCGCCAGATCGGCCAGATCATCGGGGTGATCGACGAGATCGCCTTCCAGACCAACCTTCTGGCCCTCAACGCCGGCGTAGAGGCCGCCCGGGCCGGCGATTCCGGCAAGGGCTTCGCCGTCGTCGCCCAGGAAGTCCGGGCCCTGGCCCAGCGCTCGGCCGACGCCGCGCGCGAGATCAAGGCCCTGATCTCGGCCAGCGGTCAGCATGTCGATCGCGGCGTCTCCCTGGTCGGCCAGACCGGCGAGACCCTGTTGCGCATCATCGACAAGGTCGGCGGCGTCAACGCCCTGGTCAGCGAGATCGCCGCCTCGGCCAACGAACAGTCGACGGCCCTGGCCGAGGTCAACATCGCCGTCAATCAAATGGACCAGGTCACCCAGCAGAACGCGGCCATGGTCGAGGAGACCACCGCCGCCAGCCATGCCCTGGCCCAGCAGGCCGAGGGTCTGACCGCTCTCATCGGCCGCTTCCAGGTCGGCGAGGCGCAGGGCCATCGGATGCCGGCGCCCGCGCCGGCTCCGGCCCGCACCCACACCGCCATGAAGGTGGTCGGCGCGGGCGGCGCGCAGCGCAAGACAGACGAGTGGGAAGAATTCTAGCGGCCGCTCAGGCTTGGTGCGGCCGGGGCCGGAAGTCGAACTCGACGATGTCCCGGGCCAGCGTCTTGTCGTCCATGGCCGACGTCAGGATATGGTCCAGCGCTGTTTTCAGCGCCGCCAGCTGGTCGGTCGGCAGGCCGTCCAGGGCGGCGCGGTTCCAGGCGGTGACGGCGCTGTAGCCGCGTTGATAGGCCTCATGTCCGGCCGGGGTCAGCGCCACCACGACCTGGCGACGGTCCTTCGGCGGGGTGGTGCGGGTGATCAGGCCCTGGTCTTCCATCTGGTCCAGGGTGCGGGTCAGGCTGGTCCGCTCCAGCGATGTCCAGCGGGCCAGTTCGTTCATCGTGCAGGGCTCCATGCGGTGCACCGTCAACAGGGCGCGCCACAGGGCCATGGTCAGATTGGCGTCCTTCAGCACCTGTTCGATGGCGATCTCGCGCCGCCGGTGCACCTGGTAGACCATGTAGAACAGCTGTTCCGGCAGGTCGGCCATGAAGTCGTGGCCCGCCCCCCGGGCCTCGGGATCCCGCCAGTTCACGCGGTGATCCCGGCGCGCTTCGCCTGTTTCAGGCGGCGAAAGGCCATCAGGTCCTCGACCCAGTCGGGATCGTCCAGCACGTCGTTCAGCACGCGGCGGATCATCGCCTCCAGGACGCTGAGTTCCTCGGGCCTGATCACCCGCGCGACCCGTCGGTTGAACGGCTCGACCGCGTCCAGGCCGCGCAGGAAGCGGTCCTGGCCGGCGGCGGTCAGCACCAGATGCACCTGGCGCCGGTCTTTCCGGTCGCGGTCGCGCTGGATCAGGCCGGCCTCGACCATCTTGTCGATGGTGCGGGTCAGGGTGGTGCGGTCGGCGGCGCAGAAGGCGGCCACGTCGCCCATCGTCGCCCGCTCCAGCCGCGTCAGGGTCGACATCACCTGCCACTGCAGCAGGGAGAGACCAACGGGCGCCAGAACCTCGCCCAGCGCCGATTCCCGCTGGCGGACCAGATGGTGCAGCAGGAAGAACAGCTGCCCGGGGACCAGGCGGTCTTCAAGACCGCGGTCCGCCGACTGCAGGTCGGGCTCGCCCCGCTCCGCCATCACCCGTGTCCATCCAAAGCCATGAGGCAATGCATCAGGTTCCCGTATAAATGGCAATCACTTACAGCAGTCACCGTGCCAAATTATCGCTAACGCCGATAATCGCTCATTAAGATATTTGCAGTGTCGAAAGTAGGTCAGTCAGATAGTTGTAAATGCACCTTTTTTCTTGACATCCGGCCTTCCCGTCGGTACCTGCACCCTCAGTTTGCGTAAGGGTGTGCCGAGGACGCAGGGCGCATCTTTGAAATCGCGTCACCCTCCCGGGGACCCCGACTTGCAGACCGCCACGACCAACGAAGACCTGCGCGCGCGCATCGACGCCCTGGACATCGACGTCAGCTGCGCCCTGGCCTTCGGCCGCGCCACCTTGCAGGCCCTGGCCGCCATGTCGGCGGAAGCGCGCCGCGCCATCGACCGTTCCCTGGCCGACGAGGCGGACATCGTGCGGGTAGAAGACGTCAACGCCAGCGCGGCCATCGCCGCGGTCCTGACCGAAACCCGTCAGTCGATCGTCGCCCCGCCGGAGGAGGCGGTCGACGCCGCGCGTGAAATCGAGCGTCTGCTGGTCGAACAGGCGGCCAAGCTGCCGCGGGTCTCGGAACTGTCGGCCTTCAGCCGCAAGACCTCCGCCCGCGGCTGAGCCGAGATCTTCAGGGGGCGTCGGCGAGACGTTTGGTCATCGCCTCGAGCGAGGCCAGGACGGCCGTTTCCTCGGCCTTTGACGCACCGCCCAGAAGTCTGACCATCGAGGCCGCGTAGAGGCCGGCGGCGTCGCGGCGCCAGGTCTGGCCCATCGCCTCGATGGCGCGGCCCAGCAGGCCGCCGCAGCGGGCCAGCGCGTCCAGATCGCAGGCCCCCGCCACCCCGAAGACACCATTGGCCAGCCAGGACAGCCGGGCCCGGTCAGGCGCGGGCTCGGCCGACAGGACGAGGATCTCGTTCACCCACGCGGCCAGGGATGCGCGCAGCGGATCCTGCATGCGCTTGAGCTGGGCTTCGGCGTTGTTCAACACGGTATCGACGCGAAGGCCCCGCTCGCCGCCAACCGTGCCGGCCAACGGGTTGTTGGGCTTGAAGACGCGGGCGGCGCTCACAGCACCACGCGGGCGGGCTTGATCAGCATATCAATCTCGTTCTGGGACATGTTCGGCTCCGAGGCGAAGCCGATCTCGGCAGTCAGGTCGTCGCGGCGACGGCCCTTCATGCCGGGCGGCGGGCCGAAGGCCTTGAAGCGGCGATCCGGCCCGACATAGGATTCCGCTTCGACAAACATCCGGGTGTCCCGGCCCAGCCAGATGATCCGCTGCAACAGGACCACCGGCGTCACCGGCTTGGCGACCACGAAGTTGGCGCCGCAGTCGCGGGCCATGGTCACCTCGTCCTTACTGGTGGCCCCGGTGACGACCAGCACGGGAACGGTGCGGTTGTTGTCCGGCCCCGTGCGGCGCAGCCAGCGGATGAAGTCGAAGCCGTTCTGTCCTGACATCGCCGCCTCGACCATGACCAGGTCGAACTGGGCGCCATAGAGGGCGTCCTTGGCCGCCTCGACGCTCTCGCACTTGTTCTGCTTGCGCAGGTCAAAGCCGTTCAACACCCCGCCCAGCATGTCCAGATGGGCGCGATTGTCGTCGAGCAGCAGGACCCGGCTCCGTGAGAGATCTATCTTTACGCTTGAGGACAGGAGAGGCGGGACGGGAGCCATCGATCAGAACAGGTCGAAGTCGCCCGACTGCGGGTCCTCGAAGATCAGTGAGGTGCCGGCCGCGCCGGCGGCAAGGCGGCCGGCCAGATCGTGCAACGGCACGGCGCTCAGCAGAACGCCGAGGTCGAGTTCGATATCGTTCGGCAGCTGGTCGATCAGGCCCCAGACGAACTGGGCGAGGGCCGACAGGCTCTGGGTCATCAGGTCCAGGGCCTGGAGCTCCTGGACCATGACCGGATCCGGGTCTGGTCCGTTGCAGACGTCCTGCAGCCGCAGGGCCTGGGTCTGCAGACGGTCCAGTTCGTAGGCGATGCCGTCGAGCACGCAGCTCAGCCGGTGGGGGGCGGACTGGGCGGATTCGACGGTCTTCAGGGCGGCGGTCTGGCTCATCAGAACAGCTCCAGGTCGCCGGACGCGACGGCCATCGGCGGCGGAGCCACGGCGATCGTCCGTTCGCGCACAAAGACGACCGGATCGTTGTCAGTCAGCAGCTTCTGCTGGGCCTGGCCGGTGGTCGGCCAATAGCGAATGCGCCGGGCCTTGTCTCCGCCGGTGTCGCCGCCGACGACTGTGATGCCTTCGGCGCTGAGGAAGCGGTGGGCGAAGGCGGCGTTCTCGGCCCCGATGTTGCGCAGGCGGTCGAACATGCTGGCGCCGCCGAACAGCTTGGCCTCCAGGCGGTCGCGCCGGGCGCCGGCCGCCAGCAGGCTGTTTATCAGCCGCTCCATGGCGTTGACGCCGTAACGGCGACCGGCCTCGCTGTCGGCGGCGGCGTCGCCTTCCGGCAGCAGGAAGTGATTCATGCCGCCGACGCCGCTGACCGGATCGCGGATACAGGCGGCTATGCAGGACCCGAGGATGGTGGTGATCGCCACCCCCGGGTCGGACGAGACCTGATGCTCGCCCTGGCCGATGTGAAGGGTGCGTCCTCTGGCGTCGACGACGGTCTGGGCAAGCGTGGTCATGCGGTCAGCGCTCCGAACACCGCCTCGATCTTTTCCTTGAGAACCTGAACGGTGAAGGGCTTGACCAGGTAGTTGTTGACTCCGAACTGCACGGCCCGCTGAACCAGGTCGGTGTCGGCGCGGCCGGTCAGCATGATGAAGGCGATGGTGCGGAAGGGCGGGTGGGCGCGCACGGCGCGCAGCAGGCCCAGGCCGTCCAGCTTGGGCATGTTGTAGTCGCTGATCACCAGGTGAGCCGGCTTGGCCAGCAGCTCGCGCAGGGCAGCCTCGCCGTCGGCGGCCTCGCGGATATCCTTGAAGCCCAGTTGCTGCAGGCCCGAACGCACCAGGGCGCGGATGGTCAGCTGGTCGTCGACGACGAGGACGGAAATGGCGGAAGCCGCTGGCATTTTGCTCTAACCTTCGGACATCGAGGCGCAGGCGGCGAGGATCTGCGCGCCCATGCGGGAAACGGGGAATTGGCGCTCGACGGCGCCCAGCTCGAACGCCGCCTTGGGCATGCCGTAGACAACGCAGGTGGCCTCGTCCTGGCCCAGGGTGCGGCCCCCGGCCTGACGCATGCTCAGCAGGCCCTTGGCCCCGTCGCGGCCCATGCCGGTGAGGATGGCGCCGACCGCCTTCTTGCCGACGGCGGTGGCGACGGAGTCGAACAGCACGTCCACGGAGGGACAGTGGCCGCTGACGGGCTCGCCCTGGGTCAGGCGGCAGCGCAGGATTCCGCCCGCCTTCACGACGGTCAGGTGTCGATCGCCGCCGGGGGCGAGGAAGACGCGGCCCGGCTCCAGCCGATCGCCGTCCACGGCCTCGGTGACATGGGCGGCCGAGGCGCTGTCGAGCCGCTTGGCGAAGCTCCCGGTGAAGGTCCCCGGCATGTGCTGGGTGATCACCGTCGGCGGGCCGTTGGCGGGCAGGGCGGGGATGACCGACAGCAGGGCCTCGACCCCGCCGGTCGAGGAGCCGATGGCCACCACCGAGCCGTTGGGCTTGAAGGCGGGCCCCGTCGCCGCCTGCGCGGGCGGCGCGTCGCCCAGCGGACGCAGGCGGGACCGAGCGGCCGCCTTGACCTTCTCGGGCAGGCCGCCGAAGGCGTCGGCGGCGATCATTCCGTGGCCGGGCTTGCCGACGCAGTCGACGGCGCCGAGCGCGAGGGCCTCGATGGTGATGTCGGCCCCGGCCTGGGTCAGGGTCGAGATCATGATCACCGGCGTCGGGCGCAGGCGCATGATCTTCTCGAGGAACTCGATGCCGCTCATGTTCGGCATCTCGATGTCCAGGGTGATGACGTCCGGGTTCAGCCGCTTGATGGCCTCGCGGGCCTCCAGCGGATCGCCGGCCTGTCCAATGACCTCGATATCGGGATCGCGGCGCAGCACGGCGCAGATCAGGCTGCGCATGGTGGCGCTGTCATCGACGACCAGAACGGTGACGCGGCTCATCGGGCGGCTCCCAGACGGTAGGCGGTGAGCCCGTCGCTGATCAGGCGGCCGCCGTCGCCGCTGACCCGCTCGGAGTGGCCGATGTAGAGGCGGGCGCCAGGGTTCATCACGTCGATGAACTTCTTCCAGACCTGCTCCTGGGTGGCGTCGTCGAAGTAGATGACGACGTTGCGGCAGAAGATGACGTCGAACTTGCCGCTCATCGGCCAGGGCCGGACCAGGTTCAACTCGCGGAAAGTGATCAGATCCTGCACTTCGTCCGACAGTCGCCACATGTCGGATCCGGCGGCGGGATCGCGCATCAGGTGCTTGCGGTCGCTGGCCGGCACCGCTTCCAGGGCCTCGCGGCTGTAGACGCCGGCGCGGGCGGTCTGAACGACATTGGGATCGATGTCGGTGGCCAGGATCTTGACGTCGTGGCGCGCCGCGTCGGGCAGCACGCCCAGCAGGGTCAGGGCCATCGAATAGGGCTCCGGCCCCGTCGAACAGCCGGCCGACCACAGGCGCACCCGGCCGCCGGAGCGGGCCTTGGCGGCCAGGGCCGGCATCACCTTGTCGCGCAAATCCTCGAAGTGGTGCGGTTCGCGGAAGAAGCGGGTGACGTTGGTGGTCAGGGCGGCCAGCATGGCCTGGCGCTCGTCGAGGCCATTCTGACCCTGGATCAGGGCGCAGTATTCGCGGAAGCTCGACATGCCCAGCACGCGCAGCCGCTTGGCCAGCCTGGAATAGACCAGGGTGGCCTTGGTGTCGGGCAGGTAGATGCCCGCGTCACCGTGCAGGACGGCGGCGATGGTCCGGAAATCCTCACCCGTGAAGGCGAATTCCCGGCCCCCGCCTTGCGTCGAAGGAGCGTCCAGAGCGGCCATCGACCTCAAGCCGCCTCCGCCCGGGTCTGATCGAGGATCAGGTCAAGGTCGATCAGGCTGATCATCCGACCCTCCAGCGTGATCAGTCCACGGATGAAGTTCTGCATCGGGTCTCCGGCCAGATCGGGCGTGCGCTGGATCTTGTGCTCGGCGGTCGACAGGATGTCGCAGACCGCATCGACCAGCAGGCCGACGATGCGGTCGCGGATCTGCGCCACGATGATGACGTGGCGAGCGCTTTCCTCGGCGACGCCAATGCCCAGCCGGTCGGCCAGGTCGACCACCGGCAGCACCGCCCCACGCAGGTTGATCACCCCCTTCACGAAGCGCTGCGAGTGGGGCACCGGCGTGGCCGGGGTCCAGCCGCGGATCTCGCGCACGGCCATGATGTCCACGCAGAACTCCTGCTCGCCGATGCGGAAGGAGATCAGTTCACTGCCCTCGTGGGCGCTGTCGGCGGCTTGCGTCATCGGGGTCATCCTGCGAGGGCCATCGGTATCGGGGATTGGGACGTGGAGGAGTCAGTCTTCGGCGCGCCGCGGCGATGCGTGGCGACCAGGCCGTCGATGTCGAGGATCAGGGCGACGCGGCCATCGCCCAGGATGGTGGCGGCGGCGACACCTTCGGTCGCCTGGTAGTTGGTCTCCAGGCTTTTGATCACCACCTGGCGCTGACCCTGGATGTGATCGACCATCAGGGCGACCCGCCCGGCCTCGCTCTCGACCAGCAGGACAACGCCCTCGCTGGGGCTGAGAGCCGAAGGTCCAAAGCCGAGCGCCGCGCCGGTGTCGATCAGCGGCACATATTCGTCGCGGATCTGCAGCACGCGCTGGTTGGGACCGAGCGGGCGGACCTCGCCCGGGCGCGGACGCAGGCTTTCGATGATGGCGGTCAGGGGCGCGACCAGGGTCTGCTTGCCCACCGTCACCACCATGCCGTCGAGCACCGCCAGGGTCAGCGGCAGGCTGAGCGAGAAGCGCGAGCCCTGGCCGGGGGTGGAGATGATCGAGATGCGGCCGCCCAGCGCCTGCACCGAGCGCTTGACCACGTCCATGCCGACGCCGCGGCCGGAGATGTCCGACACCGCCGAGGCGGTGGAGAAGCCGGGGGCGAAGATCAGGTTGTCGATCTCCTCGTCCGACAGCTGGGCGTCGGGCGCGATCAGGCCGTTCTCGATGGCCTTGGCCTTCACACGGGGACGATCGACGCCCTTGCCGTCGTCGGCGACCTCGATGACGATCCGGCCCGAACGGTGGGCGGCGGTCAGCCGCACGACGCCTTCGCCGGACTTGCCGTTCGCCTCGCGCTCGGCCGGGGTTTCCAGCCCGTGGTCGATGGCGTTGCGGATCATGTGGGTGATGGGATCGGACAGCCGTTCGACCACCGTCTTGTCGACCTCGGTGCCCTCGCCCTCGGTGACCAGCCGCACACGCTTGCCGGTCGCCTCGGCGACTTCGCGGACCAGGCGCGGCATGCGCTGGAACACCGACTTCACCGGCTGGGCGCGGATGGCCATGACGCTGTCCTGGATGCCGCGGGTCAGCAGCTCCAGCTCGGCCAGCGCCAGGTTGACGTCGGCGGCCTTGCCGGCCCCCGACTCCATCACCCGCTGGGCCAGCATGGCCTGGTTGATGACCATCTCGCCGACCAGGTTGATCAGCCGGTCCACCCGGTCGAGATCGACGCGGATGGTCTGCGGGACCGCCGCCTGAGGGGCGCCCGGGGCGGCCGCGTCGGCCTTTGGGGCCGGGTCAGCCGCCGCCACGGGTTTCGGCGGCGGGGCAGGTGCCGCCGCCGGCGGCGGTTCCTGAGCCTGCGCCAGCAGGCTGCCGAGCAGGTCCAGGGGCGGGGGCTCGGCTTCGATCGGCGGCTGGATCAGCGCCGAGATGTCGAAGGCGGCGATTTCGTCGGACCCGGACGAGTCCATCGTCGGGGAGCCCTCGACGCCTTCGCGGGCGATATCGAGGTCGCAGTCCTCATCGACGAAGGCGAAGGCCTCGCGGATGTCATCCTCGGCCACCGATCCGGGCAGCCTGATCGTCCAGGCCAGATAGGCCTCGCGCGGCTCCATGGCCTCCAGGCCCGGCAGGGCGCTGTCGTCGAAGGTGACGGTCGCCTGACCCAGTCCCTCGTCGCAGAGGCCCGTCAGTTCCCGCAGCACCAGGGCCGAGTCGTTGGCCTTGGCGTAGAGGGCGTCGTGGGGGCGGAAGCTGATCACCCAGCCGGCTTCGACGGGCGGCGCGGCGAAGGGGGCCGCGAAGGGGATCGGCGCGAAATCCGTCGCTTCGAGGTCGGAGGGGCCGTCCAGCGTGATGGTCAGCGGCTTGAAGGCCAGGCCCTCGATTTCCGCCGATTCCGGCTCGATGGCTTCGGGTGAGCCGCCGGCGGTCAGGGCCATCAGCGCCTCGCCGATCTGGCTGGAGCGGGCCTCGTCGGCCGCCGCGCCGCCACGGGCCGCGGTGACATGGTCTGCCAGCATGTCGGCGGCCCGCAGCAGGGCGGCGACGATGGCCTCGCTCGGCTCGACCTTGCCCGACCGGATCTGGTCCAGCAGCGTCTCGAACACATGGCTGAAGCGCACCAGCGGATCGAGGCCGAAGGCGCCGGCCCCGCCCTTGACCGAATGCACGGCCCGGAACACCGAATTGATCGTTTCGGGGTCCGTGTCGCCCTGCTCCATGGCCAGCAGGCCTTCTTCCAGCTGGGCCAGCAGTTCGTCGCATTCGATGAAGAAGGTGGCCCGGATGGCCTCCATGGGATCCTCAGCCATGCCCCTAAGCCGCCACGCGCTTGATGGCGTCGACCAGCTTGACCGGGTCGAACGGCTTGACGATCCAGCCGGTGGCGCCGGCCGCCCGGGCCCGGGCCTTCTTTTCCGGCTCGCTCTCGGTGGTCAGCACCAGGATCGGCTTGAGGTTCGACCGGTTGCCGGCCCGCACCGCCTCGATGAAGCCGAAGCCGTCGAGCCGGGGCATGTTGATGTCGGTGACGATGACGTCGGGCGCCTCGGTCTCGAGGGCTTCGAGGCCGGCGACGCCGTCCTCGGCCATCACCACCCGATAGCCGGCGGCGCGCAGGGTATGGCCGAGCATCTCGCGAATAGTGCGGGAGTCGTCGACGGCGAGAATGGTCAGGCTCACGAGGCGATGTCCTCTTGCGGCATCCAGTCGGTCGCGCCCAGGACGGCGAGACCGGTGGTGAAGGCGGGGGATGGTTGGATGAAGGTCAGGTCCTGGCCGTCGGCGGCCCAGGTCTTGCGGGCGGCGGCCAGCACCTGGAAGCAGGGGCCGCCGAGGCGTTCGACCTCACCGGCGTCGAGGGTCAGGCTGGAGCCGCGATGGGCCAGCAGGGCGTCGCGCAGGGGGGCGGCCTGGTCGGCGGTCAATCGGGCGTCGAGTTTGACGATGGTCATGCTCAGAATTCCTTCCAGCCGTCTTCGGTGGGGCTGAAGGCGGGGGCCGGCTGGCGCGCCGTGGCGACCAGGGCGTCATCGGCCCCGTGCAGCAGCATGGGATGGTCGGCGAACGCCGTAAGGGCCGCCGTCACCTTGCCGCGCAGTCCCCGGGGGGACAGAGAGAGATTCATCGAAAGCGCCCCACGCGATCAAATGCCCGCTCGAGGTACTTCTCAAAATCGAGAAAACAATTGGTTAAGTCTGGGGTCGGTGACCCGGATGAGAGCGCCTGGGGCCTTTCGCCGCAGCCAGCCGTTTGTCGGTCAGGCCTGGCGATCGCCGGCCAGGACCATCAGCGCGCGGCAGGGCGCGCCGCCATCCCGGATCAGGGCATAGCCGGCCCGGGCGTCGAAATAGACGCTGTCCCCGACCTTCAGCTTCAGGGGCGCATAATGCTCCGAATGCACGGCCAGGGCGCCGTCCAGCACCATCAGATAGGCCTCGCCCTCATCGCGGTGAAAGCCACCATGGGCGCCCAAGTCGTCGCAGGTCACCTCGATGACCATGGGGGTGAAGGCCTTGCGGATCAGCTCGCCGCCGAGAAGTCGCCCCTCCCCCGAGGGCAGGCGGATGGGATCGCCGTCGCCGGCCCGGGACACCGCCCGCCGCCCGATCGCGTCCGGGCGGGTCGACGCGCCGCCCGCCTCGCTGTCGGCCTCGGCTCCGATCAGCCGTTCCATGTCGATCTCGAGGCCGCGGCATATGCGCAGCAGGTTCTCGTAGGACAGGGAGGTCTGGCCCAGTTCCACCTTCGACAGGGTCGATAGCGGCACGCCCGCCTTCTCGCCCAACTGGGCCAAGGTCCAGCCGCGCGCCACCCGCAGCTTGCGGATCGCCAATCCGGCCTTTGCGGATAGTCTGGAACGCATTCCGGTAAAGTCGCCCCGCCTTGGGTGACCAGACTCGACGAACGCGAATCGATGGCGGTCACCGCCATTCCCTATTATGGGATATGGACGCCCCCGTTCGCAACGCGCGGGACGGGCGTTCTCGCCATGAATCCGTGCTTTTGCCCGCCTGATGCGGGACCTGCATAATTCTCCGGCAGGCGTGATCGTATCGATCGTCAGACCCTGGAAGGCCGAGCCTGTCGATGCCCTAGTGCGCCGTCTCGCCGGGCGGCGCCGGCGCGGCGCCCTTGCGGACGATCTCGTCGCTGGCCTGGGCGGCGATCAGGTCGGCCTCGGCGCCGCCGAGACCCAGCCCCCGCAGGATCAGGGCGCACATCTGCTGCGACAGCGAGACGGCGAACGCCGGGGTCGGCTCCTGCACCACCCGCACCAGGGCCAGCTGGGTGACCCCCATGACGAACAGTAGCCCGGCCTCGACGGTGGCGACCGTGAAGCGGCCGGCGGCCAGGCCGTTTTCGATGTCCTCGACCAGGCCCTTGTTGAGCGGCGCCGACAGCGAGGTGTGGCCGCTGTGGATGCGAACCAGCACCCCGGCCGACTCGGCTTGATCCAGGCCGAACCGCAGATAGCCGCAGACCGCCCGGGCCATCCGCCTGGCCGGATCGCTGACCCCTTCGTTGGCCAGGGTGACCGCGGTCTCGACGCTGGCGCGGATCTCCGAACTGATCGCCCGGACCAGCGCCTCGCGGTCGGCGAAGTGGTTGTAGAAGCTGCCCTTGCCGACGGCGGCCGCCTGGACGATGTCGTCCACCGTCACCGCATCGACGGGTCGCTCCCGGTACAGCCGCCGGCCGGCGCCGATGAGCGCCGCCCGCGTCCGCATGGCGCGGGGATTGGATCTGTCGATGCTCATGCCGCCTCCATGGCCGGCCGGGTGACCCGGGTCCATGCCGCCAGCAAGGCCGCGGCCTCGCCGGTCCCGAAGATGTAGCGGTCCGGGCGGACCAGCACCGCCTCCACCCCGTGCCGGTCCAGCCACCCCTCCAGTGGCGCGCGGAACGGGGCCAGGGCCGGGTCATCGAGGGTGTCGCGGGACAGCAGCCAGGGGCCATCGCCGATGACGTCGTCCAGCCGCGCCTCGTCGGCCCGGGGCTGCGGGAACATCGTCCCTGCCGCCGCCGCGCCGGGCAGGATGCAGCCCTCGGCGAAGGGGCGGGGGGCCAGCGGCGGCAGGGGCGGTGCGCCCGACTCCCTGGCGGCCAGCATGCCGGCGTCCCGCTGGGCGGCGGCGGCGGGGTCCAGCAGGCAGACCACCCGGCCCATGCCGATGGCCAGCTCGATGGCGGCCCGCACATGCGGCTCGCGCTCGGCCTGGTAGGTATCGAGCAGGGCCTCGCCCGCCTCGCCCCTCAGCACGGCGGCCAGCTTCCAGGCCAGGTTGGCGGCGTCGCGCACCCCGGCGCACATCCCCTGGCCGGCGAAGGGCGGCGTCTGGTGGGCGGCGTCGCCGGCGATCAGCGCCCGGCCGTCGCGCCAGCGATTGGCCACCAGGCCATGGAAGCGATAGACGGCCCGCCGCTCGATCTCGACCGGCCCGCAGTTCCAGGGCGCCAGCAGGGCCCGCACCGCCGCGTCGGTCCGCATGGCTTCCGGATCCTCGCCGGGCAGCAGCATGAATTCCCAGCGATGCCGCCCCGGGCCGCTCAGCACGCAGGTGGTCGGCCGGGCCGGATCGCAGAGCTGGATATTGCGCCGCGGCGTCGTGCAATCCTCGCCGGCCCGCACATCGACGACCAGCCAGGGCTCGTCGAACTGATAGTCGAACAGCCCGCCGCCGATCGCCTCCCGCACCGGGCTCGAGGCGCCGTCGCAGCCGACCAGATAGCGGGCGCGGATCGTCTCCGCGCCGTCGGCGCCGACGACCTCCGCGACCACGCCATCCGACCCCTGCGAGAACCCGTCGAGCCGCACGCCGATGCGCACCTCGACGGAGGGCAGGGCGGTCAGTCGCTCGCGCAGCACCGCCTCCAGCCCGGGCTGGTGGAACATGTAGCCGCCGCCCCAGCCCGAGGGCGTCTCGCGGGCCGGGGGCAGCATCATCAGCACCTCGCCGGCGGCGTTGCGGAACTCGTAGTCCGGGACGTCGCGGACATGGGCCAGCACCTGCTCGGCGACGCCCAGCTGCTGGAACAGCCGCATGATCTCATGATCGAAATGCACGGCGCGGGGCAGGGGATAGGGGTCCGTCTCCTTCTCGACAACGATCACCCGCACGCCCCGCTGGCCGAGCAGCCCGGCCAGCACTGCGCCCACCGGCCCCAGGCCGACGATCAGAACCTCCGCCTCCATCTCAGGCCTCGTTGGCACAAGGATTGTCGAGCGCGCCCAGGCCCTCGATCTCGATGCGCACCCTGTCTCCGTCCTTGAGGAACTGCATCGGCTTCATCGCCGCCCCGATGCCGCCCGGCGTGCCGGTGAAGATCAGGTCGCCGGGCTCCAGGGTCATGGCCTGGCTGAGATGGGCGACCTGCTCCCACACGTTGAACACCAGGTGCGAGGTGTTGGAGTCCTGACGCACCTCGCCATTGACCAGGCACCGGATCGACCGGCCATGCGGGTCCGGCGCCTCGTCGCTGGTGGTGATCCACGGCCCGAACGGCGCGTGCGTATCGAATGACTTGCCCACCACCCACTGCGGCGTGCGGTGCTGCCAGGCCCGCTCGGTGGCGTCGTTGCCGCAGCAGTATCCGAAGATGGCGCCGGCCGCCGCCTCCTTGCCGATATGCCGTCCGCCCTTGCCGATCACGGCCACCAGCTCGGCCTCGTAGTCGAGGGCCTGGCTGACCTTCGGCACCTGGATCGGATCATGGGGCCCGTTCGCCGAGGTCGAGGCCTTGGAGAACCAGACCTGATGCTCGGGCGTGCCCAGATTGCTCTCGGCGATATGGTCGGCGTAGTTCAGCCCGATGGCCATGATCTTGCCCGGCCGCCGGATCGGGGCCAGCAGCCGAACGCTGTCCAGCGCCACCGCGCCGGCTCCCGCCTCGGCCAGCCGCCGCACCTCAGCCTCGGCCTCATCCCAGGCGGCGATCAGCTGGATCATCTCACCCGGCAAGCCGCCGGTGTTCAGCGGCACGATGCGGTCGCCGACCACGGCGCCCAGCTGGGCGGGACCGCCCGCCTCGAAGGTGGCAAGTTTCATCGGTGTTTCCCCTAGCCCATGGTCGGGGGCATCGACGGCCCCCATTGCACGCCCAGCAGGTCCTGCAGGCTGGCGACGTTCGATCCGTCTTCGGCGGTGAACAGGTCGCCGTCGGTCCAGTGCTCCAGGGTGTGACCCCAGGGATCGCGCCAGTAGTCGAACACCTGGCTGCCGAGGATATGCCGCCCGACCCCCCACTCGGCCTGTCGCCCCGTCTCCTTGAGCCGCTGATGGCCGCGCATCAGGTCGTCGAGGTCGGCCACCTCATAGGCCGCATGGTTGAAGCCCGGGCCGGAGGGCGCCTGCAGCAGGAACAGGGTGTGGTGATCGGTCGGCGCCACGCCCCGGTCACAGCGCAGGAAGGCCCCGATGGCGAACGCCGGGGCCGCCTCGATCTCGTCGGAGGTGATGAAGCCGAACCGGTCCTTGTACCAGCGCTCCGAGGCCCGGAAGTCCGAGACGTTGAGCACCACATGCCCCAGCCGCACGACATTGGCCGCCCCGGCCGGAATGCGCTTGGTGGCCCGCAGGCGCTCCCGCGCGCCGGCCCGGTTCCAGGGCGTGCTGTCGCTGAGCGCCACCGGTTCGGCCGCCGCCTGCCCGGCGACCACCTCGATTGTATGGCCGTCGGGGTCCTTCAGGGTGACGATCTTGCCGCCGCCGGGCAGGTCGCAGTCTTCCACCGGCACGCCCTCGGCGGCGGCCAGTCGCTCCAGGTCGGCGACACTCTCGGCCCGGAAGGCGATGGCGGCGAAGCCCGGCTCACCCAGTTCGGTGACATGGGCCACCGGCGAGGGCCCGCTGCCCCGGGCGACAATCCGGTGGTCCGTCTCCTCGACCACCAACAGCCCGAAATCTTCGAGAAAACCGCGCATGGCGGTCAGGTCCGGCGCGCGGAAACGGACGTGGGCGACGTCTTCGATCTTGAGGGTGCTCATGGCGAGAGCCTTAGTTGACGATTTCGTCAGAATGGGCGAACGACTACGCCATGGCAAGAGGCAAGGCCACGCGCCGCCCGGATTCAAATTGACGAAAGGGTCAACCCTCGCCCCGAGGGATCAGCCGCAGCCGTTCGCCTTGGGCGGCAGCGGCGGGGCGATGAGGCCGACGTTCCAGTGCCAGGCGATGCCGCCCTTGGCGCGCCGCCGGCAGACCACCGCCTCATGCAGCCCATACCCGTTCGGCGGCCCGGCCCTCAGGTGGGGCGCATCCTCGAAGGCCATGTAGTGGCGGTCCTGGCCATAGGGCCGCCACGCCGCTTCACCCTGGGCGCTGGGCACACCGTCCCGGGCGAAGCTGGCCCAGTAGTTCAGCATGGCGTCCGACAGCCGCTGCTCGCGCCCATCCCGGGGAATGGCCGGCCAGTAGGGCGGCGTCAGTCCGGTGGTCCCGAAGACGAACGGAATCTCGGAGGCGTGGAAGGCGCGGAAACCGGCCGCGTCGGCGGCCGGATAGCCGTGATCGAAATAGTAGAGGAAGGACGGCGCGCCGACGGCCGTCTGTTTTGCGGCCAGCCGCTCGGCGGTCCAGCCGTACATGGCGTCCCGCGTCGTCGCCAGCATGCTCTGGGCCATGGTCCCGGCCGGATAGCGTTCGAGGAAGGCGTCGGCCAGATCGCCGTAGCGGGCCCGGATCTCGCGCTCATAGGCGGCGGCGTCGGCGGGGGCGGGCGGCAACAGGAACCGCAGCGAGCGGATCTCGCCCTCGTTGAACCCGGCCAGCACCGGCACGGGCGCCTGCTCGCCGCGGTCGAAGACGTCGATCGGCTGGCGGGGCAGGGTATGGCCGTCGACATTGCCCAGCGGGAACCAGCGCGTGCGCGCCGTCCCCTCGATGACCGCCTGGGCGCTCATCGCCCGCAGGGCGGTGGTGTCGGCGGCGCCCATCTGGCCGGCCAGCGCCGCGCCGGCCGTTTCGGCGTCCGGCCAGTCGGCGTAGCCGCCGCCGCGCAGCATGGGCGCGGTGATCATGTAGCCGCTCTGGCTGATCGCCCGGTGGAACAGGCCCCGGGCCTGCGGCGCCGCCATCAGGTAGATGACGCTGAGGGCGCCGGCCGACTCGCCGGCGATCGTCACGTTGCCGGGATCGCCGCCGAACGCGGAGATGTTGCGTTGGACCCAGCGCAAGGCCTCGACCTGATCCTGCAGGCCATAGTTGCCGGAAATCCTGTCGGGCGATTCCGCATTCAGTCCCGGATGCGCCAGCCAGCCGAACGCGCCGAGGCGATAGTTGATCGACACCAGCACGACGCCGCGTCCGGCGAAGGCCTTGCCGTCGTAGAGGACCTCGCTGCCCGAGCCGCTGACCAGCGAGCCGCCGTGAATCCAGACCAGCACCGGGGCCTTCTTCGCCCTGGCCGGTGCCCAGACGTTGAGGAACAGGCAGTCCTCGCTGACCGCCGGGTGGTTGTAGAAGGGCGAGGCCGGCTGCATGCAGGCGGCGCCGAACCGCGTCGCCTCGCGAACCCCCGTCCAGGGTTTCGCCGCCATCGGCGGGCGCCACCGCAGGGGACCGACCGGCGCGGCGGCATAGGGGATGCCGCGAAAGACGCTCACGCCGGCGTCGTCGGCCCCGCGCAGGCTGCCGGCGGGCGCCGCGACGAGGGGGGCGGTCTGGGCGAGGGCCGGCGCGGCAAGGCCGAGCACCAGGGCCGCCGCCATCGCAAGGGGTCTGATCACGCGCCCGTCCTCCCGTTCCGTTGCTCGAGCTCGGCGATGATCCGCGCGTGCTTTTGCCTTGTCAGGTGGTAGCCGATCAGGAACAGCGGCGCGAGCGCGGCGAAGGCGGCCGGCAACGGCCCGGAGATCAGCGCCAGCCGGTCCAGCACCGGCCCGGGAATGACCAGGCCCGGTCCGCGCGCGGCCAGATCGGTCGGAAAGCGGATGGCGTCGAGCGCCAGGCCGGCGATCAGTCCGCCAAGGCCGGAGGCGGCCTTGTAGGCGAGGGTCAGGCCGGAGAAGAACAGGCCCTCGCGCCGCACGCCGAACAGCCACTCATGCTCGTCGGCGGTATCGGCCAGCATCGACTGGAAGCCGATGCCGCCGATCATGATCGCCGTGCCGACCAGCAGGCCATTGATGAACAGGACCACCGTCGCCATCGTCGGCGTCAGCGGGGCCGGCCCATAGAGCTGCAGCAGCGGCGGCCAGCTGAGCAGCACGGCGATGGACAGGAAGGCGGCGATCGACAGGGTGCGTTTTTCGATGTGGCGCAGGGCGAAGGCGCTGATCGGGGCGCCGAGCAGCGGCCCGAGCGTGGTGCTCAGCAGGATGATCTGGATGGCCGAGGTGTCGAGCTTCCAGAAGTAGCGGCTGGCGTGCAGGGCCAGGGAGACGTGGGCCGAATAGGCCAGGAAGTAGGTCAGCACCGTCCCGAACAGGATGAGGAAGGAGCGGTTGCGGGCCAGCTCGACCATCTCCCGGCCGAAGCCTGAGAGGAAATGCCCGCCGCCGGTTTCCGGCCCATGCAGGCGCGGCAGGGCCTGGCGCACCGCGGCGATGGCCACGGACCCGGTCAGCAGCATCACGGCGGCGCAGGTCCAGGCGAAGGGGGCGTAGTTCTGGCGCCCCAGCAGGCCTTCCGGGCCGGCCATGAAGACGCCCAGCCCCAGCACCACGCCCAGCAGGATGCCGATATTCTGGAACGACAGGCGGAAGGCCACGACGCTGGCGCGCTCGCGATAGTCGTCCGTCACCTCGGCCCCGACGGCGGTGAACGGCAGGACGAAGAAGGACAGGGAAAGCCGCAGGACGACCAGGCAGACCGTCACATACAGAAACTGCGGCAGGCCGGTGAGGGACGCCGGCATTGAGAAGATCAGCCCGAAGGCGCAGGCGAACGGCAGCAGGCCGCCGACCATGAACGGCAGGCGGCGTCCGAACCGCGAGCGCAGCCGGTCGCTGGCGAGGCCGATGGCTGGATCGGCGACCCCGTCGATCAGCAGGGCGATCAGCTTGGCCGTGCCCGCCGCCGTGCCTGACATGCCGCAGACGGCGGTCAGGTAGAACAGCAGGAAGAAGCCGAAGCCGGCCGCCGCCACGCCGTCGGCGATGGCGCCGGTTCCATAGGCGGCCTTGAACCGCCGGGTCAGGGGCGCGTGGCGAGCGGTGGTAGCCTCGTCGGCGGCGCTCACGAGGCGGCGTCCCGCAGGGCGCCGTAGAGGCCCGCCTGGAAGAGGGGCAGGGCCTGGCGCCCCGCCGCGCCGCGCCCGGTGGCGATGGTCGAGCCGGAGTTGGCCGACACCGGCACCTGGTGCTGGATCAGGAAGATGAGGATCAGGTCGTTGACCGGGTCGGCCTGCCACCAGGTGCCGAACACCCCCGGCCAGGTGATCGAGCCCGGGGCGCCGCAGGCGTAGGGGTTGCCGACCAGGTCCTCGGCGATCGAGACGCCGAGGCCGAAGCCCGACTTGCTCCACAGGTCCATGCCGACGAAGGGGACCCGCCGCTGGGCGTCGGTCAGCCGGTTGGTCCGCATCAGCCGCACCGTCTCCGGCCGCAGCAGGCGAACGCCGTCCAGCACCCCCTCCTGCAGCAGCATGCGGGCGAAGCGATGATAGTCGCCGGCCGACGAGATCAGGCCGCCGCCGCCGGGGGTATAGGCCGGCGGAGCGTCGTACATCTCGACCTCGACCTTGCGGAGCTTGTCCGAGGCCTCGTCATGGGCGTAGAGGCTGGCGAGGCGGGCGCGCTTCGCGGGCGGCAGCCAGAAGTCGGTATCGGCCATGCCAAGCGGGCCGAAGATCCGCTCCGCCAGCACCTGCCGGAACGGCTTGCCCTCGGCGCGGCCGATCAGGAAGCCGAGCACGTCGGTGGAATGGCCGTAGTGGAAACGCTCGCCGGGCTGATAGGCCAGCGGCAGGGTCCCGAGCGCGGCAAGCCATTCGTCAGCCGTCTTGCGGTTCATGCCGGGGTCGCCGAGCGCTGCTTCGTAGGCCGGCTTCAGCGGTCCCTCCGAGAACGGCGCGTAGGCGATGCCGGCGCGATGGGTGAGCAGGTCCTCCACCGTGATTGCCCGCCCGGCGGCCACGGTGTCGTCGAGCGGGCCCGTCGGATCCCGCAGCACGCGCACATCGGCCAGTTCTGGAATCCAGCGCGAGATCGGATCATCGAGCCCGATCCGGCCCTCCTCCATCAGCATCAGGGCCGCCACCGAGGTGATCGGCTTGCTCATCGAGGCGATGCGAAACAGCGTGTCCTGCCGCATCGGCGTGCGGCTTTCGAGGTCGCTCCAGCCGATGGCCTCGGCGTGAACCACCTCGCCGCCCCGTGACGCCAAGGTCACCAGGCCGGACAGCTCGCCGCGGTCGACAAACCCCTGCAGGGTGGGCCGAACCGCGGCCAGCTTCGCCGGATCGAAGCCGTGATCACGGCGGAACGCATCGTCAGGCATACTCTTGGGCTTCCGGCTTGATCAGAAGGACTTGCGCAGGTTGAGCCCGACAAAGCGGCCGATCGGATTGTAGGCGCCGCCGATGCCGTCCGTGGCCGGGAAGAAGGGCGGGTCCTGGTCGAACAGGTCGTTGACCTGCAGGGCCAGGGTCGTGCCCCGCCGCCAGCCGGTCTCGCCCAGGCGCCAGGAGACCCGCAGGTCGACGGTGGTGTAGGCGTCGGCCTCGTAGGAGCTGACCCCGGTGGGGGTGGTGAAGTTGTTCCGCACCCCGTCGCGGTAGTTGACGAAGCCGGCGGCGCTGATCGGCCCGGCCTCGATGCCGAAGGTCGCCCGCGCCGTGGCCCGCGGCACCCCCAGCCTCAGGCTGTCGACGACCGGCGAGGCCGGCGACAGCTGAGTGTCGAACTTCAGCACATAGTTGCCGGCCAGGTCGGCGTAGACCGCGCCGAAGCTGGTCGGCCAGCGGTAGTTGATGTCGAAGTCCAGGCCGTCGGTCTTGCGCGAGCCGAAGTTGTTGAGGCGCAGGTCCAGGATGTTGCCGATGGCGGGCAGGGGGGTCGGCAGGTTGACCGGCACCGCGATCGACAGCAGGGACGAAAGCTGCCCCGCCGTCGGGTTGCGATAGACGACCGAGGCGAAGGTCGGATCAGTGAACACCAGCGACGCCGACGGCGTGCCGATCACGTCGGTGTACTCGATATTGTAGTAGGTCATGCTGAGCCGCAGGTCCGGCAGGAAGGCCGGATTCCAGCTGACGCCGTAGGAATAGGTGGTGGCCTCTTCCGGCTGCAGGTCGCGGTTGCCGCCCAGCAGGTAGACGGTATTGACCTGGGCGCCGCCCCGGGTCGGGTCGTTGGCGCTGACGGCGGCGCTGGCGGCGTCGAGGTAGTAGGCGCCGACCGTGGCGCCGATCTGGCGCATGCCGGGGGCGCGGAATGACTGGCCGTAGGAGGCGCGGAACGCCAGTCCCTCCATCGGCTCCCAGTTGACGCCGACCTTGGGATTGCTGGTCGAGCCGAAGTCGCTGTAGTCGTCGTAGCGGCCCGACAGGGACAGCGACAGGCTGTACAGGCCCGGAATCCGGTTGCTCTCGCCGACCACGGGCACGAAGACCTCGCCGTAGATCGAGCTGATGTCGCGGTCGAGGTCCTCCGGCACGGCGGTGGCGCCGACGAAGCCCGTCTGCTCGAAGGTCTCGCGGCGCAGTTCACCGCCGACGGCGACCTTGAGCTGGCCGCCGGGCAGGTCGAACAGCGGTCCGCTCAGCCGGACGGCGCCCAGGCTGGTGCGCTGGTCGATGGTCACCGAGGTCGAGGAGTTGAGGATGGCGGCCCTGACCGCCGGCGAGGTGCCCGTGCCGAAGGGGTCGAGCGCCGTGGCCGTCGTCGTGCCGGCCGCCGCCGCGGCCAGGGCCCCGGCGTTGATCTGCGGAATGAAGGCGTCGTTCTGGGCCCAGTCGTAGGTGCCGTAGACCGTCAGGTCGAAGTCGCCGGGCAGGCTGACGTCGACGCCGAACGACGAGTTGCCGACCAGCCGCTTGTCGGTGTTCAGGAAGTGGTCGTCGCCGATCAGGTTGTCCGGCCGGAACATGACGTACTCGACCGTGGCGAAGGTGCCGGCCGGGGCCCGGAAGAAGGGGTTGGCGGCGGTGAGGAACACCGCCTGGACCGGCGGCGAGGCGCGCAGCTCGTCCTTGCGGTCCGAATAGAGAACCTCGCCCCACAGGGTGACGCGATCAGTAACGTCCTGATGGCCCGAGACGAACAGGCTGTGGATGCGGGATTTCGGCAGCAGGTCGGCGACGGCGGTGTTGTCGCAGAAGTTCCGGGTATTCGCGGCCAGGGCCGGCGCGGCGTAGTAGACCGAGTAGAAGGTCGTGTTGACCAGGACGTTGGCGTCCGGGCAGTTCACCCCGCGGGTGTCGATGCCGCCGTAGGGCCGGAAATCCTGCAGCCGGTAGTCGCGGTCGCCGGCCGTGATGTTGTCGTTCTCGGTGTACTGGTAGGCGGCCAGGATGCTGCCGCTGCCCCAGCTGTGGCCGAACAGGCCGCCGAAGTGGCCGATGTAGTATTCATCGCCGACGCCGTAGCTGGCCGAGACCTCGACGCCTTTGACGTTGCGGCGGGTGATGAAGTTGACCACCCCGGCGACGGCGTCGGAGCCATAGATCGACGAGGCGCCGTCGGCCACGACCTCGATTCGCTCGATGGCCAGGTTGGGGATCAGCGGATAGTCGGGATTGGTCTCGTTGGCGGCCGCGGCGACCAGCCGGTGGCCGTTCATCAGCGGCAGGGTGGCGTTGGCCGGCAGGCCGCGCATGCCCGGCGCGAACGAGCCGAAGCCGCCCAGGCTGGCCGAGGGGGCGGTGTTGAAGCTGTTCAGCTGCGGCACGCTGGCCAGCAGGTCGGGGGTGTTGGCGGCGCCGAGGGTCTCGATGTCGTCGCGCGAGACGCTGATCAGGTTGGAGCCGGTCGGCGGCACGCCCTTGATGCTGGTGCCGGTGACGACGACTTCCGAGACTTCCTCGTCGGCCGGGGCCGTCTGGGCCAGGCCCGGTCCGGCCGCCAGCAGCAGGACGGCGGCGAGCGAGGTTCCGCAAAGCGCGCGCCCACGCGTGGTGATACGTTGTCCAACCATTTCAACCTCCCCATACGGCGGTTCGCCGCCCTGTTGTCGCCGCCGTTCCCCTCTCGCGGAGGGCCGGTTGGTCGAGTTCATTCATTTAGCGCTAAGTAAATGGATGCCGTCAAGTTCATTTAGTCGGGGCTAAATCAATTGGCCTGGCGTCCTTGACCCGATGGGGGCGCTGCCCCATCGTCGGGGCTTCCGGACGGCCAGGTGAGGCCGCCCGCCGGCGTGGACTCAGGAAGGTCGATGGGGATGGCAGCAGCGCCAAAGGGCGAACGGCGCAAGCGCGCCGACCAGCGCGCCGCCACCGAGAAGCTGATCCTCGACACGGCCGAGGACCTGTTTTCGCAACGCGGCTACTTCGGGGTGACCATCAAGGACGTCGCCGACGCCATGGGCATCCACCCGGCGCTGATCCACTACTATCACGATGGCAAGAAGGCCCTGTTCGACGCCGTCTTCGGCCGCCGGGTCGACTATGCGGTGACGGTGCGGACCGCCGGGCTCGACGCCTACGAGGCCGAGGCCGGCGATCATCCGACGGTCGAGGGGGCGCTGCGCGCCTATTACGACGGCGCCTTCGACGTCTACATCAACGGCGAGGAGGGCTGGAGCAACTTCGGCCGCATCTTCGCCCAGGTGAACAATGCCCCCGGCTACGGCGCCGAGAAGATGGACCTCTATTTCGATCCCCTGGTCCTGCGCCTCATCGGCCTGTTGCAGAAGGCCCTGCCGGACGCCAACCCGGAGGATCTGTTCTGGAGCTTCCAGTTCACCTCGGGCGCCTACACCCTGATCCTGTCGCGCACCGGCCGGATCGACCGGCTGTCCAACAACCTCTGCGCCTCGGACGATTTCGAGGCCGTCCGCGACCGGTTCGTCACCTTCATGGCCGCCGGCCTCGAAGCCCTCTACAACCGCCGCAAGGCGCAGCCCGCCGGCTCATAGCCGCGCCTGGCGCAGCGCCGCGCGCCGCACCTTGCCGGCCTCGTCGCGCAGGGGTTCGCTGGTGAACTCGATGCTCTTGGGCAATTTGAACCGCGCCAGCTGGCCGGCGACGAAATCCAGCAACTCGGCCTCCGCCAGCGCCGCGCCCTCCACCGGCTGGACGATGGCGTGCACGCTGGCGCCCCATTCCTCGTCCGGCAGCCCGATCACGGCGCTGCCCTGGACGGCCGGGTGGGCATCGAGCGCCGCCTCGACCTCGGCCGGATAGATGTTGGCGCCGCCCGAGATGATCAGGTCGTTGCGGCGGTCGGAAAGGTAGAGATAGCCCTCCGCATCGACCGAGCCGAGGTCGCCCATCGTCTCCCAGTCACCAAAGCGCTTCGAGGCGCTGCCGAGGTAGTGGTAGGTCGATCCCGGGCCGGCCTCGGGCCGGAAATAGACCTCTCCGACCTCGCCGATGGGCCGGTCGTTCCCCGCCTCGTCGAGGATCTTCATCTCGTAGCCGGGCCGCACCTGTCCGACCGAGCCGCGGTGGGCCAGCCAGTCCGTGCCGGAGATGATCGTCGAGCCGATGCCCTCGGTCGTGCCGTAGTATTCCCAGACCCGCTCGCCGCCCAGCCAGTCGATCCAGGCCTGCTTGAGCCAGGGCGCGCAGGGGGCGGCCATGTGCAGCATCATCCGCAGGCTGGGCAGGGTGAAGCCCGACAGGACCTCGGGCCCCAGCTGCCAGATGCGGTGCATCATGGTCGGCACCATGGTCACCCAGTTGACCCCATGCGCCTCGATGAGCTGCAGGGCGCGCAGGGCGTCGAACCTGCCCATCTCGACGATGGTCGCCCCGACGAACATCCCCATGCTGATGCAGTGGAACGGAGCGTTGTGATAGAGCGGCCCCGGGTTGAGGATCACGTCGCCCGGCCGCTGCAGCAGGAATCCGTCCCGCGGATCCCACCGCGCCGGCATGGCGTCGACGATCACCTTCGGCCGGCCGGTCGATCCGCCGCTGGTCATCGCCTTCCAGTGCGGCGAGACGACCTCCGGCAGCGACTCGGCCGAATAGCCGTCGGGCGCCTCGTCCGTCAGAATTTGAATCCCGGGTATGGCCGCCGCCGCGCCGACGAACAGCCTCGGGCGCACGATCCCGAGGATCGCCTCCATCTCCGGCCGCGGCAGCTTGGCCGACACGATGTTCGGCGTCGCGCCCAGTTTCCAGAGCGCGAAGACGGTCTCGTAGAATTCCAGGCCGTTGGGCAGGGCGACGGTGACGAAGTCGCCTTGGCCGACGCCCCGCGCCGCGATCAGCCGGGCCCGCTGGTTGGTCCGCGCGTCGAGCTCAGCGTAGCTGACGGTGATGTCGCCCAGAACCAGAGCGGCGCGGCCGGGTGAGCGGCGCGCATGGTGGGCCAGGATCGAACCGAGAGCGACAGGCTGAGCCGACATGGAAAAACGCCTCCCGGCTTCGGAACCGTTGCCGAAGCGCGAGTTTCATTAACTTAGCACTAAATGAATGAAAAGACGTTTTGGGCGACGATCGCCGGACGGCCCCCTCCGATCGGGGTTGCCGGACGCGTTTGATCGAGACGGGAAGCGCAAACGTCATGCGGCCTCGACCTTGACCAGCGGACCCACGGCCACGATCCGTTCGAGGACGTCAGGGTCGGGCGCGGCGCGTCCGGACCCGACCTCGGGATCGGGCGCGGCGCCGAACCAGCGCTCCGTCGCATCGAGAAGGCTTGTCGGAAGATCCGCGTCCGGCGCCTCGGTCGTCCGGACGGTCTGGACCTCCAGCAGCCGCACGTAGGCAGGCGTGATGTCGTCGTCGAGGTCGAAGCGGATCGCGCCATCGATGATCTGGGCGCGGACGACCTGACTGGCGCGGATGACCTCGTCGCCCGTCACATCCCGCACCGTCGCCAGGGCGATGGCCCATAGTCCTTGGGCCAGGTGCGGCGCTCCGGACGGGGTCAGGTCGGTTACCCGATCGGTCAGACGCGCGAGTCGGGCCGCGGCGGCCTCGGCGGCGACCGGGTGGAGTATTCTGTCGATGGCGTTGCCGCTCAGGGTCACGCGGCCGCCCTGCTGTCGGCACTGGAACAGCACCTGTTCGTCGATCACCGCGGCCACGTCAGGCAGGAAGTGCACCCAGACCGGCGCCGACCAGGGCGAGGTCAGTCGTTCCTGTTCCGCGGGCGTCACGCCGGGCATCGGGCTGGCGAACGTGGTGCGCGCCCGGATTCGCGCCATGGTGTCCGGCTTCACCTCTTGCTGGCCAATGATCGGGTCGAGCAGCGCGATGCTGAAGGGGATGCGCGGAGAGGCCGAGAACGGCTCCAGGGTCTGGCCCAGGATGACTCCCCGGCTGAGGACCCAGGTCGACGGCTCGACACCGGTCATCCAAGGGTCGGCATCTCCCGTCAGAATCGGATCGGGACCGATTGAGTGCGCCGTCGTCGCGGGCGTGATCAGCCGTTCGGCCAGAACCTCCACTTCCAGCAATTCGGCAAGGCCGGCGCCATCCCGCGTGTCGAACATTGGCTGGTCGAGATAGAGGCCGATGCCGCCCGCCATGCCGGCGCCGCCGCCGACCCGGCCGAAGGTTGGCGCGGCGAGGGCCAGGCGCGGCGTCGGCAGGGGGTCGCGCCGGCTTAGCGCCAGGGTCACGCCGCGCCAACGCCCGAGGTCCGTGTCGCCAAGCTGCGCCACGATCCGCAACAGGCCGGGGTCGGCGCCCGCGCCCTGGCGGAGCGGCGCATAGCGGCTGATCGCCTCGGCGCGGATCCTCAGATAGTCGCCGCCCTGATTGGGCCGTTGCTCGAGGGTCAGGAGCTGGGCCTTGTGGCCGGCGGTGGCCCTCGCCGTGGTCGTGATCCCGGCCGAACCGCGCCGCCCCATCATGGTGGTCTCGAAGGCGACGAAGCGGCCGTCGCGGCCGGCGCCGGGCGGCTCGGCAAGGCCAAAGCTCAGCCCGCCGAAATCGCTCAGAGGCCACACCGGGCCGCCGTCCCAGGTCCACCGTTGGTGGGTGGCCTCGATCGATCCGATATAGTCGAACGCTGACGGAGAGGGGCGGGCGGCCAACGCCACGCCGGTCTGCGTCAGGTCGAGCGCGCGCCAGAGATCGTCGGCCGAGGGCAGGTGGGCTTCGAGCGGAAGGGCTTCGAACACCAGGGCGGAGCGGCCGAAGACGACCAGGCCGTGTTCCGTGACCACGGGCGTGTCGGCGGCGAAGCGCACATCGTCGCCGCCGGCGAAGAAGGCCGGGTCGCAGGCGGTCAAGGCTTCGACGACGAAGCGGGTGGCCGGCGGGCTGTTGATGGTGACGGTTCGGCCGGCCACCGTCATGGTCAGGTCGGGATGACCCTGTCCTGTCTCGACGACGACCCTGACCGCGGCGCCGGAGGTCAGGACGATTGGCTGCGACGCCTTCGACACCAGGCCGGTCGGGGTAATCTCACTGAGCCGGACGATGACGCCGCCGCGGCCGGTCGCGGCCCCGCCCGGGCCGCCGACCACGGCCGGGTCGTCCATGTCGCTGACGGCCGGCGCGGTGGCCGGCGCCGCGCCGGTGAAGTCGCTGTCACGGGCTGTCCAGTAGCGCCAGACCGCCGCGTTCTGGACCGTGTCTGGCCGGCTGTCGCCGAGCGCGAGGGCCGGTGGGCGGATGTCGAAGGCAAGCTGGGCCGGGGTCAGCGACATCATCTTGTCGGCGCCAACCGGGTCGAGGAACAGGGTCGCCAGCCCATCCAGTCGCCGGCGCTGCGCCGCGGCGTCGGCGCCGGTCCACAGGGCCGCGTACTCCCGCCAGAGCGGCGGAACGGCATGATCCCGGGGGCCGCCAAGCTGCAGGGGACTGTCGGTCTCGCCGGCCGGCAGCAGCCGAGGCGCGCCGGGCTTCAGGGAGCGCCGGAACCTGATATCCCTCCGCCAGTCCGTGTCGCCGAGAATTTGGGCGTCCGGGGCGTAGGTGAAGGGGTCGGCCGGCGCGCAGAAGCCCCGTGGCAGGATGCCGCCCGGCGCCTGATAGCCTATGGCCACCCGATAGTCGCGGCCGTAGGCCAGGTCCGGATAGGGGCCGCCATCGGCAAGATAGTCCAGCGTCAGGGCCGGCGTCGGCGGAACCTCGACCTCCTGGTCGGGGCCGCTCACCGGCGGGGGCTTGTCGGCGCTGGTCAACGGGATCAACGGCCGACCGTGGTAGTTGGCCAGCGCATGGCGGCTCTCCGCCGCGCCGCCCGACTGCCAGGACATCTCGAAGGCCACCGGCAATGGCGTCGGCCCGTCCTGAAGATCGATCCTGGCCGCGCCGGCGGACAGGGTGCTTCGGCCACGGGTGACCAACGCCCAGTCGCCCTCATGGAGAAGGCCGTCGGCGATCCAGGTCGGCTGCACGGCCATGAGGAAGCCGTCGAGCTGGGTATGCAGATCCGGCAGGCCGGCCGGCGGCTTGTGGAAGACGCTGTCGACGCGGACCGCCAGGCCTTCCTGGGCGCCCTGATCGACGTCCTGGCGTCCGCCGAACAGGTCGCTCTTCAACGCGGCCGCCATAGCTTCGAAGGCGCCCGGAAAGTCACCGGGTCGCAGGCCCAGGACGGCTCTGGCCGCGTCCGGGAAGATGACGCCGAACTGGGTCTGCAGTTCGGTCCAGTCATCAACCGCATTGTTGGCGACAGCGGCGACCAGGGCCGGCAGCAGCTGGTCGCGGGCCAGCCGGTCAGGCAACAGACCATGCAGAATGGGTGAGATGTTCGAGATCTGGCGCAGCCAGCTTTCGGCTGCCGCCCGGATGACTTTCTGGGCCGGGGTCATGGCCGTGGGCAGGGTCTCGGCCAGCCCCTGGCTCAGCGGCTCCACCGCGGAAGCCGAGGCGTAGCGAAGGCGCAACTCGCTGGGATCCATGGGGCCGTCGGCGCCCTGGTCCTTCGTGAGCGCGGCAAGGATCTCATCTCTGATCCGAGGCAGGCGGCCCGCAAGGTCCGCCGCCCAGCGGTCCGCCATCTGCATGTCGGGTGGCGCGCCGTCCTGGCTCAGCAGGGGCGCCAGGATGGTCGCGTCGCCCAGTGGCGCGAGCAGCCGCTCGAGGCCGACTTTCAGATGATTTGCCGCCGCCGCGACCGTCACGGCTTCCGCCTCGGCCAGATCGGCCAGGCGGGGCGCCGGGTTCAGCGCCGCACCAAGGCGCCCCGGCAGGTCGGCCAGCCAGTTGGCCAGGCTGCCGTCGTCCACCGACTTCACCAGCCGGCCAAGCGGCTCGATGAGACCGATCAACTGGTTGCTCAGGGCGGCGCGATTCCACACCTCCGGCTGGGCCACGCAACGGAACCGCACGCCGTTCTCATGTCTCTGACCGATCGTGTAGCTGTCGGCTCCGATCTTGATCGTCCGGATGATCAGGTCTTCCTGCGACATGTCCTCGCACTCGCGGACGTCGGTCAGCTTCAAGCCTTGCGAAACCAGGGGGTGGAGCCGTCCGAGCTGAGCCAGGATGGCGAGCCAGTAGGGGTCGGACTGGTCGGCGTCGGCCGGCGGAGCCTTCAGGAGATCTTGCCTGTCCTCCTTCAGGATGTCGGCCAGCACCGAGGTGATGGCGTCGGCCAGGCCAATCGGCGCCGCTACGCCGGCGCCGGCGTCGGGCCGGGTGTTGTCCCAGGTGACGTCCCAAAGCCATGGGCTCAGAAGCGGGGTAAGCCGGCCCGCGTGGTCGCCGGTGGTCTCCCCGGCCTGGAGGCTTGTAAGCTCGACGTTGAGAATACGCCCGAGCAGCTTGCGCGGCTGGTTCCACGGCCCGACGTCGGCCAGGAGCGCCTCAACGTAGACCGTGATGTCGATGTCCGGGTTCATGCCCTGCGCCTAGAGCCGGTAGTTGATGGGAGAGGAGAAGGACTGGGTGTAGAAGCGGCTGATCCGCACCGAGACCGAGACGTGGCCCCGGCCGACGACCCGGCTGCCCTCGTAGGTGAGCGCCAGGCGCATCCCCAGGCCGATGGTGACGAAGCCCCAGGCGGTTACCGAGCCGGAGATGACGATCACCGCGATGATCGACAGCTTGGCCCCGGCCTTGTTCGAGACGTAGCTGGCCTCGAAACCGAGATAGACCTGCACATGGCCGCGCAGCGGTCCGAAGCTGAAGCCCGTGCCGGCGCAGGCGCCGATGCTGAGCCGCAGGGCCAGCTCGGTCTGGCGGGAGGACGGGCGGTGCGTGGCCTCGGCCTCCAGGTATCCGCCGCCGCCGAGCCAACCGAGGATGAAGGCGAAGGGCGCGTCCCGGCGGCCGAAATAGGCAAAGGCGCGGATTTCGAATTCGGAGCGCTGCACAAGGTCCAGATGGACGCCGAGGCTGGCGTTGAGCACGGTCAGCGCCCCGACGCCGAACGTGGTCGGCGGCAGGTCGTATCGCGATTTCAGACCGGCCGGCCGCCCGGTCGCCTCGTCGATGATCATCTCGATCTTCAGCGGCCGGTCGCCGCTGTTGAAGGCCGCCAGAGCGTCGGTGAACAGCTTGAGCAGGCGGTCGAACTCGATCTTCTCGGGCCGGATGTCAAAGCTGAGGCCGGCGCTGTCGTCGTAGCCGATGACCGCGTCGCGAATCCGCACCACCTTGATGCCGCCGATTTCCAGAACCCAGTCGGAGGTGACGCTGGCCTTGACGCTGCGCGCCTCGCGGCCGGACAGGCTGCGCTCGTAGCGTGACCGGCCCTGCAGGCGCATCTTCTCCGCTGTGAGGGCGAAGGCATCCTGTCGGAAAAGGTCCTGCGTCTCCGGGCCGAAGCTGATGTCGGCCTGCAGCCAGGCGGTGTTGCGCGCCGCGTCGAAGTCATGGGTGACGCGGACGCCGCTGGCCAGGCGGCTGTCGAACTTCAGGTTCGGCAGCATGTCCTTGAGACCGGCGAAGTCCTTGAGGACTTCACTGGCCTTCATCTGGACGCTTGAGAGAATCTCTCCGCGAATCTTGTCGAAAGCCGCGTGCGCCGGCGCCAGCAGCGTCTCTTCGATAGCCAGGGTCGGCAGGGTAAGACCGACGCCCTTGAGCGCCCGGTCAGCCTGATCGACCAGGGCGGTCACCGGGGTGACCAGGATGCGCTTGGCCTCCTGGTCGAAATAGTAGGCGATGCGGTCGCGGTTGAAGGCCAGCTGTTCGACGATCGGCGGGGCGCCCGCCGCCCGGAGCAGGTTGAGCGCCACGGCCTCGCCGAGACTCGCCGCCTGCGCCGGACCGACGGCGGCTTCCAGCCGCTTCAGCATCCGCCCGTCGATGGCGTCCTCGACCCCCTGGCGCAGGAGATTGAGGGAGACGCCAAAGGCGCGGCCGGCGGCCGCGAGCTCCGTGAGGAGGGTGGGAACGTCCGTCAGGGCTTCGAGTCGGGCCTTTATCGCGGCGACCGCCGCGTTGGCGTCGGCCAGAATTTCGCTCAGGTAGGCGTCCGCCTGGAGCAGCGGCTTGCAGATCGCCTCCGCCGCGGATTTCAGCTCACTGACAGCCAGGCCTCCGTTCTCGCGCAGCAGCTTGAAGGCGGCCTTGACGCTATCGATGTCGGCCTTCGGATAGTCGGGCCTGGCGGCCTCGAGCTGGGTGCGAATGGCCGAAAGCTGTTCGATGGCGATATCGAGCTGCGCCTCGATGGTTCCGGCCATGGAAAGTGAGAGATCATAGACGCCTCTGACAACCTCATCGAGGGGAGCCTCAACGGCGCTCGCCAGAGTCTGGACGATGCGCTTGGCCTCGACTCCAACCCCGGCGGCCATGGCCTTAAGCGTCTTCAGCTCGCCATCGACTTTCTTCAGCGCCGTGATGGCGTCGCCCAGAACCTTGACGATCTCGGCGCGCGTGGCGTCGATCTCGGTTTGCGCGGCGGCCAACGCCTTGTCGGCCAGGGCATCGAGCGCGAACGTCAGCCCGCCCAGCCGGGTGTCGAGGGCGCGGGCCGCTTTCAGCGCCGCGTCGCTGGCCGAGGAGAGGGCCTTGAGCGCGGCGTCGAAATGACTGACGCCGCCGGGAACCGCCTTGGCGATGGCTTCACGCCGCGCCGCGATCTCGCCGAGCAGACCGGCGATCAGGCCATCGAGCCGGTCGGTTTGCGCGCGCAGCTGGCCGCGCAGGGATTCGGCGGTGTCGATCCCCCGCCGGCGCAACGGATCGACGGTTTCGGCGAGGTCTGGGCCCGAACTGGCGACCTGAGACTTCAACGCCTCGATGTCGGTGATCCAGGCTTCCAGGTCTGTCACCCTGGACGCCAGCGCGGTGGCCGCTTTCCCCAGGTCGTCGGCGGCCTGCTCGCCCGACGCCTTGAGGTCGGCGACGGCGGCGCGGGCGTCGGAGATGGCCGGCGACAGCTGACCCCTCAGCGCCTGGTTGATCGGCTTGAAGGTCTTCAGGCGGGCGATCAACGCCTCGAGCGGGGCGATCGAGACCCTGCCGTCCTTCCAGGACTTCTCGGTGGGAAGCAGGGCCTCCAGCGCATCGAGGCGGGTCAGGAATTCGCCGAGGCGCCGTTCGGGCTCATGCGCCCAGGCGCAGAGTTCGCGCGCCTTGAAGTCGATGCCCCGGCCCGCCAGCGCCGTCTTGTCGGGCAGCTTGTCGGCCAGAGCGTCGAAGGCCTTCCTTGCGGCCGCCTTCACCGCGGCCGGGGTCCCGCCGGCGGCCGCGATCCGCAGCAGTTGGTCGACGTCCCCGGATGCCTCGGCGAGGTTGGCGTAGGTCTTCGCGACCAAGGCCTGATCGGGAGCGCTATCGGGCTTGCCCGGCGCCGCCCGGAGCAGGGTGACGGTGCGGATGTCGGCGAGGGTCGGGCTGGCGTTGCGGCCGTGCGAGACGTTGACCAGAGGACCGGCCTCGAGCGTCAGCGTGTAATCTTCCAACCCATAGGGCAGGGCGTCGGCGGGCGGCAGCATCACGCCCGGTCCGGCGTTGGACCGGAAATCCGGCTTGCCGAGCGGGCGGTCGATGGGGGTGACGATCGGCCGGTCGATCATGTCCAGTCGATAGACGTAAGGCCAGGCTTCCGGGTCGCGGTCGGGATCGACCCAGCCATCCCCGCTTCTGACCGAGGTGATGGTGTAGAAGCGGAGCTTCTGCGGATCGGCCACGCGCCGGGCCGGGGGCTCGGGATCCGTCAGCTTGGGGTCGCTGGCGATCAGGGCCTCGACGATCGGCCGGTCGTAGACGTGCAGCGGAAAGTTCAGCCGCCTGAGCTCGTCTTCCGACTTCCAGAGCGGCAGGGCGTATCCCTCGAAGCGCGGATCGTCGATCGGCGTCGCCCACGAGCCATGGACGGGAATTCGGATCGTGCGGAAGCGCGCGCCCAGGAACCAGCCGGCGCTCATCGCCGTCGCCCCGACGCGGTCCGGATAGGTCCGCAAGGGCTGCAGCAGCTCGATGTATTCCTCGGCCTTGCGGACGATCGGTCGCCCGACATGCGGATCCTGCTCACCGGCGAACTGATCGCTCGGCAGCACGCCGCGCCGATAGACGATGACGTGCTTGGCGGGATGGTGAAGGCCGGCGATGCGGCCGATCCGCTCGAACCGGGCCTCGTGGGTGCGGCCCATCTGGAGGTCGGCGGAGATTCGGGTCAGGTCGTTGTTGAAGCGCGAACGGGGCCGGGTCCAGGCTCCCAGGGCCGACATCTGCAGGCCATCGATGGAGCCGCGCCCGCCGGCCGCGTCGCGCAGCAGCGCGCGGACCAGTCCCACCTGCTCGAAGCCGGCCAGGGCGCCGCCGATGACGCCACCCTTGTCGGCGTCGGTCCAGACGTCGTCATCGGACGGGCCCTGGTCATGTTCGGCGTCATGCAGCGAGGCCTTGATCGAACGGCCATGATGGGCGCCGTCCGCCTTGAGCCGCAGGCGAAATTCGACGTCGTCGACCACCGGCCGGGCCAACGGGTCGTCTTCCGGCCGCAGGTCAAGCACGGCCAGCCGACGGTCCCAGGTCGCCTTCGCCTGGGTCCAGTCGTCCCGCCGGCGGCCCGCCGGGCCGGATGGCTCCGGCGGCTCGCCGCGCCAGGCCGCCATTTCCGCCAGACGCATGCCCTTGATCGCCTTGCGGCTGGCGCGCAGTCCGTAGAGAGCCTCCATTCGCTCGATGCGGGTCAGCCGCGCCCCGGGCAGATCGGCGCTTGCATCGCCCATCACCTGGCCGATGTTCCAGGGCGCCACCGGATTGCGTTCGCGCTCCTCGCTCTCGATGTCGACGACCGTGGCGGGGGTCAGCCGCGCCGGAACCCGCGCGTCGGGCTTGACCTGGTCTGGTGGAAGATGGTGGTCGGCAGCGCCGTCGGCCCGGCGTTCCCAGGCCTCGGCGACCCCTTGCGGGGGCAGGCTGAGACGGCTGGTGGGTGTCTCGCGATCCGACCATGCGAGGCGCCAGAGCGATTCCGTCGAATCCCAGGTGGCGAGGACCGACGTCTGCGCCGTCGCGCCCGAGAGCTTGGCGGCCTCGACGCGGGCGACAAGCATGGGGGCGGGATCGATCACCGTCACGGCCACGCGGCCGGCCCCGCCCGCCGTGCCCTTGTGGTTCAGGCTGAACAGGGTCCGGCGCAGGCGCTGGAGCTGGTCGCGGCGATCGACGCCGTTGAGCACGGCCTTCTCGACAAGCGGGCCGGCCGCCCAGAGCATTGGCTGGCGGGAGGGGTCGGCCATGCCGGCGTCGATGCCTCCCACCGTGGCCGACTCGACCGCGATCGCCAGAGGTCGGTCCATGTCGCCGACCGCGTAGGCGAGCGGATCGTCGTTGGCTTCGATGTCGATCTGGAAGGGCTTGTTCAATGCGGCCAGGCCGCCAATCGCCAGGTCCAGGCCGCCGACCGCCATCCGCGACTGGCCGGCGCCGCGGATCGTCTGGCTGACGGTCAGCCGATGAGGCGCACGAAGCGTCCAGGTCGGGCCACCGACATCAAAGATCAGGCCGCTGTTGGCCCCGGCCGGATCGGTCAAGCCGATGGTGAACCGGGCCTCCTGCTCAAGCCGCAGCGCCTTGCCATAATGGTCGCGCAAGGCCGGGAGTTCCAGGCCGGCCGCGCCCAGGGTCGATGCCACGGTGGCGAGCGGTTCGGGGGCCTCGGTATAGAAATAGTCCTGGCTCTCCGAGGCGCTGTCCTTGGGCGCGCAGCCGTCGGCCAAGGTCGCCGACGCGAAGATTTCCGCGCGGATGACGAAGTCCGCGTCCCAGGCCGGCTGGACCTGCCCGGCGGTCAGCCAGGCCTTCGCCGCCCAGCGATCCGGCCGCCAGGCCTCCTGGCAGGTGAGGCGCACGACCCACCGGCCGCCGTGCTTCTTTTCCCGGGCGCTCGGTGCGGCGCCCAGGAAGTCTGGCAGCAGGGACAGTGATCGGCGGCTGCCGAGGTCGCGGCTCAGGGCGCGGAGCGGCGTGGCCACCTTTCGCGACCACAGATCAAGGACATGGGCGTCGGTCAGCCCCTCGACGGAGATCTCATAGGCCGCGACCCGCGGGTCGGCGGCGGCCCCGGACGGTCGTCTGACCCGGATCATCGCCGGCGTCGGCTCTCCGCCCCCCGGCGCTTGAAGCGACAGCCAGCGCCGCCATTCCAGATCGCCGCCCACCTGCCGGGTGTGCAGATAGTGCTGCGGAACCGCGAGGCTCCTTTGCGCCGCCTCCCGGTCCGGCGGCGTGGTGGCCGCGGGCGTGAGGCCAAGCACTTCCAGAACGGCCAGCCTGGGGGCGAAGGCCTCCTTGGGGGCCTTGGCATGCTCGCTGAACAGGGCCGTAAGCACCGGCCGGTCGCCGCCGCTGATCGGGAACCTGGACATCTGCCGCAGGTTGGTCGCGAGCGTGCGGGCCTGATTTCCGGCCTTGTCGGAATGCGCCCACCAGAGGCCGTCGGCCATGGCCGTCGCCTTGTCCAGGCGGTCCGTCTCGAACGGCGACCAGTGACGGGCCGGGGAATTCCGGCCATCGACCGCCCCGATCGCCGCCAGGACGCCAACCGCGGATGCATTGGAGGCAAAGGCCTCGAGGTGCGGCGCCGCGTTCCTGGCGGCGCAGGCGAAGACTCCCGCCAGATAGGGAGCCCGGCGAAAGGCGCCGTCCCGAAGTTCGGCGGCGCTGGCGGCGTCCTGCAGCAGCACCTTGCTGATCTCGTCCGGCGACTGATCGTTGCCGTTCGCCGCCACCTGCCTGAGCAGACCGCCGGCCAGCGCCCCCACTTCCGCGGCCCCTCCGCCACCGGTCATGTCGCCGATAACGGGGGCTCGCAGCGGAAACCGGAACATCAGCCACTGCGGAAACTCCGCCTGGCTCAGTTGCGTCAGGCGCACCATGCTGAAGGGGGCGGCGACGGTTTGGCTCAGGCGGTCATGAGCCCGGCGGCCATGGCCGTTGACGTCGGCGACATCGGCCTGAAACGGCAGCCGCCTGGCGTAGGCGGCGGGTTCGATGATCGACTGAGGAATGACGGGCGCGCCGAAGTCCGGAATGCCGGCCACGTCGCCATCCCTGTGGAAGAGAAAGCGCGTCACGCCGATGATGGTGATGGCTTCGACAGACTGTGTGGCGTCGAAGGGCCCCTCGCTGGCCGGCGTCAGGAAAGCCGAGCTGGCGTGGTCATAGATGCGAAGCCGCTTGTCTGTGTGCGGCGGAATGGCCTGGAAGCAGACATCGTACTGTCGCGGCGTCGCCGTTGGCGAGAACTGGCCCGCTTGAATCTCTCCGACCTGGGCGGGGACCACCGACCAGATGCTCAAGAACGGCTTTGGGTCTGCCATGGCGCGTCACCTCCAAGGATCGCGCGGTATCGACCGCATCAATCCGGTGTCGATCGTCCCGATCGGGCGACGGTGAAGGATGGCGCGCTGGGAAGGCTCGCGCCGTGACGCGCATCACGGCCTCGGGCCATTGGCGCGGAAGGGCCGGGCGGCCATCAACAGATCTCCGTCGCGCCGTCCAGGGAGCCGACGAAAACCTGAGTAGGCATTCCGCCTTGGTTCGTGTATAGATTGTGGCTCGCGCCGAGGGTGGAGCACAACCGTGGCCGATCTGGAAATCCTCTACGACCCGATCACGGTCAACAGCGCCGCGACGGTCGATAGCAACAGCACCGCGAACCTGGTCGTCCAGGGCCTCGACGACGTAAAGGTCGACGGCAAGCTGGCGATCGCGCCACTCGAAGTGGCGGTCGATCTCGATACGGACTCCAAGCTCACCCTGTCGGTGCCGGAGGTCATCCGAACCTCCTTCACCATTCCCGACCCGATCCGCACCGAGTCCCGGTCCCATATCGACCTGCAGCCGGTGGTCCTTGACCAGTGCCTGCGGCTGTCGCTCGGGCCGTTGCCGCCGACGCGCATCTGCCTGCCCAACCGCCAACGCATCGGCCTGACCGTGCTGGGGGTCGAGGTCTTCGGCCTGACCCTCGACGGCGAGGCCCAGGTGACGGTCGGCGAGCCGCCGGCCCGCACCCACGTGGTCAGCGCCGATCCGCATCGCCATCTGCCGACCCGCCACGCCATCGGCGGCCAGGGCGAGCGGCGCGACGCCCGTCATCAGACCATCGACTACAGTCAGGCTGACCATCACCATCGCGACCGCCATGACCATGACGACCGCGCCACGGTTCGGCCCGAAGGCGGCGGCCTGCGCATCCGGCTCGGCGGATAGGGCGGTGAGCAAGGTCGACCTCGTCGATTGGCCGGCCGGCGAGGTCCTCGCCCTGTCGGGCTCGGCGAGTTCCCTGAAGATCCCCGTCACCGTCCACAACGCCTCGGCCAAGACGGTGCGGATCGCCGACGCCTCGCTGGTCGAGGTCCGATCGGAGGCCAGCGGCCTGTCTCTGCGCCTCGAGCCGGCGCCCTTTCAGATGATCGTCGGACCCAGGGCGACCAGCAGCACGCAGCTGCGGCTGCGGCTCGATCCCTTGACCCCGCCGGGCCATTATCGGGGGGAGATCAAGGTCGGCGATCTGGTCCGTCCCGTGGAGATCGACGTCCTCGAGCGCACGGCGCTGTCGATCCGGCCCGCGCCGCTTCTGGTCGACGCCAGCCTTGGGCGGCGGCAGACCCTGATGGTCGCCTTCGAGAACCGCGGCAACACGCCCCTGACTCTCGATCTGGTCGGCAGTTACCCGCTGGGTGAAGAAGTCCCGCTGTCGCCGCAGCGGCTGGAGCACCCGTCGGAAGGCGCCGACGCGCTGGGGCAGATCTTCAACCGCGCCCTCGGACTGGTCGAGACGCCCTCCCTGGCGGAGGTCGGCCGGATCGATCTGGACATGCCGAACGGCCCGACGCGGCTGGAGGTCGGCGCGCTGCGCACCGAACCGCTGACGGTCACCCTGCCGGACGAGCTGTCGCCGGTGGCCCGCTACCACGTCTTCGCCCCGGTCTATGGGACCGATCTCCACCTCGTCATCGTGACGGCCGCCAAGCCCGGACTTCCAGGCAAGGCCAAGCCGCGAAAACAGGAAAAAGCGGCATGAACCAGACAACCTCCTATCGGCGTCCGGCCCGTGAGCTCGATCTCGACAGTCTGGCGCGGCAGGCCCTGCAGCCCTGGGCGGACGCCTATGAGACCTGGCGCAACGGCGTCGATGAGTTCCTCGACCTCGCGCCCGTGCGCCGCTTCGACGGCGGTCGCGCCGGCCCCGAGCACGGCGAGCATCGCGACGACTGGAGCCCTGATCGCTGGCGGCCCGGCCGCTGGGGCCGCGACTTCTGGAGCCTCGACCGCTGGAATCCCGACCATCGGGACCCGGACCGTTGCGGCCATTGCGGCCCTGATCCCTGCGGTTGCCGTTGCTGCGTGTCCGACGCCGACATGGTCGTCGAGGTCCGCCCCGGCGAGCGCCGCATCCTGTCGCTGATCATCGAAAACCCCCGTCGGCGGGCGCGCGACATCCAGCTCGATCTGTCGAGCTGGACCCGCGTCCATCCCGGGCTGGAGATTTCCGGCGATGTCCTTTCGGACCGCGAATTCAAGCTCGAGCCCTGCGGCGCGGCCCATGTCTCCCTCGCCGTCGAGGTCAGACAGCTTCATTCGGACGTTGCGGCCGGCCCCGCCCAGCACCAGCCGATTGAGCGGGAGATGGAGCTGGACCGCTGCCTGGTGTCCTACGCCGACCTGCGCATCCAGGGCTGCGACATCCGTTCGGTGCGTCTGGCCCTCGCCATCCTGCCGCGCGACTGCGGGGCGCACCGCGTGAACTGCAGCTGCGGTTGCTGCTGAGATGACGCCGGAGGGGGGAACGCCGACGCTCGCCGAGGTGACGGCCAGCCTGGCCCGCCGCTGGGCCACGCTGCGGCTGGCGGCGGTCCAGAGCTATGGCCGCATCCTGGCCGACTACGGATCGGGCCGGTCCAGCAGTGCCGCGGCGGCCGGGGCCCTGCTCAAGCTGGCGGCGGAGGAGGCCGTGCGCTATCCGGCCGACGCCGTCAGCCTGGCCACCGACTACGCCTCCGCCGTGGCCGGCCGGGCGGGTTCCGCAACCGCCAGTCCCGCGAACCTGGGCCGGCAGGCCTCGCCGATCCAGGACATCGAGATTTCCGGCCCCCTCGGCGGGGTGGCGGCGACGGAGTTCTACCTGAGCAATCCGCATCAGAGCGACGCGCAGCTGACTTTCCTGGCCTCGCGTTTCATGGGCTCGGCCGGCGAGTCGCCGGCCACCGCCAGTTTCGATCCCGCCTCCTTCACCCTGCCGGCGGGGGTCGAGCAGGCCGTGCGGGTGTCGGTGGCGCTGAAGGCCAAGGCCTTCAAGGCCGGTGAAAGCTACACCGCCAACGTGGCCATCTCCGGCTTCGATGAGATGGTCCTGCGGATCCGCTTGACGGTCCTCGATGCCGCCTGATGCGTCGATGCGGGCGCCCGTCGCCGTGGTCGTGCAGGATCCCCGCGCCTCCGGGGCGGAACTGCTCGACCGGGCCATCGCCCTTTCGGGCTTCCGGACGACGGCCGCGGCGCTGATCGCCCACGCCCTCGAGGCGACCGGAGACTGCGCGGCCATCGTCGTCCCGGCCCTGGACGCCTATGCGGCGGGGTCCCCGGCCGCCACGGATCCGGCCCTTGTCGAGCACCTTCTGGACCTGTTGTTCGACCTGGGTGCGACCAGCGCCGATGTCGGCTCGACCCGCGGGACCGCCGCCGTCTGGCTGGAGAATCGCGACGTTTTCGTCGCCGCCGACCTGCTTGGCTACCGCTACGAGACCCCCAGGGGCCGCCCCTACGATGTCATCGACCTGGCCGAGGACGCCGAGCCGGGAGCCTTCCCGCTGACCAGCCCGCTGGCCGGCGCCGGGCTGTCGCGCCGCTGGCGCGAGGCCGGGCTGCGGCTGGTGTTCTCGGCCAACCGCACCGACGAGGACGACGGCTACGCCCTCTGCCTGGCGACGCTGGCCAGCGTGCTGCCGCAGGTCGACAAGGACTACCACTACCGCCACCGCCGCGATCCGGGCGCAGTGGTCGCCGCCCTGGCCGCGGCGGCCCCGCCGCACTTCGCCTTCATCGACGCCGTGGTCAGCGGCCATGGCTCCGGCGGCGGCCGCGATCCTCGGGCCCTGCGCACCGGGGCGGTCATCGGCGCCTCGACGCCGGCCCTGGCCGACTATCTGGGGGCCTTGAAGATGGGCCTCGACCCCTTCGTCTCCACACTCGCCGCGCCCAGCCTGCGACAGGCCCGCCAGGCGCCGGGGCTGCGCATGCTGGGGCCGCTGGAGCCCTATGAGGGCTGGGTCAACGTCGATCCGGCCCTGCTGGCCTCCACCGCCGCCCGGCGCGGCTTCGTCGAGGCCGACCGCTCGATCCGGCCGGTGCTGCAGCAGGTCGACCGGGAACTGTTCCCGTTCCGCGACCCGGCCACCGACTGGCTGAACAACGCCCTGACCGACACCGGCGGCCAGGACGCGGTCAACCTCGACGGCGGCCTGCTGACCCTGGTCAATCTCTGGCTGGCCGAGGTCGGCAAGGCCGGCGAGGCCTGGGGGGTGCTGTTCGACAAGGACGCCCTGCGGCGCCGCGAGGCGCCGGTGAACATCGACCCGGAGGCCGTCAGCGACGGCGAGTACGACGCCCTGGCCGGCGAACTGCTGCCCCAGGCCGACCTGCTGCGGGGCCTGCGGGCCGACGCCGAGGGCATTCGCTGGCGTTTCGACGACGGCGCGGTGCTGTTTGACGGCGCCCGGCGCATCGCCCTGCCGTTCGACCTGTTCTGCCAGGCCGTCGAGATCCACCGCACGATCCAGTTTATGAACGACTACATCGGCGGCCAGGCCCTGGTCACCGCCCGCGACAAGCAGGGCCGGGCGCTGCGCCAGATCGAGCGCAACCTCTACCTGCCGCAGCCCAACTACACGGCGCTCGGTGGCGGCGTGACCATCGACGTCACCAAGATCGAGGCAATGGAGTACGGCCCGCGCCGCCAGCGGATGTTCTGGAAGACGGTCAAGAGCGAGAACCAGTCGGCCTTGGCCGACGACGGCGTCGTCACGTTCGAGGCCGTGGGCGAGGACACCCTGGTGACCATCTGGGGCCGGCAGCATTTCCGCCTGTCGCCCCTGTGGTCGGCCATCGACGCGCAGCTGACGCCGGACCTCAAGCGGACCTTGGTCAGCGAGGCCTACGCCCGCTTCTTCAAGCGCACCTTCGCCAACCTCGAGGCCGTCGCGGAGGGCCGTGACGTGCGCATCGGTCGGCCGTGGTCGGACGCGGCGGAGGGCGAACCGCTGCCGGTCGAGCGACTGACCGAACTGGCCCGCAAGGTTCAGGAGGGCGGCGCCCTCGATCTGGCGGCCATGCTGAAGAACGCCTTCCCGCCGGCCCCGGGCGGGCGGCCCGAGCCGGTGCGCATCGACGCCGACGGCTTTCGGCACTTCGACGGCGCGACCTCGGCGCAGGCGGCGCGCGGCGCCGTGCCGGCCAGGGTCGCGGGCCTGTTGCGCGACCTGCGCCACGCCGCCGACATCGACGCCGGGACGCGGTCATGAGGGCCCTGGTCACCGGCGCCAATGGCCTGATCGGGGCCAACCTGGTGCGCGAGCTGCTGCGCCAGGGCCTGACGGTCACGGCCTTCGTGCGCCCGGCCGCCGATATCGAGTCGATCGCCGCCCTGCCGATCACGCTGGCCTTCGGGGACGTCCTCGATCCGGATTCGCTGGAGCCGGCCATGGCGGGGCAGGAGGTCGTCTTCCACACCGCCGTGGCCTTCAGCTACTGGGGCCATGAGCCCGGGGCCATGGCGCGCACGGCCATCGAGGGCAGCGCCAATGTCCTGCGAGCGGCCGCCACAGCCGGCGTCAGGCGGGTGGTGATGACCTCATCCTCGGTGACGCTGGGCGCCTCGACCCGGCAGGAGGTTCGCGACGAGACCTTCACCTGCCAGGACGACCCCGACGAGCCGGCCTATGTGCTGGCCAAGATCAGCCAGGAGCGAGAGGCTCTGCTGCTCGCCGGCAGGTTGGGCGTGGAGATCGTCTTCGCCTGCCCGACCATGAGCGTGGGTCCGTTCGGCGCCAGCCTTGGCCCCAGCAACGGGGTGATCACCAGCTACCTGGCCGATCCGTTGAGCCTGACCTGGGGCGGCGGCTGCAACATCGTCTCGGTGCGCGACATCGCCGCCGGCCACCTGCTCCTGGCGCGCCACGGGACGCCGGGCGAACGCTACCTGCTGGGTTCCGAGAATCTGACCTGGAGCCGCATCCATGCCTTGGTCGCCCAACTGGCCGGCGTGCCGCCGCCGCGCGGCGAGGCCAGCGCCGTCGCCTGCCTGGGCCTGGCCCTGGCCGAGGAGGCCCGCGCCCGGCTGACCGGATCGACGCCCCTGGCCACCCGCGCCCAGGCCCGGATGGTCGGCCGCTACTATTGGTACAGCCATGCCCGGGCCGCCGCCCTCGGCTACAGCCCGCGCCCGGCCCGCGACGCCCTGGCCGACGCCCTGGCGTGGCTGTCGCCCGGGCCCCACATCTCGCGCGAGACCCGGGCCAGCATGCGGCTGGCGCGCGAGGTGCATGAGGCGCGGCGAGCGGCCAGCGAGGCCGAGGCGTCGTTGAAATGCGGGGCGGCGGCATGAAGGACTTCCGCTGTCTGGTGGGCCTGCGCCACCCGCCCCGGGATGTCGCCCTGGCCGTGCGCGACCTGATGTCGAAGGTCGCCCCGTCGCTGGAGCATGTCGAGCGGATCGACATGGTTCGGCGCATCGAGAGCCCCGACGGCGGCATCGCCCTGGTCAACGAGTGGCGAGTCAATCCCACCCTGCCGCCGGCCCTGGGCAATGTCGTCACCAGGGACAAGCTGGGCTGGCTGGACCATGCCGAATGGGAGGCCGACCTAAGCGCCTGCCGCTGGCGGATCGAGCCCTATTTCATGGGCGAGGCGATCGACTGTCGAGGCGTCACCCGCTTCGAACCGGCCATGGGCGGGCGGGGCACCCGCGCTCAGTTCGAGGGCCAGCTCGATATCGACCCCAGCGCCCTGTTGAGCGTGCCGCTGGCCTGGCGGGCGCCGGCCTCGTCCGCCGTCGAGATGCTGATCGGCACCATCATTCCGAGGAATTTCCGCAAGACGGTCGAGGCTATCGGCGAGCTGCTGGAGCAGGGCGATCAGCCGACCAGCACCCCGTGATGGAACCCCAGCCGCGGGTCCGACAGCGGCGAGACTTCGGGAGCGAACTCCTGGATGTCCGGCATCGGCGCCCGCAGGCGCAGGGTGTTGGAGGGATAGTCGTAGATGCTGATGTGGTTCAGCCCGCGGTTGGCGGTGAACAGCAGCCGCTGGTCGGCCGACAGCTGGCAGGCGTAGACCGAGTCCAGCAGCGAGAAGCGGCTGACGCGCAGCGCCCCCAGGATGTGTTGTGAATTGCCGAACAGATTGCCGCGCGCCAGGACGTCGTAGGCCTGGGTCGCCACCTCGCGCGGCCTCTGGGCCAGGGCGGCGACATCGGGCCGCTCGTCGATGATCCGGTACCTGGCCATGTCGCCCAGGTCCAGGAACAGGATCGACTGGCTGCCGCCGTTGCAGAAGATCAGCTCATCGTTGGACATGGTGATGTCCGAGTTGATGTGCGCCGGGGTCTCGCGCCCGGTCGCCCAGTGACGCCGAACCCGTTTGGTCGCCAGATCGATCTCGAAGACATACTCCTTGAGATAGGCCATGCCCCACTCGTGATAATCGACCCGGTCCATCGGCGCGACGCGGAAGGAGATGGCGTAGAACACCTCCTCGGTCCTGTGCGGCAGAATGTGCCAGCAGGTGGTCGGCAGCTTGATGACGGTGACCTCGCCGGTCTCCATGTCGCGGACCCCGACGTGCCGGGCCTCGCCGCGGCGCCCGCGGCTGGGGTCGTCCATCGCCCCGTAGCAGAGGTAACGGCCGGAGGCCGACAGCTTCATCGCATGGGGCAGGCGGACGCCGTGCGGCTCGAGCTGCTCGGGGTTTTCCAGGTCGTCGAGCGAGAACCGCCAGAAATGACGGCCGATGGCCGTGATGAAGCGACGGTCGTCCAGCCAGGCCAGGTGGGTGCTGCCCTGCAGCGAGGTGTCGGGAGTTTCGAATCGCAGGGTGGATACCCGCGCCACCTCGTCGAGCGTGGCGGCGTCGAAGAACATCAGGTGCTGCCCGGCGTTACCCAGAAAGCCCACCGTGCCGGACGGGTTGACGGAACAGGCGTGACCCGCCGCGACGCCGTCGTAGTAGGTCACCTTCCAGGCGAAGCCGCCGGTGGCCGGGTCGTAGTGGAACAGGCACATCCCGGCCATGCCTTCGAGGCCATTGGCGCCATTGCCATCCAGCGCGACGTAGAAGGCGTACGGGTAGCCGCGCATGGTGCCCCTGACGGTCCCGGCTGGAGTCACAGTCTAAGGTAAAATGTACCCAAGTTGCAACCGTTAGCCGAATGACGTCGTCAGCCCGACTGGGCGCGTTGAGCAAGGTCGGGCGACTCAAAGCAGGTTTCGCCGGGCAATGGCGGAGTGGGCAGTCCGGCGGCATTCTTTCTCCGCACCTCAACCGCACGGCGCTGCTCGGCAAGCTGCAGCGCGGTCTCTAGAGGTAGTCGATCAGCTTGACCTTCGAGAGCGCCGACAGGGTCGAATACAGCGTCTCCAGCTGCGTCTGATAGTTGGTCACCTTGACCGTCGCCTCGGCGAGATCCGCGCCGGCCAGTTCGGTGGTCATGGCCTCGAGCACGCCGGCCTGGGTGTCCATCCGGGCTTGGTAGTCGCTCAAGGCGCTGGTCCGCGCCGACAGCGCCTCCTGGTCGGCCGCCACGGCGGTGAGACCGTCGCTCAGGAGGTCGTAGGCGGTTGAAACCTCGGTCGATGTGCTGGCGGTGGTCAGCAGGCTCAGCGCCCGGATCATGCTCTGGAAGCCATCGCCATCGGCGCTGACCGACAGGGCGATGCTTCGGCCCGTAGCCGTGGTGAAGCTCATCGGCGCCGACGCACCCTTGAAATAGTCCGTGCTGGTCTCATCGGTGAAGTCGAGCGTGGTCAGGTCGACGGCCGCGCGGTCGGCGGCCTGGCCGCTGAACAGATAGCTGTCGCCGGCCTTGCTGTTGAGCAGTTCGCCCAGGGTGGTCAGCCAGTCGTCGGCCAGGGAGGCCAGATCGGTGAGGTCGGCGGTGGCGCTCATCCGCGAGGACAGCTCGGCGCGGATGGTGGTGGCCAGGTCGGTGATCTCGCCCAGCACGCTGTAGCTCTGTTCCATGATGGAGACGGCCGCCGTCGCCGCCGTGCTTTCGGCCTCCAGCCGGGCGGTCCTGCCGGTCAGCGACAGCACCTTGCCGGCGTCGCCCGAAAGGCCTCCATAGGTGCTGGCCTTCAGGCTGCTGGCCTGCTGGGCCTGCGCCTCGGCCAACTTGGCCTGCAGCGACAGGCCGGACGCCATCAGGCTCGAACTGTTCGCGAAGGTGGCGATGCGGCCGATCATCAGTTCATCATCGACAGCAGGCTGTCGAACATCGACCGGGCCGTGGTGATCAGCTGGGCGGTAACCTGGTACTGGTTCTGCAGCTGGGTCATCAGCGCCGTCTGTTCGTCGAGGTTCACGCCGGTCAGGTTGGTCAGGGCCGAGGTGCTGTACTCCAGAACAGAACTGGTCCGCGTCGCCGCGCTCGACGCCGTCGATACCCGGCCCGCGGCATTGGAGACGAAGTCGGTCGCATAGTCCGCCAGGCTGCTGCGCCGCGCCGACAGACCGCCAGCCTCGGCAAAGCCGATGTCGCTGTCCAGGGCCGCCGACAAGGCGGTGACGGCGTCGGAATTGCCGGACGCCAGGCCCGTCTCGGTCAAGACGCCTGTGACCAGCAGGCCGGCGTTCCTGGTGAGCGCGCTGCTGACGCCGATGGCGCCGGCGTCGTCGCCGGTAAACACCGCGTTGAGGCCGAGGAAGGCCGCCAGGCTCTGGCCGCCGACGTCGCTGTCCAGGGCCCCCAGCGCGATGCCGCTGGTCCCGTTGCTGCTGGCGATCACGATCTTGCCGGAGTCGTCCAGGCTGGCGCTCACCCCGCTGACGCCGTTCAGCAGGCTCACCAGACCGGCGACGGTGGACACTGACGACAGGTCGAGGTCGGCGCTGCTGCTGACCGTTCCGTCCGAAGCCAGCAACGAGATCCGCACCGAGCCGCTGGCGGTGATCGCATCGCCGCCGGCCAAAGTCGTCGCCCCGGTCAGGCTGGTCGGCGGCGGATAGGCCGAGCCGTCGGCGGCGGCGGCGTTGACCTGGGCGATCAGGGCGGCGGCGAAGGCGTCTAGGGCGTCCTGTTCCTCGACCAGACTATCGTCGCGCAGGCTGATCAGTCCGCCCAGGCTGCCGCTGGCGATCCCGGCGGTGATGTCCCTGCCGTTCAGGGTGATGCCGCCGAGCGTCTCGGGATAGGTCGCCTCGGCCCCCAGCTTGCCGGCGGCCGCGTAGTTGAGGGTGGCCGCCTGGCTGCCGACCAGCTGTTCGCCGCTTGTGGTGTAGACGTTGGCGCGACCGTCCGAGCTGACGAAATAGGTGACGCCCATCAAGCCTGACAGGGTGGTCAGCGCCTGGTCGCGGGCGTCGAACAGGGTGGCGGTGTCGCCCCCGGCCGCGGTGGCCTGGACGATCTGGTCGTTGATCCCCTGCAGGGACTGCAGCGCCCTGTTGACCTCCCCGACGGCGGTCGCGATGTCCTGGTCGGCCTGGGTGCGCAGGCTCTGGATTTCCGCCGACAGGCCGTTGAGCGAATCGGCCAGGTCGCCGGCCGCCGAGACCACGGCGGTGCGCGTGGCGCTGGTCTGGGACGAGGCCAGGTCGGTCAGGGCGGTCTGGAAGGCGGTGGTCAGACTGGACAGATCGCCGCCGTCGTTCACCTGGCCGAGGGCGGCGTCGTAGAGCTGCATATAGCTGTCGACGACGCTGGCCGAGCCGGCCGCCGCCGAACCCGAAACGATGCTCTTGAGGAGATAGACGCTCGCCGCCCGGGTCAGCGTGCCCGTGGCCAGCGACACCCCGGCCGTCGTGGCCGTGGCCGTGTAGGTCTTGGTGGTATAGCCGGCGGCGTCGGCGTTGGCGACGTTCTGGCCGGCCACCGAGGTGGCGTACTGGGTGTTGCGCAGCGCCGTCGAGGCGCTGGTGATGATCGAGGCCAGCGACATCGCCTAGCCCTTCGGCCGTCCGTGCGTGGGACGGCCGTAGGCGCGGGCGGCGTTCAGCCCGCGGGTCACACGGGAGATTTCCTCCCGGGTTTCCCGCGCTCGGTTCTCGAGCCCCGCGACCTCGTCGCGCAGCGCCCGCTCCAGATCGGCCAGGCCTGTCTGCAGAAGGAACCGCTCGCGCCCGTCCAGCGCATTCAGCGCCCGCGCGATGTCGTTGGCCACCGCCCGCGCCTCGTCGATCGAGGCGATGACCGGGGCCGCGTCCTCGCCGCGCACGGTGGCGGCGCGGGCGATCAGGCGATGGATCCGGCCCATGATCAGCGCACCGCCTGCAGCAGCGTGTCGAACATGCTGTTGGCTGTGGTGACCACCTGGCTGGCTGCCGAATAGGCCTGCTGGGCGATGATCATCTTGTTGAATTCGGTGGAGGTGTCGGTGGTCGAGCCTTCCAGGGCGCTGGTCACCAGGCTGCCGCCGCCGTCGCCCGGCAGGGACAGCTTCAGCAGGCCCGCCTGGGTGGTGGCCTTGTAGATGGTGCCGCTGACCTGGCTCAGGCCGTCGTCGTTGGTGAAGGTGGCAAGCGGTATCTGGTAGATGGCCCGGCTGGCGCCGTTCTCGAAGGTGGCGGTGACCAGGCCCGTGTCCCCGATGCTGATGCCGGTCAGCGAGCCTGCCGCGTAGCCGTCCTGGCTGGCCTGGTTGACCTCGATATCGATGTCCGAGGAGGTGTCGGAATACTGGGTCAGGCCATCGACGCCGCCGATGGAGCCCAGGTCCATGGTGATGGCAGCGTCGGCGGCGCCGGTCGAGAAGTCGACGGTGAAGGCGATAGCCGCGGCATCGTCGGTCGTCGACGGCGAGACCGAGGCCAGGGAGCCGGACTCGTTGAAGGTCAGGGTGAAGCTGCTGGGACTGACCGTGCCGGTCGCGGTGGTGGAATCGCTGGCCGAGGTCGGATCGGACAGGGTGAGGGTCCAGCTGTTCTCGGCGGTCTTGGTCCAGGTCTCTTCGAGATTGTGCGAGTTGCCGAGGCTGTCGAAGATTTCGGTGCTGGAGGTGAAGCTGTCGCCAATGGCGGCGTTGGAGGGCAGGTTGGCGGCCAGACTCGCGGTGGACGTGGCCTGGGCCGGGCTGGTGATGGCGCTGACGTCGATGGCGGTCAGGTTGCTCAGCGTCTTGCTGCCGCTCAGCGTCCCGTCCGCCTCGGTGGCGTACCCCATCAGGTAGTAGCCCTCGCTGTTGACCAGCAGGCCGTCGCTGTCGGTGGTGAAACTGCCGTTGCGGCTGTAGGCCGTGGCCGAGGCGCCGGCGGCCGGGTCGTCGGAAACCACGAAGTAGCCGCTGCCGCTGATCGCCATGTTGGTGTCGACCGAGGTCGAGGCGATGGTCCCCTGGACCAGCATGGCCTGGCTGGTCTGGGCCTTGACGCCCGAGGTGCTGGCGCCGGAACCGGACGACATCACCCCGCTGAGCACGGCCTCGAAGCTCGTGCCCTTGACCTTGTAGGCGGTGGTCGAGCTGTTGGCGATGTTCTCGGAAATGGCCGCCAGGGCGACGCTCTGGGCGCTGAGGCTGGAGACGGCGGCGGAGAGGGCTGCTGAAAGGCTCATGGGTCTGCTCAGCTCTTGGCGCTGTCGTGGATTTTCAGGATGTCGGCGTCGGCCCAGGTCAGGTCGCCGGCGGTGTAGGTCGAGCCGTCGCTGCTGGAGCTCACCGAGGTCGGGGTGGCGAAGGCCGTGATGGTCGAGGCGACGCTCGTCCCGCTGGCATCGACGGCGGTGACCGTCAGGGTCAGCGCCTCGCCCTCGGAGACGCCAGAGAGGTCGTCGAGCGACAGATCGAGGCTGTGGCTGCCCGAGGCGGTGTCGCCGGTCCCGCTCCACACCACCTCGCCGTCGGCGTCGGTGACGGTCAGCGTCGTCGAGGCGGCCGCGCCGTCCAGGCTGTAGGACCAGCTGACCTCGCCGTCCTGCACCGGGGCGGTGGCGCTGTCGATCTCGGTCGTGGCCCCCAGGTAGGAGAGCGACGACATCGAGGTCAGCTGGCCGAGCTTGGCCGCCAGGTTTTCCAGCGTGGTGTTGGTGTTGAGCTGCTGCTCAAGCTGGCTGTAGCTGACCAGCTGGCTGGTGAACTCGGCCGTGTCCATCGGATCGAGCGGGTTCTGGGTCTGCAGCTGGGTCATCAGGATCTGCAGGAAATCGTCCATCTGCTGCGAGGCGGCCGCGGCCGTCGTCGATGAACTGCTGGTCGTGCTGGTCGTGCTGGTCGAGGCGGCGAGGCTGGCGGCGGCCGCTGTGGTCACGGAAGTCATCGGCGTTGAGGCCCTCGGGGCGCGGCCCGCATGGCCGCTTCAGAGGTTCAACGGAGCGAGGCTCGCCGATGGGGCGGCGAAAATTTCGGCGGCCGCCCGAATTTTCTCCGCCCCATTCCGCCGGCCCGTCCCGTTCCAGCAATTGAGCCCGGAGAAAACCGGCTCGCCCCGGGCGGAGCAGCCGGCCGGGGTCACACACAGCCAGAAGCGGACCCTCCATGCCTGTCATCTCGACCAACATCGCGGCCAACACGGCCCTGCGCTACCTGAACGCCAACTCGGCGGCCCAGACCGAGTCCCTGTCGAAGATCTCCAGCGGTCAGCGCATCCAGTCGGCCTCGGACGACGCCTCGGGCCTGGCCATCGGTACGACCATGGCCGCCGACGTGGCGGTGCTGAACCAGGCCGCCACCAACATCACCCAGGGCCAGTCGGTGCTGAACACCGCCGACGGCGCCCTCAGCCAGGTCTCCGACATCCTCGAACGCATGAAGGCCCTGACGGCCCAGGCCCAGTCGGGCTCGCTGGAAGACGCCGACCGCACCTACATCGACGCCGAGTACCAACAGCTGCTCGAGGAAATCGACAGCATCGTCACCACCACCAACTTCAACGGCAAGACGCTGCTGGACGGCGCCAGCGACTACGCAGCCGGGGCCGACTTCCTGGTCGGGGCGACCGCCACGGAGACCATCACCGTCACCCTCGACGCCGCCAACCTCACCGACCTCGGCATCGACGGCTCCGACGTGACGACGGCCGCCACCGCCGCCGACGCCATGACGGCGCTGGAAACCGCCATCTCCACGGTTTCGGAAATGCGCGCCAATGTCGGCGCCTCGATGTCGCGCTTCGAGTACCGGGGCAACGTCGTCGACAGCTCGCTGGAGAGCCTGCAGGAGGCCGAGTCCTCGATCATGGACGTCGATCTGGCCTCCGAGCAGACCAACTATACCAACGCCTCGACCATGACCCAGGCCGCCATCTCGGCCCTGAGCCAGGCCAACTCGGTGCAGCAGCAGCTGCTCAAGCTGCTGCAGTAGCAGCGGGCGTCGGCGCGCGGGAGCAGGGGCGCCTGCGCGCCATCAGCTTTTTGGACCACCGATCATGAGCGTTTCCAGCACCAGCAGCGCGTCCGTCGTGACCACCGGATCGTCGAGCTATGTCTCCTCGACCGTCTCCGGGCTCGACACCGATTCGCTGGTCGAGGCCGCCGTCGCCCAGAAGACCGCGCGCGCTGACACCATCGACGCCCAGGTCGAGGTCAACGAGGCGAAGATCGCCGCCTACCAGAAGCTGCAGGCGCTTGGGACCGCCGTTTCGGACGCCCTGGAAAGCCTCAAGTCGACCACCTACAGCGCGCTCGGCTCAGGCAACGCCTTCGACGAGAAGGCCGCTTCCCTGACCGCCTCGGACGGTTCGACCGCCACCGACTATCTCGCCGTCGACGTCGATGGCGAGGCCAGCGTCGGCCAATACGCCCTGACTGTCACCCAGTTGGCCAAGGCCATGAAGGTCGCCGCCCCGGCCGCCGACGCGTCCGCGGCGCTGGGCCTGTCGGGAACCTTCACCCTTGGCGTCGAGGGCGGCGAGGCCGCCTCCATCACCATCACCGAGGACATGACCCTCGAGGACCTTGCCGACGCCTTGTCGGCGGTCTCCGACGACACCGGCGTCAACGCCACCCTGATCAAGGTCTCGGACTCCGCCTACCGCCTGGTTCTGACCGCCACCGACTCCAACGTCGCCATCGTCGGCGCCAGCACCGAAGGCGACGATATCCTGGCCGGTATCGGCCTGACCGGCGACGATGGGGCCTTCGCCGATGTGATCCAGCAGGCGCGGCCGGCCATCATCACCCTCGACGGCATCGAGATCAGCCGCTCGTCCAACGAGCTGACGGACGTCATCCCGGGGGTCAGCCTGTCGCTGGAAGCGGCCACCGAGGGCGCGACCATCACCCTGGCCATCACCCCCGACTACGCTTCGGTGAAGACCGCCGTCACCGACTTCATCACCGCCTACAACGCCCTGCGCGACTACATCACCACCCAGCAGGCCGTGGAGTCCGACGGCGCCGTCTCGGCCGACGCCGTGCTGTTCGGCGACAGCACCCTGCGCAGCATGAGCCAGTCGCTCAGCGCCCTGATCGGGACAAGAGGCGAGGGGGATATCGCCAGCCTGTTCGACCTGGGCATCACCATGAACGAGTCCAACCAGCTGGTGCTCAGCGACGAGACGGCGCTCAACAACGCCATTCTGTCCGACGCCGACGCCTTCCAGGCCCTCTTCGAGACCCAGGTCAAGACCTCCGACTCGACCCTGAAGCTGCTGGCCAACACCTCCAGCCAGTCGCTCGACTTCACCCTCGATATCACCGTCGGCGACGACGGCGCGATCACCGGCGTCACCGTGGGTGGCCAGAGCGGCCTGTTCACCATTTCCGGCAGCCGCATCATCGGCGCCGAGGGCGCCATCTATGAAGGCCTGACCTTCGCGCTCGGCGGCACGACCAGCCGCTCGATCGACGTGACCATCACCCAGGGCCTGGCCGACCTCCTCGTCAACCAGCTGGACGCCTACACCGACGACGCCGGCGGCCTGCTGCAAACCCGGGTCGAGTCGCTGCAGACGATCGATGAAGATCTGCAGACCCGGGCCGGGAAGATCCGATCCGACGCCGAGAACTACCGGCAGGTGCTGATCAACAAATACGCCGCCATGGAGACCCAGATGGAAGCCGCCAAGCTCCTCCAGCAACAGATCAAAGCGATCCTCGGGAACACAGACAGTGACAGCTGACCCCTACCGGCGCGCGCTCGGCGCCTATCGCACCGCCAGCCTGCAGACCGCCGGTCCGCGCCAGGTCCTGTTGCGCGTCCACGAGGCCATGCTGGGCGACCTGCACCAGGCCCGGCTGGCCTACGAGGCGAAGGCGCTGGACCGCATGTGCAGCCACACCGAGGCCTGCGGCCGGATGCTGACCGCCCTGATCTGCAAGCTGGACTTCAAGCTGGCCGGTCCGGCCGGCCAGGCGCTTCTTGCCTACTACCGGGGCCTTTCCCGCCGACTGGGGCGAATCCTGTCCCAGCGGGATGTGTCCGGTGCGTTTCAGGAAATGATCGAGTCTGTTCAAATGTTGTGTAGATCATTTCGGGGGGAAACTGAAAACATCGTGGTTAATCAGTAATTACACTGGTGTTTCAAATGTAACGTCTAAAGAAACATGGCACGGTCAATGCATTGATTGAACCATCAGGGTTTGTCATCGCGGTTCAATTCATGACGTATGTCCTCAAGGTTGCTGAAACAGTCGATGCGACGTCGGATCTTTCCGACGACCGGCTCTATGCGTTATTCAGGCTGGGCAACCATTTCGCCCTGCGCATCCTGATCGACAGGCATGCCGGCATGCTGCGCCGCATGGCCCGCAACATCGTTGGCGACGAGCATGAGGCCGAGGATGTGGTGCAGGACGTCTTCCTCACCCTCTGGAATCGCCAGGACGGCTGGACGCCGGGCGAGGCGAAGTTCTCGACCTGGATCTACCGGGTGGGGGTCAACAAGGCGATCGACCACCGTCGCCGCCTGAAGGCCCGTCCCGAGGCGCCCGACGTCCTCGTCCGCTCGCTGGACGCCGCGCAGGACGACTTCGGCGACGGCGAGCAGCATCTGCGCATGGAGGATAACCAGCTGGCCGCCCGGCTGCGCGCCGCCGTCGCCCGCCTGCCCGACAACCAGAAGCGGGCGCTGCAACTGTTCTATTTCGAGGACCAGACGATCGAACAGATTTGCGTCATGATGGACGCCACCGAGCCGTCGGTCCGCGCCTTCCTCAAGCGCGGTCGCCAGGCGCTCCGCGAACAGGTGCGCAGAGAGAAGAAGATCTCGCCCGATGACCATCACGGACTTCGAAAGGCATCTTGACCGTCACGGCCCGGATTTCACCGCCTGGCCGACGACCTTGGGCGAGGCGGCGCTCGACTTGCTGAAGGCGTCAAGCGAGGCGCAGGACACCTATGCGGACCATGTGCGGGCGCTGGGGGCCGGCGGCGACCAGATGGCCGATGAGGCCCTGTTTCGTCGGTTGACGGGAAACTAGGCCACGAGTCGGTGGCGGTGCGGGCGGTCCGACGCAAACCTGTCTTTGACTTGAGACTCGCGGCAAGCCCGCGCTGTGTTTGACGATGCTCGTGCGGGCCCGTCGAGGTTCTGTCCCCGTCTGGCGAATGCGGCAGAGCAGCGTGGTAATCCACACCTCTCTGGCGCTATAGCCGACGCCATGTCGCAGCGACCAGTTCCCTTTGGTGTCGTCACCCGGTTCGCACCCTCGCCGATCGGCTCCATGGATATCGTGACCGCGAGAACGGCCCTGTTCAACTATCTGTTCGCGCGTCATTGCGGCGGCCGGTTCTTGTTGCGAATCGAGGATAAAGGGCCAGAGGGTCCAGAAACGGCCAGTGTACGGACCATTTTTGAGGGTCTCAGTTGGCTGGGCATCGAGCCTGACGAGTCGCCGACCTTTCAATCCGCCCGCGCGGACCGCCACCGAAAAGCAGTGGAGGACCTTCTGGCTTCGGGCGGAGCCTATCGGTGCTGGATGACGCCGGACGAGACCGCGACGGCAAGACTTGATGCCCACGCGGCCGGTCACGCCCTGCGCTCACCTTGGCGCGACAGGACTCCGGGGCCCAAGGCAGAAGCCATGCCCTACGTTGTCCGCCTCAAAAGTCCGCTGACCGGGACTACGGTTGTCGAGGATCATATCCAGGGCCGGGTCAGCCTCCAAAATCGGGACCTGGAAGACCAGGTGCTTCTGCGTTCCGACGGTGTATCAACCTACAATCTGGCTGTTGTCGTTGATGATCACGACATGGGGATCACCCATGTCATCCGCGGCGAGGACCACCTGAGCAACGCCGTCCGCCAGTCTTTGATCTATCAGGCCTTCGGGTGGGAGGCGCCGCTGTTCGCCCACCTGCCAGGCATCCACGACGCTGACGGCATCAAGCTCTCCAAGCGCCACAGGGCCCCGACAGTCGGCGAGCTGGCCCGGCTTGGCTACTTGCCGGAAGCCTTGCGGAACTATTTGACCCAGCTGGGCTGGAGCCACGCCGGCGGGGAAATTTTCTCAGACGCGGAGGCGATCAAATGGTTCGACATCGCCGACATTGATCGCGCCCCAGGTCAGTTGGACATCGAGAAGCTGAATCTGATCAACGGCCATTATCTCCGGCAGGCTGACGATGATCGCCTGGCCGCTCTCGTGGCCGAGACCCTGGCCGGCCGAGGCCAAATCCTCACAGAGGGTCAAAGAGCGGCTCTATGGACCATCGTGCCGGCTTTGAAGGACAAGGGCGCGATGACCCTCCTTGATTTGGCCGGACAGGCCGCTGTTCTGCTGGAGAACGCGTAGAGGGATCGTCGCCGGATGACCTCAGGACTCGACGACCTCCTCACGCGCGGCCTCGTCCCAGCGAGCCGTCCAGGCCTTGCGTTGACCTTCGGTGGCGCCACCCAGCGTCGCGATCGCTTCTCGCAGCCGCTCGCGGCAGATATCGCGCCCCAGCAACTCCATCGATTGAAACAGGGGCAGAGACTGGGGCCGACCCGTGATGGCGATGAACATGTGGCGGACGAAGTCCTTGAACTTGACGTCGATGACGGTCGCCACCTCGCGCAGAATCCGCTCGACTTCCGCCGAGGTCCAGGCCGGCAGTCGGTCGAAGCCCACGGTCGAGAGGTGGAAGGCCATGACCAGGCTTTCCCGAGCGACCTTGCCATCGCCCAGCTGATCGGCCGTCAGGCCGAGCCGGCCGGCAAACAGGAAGGCGGCGGTGGGGCCCAGATCGCTGAGGCGCGTTATGCGCGTCTTGGCCATCTCGGCAACCTGGTTCAGGTAGGTCGGATTGAACGCCCAGGCCGCGACGGCCTCCGTGAACGCGTCCGCTGACAGGGCCTCTCGCAGGTAGCGACCGTTCAGCCAGTCAAGCTTGGCGACATCGAATATGGGACCACCCAGGGTAATATTCGCGATATCGAACCCCTCGATGAGGGCCGCGCTGTCCATCAGTTCCTCGCCTTCGGAACTTGATGTCGCTGAAAGGCCAAGGAAGTTCGTCAGCGCCTGCGGGAGATAGCCCATCCGCTCGTAGTAAAGGATGCTCGTCGGGTTCTTGCGCTTCGAGAGCTTGCTGCGGTCCGGATTTCGCAGAAGCGGAAGGTGAAACAGCTTCGGCATCCCCCAGCCGAAATAGCTGTAGAGCAGTTGGTGCTTTGGCGCCGAAGATATCCACTCCTCGCCTCGTATGACGTGGGTGATCTCCATCAGGTGGTCATCGACCACGTTGGCCAGGTGGTAGGTTGGCATGCCATCCGATTTCAGCAGGATCTGCATGTCCACGGTGTTCCAGGCGATCTCGATAACGCCCCGGGCCATATCCTCGAACCGGCAGACGCCTTCGGTCGGAACCTTCATGCGCACGACATGAGGCTCGCCGGCCGCGACCCTCGCGATCACTTCGGCCGCCGGCAGTCGGGCGCACAGACCATCGTAGTGTGTCGGAAGACCGGCGGCGCGCTGGCTCTGACGCAAGGCGTCAAGGCGGGCCGCCGTGCAGAAGCACCGGAAAGCATGGCCGCTTTCCAGAAGCTGGTCCGCATGCTCGCGGTAGATGTGCCCCCTATCGCTCTGTCTGTAGGGACCATGTGGGCCGCCGACGTCCGGCCCTTCGTCCCATGACAGACCCAGCCAGCGCAGGGACCTGAGGATGACAGCTTCCGACTCCAGCGAGCTGCGGGTCCTGTCGGTGTCCTCAATTCGCAGCAGGAACTGGCCACCATTCTTCTTGGCGAACAGGTAGTTCATCAGAGCGACGTAGGCTGTGCCGACGTGGGGGTCGCCTGTGGGCGACGGCGCCACGCGCGTTCTAATGGTCATCGACTGGTCTCCATGGTGCGCTAGGCCATACCGTCTCGCCAGACGGAATTACAAGGCATGTTTCGATCTACCTGAACGCGCTGGTCCCCACCTGGCGATCAGAAGCAACGCAGTCTCGACCAGCAAGCGGATCGCAACCGAGGCAAACATTTTCCAGACGCGCAAATCAGCGGGGGATTCCGACGGGCGAGAGCCTGAGCGCGGCGGAGCGCGGCGCCACGGGCGGTTGCGCGATGTCGAGAATTGTCTGACAGAGGATCATCCGGCGCGGGTCGTCATGGAGGGAAAATCATGGCTGACGAGGTCGCCGGTGCGCGAAATGGCCGAAAGAGTGAGCTGCCGCTCGACGCGCGCCTCTCGCTGACGCTGATCCGCGAGATCATCGCCAACATGCACCCCCCGGGCTCACGACTGCGGGAGCAGGAGATCGCGGCCCGCCATGGCGTCAGCAGGGCGTCGGTTCGCGAGGCGCTGCGCAATGTGGCCTACGCCGGCTTTGTCGAGATCGAGCCCTGGAAGGGCGCGAAGGTGGCCGAGGTCAGCCGTTCCGAGCTGCTCGATATCTTCAGCCTGCTGGAAGAGACCTACGGCCGTTGCGCCTACTGGGCGGCGCAGCGGTGCCCGGAAAGCGGGTTCGCCCGCCTGGACGAACTCATGGCCCACCTCGAGGAGGCCGTCGGGGCCGGCTTTTCTCAGGCCGAGAAGGACAAGCGATCCTTCGCGATCGGCCAGTACGTGGGCGCCAAGTCGGGGAGCGACCTTGCCTATCGCATGCTGGTCCAGGTCGGAAACCTGGCCATCTGGCAGCAGCGGCTGCTGCTGGAGACCGCGCCTCATGTCGAGGAGCAGTCCCGGTCGGCGCACCGCCTGATGGTCTCGGCGATCAAGGCGCGCGAGCCGGAGATCGCCGAAGCCAGCGCTCGCATGATCGTCATGATCACCCGTCGCCAGCTGGAGGCGAGTCCGCCGTCCGCGGCGCGCGTCAAGCCTGACAATAAGGCACGGAAAGCACGGCCCGGCCCCAGCTAGTCCACAAATTGTTTGACAATACCGCGATGCTGCCGGAACCTCTGTTTCAACGAAAGAAACGAAGGGGCGTGAAATGTCTTTGAAAACGGCGGCTTTGGCTGGAACCGCGCTGGTCGCGGTTCTGATCACCATGCCCTCGGCGGTATGGGCTCAGGAGGCCGACGAGGCCGCCACGGAAGTGCAGGAGGTGGTCGTTACCTCCCGCAAGCGGGAGGAGCGCCTTGTCGAGGTGCCCGCCGCCATCACCGCCATATCGGCGGCTGATCGTGAAGCCTTGGTCCTGGAGGACCTGGACGACTACCTGCGCCAGGTGCCGGGCGCGACGCTGGTCGCCTCCGGCCCCGAGTATCTCAATGACATCACCATCCGTGGACAGGGGAGCGGCCGCCTTGGCTTCTCAGAGGCCGCGACCGGCCTGTACCGCGACGGCCTCTACATGGCCGGCGGCGGCTTCGGGGGCCGTTCGCTGGGCAAGATGGACTACCTCGACGCGGCCCATGTGGAGGTCCTTCGCGGGCCTCAGGGCGCGCTCTTCGGTCGCAACTCCGTCGGAGGCGCGATCAACGTGATCACCCAGCCGCCGGTTTTCATCACCGAGGGCTCCTTCACGCTCCGATACTCCGACCCCGAGAAAAGCACGGCCGAGGCGACCGTGAATGTGCCCCTGGTCGAGGATGTGCTGGCGCTCCGCGTCAGTGGCTTTGTCGACGATCAGCGGGCCGGCTTCATCCGCAATCTCGCGACTGGCAATGACCTTGACGTGCAGTCTTCCGACGGCTTCCGCCTGGCGCTCCGCTGGCTGCCGTCCGACGCCTTGACGGTCGATTTCATGTACGAGGACAACAGTACGGACTCCTCGGCCTTCGGCCTGGGGCGCCGGGCGCTTCGCGCGGACGGCACGCCCCTCGACCCTTCGCCGCGCGAGCGGGTCGAGATCGATCGCGAGGGCGGCTCGCTCATCGAGAACCAGAACCTGTTCCTGACCGTCAACTATGACCTGGGCTTCGCGGACCTGACCCTGAAGGCGTCGACGACGAACCGGGACGGCATGCGCAACAATGAAGACAACGACCACTTCGCCGGTCATAGCGGCATCGATGTCGCGCCAGGCGCGACTGTCCTGACGCCCGACTATACGGTCGGTCAGTTCGAGACCTACGAACGCACGGTGTTGCAGGCCTATCTGACGAGCAACTCGGACGGGTGGCTCAGCTGGCTGGGCGGCGTCGAGTTCGTGAAAAGCGAGGACGGCGTCGTGCTCGATCCGAAATTCTGTCCGACCTACACCGGGCTGGCCCAGCCGGTGACGCCGGGCTGCACCGTCGGCCTGGCCGGCGCGCTGACGGGCGTGCCGGCGTCGGTCCGGACCGCGGCGCGGCTGTCGCTCAGCCATGACGAGTTTGTCGAGGAGCTGACGTCGCCCTCGCTGTTCGGGAGCCTCGAGATCAAGTTCGGGGAGGCCACGAGCCTTGGCCTGGAAGCGCGGATCCAGCGTGACGAAAAGGACTACGATTTCCTGCGCTACTCACGGGATCCACTTGCCTACTTCGGGACCGGCGCCCTGCCGGCGGGCCTGATTGCGGCGACGTCGGTCGATCCGGACGGCGCCGGGCCGTTGACGGCACAACCCGTTCAGTTCTGCCCGCCCGGGCTGGCAGATTGCGCGCCGGGTCGTGAGGCGGTCCAGTTCAACACCGGCGCCCGATGGACGTTCGTCACGCCGACGGTGACGCTGCGCCACAAATTCTCCGCCGACAGCAACGGCTACCTGCGGTTCGCGACCGGCTACCGTCCGGGCGGCTTCAATACCAATCTCGGCCCGACCACGGTGCGGAGCCAGTTCCTGGAGCAGATACTCTACGAGCCTGAATATTCGTACTCCTACGAAGCCGGTTGGAAGGGCAAGCTGTTCGGCGTCAACGTCGCCGTGGCGGCCTTCTACAGCTGGACGAATGAGGCCCAGGTGGTCAGCGCGCCATCGGCGACGGCGCGTGGGCTGGTGCTGCAGAACGCCGGCGATACGCACGTCACCGGCTTCGAGATTGAAGCGCGCCGGAGCTTTGAGGTGGGCCCCGGCGTCCTGTCGCTGAGCGCCGCCGTCAGCGGTCAGAAGGGCGAATTCGAAGAAGGCGCCTCCGCCCTGATCGACACCAACGGCGATGGCGTTCCCGACAACCTCGACCTCGAAGGCAATGAGGTGCCGCGTCTGCGCGACTACCAGGTGACAATCAACGCCGGCTACAACTTCCCGATCGCCGGAAACCTCCGCGGCTTTGTCTCGGGCAGCTACCAGCGGGCCGAAGGCGGCTTTGAAACTCCCGCCAACGACCGTGAATATGCCGGCTACGAGTTGTTCGACGCCCGTATCGGCATCCGCACCGAACACCTGCGGTTCTCGATCTTCGGCCGCAACCTCGGCGACGAGGAGTATATCGTGAACACCTTCAGTTCGAACGAGTACTACAACCAGCCGAGGGTCATTGGCGCCGAGCTGACGCTGGACTTCTAGCGTCATGAGCGCTGTTCGCCCCCTTTGTTTGGTCGCCCTGACGGTGGCGCTGGCCGCCGTCTGGGGCGCGGGGGGATGCGCCGCCGCCGGTCCTCCCCCGGCGGCGGTCGCATCGACCGATATCGTGATCAGTCGCGGCGAGTGGGTCGATCCCGCGCGGGGCGGTCGGGTGATACCCTACAAGCTCTACCTTCCCGCCGGGCCCGGTCCGTTTCCGGTGGTGATCCATTCCCATGGCCTGGGCGGTTCGCGGGAGACCTCGACCTTCATCCTCGAGGCCGTCGCGGCGAGCGGGATCGCCGTCGTCGCGATCCAGCACCCGGGCTCCGACAGCGGCATTCTGCCGCCAGGCAGTCTGGAAGGGGTCAGCGCCGCCGACCTGAAGATGGCGCCGGGGGCGGCGGCGAACCGTTTCGCCGACCTCCCGTTCGTCGTCAGGCAGCTGGACGCGATGGCCGCCGATGGCCCCTTGAAGGGGCGTCTCGACATGAGCCGCCTCGGCATGTCCGGCCATTCGTTCGGAGCATTGTCCACCCTGGTCGCGGTCGGCCAGTCAGCCGGCGGCATGACGCCTGCCTTCCTGCGCGAGCCGCGGATCGACGCGGCCATCGTCTACAGCCCCAACAAGCCTCGCAACATGGACCCCGGGCCGGCGCTGGCCGGCGTGAAGACGCCGATGCTGCACTTCACGGGCACCGAGGACGCCTCGCCCGTGGACCTCGAGAAGACGCCCTGGGAGCGAACCATTCCCTTCCAGACCATCACCGGCGCCGATCAGTTCCTGGTGTACCTGACCGGCGGCGATCACCGGGTCTTTTCCGGCCGACGCCTTGTCGCGGGGCGGCTGAAGCCGACGGACGCCGAGCACATGCGGCTGATCGTGGACAACACCGTGCTGTTCTGGCGGGCCTATCTGCTGGATGATAAGGCGGCGCTGTCGGCGCTGTGCGACCTTCCGGCGCGCGTGCAGACCGCGGCGAGGGGCTTTGTGAAGGCGCAGCGGTGCGGTTCGCCCACGCCCCTGCCAACGAACGGCGACTAGCAACATGCTGAAGACCTCCGCGCGGATCCTGACGGCGGCGCTGCTTCTCGTCGCGGCGATGGGCATCGGATCCTGCGCCGGCGTCGGCCAGCAGCGGGCGTCCGAGCCCCGTCGGCCGAACATCATCGTGATCCTCGCCGATGACCTTGGCTACGGCGACATGTCGACCTACGGCGGATCCATTCCGACGCCCAACATCGATAGGCTCGCCGCCTCCGGCGTTCGCTTCACCAGCGGCTATGTGCCGGCCGCCGTCTGCGCGCCGTCCAGGGCGGCCCTGCTCAGCGGCCGTCAGCAGACGCGGTTCGGGTTCGAGTTCAATCCGGTTGGCCGGGACGAGATGACGGGACTGCCGCTGGGTGAGACGACCATCGCCCAGATGTTGAAGGGAGCCGGTTATGTCACGGGCATTGTCGGCAAATGGCACATCGGCCAGGCCGCCGGCTTCCATCCGCTGGATCGTGGCTTCGACAGCTTCTTTGGCGTTCTGGGCGGCGCCACGGACTTCATCACCCGCCCCGCGGAGGGCGATATCGCCGCGGTCATTCCCGGCGACAACCTGACCACGCGGACCCGGTTCCCCGTCAGCCGGGGGCGCGAGGTCGTCGAGGAGCCGCGCTACCTCACCGAGGCCTTCACCGAGGAGGCGCGCGGCTTCATCCGCACCCAACGGGACAAGCCGTTCTTCCTCTACCTCGCCTACACCGCGCCCCATACGCCGCTTCAGGCGACGAAGACCTACGCCGACCGCTTCCCCGACATCGCCTCGCCCTACCAGCGCACCTATGCCGCCATGGTCTCGGCGCTCGATGACGGGGTGGGCGCGATCATGGGCGAGCTGCGCGCCCAGGGGCTGGAGCGGGACACCGTGGTGATTTTCCTCAGCGACAACGGCTGCGCCGGTTACATCCGCGGCGGGTGCACCAATCGACCGCTGGAGGCCGGCAAGGGCACGCCTTGGGAGGGCGGCATCCGCGTGCCGTTCATCCTGGCCGCGCCCGGGAGGATCCCGGCGGGCGTCGTCGATGATCGTGTGATCTCCAGCCTCGACATCATGACGACGGCTGCTCAACTGGCCGGAACGCGGGCGCCGCAGAAGGCCGAGGGGGCCGATCTTGTCGCGGCCCTGACCACGGCCCGGGACAAGCCTGTGCACGACGCCCTGTCCTGGCGCATGGGTCCCAACCACGCGGTGCGCGAGGGGCGCTGGAAGCTGATCGTCGTGAACAAGTCCGACACCATCCAGAACCTGGACAAGGTCTACGGGGAGCCGGTCCCCGACGGCATCGCGGCGACGGTCGGCCCGCTGGGGCAGTGGGTCCTGCTGTACGACCTGGACGCCGATCCCGGCGAAACCAGGAACCTCGCCGCCCAGTATCCGGAGGTGGTCCAGCGATTGAGCAGCCGGTTCGAGACCTGGAATGCCCTGAACGTCGAGCCGATCTTCACCAGCCGGCGACAGTTCCACTCTCTGATCGGCGAGTGGCGCGTCCAGCTGTTCAACTAGCGGGCGGGGGCAGTTGATCAGCCCGCCATTCGTTCAGCATGCCCGTCAGGCTGTGCGCGCCCAGCGTCGCGGTCACGAAGCTGCCGCGCCAGATCTCGTCCCCGATCGGCAGGGTGATCGCTTTCAGGGTGCGCACGTCCGCGGCCAGCGCGGTCCCGTCTCTCAAGCCGAGGACCAGTGATCGTGCGTCGGCGATCGGGGGCGCCTCGAACCGGGTGATGATCGACTCCACCCCGTCCTGCATCGCCGCGCCGATCTGTCCCGCCCTGGACGCGATGGCGACGCAGGAGGCTGACGGACCCCACAGACAGAGATACCGGAACGGTTCGGTGAAGCGGGGCGTCTCCTGGCGCTGCTCGTGATACTTGGCCGGCCCGTCCAGCGAGATGCGTCGGCCGTCGATGACGATCTCGCCCGCCAGATCACCCACGACCTCGCGCCGTCCGGCCGCGACTTCCTCGCCCAGGCTGTACCGGGGGGTGAAGAGGCCGGTGAGGGTGACGCCGATATCGCCGGGGCCGTGGCGACCCTCGTGACCCTCGATCATGGACAGGTCGGCGGCGAACCGGGCCTCGGTCATCGCGCCATCCGATCCCGAACGGCGTATCCATGCCGAAGGCGCGGCGGTGCGGTAGAGCGCTGTCGATCCGGCGAACGCGCGGGTGTCATCGCAGGCGAGGCCGTGATCCGTGTAGCCGAACAGTCGGTCCCCCTCGAGGACATGGCACCAGAGCCATGTCACGCCGTCGTCGGGGAACCGGCAGAACCGCAGCGTGAGGGCGGCCGTGCTGTCCGCGGCCACCCACATGACCATGGCGGACTCGCTGTAGCCGTGGTTCACGGCCGGCTCTGTCCGCGCAGGAAGTCCCAGGCGACCTGGGCGCCGTCGAAATCGCGGGACACCGTGCCGCGCATGGCTTCAATGGGCCTTCCGGTGGACGGTCGCGGCTTGCCTGGCCAGCCATGTCCGGCGCCCTCCATGCGCAGCACGGTGATCTGGCCTCTGGGCGCGCAGGCCTTCCAGTCGAGGCGGCTGGTCCGCACGCCATCGTCGAACGGATCGGGCAGGGCCGTTGTCGCCGGCTCCCCGACGCAGTCATTGGCGGCCAGCAGCACGGCTATCGTCCGCTCGTAGGACACCACGCCGCCACGCTCATCGTTCAGGAAGCCGGCGACGGGTCCGCCGGCGAACGGCACGAACCGGTCGGCGGTCCCGACCATCAGCATCATCGGCACGGGCTCCGCCGGCTTGCAGGCGGCTTCCATGTCCTCGGGCAGCAGGGCGATGATCGCGACGATTCCGGCCAGACGCTCGGCGCGGTCGCAGGCCATCCGCAAGCTCATCATTCCACCGTTGGAGGCGCCCAGGACATAGATGCGCTTTGGATCCGCTCGCCCCTCCGCGATCAGCGTGTCCATGATCGCGGTCAGGAAGGCGACATCATCGACCTCGCCCGAGCGGTCGGAGAGAACCTTGCCGCCACGACCGTCACGCCAGCCGTTGCCCTGGCCCTGGGGATAGACGACGAGGAGGTTGTCGGCCTGGGCGATCGGCTCGAAGCCTACCCGCCGCATGACATCGACGTTGCCGCCCCCGCCGTGCAGCACGATCACCAGGGGCTTGGGGCCAGGCGCTTCGGAAGGATCAACGACGATGAAGCGTCGCTCGACGCCGTCGCGCGTCATGGTCCGCACGTCCTCGCCCGCCTGGACCGTCGTGGCGGCCAGCAGTGGCAGGAGCAGGCCGGAGAGCGCGGCGACAGCAACACGCACAACGCCGGCCAGCGGCCATCGGGCTGTTGATCCCAGCATCCTGTGATTCCCGGGTTGCACTTTGGCGCATTCGCCGCTCTTGTTGGTACCTTGTGGTATCATTTTGAGATCGTCAAGCTGGCGCGGACGGGAGGGCAGATGAGCACAGACGGGTTGAAAACGACGCGACGGGCCTTTGTCGCCGGGGCGGCCACAGGGCTGGCGGTCCCCGCCGGACCCACCCAGGCGGCGCAGCCTTCGCTGGCCCAGTCGCTGGCCGCGGCCACCGTGGCGTCGCGCGACAGGCCGGTTCCGTCCGAGGTGCTCGACCGAACGGTCTGGAGCGTTATCGACTGCCTCGGCGCCATGATCTTCGCGGCCGGGACCCCCGAAGTCGGCCCGTTCATGACCCTCGTCGGCAGCCGTCGCGGCAAGCCCCGAGCCCGGGTGCTGGGCGCCGGCGTTACGGCCGCGGTCGAGTACGCCGCCGCCGGCGGGGCGTTTCTGATTCACGCCAACGAGATGGATGACGGCGACATGCGCTCGCAGCTGCGGGCGTCGTCGGTCATCATGTCCACCGCCCTGGCCATGGCCGACGCGCTTGACCAGTCGGGCCCCGCCTTTCTCCGTTCGGCGGCGCTGGGCTACACGCTTCAGGGCCGCCTTGCGGCGCCGCAGGGGCCCACCCAGGGGCGAGGCTGGATGACCTCGGGGGTCTGGGGGCCGCCCGCCGCGGGCGCCATGGCGGCGGACGCCATGGGCCTTGGCGCCGACCAGATCACCTCCGCGATCGCTCTGGCCGCGTCGGCGAGCGGTGGATCGTTCCAGTACTTCCATGACCAGACCGAGGAGAAGCGCCTGGTCGTCGCCCGCGCCGCGCGGTCCGCGGTCGAGGCGGCGCTTCTGGCCCGGAGCGGCGAGATCGGCGCCCGGCATATCCTGGAAGGCCCCGCCGGCCTCTACCGGCTGTTTGGCGGAAAGGACGGCATGCCGCCGACCGTCGAGGCCTTGACCGGCGATCTCTGGCGGCTCGAGGGTCCCCTCTTCATCCATCCCAAGTACTTCGCCGCCTCGCAGTCGATCATCCCCAGCCTGGACGGCATCGCCGCCGACCTGCCCGACCTGCGGGCCGCCGAAATCGAGACCTTCACCGTCCGGGGCGATGCGTCCTGGGCCCCGGTCCTGGCCGACAAGATCGACCGGTTCGCGCCGCCCGCGACCCGGATCGGCGCGATGATGAACTTCAGCTACGTTCTTGGCCTGGTGCTGGTGCGCGGCACGGCCATGCCCGGTGACTATGCCGATCTACCGGACGCCGCCGCTGTCGTCCTGGCGCGCAAGGGGCGGTTCCAGCTCGACCCTGAGGCGGCGGTTCTGCGTATCGACTTCACGATGAAGGACGGACGCGTCCTTTCATCCCTGGCCCGTTACCCGGGTCCGCAGGACATCGCGCCGCTCGAGGCGTCCCGTCGAATCGCAAAGTTCAATGCCCTGACCAGTCGGATCGAGGAGAAGCGGCGGGTCGCCCTCCTGGAGGCCTGCCGGGCGTTGCCGGGCGAGTCTTCGATGCGCCGATGGATCGGTCGCGTTCAGTCGCTGACGGGTTGATCCAGGACCGGCGGCAGGGGCAGCTGCCGACCGGTTGGCTCCAGGCCGACCAGCCTGCGCCCCGCGGCCGCGGCCCAGGTGGTCCAGTCCTGGTCTCTCGCGGGGTCGCCGGACTCGACCCAGAAGGCGGTCGTCTCGATCAGGAAGGTCACCAGTCCGTCGGCGAGGGCGTCCAGCAGCAGAGGGTCGTCCTTCAACGGATGATCGACCAGGGTCATCCGGCGGCGGGTTGCTTCGACCATCGTGCGCCGCACCCGTTCGCCGTGGCGCGACAACTCGGGATCGTGGGCCGCCACCCGGAACAGCAGAAGGAAGGCGCTGCGCTCGTCCCGGGCCAGCCGAAGCGTGGCGGCGAGCGCGGCGTCCATGCCCGGCCAGGGTTGATACTCCTGGTCCAGCACCCTGTCGGCGATGCGGTCCAGCACGCCCGCGATCAGGGCGTCCTTTGTCTCGAAGTAGCGGTAGAGGGCGATCTTCGAGGTCTTCAGACGACGGGCGATGCCCTCCATAGTCGCCTGGCGCAGACCCGTCTCAACCAGGATGTCGGCCGCGGCGCCCAGGATACGTTCCCGGGTGCGGGCCCGGACGGCAGGCCGGATGGCCCTGGTCTCGGCGGAGGGGGTGGCGTCGTCCGGCATGCGGGCCAAGGCTAAGCGCCGGCGATGGCAAGGCAACCCCTCTGATCGTGAATCCGTGGTTGACGCCCATCTTCAGCGACGGAATTGTCGCGATGGATTGTTGAACAAAATGCAAGGTTGGCTCTGGCCGTAAAGTCCGCGGCGCGAGCCGCTCCGCGCCGCACGTCAAACGCCCCATCGAAGGTTCGACCGACATGTTCCATCTCCGCGCCGCCGCCGCCCTGGCCCTGACTTTCGGCGTTGCGACAACCGCCGCCGCGAGCGAGGCGGATCCAGCCTGCGGCCGGGCGCAAAGCTACTCCGCCGCCCGCTACGGGGTGTCGGTCTTGATCCAGCGGGACGGTGTCGCGGTCTGCGAGGGGTATGCCAACGGCGGGACTGCCGACGCCGCCTATCCGATTCATTCGGGCACCAAGAGCTTCAACGGCGTCATCGCGGCGGCGGCGGCCCAGGACGGCCTCCTGACGCTGGACGAACCGGTATCGACGTCGCTGGGCGCGTGGCGCTCCGATCCGGTGAAGGCCCAGGTAACCTTGCGCCAGCTTCTGCAGCTGACGAGCGGACTGGGCGGGCGTCCCTTTCCCGCGCCCGACTTTGACGCCGCGGTCGCGCAACCGTTTACGGCCGCGACGGGCAAATTCCAGTACGCCGCCGCGCCGTTTCAGGTCTTCGGCGCGGTCATGAAGCGAAAACTTGCCGCGGCCGGTCGCGACCCCGATCCCGTCAACTACCTCAAGGCGCGCGTCTTCGATCCGATCGGCATGAGCGTTGCCGGGTGGCGGCGGACCCCCGGCGGTGACGCCATGCTGGACCAGGGCGCCAGCCTGACGGCCCGGGAATGGGCGAAGTTCGGCGAGTTCGTGCGCGGCGGCGGACAGGTCGATGGCAGGCCGATTGTCGATCCGGTCGTTTTCCGCTCGCTGTTCACCGGCTCGGCCGCCAATCCGGCCTACGGCGTCGGGTGGTGGCTTCCCAAGGCGAACGACGCTCCCGATGTCGTAACGGCCCGTCTGGACCTGCGTGGCCATGAGGCCGACCTCCCGCCGGACATGGTCGTCGCGGCCGGAGCCGGCGACCAGCGGCTGTTTGTTGTCCCATCCTGCCGCCTGACCGTGGTGCGGCAGGCCAGGCTGGACGCGCAGCGGATCCGGGCGGCCCGGGCGGCCGGCGGCGAAATCCGCGATGGCTGGTCGGACTATGCCTTTATCAAGCCCGTCCTCGACGCCTACTGCCGCTAGCGGCCCGTCGCTCCTCTCATCATCTCAAGGGATCTGACCGCCATGAAACTCGTTGCCCTGGGTCTCGCCGTCGCCGGCGCGATCGCCCTGTCCGACGCGGCGGCCGCGATGCCGGCGCCGCCACAGCCGGCTTGCGAAACGGCCCGGGTCTATTCCGAGGCCCTGGCGGGCGTATCGGTCCTGGTGCTCAAGGACGGCCGGGTGGTCTGCGAGTCCTACGGGCAGGGCGGCGGGCCGGACGCGGGGCATGAAATCTGGTCCGGGACCAAGAGCTTCAACGGTCTGATCGCGGCGGCGGCCGTTCAGGACGGCCTGCTGACCCTGGACGAGCCGGTGTCCCTGACGCTCACCGAGTGGCGCGATGATCCGGCCCGGGCGTCCGTCACCGTGCGCCAGCTCCTGACCCTGACCAGCGGTCTACGCGGCGGTGTCGGACGGGCGCCGGGCTATGGCGAGGCGATCGTCGCCCCGTTGTCCGCCGCGCCCGGCGCGAAGTTCCAGTACGGCGCCACGCCCTTCCAGGTGTTTGGCGAGGTCATGCGGCGCAAGCTGACGGCGGCCGGCCGGGACCCCGATGTGCTCGCCTACCTCAAGTCCCGAATCCTCGACCCGATCGACGCCCGATGGTCCGACTGGCGGAGGTCGCCGTCCGGTGACGCGCTCCTGCCGCAGGGCGCGGTTTTCACGGCCCGGGAATGGGCGAAGTTCGGGGAGTTCGTGCGCGGCGGCGGGGTTGTGGACGGCAAGCCGCTGGTCGATCCGGCGACCTTCGCCCAGCTGTTCACAGGGACCGCCGCCAATCCCGCCTACGGCGTCAGCTGGTGGCTGCCCGTCGCCACCGGCCAGCCCGACGTAGTCACCGCGCGGCTGGATCTCGGAGTCCATGCCGCGGAGCTGCCGCGCGACCTGGTGATCGCGGCGGGGGCCGGCAACCAACGCCTCTATATCGCGCCGTCCTGCGGCCTTACCGTGGTGCGTCAGGCCTCCTTCGATCCGGCGACCGCGCTGGCCGCGCGCCGCCAGACCGACGGCTGGTCCGACTACGCCTTCATCAAGCCCCTGATCGACGCCTACTGCCGCTAGGGTATGACTCGTCTGTCGTTGATGAAGTCGATGTCGGGGTTCTCGCCGATGAACATCGAGCGTGTCTCCACGAACGGGAAGGCTCCGCCCCAGGCGGGGGCGGTGAAGGCGGGCGCCGGATCGACGAAGGCCTTTCGCCAGGCGGCGTAATCATCGAACCACAGCTCCGCCACGCGCGGATAATCGGCCGTCTCGGTCACGCTGTTGTAGGCGACGAAGCGCTTCAGGCCCGGCAGCTTGGCGAGTTGCGGCGCCTGAACGTCCCGGAGCCAGGCGTCGCCGTTTTCCATGCTCACGCCGGCGGGATACCGGAACAAAATGATCCAGCGCAGGTAGGGCGTCTCCTTCGGCGGCGTGGGCGTCGAGAGGAAGACCATCTGCGGATTGACCGGAATGGTCGTCGTCGTCGTCTCGAACTGCGCCTCCGCCCATCCTTTCGGCGGCGGCGTGAACGATCGCAGGTCACCGTAGAGATTGTTCGGTCGCGACTCCCGGAAATCCTCGATGCTGTCGAACTGGATCTCGGTCATCCGGCCGTTCAGGACACCCAGTTTTCGGGCCTCGTCCGTCACCGCGTAGCTGCGATAGGAGACGTAGTTGCGTTGCCAGGCCTTGAAGGCCCGGCGCACCTGGGGCGCGTGGAAGGTCATGTACCAGCGGTCCAGCGCCAGCATGTCCATCTCGGGCTTCAGGTTGATGATGATGTAGTGCTTGATCGCGCCCACGGCCCAGGCGGGCGAGGCGAGGGCCGTCGCCGCCCCGGCGGTCAGCATGGCCAATGCGGCTCGGCGGGACAGCGAGGAAGCCTGTGTGGTGTCGGTCATGATCTGTGGTTCCTCAGGGCAGGGCGAGGGCGACGAGGCGGTGTGGCATGGTCCGATAACCCATGCCGCAGACGATGAACTGCTTGCCGCCGGCCATGTAGGTCATCGGCGGGCCGAAGGGCGCGTCGGGCAAGGATATCTCGGCGATGACCGCGCCGGTCGCCTTGTCCCAGGCGCGCAGCACCTTCATGCCGAAGCGCCGGTCATGCGGCCCTTCGCCCTGGAACAGAAGGGTGCGGGTCAGAAGAGGTCCGGTGCGACCCGTCGATCCGACCCATCCCAGGTTCAGTGACTTCAGCGCCGGGGCCCGGGAGAGCCCCGGGCCGTTGGGCTTCATCCAGAGATGCTCGCCGGTGTTCAGATCGATGGCCGTGATGCGGCTGTAGGGTGGTTTGAACATCGGCAGGCCCTGGGGCCCCGGGACGAGCCGCGACAGGCCGGCGATCTCCTCGCTCTCGGCCTCGCCCCGGATCGCCTTGCCGTCATCGTCGAGCGCCAGGGCCATCACCGAAGACAGGGACGGGACGTAGAGCACGCCGGTCTCCGGATCGACCGCCGCCCCGGCCCAGTTGGCGCCGCCCAGCCAGCCCGGCCGCTGGATGGTCGGGGTCTTGGTGTAGGGCGTATACATCGGGCCGATCCGATACTTCGCGAGAAGCGTCCTGGCCTCGGCGTGCAGGGCCGGCGTGAAGTCGATCAGCATGTCTTCGGACACGCCCTGCGGCTCGAACGCCGCCGGCCGACTGGGGAACGGCTGGGTGGCGGCGGTGCGCTCGCCGGCGAGGGGGCTCTGCGGAACCGGTCGCTCCTCGATCGGCCAGACCGGTTCGCCGGTGACGCGGTCGAAGACGAAGCACCAGCCCTGCTTGGTCACCTGGGCGACGGCCTTGATCGGGCGGCCGGCGACAGTGATATCGACCAGGTTCGGGGCGCAGGGCAGGTCGTAGTCCCAGACGTCGTGGTGCACGAACTGGAAGTGCCAGCGCCGCTGTCCGGTGGCGGCATCCAGCGCGATCAGGGTGTTGCCGTACAGGTTGTCGCCGGGCCGACCGCCGCCAAAGAAGTTGTTGGTCGGACAGCTGCCCGGCAGGTAGACCAGCCCCAGCTCGTCATCGGCGCTCATCGGCGCCCAGATGTTGGCGTTGCCGGTCCGCTCCGCGGAGCCTTCCAGCCAGGTTTCGTAGCCGGGTTCCCCCTTCATCGGCACCGTGTGGAAGACCCACTTCAGGGCGCCGGTCCTGACGTCGAAGCCGCGAACGTCGCCGGGCGGCATGAGGGCCTTCACGCCCCGATCGTGGATGTACTGGCCGATGACCACCACATCGCGGCAAATGGTCGGCGGCGAGGTGCAGGCGAACAGGTTCACCGGGTCATCGGGCAGTTCCCGCTGCAGTCCCACGGAGCCCAGATCGACCTCGCCGTTGATCCCGAAGGTGCTGATCGGAACCCCGGTCCGGGCGTCCAGCGCGATCAGCCGGTTGTCGCCGGTGCCGATCAGGACCCGGCGGTCCTCGCCCTCGCGCCAGTAGGCCACGCCGCGATGCAGAAAGCCCTTGCTGGTGAACGGACCGCGCTTCCAGCTGCCGGGGTCGTACAGCCACAGGGTCTTGCCGGTCGATGGATCGATGGCCGCCACCTGGCACATGGCGGTGGAGGTGTAGAGGACGCCGTCCACCATGATCGGTGTGGCCTGGAAGTCGCCCGCGGCCAGGTCGGGGTGATCGCGGAGAACCTCGGCGTCCGGCGACTGCCATTCCCAGGCGACGCGCAGGTCGCCGACGTTGTCGCGGTTGATCTGGTCCAGCGGGGAGTACTTGGCGGCCCGGTTGTCGCCTCCATAGGCCGGCCATTCCCCGGTCGCGGTCGTTTCGCCCGCGGGCGCCAGGGTGGCGCACCCGGCGAGACCCAGCATGCTGGCTCCGCCCAGCAGCACCGCCCGGCGGTGCGGCGCGATGCGCACGGCTCCCTCAGCAGTCCGCCCCGACTTCCGTTTCATCGGCCCCATCTCCCTTTTTCGCCTGTTCCGACGCTGCGATGAAATGATAGGATGTGCGCAGGATTGTCTAACAAAAACGAACATGGGCGCCGCGGTCTTCGTCGCGGTGCGGACAGGGAGACACAGAATGCACAGGCGCGACCTCATGCTCCGCGGCGCCGGCCTCCTGGCCACCGCCGCCCTTGGCCTGCCGACGCTCGCCGGCGCGACCTCTCCGGCGCGGCGGCCGGGACTGCGCGAGACGGCGCGGCGCGCCTGGCTCTACGGATTGCCGCTGATCGAGGTCGCGGCGGTGCGCCGGAGGATTCTCGGCGCAACCCCGGCCAACGTCCTGTTCCACCAGCGTGACCTGCTCACCGTGGCCACCCAGAGGGTCACCTCGCCCAACAACGACACGCTCTACAGCCGGGCGGTGCTCGACCTCAGCCGGGGACCGGTGGAGCTCACGCTGCCGCCGTCAGGCGACCGGTACCTGTCGGTGGCACTGATGGATATGTTCACCAACAACTTCGCCGTTCTGGGGACGCGGACCACGGGAAGCGAGGGCGGGCGATTCGTCATCGCCGGTCCGACCGGGGCGGCGCCGGCGGGCGCGATCCGATCCCCCGGGCCCTGGGTCTTCCTGCTGGCCCGCACCCTGGCTGACGGCGTTGACGACCTTCCCGAAGCGCGGCGGGTGCAGGCCGGCCTCGCCGTGGCCGCTCCCGCCGGCCCGGCGCCGACGCCGGTCGCGCCGGCCGCCCGCTCGGCCCCCTGGCGCGAGTACTTCGCCAGCGTGGGCGCCCTGCTGGCGGAGACCCCGCCGCCGGCGACGGACCTCGCCTTTTTCAACGAGGCCAGGGTGATCGGACTGACGCCCGGCGGCTTCAACCCGCCGGCCTTCTCCGCGGCGGAAGACGCCGAGATCGCCGCCGGCGTCGCCGAGGCCGCGCTCTTCGCCGCCCAGCCTCGGGGAGGCACCTACGAAGCCGGCGGCTGGGCCTATCCGCGCGCCAATCTGGGCGATTTTGGCGAAGACTATGAGTTCCGGGCCCAGATCGCCCTGACCGGCCTGTTCGCGCTGCCCGTGGCCGAAGCGATCTACACCCGCTCGACCGGCGACGACGCGACAGGCCTGTACCGCGGTGATCGCTACAGGCTCAGCTTCCCGAAGGGCCAGCTGCTGCCGGTCGATGGCTTCTGGTCGCTGACGGCCTACAAGGCCTTTCCCGAGGGACAGTTCCTGTTCGCGCCCAACCCGATCAACCGGTACTCGATCGGCGACCGAACGCCGGGCCTTGTCTACAATCCCGATGGCTCGCTGGATCTCTGGATCACCCGCGAGGATCCCGGCGGCGCTCGCTCGGCCAACTGGTTGCCGGCCCCGGACGGCGCTTTCATCCTCAGCCTCCGGGCCTACCTGCCCCGGCCGGCGATGATCACCGGCGAGTACCGGGCGCCGCCACCGGTCCGGTTGTAGCCGGGGCGAGGCGGTCCGAATATCGACCCAGGGTCCTGCTTGGCGGCTGTATGCGGATTCTGACGATTGTCGCCATCGCATCGAACCTGATCGCCCACGCCCTTCCGCTGCTGCTGAGGAGGTCACTCCAGGCCCGAAGGTGTAGCAATGAAGAGCGCATTTCGCCGGGTGAATGGCGGAGAGAGCGGGATTCGAACCCGCGGTAGAGTTTCCCCTACACACGCTTTCCAAGCGTGCGCCTTAAACCACTCGGCCACCTCTCCACGCATGCCGAAGGCCTGCGGTTGCGCCGCTGGGGCCTGTCGGCCCCCGGCGCGGGAAGGCGCGCAATATACTCAGGGGCGCCCCGGTAGCAAGCGGACTTATCGATTGGGTGAAATCCGGCGCGGGACGCCCTATCTTACAGACCTGACCGCCGCCGGAGCCCCGCCATGTTCTTCAAGAAGACCGCCGAATTGCCCACCGCCGACACCGCCCTGCCGGGCCGCGCCCAACCGATTCTCGGCGAACACGAGCGCCATTTCGTCAACGGCGCGCCCCTGCACGGCCCCTGGCCGGACGGGCTGGAGACGGCGGTGTTCGCCATGGGCTGCTTCTGGGGCGTCGAGCGCATCTTCTGGCAGATCCCCGGCGTCCATTCGACCGCCGTCGGCTATGTGAATGGCTTCACCCCCAACGCCACCTATGAAGAGGTCTGCTCGGGCCGCACCGGCCATACCGAGGCGGTGCTGGTCGTCTATGACCCCAGGGTCGTGACCTACGAGGACCTGCTGAAGACCTTCTGGGAAAACCATGACCCGACCCAGGGCATGCGCCAGGGCGGCGACGTCGGCACCCAGTACCGCTCGGGCATCTATCCGCAGAACGACGCCCAGGCCTCCGCCGCCGTGGCCTCCAAGGCCGCCTTCCAGCAGGCGCTTTCGGACAAGGGCTATGGCGAGATCACCACCGAGATCGCGCAGGCCGGGCCCTTCTACTACGCCGAGGACTACCACCAGCAGTACCTGGCCAAGAACCCGGGTGGCTATTGCGGCATCGGCGGCACGGGCGTGACCTGCCCGATCGGGGTGGGGGTCGAGGCTTGAGCCCTGACGCCTTCGACAAGGCCGCCCGCGCCCTTCCGGGTGTGACCATGGAGGTCCTCTGGGGCGGCCACCATGTCTACAAGGTCGGCGGCCGGATGTTCTGCATCTACGGGCCCGACGACGACAGCTTCTCGTTCAAGGCCAGCGATATCGCCTTCGAGGCCCTGACCGAAACCGGGCGCGGCATTCCCGCGCCCTACATGCAGCGCGCCAAATGGGTTCGTTTCGCCTCGCTGGCGGCGGAAGATGCGGCGGAGGTCGCCGACTGGCAGGCTTCGGCCCACGGCATCATCGCCCAGAAGCTGACCAAGAAGGCGCGGGCCGAGTTCGGTATCAGCTAGGCGCTGCCGCTGTCGTCCAGCGCCTTGCGCAGCGTGCGCACCGCCTCGGCCGCCGGGCTCCGGGTCTGGCGCCAGGCCAGCAGCGCCACCGCGCCGACCGTGGCGATGGCGAAGGGCAGGGGTCCGAACATCCAGGCCGCCGCCGCGAGGGCGAAATAGTAGCCGCGCACCCCGGTGTTGAAGGCGCCCAGCGCCCCGTTCAGCACCCGCGCCCCGGCCTGGCCGATGGCGTCGACAATCACGGGATCGGGGTCGGGCTGGCCCTCGACCCGCTCCGGCGCGGCGCCGAAGATGGTCAGGGTGTAGTTCATCTGGCGGATCGACCAGATGAAGTCGAGCAGTCCCCGCGACAGGGTGACCAGCATCACCGCCAACTGGGTCTCGAACAGCAGCCGGCTGGACGTCTTGATCAGGGCGAGGGACGAGAGCGAGCGGAAACTGTCCTCGCCGCCCAGCAGCACCCCGGCCACGGCGGCGATCAGCAGCAGGCTGGAGCTGGCGAAGAAGCTGGCCGAGTTGAGGGCGTGACCGAGAAGCTGGCCGTCCATGAAGCGGCCGCTGCGCCGGCTCATCTCCAGCATCCAGGCGAGCCGGATGCGCGCCATATCGCTGTTGAGCAGCCCGACAGGGCCGCGGAGCCGCCGCAGCACGGGCTCATAGAACACCCAGCAGAGGATGTAGAAGCCAAGCGCGGCGAGGTCGGCCGGGGCGATCATGGGTCTAGTCCTCCAGGATCTGGCTGTGCTTCTGGGTGTCCTTCAGCAGGATGCTGACCACCAGCCCCAGCACCATCACGACCGTGACATAGATGTAGAAGCCGCTTTCGATCCTGGCCTGTTTGAAGGCCAGGGCCGCGTATTCGGCGCTGCCGCCGAACACCGCATTGGCCACCGCATAGGGCAGGGCGACCCCCAGGGCCCGCACATGGGTCGGGTATAGCTCGGCCTTCACCACCGCCGAGATCGAGCTGTAGCAGGACTGGAAGAGCAGGGCGGCGAGCAGCAGCAGGAAGGCGGTGACCGGGCTGGTCGCCGTGGCGATGGCTGACAGGATCGGCCAGGTCAGCAGCACCCCGCCGCCAAAAGCCGCGATCAGCATCGGCCTGCGGCCGAACCGGTCCGACAGCCAGCCGAACAGCGGCTGGGCGAGCATGAACAGGAACAGCGCCGAGACGCTGATCAGGGTGGCGGTCTCCTTGCTGAACCCGGTCGTGTTGACCAGGAACTTCTGCATGTAGCTGGTGTAGACGTAGTACCCCAGAGAACCGGCGGCGGTCAGGCCCATGACGGCCAGCGTCTGGCGCGGGTGGGCCTTGATGGTCGGCCATATCAGCGAGGCCAGCAGGGCGAAGAACAGCGCCACGGCGGCGATCTGGGCCTGTCCCTGGATCGACTTGACCGTGAACGACAGGATGGCGGCGATCACCACGCCGGACAGCATGGCCGTGACCCAGATCACCTGAGCGCGCGCGACGCGGACCTCGTCGGTCTTGGCCTTGAAGCTGTGGCTTTCGTCCATCCGGCTGCGGATCCAGAACACCACCACGGCCAGGGCCGCGCCGATGAAGAAGGGAATGCGCCAGCCCCAGGCGGTGAGTGTCTCCTCGCTCATTGTCTGTTGCAGGGCCACCAGCACCAGCTGGGCCAGCAGGCTGCCCGCGATCAGGGTCACATACTGGAAGCTGGACCAGAAGCCGCGCCGTTGCTTGCCGGCCACCTCGCTCATGTAGGTGGCGCTGGCCCCGTACTCGCCGCCGACCGACAGGCCCTGCAGCAACCGGGCGCCGAGCAGGATGACCGGGGCCAGGCTCCCCACCACGGCATAGGTCGGAGCGAGCGCGATGATCAGGCTGCCGGCGCACATCAGCGACACCGACAGGGTCAGCGCCGCCCGGCGCCCCGCACGGTCGGCGTACAGCCCCATGAGCCAGGCTCCGAGCGGCCGGGCCAGGAATCCGACCATCGACACCGCCGCGACCTTGAGCAGCTGGGCCGTCTGATCCCCCTCGGGGAAGAACTGCTTGGCGAAGTAGAGACTGAGGAACAGATAGGTCGACCAGTCGTACCATTCGACCAGATTGCCGGCCGAGCCGCCGAGGATGGCGCGCAGCCGCTGGCCCGCGGTCATGCCGGGCCTGGAGGCCTCCGGCGGCAGCGGACCTTCGGCCCCGGTTTCGGTAACGCTCATCGGACTCCCCTCGCTTTGGGGGAGCCTAGGTCACGCCGCCGGTGACGGGAAGGGCGTCTCAGGCGCCTTGCGGCAGGCCGGCCTCGGTCGATCCCGTCCGCCCCGGGGTCAGTCCGGCCCAGAGGAAGAACAGGGGGCCGACCACCATCGACAGCAGGATGCCGAGGAACAGCGGCCATTCGCCGACGCCGCCCCGCACGTCCAGGCCCGTCTCACCGACCGGAACCAGGGTGGCGCCCTGCAGGCTGTAGAAGCCTGCGATCAGAAGCAGGGGGGCGGCAATGATCGGAACCAGTTGCCACCAGCCCGAACGCCCCATGTCGTGCAGGCGCTTGGAGAACAGGCAGACCATCACATAGAAGGCCACGACGGCGACCGCCGGGCCGACCAGCGGGATCCAGCCGAAAACCGCCCCAAACGCCACAAGCCCCAGCCAGGCGCCCCAGAACTGGCTTCGGCCGATGCGGCCGAACGGTGAGAACAGCAGATTGCCCAGCGACATGGCGAGCCCCCTTGGTCATGGAAGACCGACGATATCGCAACTTTTGGGATTATTCAACGACACACGTCTTATAGATTGTTCAGCTCGGTGGCGGCGAGAGGCGCCCGTCGGCGATGTGAAAGCGGCGTTCCGCCAGGGCGGCAAGCCGTGGATCGTGGGTTACCAAGGCAACCGCCGCTCCGGCCTGGTTGAGCGCCAGGATCAAGTCGACCACCCGCTCGCCCGACTCACCATCCAGGTTGCCGGTCGGCTCGTCGCAGATCAGCAGGTCTGGTTCCTTGGCCATGGCGCGCGCGATCGCGGCCCGTTGCTGCTGGCCGCCGGAGAGTTGCGAGGGCAGGTGGCTGGCGCGGTCGGACAGGCCCAGGCGTTCCAGCACGGCCCCGGCGCGAGCCCTGCGGTCGGCCCGGCCGCGCACCAGGCCTTCCAAGCCAAGCATGACGTTCTCCAGCACCGTCATGTCCTGGATCAGGTGAAAGGCCTGGAAGACAAAGCCGATGTGGGCACGGCGCAGCGCCGCCAGCCGGCCGGCGGAATATCGGCTGACGTCATGATCCATGAAGGACAACCGTCCCCGGTCCGGCCGGTCGAGAAGACCCAGCAGGGTCACCAGGGTTGATTTCCCCGACCCCGAGGGCCCGGTGATCGAAATGAAGTCTCCCCGGGACAGATCCAGGCTGGCGTCGGCCAGCGCCGTCACCGCCGTGGAACCCGACGCGAACTGTTTCCAGGCGTTTTCGAGGCGCAGCATGGTCAGGGGGCGAGCCGCACGCGACGGTGGCCGTCCAGGGCCTTGGCCGAGCCGATCAGGATCCGGTCGCCGGGTTTCAGGCCCGACAGAACCTCGACGTCGTCGCCTGCCCGCTCTCCCAGCCTGACAGGCCTTGGCCGCGCCACGCTCGCATCCTTTTCGACGACCCAGGCGGTCTCGGGCCCGACAAGGTCTCCATAGCGGAGGACCAGCGCCCGCCGCGGCTCGCCGGTGGCGAAGGCCAGCTGCAGAGTCTGTCCCGGCTTCAGGTCGGTCGGAGCGGGCCCCACGAACTCGAGCCGGACGGTCAGGGAGCCCTGGTTGACCTCCGGATCGATGGACCGGACGACCAGCGTCGCTGCTGGATTGTCCTGCAGCCGCGCGCGGCCGCCGACCTTGAGCAGGCTGCCGGCGAGGTCGGGTACACGCGCCTCGACCTTGATCGCGCCATCGACGGCGATCTGGCCGATTACGTCGCTGGGACGGACGGGTGCGCCTTGGCGAAGCGTCATACCACCGAGCACACCGGCAATGGGCGCGCGGATGGTCAGGGCGTCCAGGCGGCCCGACTGCAGGGTCTTGAGCGCGGCCAGGCGACCTCTGGCCTCGGCCCTGGCGTCGCCGCGTTCCTGCTCCAGCCGGACCAGCCGCTGCTGTTCGCTCCGCGCGGCGTCCAGCTGCTGGCGGGTAAAGGCGAGATCCTCGCGCAGGCGATCCATCTTGGCCTTGGAGGCAAATCCGCGCTCCTCGAGCTGCCGGTTGCGGTCCAGTTCATTACGCGCGTTCTGGTGTCTGTATTCGATCTCACCCACGCGATCGCGGGCCTGGGCAATCTGGCGCTCGCCCTCGCCTTCCTGGGCCCGCAAGGTCGTTTCCTCGCTCTCCAGCCTCATCAGGGCGTCCGCGACTTCGCGCTGCAGCGAGGGATTGGCCAGGGTCACGATCGCGTCGCCGATATTGATCCGCTCGCCGCTGCGATGGAGGACCTGATCGACGACGCCGCCTTCCAGGGCGGCGATGGTCTGGCCGGACTCGTTCGAGATAGCTCCGGTTCCGGCGATCAGTGGCGAGAACGCCTCTTGGCGAACCTCCGCCAACGTCGCCTCCGATCGTGACAGGGCCGGTCCCCCGGACAGGCTGAAGCCGGTGATCGTGACAGCGACCACGAGGGTGGCCATGGCGCCTCCGACGGCCAGCCATCGCGGGCGGTCGATCAGGGCGCGAAGCAAGGATTTCCGGGGTGGATCAGGATGCGGGAGCTCCACCGGGCCGAGCCCGAACACCGAGGGCCGGGCGCCTTCCGATCCGGTGCGAACCGCCCGCTCGCCGAGCTTTGGCGGACGCTCCGCCGTCATCGCCATTGTCGCCGTTCCCCTGCTTTGCGGAAGACGAAAGCCGGCGACGGACGCAAGGGCCCGCCGCCGAACTCCGTCAGCCGTGGCGATTACGCCCTAGCCGATCGTATCGCTGTCGCCCGTCGGATCGCTGTCGCAGACCTTGACCTTCACGCAGAGAGTCAGTTCCACGCCGACATCGACGGTTACGCAAATCCAGCGATCCTGACAGGCCGCGAAAGCCGGTGCGCTCGCGCCGAGCGCCGCTGCGGCGATCGCTCCGGCCAGGCCGGTTCTTACCAACTTGATCATAGACTCCCCCATGGTTGCGCACGTCCGGGATGGACGGCCACTCTACCGTGGGCTGCGTTAACAAAAGAGTCAATCTAACGGTGTTATTCTAACCACCCTAGCATGTTTGTCGCTCAGAAAACAGGTTATGCGATAGGCGGCCGCTTGCCACATCGCCGTTCATGTGGCTCCAATGCAATCTTGGGTTAGGGAGGCTGAAATGGCACTGCAGTTGAGCAAGGCGATGGCCATCGGCGCGGTCGCCGCCGTGGTTCTGGGCGGCGCGGGGGTTCTGGCCGTCTCCGTCTCCGTGTCCGGCGCAACGGCCGCTCCGGAAGGGATCAGCAACCCAGTCCACCGGATGCTGTTCGCCTCGATAGACCGCAATGCGGATGGACGGGTCGATCGCCGGGAAGCCGAAACCTCGGACTTCAGCATGTCGGTCAAGGGCGGCCAGCAGGGCGCCCAGAAGGTCGCCGTCGAACACATGAACAAGGCGGACCGCTTCATGTACGCCTTCGATACCAACGGCGACGACGTCGTCCTGGCGTCCGAATTCGCCTCGGTCATGGACGGATCGCGCAAAGGCAAGGCCCGGGAGTGCGGCGACCGCGCCTGTGCTCCCTAGTTCTTCGTCTGACCGCTCCGCTGTCCATCCGCCGCCGGATGGGCGGTCTTGAGGACGACCCGTCAATGGCTGACGGGCGCGGCGATGGTGTTCATCATCGCCATCGGCCTGGCCGTCGGGGCGCTGATGACGGCCAGTGTCCTGCTCGATCTCGTCAGTGACCGGGAGCACCCGCGCGCTGACACGACCTACCGCATCTCGACCCGCACGCCGACGGTGTTCGCCAGCGTTGTCGATGCCGGCGAAGCGCGCGCCGACACCCCCAAGGAACTCAAGGCCGCGCTCCTCGCCGCCGGTGTCGCCAGCCATGTCGTGCGGATCGCTCCGGTTGCCGATTCGGTGCGAGCGCCGGGCCGGCCAGAGCGCGAGGTCGGGTTGCGTATCGTCGCCGCCGATCCCAATTTTCCACAGCTGTTCCGGGTGCGCTCCGGCGGCAGGACGCTGTCGTCCCTTGGCGAACGACCAGGCGTCTGGCTGACACGGCCGGCGCTTCGACGGCTGGAGGCTGTCGAGGGGAGATCCCTGGCCCAGGTCCAGATCGGTGGCCGTCGCCTTCCCGTCCTGGGCGTCATCGACCAGCCCGGCCCGACCTCCCACCTGCAGTACGACGGGCTGGCGCCGTTTTCGGAGGCATTCGACTACGGCAATGCGATCATGGGTGTGGTTCATCACTATCCCGCCCTGACCTACATCCAGGTCCGCGGCGATCCAGCCGACGCCGCGCTGGGCGCTGCCCGGGCGATGCAACAAGTCACCGGCCTCGAGACCCCGGCCGACCTGACCCCGATCACCCGCCTGCGGTCGGGAGGAACGGGAGGCCTGATGGGTGAGCCGCGGTTTGTGGTCACCGGCGGAGCCCTGGAACGACAGACCGGCTTCCTGCTGGCCGTCATCAGCCTCGGCGGCGTGGCGGTGTCCCTGCTGCTGTTCGTCCAGACGGCGCTGCGGGCGAGGGCAGCCGAGATGGGCGTGCGCATCTGCCTGGGCGACTCGCCGCGCGCCATATACCTGCGCGGCCTGGCGGTGGCTGGCGGCCTGATGGCCGCGGCGGCGCTGCCGTCGGTCCTGCTGATCGCGCTGGCCGGGGGTCCGATTCTGGGTCTTCTGGGAAAGCCGGACCCGGGCGTGACGACGGGTGGGGCCGTGGCCCTGGCCTTTCTGGGGTGCGGCGCCCTGATCCTGGCCGCGACAGCCGCCGGCCTGGCCCCGGTCCTGGTGACCGCCCCGATCAGGCTCATCCAGCCCCGTCCGGGCGGGCGGCGCCTGGCCCTCCTGGCCGTGGTCGTCGGGCTGGCGGTGCTGGTGTGCGCCAGCGGCGCCTTCGCCTTTTCCGCCGCCCTGTTCGGCGGAGAAGTCGCACGTGGCGCCTCGCTGTCTCCGCTCGACGGGCGGTTGTTCCTGGTCCCGACCCGCATCGACCGCGTCGATGCCGTTCTGCAGGCGCTGGCGCGCCGGCCCGACGTCGAGGTGACGGGGACCCTGCATTGGCGTCCGTTCGAGACCAATGCCGGTAACATGAGCCTTCAACTGGAGCGGGAAGGTCGCTTCCATCAGGCCACGGTACTGACCGGAGAAACCACCATCTTCGAGTTGTTGGGCCTGGAACCCAACGCTGGCGTCTTGCCGCGCCTGGCCGATGGACCGGGATGCCGGGCGGCGGCCAGTGAAAGGCTGGCCGGCGAGTTGGGCTTCACCCGGGCGACCGACCTGCTCGGTCGATCACTGACCATGGCCAATCTGCCCGACCGCTGCCGGATCGTCGCCATCGTCCCGGACATACGGCTCGATCGGTTGACCGAGCCGGTCGGCCCGGCCTTGCATGTGGTCGGCTCGGCGTTCGTCACGCGCAGCGAGCGATCCGGTGCGCCGTCCCGCCGGATTTTCGTTCGCCTGCGGCCGGATGCCGAACCGCGGGAGGCTCTGGCCTCGCTGCCGCGCGCCTCGGCGGCTCCGACGATCAGCCTCGGGCGCCTGGGCCTCAATGCCTATGCGCGTGAAGGTCGAATAGCCGCATTGCTGGGTCTTGGCGCGGTGGTCATGAGCCTGGTCTTCCTCGGCATCTGCACGGCGCTGGTGCTCAACGCCATCGAACACCAACGTCGCGAGATCGCCATTCGCCAGGCCCTCGGGGCCGCGACCGCTCGTCTGGTCACGCGTCTGGTCGCGCCCATCGTCCTTGCGTCCGGGATCGGTGCGCTCCTGTCGCTTCTGGCCAACATCGCCTTGCTGGGGTCCTGGCGGTCGCTCGGCGGCCTGGCCTCACAGGCCGGTCCGGGGCCCGCTTTCGCCGTCGTGGTCGCCAGCTTGGCGCCGGTCTGCGTGGCTCTGGCGGTCGCCTATATCTCTGTTGGCCTGGTGCAGCCGGCCGAAACCCTCAAGTCCGCTGCGTGAGCGTCGAACGAAAAACGCCGGCCCTGAAGGCCGGCGCTTCGCAATTTGAATGGCTGCTGGATCAGCCCAGACGCCAGGCGCCCCAGCCGCTGGCCGGCAGCACGAAGGCCTGGCCATCGTCCTCGTCGTCCTGGGCGGGCGGGGTCGTCAGGCCGAGCAGTTCGTTGAGGGTCGGGCGCAGGGCGCTGGGCAGCTGGCTGTCGCCGACCGCGAAGGGCGTGTCGATGATCAGGAAGGACAGCGACTGATAGGCGCGGCCGAAGATCACCGGCGCGACGTCGTCGTCGAAGGTCGGCGGCGTCACCGTGATGCTCGGGGCGTCCAGGACCGGGATCGGCGGGATGGCCAGGTCGTGCAGGTCGAGGACCGTCAGGTCGCCGACGCCGCCATCGCTGTCGCCGCCTGGAATCAGCACCAGAGGCTCGGCGTCCTTGCCGTGGCTCTGCACCACCAGGGCGGCCGGGGCGTCGTCGTTGGAAGCGACCAGGCCGGCCGGCGCGTCTTCGCCACCCGCATCGGGAAGGGCGGGGTCTTCGATCGGGCCCGAAGCATCGACCACATCGACGACTTCGACGGTGACGAGGTTGCTCAGTTCGTCCTGGACATAGTCCACAGGCTGGATGTGCTGCAGGCCGTATTCGCCATCGGAGAAGTCCTCGACGTACAGGGCGCCCGGCACCCGTCCGGTGATCACGACCTCGCCGACGTCATAGCCGAACAGGCCGTCCACGCCGTCGCCGAACCCGTTCCCCCGGAAGTCCAGCATGCTGTCGTCGTTGAAAATCATGACTTCGGTCCCCAATCACCGCCCATTATTCCGGACGATCACCGTTATTGCTAGCACGAGGCGCGCAAAACGCCAGCCCCCGCGCACATGGCGGTATGGATTCTGTGCAGAAGTCGCTCCGCAGCGACACAATGCGCATTGGTCACCGTTCCCTCACGGAATTCTGTTACTAGATAGGGGACAGGGAGAGACAATCACCATGGGCCCAACCGGCCTTGCAGTCAGGGGATCGCGCGGCCTGCTGCGGCAGATTCGCGAGGCCATGGCCGGGCAGATCCCGGCCCAGGCCAAGCTCGACATGGTCGTGCGCATCATCGCCCGCTCGATGGTCGCCGAGGTCTGCTCCCTCTACCTGCGACGCAGCCATGGCGACCTGGAACTGTTCGCCACCGAGGGCCTGGCCCGCGAAGCCGTCCACGTCACCCGGCTGAAGGCCGGCGAGGGCCTGGTCGGCGAGATCGTCCGGCTCGGCCGGCCGCTGAACCTTTCCGACGCCCCCAACCACCCGGCCTTCGCCTATCGCCCGGAAACCGGCGAGGATCCCTACCACGCCTTCCTCGGCGTGCCGCTGCTGCGCGGCGGCCGGGGCATCGGGGTGCTGGTCGTGCAGAACGCCACCACCCGCACCTACAGCGAGGAAGAGGTCGAGGACCTCCAGATCATCGCCATGGTGCTGGCCGAACTGGTCGGCTCGGGCGACATCCTGGGTGAAGCCGAACTGCGCGACGTCGAGATCGCGCCGCACCGGCCGGAACGGGTGAAGGGCGCCAAGTTCGCCGACGGCCTGGCCTTCGGCGTGGCCGTGTTGCATGAGGCGCCGGTCGCCGTCGGTCACCTGCTCAGCGACGACCCGGTCGCCGAGGAGGCCCGGCTCAAGGTCGCGGTGAACGGCCTGCAGGCCCAGATCGACCAGATGCTGGAAGGGGAGGGCGGCCTGATCGGCGCCTCCTACGAGGTGCTCGACACCTACCGCATGTTCGCCCACGACCGCGGCTGGAACCGGTCGCTGGAAGAAGCCGTGCGCTCGGGCCTTACCGCCGAAGCCGCCGTCGAACGGGTCCGCTCCGAACACCGCGCGCGGCTGGGAAAGGCCAAGGATCCCTACCTGCGCGAACGTCTCCATGACCTGGAGGACCTCAACGACCGGCTGCTGCGCCACCTGTCGGGCGACGGCGACGTGGCGCGTGAGCTGCCCGACAACGCCATCCTCATCGCCCGCAACCTCGGCCCCGCCGACCTGCTGGAATACGACCGCACCAAGCTGAAGGGCATCCTCCTCGAGGAGGGCTCGACCGCCAGCCATGCGGCCATCGTCGCCCGGGCGCTCGACATCCCCTGCGTCGGCCGTCTGCCGGGCCTGCGCGACCGCCTCAGCCAGGGCGACCCGGTGATCGTCGACGCCGAAAGCGGCGAGGCCTTCCTGCGGCCGCGCCCGGATGTCATCAAGGCGATGAACGCCCGGCTGGAGGTGCGCACCCAGCGCAAGGCCGAGTTCGCCAAGCTGCGCGACACCCCGGCCTTCACCCGCGACGGCGCCAAGATCACCCTGCTGATGAACGCCGGCCTGGCCGTCGACCTCGACATCCTGCGCGAGACGGGGGCGGAGGGCATCGGCCTGTTCCGCACCGAGTTCCAGTTCATGGTCGCCGAGGAACTGCCGCGACTCGAGGCCCAGACCAGCCTCTATCAGAAGGTTTTCGAGGCCGCCGACGGCATGCCCGTCACCTTCCGCACCCTCGATCTCGGCGGCGACAAGCTGCTGCCCTACATGGAGGCCGAGCGCGAGGAGAACCCGGCGCTGGGCTGGCGCGCCATCCGCATGGGGCTGGACCGTCCGGCCCTGCTGAAGATGCAGGTCCGCGCCCTGATCTGGGCCGCGAAGGGCCGGCCCTTGCGGATCATGTTCCCCCTGGTCGCCAACGTCGACGAGTTCCGGGCCGCCCGCGCCATGGTCGATAACGAGGTCGCCTGGGCCCTGCGCAGAGGTCGGCCAGCGCCGAGCCGCCTCGACGTCGGGGCGATGATCGAGGCCCCGTCGCTGATCTGGCACCTCGACGCCCTGCTGCCGATGACCGACTTCGTCAGCGTCGGCACCAACGACCTGATGCAGTACCTGTTCGCCGCCGACCGCGGGAACCCGCGGGTCGCCGACCGCTACGACCCGCTGTCGCCGCCGGCCCTGCGAGCGCTGAAGACGATCCAGTCGGCCTGTGCCGAAACGGGAACGCCTGTCTCGGTCTGTGGCGAAATGGCCGGCCGGCCGCTGGAAGCCTTCGCCCTGACGGCGCTCGGATTCGACCGGCTGTCGATGCCGCCGGCCGGCATCGGCCCCGTCAAACAGATGGTTCTGTCCTGTGATCGCGAGGCTGCGTCACGTGGCGTCAACACCCTGATCAAGAGCGCGGCGGGCTCCATTCGCAACGAGATCGAGACTCTGGCCCGGAAATTGTATGTCGCGGTGTGACCATTAACCTCACGGGGGGTTACCGCATTGAAATCCGGACGTTTTCTTGTTATCCACAAAGGATCGTTAACGCTTCTCGCGGTAGGGGAAGCGAGCGGCGGGACTCTCGCCTCATGCGCGAGTCTTGCGGTTTGCGTTGAGTGGGGGCTTTCCTGATCATGGCGCTGGATACCGGCGGGGTTACGTCTTTGTATCGCACGGGTGAGTACGATCCTTCGTCGGACGGGGCGCGCAGTGACGCGCCGACGCTGCAGGACGGCTACGACGTCGGCGCCGCCCTCAAGGCCATCCGCCAGTTCCATGGCGTGACCTTGCAGGACCTGGCCGACGCCACCCGCATTCGTCAGACCTATCTCGAGGCCCTCGAGGGCATGCGCCTGGACGAGTTGCCCTCGCGCCCCTTCGCCATCGGCTATGTGAAGGCCTACGCCCGCCACCTCGGCCTCGACGCCGACGAGGCCGTCGAACGCTTCCGCAATGACAATCCCGAGCACGACGAGGGCCTGCGCGCCCCGGTCGGCGTGCGCAAGGAACGCGATCCGCGTCTGGCGCTGATCCTCATCGCTGGCCTGCTGATCGGCGCCGCTATCCTGCTGTGGAATGTCGCCCAGCGGGCCATCGCCGAAAAGGCGCCGAGCAAGGCGGTCGTCGCCGAAGCGCCCGGCGTCGGCGCCCCGACCGACTTCAGCGGCCCCATCCAGGTCGGCGGGGCCATCCCGCCGCCCGTGGAATCCACCACGCCCGACGACTACGTCACCCCGGGCATGGCCAACAACGGCGACGGCAGCGAGACCGCCGCCAAGGCCGCCGAGGCCCCGGTGCTGTCGCTGCCGATCGGCGCTGCGTTCAAGCCGGAAGGCGCCATCTACGGCGCTCCCGCTGGTGCGACCGTGATCATCAAGGCCCGCCGCAATGGCACCTTCGAGGTCAAGGGCGCCGATGGCTCCAACTACTTCACCCGCGTCCTGCAACAGGGCGAGTCCTACCGCGTGCCGGCCCTCAAGGGCCTGACCGTGACGGTCAGCGACCCCGGCCTCTTCCAGGTCTTCGTCGCCGGCCGCTACACCGGCCCGCTGCCCGGCCTGGTGACGCAAAGCGCGACGCTGTTGGCGCAGGCGCCTGCTCCCGCGCCGGCGCCGCCGGCGGTGCAGTAACCTCCCTCCCAGGTCGGGGAGGGAGGTCAGAGCCAGTCGGGTTTCAGCACCTCGACACTCCGTCCCTCGACCGTCAACGCCCCGTCGATCCGGTCCAGCCGCATCAATCCCAGCGCCAGGCCCTCGACGCCGGACGCCGCCACGCCGGCCCGCAGCTCGCCATTCAGCACTTCCGCGCCGGGCGCCGGCGCCTGACCGGCAAACCGCAACGGCAGCATCCGACTCTTCACCACGCCGCGCCGCTTCATCCGGCTCGTCGTCTCCTGCCCGACGAAACAGCCCTTCTTGAAATCGATGGCGTTCAGGAGATCGAGGTTGGCCTCGATCGGATAGGTGGCGTCCTCGCCGAAGTCGGCCATATCCGGCACGGCCAGGGCGATGCGGTGCGCATCCCAGGCTTGGCGTCCGACCGTGTCATCGATCGCCAGCCCGTAGCCACGCCATCCGAGCGCCGGCAGCCTGGGATCGACGATCCAGCCCGCCCCGGGCGCGTCTCCGAACGCCGCGAACACGCCCGCCTCGTCCGCCGCAATCACCACCTTCGACCGCAACCGGTACATCGCCAGCCGCCGGATCAGATCCTCCCGCCGGTCGGCCGCCACGTCGAGCAGCAGGCCATCCTCCGTCCCCAGAAGGAACAGATCGACCAGCAACCGCCCCTGCGGCGTCAGCAAGGCCCCGTAACGCAGGACGCCCGGCGTGATCGTCTCGACGTCCTGCGTCAGCAGGCCCTGCAGGAATCCGCGCCAGTCCTCGCCGGTCACCCGGACCAGCGCCCGGTCGGTCAGCCTCAATCGCGACATCGTCATGCGTCCATAAGTGGCGCGCCCGACAATGGAGCGCCAGAGGTAACCCGGCTATCATCCCGCAAATGGCCTCAACGCCCTTCCCGATTCTCTTCATTGGCCCCGGCCGCATCGGCGACGCCGTGCTCGCCTCCGGCCTGATCCACAAGCTCGCCCGTGAAGTGCCCGGCGCGCGCTTCACCATCGCTGTCGGCCCCGCCGCCGCGCCGCTGTTCGCCGACCTGCCCGGCCTCGACCGGATCATCGTCATGGAGAAGCAGAAGGGCAGCGGCCACTGGTTCAAGCTGTGGAACCAGGTGCGCAAGACCCCCTGGGGCCTGGTCATCGACATGCGCGGTTCGGCCATCTCGACCTTCCTGAGCCGCAAACGTCGGGCTGTGCACAAAAAGTCGCAAGGCGAGCCGACCCATAAGGTGATCGAGGCCGCCCGCCTGCTGCAGATCGAGGGCGAACCGCCGGCCCCGCACCTCTACGTCTCGCCCGACCGCCAGGCCGCCGCCGATGCGCTGCTGGAAGGGGGCAAGGGGCCGATCCTGGCCATGGGCCCGGCCGCCAACTGGTTCGGCAAGACCTGGCCCATCGACCGCTTCGCCAGCACCGCCAAACGCCTGATTGCGGAAGACGGCCCGCTGGCCGGCGGCCGGCTGGTCATCCTCGGCGGGCCGGAGGACGTGCGCTATGTCGACGAACTGCGCCGCTCCCTGCCGCGCGACCAGTGCCTGGATCTGACCGGCCAGATCGACCTGCTCACCGCCTACGCCCTGCTGAAGCGCGCGCGGCTCTTTGTCGGCAACGATTCGGGCCTGATGCACCTGGCCGCCGCCGCCGGTTGCCCGACCGTCGGGCTTTTCGGTCCGTCGGACGACCGCCTCTACGCCCCGTGGGGCGCTCACACCCGCGTCGTCCGCGGCCCCCGGACCTTCGAGCAGTTCAAGGAGGTCGACCCCGGCCTCAACCAGACCATCGGCCACATGCTCGACCTGCCGACCGAGGCAGTGATCCTGGCGGCCAGCGAACTTCTCGCCGCCACATCCTCTCTTGATCCTTCTCCCGCTAGCCGGGAGAAGGTGTCGGCGAAGCCGACGGATGAGGGCAGCACCGGCTTCTGAGGTTCGAACGCGTTCTGGCGCGACCGGCCGACACCTGCGCTGCCCCCATCCGACCCCCTTCGGGGGCCACCTTCTCCCGGCAAGCGGGAGAAGGAACGAACTGGAGCGCCGCCCGATGCCCAAGACCTACGACCTGATCGTCCGCGGCGGCGAGGTGGTGAACCATTCCGGCAGGGGCTATGCCGACATCGGCGTCCGGGCCGGCAAGATCGCCGCCATCGGCGACCTGTCGCAGGCCAGCGCCGGCGAGGTGTTCGACGCCGCCGGCCTCACCGTGCTTCCCGGCGTCATCGACAGCCAGGTCCACTTCCGCGAACCCGGCCTCGAATGGAAGGAAGATCTGCAGACGGGGGGCCGGGCCGCCGTGCTCGGCGGCGTCACCGCCGTCTTCGAGATGCCCAACACCGAGCCGACCACGACGGATCCGGACGCTCTGGCCGACAAGCTGGCCCGCGCCAAGGGCCGCATGGACTGCGACCACGCCTTCTACATGGGTGGCACCCATGAGAATGCGGCGTTCCTGGGCGAGCTCGAACGCCTGCCCGGCTGCTGCGGGGTGAAGGTGTTCATGGGCGCCAGCACCGGCACCCTGCTGGTCGCCGACGACGAGGGCGTCGAGGCCGTCCTCAAGTCCATCAACCGCCGCGCCGCCTTCCATAGCGAGGACGAATACCGCCTGGCCGAGCGCCGCCCGTTGGCCCGCACCGGCGACTGGACCAGCCACCCGGAGGTCCGCGACGCCGAGTCCGCCATCCGCTCCACCGAACGCCTCGTCCGGCTGGCGCGAAAAGTCGGCCGCCGCATCCACGTCCTGCACGTCACCACCAAGGAAGAGGTCGCCTTCCTCGCCCACCACAAGGACGTGGCCTCGGTCGAGTTCACGCCCCAGCACCTCACCCTGCACGCGCCAGAGGCCTACGAGCGCCTCAAGGGCCTGGCCCAGATGAACCCGCCGATCCGGAGCTCCGACCATGTCGAGGGCCTCTGGGCCGGCATCGCCAGCGGCGTCGCCGACGTCCTCGGCTCCGACCACGCGCCCCACACGCTCGAGGAAAAGGCCCGGCCCTATCCGGCCTCGCCGTCGGGCATGCCCGGCGTCCAGACGCTCGTCCCCATCATGCTGAACCACGTCGCCGCCGGCCGCCTCAGCCTCGAACGCTTCGTCGACCTGACCAGCCACGGCCCGCAACGCGTCTTCGGCATTGCCGGCAAGGGCCGCCTGGCCGAGGGCTATGACGCCGACCTGACCATCGTCGACCTCAAGGCCAAACGCACCCTGCGCCACGCCGACATGGCCACCCGCAGCGCCTGGACCCCCTTCGACGGCACGGAGGTCACCGGCTGGCCGATGGCCACCATTATCCGCGGCCGGGTGGTGATGCGCGAGGACGAGGTCGTGGCGCCGGCGCTGGGCGAACCGGTGCGGTTCCAGGAAACGCTGGGGGCTTAGAACAGGTCGGGCGTGATGTTCCGGCGGCCGTCGAGCACGCGGACGACTTCGATGCCGCCTGTGATCGGCCGGTAGAACAGAACGTAGGGATAGACCGCGAACGACCGCAGGCCTGGGGCCAAATCGTCTCTGGCAGGTCCCGCGTTGGGGAACTCCGCCAGCATCGAGGAGGCCTCGTCGAAGGATCGTACCAGCGCATCCGCGGCGCGCGGTCTTTCGGCGGCGATCCAGAACCAGATTTCGTCGGCATCCGCTTCGGCGGCTGCGCTGGTGAAACCTTGGGCAAGGCTATTCTGCGGCCTGAGCCGAAGGCGGTCCCTTGCCGGACGCCTGCTGCGCTTCGAACCGCGCGCGGGCGCGTCTGGCCACCTCCGTGAAGCTGCCCGCTTCACCTGGGCCACTTTCAAGGCCGATTTCGATGTCCCTCTTCAACCGTGCGTGCTTGGCCAGCCGCTCGTCCAGCATGGCAAGCGCTTCGGCGACAGCATCCTCTCGCGAGGCGAAACGGCCCGAGGCGACAGCGCGCTCAAGCAGGGCTTCCTGATCCGGGGTCAGTGACGTGCTCATGCTGCAGCCTACCACAATTCGTTCCGGGGCGCGATTCCCGCACCCCCTGTCGAATCCGCGACACCCGCTGCGTCTATGCTATCAGACGTGGGCGCTGCGCCCCGTCGCAGCCAGACGGGGACCCACACCCATGAAGTACATGATCCTGATCTACGAGCCCGAAAGCGCCTTCGAGGGCGAGGTCGGCGAGCGCCGCCTGACTGACATCGTCGGCAAGCACATGGCCCTGGCCGCCGAGCTGACCGAAGCCGGCATCCAGCTGGGCGGCGCCGGGTTGCAGCCGGCCCATACGGCGACGACCATCCGCACCGACGCCGCCGGCGGCCAGGCCTTGCACGACGGCCCGTTCGCCGAAACCCACGAGCAACTCGGCGGCTACTACCTGATCGAGGTCGCCAACCTCGACGAGGCCATCGCCATCGGCAAGCGCGTCCCCGTCGCGCCCGGCGGCAAGGTCGAGGTGCGGCCGCTGATGGATCACGACTGAGCCATGGAAGGCCGGCTGATCGAGGCCGCGCGGGGGCGTGTGGTGGCCGCCCTGGCCGCCCGCTTCCGCGACCTCGATCTGGCCGAAGAAGCCTTCGCCGAAGCCGCCGCCAGCGCTGTCGAGGCCTGGCGGCGCGACTTCCCGGACGACCCGCCCGCCTGGCTTTGGCGCACGGCTTATCGCAAGGCGCTGGACGCCATCCGCCGGGCCAGCACGCGCACCAAGGCGCTCCACGACGCCCCGCCGCCCGAGCCCACCCCCGAAGACGCCATGATCGCCGCCGACCAGCCGATCCCCGACGAGCGCCTGCGGCTGATCTTCGTCTGCTGCCACCCGGCCCTCGACCCGGCCGCCCGCATCGCCCTGACCCTGAAGATCGTGCTCGGCCTCTCGACCGACCGCCTGGCCCGCGCCTTCCTCGTCGCCGAGCCGGCCATGCTCCAGCGCATCACCCGCGCCAAGAAGAAGATCGCCGCCGCCGGCGTCCCCTTCGAAATCCCCGGCCCGGGCCAATGGCCCGAACGCCTCGACGCGGTCTTAAGCACCCTCGAAGTCGCCTATGCCCAGGCCTACGAGGACGCGGCCCTCACCACCGACACGGCCGCCACTTTCGCCCCGGAAGTCCTGCGCCTCTCCGGCCTCCTCGCCGACCTGCTGCCCGAGGAGCCCGAGGTCCTGGCCCTGGCCGCCCTGGTCCGCTTCGCCGAGGCCCGCCGCCCGGCCCGGCTCGACGAGACCGGGGCCATGGTCCCCCTGTCCCTGCAGGAACCCCACCTCTGGCGCGGCGACCGCATTGCCGAGGGCGCGGCCCTGCTCGACCGCGCCGCAGACCTCGCCCGCCCCGGCCCCCGCCAGATCCTCGCCGCCATCCACGGCGCCCACCTCTCGCGCCAGGAAACCGGCGTCACTCCCTGGGGCGACATCGCCCGCCTCTACGACGCCCTGGTCATGCTCCGCCCCGGCCCGGTCAGCGCGGTCAACCGCGCCGTCGCCTACGCCGAAGCGTTCGACCCCGACGAGGGCCTGCGCGCCTTCAACGCCATCGCGCCGCAACCCGCCTGGCTCCCCTGGCAAGCCGCCCGGGCGTACCTGCTCGACCAGACGGGCCAACGCGCGGCGGCGGCGTCCGCCTACGACGCCGCCCTGGCCCTCGATCCGCCGCCGGCGGAACGCCTCTACCTCCAGAAGCAGAGGCTGCGTCTGAACTAAGTTCCTCCTCCGGCGCGTAGCGACGGGGGAGGGGGACCGCGCGCGACGCGCGTGGTGGAGGGGGCAGCGCCGGCCTATCAGTCTGGGGAGCGTTCTGGCGCGACCCGTCACGACAGCATTCATGGCAGTCCCGCTCAGCCGGCGCTGCCCCCTCCACCACCGGCCCTGAGTCGGGCCGGCGGTCCCCCTCCCCCGTGACGCTGCGCGCCCCGGAGGAGGATTTTGCAGCTAGGCCAGCACATGGCATAGGAACCGTCATGGACGGCAGCCACACCCCCGCACCCTTCCGCGACGCCCGCTACGCCCCGCGCCGGCTCGACGTCGAGCGCCGCGACGACGGCGCCATCGTCCTGACCAATCCCACCCCCTGGTCGGACCGGTTCCTCACCACCACCGCCGCCCTGGACCACTGGGCCGCCGAAGCGCCCGACCGCGTCTGGCTGGCCGAGCGCGACGGAGACGGCTGGCGCACCATCACCTACGGCCAGGCCCACGCCCAGGTCTCGGCCCTGGCCGGCGCCCTCAAAGCCCAGGGCCTCCCGGCCGCCCGCCCCCTGCTCATCCTCGCCCGCAACGGCATCGACCACGCCCTGATCTCCTATGCCGCCATGGGCCTCGGCACGCCGATCGCGCCCGTCTCCCCGCAGTACGGCCTGAAGGGCGCCGACCTCGCCCGCCTCGACTACGCCTGCCAGGTGCTGCAACCGGCCGCCGTCTACGCCGACGACGCCGAGGCCTTCGCCGGCGCCCTGGCCGCGCCCTTCCTCGCCGGACTGCCGGTCATCGCCAGCCGCAACCCGCGTCCCGGCGACATCCCCTTCGCCGAAGCCCTGAAGGCGGCCCCCGCCGCCTTCACCGCCACCCCCGACGACACCGCCAAGCTGCTGCTGACCAGCGGCTCCACCGGCCGGCCCAAGGCCGTCATCGGCAGCCACCGCAATGTCTCGCTGAACGCCGCCCAGATCACCGCCTGCTTCGACGACCCCGACCCGCCCGTCGTCGTCAACGCCGCCCCCTGGAGCCACAGCCTCGGCGCCAACGCCATCCTGCACATGGTCCTGCACCGGGGCGGCACCCTCTACATCGACGCCGGCCAGCCGGTCGCCGGCCGCTTCGACGAGACGGTGCGCAATCTGAAAGAGGTCTCGCCGACCTACCACAACATGGTCCCCGCCGGCTGGGCCCTGTTCGCCACCGAGCTTGAACGCGACGAGGACCTCGCCAAGACCTTCTTCGCCCGCGTCCGCATCCTGCAGTACGGCGGCGCCTCGCTCGGCCAGTCGATCATCGACCGGGTCCAGGCCGTGGCAGTGCGCGTCTGCGGCCATCGCATCACCTTCGCCACGGGCTACGGCTCGACCGAGACCGGCCCTACCGCCTGCAACATCCACTGGCTGAACGCCCGCTCCGGCATGTGCGGCCTGCCCGTCCCCGGCACCAGCGCCAAGCTCGCCCCTGTCGGCGAGAAGTTCGAACTGCGCATCAAGGGCCCGCAGGTTTCGCCCGGCTACTTAGGGGAGCCCGAGCTCTCCGCCGCCGCCTTCGACGAGGACGGCTTCTACAAACTGGGCGACGCCGCCCGCCTGGCCGACGACGCCGACCCTGAAGCGGGCCTCGTCTTCGACGGCCGCCTGGTCGAGAACTTCAAGCTGGCCAGCGGCACCTTCGTCGCCGCCGGGGCCCTGCGCGTCGCCGCCGTTTCGGCCATCGGCGGCGCCGTCTCCGACGCCGTCGTCTGCGGTGAAGGGGAGGAGGGCGTCGGCCTGATGCTGTTCCTCGACCCCGCCTACAACGCCCGCCACACCCCGGACGAAACCCGCGCCGTCATCGAAGCCGGCCTCGCCAAGATGAATGCGGCGGCCAAGGGCGGCGGCGGCCGCATCTGGCGCGCCCTCATCCTCGACGGCGCCCCCGACGCCGCCAGCGGCGAACTGACCGACAAGGGCTACATCAACCAGGCCCTGGCGCGCGGTCGCCGGCCGACGGAGCTGGCGCGGCTGTTCGAGGCGGAGCCGGATGCGGGCGTGCTGACCTTCTGATGCGCCGCCTGCTGCTCGCTCTCGCCATCCTCGTGGGCCTCGCCACGACCGCCGCCGCCCAACCTCGCCAGGATGTGGCCCCCTTCGCCGCCCCCGGAACCCCCGTCGTCATCGGCCAGGGCTACGACCTGCCGACAAAGCACTACCCCAAGCCCCGCCGCATCAACGTCCAGCTGCCGCCCGGCTATGACGACCCGGAGAACAAGGACCGCCGCTACCCGGTCCTCTATCTGCTCGACGGCGGCGCCGGCTGGCAGGACTTCGCCCATATCGCCGGCATCGTGCAGCAGGGCGGAACCTGGGGCATCAGCGCGCCGGTCATCCTGGTCGGCGTTGAGAGCGGCGACCGCAAGGCCGAGTTCACGCAACCCTCGTCCGATCCCGGCGAACAGAAAGACTTCCCCACCCACGGCAAGGCCGAAACCTTCCGCCAGTTCCTCGTTCAGGACCTCAAGCCCGCCGTCGACGCCGCTTACCGCACCGACGGGACCGACGGCCTGATCGGCGAGTCCCTGGCCGCCCTGTTCGTCGTCGACGAATTCCTCACCCACCCCGCCGACTTCGACCGCTACATCGCCATCAGCCCCAGCCTCTGGTGGGACCAGCAGGCGCTAGCCAAATCGGCGCAGGCCAGGCTCGCCGCCCCGAACCCGCCGCCCCGCACCCTGTGGCTGTCCATCGCCGACGAGGGCGGGACCATGCAGTCCGGCGTCGATCTGGTGGTGGCGGCGCTGAAGGCCAACCCGAACCCGGCCGTGACCTGGACCTACGCCCCGTATCCGGCCGAAAAGCACTCCACCATCTACCACCCGGCCGCCACCCGGGCGATCCGCGAGGTGTTTCCAGCGCCGTCTGACGCCCAGCGTTGAGGCAGATCAAGGACGCCGCCGCCGTTTTCCGCTCCTGTCCCCGGGAACGGAGCCGCCCATGTCCCTGACCAACAGCCGCGCCGCCTATGGCTGGGTGGCCATCGGCCTCCATTGGATCAGCGCCATCGGCGTCGCCCTCCTCTATCTGCTCGGCGAACAGATGGAGGAGGCCCCGGACCGGGCCGCCAGGATCGCCGCCCAGGGCCTGCACGTGTCGGTCGGGGTGCTGCTGTTCACCTTCCTGGCCGCGCGGCTGCTGTGGTCCTTCTCGCAACCCCATCCCGAGTCGCTGGAGCGGAACCGCTGGCTGCGCCTGGCCGCCATCGCCGTGCATCTGCTGTTCCTGGCCATGATCCTCGTCCTGCTGGTCACCGGCCCGCTGGCCGTCTGGTCCGCCGCCCGGCCGATCCAGGTCTTCGACCTGTTCGCCATCCCCAGCCCCTTCGGCGCCCGCGTTGAGTGGCTGCATGAGGCGGCCGAATGGGTGCACGGGGCGGCGACCAAGCTGTTCTGGCCGCTGATCGTGCTGCATGTCGCCGGCGCGCTGAAACATACCTTCATTGACCGCGACGCCACCCTGCGGCGCATGCTGTGGCTCAAACGCGCCTGAGGCCGACCTCCCGAGACTGTCGCCTCCGTCGCGGCCGTGCTCAACTGTCCCCGACACCCGGATCGAGACTCCCGCCATGGCCCGCCTTCATCGAGAGTCCCACCGCATCGACCGTGTCGGCTGGCTGCGCGCCGCCGTGCTCGGCGCCAATGACGGCATCGTCTCCACCGCCAGCCTGATCGTCGGGGTGGCGGCGGCGTCGCAGGGCAGGGGACCGATCCTCGTCGCCGGGGTCGCGGCCCTGGTCGCCGGGGCCATGTCGATGGCGGCCGGCGAGTATGTCTCGGTCAGCTCGCAGTCCGACACCGAGCGCGCCGACCTCGCCAAGGAGAAGGCCGAACTCGAGACCCAGCCCGAGCATGAGCTGGAAGAGCTGACCCAGATCTACGTCGGCCGCGGCGTCGAGGTCGGGCTCGCCCGTCAGGTCGCGACCCAGATGATGTCCAGCGACGCCCTGGGGGCCCACGCCCGCGACGAGCTCGGCATCTCCGATTTCACCACCGCCCGGCCGATCCAGGCGGCCCTGACCTCGGCCGCCACCTTCGCCACCGGCGCCGCCCTGCCGCTGGCGCTGGCCGCCATCGTGCCGCTCGGCCTGCTTGTCTGGGCGGTGTCGCTCGCCTCCCTGCTGTTCCTGGCCCTGCTCGGCGGCATCGGGGCCCGGGCCGGCGGTGCGCCGATGCTCAAGCCGGTCCTGCGCGTCACCTTCTGGGGCGCCATCGCCATGGCCCTGACCGCCGGGGTCGGTGCGCTGTTCGGTGTGGCGGCCTAGGCCTCTTCCACCAGCTTGCCGCTGACCCCCAGGCAGATCATCACCTGCCCGGCGAAATACAGCCCCCAGACCGCCAGCCCGACCGTGAAGCCGGGCTCGATCCGTCCCATGCGGGCGAAGATCAACAGGTCGGAGATCAGGAAGAAGATGGCCCCCAGCCCCGTCCACAGCCGGGGAAAGCGGCTGATCCAGGCGCAGGCGGCCATGGCCGACAGCCCCGTTGCATAGAGGGCGATGCCCGGCGCCTGGGCCCGGTCGGTCGGCAGCAGGAAGGCGATGATCACCGTCGCGGGAACCAGCACCACGGCCAGCAACAGCTGGCTGCGGGTCAGGGCAGGGCGGCGATTGCGCAGGTAGAGGCCGATGGCGACCAGATGCCCGGCCAGGAAGGCCAGCGCCCCGGTTATGAAGTTCACCCCCAGCAGCACATCGCCCAGCACCCCGAAGGTCATCACCGCCGTCAGCAGCCAGCCGTCCAGGCTCCGCGCCCGCAAGGCGGCGAACACCGCCAGGAAGCCGACGCCGGTTCCCTTCCACGCCAGGTCCCAGGCCGGCGGCAGGTTCATCCCCCAGGCCAGCACGTAGCTGGTCCCGCCGACCACGGCGGCGAGCAGCGCCAGTTTCACGACAGCATCTCTGGTCATTTTTTGTCCCCTCCGCTCCGCCATACCGCCAAAACCGGCCGTTCGCCTAGCGGCGGGGAGGCTTCAAAACGCCCGCCCGCCGGGGCTTTGGCGAATATGTCTAGACATATTCATCGACGTTTTCGGACCTTTTCGGCCCCGTCCGCCGCCGCCGTCGGACCGCGTAGGCCGCGGCCGCACGCTTTCGACCTACATTCCCCGCCCATCGACCTACACACCGACCCACGTCCCGACCCACATCCGCGCGCCCTCAACCCACGCAAGAGCCAACGGAACAAGGGTTTGGACGCGCCGGGCGACAGCATCGCCTTGTTTTGTGGGTCTGCGGCCAGGCGGTATAATGGACACCGCTTCGATAAGCCGCCGCCATTCCCTCGGGGCGCGGAATCCGGCATGACCGCTCCAACGAGGAGACATCCCCCATGAACGGCGCCGACGCCCTGATCACCACCCTCTGCGACAACGGCGTCGAGGCCTGCTTCGCCAACCCCGGCACCAGCGAGATGCAGTTCGTCTCCGCCCTCGACCGCGAGCCGCGCATGCGTCCGGTGCTCTGCCTGTTCGAGGGCGTGGCGACCGGCGCCGCCGACGGCTACGGCCGCATCGCCGGCAAGCCCGCCTGCACCCTGCTGCATCTCGGGGCCGGCTACGCCAACGGCGGGGCCAACCTGCACAATGCCCGCCGCGCCGGCACGCCGGTGGTCAACGTCATCGGCGACCACGCCACCTACCACCGCCAGTACGACGCCCCGCTGAACAGCGACATCGCCGGCTGGGCCGCCCCCAACTCGCTGTGGGTGAAATCGGCCGAGACCGCCGACGAGGTTGGCCCGCTGGCCGCCGAAGCCGTCCAGGCCAGCTTCGGCGCCCCCGGCGGCTGCGCCAGCCTGATCCTGCCGGCCGACACCGCCTGGCTGGAAACCACCGTCACCGGCCCGGTGCTGGCGCCCCGGCCGCGCGCGCAGGTCACCCCCGACGAAGTCGCGACTATCGCCGCCCGCATCAAGGCCGCAAAGAAGCCGGTCATCCTGATGGGCGGCAGCTGCACGCAGGGCCCCGGCATCGCCGCCGCCGCCCGCGTCTCCGCCGCCGGGGTGCGCATCCTCATCGACACCTTCGTCGCCCGCCATTCGCGCGGCGCCGGCCGCTTTGCCCCCGATCGCCTGCCCTACTTCGGCGAGATGGCCATCGCCGACCTCGAGGGCGTCGACCTGATGGTCCTGGTGGAAACCACCATGCCGGTCGCCTTCTTCGCCTATCCCGACCGCCCCAGCGTCCTGGTCCCCGAAGGCTGCGAGCTGGCCAGCCTCTGTGGCAAGGAGGCCGACGGCCCCGACGCCCTCACCGCCCTGGCCGACGCCCTCGGCGCCCCGGCGCACGGCCCGGTCGTCGAACAGGCCCTGCCCGCCGCCCCGACCGGCCGCCTCGATCCCTATTCGATCGGCGCCTCCATCGCCCGCCACATGCCGGAGGGGACGCTGATCTCCGACGACGCGGTCACCGCCGGCCTGCCGATCTTCACCCAGACGAAGACCGCCCGCGCTCACGAATGGCTCTGCCTGACCGGAGGCGCTATCGGCCAGGGCATCCCGCTGGCCATCGGCGCGGCCGTCGCTGCGCCGCACGCCAAGGTGCTCAGCCTGAACGGCGACGGGGCGGGGATGTACACGGTCCAGGGCCTGTGGACGATCGCCCGCGAGAACCTCGACGTCACGACGGTGGTGTTCGCCAACAACGCCTACCGCATCCTCGGCATCGAGCTCGGCCGCACCGGCGCCGGCAACCCCGGCCCGGCGGCGAAGACCCTGCTGGACCTCAGCAACCCGAAGATCGACTGGCAACAGATCGCCGGCGGATTGGGCATCAAGGCCGAACGGGCGACCACGGCCGAGGAGTTCGACGCCGCCTTCGAACGGGCCATGACCCAGCGCGGCCCACGCTTCATCGAGGCGGCCCTCTAGCGTTCCTTCTCCCGCTTGTCGGGAGAAGGTGGCCCCCGAAGGGGGTCGGATGAGGGCAGCGCCGAAGCCGGACGATGAGCGTTGGCGGCCATATCACCGACCGCCGGTGCTGCCCTCATCCGGCCGCTACGCGTCCACCTTCTCCCGACAAGCGGGAGAAGGGCCTGCGCGAAGTCTACGGCTTATGCTTCTTGAACCCCGCCTTGCCGGGAGGCGGACCCTTGAACGGCGGTTTCTTCTCGTACGGCTTCTTCTCACCATACGGCTTGCGCGGACCACCCGGTCCGGCGCCCGACGGCCCTGCCGGACGCGGAGCCGGACCGGCCGGGCGCGGCGAGCGGGTATCGCCGATGCCCGGCGCCGTCGACGGCTCGATCTTCACGTCTTCCCGCGACGTCGCCCGCACCGCTTCGGCAAACCGCACCGAAGCTTCGGCGCTGATCTCGAACTTCGTCTCGCTGTCGAAGATCTTGATCGAGCCGACGTCCTTCTTGGTCACGTGACCCAGGCGGCAGATCATCGGCAGGATCCACTTCGGGTCGGCGTTCTTGCCGCGGCCGACGTTCAGGCGGAACCAGATGCCGTCGGTCATGCCGCCTTCGCGCGGCTCACGCGGCGCGTACTCGACGCGCTCGGGACGGTCGTAGCCGCCACGCGGGGCCTCGGAGCGTTCCGACCGCTCGCGCGGCGCACCCTTGGCGGGGCGCGCATCGGCGCCGCGGCCGTCGTCGTACAGTTCTTCCGGCTCGGGCAGGCCGCCGCGTTGCAGGCGCATGAAGGCCCCGGCGATCTCTTCCGGTGTCTTCTGTTCCAAGAGCAGCTTGCCCAGCGCCAGGTCTTCCTCGCCCACGGGCTCGAAGGTCATCGCCGTTTCCAGCAGGCGGGCCTTGTCGCGCTCGCGGATTTCCTCGGCCCCGGGCGGGCCGCTCCAGCCGGCGTCGATGTTGGCCGAGCCGAACAGCATCTCCGCCTTGCGGCGACGGGTGTAGGGCACGATCAGAACGCTGGTGCCCTTGCGGCCCGCGCGGCCGGTCCGGCCCGAACGGTGCAGCAGGGTGGCCTTGTTCTGCGGCAGGTCGGCGTGGATGACGAGGCCGAGGTCGGGCAAGTCGAGGCCGCGCGCGGCGACGTCGGTGGCGACACAGACGCGGGCGTGACCGTCACGCAGGGCCTGCAGCGCATCGGAGCGTTCGCGCTGACTCAGTTCACCGGACAGGCCGACGACGGCAAAGCCGCGTTCCTTCAGGGACGCCTGCAGGTGCCGCACGGCTTCACGGGTGTGACAGAAGACCAGGGCGCCGGGGGATTCGAAGTAGCGCAGCACGTTGACGACGGCATGCTCCACCTCGTTCGGCGCCACGCGGACGGCGCGGTAGTCGATGTCGACGTGCGGCTGGTCCTTGCTGGTGGTGTCGATGCGCAGGGCGTCGTTCTGGAACTTGCGGGCCAGCAGGGCGATGTCCTTGGCGATCGTCGCCGAGAACAGCAGGGTGCGGCGCGTTTCCGGCGCCGTCTCGAGGATGAATTCCAGGTCCTCGCGGAAGCCCAGGTCCAGCATCTCGTCGGCCTCGTCGAGCACGACGACCTTCAGGCTGGTCAGTTCCAGATTGCCGCGTTCCAGGTGGTCGCGCAGGCGGCCGGGGGTGCCGACGACGATATGGGCGCCGAAGTTCAGGGCGCGGGCCTCGGCCCGGGCGTCCATGCCGCCGACGCAGGAGACGATCTTGGCGCCGGTCTTGCCGTACAGCCAGGTCAGCTCGCGCTGCACCTGGATGGCCAGTTCGCGGGTCGGGGCGATGATCAGGGCCAGCGGCGCATCGGCGCGGCCGAACCGCTCTTCGGTCCCCAGCAGGCTCTCGGCCATGGCGATGCCGAAGGCGACGGTCTTGCCCGAGCCCGTCTGGGCGCTGACCAGCAGGTCCTGGCCGTCGGAGGCTTCCAGCACGGCGGACTGGACGGAGGTCGGGGTTTCATAGCCGCGCTCGAGGAGCGCCGCGTCGAGGGCGGGGTGGCTGGCGGGGAAGGTCATTCAGGGTCGTTTCATGGTGCAGTGCACAATGGCGCACGCGGGAGGGCGGGGCTGATACGCTCTATTGAGGGAAAACACCAGCGTTACGGCTTGGATGCAAGGCAGGTCCGTTCCTATATGCAACCCATGACCAAGCTCTCCGTCCTCGATCTGGCTCCCATCGCCCAGGGCAGCAACGCCGCCCAGGCCTTCGCCAACAGCGTCTCCCTGGCCCAGACCGCCGAGCGTCTCGGCTATGAGCGCTTCTGGCTGGCCGAGCACCACAACATGAAGGGCATCGCAAGCGCCGCGACCAGCATCGTCATCGGCCATGTGGCGCAGCAGACCAAGACCATCCGCGTCGGGGCCGGCGGCGTCATGCTGCCCAACCACGCCCCGCTGATCATCGCCGAGCAGTTCGGCACGCTCGCCAGCCTCTATCCGGACCGCATCGACCTGGGCATCGGCCGCGCCCCCGGCACCGACCAGCTGACCGCCCAGGCCCTGCGCCGGAACCTGTCGGGCAACATCGACCAGTTCCCGCGCGATGTGCTGGAGATCATCCAGTACCTGGGCCCGGACAACCCCGACGCCCGCGTCCGCGCCGTGCCCGGCTACGGAACCAACGTCCCGGTCTGGATCCTTGGCTCCAGCACCTACGGCGCCCAGCTGGCCGCCGCGCTCGGCCTGCCCTACGCCTTCGCCAGCCACTTCGCCCCCGGCGAACTCGACTTCGCCCTCGACCTCTACCGCCGCCAGTTCCGCCCCTCGGAACATCTCGACAAGCCCTACGTCATGGCCGGCTTCAACATCTTCGCCGCCGATACGACGGCGGAAGCGAAGCTGCTCTTCACCTCCCTGCAACAGGCCTTCGTCAACCTTCGCACCGGCAACCCCGGCCAGCTGCCGCCGCCCATCGAAGGTTATGGCGAGCGCCTGGACCCGCAGGCGGCGGGCATGCTGGCCAATGCTCTGAGCTGCTCGGCCGTCGGCGACCGCGACGTCGTCCGCGCCGGCCTGCAGGCCTTCATCGACCGCACCCAGGTGGACGAGGTGATCATCACGGCGCAGATCTTCGATCACCAGGCGCGGCTGAAGTCCTACGAGATCGTGGCGGAAGTCCACGCGGGCCTGAAGGCCGCCGCCTAGCGCGAAGGCGCAAGGTTCTCGCTCTCCGCCCCTGGGGCGGAGAGCGACTTCCGCGCCGCTTCCTCTAAACCCGCGCCAGGCCTTCAGGCGCTACGGCGTCATCCGCCAACGCCTTCCAAAGCACCCGCCGCTGATCCACCGGCCCCGGCATCCGCACCCCCGGCGCCGGCTCAAATCCCATCCGTCCGAAGTACGGCGCATCCCCGACCAGGAAGACGCTTCCCCAGCCGGCCGCCTTCGCCGCCGCGCAGGCCCGCGCCACCAGCTCCGCGCCGATCCCGTGCTTGCGCGCGTCCGCCTCGACCGCGATCGGCCCAAGGAAAACGCTCGTCCCATCCCCAACCTTCACAGGCCACATCCGCACCGACCCCAGCAGCGCCTCACCGCGCCACGCGCTGATCGACAGGTCCGCGATCAGCACATTGCCCTCGCGCAGCCGCTCGGCCGCCTTGGCATAGCGCCCGGGCCCAAAGGCCCGGTCGGTCAGGTCGAGGATCAGGGGCGCATCCTCGGGCGCTTCGGGACGGTAGGTGATGTCGGTCATGGGGCTCAGCACAGGCAACAGGAACAGGGGCTCGCCCGGCCCTGCCGGTGAGCGGTCAACGGCGCCCGGGTCGGACGCGGAAGGGGGTTCGTCGCAGAGCCTTCATCACGGCGCGGCCAATAGGGCTCCAACGAACCAGCGTCAACGCCGTTGCAGCGCGTGGCCCCAAAGGCCAAGCTAGGCGCGCCCATGAGCGACTCCCCCGATACGCCCGCCGATCCCGAAGACACCTCCGTCCGCGCCCTGCTGCGCGAGCGTGACTACGTCTTCTTCTGGTTCTCCCGCTGGACCGCCGTGCTCGGCGTCCAGATCCAGAGCGTGGCCCTGGGCTGGCACGTCTACGACATCGCCCGCCGCACCATGGACGTGAAGCAGTCGGCCCTGATGGTCAGCCTGATCGGGCTGGTCTCCTTCGTGCCCGTTCTGCTGCTGGCCCTGCCGGCCGGAGAGACCGCCGACCGCCACAACCGCCGCCGCATCGTGCTGATCTGCTATGGCGTCGAGATCATCGTCGCCGCCGCCCTCGCCGCCGCCGCCTTCTGGCAGCGCGAGACGATTCCACTGCTGCTGGGCGCCGCCATCGTCTTCGGCGCGGCCCGGGCCTACTTCTCGCCGGCCAACACGGCGCTCGGCCCCATGCTGGTCTCCCGCGCCCTGCTGCCGCGCGCCATCGCCTGGAATTCGCTGGCCTGGCAGACCGGCTCGATCATCGGGCCGGCCCTGGGCGGCTTCCTGATCGCCGTCTCGCTCAGCGCCCCCTACACCGCCTCCCTGATCCTCTACATCGTCGCCGGCCTCTGCATGCTGATGATCCGCGGCAACGCCCAACCCCAGCTGCAGCCCGGCTCCCGCTGGTCCCTGATGAAGGAGGGGCTGGCCTATGTCTGGAACAACAAGATCGTCTTCGGGGCCATCTCCCTGGACCTTGCCGCCGTCATCCTCGGCGGCGCCGTCGCCCTGCTGCCGGTGTTCGCCCGCGACGTGCTTGTCCTGACGCCCGACCAGCAGGCCTGGGCGTTCGGGTTGCTGCGCGCCTCGCCGGCCATCGGCGCCGCCCTGGTCGCCGTCTATCTGGCGGCCAACCCGATCCATCGCCGCGCCGGCCTGATCATGTTCCTTTCCGTCGCCCTGTTCGGGGCCTTCACCATCGTCTTTGGCCTGTCGAAGTCGCTTTGGCTCTCGGTCGCCGCCCTGGCCATCCTCGGCGGGGCCGACATGGTCAGCGTCTATGTCCGCCAGACCCTGATCCAGCTGGCCACCCCCGACTATATGCGTGGCCGGGTCGCCACCGTCTCGTCGCTGTTCATCGGCGCCTCCAACGAGCTTGGCGAATTCGAGACCGGCCTCGTGGCCCGTTTCCTGGGCCCTGTCGGGGCGGCGGTGTTCGGCGGCGTCGGAGCCCTGGCCGTCACCGGCCTCTGGGCCTGGATGTTCCCGCAACTGCGCAAGGCCGACCGGTTGGTCTAGCGGGGGACTGGATCGCCGCGCAAAGGCGCGACCCGATTGCCTTCGCGGCTGGAGCGGCGTTCCTGTCCCCGACCTGCGCCGATCGGGGACAGGTAGCGCGCGCCAACCGCTGGCGCGCCGTCGTCTGACCGTCTGCGCGCGCAACCAGTCCCCCTTGCCTGACCCTGCGTCTCCCCCCTAAACCGAAGCCAACAATCGTTTGAGGGAGAGCTTCCATGGGCGTTCTGTCGGGCAAGGTCGTGATCGTCACCGGCGCCGCCGGCGGCATCGGCAAGGAGTGCGCGCTGCTGGCCGCGCGCGAGGGCGCCAAGGTGGTCGTCAATGACCTGGGCGGCAGCGTCGGCGGCGGCGACGAGGGCGACGCCGGCCCCGCGCAACAGACCGCCAACGAGATCAAGGCCGCCGGCGGCGAGGCCGTCGCCAACTCCGACAGCGTCACCAGCATGGCCGCCGTCAAGGCCATGGTCGAACAGGCCAAGGACGAGTTCGGCGGCCTGCACGCCATCATCAATCCGGCCGGCATCCTGCGCGACAAGATGTTCCACAAGATGGACGACGAGGACTGGGACCGCGTCATCGAGGTTCACCTGCGCGGCGCCTACAACGTCTCCCGCGCCGCCGTCGAACTGTTCCGCGACCAGCAGGAAGGCTCCTACGTCCACTTCACCTCGACCTCTGGGCTGATCGGCAACATCGGCCAGGCCAACTACGCCGCCGCCAAGCTCGGCGTCATGGGCCTCTCGCGCATCCTGGCCATGGAAGGGGCGCTGAAGAACGTCCGCTCCAACATCATTGCCCCCTTCGCCTGGACCCGGATGATCGCCACCATCCCGGTCAAGGACGAGGCCTCGGCCGAGCGCGTCGGCCGGATGAAGAACGCCATGCGCGCCGACCAGGTCGCCCAGCTGGCCGTGGCGCTCGCCAGCCCGGAAGCCAAGGACGTCTCGGGCCAGATCTTCGCCGTGCGCGGCAACGAGGTCATCCTGTTCGACCAGCCCCGCCCGGTCCGCAACATGGCCAACCTCGAAGGCTGGACCCCCCGCTCGCTGCTCGACGTCGCCCTTCCGGCGATGAAGAACAGCTTCTTCGACACCGGCGCGTCCGCCTCGGTGTTCCCATACGACCCGATCTGAGGATCAAGCTCATGCGCCGCGCCGCTATCGTCAGCCCCCTCCGCACCGCCGTCGGCAAGTTCCAGGGCAGCCTCGCCAGCATGACCGCCGGCGAGATCGGCGGCGTCATCATCAAGGAATTGGTCGAACGCACGAAGATCGACCCGGAACGGATCGACGACGTCACGTTTGCGCATGGCTATCCCAACGGCGAGGCGCCCTGCATCGCCCGTTGGTCGCTGCTGCAGGCCGGCCTGCCGATCGGCATCCCCGGCGTCTCCATGGACCGCCGCTGCGGCTCAGGGCTGCAGGCGGTGATCGACGCGGCCATGCGCATCCAGACCGGGGCCGCCGACGTCGTCATCGCCGGCGGCTGCGAGAGCATGAGCAATGTCGAGTACTACTCGACCGACATGCGCAACGGCGCCCGCGCCGGCAGCGTCGTCATGCACGATCGCCTGGCCCGCGGCCGGGTGATGAGCCAGCCCGTCGAGCGCTTCGGCGTCATCAGCGGCATGATCGAGACCGCCGACAACCTGGCCCGCGACTACCAGATCAGTCGCGAGGAGGCTGACGAATATGCGGTGATGAGCCACCAGCGCGCCGCCAAGGCCTGGGCCGAGAACCGCTTCGCCGACGAGCTGGTGCCGGTTTCGGTCAAGCAGAAGAAGGGCGATCCTATCGTCTTCGCACATGACGAGGGCTACCGCGCCGACGCCACGATGGAGAGCCTCGGCAAGCTGCGCGCCCTGGAGAAGGACGGCGTCGTCACCGCCGGCAACGCCAGCCAGCAGAACGACGCCGGCGCCGCCTGCCTGGTGGTCGCCGAGGACAAGCTGGAGGAACTGGGCCTCGAACCCATCGGCTGGTTCCACAGCTGGGCCGCCGCCGGCTGCGAGCCCTCGCGCATGGGCATCGGCCCGGTGCCGGCCGTCGAGCGCCTGTTCGCCCGCAACGGTCTCGGTTGGAGCGACATCGATCTGGTCGAACTGAACGAGGCTTTCGCCCCGCAGGTGCTGGCCGTGCTCAAGGGCTGGAACTGGGACGACCGCGACAAGCTGAACGTCAACGGCGGCGGCATCAGCCTCGGCCACCCCATCGGCGCGACCGGCGGCCGCATCCTGGCCAACCTGCTGCACGAGATGCAACGCCGCGAGGTCCGCTACGGCCTCGAGACCATGTGCATCGGAGGCGGTCAGGGCATCGCGGCGGTGTTCGAGCGGGCTTAGCGCCCGCTCGATCCAGGTCTTACGACTTCGGCGCGCTGGTCAGGCTGCGACGGGTGATGTCGTCGAGGTTTTCCTTGGCGTTCTGCTCGTCGGCCGCCCATTCGCCGGCCGTCCGGCACAGCTTTTTGCCGGGCGTGCGCGAACCGGTCGGGTTGACCCGCTTGCAGACCACGCGCGACTTGTCGTCGTCATGGCTCTTCTTGTCGCCGCCGATCGCCACCGGGGCGACGGTGGTGGCGGTCGGTTCGGTGGCCCGGAAAGCCCCCGGGGCGGCCATGGCCGGCATGGCCAGAGCGGCCATCGCCGCCGAAACGATCAGAGTGCGGATGATCATCGTTCTTCTCCCTGTCTAGCGACCGCCACTGGCGTTCTGGATCTTGTTGACGGTGCTGTTCAGCCGGATCTGCATTTCCAGCTCGCGCTTGGCGTCGTCCGACTGGCGGTCCCATTCCTCGGCGGTCTTGCAGACCTTTTTGGTCGGCATGCGGCTGCCGGTAACGACCAGCACCTTGCACAGGCGCCCGTCCTTGTCCTTCACCTTGCGGCCGTCGCTGCCGACGGTGCCGGGCTTGGCGGTGATGGTCTGCACCTGCGCCAAGGCGGCGGTCGGCGCGAGCAGGGCGAGGGCGCAGGCCCCGGCGATCAGACGTTTCATGGTTGTCCCCTCAGACTTGATCATGACTGGATGCAGACCCCGTTGGGGCCGATGATGCAATTGCGCATGGCGCCGTTGTGCTGGATTTTCTCCAACTCTTCCTTGGCGTGCTTTTCCTCGGCCGCCCATTGCTCAGGCGTGCGGCAAACCTTGCGGGTCGGCAACCGGCTGCCCAGCACCGTCCGGCTCTTGCAGAGGGTCCCGTCCGACCGCATCGACTTCTGCTCGGCCTTGGCCTTCGGGCTGGCCGTGATGGTGTTGACCTGGGCCTGCGCGGCGAGCGGCAGCATCAGCGCGGCGGCGGCCAGAACGACGGCAAATCGCATCCCAATTCCCCCGGGAACAGACGACGAGGGAACACCGTCCGCCGAAATGGACGATTGTTCAAGACTGTTGCTTGAAATGGCCGTCAGCCGATCTTCACTCCGGGTGGCGGCGGCATGTCTTCGGGCACGAAGAAGTCGGGCATCAGCGGCCGGCTCGGATCGACGCGATAGGGCTCGAAATCCCGCACGCCCTCACCATAGAGGAAGCTGTCGTCGATCAGGAAATTGCCGGTGAAGGTGGAAGCTTGCTTGTTGAAGATGGCATAGGCCGCGTCGGCCATGATCTCCGGCGTGCGGCACATCCGCATGCCGTCGTCGCCGGCCAGGGCGAACTGGATGGCCGCCGTCGCGATGCCGGTGCGCGGCCACAGGCCGTTGAAGGCGATCTGGCCCCGGTACTCGTCGCTCATCCCCAGCATGCACAGGCTCATGCCGTACTTGGCCATCGAATAGGCGACATGCCGCCCGAACCAGTGCGGGGCCAGATCGAGGGGAGGGGACAGGGCCAGCACATGCGGATTGGCCGCCTTCTTCAGGTGAGGGATGCAGGCCTTGGAGGTCAGGAAGGTTCCGCGCGCGTTGACCTGGTTCATCAGGTCGAACCGCTTCATCTCGGTCTGCTCGGTGCCGGTCGGCTGGATGGCCGAGGCGTTGTTGACGCAGATGTCGATGCCGCCGAACGCCGCCACCGTCTTCTCGACCGCGTCGTATACCGAGGCCTCGTCCCGCACGTCGACGACCAGCGGCAGAGCCCTTCCGCCCGCCGCCTCGATCTCCGCCGCCGCCGAATAGATGGTCCCCGGCAGATGCTTGTGCGGCTCGGCCGTCTTGGCCGCCACGGCGATGTTGGCGCCGTCCTTGGCGGCCTTCAGGGCGATGGCCAGGCCGATGCCCCGGCTGGCGCCGGTGATGAACAGGGTCTTGCCTGCGAGGCTCATGATCGTCTCCTGGCTATGGTTGTTGGCGCCGGAACCGGCAACTGGCCCTACGCACGGTCAAGCTGTCTACGGTGCGAGCCTTGACCAAGGTCACCATCTCGTCGCTGGACAAAGTCACAAGTTCGGACTCCAGCCAGTCGGCGGGATTCCGGAAGCTGCAGCCGGTCATTCGCATGCCGTCGCGGATTTTGGACAGGCGAGCCCGGCAGTCCATGGTGAGTCTTGAATACATGGCCTGTTCGCGATCCTCGCCCAGCAGGTCGGCGGGGTCTCCCCGGTAGGGCATCAGTGCGACGTCTCGGTCTCGCATCGGCGTCATCAAGACCACACGCCGACTGTCTGGCGACTCGATCCCATTGCGGGCAGTCCGACTGGTAAGCCAGCGGTAGTCTGAAACCGGATCCCGCATGTTCTCTGTGACGCGCGCGATGACCACGGTCTGCCCCGGGCAGCCCGGGTCGCTGCCGTCCGGCTCAGACACCCAGGTTCCGATGGCAAGGTTGATGAACTGGTCGAGCCGCGTCAATTTCTCCGGCCCGGTCGGCGTCGCGCAGCCGGCCAGCGCTAGGGCGCCGGCCAGCATGGCAATCAGTTTCATGCACCAGCCCCTGTCGTCTCCACGCTCAAGGCCCAAAGCCGCTCGGCGCTTTCCGGGTTCAGCGCATGCGGCATCACACCGGCTCGCGGGTTCTCCTTCGACCACGGCACGGCCTGGGCGCAGTCTTCCAGGTACAGCCCGCCAATCCCCTCAAGCTCAGGCCCCACCGCCGCCCAGACGCTGGTGCTGGCGCCCTGTTCGGTGGTCTTGAAGCCGGTCACCGCCTTGTCGTTCTCGTCCAGCCAGCCCATCGCCCGCTGTTCCTCGATGGGCAGGTGACGCTGCAGCGGGGTGAGGATGCCGCCCGGCATGACGGCGTTGGCGGTGACGCCCTGGTCCCTGAACCGCCTGCTGAAGCCCACGGCGAACAGGGCATTGGCCGTCTTGGCCTGGCCGTAGGACGCCCACTTCTCATAGTCGCCCTGGCGGAAGTGGGGGTCGTCCCAGCGGATGTCGCTGCGCACATGGCCGATCGACGACAGCGACACCAGCCGCGAGGTCTTGCCGCTCGCCTTGGCCCCGGCGATCAGCGCCGGCGTCAGCAGCGCCGTCATCAGGAAGTGGCCGAAATGGTTGGTGCCGATCTGCATCTCCAGCCCGTCCTTGGTGTGATCCAGCGGACAGGCCATGACGGCGGCATTGTTGATCAGGATGTTCAGCGGCCGCGCGCCCCACCGCGCCCCGAAGGCGCGGATCGAGGCGAAGTCGGACAGGTCGAGCATCTCGAAGCTGACCTTGCCTTTGGCCGTCTTCTCGACGTCGGCAATGGCCGCCGCCGCCAGGTCCGGCTTGCGGGCTGCGATGACGACGTCGGCGCCGGCCTCGGCCAGGGCGCGCACGGTCTCGACGCCGATGCCGGTGGCGGCGCCGGTGACGATGATGGTCTGCCCGCTCAGGTCATGCCCCGCGACCACCTCGCGGGCGGTCGAGTAGCGCTGGAAGGGCGAAGTGATGCGATCGCTCATGGGTGTTTCCTCCGTTTGTTTTGTTGGAAGGCGGCTCAGCCGACCTTCGAAAAGTCCGCCGGACGCTTCTGGAAGAAGGCCGCGAAGGCCTCCGCCGCCTCGGCCGACTGCAGACGCTCGCCGAAGTATCGGCCTTCGATATCCATCAGCTCGGCGATCTTGTCGGCGTCGCGCATCAGCCGCTTGGTGACCTTCAGCGCCCCGATCGGCCGCTTGGCCAGCGCCTGGGCCGCCGCCATCGCCGCCCCCACGACCTCATCGGACGGCAGGCATTTGTTGGCGATCCCCGTCGTCACCGCCTCCTCGCCCATCATCGCCTCGCCCAGCGCGAACATCGCATAGGCCCGCGCATGGCCGATCCGGGCCGGCAGCAGCCAGCTCGACGCCGCTTCCGGCACCAGGGCCAGGCCCACGAACGGCGTCGTCAGCTTGGCTTCCGGCGAGACATAGACCAGGTCGCAATGCAGCAGCATCGTCGTCCCGACCCCGACCGCCAGACCCTGCACCGCCGCCACCAGCGGCTTCTCGGCCCGGGCCAGGGCCTTCAGGAACCGGGTCACATTGCGCTCCCCGGCCGGACGCTCGCCGGCGTCGCGGCTGGTGTCGCCCGACGAATTCTGGGCGGCGAAATCGCTGACATCGTTGCCGGCGCTGAAGGCCGGGCTGGATGACTTGAACAGCACCGCCCGGATGGCCGGGTCGGTCTCGGCCTGGCCCAGGCTGTCGGCGAGCACCTTGTACATGCCGTCGGTCAGGGCGTTCTTCTTGTCGGGCCGGTTGAAGGTCAGGGTCATCACCCCGGCTTCGATCTCGACGAGGATATGGTCGCTCATTTGGGGGCTCCTTGCGGGAAACGGGCCTGCAGGCTGGTCAGCCAGCGGGCGACGGTGTCGATCTCGGCCTCGCTGAAGCCGTCGGTGATCTGATTGTTGATGTAGTCCAGCCCGGCCTTGGCGTAGTCGCGCCCGGCCCGGCCCTTGTCGGTCATGTGGATGCGCTGCGCCCGCCCGTCGCCGGGGTCGGCCCGCCGCTCGACCAGGCCCGCCCGCTCCATGCGGTCGATCAGCCCGCTCATGGCGCTGGGCGCCGTATCCAGCGCCTCGGCCACCTCGCCGATCAGCGCCCCGTCCTGCTTGCCGAGGAAGAACAGCACGCCGGACTGCGCGCTCGTCAGCCCGCCCTTGGCCGCCATCTCGGCCTCGATCCAGCGCTGCACCCGCCGGTTGGCGGCGCTGAGCAGGAACATCAGCCGACGGTTGGGAGGCGGAGCCATGCCACTGTTATATGCTTCGTATGCGAAACATCAAGTTCGTGTGCGAAACAAATTCGATGCCTGCTTTGGTCAGCGGCGGGCTGGGCAAGGATCAGCTGTCGCGCCGCTCGCGTAGCACCCGGCGAGCTTCGTCGACGATGTCACTGCCCTCGATCTCGTCCCGGCCGCCGGTGTGGGTTGCGATGACAATCCAAGTGGTCAGCATTTCCACCGCCGTCAGCCCGAAGCTGACGTTGGCCAGCCAACCCGGGAGCCCGCTGTTGAGCAGCCATAGCGACAGCCAGAACAGGCCGCCGCCGCCACCGATGCCGACAATCAGCACGAACGCGCCAGCTACAGTGACCGGCTTGGACCGGCCAAAGGCTGTGCGCTCAAACCAGATGTCGGAGCGCCGGCGGTACATCACGCCGCCCGATACCACGTCACCCCGTCCGCATCCGTCTCCGCCACGGCCCGTCCCCGCCCGATCAGGCAGTTCAGGTGCGCCAGGCTCTCGCCCGTCGCCATGCCCATCAGCTCCGGACCGATGGGCCGGGCGAACAGGCTGCCGAACACGTCGATGGACCGCTTGGGCGCCTCACTGATCGACTTCTCCAGCCGGCCCAGCTGCCGCTCATGCCCGGCCGCCAGGTGGTCGAGCCGCGCGTGGACGCCGTAGAAGGGGTCGTTGTGGGCCGGCAGGGTCAGCACCCCGGCCGGGATCGAGGCCTTCAGCTTGGCCAGGCTCTCCAGCCAGTCGGTCAGCGGATCGCCGTCCGGCTCGGTCGGAAACACCGACACGTTGCTGCTGATCCGCGGCAACACCTGGTCGCCGCTGATGAACAGGTTGAGCGCCGGACACCACAGGCAGGCATGGTCCGGCGAATGGCCGTTGCCGGTGATCACCGTCCAGTCATGCTCGCCGATGCGGAAGGTCTCGCCGTCGCTCATCCGCCGATAGCTGTCGGGCAGCTGGTAGATGCCCTTGCCGAAGCCCCCGAAGCGGGCCCGGTAGTTGTCGATGGCGTCCTCGTCCCAGCCGGCCGCCTTGTAGAACCGCAGGCCGTCCTCGGGCGCCTCGCGCCCGGTGTCGGCCACCAGCATCCGGCACTGGATATACTCCAGCCGCGTCATCCACAGCCGGCACTGGAACTTGCGGGTCATCCAGCCGGCCAGGCCGATGTGGTCGGGGTGCAGGTGGGTGACGATCACCCGGGTGATCGGCTTTCCGCCCAGGGCGCCCTTGAAGGCCTCGCGCCAGGCCTGCGCCGTCTCGCGCGTCTGCATGCCGGTATCGACGATGCACCAGCCCTCGCCGTCGGCCAGGGCCCAGACGTTGATGAAACCCAACGGCCCGCCCAGCGGCTGGCGCAGCCACAGAACCCCCGGCGCGATCTCCACCGCGTCGCCCGCGCCCGGCGTCGGCACGGTCTCGAACGGGTAGTCGAGCTTGGGCCGGCGAAGCTCCGCCGAGATGTCTTCCACGCCGTCGTGCACAGTGTCTCTCCGATGAACGCCGCCATCATCCCGCGTTCACGCGGACGCCGCAATTGCGCCTGTAAGGTTAGACATCTTGACCGGCCAGAGATCGGGGCGTTTAAAACCCCCAAAATAACAGCCTATCCCCCAGGAGCTCGGGTAGACATGAGTCGCAACCGTTTCGGCGTCGCCGCCGCTGTCGTCTTGGCGATGCTCGCCACCTCCGCCGTCACCGTCGCGGCTCCCAAGAAGGAAAAGGAAGCCGCCGCTGTCCCGGGCGCGATCGCCCAAAAGGACCGTGATCGCGGCATGGCCGAGGCCCCGGCTCTGGCCAAGGCCGCCGGCCTGGCCTGCAACGTCACCGAAGCCCGCTTCATGCTGACGGACAGCAAGACCAAGACCAACTACTTCGAAGTCGCCTGCGACCAGGGCTTCGGCTACCTCGTGGCCCAGGATCCGGCCAAGCCGACCGCCACCCTCTACCCCTGCTTCGACGCCGACAAGAAAGTGAAGCAGGGCGACAAGGAAGTCGACAACCCGCTGAAGTGCCGCCTGGCCGGCAACGCCAACCTGCAGGCCCAGCTGGCCCCCTACCTGGCCAAGGCCGGCAAGAGCTGCACCCCGAGCGGCTACCGCTACATCGGCGCCAGCCCGACCAAGACCTACATCGAGGTCGCCTGCGGCCCCGGCAACGGCTTCGTCGTCGAAACCGCTTCGCCGGCCAACCTGTCGGGCGAAGTCAAGGCCAACAGCTGCATCAGCTTCGACGCCGCCGACACCCGCGCCTGCCAGCTGACCGACCGGGCCAGCCAGCTCGCCGTCGTCGACGCCCTGGTGGTCAGCTCGGGCAAGACCTGCGCCATCAAGGACAAGCGCTACGTCCTCTCGACCGTGGCCGGCTCCAGCTGGTTCGAAGTCTCCTGCCAGGCCGGCGACGGCTACATGCTGGAGCAGCTGGCCGACGGCAAGAACGGCAAGACCGTGGCCTGCGCCGATGCCGACTTCGTCGGCGGCGGCTGCACCATGACCGACGCCCGCGCCGCCAAGACCGAGCAGAACGGCCTCTACACCCGCCTGGCCGGCAAGGTCGGCTTCACCTGCGACGTCGCCCAGTACGGCATCTTCAACGTGCCAAACAAAGAGATCGTCGAGCTGAAGTGCAACGACCGCCCCGACGGCGCCGTCATCGAGTTCAAGGGCGCCGCCAGCGGCGTGGTCTACCCCTGCGCCATCTCCGAGGCGCAAGGCTACCGCTGCTCCTTCACCAAGAAGGACCCCGGCTACGCCCAGATCACCAAGGACATCAAGTCCCTGCGCGACACCAGCACCTGCCAGGTCCGCGAGACCCGTGCGATGGACAAGGCCAGCGACACCGCCGTCTACATCGAAGCCAACTGCGCCGACGGCAACGGCTCCTATGTGCTCGGCTACGCGCGCGGTTCGACCAAGGCGGTCGAGGTCCTGTCCTGCTCTCAGGCCAAGCCCTTCGGCCCCTGCAAGCTGCCCGGCAACTGATGGGCGGGAGCGTCGCTCCCTCCCTGTGAAACAAGGAAGGCCCGCCGGGAAACCGGCGGGCCTTTTTTGTCCCCGTCCGGGGCCAGGCGGCCCGCGCCGGAACCAAGCCCGCGGCCCCGCGCTTGGACAGTCTGCAAAGGCTGGAGGACAATCAGATGGCTGAAGGAAACACGGGCGGCGGCAATTCGGGCCTCGCCTTCGTCGTCGGGGGATTGCTGGTGCTGGTGGTGGTCATCGGCGCCTTCCTGATCTTCGGCGGCGGCCTGACCCAGAAGAAAGAGGTCGACGTCAACATCAAGGCCCCGGACATCCAGGCGCCCAAGCTGCCGAGTGGCGGCTGATGGCGGCCGGCTTCTGGAGCCGGCTTCCCTGGACCCGTCGCAAGCCGTCGAAACCCGCCGTCGCCCTCGAATGGGCAGCGCGGGCCGGCTATGCGGCGCGCGGCTTCGTCTATCTGAGCATCGGCGGCCTGGCCGCTTCCTCGGCGATCGAACTGGCCCGCACTCCGACCGGGGCCAAGGGCGCCATCGCGGCGCTGGCCGAATGGCCGCTGGGTCAGGTCTGGGCCGCCCTCATCGCTATCGGCCTGATCGGCTTCGCCCTCTGGCGGGGCGTGCAGGCGGTGTTCGACGCCGATCGCCAGGGCAGCGATCCCAAGGGCCTGGCCAGCCGCGCCGGCCAGGCGATCAGCGGCCTGGTCTACGGCGCCCTGGCCTGGTCGATCCTCGAGCTGCTCGACGAACTGGAAGACTACGGCGAGGCCGATGAGACCGAGAGCGCCCAGCAAGGCGCGGCCCAGCTGCTCAGCCTGCCGTTCGGCGGCTGGCTGCTGCTGATCGTCGGCGTCTTCGTGCTGGCGGTCGGCGTCGCCGGCGTCGTCCAGGCTTTCCGCACCGATTTTGGCAAGCGCCTGGGCTGCAAGGCCGGAACCAGACGTTGGGCCTGCTGGGTCGGTCGCATCGGCTATGGCATGCGCGGGCTCGCCTTCCTGCCTCTGGGCCTGATCCTGGTCCGGGCCGGCTGGGACGCCCGCGCCAGTGAGGTGCGCAACCTCGGCGGCGCCCTGCAGTCCCTCGAGGCCCAGCCCTTCGGATCGGCGGTGCTGTTCGTGACGGGCCTGGGCCTCGCCGCCTTCGGCCTCTATGCGGTGCTGGAGGCCCTTTGGCGCCGTATCGATCCGCCTGATCCGGTCTAGCTCGCCATCCGGCGCGGACCGGGCCACAGTAGGGTCATGGCCGCCGACCTCATCCGCCAGTCCCTCGAACGCCTGGCCGAACGCCAGGGTGATCCGACCGCCCGGGTCTACGCCCGCCTCTTCGCCGTCCGGCCGGACGCCAAGCCGCTGTTCGTCGGCGACCGCACCGGCGCCGCCCGCGGCGAGATGCTGTCCCAGGCCTTCGCCGCCCTGCTGGACCTTGCCGAAGGCGGCGACCAGGGCGCCCGCCTGATCGCCATCGAACGGATCAATCACGAAGGCCTCGGCGTCGAACCGGCGGTGTTCGCCGACTTCTTCCCGGTCGTGGCGGAGGTGGTGCGCGAGGGTCTGGGCGAGGACTGGACGCCGGATGTTGCGCAAGCCTGGGCCGCGCTGACCGACCGGGCCAGAAGCCTCGCCGGTGGCTAGCGTCCAGTCCGCACAGGACCCGCCCAACCCAGCTCCTCTCCCGCGAGGGAAAGGAAACCATCCCCGCCGCCAAAGGCGGTGGGAAGGAGAGGGTTTACGAACGTCGGAAGGCATGCGGCGGCGCGTGGCGGGCCCCTCCTGATCGCCTGTAAACCCTCTCCTCCCACCCGCTACGCGGGCGGGCCCCTCCCTCTCCCTCGCGGGCGAGGGGTTACGATCTTCCGGCCCCATGGCGGTTCCAATGACCCAGCTTCACACCCGCCGCGCCGCGCTGGCCCTCCTCACCGCCGCCGCACTGCCGCGCGCCGCCCACGCCGCCCCGTCCCCGCTGACCGCCGTCCCGCCCCCGGACCGCGAGCTGATGGTTCCCGTCCCGGGCGGCCGGGTCTACGTCCGCGTCAACGGCGACCTCACCGCCCGTCGCCCGCCGCTGCTGATGATCCACGGCGGCCCCGGCGGCAGCCATGCCGCCAACCTGCAGGCCATCGCCCTCGGCGCCGACCGCGCCGTCGTCCTCTACGACCAGCTCGACTGCGGCCGCTCGGACGCCCCCGGCGATCCCCGAAGTTGGACCGTGCCCCGCTTCGTCGCCGAGATCGATCCCATCCGCCGGGCGCTGAACCTCGACCGCCTGCATGTCCTCGGCCACAGCTGGGGCGGCACGCTGGGGCTGGAGTACGGCGCCCGCCGCCCGCCCGGTCTCGCCAGTCTGATCCTGCAGGGCCCGCTGATCTCGACCCCGGTCTGGCTCGCCGACGCCCGCCGCCTGCGCGCCACCCTGCCGGCCCACGTTCGGGCCGAACTCACCCGATGCGACGTCCTCACCGCTGACAGCCCGGGCTGCGAGGCGGCGACCGACATCTTCTACAACCAGTTCAACGCCATCGAGCGCCGCCCCGCCTGGGCCCAGGCCTATCGGAAGAGCCTGCCCATGGGCTTCAACCCCCGGCTCTACCAGGCGCTCTGGGGCCCCAACGAGTTCCGTTCCAACGGCCAGCTCAAGACCTATGACGGGACCCCGCTGCTGAAGCGCATCACCGCCCCGACCCTGATCCTCAGCGGCCAGTTCGACGCCATCCTGCCGGACACCGCCCGCCGCTTCGCCCGGTTGATCCCGCGCGGCGAGGCCCAGGTCATCTCCGGCGCCGCCCACGCCATCCAGAACGACCAGCCGGGCCGCTGGCTGACGGCGGTGGACGGCTGGCTGAGGCGGTTCGACTAGACCCGCGCAGTTCCGCCCCCTCAGGGGGCGGGGGACCGCGCGCGAATACGCGCGTGGTGGTGGGGGGTCACCGTCGGCGAAGGTTGGCGTCAGCTCACAGGTGCCGACGGTTGACCCCCTCACCCCGCTTCGCGGGGAGCTCCCCCTGAGGGGGAGCGACCGCGATTGATCAATAGGCGTACCAGTCCACCGGGCACTCGACCGAGCCCTTGATCATCGTCCCCTCGGCGAACCGCTTCTTCGCATGGCCTGTCGCACAGACCGGCGAGCACAGCAGGCCCCGGTCCGACCAGTAGGCCGGCCCCTCCTGCCGCTCGCCGTGATAGAAGACCCAGCCCGGCGCCCCATAGGCCAGGCGACATTCGATGCAGACGGGTTTCGGTGTCCGGGCCAGCATCAGCGGGCCGCCTCACGGGCCGCGGCGGCGATCTTCTCGGCCTCCGCGAACAGGGCCGGATCGACTTTCGCCTCGACGGCCTTGGCGTTGTCGTCCAGCTGCGAGGGCCGGCTGGCTCCGACGATGCAGGAGGCGACGTTCGGCTCGCGCAGCACCCAGGCCAGGGCGAACTGCGCCAGGGTCAGGCCGGCCTCGGCGGCCAGCGGCTTCATCGCCTGCGCCGCCATCAGGACGGGTTTCTCCATCCAGCGGCTGATCGCCCCGCTCATGCTGTCGCTCGCCGCCCGGCTGTCGGCCGGGGGCGGGGAGTCGGGGTCGTATTTTCCGGTCAGCACCCCCTGGGCCAGCGGCGACCAGACGATCTGGCTGATGCCGTTGGCGGCGCACAGCGGGATGACCTCCTTCTCCGGCCGCCGCCACAGCAGGCTGTACTGCGGCTGGCTGGAGACGAACTTCTCGACGCCCGGGATGGCCAGCGCATCGCGGATATTGTCCGGCGACCATTCCGAAAACCCGATCCACCGCGCCTTGCCGGCCTTCACCACCTCGCTCAGCGCCTGCATGGTCTCCTCCAGCGGCGTCGCCGGATCGTACCGGTGGCACTGGTAGAGATCGACATAGTCGGTCCGAAGACGCTTGAGGGAGGCGTCGATCTGCTTGTGCACCTGCGCGGCCGACAGCCCCTGGTCGCCGCCGCCCATGTCGCCCCACAGCTTGGTGGCCAGGATGTAGCTGTCGCGTGGCACGCCGGCCAGCGCCTCGCCCGTCACCGTCTCGGCCGCCCCGCGCCCATAGACGTTGGCCGTGTCATGGAAGGTGATCCCCAGGTCCAGCGCATGCCGGATGTTGGCGATAGCGGTATCCTTCTCCACCCCGACCCCGGCCGTCAGCCACGAGCCGAGCGAAATCTCGGAAACCATCAGGTCGCTCGACCCAAGCTGGCGGTACTTCATGCGCGTTCTCCCTTTGGCGTCAGGGTAGGCCCGCTCAGTCCCCTAAAACAACCCGCTTGAGGGCGCGGCCCGCAAAGTTAAACTCTCCCCCCGCGTCGCGGGGGGAGGACCGCTTTGGAGCGTGAGCGACAAAGCAGGAGGGGGGCTCCCCTGTGGCAGAAGGAACCTCCAACCGCCGGTGGGGCCCGCCTCCTGATTTCTCGCCAAGGCTCGAAATCTGTCCTCCTCCCGCTTCGCGGGGGGAGAGTTTGAGAGGGCGCACCCTTGCCGAACGGTCCGCGCGCGACGAAGTAGACTCCATGCCCCACAAGATCGTCCTCGCCCTGCACCCCGCCCGCCGCGACGACATCGCCGATCTCGTCACTCGCCGCCCGCTGCCGGGTCCCGGCCTCGAGCAGGTCGACCCCTTCCTGTTCCTCAACCACCACGGCCCGCAGACCTATCCGCCGAACAATCGCGGCCTGCCCTTCGGCCCCCACCCGCACCGCGGCTTCGAGACCGTCAGCTTCATCCTGGCCGGCGAGATGGCCCACCTCGACAGCGGCGGCCATGAGAGCGTCATCCGGGCCGGCGGGGTGCAGTGGATGACCGCCGGCTCCGGCCTGGTCCATGCCGAAATCTCCCCGGCCGCCTTCAAGCAACAGGGCGGCGCCCTCGAAATCCTCCAGCTCTGGGTCAACCTGCCCCCGGCCCTGAAGATGACCGCGCCCCGCTACATCGGCCTGCAGGCGCAGGACATCCCCGTCCACGAGACCGACGACGGCCGCGCCCGCCTGCACCTCATCTCCGGACAATATGGCGACACGGTCGGGCCCATCGACAGCCTGACCGGCGTCTTCATGTCGACACTCGACCTGAAAGGCGGCGGCCGCATCCACTTCGACGGCCTCGCCGGCCGCAACGTCTTCCTCTACGTGGTCGACGGCGCCGTCCACATCGAGGGCCGCGACATCCCGCGCTGGACCCTGGTCACCCTCGACCTCGCCGGCGACCACCTGGAAATCGAGGCCGCCCCCGAGGCCCGCCTCGCCTTCGGCCACGCCGACCCCATCGGCGCCCCGGTTGTCGCCCACGGGCCATTCGTCATGAACACCATACCCGAGATTCAAAAGGCCATCGCCGACTACAACGCTGGCAAGTTCGGCAACGTGAGGCTCTAGGCGGGTCGGCAGACCAGCCGCACCTGCTGGTCCTTCTTGAGGTCCACGGTCAACGCCGCCCCTTCGCGCGCCTGGCCCGCCACCTCCCAGTGGTCGAACACCCAGCCCGTGCTGGCCTTGGCCTTCATCTCGACCGTCGCTCCGCGGCTGTAGATGCGGTGAAAGTCGCCGGCCCCGTCGCGTCGGCCGCCGAGATCCTCGCTGCTCAACATCACCTCGGCGTCGGGATCGCTGCTCCTCAGGTCCAGCACGATCTGGTCGGCCCGCGCCGCCGCCCGCTCAATCTGGACGCTGAACACCAGCCGGGCGATCCTTGGCGGCGTCGCGCCGTCGGGCAGGTCGCTGTAGGCGAACTCCAGGGAGAGGTCCGACCACAGAGGCGGCAGGGCGAATTTCTGGCGGATGTCCACGTCCGTCGATTTCAGCAACATGTTGAGCAGGTCCAGGGACGACAGGCTGGGCGTGGTCGGCGTCAGCTTCTTGCCCGAGAACCCGTAAGTCCAAGTCCACACTATCGGCGCATCCCGCCGAACTCCGAACAGATGCTGGTTCATCCGCACGATGCCCGCGGCGCCCGCTGTCAGGGTGAGGATGGCGTTGCCCGAGCGGGGCTGGCCCTCCTCGAACACGATCTCGTCCAGCACCACCTTTGACAGCAGGTCGCGGTGATAGCGCGGCAGAAGCAGGTTGCGCCGCACCGGATCGATATCCACCGGCTTCTGATCGTTTAGCAGATTAAGCTCGGCCAGGTGGTCGGGACCGAGCGTCAGCTCCATGGTCATGCTCTGGGTCTGCAACAACCCGTCGGCCAGCAGCCGGTCGCGCAGGGTCTTCAGATTGGCTTCGAAGATCGGAGCCAGCGCCTTGGCCTCGGCCAGCACCGTCTGGACGTCTTTGTCCTTGTTCTGGTTCAGCAGCGCCTCGATCTTGTCGAACACCTGGCCCATCGCCCAGTTGACCTCGGCCGGCTTGAAGGCGGTGGTCTCATAGGCCCGCACCAGCAGGTAGAGATTGGCCGTCAGGGCGGTGCGCGCACGCTGGTCAAGGTCGGCGATGGCCTGCAGCGCCGCCGGGTCCAGGCTGGCCAGAGCCGCGCCCCGCTGACCGCCCAGGGTGACCACGGCCGAGGCGTTGGTTGTCACCCGGGCGTACCCCTCGCCCAGTTTCTGTATCGTCGAAGTCAGTTCGGCGAAGAAGGTCGCCTTCTTCTCGATCAGGGCCTTCAGGTCCTCGCTGATCTCCTCCCATTCGGGGCTGGTCGCCTTCAGCTTCTCCAGCTCCGCGTCGATCTCGCTGCGCGACACCTGCAGCGATCCCAGGGCCTTGGAAACCATGCCGATGGCCGGACCGACCCCGGCGCCGGCTTTGGCCAGCATCGAGGGCTTCTTGTCGCGGATGGCGGCGATCTCCTCGTCGGTCTTGCCCTCTTCCTTCGCCTCCTTGACCGCGGCCTTGACCGCCTTTTCGGCCGCGCTCTTGGCCTCCTTGGCCGCCGTCAGGGAGCTGGTCAGGCTGTCACCCGCCCTCTTGATCGAGTCGGCCGGATCCTTGTCGTTGAAGTCCGCGGCCACGGTGGCCAGGTTACCCAGCGCGCCCAGCGCTGGCTGACCGACCGGGATCACCTGCAACAGGGCCGCCCCCATGTTGATCGCCGCCTTGATGTGAGCCTTCCTTGTGGCCGTGGCTGAGGCCTGGTTGGTCAGTTTGGTGTTCAGCTCCAGAAGCTTGACCGTGGTCTTGTCCAGGCTGTCGGAGACCGATTTCATAGACGCCTCCAGCCCGGTCAGCGCCTCCCGAGACTTGTCCATCTCGGCCGCCACCTTCGCCGAGTTGGCGGTCAGCACGCCGATCGCTTCGTCACAGGCGGCCGCGGCATTGGCCTGGGACTTTGCTTTCGAAGACACCCAGCGCGCCAGTAACAGGGTGCGCAGCGCCGATTCCGCTTCCAGGTCATAGGCCCGCATCGAGCCCTGCAGCGACAGCAACGGCGCCCAACCTGCGGGGTTGCCGAAATAGTCCTCCTTGCGAGTCAGCCGGTTCCTCAGGGTGGCGATCTCGGCCGCTCCGGCCGCCCACTCCGGCGCCACGTCGGGTGTCCATTCGGCCGAGGGGTGCTGATCGGGAACGCCCTCCAGCAGCGCTTCCTCATAGGCCTCCAGAAGGGCGCCAGTCCGCTCCAGGTCGCCGGACAGATAGAGGTCGCGGATGAACATCCGCATGTGACGCAGCAGCTGGGGGTGGAGCCAGGCATGGGACCAGGGCGGAAACACCGGGCGCGGCGCCGCGCCGGTCGTCTTGGCCGCGCTCTTGGCGCTATGGCTGACCCCGTCGGTGGTCGTGGTGGTCGCGCGCGAGGTGTACTCGACGCTGCCGTTGTCCGATCCGGTCACGTCGTAATACCAGACCATCTCGTACTTGCCGGACTTGGTCGGCGATCCGCCCCTGCCGCCGCGCACGTCCCGCGCCTCCCGGCCGGCGCGTCCCGGCTCGCCGATATAGCAGTTCAGCAGGTCGGCCTGGTTGGTGGTCAGCAGCCCGGCGTCCCCCGCATTGCCCGGGAGCCCGGGCGGCACCGCGTCTGTTCCGGAGGTCGGAGGCGAGGTCTGACCCTCCTGGTCGCTTGCCGCTGAGATCTTCGACAGCACATGGATATCGGCCTTGTAGTAATAGGCAGGCGGATCAAATTTCGGCTTGAACGTCGTCGTGCCGAACGGCCATTCGCGATACGAGTACTCGGCGCCGTACCAGACTCTGCGCGACACGCCGTCTTCGCCGTTCTTGCCCTCGCCGGCGTCCTGGCCGCGGCCGCCATTGGCCATCAGGCGGTTGGGTTCCACGGCCAGCCGCTTCAGGGCGCCGGGCTGACCCTGCCAGACCCGCTTGCACATCACCGTCAGCGACCCGGCGTTGCGGCCGTGGGCGCCGCTCTCGCCGTCGCCGCCGGTCTCGGACGCGTCCCGCGCCTTGTTCGAACGCCAGTCCAGCGGCGAGGTGTCGATGAACGCTCCCGGACCGAAGACGATCTCGCGGGCGAAGAGCTTCACGTCGGCCTGGGGCACACACAAGGGGCTATTGAGGTAGAGGGTGTCGCACAGGATGGTCAGGCTGCGCACGTCCGGCGGCGGCGTGTTGCGCTCGATCTTCTGGCTGGCCCGATCGGTGTGCAGCGCTTTGTGAAGCCGCTCGCCGGCCTGGAGGGTCACGGTGACGCCGAGGATGCGGTGATCGGCCGGGGCGTCGGACCGCAACCGGTTGATCGAATGCTCCAGATAGTGCGCTTCGGCCCGAGCGTCGGGCATGCTGGCGACAAATTCCAGTTGGTCTTCCAGGCGCGGCGCAGCCATGATCGAAGCCTCCCCAAGGTCGGACATTTCTCGGCAAAATTGCGAACGACATAACGCCCGTCAAGGAATAGCTAAACCCAGTTTGAGGAATCTGGAACTTCGCCGCGGAAAATATCGGGCCGCGGTCGGTCCGCCTTCCCCTCACAGCAACAGCCGCTAGAGTCGGGTTGATGATCGTCTTCCCGTCCTCCTCGCCCATGCTCGCCCTGCACGGCCTGACCAAGTCCCTGCCCGGCGGCCGGGTCCTGTTCTCTGGCCTCGATCTCGCCGTCGCCCCCGGTGAGTTCGTCGCCGTCATGGGTGAGAGCGGCGTCGGCAAGTCCACCCTGCTCAACCTGATCGCCGGCCTCGACCGCGCCGACCGGGGCGAGATCGTCATCGGCGGCCAGTCGCTGTCGGGCCTCGACGACGACGGCGCCACCCTGCTGCGCCGCGACCGCATCGGCTTTGTGTTCCAGGCCTTCCATGTGCTGCCGCACCTGACCCTGGCCCGCAACGTCGCCCTGCCGCTGGTCCTGGCTCACACCCCGCCGGATGCGGCCCTGGCGAAGGCCACCGCCCTGCTCGACGCTGTCGGCCTGCAGGGCAGGGGCGGCGACTACCCCCGCCAGCTGTCGGGCGGAGAGCTGCAGCGGGTGGCCATCGCCCGCGCCCTGGTCCACCGACCGGCCCTCATCCTGGCCGACGAGCCGACCGGCAATCTCGATCCGGAAACCTCCGGCCGGATCATGGACCTGCTGGCCGGCCAGGCCCGCGAGGCCGGCGCCGCCCTGCTGATCGTCACCCACTCGGAGAAGGTGGGCGCCGCCGCCGACCGCTGGCTGACCCTGACCCGTCAGGGATTGGTCGCTCATGTCTAACCCCGTCATCCCGGCCGGAGCGCAGCGGAGAGCCGGGACCCAGGGGCCGCGCGCACAGTTGGTCGCCGCCGCCCACATAACGCTCCGTCACCCCCTGGGTCCCGGATCGTCCCTTCGGGCCGTCCGGGATGACAGGGGGGAGGGGTGAATCTCAGCCTGACAGCCCTCCGCTGGCTGATCCTCGGTGAGTGGCGCAGCCAGCCGGTGCGGGTGGTCACCGCCGCCGTGGCCATCGCCGTGGGCGTGGCGCTGGGCTTCGCCGTCCACCTGATCAACGCCTCGGCCCTGACCGAATTCTCCAGGGCGATCAGCACGGTCAACGGCGACGCCGACTTGCAGGTCCAGTCGGTGGCGCCGGCCGGCTTCGACGAGGCCCTCTACCCCAGGCTGGCCCGCGCCCCCGGCATCGCCCTGGCCAGCCCGGTTATCAAGCTGACCGGCGTCGTCCCGGGCCAGCAGGAACCCCTGACCCTGATCGGCCTCGACATCTTCCGCGCCGCCGCCGTCACCCCCAACTTGCTGGGCCGGCCAGCTGGCGCGGGGGAGGGCGGCTTCGGCGGGGCCGGGGCGGTGTTCGACGAAAGCTCGGCGTTCGTCTCCCCGGCCCTGATGGAGGGCCGCAAGCCTGGCGACGTCATCACCATCGCCGCCGGCGGCCGCACCGTGCCGCTGACCATCGCCGGCCCGCTGCCGGCCGTCGGCGAGGGCCGCCGGATCGTGGTCATGGACATCGCCGCCGCCCAGTGGCGCTTCGGCCAGATCGGCAAGCTGCAGCGCGTCGATCTCAAGCTCAAACAGGGCGCCGACCCCGCCGCCACCCGCTCGGCCCTGACCCGGCTGCTGCCGCCCGAGGCCGAGATCGTCACCCAGGAGAGCCAGGAGCGGCGCAGCGACAGCCTCTCCCGCGCCTACCGGGTCAATCTCAACATGCTGGCCCTGATGGCCCTGCTGACCGGCGCCTTCCTGGTCTTCTCGGCCCAGTCCCTGTCGGTCGCCCGCCGCCGCGCCCAGTTCGCCCTGTTGCGGGTGCTCGGCGTCAACCGCCGGGCCCTGCTGGTCCAGGTGCTGGCCGAGGGCGGCATTGTCGGCGCGGTCGGCTCGGCCATGGGGCTGGGTCTCGGCCTGCTGCTGGCCGGCGCCGCCCTGCGCCTGCTGGGCGGCGACCTGGGCAGCGGCTTCTTCGAGGGCGCCCGCCCGACCCTGATCTTCGCCCCCGTCGCGGCCGGGGTCTTCTTCGTCCTCGGCCTGGCCTGCGCCCTGGTCGGCAGCCTGATTCCGGCCCGCGAGGCCGCCAACGCCCAGCCGGCCGTGGCTCTCAAGAACGTCGGCGACGCCATCGACCCCTCGGCCAAGCCGGGCTTCCGCCTCGCTCTCATCCTGCTCGGCCTCGGCGCCGCCTGCGCCTTCGCCCCGGCCGTCTACGGCCTGCCCCTGCTGGGCTACGTTTCCATGGCCCTGCTGCTGGCCGGTGGGGTCGCCGCCATGCCCTGGCTGGCCAGGCTGCTGCTGTCGCCGCTGGAAGCCCGGGCCCTCAAGAGCCCCGTCGCCGAACTGGCCGTCCGCCGCCTCTGGGGCGCCCCGTCACAGGCCGCCGTCGCCCTCTGCGGCATCGTCGCCTCGACCTCGCTGATGATCGCCATGGCGGTCATGGTCTCCAGCTTCCGCGGCTCGGTCGACGACTGGCTGGGCCAGGTGCTGCCCGACGACCTCTACATCCGCTTCGCCGGCCCCTCGGAGGTCGGCGGCCTCGACCCCGCCGGCCAGGCCAGGGTCGCCGCCGCCCCCGGCGTCGCCGCCGTCCACTTCACCCGCGCCACGCCCCTGCGCCTGTCCACCGACGCCCCGCCGGTCGCCCTGGTCGCCCAGCCGATCAGCCGCGACAACCCCGGCGCTCGCGTGCCCCTGATCGGAACCTCGCGGCCCGCGCCGGCCGGCCTGACGCCGATCTGGGTCAGCGAACCGGCCGCCTGGCTCAACCATCTCAAGGTCGGCCAGACCCTCGAACTGCCTCTGAAAGGCCGGCCTCAGGTCTTCGTCGCCGGCCTCTGGCGCGATTACGCCCGCCAGAACGGGGCCGTGGTCCTGACCAGCGAGGACTACAGCCGCCTGACCGGCGATTCCCTGCGCGGCGAGGCCTCGATCGAGCTGAAGCCTGGCGCCAGGGTGGAAGAGGTCTCCGCCGCTGTCCGCGCCGCCCTGCCGCCCGACGTCGCCGCCCGTACCGAGATGCTGCGCCCGGGCCAGATCCGCGCCATCGCCCTTGGTCTCTTCGACCGCAGCTTCGCCATCACCTATGTGCTGGAGTTCGTCGCCATCCTCGTCGGCCTGGCCGGCGTCGCCGCCACCGTCTCGGCCCAGACCCTGGCCCGCACCAAGGAGTTCGGCATGCTGCGCCACCTGGGCGTCCGCAAACGCCAGATCACCGCCATGCTCGCCATCGAGGGCGCCCTGCTCGGCACGGTCGGGGTCGCCGCCGGCCTGACGCTCGGCCTGATCATGAGCCAGGTGCTGATCCATGTGGTCAATCCGCAGTCCTTCCACTGGACCATGGAGACCCGCCTGCCCTGGGGCCTGTTCGCCATTGTGACCGTGACCCTGATCGCCGCCTCGGCCGGGGCCGCCCTGCTGGCCGGCCGCCGGGCCCTGTCGATGGACGCCGTCCGCGCCGTGCGGGAGGACTGGTGATGCGCCCCCTGATCGCCGCCCTCGTCGCCTTGCTTCTGATCGCCGCCGACACCGGCCGCGTCGCCCCGGTCTACGCCCCTGTCACCCCGGCCGAGACCATCGCCTTCCCGCGCGACCACGGCAGCCACCCGGCGTTCCGCACCGAGTGGTGGTACGTCACCGGCTGGCTGGAGACGGCTGCCGGCCCCCTCGGCTTCCAGGTCACCTTCTTCCGCACCCGCCCCGACGTCGACCAGGCCAACCCCAGCGCCTTCGCCGCCAAGCAGGTTCTGTTCGCCCACGCCGCCCTGTCGGACCCGAAGGCGGGCAAGCTGCTGCACAGCCAGCGCGTCGCCCGCGCCGGCTTCGGCCTGGCCGAGGCGTCCGAGACCGACGCCAATCTGGTGATCGACGACTGGTCACTGCGCCGCGGCCCCGACAACCGCTGGCGAACCAAAGCCGGCGGGTCGGACTTCGATCTGGACCTGACCTTCGCCCCGACCCAGCCGCCCATCCTGCAGGGCGTGGGCGGCTTCAGCCGCAAGGGTCCGGGCCCTGCGGAGGCCAGCCACTACTACAGCCTGCCGCATCTGGCGGTGACGGGGTCGATCCTGCGGGACGGCAAGCGGGTGAAGGTCACCGGCGAGGCCTGGCTCGACCGCGAATGGTCCTCGACCCTGCTGAACCCGGCGGCGGTCGGCTGGGACTGGGCCGGCCTCAATCTGAAGGACGGCGGCGCCCTGACCGCCTTCCAGGTCCGCGACGCGGCCGGCAAGCCCCTCTGGACCGGCGGCTCCTACCGCAGTCCCACCGGCCAGCTGACCGTATTCCGGCCCGGCGAACTGACGTTCGAGGCCCGCCGCCGCTGGCGTTCACCCCGCACCAAGGCCCTCTATCCGGTCGAACAGGTCATCACCGCTCCGCTGCCCGGCGGCCGCAAGACCATCGTGCTGAAGCCCCTGTTCGACGACCAGGAACTGGACAGCCGGGCCGGCGGCGGCCCGGTCTACTGGGAAGGCGCGGTCAGTTCGGAGGACGCGCGCGGCTACCTCGAACTGACCGGCTATTTTGGCAAGCTGACCCTTTAGAGCAGCCAGTTCCCGCTCTCGGTGGTGACGTCGCCGTTGATCTTGACCTGATAGTCGGCCTTGCCGTCGCCGTTGATGTCGAGGCGGACGGTGGTGATGCCGCCGGCGAAGGTCAGGGTCATTTCGCCAGCGTGCTTGCCGAAGGCGCCGACGACGTCGAGCGTGCCGCTGTAGGCGCCCGAGAAGTCCAGGATGTCGCCCTCGGCGGCGCTGAAGTCGTAGATCTGGTCGGTTTCCAGAACGCTGCCGAAGGCATGGGCGACGACGAAACTATCTGCTCCGGTGCCGCCGCGCAGCAGGTCGTTGCCCAGTCCGCCGATGATGACGTCATCGCCGTCGTTGCCGTTCATCGTATCGACCCCGGCCAGGCCCGACAGCACGTTGGCCCCGCTGTTGCCCTGCAGGTTGTTGGCCTCGCTGTTGCCGGCGCCGTCGATGTCGGCGGAGCCCTGCAGCTCCAGCCCTTCCAGGTTGGCGCCCAGCACCCAGCCGTCGAGGGCGGTGCGGACGATGTCGTAGCCCTGGCCGGCGCTTTCGATGGTCTGATCGCCGGCGTTGTCGACGATGTAGACGTCGTTGTCCGTGCCGCCCGACATGATGTCGGCGCCCAGGCCGCCGTCGAGGTAGTCGTTGCCGGCCCCGCCGTTCAGGGTATCGACGTCGTCCTCGCCGGCCATGCGGTCGTTGCCGGTGCCGCCGTTCAGTTGGTCGGCGCCTGTGCCGCCGAACAGCTTGTCGGCTCCGTCGCCGCCGTTCAGCGTATCCGTGCCATCGTCGCCGTAGAGGATGTCGCTGCCGGCGTCGCCGCCGAGGATGTCGTTGTTGGCGCCGCCGAAGATCTGGTCGTTGGCGTCGCCGCCGTTCAGGACGTCATCGCCGCCCAGCCCGCGCAGGATGTCCTTGCCGGCCCCGCCGTCGGCGCTGTCGGCGCCCGCCGTTCCGCTGAGGTTGTCCTCGCCGGGGGTGCCGACGAAGGGGGTGGCCCCCTGCTGCCCGAAGATGACGTAGGCCGCGCCGGCGGTGCTGTTGCCGCCCGGGTCGGCGTAGCCGGCGCTGATGATCAGGTCGATCAGGCCGTCGCCGTTGATGTCGGCGGCGGAGACATCGCCCCCGAAGTTGTCGCCGGCCGCTTCGCCGTTGATCCGCACGCCGGTGGCTGTGGTCAGGCTGCCCAGGCTGACGGTGGCCGCGAAGGGGGTGTTGCGGCCGAACAGCACGTAGGCGGCGCCGGAATACTGGCCGTTGGGTTCCGCGCGGTAGGCGCTAATCAGCAGGTCGTCGATGCCGTCGCCGTTGATGTCGCCCGCTCCGGCCACCGAGCGGCCCGAGTAGTCGCCGGCCTGACCGTCGATGCGGAAGCCGTTGGTCCCGTTCAGCGACGACAGGTTGAAGTCGGCCGCAAAGGCGCCGCTGACGCTGGTGTCCTTGCCGAACACCACATAGGTGGATCCGGAGTAGTTCCCGCCGTTGTCGGCGGCGTAGGCGCCGACGACGAAGTCATCGATGCCGTCGCCGTTGACGTCGCCCGCCGCGGCCACCGTGATGCCGGCGCGATCGCCGGTCGCAACGCCGTTCAGCTGGAAGCCATTGGCGCCGTTGAGCGTGCTGAGATTGAAGATGGAGGAGAAATTACCGCTGACCGCGGTGTTCTTGCCGAAGACCACATAGGCGCCGCCGGTCCCGCTGGCCTGGCCAAGCATACCGACCACCAGGTCGTCGATGCCGTCGTTGTTGATGTCCCCGGCCGAGGCGACCGAGAAGCCGGCATAGCTGTAGGCGCTCTCGCCATCGATGCGGAAGCCGTTGGTTCCGTTCAGGCTGCTGAGCTCGAAGTTGGCGGCAAACGGGGTGCTCGTGCCGAACACGATGTAGGTCGAGCCGGACCGCTGGCCGCTGTGGCTGATGCGATAGGCGCCGATCGCGATATCGTCGAAGCCATCGCCGTTGATGTCGCCGACCGATGCCACCGGGGCGCCGGCCTGGTCGCCGAGGGCGATGCCGTTCAGTTGGAAACCGGTCGAGCCATTGAGGGCGCCGAGCTCGACGTTGGCCGCGAAATTGCCGCTGACGGCCGTGTTCTTGCCGAACAGCACCCAGGCCGCGCCCGCGTTCTGGCCGTTGATCGACGCGCCGAAGCCGCCGATGATCAGGTCGTCGATACCATCGCCGTTGACGTCGCCCGCCGCCGAGACCGAGGCGGCGGTGGTGCCGCCGGCCGTAAGGCTCAAGGCTTCACCGTTGATCTGGAAGCCGTTGGCGCCATTGAGCGTCGAGAGGTTCAGTTCGGCCGGAAAACCGGACAGTCGGCCAAACACGACATAGGCGCCGCCCGAGTTGCTGCCGTTCGGATCGATACCGGCCGCGCTGACGATGAAGTCCTGAATGCCGTCGCCGTTGATGTCGCCGGCCGCAGCGACTGTCCTGCCGACATAGTCGTTGGCGGCCTCGCCGCTGATCTGAAAACCCGTGGTTCCATCCAGGGCGGATACTTCGACAACGGCGGCGAAAGGCATGGAGACTCCAGGACGGGCGCGGGGGCCCGTGCCCCAACATGGGTAGGGAAACTAGCGGCGTTATCCGCCGAGCCAAGTGCACATTTTGGGTTTTTGGTCGGGAACCCGACAAACCACTGTCAAGCGGTATATCCGGCTATCGCTTCAGCAAATCGGCCGGCACGGTGGGTTCGGAGATCAGCCGCTCGAAGGCCTTCCAGCGGCCGGCCTGGTCGGGGGCGGCGGCCTCGACATAGGCTTGGCTCATGTCCTGGCCGAGGCCATAGTTGATCACATAGCTGCGGTAGGTCTCGGTGAAGCTGATCGACTGTTCGGCGCGGGCGCGGCTGATCAGCTGGTACTTCTGGGCCAGGCCGATGGCGGTCTCGCGGTCGATCTCGCCGTCGAGATACATCTGGGCGATGGTCAGCCGGGCCCCGGCCAGGTCCTTGGTCGCCTCGCCCAGCGCCACCTGGGTCGCCGCCGTGGCCGGGTCGAGGCCGGCCAGCGGGAACAGCACGTCGCGCTCGAAGCTGATCTTGTCATTCAACGGGAAGGCCAGGTCGATGCCGTAGTTGGCGGTGCCCTCGGCGATCAGCGACTGCGGGCTGTAGAGCGGGTAGACGGTGTACTCGATCCAGCCTTTGCCCCTGGCCAGCTTCTGCTCGAGCAGCATGTTCAGCGCATGGTGGCCGGGGTAGCCCTCATGGCAACCCAGGTCGATGGCGCGGCTGATGCGGATCGGCAGGTCGGTGTTGATCTGGATCAGGCTGGTCGCGCCGCCCTTGTACCAGTTGTAGCCCGACCAGCTCTTGCCCTTGACGAACTCCAGGGTGAAGCGCTCGTCGGCGGGCAGGGCGATATGGGCGGCGGTGCGCTTGCGGCATTCGGCGATACCGGCCCGCATGACCGCGTCCAGCCTGTCGGTCGGGATGATGAAACGGTTCTGGAAGGCGTCGACGCGCTCGGCCAGGGGCCCTTCGCCCGGGACCAAGGCCTCGATCTTCGCCAGCACGGGGTCGTAGACGCTCAGGGGCTTCAGCTGCGGGCGGATGCCGAACAGGCCCTCGGCCTCATCGGCGAACTTGAACTTCTCTCCCAGCGCCATGGACAGGCGGGTGTCGGCGGCCTTCAGCTGGCCGGCCATGAAGACGCGGCGGCGCTGGGCCAGCGGATCGGCCGTGGCGGGCAGGGCGGCGAGGCGGGCGCTGAGGGCCCGGGCGTCCTTGCGCAGGGTCGCCTGGTCGCGGGGGTTCTTTTTGGCCGCCTCCTGCCATTCGGCCGGGCCGTAATAGGCATCGACATAGCCGTCCTCGCGCACGCCCGCCTCGAGGCTGAGCTTCACGAAATCGGTGGCGATGGCGTCGAGGGTGTCCGGCGCGGCCTGGGCGGACCCGGCGATCAGGGCGGCGGCGAGGACGGGAAGCAGGCGCTTGAACATGGAGAACCCCGGACGGTGGACCACCCGGGGTTTCGCATGCTCTTGGGCGATTGGGTAGATCAGGCCTTGGGCAGCAGCGTCGGCAGCTTGTCGCCGAACCTGCCCCAAAGGGCCGTGCCGCCGGCGATGGCGGCGCGGCGGGTGGCGGGGTTGGCCAGCAGGCCGATGGCGGCGATGCCGCCGACCACGGTCAGCACGGCCAGCACCGGATGAGCCCGGGCCGTGGCCGCCAGGCTGTTGCCGGCGACGGTCAGGTTGGCGCGGGCGTCTTGAGCTTTTTCGGTGACCAGGGCGCGGGCGTCCTGGGCCTTCAGGGCAACAGCCTCGCGGGTGTCGGCGCCGAAGAAGCGGTCGAGGAATCCGAGCGCGCCGCCGCTGTCGTTGGCGGCGCCGTTGGGCTGGGCGGGAACATAGGCGGGGCCTTGGGCGGGGGGCATGAGGGGAACTCCGTGACTGTTCCCACCCCAACGCCCAAGCCAGTCAGATGATCCGCGCCTAGAGAAGCCAGGTGCTCGTATGCAGGGTCAGGTCGCCGTTGATCTTCAGCGTGTAGTCGGCCTTGCCGTCGCCATCGACGTCGAGCTTCACGGTCGTGGCGCCGCCCTTGTAGCTGAGGGCCATCTCGCCCGCCGTGCCGCTGAACTTCGCAACCGTCGTGAAGGCCTGGTCGCCATCGGTGTTGGTGTTGGCGTCGATGGCGGTGAAGTTTATCAAGTCGCCGTCGCCGTTCGAGAAGTCGCTGATGCGGTCCTTTTCCTTCAGGCCGATGCTGTCGGCGGTGAGGATGAAGGTATCGGCGCCCGCGCCGCCGGCCATGCGGTCATTGCCCCGGCCGCCGGTCAGGGTGTCCGTGCCCGCGCCGCCGGCCAGGGTGTCGTTGCCGTCGAGGCCGAGCAGCTTGTTGGCCCCGCTGTTGCCGGTCAGCTTGTTGGCGACGGCGTTGCCGGTCCCATCGATGGCGGTCGTGCCGGTCAGCTCCAGCTCTTCGAAGAAGGCGGCGAGGGTCCAGGAGACGGCCGATTCGACGGTGTCGCGGCCGCCGAAGCGGCTCTCATGCAGCACGTCGCCGACCACATCGACGATGTAGGTGTCGTCGCCGACGCCGCCGTCCAGATAGTCGACGCCCGCGCCGCCATCGAGGCTGTCACGGCCCTGGCCGCCGTACAGCTTGTCCTCGCCGGCCCCGCCCTTCAGCGTGTCCGTACCGCGTTGGCCGTAGAGCTCGTCATTGCCGTTGTCGCCGTTGAGCGTGTCCATGCCCCGGCCGCCGTCGAGGAAGTCGATGCCCTCGCCGCCGTTGAGGGTGTCCTCGTCGCCCCAGCCGAACAGGTGGTCGCTGCCTTCGCCGCCGTTGAGGATGTCGTCGCCCCGCATGCCGTCGATGGTGTCGTTGCCGTCGTCGCCGTTGAAGGTGTCGGCCGCGCCGCCGCCGACGATCAGGTTGTCGGCGTCCGGGTCTTCGAGGGCCAGGAGGGTGACGTCGCCCTGCAGCAGGCCCAGCGCATCAGTGTCGTCGCCGGCCGCGGCGGCGGCGAGTTCCTCGGCGATGGTGTTGGCGCTGGACATGGAAAACCCCCTCACGAAACTGACCGCACCCTATCGGCGGGCCCCTGTCCGCACAACGGGTCAATCGTCGCGGGCGAGGCCTTTCAGCAGGGTCTGGAAGGCGGCCCGTCGCAGGGCCGAGGGATCGATCCGGGGCGACAGCTTGCCGGCCAGCTGCAGCACCAGGCCGCCATGCAGATTGGCCCACAGGATATGGGCGATGACCTCCGGATCGCCCTTCGCCTGGCCGCTGTCGATCAGCCCCTGGGCCTGGGCGACCATCATGGCGCGGGCCCGGCCGCTGGCGGCGACCAGCTCGGGATAGTCGGCCTCGTTCGGCTGCGAGAGGTCGAACATCAGGCGGTAGGCGTCGGACTGCTCCAGGGCGAACCGGACATAGGCGCGGCCGACCGCCTCGGAGACGGCGACCGGATCGCTCTCCGAATGGTAGGCGGCCTCCATGGCGTCGGCGAAGCGGGCGAAGCCGCTGGCCCGGACGGCGGCCAGGATGTCGTCCTTGTCCTTGAAGTAGCGGTAGGGCGTCATCGGGCTGACCCCCAGCTCGGCGGCCAGTTGGCGCATGGTCACCGCCTCCGGGCCATGCTCGGCGAACAGGTGCTCGGCGGCGGCGCAGAGACGCTCGCGGAATTCTTCAACCTGGGAGGGGGATAAAGCGCGAGGCATGGGCACGAAACGATGAGAAGCTGTTGTCAGGCCCTATAGCTTACATTATAAGTTTACGTCGTAAATAACGAGGGTGACATGGATCGCTGGGACTATCTGATCGCCAGGGATGATCTGGGCCGGGGCGAGGTGCGCGCGCAGCCGGATACGCCGCTGCGAGACGGGGAAGCCAGGCTCGCGGTCGAGAGTTTCTCGGTCACCGCCAACAACGTCACCTATGGGGCGATGGGCGACAGCTTCGGCTACTGGCAGTTCTTCCCGGCCCCGGATGGCTTTGGGCGGGTGCCGGTCTGGGGCTTCGCGACGGTTGTGGAGTCGAAGGCCGAGGGGATCGAGCCGGGCCTTCGCCTGTTCGGCTACCTGCCGATGTCCAGCCATTTCGCGGCCAAGCTGGTCAAGCGGGGCGACGGCTACATCGACGCGGCCGAGCATCGGTCCGGCCTGCCGCCGACCTACAACCAGTATGCCGAGTCCGCCGTCCCCACGGCGACCGACGACCACCGTTCCCTGCTGCGGCCGCTGTTCGGCACCAGCTGGCTGATCGACGACTTCCTGGAGGAGGCGGGCGATTTCGGAGCGAAGACGGTCATCCTGACCAGCGCCTCCAGCAAGACGGCGCTCGGCCTCGCCTACCGGCTGAAGCAGCGGGGCGTGGCCGTGGTCGGCCTGACTTCGCCGCAGCATGTCGATTTCCTGAACAGCCTGGGCTGGTTCTCGGGCGTCGCGCCCTACGGCGACATCGAGACGGTGGCGGTGGAAACCCCGGTGGCCATCATCGACTTCGCCGGCAACGCCGATGTCGTCGGCCGGCTGCACCGTCGGTTCGGCGAGGCCATCGTCCACAGCGCCATCGTCGGCGCCACCCACTGGACCGCGGCGCCGGATGCGGCGGCCCTGCCGGGACCGGCCCGCCAGCTGTTCTTCGCCCCCGACCAGATCCGCAAGCGCTTCGCCGAGTGGGGCGGGGAGGAATTCGGCCGCCGGTTCAGCGACAACCTGGCCGCCTTCGTCGCCGCCAGCCCCTGGCTGAAGCTGCGCACCCTGCGCGGGCCGGAGGGCGTCGCCGAGGCCTGGGCGGAGACGGTGAGCGGCAAGGCGGCCCCTGACACGGGACTGATCGTCAAACTCTAAAGAAGACCAACAAGGGAGAGCGGACCATGGACGGCGAAACTCGGGGCAACCCCTTCCTGCGCGGCAACTTCGCGCCGGTGCGCAGCGAAGACGATTTCGAGTTGCCGGTGATCGGGACCATTCCCGACGCCATCGCCGGCTCGCTGTACCGCATCGGTCCCAACCCGCAGTTCGAGCCGGACCAGCGCGCCTACCACTGGTTCGGCGGCGACGGCATGGTCCACGCCTTCGCGATCGAGGGCGGCCGCGTCCGCTATCGCAACCGCTACGTCCGCACGCCGCGCTGGCAGACCGAGAACGCCGCCGGCCGCCGGCTGTATGGCCCGATGGGCAACCCGATGATGACCGATCCCAGCGTCATGGGGACCGACAGCGGGGTGGCCAACACCAACATCATGCTGCACGCCGGCCGCCTGCTGGCCCTGGAGGAGGCGCATGCCCCATTCGAGGTCGTGGCCGGCACGCTCGAGCCGGTCGGCTACCGCGACTTCGGCGGCAAGGTCACCGCCCACCCCAAGGTCGACCCGCGCACCGGCGAGTTCGTCTTCATCGCCTATGCCGACGACCCGACGCCGCTCAGCAACAAGGTCAGCTGGGGCGTCGCCGGCCCGGACGGCGTGCTGGTCAAGCGTGAGACCTTCGAGGCCCCCTACTGCTCGATGATCCACGACTTCGCCCTCACCGACCGGTACGTGATCATCCCCCTGCTGCCGCTGACCGGCAGCCTGCCGCGGGCCATGGGCGGAAAGCCGGCCTTCGCCTGGGAGCCCGACATGCCGGCCCAGCTGGCCATCATCGATCGGGAAAAGGGCGTCGCCTCGCTGCGCTGGGCCCCTGTCTCGGCCGGCTACCTGTTCCACGTCACCAATGCCTGGGAGGAGGGCGAGACCCTGGTGGTCGACGTCATGCGCTATCCCCAGCCGCCCTTCTTCCCGCTGGCCGACGGCACGCCCGGCCGCGAGACCGGGGCGGTGTCCCTGCGCTACAGGATCGATCTCTCCGGTGATGACCCGGTGGTCACGGAAGAGACCCTCGACGACCTGGCCGGCGAATTCCCGCGCATCGACGAGCGCCGCGCCCAGCAGCCGCATCGTCACGCCTGGTTCTCCGGCCAGCAGCGCCGGCCCGGCGACATCCGCGGCGACGGCCTGGCCCACCTCGACACCCACACGGGTCAGCGGACCTTCTGGACCGAAGAGGGTCTGGGCGGCGTCGGCGAGCCGATCTTCGTGCCGCGCTCGGCCGATTCGGCCGAAGGCGACGGCTGGATCCTGACCATCCTGTTCCGTCCGCGCACTGACACCAGCGAGCTGGCGGTGTTCGACGCCCTGAACGTCGCCGCCGGTCCGATCGCCCTGGCCCCCGTGCCGCGCCGCATCCCGTTCGGATTCCACGCCAATTTCGTTGCCCAATAGGCAACAGTGCCGGTTGATCGATGCGGGGCCCCCTTTCATAGGTTGCTCCGTGCAGGGCTAGGTTTAGGATAAAAATCGACGGTGGGCAGGGGGCGCGCCGGACGGTGCGAGTCGGACGCGTGACTGTTCGGCGCCGAGCGTGAGTGGGGCTGATGGGTATCGCCAATCTGGCGGTTTTGGACTGGGGCGGCATCGTTACGGATGCGGCCGGCGAGTCCGTGCGTGGACGGGCCGCTGGACCGGACGCCGTGCCCGTGGGTCTGCGCCGCAGGATGCCGAAATTCTCACTGGCCGCCGTCCGCAGCGCTGTCGGCGTCGCCGCGCCCGGCTGCGAGCTGGTGTTCGCTTCCCGGTACGGCGATGTCGCGACGGCCATGCAGCTGTCCGAGGCCATCGTCGCGGCTGACCTGCTTTCACCCTCGTCCTTCTCGGCCTGTGTTCACAACGCCGCTCCCGGCCTGACCGCCCAGGTGGTCGGGGAGAAGTCGAGCCACACGGCCGTTGCGGCCGGCGACGCCAGCCTGGCGGCCGGCCTGCTGGAAGCCTGGCTGCGGCTGTCTTCGGGTGAGGCGAGCCAGGTCCTGGTGTTCTACGCCGAACAGCCGATGACCGGCATCTACGCCGAGTTCGAGCACGAACCCGGTGTTCCCTTCGTCGCCTTGGCCGTTCGGCTGGCTCTGGGCGCCGCCGAGGATGGCGCCGAGGCCGGCCGGGGCCGGGCGGGAGCCCTGGCCCTGATCGAAGCCCTGGAGGCCGGGGCCAGCGCCATCGCCGTCAGCGCCGACATGCGGGCGGCCGCCTGATGCTGGCGATCCTGCGCAAGATCGAACGCGGCGGCCGGGTAGTGACCACCGGCATTTCCTTCGTCCTGTTCGGCGTCGGCGGCTTGGCCATGGCCCTGGCCATCTTCCCGCTGATCAACATCGGCTTCCATGCCAGGGACCTGCGCCAGCGCATCGCCCAGATCATCGTCCAGCGGACCTGGCGGCTCTACATCCGCATCATGCGGCTGATGGGCACCCTGACCTACGAGTGCCGCGGCGAGGAGGAACTGAAGCGCGACCACGGGGTGATGGTGGTCGCCAACCATCCGTCGCTGCTCGACATCGTCTTCATGATGGCCTTCATGCAGCGCACCAAATGCGTGGTGAAGGCCGGGGTGTGGAACAACCCCTTCATGGCCGGAGTCGTCCGCGCCGCCGGCTACATCCCCAACCTCGGCGATCCCGAGCGCCTGCTGGAAGACTGCGCCCAGGCCCTGCGCGAGGGCAACAACGTGGTGATCTTCCCGGAAGGCTCGCGCACGGTTCCGGGCAAGCCCCGGGCCATGCAGCGGGGCTTCGCCTATGCCGCCCTCAAGGCTGGGGCGCCCGTGCGGCTGGTCAGCATCACCTGCGTGCCGCCCAACCTGCAGAAGGGCGTGCCTTGGTACCGCGTTCCGGTCACCAGGCCGCACTGGACGCTGACCGTGCATGATCGCATTGAAGTTTTTGAATTTGCGGGGCAAGACCCGCTCCCAGTCGCCGCGCGCCACCTCGTGACTCGCGTAGATGAGATGATGGAAGAGAAACTGCGCGCATGAGCGACCTGGAATACGACATCAAGCTGATGATCATCGATGTCCTCAACCTCGAGGATGTCAGTCCCGGCGATATCGACGCGGAGGAAAACCTGTTCGGCGATTCCGGCCTGGCCCTCGACTCGATCGACGCGCTGGAGATTGGCGTCGGCGTCCAGAAGAAGTACGGCATCAAGATCAATGCCGAAGACAAGACGACGCGCGCCCACTTCCAGTCGGTCCGGTCGCTTGCCGAGTTCGTCGCCGCGCAGCAAGCCGCTGCGTGACGGAGGGGAAAATGGACAGACAGGCCGTTTACAAAGAGATCGCCGACTTCCTCGTCGAGACCTTCGAGGTCCCCGAGCATGAGTTGAGCCCCGACGCCGACCTGGTCGAGAACCTCGGCCTGGACAGCATCGACGCCGTCGACCTGATGGTGAAGCTGCAGGAAATCACCGGCAAGAAGGTGACGCCCGAGCAGTTCAAGTCGGTGCGCACGATCAACGACGTGCTCGACGTGACGGAACAACTCTCGGCCAATGGCTGAAGGGAAGGCGGGGGCTGACAGCAGGGCGGGCGTATCCGCCAGGCGGCGCCCGGACCTGGCCACCGTCGCCCTGGCGGCGGTGACGCTGCTCTACCCGTTCATCGCGCTGTTCGCGGTCAAGGCCATCGGGCCCATCCCGGTGGTCGCGGCCCTGTGCCTGTTGCTGGTGCTGCGGGTCGCCTTCGGCTGGGGCAAGGGCGTGCCGCTGGGCATGGCCCTGGCCCCGCTGGTCGTGGCCCTGCTGATGGGCCTGATGATGATCTGGGACGCCCACCGGGCGGTGCGCTTCTATCCGGTGTTCATGAACGGCGCGATGCTGGCGGCCTTCGCGGCCAGCCTGTTCAAAGGCCAGAGCATGATCGAGCGCCTGGCCCGCATCGCCGAACCCGACCTGCCCGAGGCCGGCGTGCGCTATACCCGCAAGGTGACCATGGTCTGGTGCGTGTTCCTGTTGCTGAACGGGCTTGTTGCTCTGTGGACGGCGCTTTACGCGAGCCTGGAGGTGTGGACCGCCTATAATGGGTTTGTGGCCTACCTGTTGATGGGGGCGTTGTTCGGCGGGGAACTGTTGGTGCGGAAATTCGTGCGGGCCCGAGAGGCGGCATGACTAGAGAAGGTGCGGTCCTTCTCCCGACAAGCGGGAGAAGGGATTCGTGAAAGCCTTTACCGAGGCGCTGCTGACGGCTCCGGCTGACCGCGTGCTGTTTCCCGGCGAGCGCGACATCACCGCCGGCCAGATTCGCGCCACCGCAGCCGCCCTAGTTCCGAGAATGGCCGGCGAGGGCCCGCTGTTCCTGCATACCGCCTCTGCCGCCCTGTTCGCCGCCGCCCTGCTGGCCGCCGCCGTCGCGCGCAAGGCCCTGGTGCTGCCGGCCCACACCCAGGCCTCCTACCTGGCCGAGGTCGGCGGCCTGAACGCCGTCCTGCTCGACGACGCCTCGATGGTCCTCTCGACCGAAACGGACGCGACCCTCGGCGAGGCCGCGCCGGACGTCGCCCTCACCTTCTTCACCTCCGGCTCGACCGGCGTGCCCAAGCGCATCGAACGCCGCCTCGCCCAGCTGGAAACCGAGGCCCGGGCCCTGGAGGACGTCTTCGGGGCCGAGGCCGGCGCGGTGCAGGCCACGGTGTCCCATCAACACATCTACGGCCTGATCTATCGCATCGTCTGGCCGGTGATGGCCGGGCGGCCCAGCGCCGACCGCGCGGCCGAATACTGGGAGAACCTGGAGGGGCGGCTCGGCGCCGGCGTCACCCTGATCTCCAGCCCGGCCCACCTCACCCGCCTGCCGCCGGCCATGGATCTGGCCGCCCAGTCGCCCGGCCTGATCTTCTCCTCCGGCCAGCTGTTGCAGACGCCCGCCGCCCTCATCTGCACCGCCGCCTTCGGCCGGCCGGTCACCGAGGTGCTGGGCAGCACCGAGACCGGCGGCGTCGCCTGGCGCCGCCAGAGCGCCGGCGACGAACCCTGGAGGCCGTTTAGCGTCGTCACCGTCGCCCCCGACGCCGAGGGCGCGCTGACCGTCCTGACCCCCTATCTCGACGACGGCGCCCCTTTCGCCATGGGCGACCGCATGGAGCTTCTGGCCGACGGCCGCTTCCGCCTGCTCGGCCGCGCCGACCGCATGGAGAAGGTCGACGGCAAGCGCGTCTCCCTGACGCGGGTGGAAGAGGCCCTGGCCGCCCTGCCACACGCCGTCGAGGCCTCGGCCCTGATCCTGCCGGACCGCAAGGGCGCGCTGGCCGCCGTCGTCGCCCTGAGCCCCGCCGGCCAGGCGGCCCTCGACGCCGACGGCGCCTTCCGGCTGGGGCGCCATCTTCGCGCCGCCTTGGCCGATAGACTGGAGCCGATCGAACGGCCTAAACATTGGCGGTTCGTCGATCGCCTGCCCACCGACGCCCAGGGAAAACGCCGCTTGAGCGACCTCCGCGCCCTCTTCGACGCGCCGCGCCTGCCGCCCTATGAGGTGGTGTCCCGCGCGGATGACGTCGTCCTGCTGCGTATGACCCTGCCGCCGACCCTGGCCTGGTTCCAGGGCCACTTCCCGGGCGAGCCGATCCTGCCCGGCATCAGCCAGGTGCATATGGCGGTGTTGCTGTCGCGCGAGGTGCTGGGCTGGGCCCCCGAGGGCGTCGATCTCAACCGGGTGAAGTTCAAGGACATCATCCGCCCCGGCGAGACCCTGGACCTGACCCTGACCGCCGACCGCGACAAGGGCCGCTTGAGCTTCCGCTGGCTGCGCGCCAACGGCGGCGAGGCCTCGTCCGGCAGCGTCGGCTAGGGACCGCTGCCATCGGCGGGTGACTTTTCGGGCCATTGCGGCTATGGTTGCCGCATCGCTGGCCAAGACCCCCTGGGCGCCGGCGGCTGAGAGAGACGGCGACGCGCCGCGTACTCCCAAGCCCCCAGACAGGAGACATCATGATCGAGGAAGGATTCATCCGCCTCTACGCCAACGACTTCGCCAGCCTGGCCGCCCGGGCCGAGGCCGGAGTCGAGGTCGAGGCCCTGGTCCAGAAGCGGATCGGTGAAGCCCGCAGCCACGCCGCCCTGATGGATGCGCGCAAGGGTGACGGACATCTGCCGGCGGTCGCCGACCGCCTGGTCGAGGAATCGCTGCGCACCAGCAGCCGGGTGGTTCGAGAGATGCAGGACGTCGAGGGGGCCATGGCCCGCCGGCGCGCCTTCCTGGAACGGGTCGCCGACATCCTGCGCACGCCACCGATGGCCGCCAAGGCGACGATGGCCGTTCGCGGCTAGCCAGCCTTCGCAGGCAACGAAAAAGGGCCGGCTCCTCGCGGAGCCGGCCCTTCTCGTTGGTCAAACCTGAGAGGCTGATTAAGCCTGGAGGTTGCCAGCGGACATCTTGCCGCTGCGCTTGTCCTTCTCGAGTTCGTACGTGATCTTTTGACCTTCTTCGAGGCCGCGGAGACCCGCGCGCTCGACGGCCGAGATGTGCACGAAGACGTCAGCGCCACCTTCATCGGGTTGGATGAAGCCGAAGCCTTTGGTTCCGTTGAACCACTTGACGGTGCCGGTAGACATATTGGGTAGTCCTTAGTTCATGTTTTCTCGCCCGCACGCGTGTCGCGCGGGTGATCAAGTTCGAGAAGGTTGGGGGCAGGTCCGGGCGTTTCACTGAGTGAAACATGGATGTTCAGCCGAACCGAGACGAATTCGATGACCCAAAACTGACAGGTCTCCGAGGTTTCCGCAAGGAAATTCTCGGCAACTGTTCTTTCGGGGCTCGTATTGGCCCATAAGCATCCCGATATGACTTTCAGGCGTTTTGTCGGTGAACGGCGAATCCTGCCCGCCATCGGAGCCTTCAATGACCCTTCTCGACCGCCTGCCCGGCCTGACCGACGCCGAGGTGAACAACCTGCTGGCCAATGCCCGCCGGCTCAGCGAGGGCGATCACGCCGCCCGCAAGGCGGCCGCCGCCGAGATCCTCCCCGCCTTGGAGGCCGAGGCCGAAACCCGCGCCGCCGCCAAGTCCGCGGCCCTGTCGGCGGCCCGCAAGGCGCGCGGCCCGATCAAGCGCAAGGCGGCCGTCGAAGAGGTCGTTGTCGAAGAGGAAGAGGACGAGGAAGAGGAAGAAGAAGGCGTCGCAGAACTGGCCTGATCCAGGGCGGGGCAAGCATCCTCCTGACTGCTGCAACCCGGATCGGGTTCTCGCGTTCAGCCAGCCAGGGGGAGTTTGGATGGAACTCCACAAGGTGGAGGGCTTTTTCCAACCATGAAGACAACGCATCCGGAGGATCCGGCGAGGATTTCGACCGGCAATTCCGGTCTCGACGAGATTCTGATGGGCGGTCTCGATGCCGACCGGATGTATCTCTACGAGGGCCGTCCCGGCACCGGCAAGACAACCATCGCCCTGCAGTTCCTGATGGAGGGCGTACGCCAGGGCGAGCGCGTCCTCTACATCAGCCTGTCGGAAACCCGCCGCGAGCTGGACCTTGTCGCCCGCCGTCATGGCTGGAGCCTCGACGGCATCGATGTCTTCGAGCTGGTTCCGCCGGAGAACGTTCTCGATCCCGAGCGCGAGCTGACCGTGCTGCACCCGGCCGAGGTCGAGCTCAGCGAAACCACCAAGCTGATCTTCGAGCGGGTCGAGGCCCTCAACCCGACCCGGCTGGTCATCGACAGCCTGTCGGAACTGCGCCTTCTCGCCCAGGGCTCCCTGCGCTATCGGCGCCAGATCCTGGCCCTGAAGCACTTCTTCACCACCCGCGCCTGCACCGTCGTCCTGCTCGATGACCTGACCGCCCACGAAAACGACCTGCAGCTTCATTCCATCTGCCACGGCGTTCTGCTGCTCGAGCAGCTGGCCATCGAGTACGGGGCCGAACGGCGCCGGCTGCGGGTGGTCAAGATGCGCGGCATCAACTTCCGGGGCGGCTTCCACGACTTCAAGATCGCCAAGGGCGGCCTGGCCATCTATCCGCGCCTGGTCGCCGCCGAGCACCACAGGACCTTCCTTGGCGAATTCACCCCGAGCGGCAACGCCGAACTCGACAGGATGCTGGGCGGCGGACTGGAGCGGGGCACCAATGCCCTGCTGGTCGGGTCCGCCGGGGTCGGCAAGTCTTCGATCGCCCTGAGCTACGCCATCGCCGCCGCCAGTCGGGGCGAGCATGCCGTCTACTTCGCCTTCGACGAGGGACGCGGCACGCTGGAGGCCCGGGCCAGGACCCTGGGCCTGCCGCTGGAGGAGAAACTCGACAGCGGCCTGATCCGCTACCAGCAGATCGACCCGGCCGAGATGTCGCCCGGCGAGTTCGCCGCCAACGTCATCCGCAGCGTCGAGGAGGGCGGCGCCCGCGTCGTCATCATCGACAGCCTGAACGGCTATCTCAACGCCATGCCGGACGGGCGCTTCCTGATCCTGCAGATGCACGAACTGCTCAGCTACCTGGCCCAGCAGGGGGTTCTGACCATCCTTGTCCTGGCCCAGCACGGCCTGGTCGGGCCCATGGAGACGCCGCTCGACATCAGCTACCTCAGCGATGCGGTGATCATGGTGCGCTACTTCGAGCATGCCGGTGTCGTGCGCCGCGCCCTGTCGGTGGTGAAGAAGCGCAGCGGCAGTCATGAGCACAGCATCCGCGAGTTCAGGCTCTCGGCTGGCGGCGTCTCGGTCGGACCGCCGCTGACCCAGTTCAGCGGCATCTTCACGGGCACCCCGACCTATCTCGGCGACACCGTGCCGCTCCTGGACCTGCAAGACCATGAACAGCGTTGAGGCCTCCCGCCGCCGGGTGCTGGTCTACGCTCCCATCGGGCGGGACGGGCCGGCCTCGGCCGAGCTGTTGCGGCGGGCCGGACTGGACGCCTTCGTCTGCGGGGACCTGCCTTCTCTGGTGAGCGAGCTCCAGGCCGGGGCGGCGGCGGTGTTCGTCGCCGAGGAGGGCCTGTTCGGCAAGGATCTGTCGGGCCTCTCCGACTGGATCGAGGCCCAGCCGGCCTGGTCGGACCTGCCGTTCGTGGTGCTGACCAGCCGCCATGAGCAGCCGCGGGTCGCGGCCTGGCGCAAGACCCTCGTCGAGACCCTGCGCAACGTCTCGCTGCTCGAACGGCCGGTACAGCCGATTACCCTGACCAGCACCGTGCAGGCGGCGCTGCGGGCCAGGGCCCGGCAGTACGAGGTCCAGGCCCTGCTCGCCGCCCGCGAAAAGGCGGCCCAAGACCTCGAGGCCCTGGTCGCGGCGCGGACCGAACAGCTGCGCACCGCCAACGCCGAACTGGTCACCCAGATGGCCGAGCGGGCCCGCATCGAGGAGAACCTGCGCCAGGCCCAGAAGATGGAGGCCATCGGCCAGCTGACCGGCGGCGTCGCCCACGATTTCAACAACCTCCTCATGGTCATCCAGGGCGGCCTCGACATGATCGACCGCCAGGAGGACCCGGCTCGCCGGGCCCGCCTGCTGCAGGGCATGCGCCAGGCGGCCGACCGGGGCTCGGCCCTGACCCGCCAGCTGCTCGCCTTCTCCCGCCGCCAGCCGCTGGCCCCCGAGGCCGTTGACCTGCAGACCCGCATCGGCGGCATGCGCGAACTGCTGGATCGCTCTCTGCGGGGCGATGTTCACGTCGATCTGGAGTTCGACGACCACCTCTGGCCGGTCGAGGTCGATGCCGGCGAGCTCGAGCTGGTCATCCTCAACCTGGCCTTCAATGCCCGCGACGCCATGCCCAAGGGCGGCGAGATCGTCATCTCGGCCCGCAATGTCGAGGACTGGCGCGAGGGCGACATCATCGGCGACTTCGTCCGCCTCGAGGTGCGCGACACCGGCACGGGGATGAGCGACACGGTGAAGGCGCGGGTGTTCGAACCCTTCTTCACCACCAAGGAGATCGGCAAGGGCTCGGGCCTCGGCCTGGCCCAGGCCTATGGCTTCGCCCGCCAGTCGGGCGGCTCCGTGCACATCGAGTCCAAGCTCGAGGAAGGGACCCGCGTCATCCTCATGCTGCCACGCTCGGCCAAGCCGGCCAGCGCGGCGCCCAGGCCGGCCCTCGACACCGGCCCGGTCCGCACCGCCAGCCGCTTCTCCGGCTGCGTCCTGCTGGTCGAGGACGATGACGAGGTCGCCGCCCTGGTCACCGAGATGCTGCACCAGATCGGCTTCGACGTGACCCGCGCCGCCTCCGCCGCCGGTGGCCTCGGCGCCCTGGCCAACGGTCGCCGGATCGATGTCGTGTTCAGCGACATCATGATGCCGGGCGCCATGAACGGCGTCGATCTGGCTCGCGAGATCCATCATCGGCGTCCTGATCTGCCGGTGCTGCTGACCAGCGGTTTCGCAGAGGCTTCCCGCCGGGCGGCCGAGGACCTGGGCGTGCATGTGCTGCCCAAACCCTACCGGCTGGACGACCTGGCCAGCGCCATCCGCGAGACGATGGCCAACGCCTGACCCGCTATCGAAGCGGTCAACGATTATACCGTGTGGAGCCGAGGCAAGGGCGGTCGTTTCCTGCAAGTCACGGATTTAGAGTGATAATTTGGTTGCGGTGGGCGCTGTGAATGTAGGCGCCGACGTTGACATGCGGTTGGCGCCGGGGCGGGGAATGTTGACGGCTTGTGATGCGCTCATGTCAACGCGTCCGCCGCCGCCGGCCATGACGCGAGATCCCGCCATTTTTCGTAGATGAATATGTCTAGACATATTGCTCGAACGCCCGGCGCGCGGGCGTTTTCGGCAGCGCCAAGGCTCGTTTAGTGGCCCATGGCCGCGGCCGTGGTCCAGGCTGAACTGCTGAGCACGACGGCGAAGATGGCCAGGGCGGCGGCCCCGACGCGGCGGACGATGCCGCCGGTGACCCTGCCGCCGCTGCCGGCCCGAAGGGCCGAGCCCAGCGCGATCCAGCTGCTGCCGACGAGCAGGATCAGGCCGCAGAGGCCGGCCAGGTAGGGCAGGCCCTGCAGGATTCGGCGGTCGGCGAGGTGAGGCAGGATCAGGAAGGCGAAGATCACCGCCTTGGGGTTCAGAAGCGTGGTGGTGAACACCCGGCGAAAGGGCACGGGGGCGTTGGTGATCAGGGCGCTGGAGCCCTCGCGCCACAGCTTGATGGCCAGGTAGACGAGGTAGAGGGCGCAGAGACCCTTCAGCGTCACGGCCACCATCAGGTTGCCGCACACCAGCGGGCCGAGGACCAGCGACAGGGTCAGGATGGAGATCAGGTAGCCGGCCAGCTCGGCCGCCAGCAGGCGCAGGGATGGGCGCAGGCCCGCCGCCGCGCCGGACATGGCCAGCAGGGTGTTGGTCGGTCCCGGCGTCGCCAGCAGGGTCAGGGCGGCCAGGATGAAGGCGACAGGATCGATCACGTCAGACGCGCCCGAAAATCACCGAGGTGTTGATGCCGCCGAAGGCGAAGTTGTTGGAGGCGAAGAACTCGCCGCCGCTGACATCGCGGAAGTCGCCGTGGATGTAGTCCAGCGGCGCGCAGCGCGGATCGGCTTCCTTGAAGTTGGCGATCGGGGCGGCGACGCCCTGGCGCAGCATCTCGATGCCCAGCCAGGCCTCGATGGCCCCGCAGGCGCCCAGGGTATGGCCGAAGTGGCCCTTCAGGGTGTGGAAGGGCGTCCGGTCGCCGTAGACCTCCATGGTGGCGGTGGCCTCGGAGGTGTCGCCGGCCACGGTGGCGGTGCCATGGCCGTTGATGAAGGCCAGGTCCGAGGGCGCGATGCCGGCGTCGCGCAGGGCCTCGCGCATGACCACGGCCTGGACCTCGCCGTCCGGGTGGCTGATGTGGGCGCCGTCGGCGTTGGTGGCGAAGCCCTTGATCTCGGCCAGGGGCGTGGCGCCGCGGGCCAGGGCATGCTCCAGCTCCTCCAGCACCAGGAAGGCGGCGCCTTCGCCGGTGACCAGGCCGTCGCGCGAAACATCGAACGGGCGGCTGGCGGTGTGATCGTTGATCTTGCTGGTGGCATAGAGGCGGTCGAAGACCATGGCCATGGTCGGGCACAGCTCTTCCGCCCCGCCGGCCAGCATGACGTCGGCCTTGCCGGCCTGGATGGCCTCGACGCTGTAGCCGATGCCCTGGCTGCCCGAGACGCAGGCGCTGGAGGTGGTGATGATCCGGCCCTTGATGCCGAAGAAGACGCTGACGTTGACCGGCGCGGTGTGGGCCATCATGCGGATGTAGCTGGTGGCGTTCAGCTTGCCGGCCTTGCCGGTGACCATGAAGTTGCCGAAGTCGACGGTCGGTTCGGTCGAGCCGTAGGAGCTGCCGGCGGCCACCCCGACCCGGCCCGAGGCCAGGATCGGATCATCCTTCAGGCCGGCCATCTGCAGGGCGCGGTCGGCGGCGTCGACGGCCAGCACGGCGCAACGGCCCATGCTGCGCATGGCCTGGCGCGGGAAGTGGCCTTCATGTTTGAACCAGTCGGCCCCGCCGGCCACCTTGATGCCCATGTCGGTGAGGCGTTCCCACTCCGGCATGTAGCGGATACCGGTCTTGCCGGCGCGCATCCCCGCCTCGATTTCGGACCACTGCTGGCCCATCGAGGTGATGCCGGCCATTCCGGTAACCACCACGCGACGCATCACACCAAACCCCCATTCACCCCAATGACTTGCCGGGTGATGTAACCCGCATTGGGCGAAAAAAGAAACGCGATCAATTCACTCACCTCGTCGACATGGCCGATCCGGCCCATCGGAATGGCCTGGATGACCTCGGGCCGCACCTCGCCGATCATGCCGGTGTCGATCAGGCCGGGGGCGACGGCGTTGACGCAGATCTTGCGCGACGCCAGCTCCATGGCGAGGGCCTTGCAGGCCCCGATGATGCCGGCCTTGGCGGCGCTGTAGTTGACCTGCCCGCGGTTGCCCATGACGCCGGACACGCTCGACAGGGCGATGATCCGGCCCCCGTCGCGGCGGCGGATCATCGGCATGGTGAGCGGGTGAACCACATTGTAGAAGCCGTCGAGGTTGGTGCGCAGCACCGCGTCCCAGTCCTCGCCGCTGATGGCCGGGAAGGCGTTGTCGCGAGTGATGCCGGCGCTCAGCAGGATGCCCCAGTAGGCCCCCTTGTCCTCCAGCCGGGCGGTCAGGGCGGCGGCGGCGGCGGCCCGGTCCGAGACATCGAAGCTCATCAGGTCGGCCTCGCCGCCGGCGGCGCGGATTTCCTCCGCCGTGGCCTCGGCGCCGGCCCGGTCGCCGCCGTAATGGACGGTGACCGGATGGCCGGCCGCGCCGATGCGGATGGCGCTGGACCGGCCGATGCCCTTGCTGGCGCCGGTGACCAGCACCGGGCGCTTGACGTTCAGCTCTCGGCTCACAGCCTGGTTCCTTCGAGATAGGCGGCCATGTCGGCCGGCTGGAAGACGTTGACGGTGGCGTTGGCGACTTCCGTCCCGTCGGCGGCCAGCACCCGGCACTGGTAGCTGGAGGTCTCGCCGTCGATCAGGCAGGTCGATTCCAGGGTCAGGGTCTCGCCCGGCTGCAGCCAGGCGCGGCTGGCGGCGAACTTGCGGCAGCCGAGCAGGAAGCCGAGCTCTGGCCCCTGGCCGCGCCGGAAGCGGCGCAGGCCATCGGTGGCGCAGATGCCCTGGGCCATCATCTCGAAGGCGACATAGGTCGGCACGCCCTGGCCCGGAACCAGGAACAGATTGTCGGCGGCGATGGTGTGTTCGGCGCGGGTGGTCTCACCCTCTTCGCCGACGATCCGATCGACGAGCAGCATCGGCGGCTTGTGTGGAACGAGGCCCTGGATGTCGGGATAGGCGGTCATGACTGGCTGAGGATGACGGCGGCGTTGTTGCCGCCGAAGGCGTAGGAGGCGGAGAGGGCGTGGCGAAGGCCGGCGACGCGGTCGCCCGGCGCGGCCAGGCGGACCGGCGCCAGCTCCGGGTCGGCCTGGCCGTCCCAGATGTGCGGCGGCAGGGCGCCGTCGTTTTCAAAGGCCAGCAGGCAGAAGCTGGCCTGCACCGCGCCGGCCGCACCAAGCGTGTGGCCGGTCAGCGGCTTGGTCGAACTGACCGGCGTGGCGTCGCCGAACACCCGGCTGATGACGCCGGCCTCCATGCGGTCGTTCAGCTCGGTGCCGGTGCCGTGCAGGTGCACATAGCCGATGTCGGCGGGGGACAGGCCGGCCATGGCCAGGGCCTTGCGGGCCGCCGCCTCGCCGCCGGCCCCGGTCGGGTCGGGAGCGCTGATGTGGTGGGCGTCGCTGGTCTCGCCCCAGCCGGCGACGCGGACGGGGGCCTCGTCGACGGTCAGCAGGAACAGGCCCGCGCCCTCGCCGATGTTGATGCCCTTGCGGTTGACGCTGAAGGGGTTGGTCAGCTCCGGGCTCAAGGCTTCGAGGGCGCCGAAACCGTTGAGGGTCAGGTCACAGAGGGTGTCGAGGCCGCCGCACAGCACCGCGTCGCAGAGGTCGGCCGCGATCAGCCGCGCTCCCGCCGCAATGGCCTTGGCCCCCGAGGTGCAGGCGGTGGAGACCGCATAGGCCGGCCCGGCCGCGCCGGTCAGCGCCTGGGCGGCGGCGACCGGGTCGTTCAGTTCCTGGACGTCGAAGTGGTAGCCCTGGGGCCAGTCCTGGCCGGCCAGCCTGGTGCGCAGGGCGTGCAAACTTTCGTCGACGCCCGAGGTGCTGGTGCCCAGCACGACGCCGACGCGGCGGGCGCCGTACTTCTCGATGGCGGCGGCGACGGCCGGACCGATGTCCTTCAGCACATGGCCGAGCATGCGGTTGGTGCGGCTGCGGGTCGGCTGGTCGGTCAGGTCCCCTTCGCCGAGCGAGAAGGGCAGGGCGCCGACCGGGACCTCGCGCCCGTCGACCAGGGTCCAGCGGCCAGACACCGTCGGCGGGGCGGCGCTGAACAGCTTCGTCGCCACTTCCGTCCTGTCGGCGCCCAGGGCGCAGGCCACGGCGTGGCTGGCCACATAAGCGCGGCGGCTCACTGGCCGGCCTCGCGGCTGACGATGGTCAGGGTGTAGCCGAAATCGTGGTTGGTCAGGGTGCGTTTGCTCGACCCGTCGGCGTCGCGCACCGCCGGCGGGATATCGACCACCAGCTCGCGGTCGCGGACCAGCTTGCGGTGACCGTCGGGATAGTCCCAGACCTCCAGCCGACCGCCCAGCGCCTTTTCCAGCGCCGTCCTCGGCCAGCTTGTCATCACCAGATCCGCCAGCACGTTCTCGCCGCGGAAGCCCGGCGGCGGCGCGCCGTCCGTCTTCGTCCGGACGCCCGTCGCGTCCCAGTCGATCTGGGCGACGCGGGGGCCAGCGGGGGCGGTAACGATGACGGTCACCTTTTGGGGCGACAGGCTGACCAGGGCGTCGAAGGCCACCTTGCGGGGGCCGTACTGGGCGACGATGGACTGGGCCATCTCCTTTTCGCCCGGATAGGCGGGCGGCAGGGGCAGGGTCAGGTAGACCCTGTCGCGCGCCACCGCCGCGACGCCGGCCGGCGGCGGCGGCCCTGCCGGCGGGCCGGTCACGCAGCCGGCCAGGAGCGTGCCCGCCAGCAGCAGGGTGAGGAGGCGGCCGGTCATTCCGCCATGGTGGTCAGGAACCGGTCCACCGTCTTCAGATAGCGGTCGGGCTGCTGCACGATCGGGTTGTTGCGGTCCCAGGCGTAGCCGGCCAGCACCGAGGTCAGGTGGCGGACGATGTCGTTGGCCTCGTCCGGCTTGTTGAAGATGATCCGCTGCAGGCTCTCGTCGTACCAGGTGGAAACGCAGGCGCGGAAGGTGTCGATGCCGATGTAGAGCTCGTCGGAGAACTCCTTCTGCCAGTCGACGGTCTCGCCGTTCAGCTGGCGGTCGATCAGGCCGGTGGCCAGCTGGGCCGACTTCAGGGCGATGGTCACGCCGGAGGAGAAGACCGGATCGAGGAACTCGGCGGCGTTGCCAAGCAGGGCGTAGCTGGGGCCGTACAGGCTCTTCACCGAGCAGGAATAGCCATGGATGGTGCCAGGCTCGCGGTAGGGCTGCTTGTTCTTCAGCACCTCCTTCATCCGGGTGGTGGCGCCGACCAGGGTGTCGAGGCGTTCCTGCTCGGTGGCCCCGGCCGCCTCGACGATCTCGGGCGAGCCGACCACGCCCATCGAGGAGATGCCGTCGGCCAGCGGGATCAGCCAGTACCAGACGTGGCGATGCTCGGGGTGGATGGAGACGAGGATCTTGTTCCGGTCGAAGGTCGGGTCGTCGATGTTGTCGACCACCTGGCAGAAGACGCCCTGGCGCGGCGGAAACTGCGAGGGAACCTCCAGGTCCAGCAGGCGGCTGAGCGTGCGGCCAAAGCCGCTGCCGTCGAGGCAGAAGCGGGCCTCGATGGTGCGGACGCTGCCGTCCTCGTTCTTGACCGTCAGTTTGACGCCGTCGTCATCGCTTTCGAAGGCGGTGACTTCCTCGCCGTAGACGACTTTGGCGCCCATCTCGGCCGCGCCGTCGGCGAGGATCTTGTCGAACTTGCTGCGCATCACCTGGATGGTGGTGCCGGGGCCTTCCGCCGATTTGTCGGGGAAGTAGATGGCCTTGTAGTCGTCGTTCAGCTGGAAGGCGGCGCCGTTCTTGAACTGGAAGCCGCCGGCCTCGACGGCCGGCAGCAGGCCGGCGTCGTCGAGGATGGCGATCGATTGCGCCAGCAGGCTTTCGCCGATCGAGAAGCGCGGGAAGTGGGTCTTCTCGATGACCTCGACCGTCCGGCCCTTCTGGCGCAGGAAGGCGGCGGCGGCGGCGCCGGAGGGGCCCGCCCCGATGATGACGACATCAAGCTTCTCGGACATGTCTTCCCCCGAAGTACCCGGCAATAAACGACAACCCGTAAGAGATGGCGAGGCCCGCCGCAACGGCGATGCCGAAAGCCCTTACAGGATAGGTGGAACTGAGACTCAAAAGCCCCATCGACAGGATGGCCGTCAGGGCGGTGATCAGGATCGGCAGGCCGGCCAGCGGCGAGCGTTTGCCGATCGCCGCCTCGTAGCGAAGGATCGAATAGTCCGCCCCGGTGCCGACCACGACGAAGGCTCCCATCAGCGAGAAGAAGCTCATCGGCGTGCCCAGCGCGCTGGCGGCGATCACGCCGCCGGCCACGCCCATGGCCGGGGCGATCAGGATGCTCAGGGCCGAGGCGCGGCGGTAGATGGCCAGCAGCACCAGGCCGATGACGACAAAGGCGGCCAGGGCGGCGAAGCCGGCCTTGCGGCGGTAGTTGCCGAAGGCCTCGCTGTAGGCGCCGGTCGAACTGACGTAGGCCGCGTCGGTCAGGTCTTTCGTGGCGGCGATGACGGCCGGGGCGGCGGACTCCGGGACCGGGGCGATCAGGTAGCTGAGATGCTGCGACTCGCCGCCGAGGCTGGCGATCCAGCCGGGCAGCTTGATGGCCTTGGGCGCATCGAACGGCTTGAGCTCGGCCAGCGGAATGCCGAGCAGCGCGGCCCGCTCGGGCAGGCGGGGGGTGATCAGGCTGTCCTTGATGCGGGCCTCTGTCGCCGCCCGTTCGGCGGCCGGCGGGTCGAAGCGGCCGGGGGCGAGGATGCCGCCGCGGGCCTCGGGGGGCAGGGCGGCGAGGACGGCGGCCTCGCGGGCCTTGGCGGCGTCTGCGGTCGGGCCCCAGGAGAGCAGGAAGTTGGGGCTGAATCCGATGCCGGAGGCCTTGCGCACCGCCTCTTCCTCGGCGACCAGCACCGGCGAGCGCGGCTGGAATTTGCGCACGTCGTCGAGGGTCGAGAAGTGGGTGATGGCCCAGGCGGCGCCGGCGGTGAAGACGAGCAGGAAGGCGGCCAGGGTCCAGGCGTTCCACGACAGCCGGCCGCGGGCGGCTTCCAGCCGGGTCCAGATGCCAGCGAAGCGTTCGGCCCTGGCCTCCGGCACGGCGCGGTCGAACAGGGGCACGATGAGGAAGGCGCAGGCCCAGGCGCTGATCAGGCCGCCGACCGCGAACACCGCCATCTGGCTGAAGATCGGCACCCCGAACAGGGCCAGGCAGCCGAAGCCCATCGCCGAGGTGATCATGCAGACGGTGACCGGCCGGAAGATCATCTTCAGCCGCTCGGCGCTGTCGCTCCAGCGAGTCATCGGCCCTGTGGACAGGTAGTAGATGGCGTAGTCGGCGGTGACCCCGACGAAGGCCGAGCCGAACACGAAGGTCAGCATGTGGACGGTCGGGAAGACCGCGAACACCGCCGCCAGCGAGCCGAGGTAGCCAGCTCCGACCACCAGCAGGGTAACCGGCAGGGCCCGGAAGCGGCGGAAGACGACCAGCAGCAGCAGGATGATGCCCAGCGTCGAGGCGACGCCGACGGTCGAGATGTCCTTGCGGGCGTGCCGGGCGCCGTCCTCGGCGTGGAAGGCGGCGCCGGCCCGGGCGATGGTCACGCCGTCGTGCCTGTGGGTCGCGCGCCAGGCCTCGACGACCTGGGTGAAACTGGCCTGGGTATCCAGCTTGAAGGCCGAGCCGGTCAGGCGGCCGGTGATCAGGATGGCGCCGTCCTCGCCGGCCGCGCCGAAGCCGGTGGTCGGCAGCAGGCAGCCGGTCAGCCGCAGGGTCAGCAGGAAGGGGTCGCGCTGCAGCATCTCGCCGCTGACCGGGGCGACCGGCGAATAGAGCTGGACCAGCGAGGCCTGCACCGCGCCCTCGGCGTCGAAGTCGGCGGGCGAGGGCTCGCAGCGCAGCTGGTTGCGGTTGGCGAACAGCCAGCGGGCGGTCTCTTCGCCATCGACGGCGGCATCGACGAAGACCCCGCTGTCCTTCAGCCGTTTGGACAGATCGGCGGCGGCGAGCTGCGCCTGCTCCGGGGTCGGGGCCGAGACCAGCATGGCCACGCGTGACGAGGCGGCGGCCCCGGCCTGGACCATGGCCTCGCGGATCGGCGGCTTGAGCGCCTTGGCCGGCAGCAGGGACTGGATGTCGGTGTCGAGCGCGCCGCCGCCCAGCAGGCGGAAGGCAATGAAGGCCGCCGCCAGCAGGCAGGCGGCCAGATAGCCCCACAGCAGTCCTTTGCGGCCCCCCGACACGTCAGATCACCCCTTACGCACGGCGCCCATCTCGATGGCGATGGTGTCGCCGTTGGCCTGGCGGATGGTCACCGCCTCGGCGCGGGCGCAGCCGGCGATCTCGATGGTGGTTAGGAAACGCCCCAGGTTGGCGTCCTTCGGCTTCAGGGCCAGTTTCCAGGTCCCGCCCGGCGCAGCCGAGCCTCCGCTGATCGTGTAGTAGCGTTTCAGGGCGTCGTAGTTGCCGCTGAGGATGTCGAAAAGGCCGGAGCTGCGCAGGAACGGGTCGGCCGAGGCCGGGCCGACGGCCTGGGCCGGGCCGCCCTGCACCGACTGGGTAATTTTACCCGGGGTAATTGTCAGACGGACATCGACCGGCTTGACCACGCGCCAGTCGATGCGGCCCGGTTTGGCGGTCGCCACGCCGGTGCTGATCAGCGGCGTCTTCATGCTGGACAGCCGGCGGGTCTGCTTGAAGTCGAAGGCGCCGGTCTCGGCCTTCAGCTTGAACGGGTCGGCGCAGGCGGCGAACGAGGGGCCCGCGACCGCAACGATCAGGCAGCCGGCAGCCAGGGCGACAGCTTTTCGCGCAGGATGGGCGGGGTTTCCCAAAGCATCGTCTCCGTTTCGATTTCGATCGCCACCTGCACACTGGAGCAGCGATTGAGTCTTTGACCCGTCTTCAGGTCCTTGAATTCATAGTCGATTTTGAGGCGGTTTTCCCACTCGGTGATGCCGGCGACAATTTCGATCTCCTGATGGAGCCGCATCGGCCGGGCATAGCGGAAGCGCATGTCGATGATCGGCCAGCCATAGCCCGAGGCGATCATCGCCTCGTAGCCGTAGTCGATCTTGTCGAGGATGGCGACGCGGCCCAGCTCCATGAACTTCGGGTAGTAGCCGTGCCAGACGATGTTCATCGAATCGATGTCGTAGAACTGCGGCCTGGCCGTGGTCGTCGCCGTGACGATTGCCTTCATCAGATGTCCGCCAGGATCCCCGACCACTGGCCGGCGGCGAGGCTGGCGCACAGGCCGCGCAGGGTCTTGTCCAGCGGCGCGTCCTCGTCGATGAACGGCACGTGGTCAGCGGTTTCCTTGAGGAAGTCGCCGACCCGCTGGCCGAGTTCGGCCTCCTTCAGCCCGCCGTCGCGCAGGCGCAGGCGGACGGCTTGCGTACAGGCGATGATGTGGGCGGCGGCGACCTGCTCGGTCAGCTCCAGCACCCGCAGGCAGTCCCGGGCGGCAATGGTGCCCATCGAGACCTTGTCCTGGTTGTGACATTCGGTGGAGCGGCTGAAGACGGAGGCCGGCATGGTCAGCTTCAGGGCCTCGGCGGTCCAGGCCGAAACGCCGATCTGCACGGCCTTGAGGCCATGGTTGATCGGGGCGCGGTCGCCGGTGGCGCCCGACAGGTTCGAGGGCAGGCCGTTATTGTAGCGGGTGTCGACCAGCAGGGCGAGCTGACGGTCCATCAGGTCGGCCAGGTTGGCGATCAGGTTCTTCAGGCTGTCCATCACGAAACAGATGTGGCCGCCGTAGAAATGGCCCCCGTGCAGGGTGCGGCCGGTCTCGGGGTCGAACAGCGGGTTGTCGTTGGCGCTGTTGATCTCAGTCTCGATGGTCGTGCGGAAGTGGCCCAGCATGTCTTCCAGCACGCCGACGACATGCGGCGTGCAGCGGATCGAATAGCGGTCCTGCAGCCGGGTCGGGGTGTGCAGGCGGGCGAACTCGGCCAGGTCGGCGCGGATGCGGGCCCCGACGCGCATCTGGCCGGGGTGCGGCTTGGCGCTCATCAGGGCTTCGTCGAAGTGGGCCGGGTTGCCGAGCAGGGCCAGCGACGCCATCGAGGTCAGCCGGCAGACCAGCTTCGACATCTGTTCGGCGCGGTGGAAGGCCAGCGCCGCCAGCCCGGTCATCACGGCGGTGCCGTTCATGACCGCCAGGCCTTCCTTGGGCTTCAGCTTGATGGGGCTGAGGCCAGCCTTGGCGAAGGCCTCGGCCGAGCTCATCACCTGGCCGTTGTAGAGAACGTCCCGTTCACCGGCGAGCGCGCCGGCGATGTAGCTGAGCGGGGTCAGGTCGCCGCTGGCGCCGACGCTGCCCTCGGCCGGGATCAGCGGCAGGATGTCGAGGCGCAGCATGTCGCTGAGCAGGCGGACCAGATCGAGGCTGACGCCCGACCAGCCGCGCATCAGGGTGACCAGGCGCACGGCCATCACCGCGCGGGTCTCATGCGGCTCGAGGATGCGGCCGAGGCCACAGCCGTGGAAACGGGTCAGGTGCAGCGGCAGTTCGGTGACCAGCGGGTTGGGCACGCCGCGGGTGACGCTGTCGCCATAGCCGGTGGTGACGCCATAGATGACGCCGTCACGGGCCAGGGTGGCCTCGACATGGCCGGCCGAGCGGGTGATGGCGGCCAGCGCCGCATCCTTGGTGGTCAGGCGCAGGGCGACCTGACCCGTGGACAGGGCCCAGATGTCGTCGATGCTCAGGGGCCCGTCGCCGAAGGCGATGCCCTGGCTGTAGCCGGAAAAATCGTTCACGCCGTCCATAACCCCCAAACCCCTACAGTCGCCAGAAATCATAAAAGTTGAACCATTGGAACGGGTTGGCGAGCGCCTGTTCCTCGAGTTCCTTGGCAAAGCGGTTCACTGTCCCCTGCAGGGCTGCTTCGCGGCCCTTGCGCGGAAAATCAAGCCGTTCACTGAACTTCCGCAGGATGACCCGGTATCTGCCTTCCTGTCGCACGGAAAACAGCGTGTACACCGGGCATTTCAGCGCGGAGGCCAGGATGAAGGGCCCGGCCGGGAAGGGCGCGTCCTGGCCGAGGAACGGCGCCCAGATCGACGGGCTCTTGCCGCCGGGGGCGATGCGGTCAGCCAGGATCACCGCCCAGTCGCCGTTCTCCATCGAGGCGGCCAGGGTCATGGCGGCGGCGAGGCCCAGGTCGGTGACCTCGATGATCCGCACGCTCGACTTGGGGGCCATCTTCGCCATCATCTCGGCGAACTTCGCCGCGTTGGCGCTGTGGGCCAGGATGTTGACGCCGCGCCGCTCGCCAAGCGTGGCGATGGCCCGCATCACCTCCGGCACGCCGAGGTGGGCCGACAGCACCACGGCGCCGCGCCGGTCGGCGCGAACCTCCTGGAACTCCGGATCGTCGAGACCGACGGTCTTTTCCGGCGGGATGTCGCCCAGCCAGGCCGAAAAGCGGTCCAGCGCTCCGCCGGCGAAGACGAACTGATGCTTCAGCCCGCTCCACCAGGTCACCTCGCCGACATCGGCGCCGTGGGCTTTTGCCCGGCGCAGCCAGGCGAGGGAGGCTTCACGCTGGCGTTTGCCGGTGATGTAGAAGTAGCAGACGATCGGCGCCAGCAGCGCCATGGCCAGACGCCGGCCCAGCAGCCGATAGACCGTGGCCACCAGCCACAGTCCCGCGAACGCGCCACGCTCGGCCGTGTTGGCCCAGGTCGCCGCCATACGCTCAGTCATCCCCCGAAATGGTCATTGCCCGCCCCATGGTGGGCGATGTCTTAGGCCACTGAAATCGGTGCGTCACGTTGAGTCTCCCGTGGTGCGGTGTATTCTCGCAGGGCTGTTGTCCATGGGCCCGGGGCCCGTTCGAATGGGGATCGTCATGCACAAGCTCGCCGCCGTCGCCGCCATGCCACTGGCCCTGATCATCGCCTTCGCCCCCGCCGCCCAGGCGGCCGGGCGCGACGAACACATCAACTTCCCCATCGCCGAGGTGCTGAACAACCCCGAGTTCAAGGACAAGCTGCCGGCCGGCGTCCGCTTCTACTTCGGAACCCAGAAGGCCAGCGTCAGCCGGACCCTGGGCGAAACCCACACCAACAAGAAGACCAACGCCTTCAACAAGTCCGACAAGGCGGCTTGCGAGTGGACCATGCTGAGCGCCCTGATCGCCATCGGCGAGGATGCCAGGTCGCGGGGCGGCAACGCCGTCGTCGGTATCAAGTCGAACTACAAGGGTGTAGAAACCAGCAGCAACGACACCTACGTCTGCGGCGCCGGCGGCCTCATGGCCGGGGTGGCGCTGAAGGGGACCGTGGCGGTTGTCAAATAGTGTTCGCGTAACCGGTTCGGGGGGACCCAGCATGAAGTTCAGGCTCGCCGTCGCCGCCCTGGCGTTGACCGTCACCCTGGCCCTGCCGTCGATGGCGGCGATCCCGCGCGGCGACACCTATCCGATCTCCGATATCCTGGGCGACAAGAAGCTGGCCTCACGCCTGCCGGAGGGCATCCGCTTCTCCTTCGCCGACCAGCCCGCCAAGGTGGTCACGCCGCTCGGCGAGGTCAGCACCATGCGCAAATCGGGGCCCAAGGCCAGCCGCAAGAAGCCGGATCCCAAGGCCTGCGCCCGGGCCATGGCCAGCGGCCTGATCGCGCTCGGTGAACAGGCGAAGGCCAAGGGCGCCAACGCCGTGGTCGGCATCACCTCGCTGTACGACGGCGAGGTCACCGCCAGCGCCACCACCTACCGCTGCGAGCGCGGCCTGCAGCTGGTCGGCGTGCACATGATCGGCCAGGCGGCCATTGTCGAATAGGCGTCAATCCGGCGCGGGGGATAAAGTGATGAAGTGTTTGAAGGCCCTGGCGCTGGTGTCGGGATTGATCGCCGGTCTGGCTCCGGCGGCTGGCGCGCTGGCCTGGGGCAACGATGTCCGCACCTATGGCTACCAGGCGATCCTGCAAGACCCGGAGTTCATCGCGCGGGCGCCCAAGGGGGTGAAACTCTATTTCGCCGACCAGCCTGTCCAGGTGAAGCAGCAGCTGGGTGAGACCCACAGCAACCGCAAACGCCCGACTCCGGCCCGCAAGACGCCGATCAGTGTCGCCTGCCAGACGGTCGCCCGCGACGCCCTGGTGGCCATGGCCCGGGAAGCCCAGAGCAAGGGCGGCAACGCCGTCATCGGCATCCGCTCGCTCGTCGATGGCCAGGCCGGCGACAGCCCCGACCAATACCGCTGCTCGGTCGGCATGCAGATGCTGGGGGTCAGCCTGACCGGCACGATCGCCACCGTCGAATAGGAGCGATCATGAAATCGAAGACCCTGGGCCTGACCGTCCTCTGCCTGGCCGTCGCCGCCCTGCCGCTGCACGGCGCCTCGGCGGCGGCGCGCAAGTCGGACAAGATCGCCACCCTGTCGCTGCAGGACCTGATCCACCACCCCGACTATGCCGTCCATGTGCCCAGCGACATCAAGTTCTACTTCGCCGACCAGCCGGTGACGGTGAAGCAGATGCTCGGCCCGGTGAGGACCAGCCGGAAGACGACCCTGAAGACCGACCCCTTCGCCTCCTGCCGGTGGGCGATGTACAGCGCCCTGATCGCCATCGCCGAAGAGGCCCGGGTGCAGGGCGGCAACGCGGTGGTGAACATCAGGTCGAACTTCGGCGACGTCGAGACGGCCAGCCAGCAGAGCTACAAGTGCGGCATCGGCATGAGGATGGTCGGCGTCGCCCTGAAGGGCGACGTCGCGGTTGTCGAGTAGGCGCATGACCGCCCGGTTCCTCGTCCCTGGCGCGGCCGCCCTGGCGCTGGCCATGGTGTTCCCGGCAGGCCTCGGCCGGGCCGCGACCACCAGCTCCACCGACGTGGTCCTGGATGCCCCGCTGTCGGTTCTCGAAAAGCCCGCGAACCAGGACCGGCTCGGCCGCGACATCACCTTCCACTTCGCCGATGCGCCGGGCGGGACGCCGATCGAGGGCCGCATCCGCTCCCGCAAGCACGTGACCAACAGCTTCAAGGGCGTCGAGGCCGACTGCGAGGCGGCTCTGGTGTCGACGCTCGAGACGATCGCCATCTCGGCCCGCCAGCGCGGGGGGACCCGGGTGGTCAACCTGCGCTCCTTCTGGGCCGGCTATCCGACCTCCAGCGCCACCACCTACAAATGCGGTCGCGGCCGGGTCGCGACCAGTGTGTCGCTCGTCGGTACGCTTGAAGGATCCAACTGATGTCCCAGCGCATGATCCTCGCCGCCACCCTCGGCGGACTTCTCCTCCTCGGCGCGACCGGCGCCGCCAGGAGCGGCATGCAGGTGCTGGACGTCGGCGTCGGGCCGCTGTTCAGCAAGCCCGAGAATGTCGCCAGACTGCCGGAGGGCGTGCGCTTCACCTTCGGCGATGCCCCGGTCGAGGTGGTGCAGTCGCTCGGCCCGGTCCGCAGCAACCGCGCCTCGGTGAAGGGAAACCGCACCCTCAGCGACGCCTGCCGCTGGGCCATGCTGGGGGCCCTGAAGGGCCTCGGCGAACAGGCCAGGGCCAAGGGCTCCAATGCGGTCATCAGGCTGACCTCGACGATCGACGATCAGCCGGGCAGCGACACCACCTTCCGCTGCCGGGTTTCCAACAGCATTGTCCATGTCGCCGTCACCGGTGAACTGGCGCAGGTGAAATAGGGCCCCGTCTCTGGCACATCACCGGTCATGAGCTTTCGTCCGTGCGCGGTGATTCCCGCCTACAACCACTATCTGCGGCTGGGTCCCGTCATTGACGGGGTCCGGGCCCTGGGGCTCGACGTCATCGTCATCGACGACGGCAATGTCGAGCCGACCCAATCGGGACTGGCCGCCTTCCATGCGCCGGACCGGGGCGTCACCGTCGTCCGCCGGCCGGTCAACGGCGGCAAGGGCGCGGCGGTCATGGACGGCTTTCGCCATGCCGCCGCCGCCGGCTACAGCCACGCCCTGCAGATCGACGCCGACGGCCAGCATGAGCCGGAGCAGGCCGTGCGGTTCATCGACCTGGCGCGCGCCAACCCGACGGCGGTGATCGCCGGCCAGGCGACCTATGACGACACCGTGCCCAAGGCCCGCAAGTTCGGCCGCTTCATCACCCACTTCTGGGTCTGGGTCGAAACCTGCTCGCTCGACATCGCCGACAGCATGTGCGGCTTCCGGATGTATCCGCTGAAATCGACCCTGCGGACCATCAACGCCGAGCACATCGGCCCACGCATGCAGTTCGACACCGAGATCCTGGTGCAGCTGCACTGGCGCCGCGTTCCGGTGATCAATGTGCCGGTCCAGGTGGTCTATCCGCCCGACAACACCTCCAACTTCCGGATGCTGGCCGACAATGTGCGCATCAGCCTGATGCATCTGGGGCTGATCCTGCAGATGCCCGTGCGGCTGCCGCTGAAACTGCTGCGCAAGCGGCCCAGCTAAATCCTCCTTCGGCGCGAAGCGACGGGGGAGGGGGACCGCGCCCGCAGGGCGTGGTGGAGGGGGCAGCGCCGGCGGATCGGGTTTGCCCTGAACGCTGTCGTCGCCGCTCGCGCCAGAACGCTCATTGTCCTGACAGGCCGGCGCTGCCCCCTCCACCACCGCCTTCGGCGGCGGTCCCCCTCCCCCGTGACTTCGTCCCGGAGGAGGATTTTCAGCGCCACACCAGGCTCATCACGAACCCCGGCTCTGGCAGGGTCTGCAGCAGCCAGGCCTCGCCGACGGCAACCGGCTCAGCCGAAGCGTTCCCGCCCGCGATCCGGATCAGCGCCGGCTCCGGGTCCCGGCCAAACGCCTTGAACCATGCCTCCCCGAACGTCCAGCCGCGGTAGAACTGTTCGGGGTTCACCGTCTCGGCCGCGCCCAGATAATGTTCGGCAATCGCCGCCATCCGCCGGCGCGGGTCGATCCACTCGACGTCGATCCCCAGCCGCGTGACCGGCGGGCCCGCCACGGCGGCGGCGATCAGGCCCCGGCCGTGGCTGCGCGAGAACAGGGTCGCGTCGGGGTCCAGCTCGGCCTGCAGGGCGCGGGTCGCCGCGCTCTCCAGGGCCTTGGGCGGGCGCTGGCCCGGCTCAAACCCTTCGAGCCGCCTGACTGCGAAAAGGGGAACGGTGTATTTCAACATCTCCGTCATCCCGGCCGGAGCGTAGCGGAGAGCCGGGACCCAGGGGCCACGGTCACCGTCGAACGAAGCTGCGCGGTCGGTTCGCTGTCCCTCCCTGGGTCCCGGCTCAGGCCTGCGGCCTGTCCGGGATGACGGGGATGGGGATAGTCAATCAGACCAGCGAGCCGTGGCAGTGCTTGAACTTCTTGCCCGACCCGCAGGGGCAGGGGGCGTTGCGGCTGGTGCGTTCCCAGCCGTCCGGCAGGGCCGAGACGGGCAGGGCCGAGCGCTGCTGGGCGTCCAGGCCGCCGGCGGCGGCCAGGCTGAGAGCCCGTTCGTTCTCGCCGGTGTGGGGGTCCATGTGGATTTCCTGCAGGCCGGCCAGCGGATCTGGCTCGGGCTCGGCGTACTGGAACTCGACGGTCATCAGCCAGCGGGTGGTGTTGGTCCGCAGGTTGCCCAGCAGGGTCTCGAACAGGCTGAAGGCCTCGGTCTTGTACTCGTTCAGCGGGTCACGCTGGCCGTAACCGCGCAGACCGATGACGTTGCGCAGGTGGTCCAGGTGCATCAGGTGTTCGCGCCACTGCAGATCGATCATCTGCAGCAGGAAGTTCTTCTCGACCGAGCGCATCTGCTCGGTGCTGAGGATGGTCTCCCGCTCGGCCGCCCGGGCGTCGGCGGCGGCGTTGATCCGCTCCTCGATCTCCTCGTTGGCGATGCCTTCCTCGGCCGCCCATTCCTTGATCGGCAGCTGCAGGCCGAGGATCGCATCGACACGCTCGGTCAGGCCCTCGACATCCCACTGCTCGGCATAGGCCTTGGGCGGCAGGTGGCGGTTCACCAGGTCCTCGATGGTGTCCTTGCGCATCTCGGTGATGAAGGCCGACAGATCCTGCGCCTCCATGAACTCCTGGCGCTGCTCGAAGACGGCCTTGCGCTGGTCGTTGACGACGTCGTCGTACTTCAGGAGGTTCTTGCGGATCTCGTAGTTGCGCTGCTCGACGCGCTTCTGGGCGGTGGCGATGGCGCTGTTCAGCCACTTGTGGGTGATGGCCTCGCCTTCCTGCACCCCGAAGGAGCGCATGATGGCGTCCAGCCGGTCGCCGGCGAAGATGCGCAGCAGGTCGTCCTCGCAGCAGAGGAAGAACTTCGACTTGCCGGGGTCGCCCTGGCGGCCGGTCCGGCCGCGCAGCTGGTTGTCGATGCGGCGGCTTTCGTGGCGCTCGGTGCCCAGCACATAGAGGCCGCCCTCGCGCAGGGCGTGGGCCTTGGCGTCGGCGATCTGTTGCTCGAACTGGGCCTTTTCCTGGGCCTCGACCTTGCCGTCGGGCTCGATGCCCAGGCCCAGCTGCTCCTGGCGCCACTTGGCCATGTGCATCTCGACATTGCCGCCCAGCTGGATGTCGGTGCCGCGGCCGGCCATGTTGGTGGCGATGGTCACCGCCCCGGGGACGCCGGCGTCGGCGACGATCAGGGCTTCCTGGTCGTGGTAGCGGGCGTTCAGCACGCTGTGCGGGATGCCCTTGACGGTCTTGCCGTCGATTTCGAACCTGTGCTCGGCCAGCAGTTCCGACAGCTGTTCGGACTTCTCGATGGAGACGGTGCCGACCAGGATCGGCTGGCCGCGGCGGTAGCAGTCCTCGATCTGCTTGATGATGGCGACGTTCTTCTCGGCGGCGGTGCGATAGACCTCGTCGTCCTCGTCGATCCGGGCGATCGGACGGTTGGTCGGCACCTCGAGGACATCCATCTTGTAGATGTCGCCGAATTCCTGGGCCTCGGTCGCAGCCGTGCCGGTCATGCCGGACAGCTTCTTGTAGAGGCGGAAGTAGTTCTGGATGGTCACCGAGGCCAGGGTCTGGTTCTCGGGCTGGATGTCGGCGCCTTCCTTGGCCTCGATGGCCTGGTGCAGGCCTTCCGACAGCCGGCGGCCGGTCATCATGCGGCCGGTGAACTCGTCGATCAGGATGATCTCGCCGGCCTTGACGATATAGTCCTTGTCGCGCTGGTAGATGACGTTGGCGCGCAGCGCCTGGTTCACATGGTGCACGATGGAGACGTTGGCGGCGTCGTAGAGGCCGGCGGTGTCCTCGCCCAGGTGGTTGCCGGCGATCAGCATGTTCTCGACGTTTTCCTGACCGATCTCGGTCAGCAGCACCTGGCGCTGCTTCTCGTCGTACTCGTAGTTGGTCTTGTCGAGGATCAATTCTTTCACGATCAGGTCGACGATCTTGTAGAGCTCGCTGCGGTCTTCGGTCGGGCCGGAGATGATCAGCGGCGTGCGGGCCTCGTCGATGAGGATCGAGTCCACTTCGTCGACGATGACGAAGTTGTGGCCGCGCTGGACCATCTCGCTGACGTCATAGACCAGGTTGTCGCGCAGGTAGTCGAAGCCGAACTCGTTGTTGGTGCCGTAGGTGATGTCGCTGCGGTAGGACTGCTGGCGCTGGTTCTGGGAGAGGCCGTTGACGATAACGCCGACGCTGAGGCCCAGGAACTGATAGACGCGGCCCATCCATTCGGCGTCGCGGCTGGCCAGGTAGTCGTTGACGGTGATGACGTGGACGCCCTTGCCGCCCAGCGCATTGAGGTAGGTTGGCAGGGTGGCGACCAGGGTCTTGCCCTCGCCGGTTCGCATCTCGGCGATGCCGCCTTTGTGCAGGATCATGCCGCCGACCATCTGCACGTCGTAGTGCCGCTGGCCCAGCACCCGCTTGGAAGCCTCGCGGACCACGGCGAAGGCTTCGACCAGCAGCGCATCGAGGGTTTCGCCCTTGGCCAGGCGGTCCTTGAACTCGGTGGTCTTGGCGCGGAGCTGCTCGTCGCTGAGGGCGGACATCGCCGGCTCGAGGGCGTTGATCTTGGAGACCTGGGCGGCGAAGGCCTTGACCTGGCGGTCGTTGGCGGAACCGAAGAGCTTGCGAGCGAAGCCGAGCATGTAGGGATAAGGTCCGTGCAATAGTGACTGGCGGGGCGAAAACGCCCGGGAACACGCCAGAAAACCGCATTTCGAGCGCGCGGGAGACTTAAGCAGCGACCCCCCCGAAGTCAACGCGCGGGGCTGTCGCGACGGGGCGCCTGTTGCCGCAACGCGTCTGCGCTGATAGCGATGCGCCAACGAGCGGCCGGCGTATCTAAAGGCTGCAACCCAAGAGGTCGGGGATGGCTACGAAATCGAGACGGAAGTCTGGCGAAACCGGCGACGTGCTGCGGGATCTCCTGACCTTCGAGCGGCTGCTGACCGGGCCGGTCATCCATTTGATCTACTGGGCGGGCCTCGGCGTCATTGTCCTGGGCGCCTTCGGCTCGATCGGCGCCGCCATCGGCGTGGCCCTGAAGGAGCAGGAAATCGTCGGCAAGCTGCTGGCCATTCCGCTGGCCGTGGCCGGGGTGCTGATCTGTTTCGCCCTGGTCCTGCTGTGGCGCTCCTTCTGTGAATTCTACGTGGCCGTCTTCCGCATCGCCGACGACCTCAAGGGCCTGCGCATCGCCGCCGAGCGCGAGGTCGGCGGCCCGGTCAACACCGGCGGCCCGCCGCAGCGACCGTTCGCCGGCTAGATGCCGACGCTGGAGACGCCGGAATTCACGCTCGCCCTCGATGACGGCTGGGTGCAGGTGATCCATGACGTCACCGACCGCTACGTCTTCGACTCGCCCCTGCGCAACGCCAGCCTGACGGTCACGACCGAACCGATGCTGACGGGCGAGGACGAGCTGGACGCCGTCGCCGCCAAACTGGTCGACCATCGCATCGAAACCCACCTGACGGCCGCCCGCACGCATGGCTGGCTGTTCGAGATGGTCGATCCGGTCATCGTGGCGCAGGACTGGGGCAGGATGGTCGCCTATCACGGCCGGCTGCAGGCGGGCGGGGCGTTCAGCTATGCCGGCCTGGTTCTGCCCAGGGGGGTCGTCAGCCTGTTCGTCGAGTCGGAGACGGCGCCGGCCGAAGCCCTGAGCGAGATGCTCAATGAGGTCGCCTCGGGGATGGACCTCGGGGCCGGCGTGCACGGGCAAGGCTAAAAAAAGCTAATCCAATCAATGATGTACTGAATATGTCTAGACATATTCATCGCCTTTTCCGGCCTTCGTCCGGCGCCTTGACCGGTGCGTAGGTCGTCGCGAAGCCTTTTCGACCCACAAACCCCGCCGCCCGACCCACGACTCCCCTACGCCCGAAGCTACATTCCCGCGGCCTGAATCCACGCCAAACCCCACGGCTGCGGAGCTTTCAGCCGCGTCTCCGTCCGGATCGGGCGCCGCCGGCTATTTTTGTGGGTCGGAGCGCTCGCGGTATAATGGTTGCCGCTTCGATACCGTCCGTCCTAATCCCTGAGCGCCGCTTCCACCGCCAGGAACGCCGGCTTGGCCCGCCCGCCCGCATCGAACAGCAGCGGCGTGTCCGACCGGTCCTCCTTGACCAGCCAGCTCTCCGGATCGCGCACGCCCCAGATGGTGAAGGCGAACTGCTGCTGTTCCGGCAGGGCGGCGAAGGCGCTCATGGCCTCGGCGTACAGCCGGGCCTGGGCGGCCTCCTTCTCTTCGCGGGAGACGAACCAGCCGCCGGCCCGGACGATGGAGACGTCCATCTCCGAGACGTGCACCTTCAGGCCGAAACGGGCCAGCGCATTGATCGTGCGGGTCAGGGCGCCGGCGGGCAGGTCGGCGTTGCAGTGGGTCTGGCAGCCGATGCCGGTAATCGGAGCGCCGGCGTTGAGCAGGCGGTCGATCAGCCGCTGGTACTGGTCGAGCTTGGCCGGGTTGCTCTCCAGATTGTAGTCGTTGATCAGCAGCACCGCGTCCGGATCGGCCGCGCGGGCCACGTGAAAGGCGCGGACCATGTGGTCGATCTCGCCCAGGCGCCGGCTCCACAGGTGCTCGCGCAGGCCCGAGCCGTCGTCCTTTATCGGCTCGTTGATCACGTCCCAGCCGCTGGCGTGGCCGCGATAGCGGCCGACGAAGGCGGTGATGTAGTTGTCGTAGGCGCGGGCGAAGCTGGTGCGGCTTTCATCCAGGTTGACGAAGGCGGCCGGCGCCTGGGCGTACCAGATCAGGGTGTGGCCGAAGAGCTTGAGGCCGTGCCGGCGGGCAAAGCCGGCGATGGCGTCGGGGCGGTCGAAGCGGAAGGAGCCGTCGTCCTGGACGGTGTATTCCATCTTCATCTCCCACTCGGCGGTGAGCTGGGAGAAGTGTTCGGTGAGCAGGGCGGCGTAGGCCGGGTCGTCGAGGAAGCGGGCTTGGACGCAGGTCCCGATCGGGAACGGCGCCAGGGACTTCAGCGGCGGGACGGGTCCGGAGACCGGCTGGCCGTTGGCCCTGGGACCACAGGCGGCGAGGGCGAAACCTGAAGCTATAGCAAGACGACGAGAGACTCCCTTCCCCCTCGAGGGGGGAAGGGTCGGGGTTGGGGGTGCTCCCACCGGCTCTTCCGACGGAGTGAAATTGGGCGCCGGCGCCCCATTGCGCGCTTCCGGAGGCAGCGGGGATACACCCCCACCCAACCCTCCCCCCTCGAGGGGGAGGGCTTTTGTGGTGGGCTTCACCTGGCCGCCACCCGGCGCAGGCCGAGCTCGTCCAAGGCGGCCGTCTCGCGGCGGTTCTCTTCCCGGCGGGCGGCCTGGGCGGCCTTCTCGGCGACCTGCTCGTACTTCTTGAGGCCTTCGAAGGCTTCGTTCAGCGCGTCGCGGGCCCCTTCCTCTTCGGCGATCAGGCTGTCGATGTTGTCCTGGATGGCCTTGCGGCGGACCTTCACGCCGTCACGGAAGCCGACCAGATACCAGCCGGCCTCGGCGTCGGCGCGGGCGTTGGCCAGTTCGCTTTCGGCCTCGGCCTCGAGCACGGCCATGCGCAGTTCCCACTGGGTGCGGGCGTCGACAATGACGCTGAGCCGCTTCTGCAGTTCCTCGACCTGGAAATTGGACAAACGGATCAGGGAGCCGACGGCCTTCATGCGAACTCACTCTGCAGAATCTGGTCGAGATGGGCGAAACTGTCTTCCAGCGAGGTCGCCTCGTGGGCGTCCTGGCCGAGGAAGGCCTCGATGGCCGGATTCAGGGCGATGGCCCGGTCGACCACCGGATCAGCGCCGGCCCGATAGGCGCCGATGCGGATCAGCTCTTCCATGTTGGCCCAGGCCGCCATCACCTGGCGGGCGCCCTTGACCACGTCGCGTTCGTCCATGTTCTGGCAGCCGGGCATGGTCCGGCTGATGGACTTCAGCACATTGATCGCCGGGAAACGGCCGCGCTCGGCGATGGCCCGCTCCATGACGATGTGGCCGTCGAGAATGCCGCGCACGGCGTCGGCGATCGGCTCGTTGTGATCGTCGCCGTCGACCAGCACGGTGAACAGGCCGGTGATCGGTCCCGCCGTGGTGCCGTCCGGCCGGATCGGCCCGGGCCCGGCCCGCTCCAGCAGCTTGGGCAGCTCGGTGAAGACGGTCGGGGTATAGCCCTTGGTGGTCGGCGGCTCGCCGGCCGCCAGGCCGATCTCACGCTGCGCCATGGCGAAGCGCGTGACGCTGTCCATCAGGCAGAGGACTTCCATGTCCTTGTCACGCAGGGCTTCGGCCACGGCCAGGGTCATGTAGGCGGCCTGGCGGCGCTTGAGAGCGGGTTCGTCGGAGGTGGCGACGATGACGACGGCGCGCTTGAGACCCTCCTCGCCAAGGGTCTCCTCGATGAACTCGCGCACTTCCCGGCCCCGTTCGCCGATCAGCCCCACCACGACCGCGTCGCAGTCGGCCTGGCGGGCCAGCATGGAGAGGAGCACCGACTTGCCGACGCCCGACCCGGCGAAGATGCCCAGGCGCTGGCCCCGGCAGGTGGTGGTGAAGACGTTCATGGCCCGGACGCCGAGGTCCAGCCGCTCGCCGACCCGGCCGCGGGCGTGAGCCGGGGGCGGGGAGGCGCGCAGGGGATAGCTGGCTTCTCCCTGCGGCAGGGGCCCCTTGCCGTCGATGGGCTCGCCGAAGGCGTCGATGATGCGGCCGAGCCAGGCCTTGCTGGGGCGCACGGATGCGCCGTCCGGCTGGATGCGGATCTCGGCCCCGGGCGCGACGCCCTCTACGGGCCCGAATGGCATGAGCAGGGCGCGGGCGTCGCGGAAGCCGACCACCTCGGCGGCCAGCGGCGAGGCGGCGCGGCGGGTGATCTCGGCCCGGGCCCCGACGGCGAGGTGGCTGAGGCCGCCACGCGCCTCGATCAGCAGCCCGTTCACGGCCGCCACCCGACCATAGACGGTCAGGGGCTCGATACGCTCGACGGCGGCGATGAGACTGCGCAAGGAGGTGAAAATCCAGCCCGGGTTACAGGCTGACGATTCTGGGCGTGTGGCATTAACCGGTAGTGAAGAGTCCGCCCCTTCCGGCAGGGGAAGGGGCGGCGCCTTGACGCATCAGCGCTTCAGGTCCGGCGGCGTCGCTTCCGCCGTCAGCAGGGCGATAGCCTCCTCGACCGTGACGATGGTCTGGTCCTGCGATCCGAACCGGCGGATGGCGACCTTGCCTTCCTCGGCCTCCTTGCGGCCGACGACGGCGATGACCGGGACCTTGGCCAGGCTGTGCTCGCGGATCTTGTAGCCGACCTTCTCGTTGCGAAGATCGGTCTCGACCCGCAGGCCAGCGGCCTTGAACTTCGCCGCCGTGGCGACCGCGAACTCATCGGCGTCCGAGGTGATCGTCGCCACCACGGCCTGCACGGGCGACAGCCACAGCGGGAAGGCCCCGCCGTAGTTCTCGATCAGGATGCCGAGGAAACGCTCGAAGGTGCCGAGGATGGCGCGGTGGAGCATGACCGGGCGGTGCTTCTGGCCGTCCTCGCCGACGTATTCGGCGTCGAGGCGTTCAGGCAGCACGAAGTCGAGCTGCAGCGTGCCGCACTGCCAGGTGCGGCCGATGGCGTCCTTCAGGTGGAACTCGAGCTTCGGGCCGTAGAAGGCGCCCTCGCCCGGCAGCATCTCCACCGTCATGCCGGCGGCGATGGCGGCCCGTTCCAGCTTGCTCTCGGCGATGTCCCAGACCTCGTCCGTGCCGGCCCGCAGCTCGGGCCGCAGGGCGAGCTTGACGCTGTGCAGCTCGACGCCGAGGTCCTCGTAAACCTGGTAGAGCAGCTTCACGAAGGTCGTCGTCTCGCTCTCGATCTGGTCGTCTCGGCAGAAGATGTGGCCGTCGTCCTGGGTGAAGGCCCGAACCCGCATGATGCCGTGCAGGCCGCCCGAAGGCTCGAACCGGTGACAGGCGCCGAACTCGCCCATGCGCAGCGGCAGCTCGCGGTAGGACTTCTGGCCGACGTTGAAGATCTGCACATGGCCGGGGCAGTTCATCGGCTTGACGGCCAGGCTCTCGCCCTCGGCCGTTTCGCAGGTGAACATGGCGTGGCCGAACTTCTCCCAGTGGCCCGACGTCTGCCACAGGGAGCGGTCGAGGATCTGGGGCGTCTTGACCTCGACGTATCCTCCCGCCTCGGTCATGCGGCGCATGTAGGCCTCCAGGGCGCGGTACATGGTCCAGCCCTTGGGGTGCCAGAACACCATGCCCTTGCCCTCTTCCTGGATGTGGAAGAGGTCCATGATCTTGCCGATCTTGCGGTGATCGCGCTTCTCGGCCTCCTCGACGCGCTTGAGGTGCGCGGCGAGGTCTTCCTCGGTGGCCCAGGCCGTGGCGTAGATGCGCTGCAGCTGGGCGTTGTTCTGGTCGCCGCGCCAGTAGGCGCCGGCCAGCTTGGTCAGCTTGAAGGCCTTGCCGACATGCTTGGTCGACGGCAGGTGGGGACCCCGGCAGAGGTCCTTCCAGTTCCCCTGGCGATAGACCGTGATCTCGTCCGTGCCGGGCAGGTCGCGGATGATCTGGGCCTTGTATTGCTCGCCGATGCTGTCGAAGTGGGCGATCGCCTCCTCGCGGTCCCAGACCTCGCGGGTGATCTTCTCGTCGCGATCGACGATCTCGCGCATCTTCTTCTCGATGGCGGCGAAGTCGTCCGTCGAGAACGGCGTCTCGCGGGCGAAGTCGTAATAGAAGCCGTCCTCGACGTTGGGACCGATGGTCACCTGGGCATCGGGGAACAACTCCTGCACCGCCTCGGCCAGCACGTGGGCGGCGTCGTGGCGGATGGTATCGAGCGCGTCGGGGTCGCTGCGGTCGACGAACTCGACCTTGCCGCCGTGGGGCAGGGGGCGGTCGAAGTCGTAGAGCTTGCCGTCGAGGCGGACGAGCAGGGTGCGCTTCTCAAGCGATTTGGAGATGGCGGCGGCGACGTCCCGGCCGCTGCTGCCTTCGGGATACTGACGGGCGGAGCCGTCGGGGAAAATCAGGTCGATCATGACACTTCGCATTTTCTTTTCGGCGGAGGGACCGGGTCGTATCCGGAACCGCCCCAGGGATGGCATCTGCACAGGCGATGGACGGTCAGGTAGCCGCCCTTGATCGGTCCGTGCTGGATCAGGGCGTCGCGGCCGTAGTCCGAACAGGTCGGAAGAAAGCGGCACTGGCGCCCCGTCCACGGGGACAGCGTGACCTTGTAGGCGCGGTGCGCCAGCCGGACGCTGCGTTCATAGAGGGTCATGCCGACGCGCATGTGATGGGTGAACGAAGCCCCGCGCTTACCCCGCGCAGCCGCACGGGATCAAGCCGCGTCGGCGCCGCTAGTTCGTGCTTTCGCCTGCTGGACAGCAGCCAGCGCCGCCTCGAAAGCCAGCAGGCTCGAGGCGTGACGGGCGGGATAGTCCTTCACGGGCATCAACACGGCCAGGTCCTTGAAACGTCCTTCAGGCGGTGCGCCGCCTTCCTTCAGCATAGCACGGAATGCATCGCGCGCCGTTTCAATTTCGTGCGCCGTGGCGCCGATGACGTTCTCGCCGAGCACGGCGGCGGCGGCCTGGCCGAGCGCGCAGGCCTGGACCTCCTGGGCGAAGTCGGCGACGTGGCCGCTGTCGTCGAGGGTGACGTCGGCGGTGATCCGGCTGCCGCACAGCTTGGCGACACGTTCCGCCGACCCCTGCGGCGCAGCCAGGCGCCCGGCGCGCGGCATGTTGGCGGCCAAGGCGAGGATGCGGGCGCTGTAGAGGTCGTCGATCATCGGGGCTTATTTGGGAGGTCGCCGCCCGCATGCCAACGCTTTTCGGCCTCGGCCTTCAGCGCCTCGCCGAACTGTTCGTAGGCCTCGCGGATCTTGAAGCGGATGGCGCGCGGCACGGCGAAATCGACCAGCAGGCCCTGATACAGTTCGCCGTTCGAGAAGATGCAGCTGCCGGGGGTCAGCTCCTCGATCTCGAAGAAGCGGGTGCCGGTCACCCAACCGCGCATCATCTTGGTGCGCCAGTGGATGTGGTCGTAGGGCGCCCAGTCGAGGACCACGGGCCGGATGTTGTGAACCTTCAGGCCCGGGACATGCTCGTCGATGTCCAGCACCGAGCCGATACGGATGGTCCCGGCGGCCCGCGGATACATGGGACACCAGTCGCCCCAGTGATCGAGGTCGCTGAGCACCTCCCAGATGGAGTCGGTATTGGCCTGGATGCCGATGCGGTGTTCGATCTTCATCTCGGCTGTCCTATTCCCCGGCGGCCTTCAAGCGCCAGGTGGCCCCTTGCGGGCCGTCCATCACCACAACGCCCAGCGCGTCCAGCTCGCCGCGGATGCGGTCGGCGGTCGGCCAGTCCTTCGAGGCGCGGGCCTCGGCGCGTTGCACCAGCAGGGCCTCGACCTGGTCCTTCAGGCCGTCGGCCGCCGCGCCCTGGAACCACTCGCCGGGGGCCTTCTGCAGGAAGCCCAGCAGGGCGCCGGCGGTGACCAGGTCGTCGCGGGCGCCTGCAATGGCGGACTTGTCGCCTTCGGCGATGGCCGTGCGCAGGTCGTCCGACAGGGCGAAGAGCGCCGACAGCGCCTTGGGCGTATTGAGGTCGTCGAGCAGGGCATATTCGACGTCCCGCGCCTTCTCCCCGACCTCGGCCCCGGCCTTGGCCGTTCCGACCTCCCGGGCCGCGTCCTGCAACGCCCCATAGAGACGGTCCAGCGCCTTGCGGCTCTGGTCGAGCAGGCTCTCGGTCCAGTCGAGCGGCTGGCGGTAGTGGGCGCTGAGCAAGGCCCAGCGGACCAGTTCACCGGGCACGACCTGCAACAGCTCATGCGGGATGATGACGTTGCCCAGGCTCTTGGACATTTTCGTCCCGTCCATGTCGAGGAAGCCGTTGTGCATCCAGAAGCGGGCGAATTCGCCGCCGTGGTGAGCGCAGGTCGCCTGGGCCAGCTCGTTCTCATGGTGCGGGAAGACCAGGTCGATGCCGCCGCCGTGAATGTCGATGGGCAGGCCCAGCACCTGTTCGATCATCGTCGAGCATTCGCTGTGCCAGCCTGGACGGCCGTCGCCCCAGGGCGAGGGCCAGCGCGGTTCGTGGGGCTTGGACGGCTTCCACAGCACGAAGTCGGCGGCATGGCGCTTGTAGGGGGCGACCTCGACGCGGGCCCCGGCGATCATGTCGTCGAGGCTGCGGCCCGACAGCTGGCCATAGTCCTTGGCCGCCTGCGTATCGAACAGCACATGGCCCTCGGCCTCGTAGGCGCCGCCCTTGGTGATCAGGTCGGCGATGGCCTCGACCATCTCCTTGATGAAGTCGGTGGCCCTGGGCTGATGCGTCGGCCGCAGGGCGCCGAGCGCATCCATGTCCTCCAGATAGGCCTTGAAGAAGCGCTCGGTGATGACGCCGATCTCGACGCCTTCATCGGCGGCCTTCTGGTTGATCTTGTCGTCCACATCGGTGACGTTGCGAGCATAGACCACCTGGTCCTCGCCATAGAGATGGCGCAGCAGGCGGAACAGCACATCGAAGACCACGACCGGCCGGGCGTTGCCGATATGGGCGTATCCGTAAACGGTGGGGCCGCAGACATACATCGTCACCCGCTTGTCGTTGGCGGGTTCGAAGGGCCGCTTCTTGCGGGCCATGGTGTCATACAGCTTGAGGGTCATGGTCTCTGGTGCAGTTTTTCTGGTGACAGTTACGCGACGTTGCGGCTTGCCCGTTTGCAGGGGCGTCCCATATAGCTGTGGCTGCCCGAGTAGGCCACGGCCTGCGGGAACGTGATTGAGGTGGCACGCGTCTTTCCGGAGCGATCGTCGTTCCGGCGCAACTCAGCCTCAAGGGACCCTCTCCGACATGGACGCCATCACCGAGCGAACCCTGGCCACCTCCGGCCTTGATCTTGAACCCGTAAAGCGTCCGAGCCGCGAAGAGGCCATGGAGGCTGTCCGCACCCTGATCGCCTGGGCCGGCGACGACCCGCGCCGCGAGGGCGTGCTCGATACGCCCAAGCGGGTGGTCGATGCCTATGGCGAATGGTTCGAGGGCTACACCGCCGATCCCGGCAAGGAACTGTCGCGCATCTTCGAGGACGTTCAGGGCTATGACGACATCGTCTTCCTGAAGGACATCGAGGTCGAGAGCCACTGCGAGCACCACATGGCCCCGTTCCTCGGCAAGGCCTACGTCGCCTACATGCCGACCAACCGGGTGGTGGGGATTTCCAAGCTGGCGCGCGTGGTCGAGATCTTCGCCAAGCGCCTGCAGACGCAGGAAACCATGACCCAGCAGATCGCCGACGCGATCTGTGACAGCCTCAAGCCGGCCGGCGTGGCCATCCTGATCGACGCCGAGCACCAGTGCATGACCACCCGCGGCGTGCACCACCGCAACGTCTCGACCATCACCACCCAGTTCCGCGGCGTGTTCAAGACCGACGCCAGCCTGCGCGACCGCTTCCTCGGCTTTGTCGAGATGGGCAAGCGGTAGTCAATCAAGGAGGGGAGGCGTGTTTCCCACCGCCCCCGATACGGAAAGCCTCGAACGCGGCGCGATCATCGCGCCGCGCTTTGACGCCAATGGCCTGATCGCCGCCGTCGCCCAGCACGCCGACAGCGGCGAGGTGCTGATGCTGGCCTGGATGAACGCCGAGGCCTTGCGGCTGACGCTGGACACCGGCGAGGCCCACTATTTCAGCCGCTCGCGGAACGCTCTCTGGAAAAAGGGCGAGACCAGCGGCCAGGTGCAGACCATCGTCGAGGTCCGACTCGACTGCGACCAGGATGCGGTGCTGCTCAAGGTCCGGCCACAGGGCGACGGCGGCGCCTGCCACGTCGGCTTCCGCTCGTGCTTCTACCGGCTGGTCGTTGACGGCCAGCTCATAGAAAATTCCTCCTCCGACGCGTAGCGGCGGGGGAGGGGGACCGCCGCCGAAGGCGGTGGTGGAGGGGGCGGCACCGGCTTGTCCGGTTGAGTTACGTTCTGGCGCGGCCGTGACCGCTGCATTCATGATCATCGTCGAGGGCCGGCGCTGCCCCCTCCACCACCGGCCCTGAAGTCGGGCCGGCGGTCCCCCTCCCCCGTGACTTCGTCCCGGAGGAGGAACCTGGATCAGGCGAGCTTGCTCACCCCGGTTCCGTCCGGGGTGACGGTGAAGGTCTTCAGCGTCTTCACCTCATACTCCGGCGCGAAGATCGTAGAGACGGCGACCATTTCGGCGACCGCCTTCTCTTTCGTCAGGGTCAGCTTCACGAAGCCCTTGGCGGCGCTGTCGGCGAATTTCACTTCCGGATTGCGGGCGATCAGCGCCTCGTTCAGCGGCACGCCCGGCAGCATGTCCGCGAACCCGGGGCTGGTGATTCCCGTCGTGCCGAATTCGGCGGCGACCAGGGTTCCGGACAGGTCCGACAACTCGTTGGCCCAGAAGCTGTGGCTGTCGCCGGCCAGCACGATCGGCCGGGCCTTGGTCGCCTTGAAGGTCGCATAGACCCGCTCGCGGTCGGCCGGATAGCCGTCCCACTGGTCGAGGTTGACCGGGATCGGCGTCGCCGACAGCTGCGAGGAGACGGTCACCGCCTGGGCGACATAGTCCGGCACCGACTTCAGCAGCTTGCCCCAGGCGTCCTCGCCCATGGTCTTGCGCAGGTCGGGGCTGAGCACCTTGCCCATGACGATCTGGTTGCCGATCACCTGCCAGGTCTCGCCGGCCTTGACCGAGCGGCCCAGTTCCCCGGCCAGCCAGGCATGCTGGCGCTCGTCCATCAGGCGGCGGGCCGGGTCGTTGAGCCTGGTCATGAAACCGGCGATGTCGGGCTTGCCGTCGACCATCAGGTCGCGGCCGGCGTCCATGGCCTCGGTGCGGGCCGTCAGCCGGGTCTCGGTCATCAGCAGGGTGGCCAGATCGCCGAAGCGGAACGACCGGTAGATCGCTGCCGACATCGCGCCGGCCGGATCACGGATCGGCATCCATTCGAAGTAGGCCTTCAGGGCGGCGGCCTTGCGGGTGGCCCAGTCGCCTTCCTTGTCCGGGCTGTGGTTCTCGGCCCCGCTGACCCAGCTGTCGTTGGCCGTCTCATGGTCGTCCCAGACCACGATCCAGGCGGCGCGGGCGTGGGCGGCCTGCAGGTTGGCGTCGGCCTTGTAGCAGGCGTGGCGCCGACGGTAGTCGCTCAGGGTGAGGATCTCGGTCGGCGGATCGAGCTTGCGGTCCTTGGCAACCGGCGAGCCAGCCCCGTATTCGCTCGCCCCGTACTCGTAGATGTAGTCGCCCAGGTGGATGACGGCGTCGACCCGGTCCATCCGCGCGATCGCGTCGTAGGCGTTGAAGTAGCCCTGGATGAACAGGGCGCAGCTGGCCACGGCCAGCACAACCTCGTCGGTCTTCTCGGGCAGGGTGCGGCCCCGGCCGACCGGCGAGAGCGTCTTGCCGACCTTGAAGCGGTAGAAATACTCGGTCCCGGCCTTCAGCCCGTCGACATCGACCTTGATGGTCCAGTCGCGGTCGGCGGTGGCGGCGACCTTGATGAGGCGCGGCTTGGCGAAGCTGGCGTCTGTGGCGATGTGCAGTTCGCCGTTGATGTCTTCCAGGCCGTGGCCGTCATGCGGCGTCAGGCGGGTCCAGACGATCAGGCGGTCCTGCAGGGGATCGCCCGAGGCGACGCCGTGGTTGAAGGCGCCCATGACATGGTCGCCGTGCGCGCGGGCCGAACCGGCGATGGCGGAAGCGCCGAGGCCGAAGCCGGCCAACAATTTGCGTCTGTCGATGTTCATGGTCTTCCCCTGCGGCGCTTTCGTGCGTTCTTGTCGTTCCATCCGACAACAAGGAGATGACAGTGTCCAGCGAAGGCCTCCACGTTCCCCGCGAAAAGCTCAAAGCGAAGACGTTGAATCTGCACTACGCCATATCTTCGCTGATCGAGGAGTTGGAAGCCGTCGATTGGTATCGCCAGCGCGCGGACGACTGCGACGACGAGGAGCTGCGCAAGATCCTGCTGCACAATGCGCATGAAGAGATCGAGCACGCCGCCATGGCGCTTGAGTGGATCCGGCGCAACGACAGCGAATTCGACGATCAGCTGAAAGAGTACCTGTTCACCGAAGGCTCGATCACCGGCAAGGAAGAGGAAGCGACGGGGAAGGGCTGACGCCAATTCCTCCTCCGGCGCACAGCGACGGGGGAGGGGGACCGCCGGGCCGACTTAAGGCCCGGTGGTGGAGGGGGCAGCGCCGGCGGATCGGGTTGATCATGAACGCAGCTATCGCCGCCTCCGCCAGAAAGCTCTTTGTCCTGACAGGCCGGCGCAGCCCCCTCCACCACGCCCTTCGGCCGCGGTCCCCCTCCCCCGTGGGCTACGCCCCCGGAGGAGGAACTGATCCGTCTGCTAGAACGTCCAGCCGATGCTGCCGCCGACCATCCGCGGCGCGCCGGGGATGAAGGTCGGCAGGCCGAGGCTGTCGCCGGTGTTGCCGGCGTCGATGATGTAGTCTTCGTCGGTCAGGTTGGTGGCGAACAGCTCGAAGGTGACATTGGTGTTCGCCGGGCGGTAGCTGGCCCGCAGATTCACCAGCCCGTAGCTGTCCTGCTTCTCGTCCTGAATGTTGTCGGCGACGAAGGCGCCGGGCGGCTGCTGGAACACCGCGCGGTCGTTGTTGTCGTCGAAGAAGACCTCCGACTGCCAGCTGTAGCTGGGGCGGATGTCGAAGGTGCCGCCGAGGGCGTCGAAGCTCCAGCTGGCGGCCAGCGACAGGGTGTGGTCCGGCGACAGGCGGAAGTGGTTGCCGTCGTAGGCGCCGCCGTCGAAGCGGGCGTGGCTGTAAGCATAGGTGGCGTAGAGGTTCAGGCCGGGCGCCGCGCGCCAGTCCATTTGCCCCTCGAAGCCATAGGCCTTGGCCTTGCCGGCGTTGGCGATGGTGAACACCACCCCGTCCTGGATGACGGTCTGGAAGTCCTGGTAGTCGTAATAATAGACCGAGCCGTCGAGCCGCAGCCGGCCGTCCAGGAGGGCGGCCTTGGCGCCGACCTCGTAGCTGTCGACGGTCTCGGCCTCGATGGCGTCGAAGCGGGCCGCGCCGCCCGGCGTGGTCGGAGCCCCGGTGGCGAGGATCTCGGGGCGACGGCCTCGGGCGTAGCTGGCGTAGAGGTTGAGGTCGTCGCTGACCGCGTAACGGCCGACCAGGCGCCAGGTAAAGGCCTCGTCGGTGTGGCTCATCGCCGTGCCGTCGCCGTTGCCCGCGGTCGGCTGGAAGGTCAGGCCGAAGTTGGGCAGGGCCGATTCCGGGATCAGCTGCACGAGCGGGCTCTGCAGGGCGCCGAGGATGGCGTTGGCCTGGGCCAGCAGGGCGTTGCCCTGGGTGACGTTGGCCGGGATGCCGCTGGCGATCAGTTGGTTGGCCTGGCCGGCCAGCTGGGCCGCCCCGATGGCGCCGCCGAGCACGCTGCGGCCGCCGACGGTGAAGGAGCGGAAGCCGGTGTCCTTCTCATCGCGGGTGTAGCGCAGGCCGGCCGAGATCTCGAATTTGTCGGTCACCGCGAAGGTCCCGTCGACGAACAGGTCGAGGGCGTCGAGGTCGCTGGTGGTCTGCACCGCCTCGGTATGATTGCCGCGCAGATTGGCGGCGATGGCCTGGGCCTGGGGCGTCGTCAGGACGATGGCCGGGTCGAAGGCGGCGGTGTTGGGATTTTCCGACAGTTGGGCGACCAGGCCCTGGATCAGGGCGCCGGTGAAGGCCGTGTTGCCGAAATAGGCCATCGGCGCGGGCGTGTTGGCCGGCAGGCCGGAGCCGGCGGCGCCGGCATTCAGCTGGCCGGTCAGGTCGGCGAGGCCGAGGCGCTCGTCGAACTGCAGGGGAATCAGCTGCTCGCTCTCATTCTTGAACCAGCTGAGGCCCGCGAAGCCCTTGAAGCGGCCGCCGTCGTCGAAGTTCAGGCGGAACTCCTGGCTCCACTGCTTGTCCTGGGCGTCGTTCAGCCCGGTCAGCAGGGGCTGGCTCAGGCCGTCGGCGTCGAACACCTCCTGGCTGTCGAACTCGCGGTAGGCGGTGATCGAGCTGAGGGTGAAGCTGTCGTTCAGGTCCCAGGTGATCAGGCCCGTAACACCCTGCACCGTGCGGTCGACGCCCAGCTCGTCGCCGCCGATGAAGCCGGCGGGGGCGCCGATGGCGGCGCCGTCCCGCACGTCCGTGCCGGCGAGCACGGCGCCGGTGACCGGATCGGTCTGGTTGTAGTTCAGCGACTTGAAGGCGGTGCCGGCGGCGCGGTCCTGCTGCCAGTTGACCAGCAGGTCGGCGCGGAAGCTGTCGTTCGGCTCATAGGCCATCGCGAGGCGCCAGGCGGCGCTGTCGACCGACTGGAAGTCGTCGCCCTCGCCCAGGTTCTCGACATAGCCGTCGCGCTGGCGCCAGCGGCCGGCCAGGCGGATGGCGAAGGCGTCGCTGTAGGCGCCGTTGACCATGCCATCGACCTGCATCAGGCCGAAGTCGCCGCCGGTGACCTTCAGGGCGGCGTCGAAGCCGGACGGGTCGGCCTTGGCCTGGATGACGTTGACGGCCCCGATCAGGGCGCCGCGGCCGTAGAGGGTCGATTGTGGGCCCTTGGCCACCTCGACGCGCTCGAGATCGAACAGTTCGACGTAGCTGCCTTGCGCCTTCGAGATCGAAACGCCGTCCTGGAACACCGAGACGCGGGCTTCCGAGAAGCTGTCGGTGGAGTCCGAGGTGATGCCGCGTATCACGAAGCCGGGGTTGTTGGGCGACTGGTCCTGGACCTCGAAGCCCGGGGTGAACAGCGCCAGGTCGGCGAAGTCCTCAACGCCGAGTTTCTCAAGCCGCTGGCCGCTGAGGGCGGTCAGGGCGATCGGCACATCGACCGCCTGCTGCTCGCGCTTCTGGGCGGTGACGACGATCTCCTCGACCGAATCCGCCTCCTGGGCGTGCACGGCGGTGGAGAAGGCAATGGCGGAAAGACCCGCTGCGGCGAGCAGCAGGCGACGGTAAGACGGCGTCATAGTTCGTATCCCCTCGAACCTGAACAGTGATCAGGTGGAGCTAGGGGGATTGCATGACGCTGTCACGACGATTGTGCGAAATCGGGAAACTAAAAGGGCTTGCGGCGACCCAAGGGGGAGAACGCCCCGGTCTGTCGGTTGACCCGGGCCCCTGCCGGCGGCACGGATGGCTTCATGAGCGACGAGAGCCTGCCTGATGATCAGATCGCGGAGGGCGACGACGCGGTCGACCTCGGCCTCCGTGTGGTCGAGGTCCCCGAGGCCGGCGGTCGCCTGGACAAGGTGCTGGCCGACCTGGTCGCCGAGCTGTCGCGCGGCCGGATCCAGGCGCTGATGGCGGCCGGGCTGATCCGGCGGGACGGCCGGCCGGTGACCGACGCCTCGGCCAAGGCCCAGGCCGGGACCTACGAGATTTCCATCCCCGCGCCCGTCGCCGCCGAGCCCCGGCCTGAAGCCATCCCGCTGACGGTGCTCTACGAAGACCAGCACCTGATCGTCATCGACAAGCCGGCCGGCATGGCCGCCCATCCGGGGCCGGGCACCGAGAGCGGCACCCTGGTCAACGCCCTGCTGCACCATTGCGGTGATAGCCTGTCGGGGATCGGCGGGGTGCTGCGGCCCGGCATCGTCCACCGCCTCGACAAGGACACCAGCGGGGTGATGGTGGCGGCCAAGTCCGACGCCGCCCACGCCGGCCTATCCGCCCTGTTCGCGACCCACGACATCGAGCGGGCCTACATCGCCTTCACCCGTGGCGCGCCGTCGCCGGCTGAGGGCGTGATCCAGACCCAGATCGGCCGTAGCCCGCACGACCGCAAGAAGATGGCGGTGCTGAAAGCCGGCGGCCGCGAGGCGATCACCCACTATACCGTCGAGCAGACGTACGGCGGTTCGAAGCCGGTGGCGGCCCGCGTCCGCTGCGTGCTGGAAACCGGCCGCACCCACCAGATCCGCGTCCACCTGGCCAGCAAGGGCGCGCCCTGCCTGGGCGATCCGGTTTACGGAAATGGAGCGCCGGCGAATGCCGTGCGGGCCATCATCGAAACGGCCGGCCTGGCGCGGCAGGCGTTGCATGCGGCCGTGCTCGGTTTCGTGCACCCGGTGACCGGCGAGCGCCTGCGCTTCGAAACCCCGCTGCCGGCCGACATGGCGGCGCTAGAGGTCGGTCTGCTGGCTCTCTGACGGCCTCGTGGTGAAGCGGATCAGGGTGGGCGCCAGGGGGACCCCTTCGCCGCTGCGAAAGTTCCGGAAGCGCGTGCTGTTCAGCGAAAAGGCGTAGGTGCGCCCCGACCTCAGACTGATGTCGGCGAACAGGGTATCGCCGTGTCGAAAAACCGGCATCCTGATCTCCGGCCATTCGCCCTGGTCGCTCTTCACGAACGACCAGCTGTTTCGCATCTGGCGGTCGAACATGATGCTAAGCACCCGGATGCCAGGGTCGATGTTCGTCAGGCCGTTGGTGGGCGTGATGCTGAGGATGGCCGGGGGAGTCGGTTCGGCGGCCAGCGCGGGGCGCGCCAGCGCCAGCAGAGGAAGGAAAAGAACAGACCTGCGATGCATGGATTGCCTCCGTCAGCCAAAAGTTGAGTTGGCGGGGCCGGCCTGTCAAATCCGGATCCCGCCAACGGGTCGATCTTTTCTGAAAACCCTCTCAGGGCTTTTCGATACCTGACTCCCGCGCTCAGGATTATACCCACCGTCGGATTACAAACGCGTCATGGCCTTTGAAACGCCGCAACGGGTTCTTATGTGATCCATTGGAACGGGGGCGGGTGGCCTGTGCCGCGGAGCGGGCAGACCCGGAACGCCTGCCGATATAGGGGAAAGACAAGATTATGGCTGCTGCATCACTCTCCGTCATGTCGCCCGATGGCGGCCTGTCGCGCTACCTCAGCGAGATCCGCAAGTTCCCCATGCTGGCGCGGGACGAAGAGTTCATGCTCGCCAAGCGCTGGAAGGAACATGAGGACCCGGAGGCCGCCCACCGCATGGTGACCAGCCACCTGCGCCTCGTCGCCAAGATCGCGATGGGCTATCGCGGCTACGGCCTGCCGATCGGGGAAGTGATCTCCGAGGGCAACGTCGGCCTGATGCAGGCGGTCAAGAAATTCGAGCCCGACAAGGGCTTCCGCCTGGCCACCTACGCCATGTGGTGGATCCGCGCCTCGATCCAGGAATACATCCTGCGCAGCTGGTCGCTCGTGAAGATGGGCACCACGGCGGCGCAGAAGAAGCTGTTCTTCAACCTGCGCAAGGCCAAGAGCCAGATCAGCGCCTTCGAGGACGGCGACCTGCTGCCCGAGCACGTCACCTCCATCGCCACCAAGCTGGGCGTGCAGGAATCGGAAGTGGTGTCGATGAACCGGCGCCTGTCCGGTCCCGACGCCTCGCTGAACGCGCCGATGCGCGTCGACGGCGACGCCGAGTGGCAGGACTGGCTGTCGGACGACAATCAGGTTTCGCAGGAAACCGAGCTGGCCGAGAACGAAGAGAAGTCCCTGCGCATGGGCCTGCTCGAGGAAGCCATGGCCGAGCTGTCGGACCGTGAACGTCACATCATGACCGAGCGCCGCCTGCGCGACGACCCGACCACCCTGGAAGACCTGGCCTCGCAATACGGCGTCAGCCGCGAACGGGTCCGCCAGATCGAGGTGCGGGCCTTCGAGAAGCTGCAGAAGGCCATGCAGGCCGCGGCCCGCGACCGGAACCTGGTCGAGGCGTAAGCGGTGCGGCCTCCCTCCCCAAATTGGGGAGGGCAGACGCGCGGTTACGCGCGTCGGGTGGGGAAGTCGGTCACTGACCTCCCCGAGCAAGCACTGAGAAGCCTAACCGGCCGGGCGTGGTGATCCACTTCCCCACCCGGCGCGCAACGCGCGCCTGCCCTCCCCAATTCGGGGAGGGAGGGCGCGCCAGGCCTAAGCCGCCTTCGTCTCGTCCTTCGGCAGGAAGGCCGTGATCGCCGCCACGGCCGGTTCCAGTTTCGCCCGGTCCAGCGTCTCGCCGATCGCCTTGTTCAGCGTCACCGCCGCGTCCATCAGCTTCAGGTCGCCGACCGAGACCGCCGCCTTCTGCAGATCGGCGGCCTGGGCCAGCAGCGCCCGGCGCGCCTGCATCCAGTCGCTATCGACCGCCGCCATCGCCGCCCGGGTGATCTTCAGCGCCTGCAGTATCCGATCCTGGTCCGGCGTCTTGCGCGAGTCCGAGCGGCGCTTGCGCGGCCCGGCGTACTCGCCGCTGTTGAACCGCCGACGGTCCGGCCCGACGTAGTGCACCGCCTCGACCCAGTCGCGGGGTTTCAGGGCCACCGCTTCCAGCCGCCGCATCAGGTCCTTGGTCGTGTAGGGCTTGCGCAGGAACTCGTGCACCCCGGCGTCGCGGGCCCCCAGGATGGCCTGGGCCGTCGCCTCGCTGGTGACCATGATGATCGGAACCTTGCGACAGGCCAGGTCGCTGCGGCGCAGGGCCCGGGCCAGGCGGGCGCCGTCGATCTCCGGGCCGCTGTGCTCCAGGAAGATGATCTGCGGATCGATCGCCCGGGCCGCCTGGATGGCCTTGGCGTCGCTGGTCGCCGACCACACCTGACAGGTCACCAGGCTGCGGAGCAGGTCCTGCAACAGCTTCGTCGCCGCCGGCTGCGAATCGACCACCAGCACCCTTTGCAGGTGCGGGGCCATGCGCGAAATGATCTTCGGGTCAGCGTTGAACACGGTACGCGGCGGCTCCACTGGACGAATAATCCCGGTTTCGTTGCACGGCGCGGGTAAACATCCGATTGAGGATAAACGCGAGCTTCCTTCCGGCCGCTTGCAAATGTTTCCCTTTGCTCCCGAAAGGCCTTAATCGAACCGGTCTGGATCGACGGAGTCCTCATGCTCAGACGTCTCGCCCCGCTCTTCGTTGTCACCGCGCTGGTGCTGGCCGCCTGCGGGCCGAAGGTCAGCAACGACAAGCCGCCGGAAACCGGCGATGTCGCCGTCGCCCGCGTCGATGGCCAGACCGTCTGGGCCTCCGACGTCAAGCGCGAGGCGATTGCGCAAGGCCTGATCGGGGAGGGCGAGCCGCTCGACATCCAGTCGGAAATGTTCCGCCAGATGCTCGACGAGGTGGTCGACCGCGAACTGCTCAGCGCCGAGGCGGTCAAGCGTGGCCTCGACGACGATCCGGTCGCCCTGCGGCGGCTGGAGGCGGTGCGCAAGCGCGTGCTGGCCGACATGGTCGTCGAAAGCTTCGTCGAGAAGGGCGTCACCGAGGAAAATATCCAGAAGATGTATCGCGAGCAGCAGGACCTCGCGACCCATTCGGAACAGTTCAAGGCCCGCCAGATCGTCGTCGGCTCGCCTGAGGCCGCCGCCGACATCAAGCGCCTGGTCGCCGCCGGCCGGCCGTTCGAGGGCCTGGCCATGGAGCGCTCCATCGACAGCGCCACCCGCTTCAACGGCGGCGACTTCGGCGGCTTCTTCCCGCTCGACGTCATGCCGCCGGCCTACCAGACGGCCCTCAAGGACGCCCAGCCCGGCGCCCTGGTCGGGCCGTTCGCGGTCGAGGGCGGCTGGGCGGTGGTCAAGGTCGAGGAGCGCCGGCCCGAACAGCCGCTGACCCTGGACGTGGCGCGGCCGCACATCGTCCGCTTCCTGACCTACGGACAGATCCGCGACCTGCTGGAAAAGCTGCGCGGCGGGGCCAAGGTCGAAACCCTGATCCCGCGTGGGCAAAACGTGCCCGGAGCCCCCAGCGAGCCGGCCAACGCGCCGCCGCCCGCCCCGGGCGCCAGCCTGCCCCCCGCCGCCGAAGTCCCCCCTGTTCCCGCTCCCGTACCGCCGAAAAAATGACCGACAAGAAGACCGCCAAGGATCTGCCCGCCATGGCCCTCGAGGCCGCCGCCAAGCCGGTGGAGGCCGTCGGCCATGCCGTCGAACGCGCCATCGAGCCGATCCGCGCCGCGCTGAAGCGATCGCCGAAGGAGGCCGCTCCGGTGGCCGCCGAGCCGGCCGCGCCGGGCAAGCCCGGGCTGGCGGTGTCGCCGCTGGCCGTGCCCTTCCCGAAGATCGCTCCGGTGGCCGGGGTCGAGATCGCCACCGCCAGGGCCGGCTTCTACAAGCATGAGCGCGATGACCTGCTGATCATGACCTTCGCCGAAGGCACCAGCGCCGCCGGGGTCTTCACCCGGCACGGCGTCGGCTCGGCGCCCGTCGACTGGTGCAAGCGCCAGCTGACCACCTCCAAGGGCGAGGACGTGCGGGCCCTGGTGGTCAACGCCGGCTGCGCCAACAGCTTTACGGGCAAGCCCGGCGCCGATGCTGTGCGCCGGGTGGCGACGGCGGTCGGCAAGCGCTTCGACTGCCGCCAGCGCGACGTGATGATGGCCTCGACCGGGGTGATCGGCGTCCTGCTCGACGACGCCAGGATCACCAGCAAGCTGCCGGAGATCGAAGCCAGGCTGCACGCCGACGGCTGGGCCGAAGCGGCCGGCGCCATCATGACCACCGATACCTTCGCCAAGGGGGCGCAGGCGACGGCGACCATCGACGGGGTGGAGGTGCGCATCGCCGGCATCGCCAAGGGCAGCGGCATGATTGCGCCGGACATGGCCACCATGCTGGCCTTCGTCGCCACCGACGCGGCCATCGCCCCCGGGGCCTTGCAGACCCTGGTCAGCCTCTATGTGCGCAACACCTTCAACGCCGTGACGGTCGACGGCGACCGCTCGACCAACGACACCCTGCTGCTGTTCGCGACGGGCCAGTCGGGCGCGCCCAAGATCCACCGGGCCGGCGACAAGCGCCTGGCCGACTTCCGCGAAAAGCTCGAAGCCGTCCTGCTCGACCTGGCCCTGCAACTGGTGCGCGACGGCGAGGGGGCGACCAAGTTCGTCAAGATCAACGTCACCGGGGCCGAAAGCCACGCCTCGGCCCGCAAGATCGCCCGCACGGTCGCCGAAAGCCCGCTGGTCAAGACCGCCTTTGCCGGCGAGGACGCCAACTGGGGCCGCATCGTCATGGCCGTCGGCCGCGCCGACGAGCCGGTCAACCGCGAGAAGATGAGCGTCCAGTTCGGCAAGCTGATGGCCGCCCAGGACGGCATGGTGGCGGCGAACTATTCAGAGGCGAAGATGAGCGCCTACATGAAGAAGCAGGAGCTGGAGGTCAGCATCGACGTCGGGGTTGGGCGCGGCCACGCGGTGATCTGGACCTGCGACCTGACCAAGCAGTACGTGGCGATCAACGGCGATTATCGCTCCTAGCGCGGCAACGGCGCGCCCCTCTCCCGCTTGTCGGGAGAGGGTGGCAGCCCGCAGGGCTGACGGGTGAGGGCAGCGCCGGCTCGTCGGGACGCGCACGTTCTGGCGCCGACCGTGCCGCCGCCAATCGTCAAAGGCCGGTGTTGCCCTCATCCAACCCCCTTCGGGGGCCACCTTCTCCCGACAAGCGGGAGAAGGGATGCTAGCTAGTGCACCAGCTCGTGAATCCCCTTCAACGTCCGCAGTAACCCCGCCGCGCCATCCAGCGGCAGACAGCTCAGCGGATCGCACAGCGCCTTGTCCGGGTCCGGGTGGAATTCCAGGAACACGCCGTCGGCGCCGGCCGCGATCGCCGCCTTGGCGATGATCGGCACGCCATCGCGCCGTCCGCCCGTCGAGGCCCCGCCGGTGCGCGGATCGGCGCCGGGCAGTTGCACGGCGTGGGTCGCGTCGATGGTCACCGGCGCGCCCAGCTTCTGCATCTCGCCGATGCCCAGCATGTCGACGGTCAGGTTGTTGTAGCCGAACGAATTGCCGCGCTCACAAAGGATCGTCATCTCCGCCCCGCCGGTGGCTTCCTTGACCTTGTCGAGGATGTTCTTGCAGTCCCACGGCGCCAGGAACTGGCCCTTCTTCACATGCAGCAGGCCGCCGGCCGCCTGCGTCGCCCGCGCTGCCGCGACGACCAGGTCGGTCTGCCGGCACAGGAAGGCGGGGATCTGCACCAGGTCGGCGACGGCGGCCACCGGCTCGCATTCCTCGGGGGTATGGATGTCGGTGGCGATCGGCACGTTCAGCTGCGCCTTCACCTCGGCCAGGATCTCCAGACCCTTCTTCAGACCAGGCCCGCGATAGCTCTTCAGTGACGAGCGGTTGGCCTTGTCGTAGCTGGCCTTGAACACATAGGGCAGGCCGAGGTCAGCGCAGATGGCCTTCAGCGTCCGGCCCGTATGCAGCGCCAGTTCGAGGTCCTCGATGACATTGAGGCCGGCGATGACGACCAGCGGCGCGCCGCCGCCAAAGGCGATGTTCCAGCGGGTGAGGCTGAGCTGCGACATTCAAAGGCTCCGTGTGGTTGGAGCCTGCATACCAGACGATGCGCCCCTGTCGCCTCCTGATGTTCTGGCGTGGCGCAAATGGGGCTGTTAGGTGCAGGACCCATGAAGCCTACGGTCCTCGTCGTCGCCGCCGCCCTCATCGATGCCGACGGCCGGGTGCTGATCTGCCAACGGCCGGCGGGCAAGCAGCTGGCCGGCCTGTGGGAGTTTCCGGGCGGCAAGGTCGAGGCCGGCGAGACGCCGGAAGAGTGCATCATCCGCGAGCTGAAGGAAGAGCTCGACATCGATGTGAAGGCCGCCTGCCTGGCCCCCTTCGTCTTCGCATCCCACAGTTATGATTCGTTTCACCTCCTCATGCCATTGTTTCTGCTGAGACGCTGGGACGGGGTCGTCACGGCGAAGGAACATGAGGCTCTGGCGTGGGTGAAGCCCCAGCAACTCGCGGACTACCCCATGCCGCCGGCGGACGCCCCGCTGGTCGCCTGGCTCTGCGATTTCGTCTGAGGGCCTTCTGGACCAACGAGAGCGGCGCGACCGCGATCGAGTACGGCCTGATCGCCGCCCTGATCTTCCTGGTCATCGTCACCTCGGTCTCCGCCTTCGGCAACAAGACCACCGGGATCATGGAAGCCGTCTCCGCCGCCATCGACGCGGCGATCTGATAACCCGCTGACTTAAAACGCCTTTTCTGGGTCCCATGAATATGTCTAGACATATTCATGCGGCTTTGGCCGCTCTGAACGCGGTTTTCGGCCTGATGCGGCGCGGCGTTGACATTCCGGGTCACCAACCTGTCAACAATCCCCGACGCCATATCAACGCGGCGCCTACGCCCGCGCCTACAATCCCCGCGCTCGCCTCAACGCACAAGTCACATCAATTCAAGACCTTACGCCGCCGCCTCATGCTATAATGGCGGCTTCGTTTACGGCGCCGGCTTCTCTCCGGCGCTGCGCTCGGTGGTCTTCAGCGCGTCGGCCAGCCGCACCTTGGCGCTGCCGGGCTTCAACGGCTTCTGCTGGCTCTCGTGCGGCGCCCAGCCGGTGACGGTGATGATCTCGAAGGTGGCGGCGACCTTGCCGTCCGCCTGGGCAAAACGGGTTTGATAGAGCTCCAGGGCGCGGAACAGCACCTTGCGGCTCAAGGGTTTGCGGGCGCGGTCAACCAGCACGCTGGTCTCGCCCATGGCCCGCAGGTCCTTCAACAGGGAGAGGGGATGGGCATAGCGGACGGTGACCCGGTCGACATCGCTGACCGGCAAGGCAAAGCCGGCCCGCTGCAACAGGCCGGCCCCGTCGAAGCCGTCGGCGAAGGGGGAGACGCGCTGGTGGGCCCCGCCGCTGATCTCGCTCTCGGCCTCCAGCAGACACTGGCGCAGCTCGGTCAGGGTGGCGCCGCCCAGGAAGGCGCCGATGAACAGGCCGTCGGGCTTCAACGCCCGGCGAATCTGCACCAGGGCCCCGACCAGGTCGTTGGTCCAGTGCAGGGCCAGGGTCGAGACGACGAGGTCGAGGCTTTCGGGGGCGAAGGGCAACCGCTCCTCATCGACCACCAGGCGCGGGCCGCTACGGCCGGCCAGCATGGCGGCGGAGAGGTCGGTTTCTATGAGGGTGTCGATCTTGCCGGCCGCCTCGCTATCCTTCAGCGCCTCCGCAAACGCGCCGGTGCGGGCCCCGAGGTCGACGGCCAGTGGAAACCGTCGCAGGATGGCGTCCAGGCGGTCGACGGCGTCGGCGGCGGCCCGGGCCTTGAGGAAGCCGGCGGTGTCGTATGAGGCGGCGGCGCGATCCAGGCGCCAACGGTGCAGGGCGCGGTCAAACAGGACGGGCGGGGCGGTCATGACGGTGGAAGGTCCGAAGGCAGGGTGGCGGCCCGGTCCCGCCCTTAGCGCATTCGGCCGCCGCGCGCTCGACCTCATTCTGCCCTCGACGGCGCTCGACGGGTCACCGGCCCAGTCGGGCGGCATCCCGGACACCAGAACTCATTTGATGATGCTGCAGGAGATGTACATTGATGTTGCATAATTCTTCCCGTGAGAGATCATCCACGAGAATTCAGTTCATTTGTCTTGTTTCTCTGGCCGCCACGGCCGTCTTATTGACTAGCTGCTCCACGTTGGCAAAACCAGTCACCGTTAGTGTGCTTGAGGCGTGTGGTATTGATTCGAGCGTGTGGAGGCAAATTCCAATCCCGTCGCAACGGGATGAACTACTCGAAGTGAAAAACACTCTATCGAATGAGCCTACTCGTGACCATTTTATAAATGCCTTCGCTCCCCATGAAGCTTGGTTTGAAAGCACCGACGGCAAGCTTCTAGGTTGTAGATATAAACAGCAATCAATCTGTGGTGGCGGTTTGTTCAACAACGTTATTTTTAGCCGGCAAGGCACGCTTTGGAAAGCCGAGCCAACGTTGACGACAATGTGTTATGATTGATTTTCAGTCCCAATGTTACCAGCTACGGGGGCATTTTTACTAATTACTTCTATCTGGGGGCTGGCTGCCTTCCCATCGATAACTCTCAATTGCGAAATGGTCCCCCTCTCTAAACTCCGTCTCAATTCCTCGCATTTGGAACTACGGTAACGGTTTAGGCAACGGAAAGCGTGGACACACACCACTTTCCAAGCCGGCCAGCGACCTGGGGTGACCCCCTACAGCGAGACAGGGAAATAAGGGACAGTTCCCATCAGGAGAACGGATGTCCAAACAGGAACGACGATTATTCAGCCGCGAGTTCAAGCTCTCGGCGGTGGGCGACTGGAGGCGGGCGAGAGCGGCAGCGCTCTCCGGCGGTGCAGGGCGCGGTCGAACAGGACGGGCGGGGCGGTCATGACGGTGGAAAGTCCGAAGGCAGGGTGGCGGCCCGGTCCCGCCCTTAGCGCATTCGGCCGCCGCGCGCTCGACCTCATTCTGCCCCAGACGGCGCTGGATGGCTCGCCCGCCCAGTCCGGCGGCATCCCGGCCGAGACCTGGAGCCGTATCCTGTTCGTCGAGGAGCCCGTCTGTGACGGCTGCGGCATGCCGGCAGAATACGCCATGATCGGCCGCTGCCCGGCCTGCGAGGCCAGGCCGCATGTCTTCTCCCGCGCCCGCGCCGCCTGCCTCTATGACGAACACAGCCGCGAGCCGATCCTGCAGCTCAAGCACGCCGACCGCACCGACCTGGCCCCGCTGTTCGCCCGCTGGCTGTCGCGGGCCGGGCGCGAGCTGATCGCCGGGGCCGACGCCCTGGTTCCCGTGCCCCTGCACCGCTGGCGGCTGCTGTCGCGGCGCTACAACCAGTCGGCGGAGGTGGCGCGTCGGCTGGCCGCCGAAACGGGCCTGGCCTATCTGCCCGACGCCCTGACCCGGCCGCGGCGGACGGCGACGCAGGGCGGGCGCACCGCTTCCGGCCGGCGGCGGAACGTGGCCGGCGCCTTCGCCGTTCCGGAACCGCGGCGGCCGGCGATCGAGGGCCGGCGCATCCTGCTGGTCGACGACGTCCTGACCACCGGCGCCACCGCCGACGCCTGCGCCCGGACCCTGAAAGCGGCCGGAGCCGCCGATGTGTCGTTGCTGGTGATCGCCCGGGTGAAATCCAGGGCGCTGAAGACTACATAACCAACCAAAGTTCCCGTATTGGAGCCCCCATGGCCGATGTCGTTATCTACACCCGTCCCTTCTGCGGTTATTGCGCGCGCGCCGTCGCGCTGCTGAACGAGAAGGATGTCGCCTTCGAGGAGATCGAGGCCGGCATGGATCCCAAGCTGCGCCAGGAGATGATGGACAAGTCGGGCCGCTCGACCTTCCCGCAGATCTTCATCGGCGGAAAGCACATCGGCGGCTGCGACGACATGATGGCCCTCGACCGGGCCGGCAAGCTCGACGAGATGCTGCAGGCATGAGTTTCCGCGCCGCCCTGGTCCAGACCCGCACGCCGGCGACGCATGAGGCCGCCCTGGCCCATGTCGCGCCGCTGGTGCTCGAGGCGGCGGCGGGCGGCGCGCAGCTGATCGTCACGCCGGAAGGGACCAACGTCCTGCAGAAGTCGCGAGAGCTGCTGTTGCCGGCGCTCAAGCGACCGGAGGACGACCTCGTTGTCCAGGGTCTGCGTGATCTCGCCCGGGAACTCGGCGTCTGGCTCTCCATCGGCTCGGCCCTGGTGCTGCGTGAGGACGGCCAGGCGGCCAATCGCCAGATGCTGATCGGGCCGGACGGGGCGGTGGTCGCCACCTACGACAAGCTGCACATGTTCGACGTCGACCTGCCGACCGGCGAGACGGCGCGCGAGTCCGAGGTCTACACCCCCGGCGACCGGGCGGTGGCGGCGCAGACCCCGTTCGGCCCGCTCGGCCTGACCATCTGCTACGACATGCGCTTCCCGGCCGTCTACCGCGCCCTGGCCACGGCCGGCGTCAAGGTGATCACCGTGCCCGCCGCCTTCACCCGCCCGACCGGCGAGGCCCACTGGGAAATCCTGCTGCGCGCCCGCGCCATCGAGACCGGCAGCTTCATCCTGGCGGCCGCCCAGGGCGGCTTCCATGAGGATGGCCGCGGCACCTGGGGCCACTCCATCGCCATTGGCCCCTGGGGCGAAATCCTCGGCCAGCTCGACAATGACGAGCCGGGCGTCCTGCTCGTCGATATCGACCCGGCCCTGGCCGACAAGGCCCGCGCCGCAATCCCCGCGCTCAAGAACGCCCGCGCCTTCACGGGCCCGGTCGCATGATTAGATACGCCCTCGTATGCGCGACCGGCCATGAGTTCGAAGGCTGGTTCGGCTCCTCGTCGGACTATGACGACCAGGCCGCGCGCGGGCTGGTCAACTGCCCCGTCTGCGGCGCCCGGGACGTGAAGAAGCAGATCATGGCCCCCGCCGTAGCCGGCACGAAGCGCCAGGACTCATCGGACATGGCCCCGCAGATGCGCGAGATGATGATGCAGGCCCAGCAGGCTGTGCGGGCCCACGTCGAGGACCATTTCGACTACGTCGGCGACGCCTTCGCCAAGGAGGCCCGCGCCATCCACGAGGGCAGGTCCGAGGAACGCGGCATCTACGGCGAGGCCTCCGCCAAGGAGGTCACCGCCCTGATCGAAGACGGGGTGCGCGTGGCCCCCCTGCCACCCGCACCCCCGAAGAAGGAAGAGTTGAACTAGAGGGGAGGGCCCAAAGGTCGGTTTCGCCTTGCTCCTTCGACGCCCGAAGGATGGCGCAGTGTTGGCGCCCCCGCCGTGACGGGGCTCACGCCGAGCGCGTAACCGTCATCATGTAGTTGATGTCGCTGTCGGCCGAGCGGTCCCAGCGGCCGGTGAGCGGATTGTAGGTGACGCCGAAGGGCCCTTCGACCTCGAAGGGATGGCCTTCGAGGAAGCCGCGCAGTTCGCCCGGCTTGAGGAACTGGTTCCAGTCGTGGGTGCCGGCCGGAACCCAGCGCAGGATGTACTCGGCGCCGACCTTGGCCAGGGCCAGGGCCTTAAGGGTCCGGTTCAGGGTGGCGACGATCATCACCCCTTCCGGGGCCAGCAGGCGGGCGCAGGTGCGCAGGAACTCACCGGGGTCGGCGACGTGCTCGATGACTTCCATGTTGAGGATGACGTCGAACGGTCCAGCCCCATCGGCCTCCAGCTGTTCGGCGGTGCTGGCGCGGTAGTCTATGCTCAGGCCCTGTTCGGCCGCGTGCGTGCTTGCCGTGCCGATGTTGCGGGGCGAGGCGTCGACGCCCATGACGCTGAAGCCCAGCCGGCTCATCGGCTCGCTGAGCAGGCCGCCGCCGCAGCCAATGTCGAGCAGTTTCAGCCCCTCGAACGGCCGGCGGGCGGCGGGGTCCCGGTTGAAATGACTGAGGGCCAGGTCACGGATGAAGGACAGCCGGACCGGGTTGAATTTGTGCAGCGGGGCGAACTTGCCCTTAGGGTCCCACCATTCGGCGGCGATGCGGCTGAAGCGCTCGACGTCGGCGGGGTCGATGCTGTGGGTCAGGGTGGGGGCGACGCTGTCCATGACCCTTATCTAGTGCGGCGGGCGGGGCTTGTCCCGTCTGCATGGCAAATTGACGATCCGCGCATTGCGGCGCCGCGTTTGGCTCGCTAGAAGGCGGCTCCTTGCGCGGATGATGGAATTCCATCGCCGCGCGGGGCAAGAACTTGTTCTCGATCGGGGATTTCAGCTTGTCACGGCTGGTCATGAAGTTCGGCGGCACCTCGGTGGCCGACCTGGAGCGCATCCGCCGCGTCGGGCGGCTGGTGGCGGCGGAAGTCGCCACCGGCAAGAAGGTCGCCGTCGTGGTCTCGGCCATGGCCGGCAAGACCAACGAGCTGGTCGCCTGGACGGACGGGGCCGGCGCGGCCGCGCAGGGCATCGCCCCCTCCGACGACGAGTACGATGTGGTCGTGGCCAGCGGCGAACAGGTGACCGCCGGCCTGTTGGCCATGACCCTGCGCAACATGGGCCTGCGGGCCCGGTCCTGGATGGGCTGGCAGATCCCGATCATCGCCGACGACGCCCACGGCCGCTCGCGCATCGAGGAGATTCCGCCGGAAGCCCTCGGGGGGGCCATGGATGCGGGCGAGATCGCCGTCATCGCCGGCTTCCAGGGCGTCACCCGCGACGGCCGCATCGCCACGCTGGGCCGCGGCGGCTCGGACACCAGCGCCGTGGCCATCGCCGCCTCGCTGGGGGCGGCCTGCGACATCTACACCGACGTGGACGGGGTCTACACCACCGACCCCCGAATCGAGAGCAAGGCCCGCCGCCTGGCCCGCATCTCCTACGAGGAAATGCTGGAAATGGCCTCGCTGGGGGCCAAGGTGCTGCAGACGCGGTCGGTCGAAATGGCCATGGCCCACCGGGTGCCGGTGCGGGTGCTGTCGAGTTTTGTCGAGCCTGGAGAGGCGCCCGGCCAGGGCACCATCCTGTGCGACGAGGAGGATATCGTGGAAAAGCGGATCGTGAGCGGCGTGGCCTACAGCCGCGACGAGGCCAAGGTCACCCTGTTCGGCCTGCCGGACACCCCCGGGGTCTCCTCGCGCATTTTCGGGGCGCTCGCCGACGCCAACGTCAACGTCGACATGATCGTCCAGGCGCACGCCCGCACGGCCGACACCGCCAACATGGAATTCACCGTCGGCAAGCGTGACGGCGCCCGCGCCATGGAGGTCGTCAACGGCCTGCAGGCCGAGCTCGGCTTCGAGGGCGCGGTGCTGGACGAGGACGTCGCCAAGGTCTCGGTTATCGGGGTCGGCATGCGCAGCCACGCCGGCGTTGCCAAGACCATGTTCAAGGCCCTGGCCGACAAGGGCGTCAACATCCAGGTCATCTCGACCTCGGAAATCAAGATCAGCGTCCTGATCGAAAGCGCCTACACCGAACTGGCCGTGCGCGCGCTGCACTCGGCGTATGAGCTGGACAAGGTTTAGCGCCTGTCGTCTCGAATTCGAACGACCTGGGGCGGCTTGGTCCAATCTGAAAATGTACAGGACACAAGCCGGTCCTGGTCGTTCCGGTCAATTGGCATCAAATTGATGACTAGGCCCCGCTCGCCGGGCGTTGTCTGGATCCGCGAGACGAATACATAGCGGTCAGGTGGCGCCTTCGCGGCTTCGCGACACATCGCTTCGGCCCTCGTGTATTCTTCCGGCGAATATGATCGGACCGTATCGGCCGCAGTCGCGCATGCCGCAAGGCTGAGCAAGCCCGATCCGGCTACCCAAAAAGCCCATTTAGCCGCTCTGACATGTGCCATTTACGCTGCCCCAACTATTGGCCGTGGATTCGAGTTTAGGATAAGTGGTCATAAGTCCGTCCTGCCGGGCCTTGACGGCATCGGCGTATGGTATCGTGGAGCCGTTCGGCAAAACGAGATCACCAAAGTTGTTGATCACATAAACCGAACCTTTGTGATCTACAACAACCTGCCAGACGTTGTTGAGCTTTGAATTGGCCAGATCCGCGAGGCTTGGTCCCCGAGATACTGCCAGACTGCCGACTCCAAGTTTGTCGTCGTGAAAGTGGATGTAGAATGGCACGTCGTCGGTTGACGCAAACTGCTGGATCACCAAATCGACCGTACCATCTCCATCGCCCCAATGCAGATTGCTGATTACGTAGCCATCGTCGGTTCGTTCGACGTGCCCGCCAATTTCAGCGTCGTTTTGGTTCGCCTGCTTGTGAAGAGCCAGATCGATCTGCGAGCACATCAGAGCCCTGATAATGCCCTCCAGATCACTCGGGTCCAAACCCTCCCCGAAGGGCGGTGTCACCGTGATTTCTCCAGCTTCGGCGGGACCCTCGCCAACAATCTCGACTTCGCTAACCTCGGTGCCATCTACTGGCGGAGTCCCCAGAATCCATTCGTCCCAAGTGAGGCCGGGCGGAATTTCGAATCCCTCCGGCGCGGGAGGCGGGGGCGTTCCGACAATCACCACCTCATCGACGTCTAAGAACCCGAGTTGCGGCGCGTCATCGAAAAAGACCATGAAAACCTCCCAAGATTGCATTACCCCACGGCATTCCTTTAACCCGTCAAGATCGTCGAGGCCCCCCCAATGGCTTGACCTTCCGGCGAACCCGGCATACCCATCCCGCATCACCGGCCCCAACTCGGGCCACAACCGCGAGCTTCGTACCCGTGACCGCTGTCATCCTCACCCACCGCACGTTCGTGCCGTCCGCCAAATGCGGTCGTCCGACTGCCTGCGCTCGCGAGGAGTTCGCCTGAGTCTTCAGATCATCTGAAACCTCAACCGCCCCCTCCCGAGCCCGACGCTCCGGAGGGGTTTTTTGTATCCGCCATCCAGTGCGTCGGGCCCGGGCCAAAAGACCCGAGAGACCGATATGACGCATTTGACCGCCCAGACCTTTTCCAGCCGCCTCAGTCCGCGCGGCCGCCTGCCCGAATGGATCGCCGAGGCCAAGGCCCTGCTGTGGTTGTCCGGCCCGCTGATCATCACCCAGCTGGCCCAGATGGCCATCCTGGCCACCGACGTCGTGCTGCTGGGCCGCCTGAGCTCGCATGCCCTGGCGGCGGCGGCCATCGGCAACGCCGTCTACTACTTCTGCTGGCTGATGGGCGGCGGACCGACGGCGGCCGTGGCCCCGATCATCGCCCAGATGCTGGGCCGCAACCCGGACGACCTTTCCGGTCCCCGGGCGGTCTCGCGCATGGGCCTGTGGGTGGCCATCGCCCTGCCGTTGCCGCTGATCCCCATCCTGCTGTCGGCGGGCTGGATCCTCGGACATCTGGGGCAGGAGCCGGCGCTGGCGCGGGACGCGGGCAGGTTCACGGCCATGCTGTGCTTCGGCCTGCCCTTCACCTTCGGCTTCCAGGTGCTGCGTAACGTCGCCACGGCGATGGAGCGGCCGAGGGCGTCGCTGTACGTCATGCTGGCCTCGATCGGCTTCAACTTCGTGCTCGCCTGGGCGCTGATCTTCGGACACTTAGGGTTGCCGAAGCTGGGCATCGTCGGGGCCGGTCTGGCGACCTCGTCGTCGGCGGCCTTCGCCTTCCTGGTGATGGTGCTGGTCATCCGGCTCGATCCCGCCCTGCGGCGGGTGAAGATGTTCGCCGACTTCGCCAAGCCGGACTGGCCGCGGTTCGTCGAGCTGTTCCGGCTGGGCGTGCCCATCGGCCTGACCATGCTGTTCGAGGCCATGCTGTTCAACGCCATGACCCTGGTGGCCGGCACCTTCGGGGCCGCCACCCTGGCGGCTCACCAGGTGGCCCTGAACTTCGCCTCGGTGACCTTCATGGTCCCGCTCGGCATCGCCATGGCGGCCACCGTGCGGGTCGGCCTCTACGCCGGCGCGGGTGACCACGCCGGCACGCGGCGGGCGGGGTTCGTGGCCATGGTCGCGGGCGGCGGCGTCGTGCTGCTGTTCGGGGTCGCCATGGCCCTGGCCGGCCAGCAGATCGCCGGGCTCTACATCGCCGGGCGAACGGCCGAGGACCTGCAGGTCATCGCCCTGGCGGCGCTGTTCCTCAAGGTGGCGGCGGCCTTCCAGCTGTTCGACGCCCTGCAGGTGGTTGGGGCCTTGAGCCTCCGCGGCCTGAAGGACGCCCGCTGGCCGATGATCCTGGCCGGCGGCAGCTACTGGTTGGCGGGGGCTCCGGTCTGCGTCCTGCTGGGGGTCACCCTCGGCTGGGGCGGCCTGGGCATCTGGATCGGCCTGGCCTTCGGGCTGGCGGTGGCGGCGGTGGCCATGTGCCTCCGCTTCCACCTGCTGACCCGGCGGTCCGTGCCCGTCCTCTAGCTCTCCCGGTTCTCGTAGACCGGGCGGCGTTTTTCCAGGAAGGCCCGCACGCCTTCCTGGAAGTCGCCGTCGGAGCTGGCCAGGATCTGGTTGCGGTCTTCCATGGCGATGGCCGCCTCCAGCCCCTGGGCGTCGATGGCGTGGTTGAGGCATTCCTTGGTCAGTCGCAGGCCGAGCGGCGTCGCGTGCAGCATGTCGTCGACCAGCGCCTGGGCCACGGGCTCCAGTTCCTCGGCCTCGACGATCTGGCTTACCATGCCCAGCTCATAGGCGCGCTGGGCGGTGAAGAAGCGGCCCGTCAGCATGTACTCGGCCGCGACCGAGCTGCCGACCATGCGGGGCAGGAAGTAGCTGACGCCGATGTCGCAGGCGGTCAGGCCGATGCGGATGAAGGCGGCGTTGGCCTTCAGACGCGGCGTGCAGACCCGCACGTCGCTGGCCAGCATCAGGGCGAAGCCGCCGCCGGCCGCCGCCCCGTCGACGCAGGCGATGATCGGCTGGGGACAGCGGCGCATGGCGATGACGATCTCGCTGATCCGGCGCTGGGCGGTCAGGCCCGCGCCGATCGACCGGCCGCCCTCGCTGTTGCTGCGCTCCTTGAGGTCGAGACCGGCGCAGAAGGCCTTGCCGGCCCCGCGCAGGACCACGACCCGAACATCGCGGCGCCAGTAGAGGCCGACGAAGAAGTCGCGCAGTTCCTCGACCAGCTTGCGGTTGAGGGCATTGAGGCTGTCGGGGCGGTTCATCGTCACCCAGGCGGTCTGGTTCTCCAGCCGGATGTCGAGGTGTTCGTAGGACGCGTCGTTGTTGGTGGGGGCGGTCATCGGGGTCACTCCTATTTCGTCTGGCCGCCGTCCACGGGGATGACGGCCCCGTGGACGAAGCTGGCCTGGTCGCTCATCAGGAAGGCGGCCATCGAGCCGATCTCGGCCGGCGTGCCGAAGCGCTGGAGCGGCACCTCGCGGCGCAGCCAGCGGTTCCAGTTCTCGGCGCGCGGACCAGAGGCGCGCTCCTCCCATTCGCCGCCGGGGAAGGCGATGTTGCCCGGGGCGATGGCGTTGATGCGCACCCCCTTGCGGCCGGCGATCTGGGCCAGCTCCTTGGTCAGGTGGTTTACCGCCGCCTTGGCGGTGCCGTAGGTCAGGGGCGTGCCGAGGGCGCCGAGGCCGGCGATCGAGCTGATGAACAGCACCGAGCCCGACCGTCGCGGCTCCATGCGGGCATAGGCCCCGCGCGCCAGCTTCCAGGCCGAGCCGAGGTTCTGGGAAAAGCCGGCGTCCCAGGTCTCGTCATCGACGGCGGCGCCAGGCGGGCAGGGGTGAAGGCCGACGTTGGCGACGGACCCGTGCAGCGGGCCCAGCGCCTCTTCGGCCCCGGCCAGGGCCTTTTCGATGACGGTGGTCTCGCGCAGGTCGCCGGCCATCGACCACAGCCTGTCGGCCCCATAGCGGGCCGCGAGGTCGGCGCGGGTCGCCTCCAGCGCCTCGGCGCCCCGAGCGGTGATCGCCACCTTCGCGCCCTCAGCGAGGCAGGCCTCGACGATGCCCAGGCCGATGCCGCGACTGGCGCCGGCGACGAAGATGACTTTGTCCTTGAGGCCGAGGTCCATGGTCGTTTCCCTTGTCGTTTTGGCGACAGTGGAGACCCGGCCCTAGGGTCAGGCAAGCGCTACAGCTTCAACAGGGCCCGCAGGGCGTAGGCGACGACGGCGGTGGCGGCGCTGCCGGCCAGCGCCAGGCCGACAAACCAGATCAGCCGCTTGCCCCATGGCGGCGGCGCGTCGTCCTCGCCGGGCGGGCCTTCAATGATATCCCGCATCGGCGGCGACCTTTCCGCGGAAGATCCAGTAGACCCAGGCGGTGTAGCCGAGGATCACCGGCAGCAGGATGGCGACTCCGACCAGCATGAAGCCCAGGGCCCCGGTCTCGTTGGCCGCCGTGCGGAAGGGAACGTCGTAGGGGACGATGTTGGGGAAGAAGCTGGCGGCCAGGCCGATGTAGCCGGAGAAGAAGACAGCCAGGCTGCCCAGGAACGGCGCGTGGTGAGACCGCTTCCACAGGCCCCAGGCGAGCAGGGCGAAGCCGGCCAGGCCGAGCAGCGGGATGGGCAGGTGAGGCAGGAAGACGCCGCTGTCGAAGCCCTCGCCGGTGAAGCCCCAGACCTTGGCGACACGGGGGTGGACGACCAGCGTCGCCAGCGACACGGCGGCCAGCAGGGCGGCGGTGGCGAGGCCGGCAAAGACGCTCCAGCGGCGGGCGTCGTCGTGCAACTGATGCTCCGAGCGCCAGATGACCCAGGTGGCGCCGAGCAGGGCGTAGCCGGCGACGAGTCCGACGGCGACCAGCAGGCTGTAGGGGGTCAGCCAGTCGAAGGCCCCGCCGGCGAAGGCGCCATTGCGCACCGCGATGCCCTGGATGAAGCCGCCCAGGACAAGGCCTTGCGCCAGGGTGGCGGCCAGGGAGCCGCCGGCGAAGGCGGCCGTCCAGAAGCGCTTGCCGCGCTTGCGGCCATGGCTGCGGAATTCGAAGGCGACGCCGCGCAGAATCAGGGCCAGCAGCATCAGCATGATCGGCGCGTAGAGGGCCGGGCCGATGATGGCGTAGGCCATCGGGAAGGCGGCGAACAGGCCGCCGCCGCCGAGCACCAGCCAGGTCTCGTTGCCATCCCAGTAGGGGGCGATGGAGTTCATCATCGCGTCGCGCTCTTTCGGGCTGCGGGCGAAGGGAAAGAGGATGCCGACGCCGAGATCGAAGCCGTCGAGCAGGACGTAGAGCAGGACCGAGATGGCGATCAGGCCGGCCCAGATGAGCGGAAGGTCGAGGTTCATTGGTCCTCTCCCGCCACGGCCAGAGGACTGCCCGGGGCGCGATCCTCAGGCGTCGGGGCCTCCTCGTGCGGAGCAGGTCCCCGGGCCATCAGGCGCAGGATGTAGATGGCCCCGGCGCTGAAGACGATGGCGTAGATGACCATGAAGGCCAGCAGGGAGACAGAGACCTGGCCGGCCCCGACCGGCGACACGGCATCCCTGGTGCGCAGGACGCCATAGATAACCCAGGGCTGGCGGCCGGCCTCGGCGACGATCCAGCCGGCAATGACGGCGACGAAGCCCATCGGCCCCATTAGAACGCTGGCCCGCAGGAACCAGGGCGAGGCCTCCGGTCCGCCGCGATAGACGTGCCAGACACCCCAGGCCCCGAGCCCGATCATCGCCAGGCCCAGGCCCACCATGACCCGGAACGACCAGTAGATCAGGCCGACCACCGGCCAGTCCTCGCGCGGCCAGGCGTCGAGGCCCTGGATGACGGTGTCCCTGGAGACGCCCTGGATGGCGTTGCCGATGCCGGGGATGGCGATCTCGCCGTGGGTCTTCCCGGCCTTGCGGTCGGGCCAGCCGATCAGGCTCTGGGGCTGGTCCGGCCCGGTCTTCCAGTAGGCCTCGATGGCGGCGACCTTGAGGGGCTGGTGGTGGCGGGCGAGCTCGCCCGAGGTGTGGCCGATGACCAGCTGCAGCGGGGCGACGATGGCGAACATGCCGATGGCCATGCGCAGGGCCATGCGGCTCTCCGGCTGGTCGGGGTCGCGCAGCAGAACGAAGGCGCTGGCCCCGCCGACGGCCAGGGCCGTGGTCAGGAAGGCGGCGAGCGCCATGTGGGCCAGGCGGGTAGGGAAGGTCGGGTTGAAGACCACGGCCCACCAGTCGGTGGCGATCAGCTTGCCGTCCGGCAAGATGGCGAAGCCGGTCGGGGCCTGCATCCAGCTGTTGGCGCTGAGGATCCAGAAGGCCGAGATCAGGGTGCCGATGGCGACCAGGACGGTGGCGGTGAAGTGCAGGCCGGGCCCGACCTTCTTCCAGCCGAACAGCATGATCCCCAGGAAGCTGGCCTCGAGGAAGAAGGCGGTCAGCACCTCGAAGGCGAACAGCGGCCCGATGACCGGGGCGGCAGCCGTGGAGAAGACGCTCCAGTTGGTGCCGAGCTGGTAGCTCATCACCACCCCGGAGACGACGCCCATGCCGAAGCTGAGGGCGAAGATCTTGACCCAGAAGAGGTAGAGGTTGCGGAACACCTCGCGGCGGGTGGTCAGCCAGAGGCCTTCGAGCACGGCAAGCAGGCTGGCCAGGCCGATCGAGAAGCTCGGGAAGATGATGTGAAAGGCGATTGTGAAGGCGAACTGCAGTCTTGCCAGCACCAGTGCGTCAAGGTCACCCACGCCACATCCCCATTTTCGCCGAACGCAATCAGCGAGCGCCGGAACCCAACGCCTCTAACGCGCCAGCGGCAAGGATCGTGTCGGCGACATTGCGTCGCAGTTGAGGGTCAGGCGGCGTTGGCGGCGAACTGCAGTCCGGCCAGCTTGGCGTAGAGGCCGCCCCTCGCGACCAGCTCCTCGTGGGTGCCTTCCTCGACGACGCGGCCATCGTCCATGACCACGATGCGGTCGGCGCGCAGGACGGTAGCCAGGCGGTGGGCGATGACCAGGGTGGTGCGGCCGGTCATGGCCTCGTCGAGGGCCTTCTGGACCAGGCGCTCGTTCTCGGCGTCCAGGGCGCTGGTGGCCTCGTCGAGCAGCAGGATCGGGGCCTCGCGGACCAGGGCGCGGGCGATGGCCAGGCGCTGCTTCTGGCCGCCGGACAGCGTCTTGGCCCGTTCACCGACCGGGCTGGCGTAGCCTTCCGGCAGGGCGGTGATGAAGCCATGGGCCTCGGCCTGGGCGGCGGCGGCCAGGACCTCTTCGTCGGTGGCCTCCTCGCGGCCGAAGCGGATGTTGTCCATGGCCGAGCCGCTGAACAGCGAGCTGTCCTGGGCGACCAGGGCCATGCGGTTGCGGACAGCGGTGGGATCGGCCTGGCGGATATCGACGCCGTCGAGCCGGATGACGCCGCTCTGGGGGTCGTAGAACCGCAGCAACAGCCGGAAGACGGTCGACTTGCCGGCCCCGGACGGGCCCACCAGGGCGACGGTCTCGCCGGGCTTCACGGTCAGGGTCAGGCCCTTCAGGGCTGGCAGGTCCGGGCGGCCCGGATAGGCGAAGGTGACGTCCTCGAAGGCGACAGCGCCGCGCGACGGCTCGGGCAACACGACCGGCAGGGCGGGGGCCGCGATGTTCGGCCGGGAGGCCAGCAGCTCGCTGATCCGCTGCATCGCCCCGCTGGCCTTCTGCACATCGCCCCAGGTCTCGCCCAGCATGCCGACGCTGCTGGCGGCCATGACCGACAGGATGACGAACTGCAGCAGGGTGCCGCCCGTCATGTCGCCGGCGACGACGGCCTTGGCCCCGACCCAGAGGATCAGGGTGACGCCGCCGAAGATCAGGCTCATGACCAGCAGGGTCATGGTCGCCCGGGCCTGGATGCGGGCCATGGAGCGGCCGAAGGCGTACTCGACGGCGGCGCTGAAGCGGCCCGTGGCGTATTTTTCCCGCCCGAAGGCCTGCACCGTCTCCAGGGCGTCGAGGCTCTCGCCGGCGTAGCCGACCGCGTCGGCGAAGCTGTCCTGGGCCTGGGTCGAGAGTTTGCGCACCCGCCGGCCGATGATGAACATCGGCAGGATGACGATGGGGCCCAGCAGCATGACGAACAGGGTCAGCTTCCAGGAGACATGGGCCAGCAGGATGATGGCCCCGATCAGCATGAACAGGTTGCGCAGGGCGATGGAGATGGACGAGCCGACCAGGGTCTCGATCAGGGTGATGTCGGTGGTCATCCGCGACAGCACCTCGCCGGTGCGGGTCTTCAGGAAGAAGGTCGGATCGAGGGTCAGGATATGGCTGTAGAGGGCCTTGCGCACATCGGCGACGACGCGCTCGCCCAGGCGGGTGATGAAGTAGAACCGGAAGGCGGTGCTGACCGCCAGGGTCAGGGCGACGGCGCCCAGGCCGATGAAGGCCCAGTTCAGCTGATCGGCGCCGCCGGACAGAAAGCCCTGGTCGACGACGGCCCTGGCGGCGCCGGTGACGCCGAGCGTGGCCCCAACCGAGATGATCAGGAAGAAGAAGGCGCCCGCGCCGAAGCCCCAGTGGGCCATCATGAAGGGCAGCAGATTCCCCAGGTTGCGGATGTCCCGCGACTTGCCCCGCTTGGCCGCATCCTCTCGCAAGGAAGTGACCAGGGCCGCGCCGGCGCCGGGGCGGCCGTCGAGGATGGCCTGTTCGCTTTGAGTATCGGTCATCGGTTACCGGTCAATCCTGGCCTTGCCTTGTCGCGGCGCCTTCTGTATAGCCGCCGGTCTCCGCGGGCGACCCCGCGATCCACCTTTTCTCCGATTTATGTCGGTTGGACAGTCCGATGAAACAAGACACGCACCCCGACTATCACTTCATCAACGTCGTGATGGTCGATGGCACCACCTACAAGACCCGTTCGACCATGGGCAAGGAAGGCGCCACGCTGAACCTGGACATCGATCCGAACACCCACCCGGCCTGGACCGGCGGCAACCAGACGCTGCTCGACCGCGGTGGCCGCGTCAGCCGCTTCAACGCCAAGTTCGGCGGCTTCACCAAGAAATAAGCGCCTGCGCGCAAGCGCGGACGGAGAAGAGCCGGCCCCCTCGGGGAGCCGGCTTTTTTCGTTTGTTCAGAGCTGCGGCCCTTCTCCCGCTTGTCGGGAGAAGGTGGCCCGCGAAGCGGGTCGGATGAGGGCAGAGTGGAAGGTTGGGGATTGGCGACGGCGCCGAACGCGCCAGAACGCGCGCAGTCGGCCGGTCCGGTGCTGCCCTCATCCGTCGGCCTGCGGCCGCCACCTTCTCCCGACAAGCGGGAGAAGGGCGCGCTAAAGCGCGCTAAGCGTCCATCCCGCTGAACGCCGTGCGCAGGCGGTCGAACTGGCTCAGCACGGCGTTCGGAACCTCGTCGGCCACGGCCTCGACATACATGCGCTTGTCGAGGTGGCGGACGCGATCATAGAGGCGCCCCGAGCGGTCGAGCAGGGTCAGCAGGCCGAGCGGCAGCAGTTCGTCGCTCTGTTCGCCGGTGCAGACGGCCTCGGCGCCGAGGCGGTAGCGGTCGTCGCAGGCGGCGTCCGGGGCCATGTCGCCCTCGCGGACGGCGCGTTGCACCAGCAGCCAGCTGGCCACCTGCATCAGGCGGGTGGTCAGGCGCATGCTTTCGCTCGCATAGGCCAGCGCGGCGTTGCGGCTGAGCAGTTTGGAATCCTGCCGACCGGCGCCGTCGAGATAGGCGGCGGTTTCCTCCACGAGGTCCATGCCCTCCTGGAAGGTGCGATCAAACAGCTCCGACCGGGCGAAATCCGAGATCACCCCGGCCCGCCACGGCGCCGTCTCCAGCGCGCCAACTTCGTTCATGGACACTCCGCCCTCAGATAATACGCAAGCGAGCCGTACACGGCCCTTTTGAACCGGTTTGACTGCAACCTGCGTGCCAACCCCTTAAGACCGTGTTTGCCAAACTAGCCGTTCTTGAAATTGAAGAAGGCTTCGGCGGCCGACTTTCCGGCGTTTTTCTTGTCGATCTGCGCCTGGCTGCGGGCGATCTCGGCCTGCAGCGCCTCGATGCGCTCCTCCAGTTCCGAAACCCCGTAGATTTCCAGATCCTCGCGGCTAAGCGCCGTCAGGTTGTCGCCACGGCCCGGCCGGGGCCCGAGGGGTTCGTCGATCATCGCCGTCGCTCCCTATCGCGAAAGTCCTTGTTTCCGCCTATCTCACCCCGCAACCGCGCCGCGCGCAAGCTTTGAGGGACGCTTCCATGACCGATCAGACCATGACCGCCATCGGCATCGAGGGCGGCAAGGGCCCCGCCGAGGCCCTGCGGCCCGAAACGGCGCCCATTCCCGTCGCGGGCGAGGGCGATGTCCTGATCCGGGTCAAGGCGGCTGGCGTCAACCGTCCGGACATCGTCCAGCGCCTGGGCGCCTATCCGCCGCCGCCCGGCGCCTCGCTGGTGCTCGGGCTGGAGGTGGCCGGTGAAGTGGTCGAGGGGGCGGGGCGCTGGAAGACCGGCGATCAGGTCTGCGCCCTGCTTGGCGGTGGCGGCTATGCCCAGTACGCGGTCGTCGATGCCCGGCATGCCTTGCCGATCCCGAAGGGTTTGAGCCTGACCGAGGCGGCGGGCCTGCCGGAGACGGTGTTCACCGTCTACGCCAACGTCTTCGAACATGGGGCGCTGAAGGCCGGCGAGACGCTGATGATCCATGGGGCGACCAGCGGCATCGGGGTGACGGCGATCCAGATGGCCAAGGCGGCCGGGGCGACCGTGATCGCCACCGGGCGCGGGGCGGACAAGAAGGCCCAGGCCTTGGCGCTGGGCGCCGATGTGGCGGTGGATGTGACGACGGAGGATTTCGAAGCCGTGGCCAAGGCGGCCGGCGGCGTCGATGTGGTGCTCGACATGGTCGGCGCCAGCTATTTCGCCAGGAATCTGGCGGCGCTGAAGACGGGTGGGCGGATCGTCTACATCGCTGCCCTGGGCGGCGGGATGCTGGAGGTGCCGGTGTTCGGCCTGATGATGAAGCGGGCGACGTTGACGGGGTCCACGCTGCGGCCGCGCTCGGCCGACGAGAAGGCGCGGCTGGCGGAGGCGGTCGAGCGGGTGGTCTGGCCGTGGGTCGAGGCGGGGAAGGTCAAGGCGGTGGTGGACCGGACGTTCCCGCTCGAGGACGCGGCGGCGGCGCATGCCTACCTCGAGGCCGGGGCGCATGTGGGGAAGGTGGTTCTTACGACCTGACCCCCCCCCCTGTCATCCTTCGGTCGGCGAAGCCGATCCGGAGGACCCACCGTTGGGCCGGATCGGCTGGAGCCTGAGGGCTGTCACGGCGGCCCGCGCCATCCCGGTGACGCCAGCAGCCAGGCGGACGGGTGGGTCCTCCGGATTCCGCTTCGCGGAACCGAAGGATGACAGCGGTTGGGGGGTTAGCTGGCGGCCTGCAGCTTCTCGAGAATCAGCGGGTGCATGTCCAGATTCGCCGCCAGGATGGTCCGGGCCTCAATGGGGTCTTCGCCGCCGCTCAGGTCGGTGACCTTGCCGCCGGCTTCGGTGACCAGCAGCATGCCGGCCGCCACGTCCCAGCTGTTCAGGCCGCGCTCCCAGTAGCCGTCGTAGCGGCCGGCCGCGACCCAGGCCAGGTCCAGCGCCGCCGAGCCGTAGCGGCGCACACCGGCGACCCGCTGGCTGATCTGGTGCAGTTCTTTCAGGAACTGGGCGTGGCCGGGCTTGCCGAGGAAGGGGATGCCGGTGGCCAGCAGGGCGTCGTCCAGGCGGTTGCGGGCGGCGACGCGCAGGCGGCGCTCGGCCCCCAGCCAGGCGCCCTTGCCCTTCTCGGCCCAGAACAGGTCGGCGGTGATCGGGTTATAGGTCACGGCGGCGACCACCTCGCCCTCGCGCTGCAGGGCGATGTTGATCGCGAAGTGCGGGATGGCATGGATGAAGTTGGTGGTGCCGTCGAGCGGATCGACGATCCAGGTGTGGGTCTTGTCGGTGCCTTCGACCAGGCCCCGCTCCTCGCCGATGAAGCTGTAGCCGGGCCGCGCCTTGGTCAGGGCCTCGAACAGGAACTGTTCGGCCTTGAGGTCGGCGGCGGTGACGAAGTCGGAGGCCGAGCCCTTGCGCGACACCTGCAGTTCGCCGACCTCGCCGAAGTCGCGGGCCATGCCCTTGCCGGCCTTGCGGGCGGCTTCGGTCATGACGTTGATCAGGGGGGAGGTGGCGGGCATGTCGGGGTCTCGAAAAAAGGTCGCGGAACCTAGCGATGAGGGGCGGTTATAGCAAGGTTGGGGACAGCCGAACGATCAGTCGCGATGAATCCAGACCTTGTCGCGATGATCGGCGCTCACCCGGCCGCCCTCGACATCGACGGTGATATTTCCGCAGTCGCAGGTTTCGGCGTGGGCGGGCGTCGATGAAACCGTGCCGCCGCATAGCTCGCAGTGATATGTGATGTCCTCGCCTGACGGCCACCCGCCGAACAGGGATGGCCGCGTCCGGGTCAAAACGGACCTGCGATGGCCGCGTTGATCGCCTTCACCGCTGCGGCGGGGCCGTCCGGGTGGTTCCAGACGCCGGCGCTCACCGCCACGAAGTCCGCCCCGGCCCGGGCGAGTGGCCCCGCGTTCTCCGCCGTGATGCCGCCGATGGCGACGCAGGGGATTTCCATGGTCTCCTGCCAGATGGTCAGGATTTCCGGATCCGGCCGGTACAGGGTTTCCTTGGTGGCGGTCGGATAAAAGGCCCCGAAGGCGACGTAGTCGGCGCCGGCCTCGGCGGCGTCCATGGCCAGGTGGCGGCTGTCGTGGCAGGTGACGCCGATCATCGCATTCTTGCCCATGATCCTGCGGGCCTCGGCGATCGGCATGTCCGACTGGCCGATGTGGACGCCGTCGCAGCCCAGTTTCGCCGCCAGTCTGGGGTCGTCGTTGAGGATCAGGGCGACGCCGCGGCCCAAGCACATCGGGGCGATCATGTCGTGGGCGGCGGCGATGACCACCTCGGGCTGGTCCTTGAGCCGCAGCTGCAGGGCGGCGACGTCGCCGGCGTCGAGGGCGGCGGCGAGGCTGTGGCCGAAGGCGGCCAGGTCGTCGAGGGTCGGCGGGGTGATCAGGTAGAGGCGGCAGTTCATGGCGGGGGTTTAGCCCACGTCGGGCTCCGGCCCAACACTGCAAGCGGTGCGACGAGACGGCCTTTGACTGACCTTGCGTGATCCGGTTCACGTTCGCGGAAAGCACAAAAATCCGGGAGCCGCCCAAGTGAACTTCGACTTCTCAGACGAGCAGAAACAGCTGCGCGAGGAGGCCCGGCGCTTCCTGGCCGACCGCTGCCCGACCAGCGCCGTACGCGTGGTGCTGGAAGGGCCTGAGCCCTACGACAAGGCCCTGTGGAAGGGCCTGGCCGAGATGGGCTTCCTGGGCGCCGCCATCCCCGAGGAATTCGGCGGCGTGGGCCTTGGCCATCTCGAGCTCTGCGTCATCGCCGAGGAACTGGGCCGCGCCGTCGCGCCCGTGCCGATGGCCAGCTCCATCTATCTCGCCGCCGAGTTCCTGATGACGGCCGGCTCGCAGGCCCAGAAGGAAGCCTGGTTGCCGAAGCTGGCGTCCGGCGAGGCGATCGGGACCTTCGCCCTGTCCGAGGGCGTCGGCCGTGTCACCGAGGCGAACATCAAGGCCTCGGTGTCGGGCGGCAAGCTCAGCGGGACCAAGGTTCCCGTGCCGGACGGCGATGTCGCCGACCTCGCGGTGGTCGTCGCCCGCAGCGGCGGCCAGGTCGGCCTGTTCCTGGTCGATCTCAATGGCCCGGGCGTCACCCGCGAGGCCGTCGAGACCATCGACCCCAGCCGCAGCCAGGCCCGCATCAGCTTCGACGGCGCCCCCGCCGAGCCGCTGGGCGCGGCCGGCGAAGGCTGGCGCATCGCCGCCGATGTCATGGACCGGGCCGCCGTGCTGATCGCCTTCGAACAGGTCGGCGGCGCCGACCGGGCGCTGGAGATGGGCCGCGACTATGCGCTGGAGCGCATGGCCTTCGGTCGCCAGATCGGCAGTTTCCAGGCGGTCAAGCACATGCTGGCCGACATGTATGTGGCGGCCACCCTGGCCCGCTCGAACGCCTACTACGGCGCCTGGGCGCTCTCGACCGGTTCGCCGGAACTGGGCGTGGCCGCCGCCACGGCACGGGTCAGCGCCACCGACGCCTTCCAGCACTGCGCCAGGAACAACATCCAGGTGCACGGCGGCATGGGTTTCACCTGGGCCTTCGACTGCCACCTCTATTACCGGCGCTCCAACGCCCTGGCTGTGGGCCTCGGCTCCAAATCGACCTGGGAAGACCTGCTCATCGAGCGGCTTCGCATGCGTAACGAATCTCCGGCCGCGGCCTGATCGGGAGAGACTGACATGAACTTCGACGACACCCCCGAAGAAGCCGCCTTCCGCGCCACGGCGCGCGCCTGGCTCGACGCCAATGTGCCGCACGAGCTGGAGGCCGATCTGAAGAAGAGCGGCTTCGCCTCCATGAACGTCGGCGGCCGCGATCCTCTGCAGCTGTCCAAGGACTGGCAGAAGAAGAAGGCCGAGGCCGGCTGGGCCTGCCTGCACTGGCCGACCGAATACGGCGGACGCGGCGCCACCCCCATCGAACGGGTGATCTGGGGCCAGGAAGAGGGCGTCTTCGGCGCCCTGTCCGGCACCTTCATCATCGGCCACGGCATGTGCGGCCCGACCCTGATGGCCTGGGCCAGCGAGGAGCATAAGCGCCAGCTGCTGCCGACCATGGCCAGCGGCGAGCACATCTGGTGCCAGCTGTTCAGCGAACCGGCCGGCGGCTCCGACCTAGCCGGCCTGCGCACCCGCGCCGAACCGGCGACCGACGGCAGCGGCGACTGGATCATCAACGGCCAGAAGATCTGGACCAGCGGTGCCCAGCACAGCGACTACGGCATCCTGATCACCCGCACGGACCCCAATGTGGCCAAGCACAAGGGTCTGACCATGTTCTGGCTGGACATGAAGTCGCCCGGCGTCGAGGTCCGCCCGATCAAGCAGGCCAACGGACAGTCGGGCTTCAACGAGGTCTATTTCACCGACGTCCGCATCCCCGACAACCAGCGCCTCGGCGCCGTCGGCCAGGGCTGGACGGTGTCGCTGACCACCCTGATGAACGAGCGGCTGTCGATCGGCTCGGGCATGTCGATCGGCTTCCCGGAATTGTTCGACTACTGCAGCAACCTGCAGACCGCCGACGGCCTGGCCATCGACGATCCGGCCGTGCGCACACGCCTGGCCCAGTATGCGGTCAAGTCCAGCGGCCTGAAGTACACCGGCATGCGGGCGATCAGCGCGTTGTCCAAGGGTGAGACGCCCGGGCCGGAGAACAGCATCGGCAAGCTGGTCGCCGGCGCCACCATGCAGGAACTGGCGACCTTCGCGCTGGACCTGCAGGGCCAGGGCGGGGTGATCAGCGGCGATGACCAATCGGAGGCGGCCAGCCGCTTCCAGGCCATGCTGCTGCGCTCGCCCGCCACCCGCGTCGAGGGCGGCACCGACGAGATCCTGCGCAACATCATCGCCGAACGCGTGCTGGGCCTGCCCGGCGACATCCGCGTCGACAAGGATGTGGCGTTCAAGGACATCCCGACCAGCGGTCGGGGCTAAAGGCCTATGGAGACAGGTTGAACCAGCCTGTCTCCGCTTTGGTCAGAGCAGCCAGCCGCCGCTGTCGCCGGTGACGTCGCCGTTGATCTTCAGCTGGTAGTCGGCCTTGGTGTCACCGTTGACGTCCAGGCGGATCAGGGTGACGCCGCCCGAGAAGGACATAGTCATCTGGCCGGCCTGCTTGCTGAAGGCGGTGACCAGGGAGAACGCCTGATTGCCGTCGAGCAGGCTGTTGGCGTCGATGGCCGACAGGTCGACGATGTCGCCTTCGGCGGTCGAGAAGTCGAAGATCTGGTCGCTTTCGAGGACCGGCCGGCCCATGCTCTCGCCCAGCACCCGGAAGCTGTCGGCGCCCAGGCCCCCGCGCAGCAGGTCGTTGCCCGTGCCGCCGATGACGACGTCATCTCCGTCATTGCCGTTGATCGTATCGACCCCGCCGCCGCCGCTGAGCTGGTTGGAGCCGGTGTTGCCCTGCAGGTTGTTGGCGTCGCCGTTGCCGTTGGCGTTGAGGTCGGCCGCGCCCTGCAGCTCGACGGCTTCGACATTGGCGGCCAGCACGCGGATGCTGACCGAACTGCGGACGATGTCATAGCCCTCGCCGGCCGCTTCGATCACCGTGTCGTCGCCGTCATCGACCAGGAAGACGTCGTTGCCGACGCCGCCGGTCATGCTGTCGGCGCCGACGCCGCCGTCGAGATAGTCGTTGCCCGCGCCGCCCAGCAGGATGTCGGCGCCGCTGCCGCCATCGAAGCGGTCGTTGTCGGCGCCGCCGTCCAGGGTGTCGACCCCGTCGCCGCCGAACAGCTTGTCCGCCCCGATGCCGCCTGAGATGGAGTCGTCGCCGGCATCGCCGCTGAGGATATCGCCGCCGGAGCCGCCGATCAGGTCATCCGCGCCATCGCCGCCGTTCAGCACGTCGGAGAGGTCGCCGCCGTCCAGGATGTCGTCGCCGGCCGCGCCGTTCAGGGTGTCGTTGCCGCCGCCGCCGGACAGGCTGTCGCCCCCCGTGCCGCCGGTCTGGTTGTCGTTGCCGTTTCCGCCGACGAAGGTGACCCGGCTGGACTGGCCGTAGATGACGTAGGTCATGCCCCGGCCGCCGTTGTAATTGTAGGGCGCGCTGACCACGAGATCGTCGACGCCATCGCCGTTGATATCGCCGCCGGCCGCCACCCGGCGCCCGGCCCAGGCGTCGAACGCACCGCCCAGCATCTTGAAGCCGTTCGTGCCGTCGAGGTTGCTGAGGTCCAGCGTGCCGAAGCCGGTGGCCTTGCCGAACACCAGATAGGCCGCGCCGGAGTTGCCGCCATGCGGGTCGGCCTTGTTGGCGCCGATCAGGATATCGTCGAAGCCGTCGTCGTTGATGTCGCCGGCACTGGAGATCGAGATGCCGGCCAGATCCTCGACGTCGGCCCCGGCGATGATGAAGCCGTTGGAGCCGTTCAGGCCGTCGAGGTCGGTCGTTGTATCCCAGCCGGAGGCCTTGCCGAAGACCACATAGATGGTCCCGGTGTTGGAGCCGCCGGCCCGGCCGTAGTTGGAGGCGACCATGACGTCGTCGAAGCCGTCGCCGTTGATATCGCCGGCCCCGGCGACCTGGCGGCCGATCTGCTGACCGCTGACCTGGAGCGGAACCAGCTGGGCGCCGGTGGACATGTCGATCGCGGCGCTGAAGGGCGTGGAACTGCCGAAGATGATGACCGCCCGGCCGGTGTACGACCCGTCGGTGGACGCCCCGACAATGAGATCGTTCAGGCCGTCGCCGTTGACGTCTCCGGCCGACGAGATCGAGTAGCCCAGGCCGGCGTTGCCCGACCCGCTGATCTTGAAGCCGTTTGTTCCGTTCAGGCTGCCGGCGCTCAACGACGCGGCGAACCCCGACGCGCTTCCGAAGACCACATAGGCGGCCCCCGGTCTTGAATCGTAGTCGCGATCGGCGCCGTTCGCGCCGAAGGCGATATCGTCGATGCCGTCGCCGTTGATGTCGCCCAGGGCGGTGATCGTACGGCCCGCGTAAGAGTAGTTGTTGGGTCCGACGAAGGTGAAGCCGCTGGTTCCGTCCAGCGCGCCCAGATCCGCCGACGACAGGCCGTCCGCACCGAAAACGATATAGGCTATGCCCGACCGGTTGCCGGTGGCGGTGCTGAAGCCATTGTTGGTGCCGATGATGAAGTCGTCGATGCCGTCATGGTTGATGTCGCCGGCCGCCGACACCGCGAAGCCGACGCGGTCATAGTTGGTCAGGCCGGTCATCGAGAAGCCCTTGTCGGGCGTCAGGGTGGCCAGCGCCTCAATGGCGTTGAACGGGGTGGAGCGGCCGAAGACGACGTAGGCAAGGCCGCGCTGGTTGCCGTTGCCGATATTGCTGCCGATCAGCAGGTCGTCGATGCCGTCGCCGTTGACGTCTCCGGCCGAGGCCACCGACCAGCCGGTGGCCTGGTTCGTCGCCGCGCCCTGGAAGGTGAAGCCCGTCACGCCGTCCAGGGTGTTGAGTTCGATAACCGCCGCGAATGCCATGTCTTGTCCCCAGCGTCGCCGGGCGGCGCGCGCAAAAATGCCCATTACGGGGTTCGTCCGAGCGCTTCAATATCCGCAGGAACAGAATTCGAAATCTCGCGCGGATTTTCATCAGAATTACTCAGTCTGATCGTGCAATGTTCAGAATTGACGGTTGTGTCAGAGGATATTTTCCCCAGTTGGGCGACTTATGCTCAAATCGTGGTGTTGCGCCCGTTGGCCGCCTGGCGCGCCGCACGATCCCCCCTTGCCTTCCGCCGGGTCCAGCGGCGATCCTTCGGGCAGGGAGAGCTGCATGATCGATTTCGACCTGACCGAAGAGCAGGCCATGATCCGCGAGAGCCTGCGGGGCTTCGCGGCCGAGGTCCTGGCGCCGCAGGCGCGGGCCATCGACGAGGCGGGCGAGATGCCGGCCGAGGTGATTCAGGCCGGCTGGGAGCTGGGCCTGATCGCCGCCTCCATCCCCGAGGAATACGGCGGGGCCGGCGGCGATCGGTCCTGCATGACCAATGCGGTGATCCTGGAAGCGCTGGGCGGCGGCTGCGCCAGCCAGGGGGCGGCGATCATGGCGCCCCTTCAGGTGGTCAATGCGCTGATCGACTTTGGGACCGCCGAGCAGAAGGCCGAGCATCTGCCGAAGTTCGCCGGCAACGATCCGGTGGCGGCCAGCCTGGCGCTCCAGGAGGGGCAGTTCGGGTTTTCCGCCGAGAAGCTGCGGACGACCGCGAAGCGCAGCGGCAACGGCTTCGTGCTGAATGGCGAGAAGCGTCTCGTACCGTTCGGCGACCGGGCGACGCATTTCCTTGTCCTGGCCCAGGAAGGGGACGGCGCCGTGCAGGCCTATATCGTCCCGCGCGACACCAAGGGTCTGACCGTGGCGGCCGAGAGCGGCTCGATGGGTCTCAAGCCCCTGCCGCAGTCGAAGGTCACGCTGGACAATGTCGAACTGCCAGGGTCGGCGCGTCTCGGCGGCGACGCCGGGATCGACGCCCTGAAGCTGGTGAACCAGGCCCGCATCGGCGCCTGCGCCCTGGCCGTCGGTCTGGCGCGGCAGGCGACGGACTTCGCCATCCCTTATGCCAAGGAGCGCGTCGCCTTCGGCGAGCCGATCGGCAAGAAACAGTCGATCGCCTTCATGCTGGCCGACATGCATATCGAGTGCGAGGCCATGCGCTGGATGGTCTGGAAGGCCGCCAGCCTGCTGGAGCACGACGATCCGGGCGCCGCCAAGGCGGTGGTGCTGGCGCAGGACTTCGTGCGCCGCAAGTCGATCAAGATCGCCGACGACGCCCTGCAGATTTTCGGCGGCCACGGCTTCATCCGCGATCTGCCGCTGGAGATGTGGCTGCGCAACGCCCGCACCCTGACCGTCCTCGACGGTCCGGTCTCGGTTTAGGGAGAAACGACAATGGCTGACTTCCGCTTCTCCGACATCGACCAGCAGATCCTCGACAAGGTGGTCGAGGTCGGCAACTCCACGCAGGGCTTCACCCGCTACTACGAGGACCACGAGCACGAGACCCCGCCGGCAAGACTGGAGGGCGAGCGCGGCTTCGAGGAGGTCTTCCCCCTGTTCGGCCAGCGCAAGCCGGACGACACCCCGATGATGACCTTCATGATGGCGGTCAGCATGGCGCGGGGTTCGGCGCGCGGCGTCGTGCGGGGCCTTGGCCTCGCCATGCCGATGGGCCGGGCCAGCGGCCTCGGCAACGCCGCCCTGCAGTCGGCCGGCACGCCCGAGCAGAAGGCCAAGTGGGGCGACCTGTTCCTCGCCATGTCGATCACCGAGCCCAACGTCGGGTCGGACACCAAGGCTATCCAGGCGACGGCCTACCTCGACGGCGACGAGTGGGTGATCAATGGCGACAAGATCTTCGTCACCGACGGGGTCAAGTGCGACGGGGCCATCGTCTGGGCGACCATCGACAAGTCGGCGGGGCGGGCAGGGATCAAGTCGTTCCTGGTGCTCAAGGGCGCGCCCGGTTTCGAACTGGTGCGCCAGGAGAAGAAGCTCGGCATCCGGGCGTCGGATACGGCGGCCTACAGTTTCCGCGACTGCCGCGTGCCGCGCGACAGCCTGCTGGGCGGCGACGAGACGGTTCCCAAGGACGGCGGCTCGGCCGGCTACAAGGGGGTGATGAAGACCTTCAACATGACGCGGCCGGCGGTGGCGTCCGGCGGCGTCGCCAAGGCCAAGGGGGCGTTCGAGTTCGCCCGCGAGGCGCTGGCCGCCGAGGGAGTCGAGGTCGACTGGAGCAAGAGCTTCAACCAGCGCACCGCGGTCGAGCAGAAGCTGATCGAGCTGGAGGCCGATACCGAGGCGGCGGCCCTGACCGTGCTGCACGCGGCCTGGCTCAGCGACAAGCGCCGTCCCAACAATCTCGAAAGCTCCATCTGCAAGGCCAAGGGCGGCGACGTCTGCCGCACCGTCACGCAGGGGGCCATGGAGGTGCTGGGCGGCATGTCGATCAGCCATGACCATGTCGTCGAGAAGTTCCTGCGCGATGGCCGCATCAGCGATATCTATGAAGGCACCGGCCAGATCCAGCGGCTGATCATCGCCCGCGAGATCCTCGGGTATTCGTCGGAAGAGCTGAGCTAGCCGCCCGCCTCCCCAACGCTGTGGGGGCGGGTTAGGGATTCCTCTTCGCCGGCAGCAGGATCGCCGCGATCATCCCCGCCACCGAGGTGAAGAAGGCCAGCCCCAGCAACCCCGTCAGCAGGCCCATGTCGAAGTTGCCTGGGTTGGAGCTCGACGGCTCGATCAACTTGCCGAAGAAGCTGCCGTAGATCATCCCCGCGTTTGCTCCCCACGCGGCGGCGAACAAGGCCCTGTTCCGCAAGCTGTCGGTCCGCATCAGCCAGGCCCCGAGCAGCAGCAGGCCGCCGATCCAGTAGTCGTCGACGACGAAGACGATGGGACGTCCCGCGCCCCAGCTGCGGTAGGTCTCGCCGAGGATCAGCGACAGGGCCTGGATGGCGGCGATGATGCGCAGGAACAGCATGGGCTACCGCGTCGGTGACGCGTGGGCGGCGCCCCGGAAGATGGCGTTTAGGAACAGCACGTCCATGCCGCGCTGGAAGCCCCGGGCGGTGGGGTCCTGGGTGAAGGCGATGACCTGGCCGCGACCGGTTTCCTGGATCATGACCAGCGGCTTGAAGGCCAGCTGCTGGCGGGTTTCCTTCCACAGGTAGCCGGCCACCAGCACCTCGTCGGCCGGGGCGAAGCGGGCGACGTTGACGCCCTGGTCGAGGCGCAGCGGGGTGTAGATCGAGCCGCCGCCGGCCAGTACGTTGACCGTGGGCGCGACGCCGGCCCCCAGCCAGTGATCGCCGTCGACCACCGCCCTGGCGACCACGCCGGGCGAGGCGGGCGGGCCGGCGTCGACCGGGCGAAGCGCGGCGTCATAGCCCGGGCCGTCCTTGATCAGGGCCCCGGGCGCGGTCGGCTTCTTGGCGTCGACGCCCTCGGGCGCCTTGCCGTCCACGGCCAGGGTCTCCAGCCGGGCGGCGATCAGGTCGACCTCCGGATCGGCCAGCAGGCCGACGGCGTCGCCCAGAGCGATCAGTACACCGCCCTTGTTGACCCAGTCCTTGATCGCCTGCACGCCGCCGGCGCCGAGGCGCGCGCGATAGTTTCCGCCGTCGGGCAGGATCAGCACCTGGTAGCGGGCGAGGTCGGCGGCCCCCAGCCGGTCGGTGCGGATGACGCTGACCGGATAGTCGAAGCCGCGCTCGATCAGATAGCGGGTCGCCCCGGCCGAGGGGGCATAGGTCGGCTGGTCCCAGGCCATGGCGATGCGCGGGGCGACGAAGGCGGGGGAAAACTCCGAGCCGAAGCTCGGACCGGCGGTGACCCAGGTGTCCTCCAGGCCGATGGCGATGGCCCCGGTGCGGGCGGTCAGGGCGTCCAGCCGCTGGCGCAGGTCGGCGGGGTTGCCGGCGACGGGAATGACCAGCGAGCCGGCGGCATAGGTGCGGCCGCCGACGGTGAAGGCCTTCTCCGGCGAGCGCAGCCGCAGGTCCTGGCGCAGGGCCCCGGCCAGCAGGGCCATGGCCTGGGAGCCCGGCGGCACAACATAGGCCACCGGGCGTTCGGCCCCGGCGACATAACCCCGGCCGATCTCGTCGGCGGCCAGCAGCCGGCCGGCCGCCACCCCCTTGCAGCGTTCAGCCGGGGTGTTGAACAGCGGCGGCAGGGCCCAGCCGGTGACGTCGTACATCTCGGGCGGCAGGCCCTTGGCCCGGCGACGTTCCTGTTCGGCGATGAACTGCGGGGTCATCGAGACGGTGCGGTCGAACAGCACCTGCACCAGCCGCCCGTGCGGCTGGCCGCCATCGATGACATAGGTCCCGGCCTCGTACGTCTTGCCGCAGGCCTTGACGGCGCTGTCCAGCCGCCCGACCTCGATCCCCTGCCGCGCCAGCAGCTGGGCCAGACGATCGGCGGCGCCCGGATCGGCCGCGGTGCGCGGCAACAGCCAGGACCCGGCCGCCCGGGCCTGGGCCATAGAGGAGACCTGGTAGGCGTAGAAGTCGTTCAGCAGCCGCTCCCGGTTGTCGGCGGCGGTCTGGATGGTCGACAGCGAGATCAGGAAGTGGTTGCGCACCCCATCGGCCAGGGTCAGCACCGTGCCGTCCGACCGCCGCGCCGCCAGGCCCCGGGCGCTGGCCTGTTCGTAGGTCATCGAGATGGCCCCGAAGTAGCTCGGCCAGTTGTCGCCATAGCCCGGGTAGAAGGCGTCGTAGCTCTCGCGCGTGAAGTAGTCGACGCCCTCGCGGTCGAAGACGGCGGCGTGGTTGCGGCCGAACAGGGCCCGGCTTTTCACCTGCGCCTCGGGCAGCAGGGGGTTCAGCGGATCGGCTTCCGGCGGGAAGAAGAAGGTGGCGTTGGTCCCCATCTCATGGGCGTCGGCCACGACCTGCGGATACCACTGGCGCATCAGGGCGCTGTGGCCGCGGGTCTCGGGCTGGGTCTGGGCGAACCAGTCGCGGTTGAGGTCGAAGAGGTAGTGGTTGAACCGTCCCTGCGGCCACAGCTCGGCTCGCTCGGCCGAGGCCGGATCGCCGTCGGGCTCCAGCCCGAAGCCGGCCTCGTAGCCGTTGATGAAGCGGTCGCGGCCGTCGGGGTTCTGGGTCGGGACCAGGATGACGACGGTCCGCTCCAGCCACTGGGCCACGGCCGGATCGCGCGACGCCAGCAGGTGCCGCGCCGTCGCCATCGCCGCCTCGGCCGGCGAGGTCTCGTTGCCGTGCACGCTGTAGGCCAGCCAGACGACAGCCGGCTGGTCGGCCATGATGGCGCGGGCGCGGGCAGCATCGGTCCGGCGCGGATCGGCCAGGGCCCGGGCATTGGCCTGGATTTCGTCCAGCCTGACCATGTTGCGGCCCGAGCTGATCACCGCGTAGGGCAGCACCCGGCCCTCCCAGGTGCGGCCATAGTCGCCGACGCGGATGCGGTCGGGGGCGGCCTTGGCCAGGGTCTCGAAGTAGCCGCGCACATCGGCCGACAGGGTCAGCCGCTCGCCGAGGTCATGGCCGATGACGCTCTTCGGTTCGGGGATGGCGGCGTCGTAGGCGACGCCGGCCGTCCACACCGAGCGCGGCTTCTGCTCGATGCGATTCTGGGCCGCAACCGGCAGGGCGACCGCCAGCGTGAGCGCCAGCGCAATGAGACTACGAACCATGAAAGCCACCCCTCAACCGATAAGCCGCGCAATCTGCGCAAGGCCGGCCCTCGCGTCCAGAGCGCTGCCGGCCTCTTATCGAAGCGGGGACCCATTATACCGCCGCTCGCCCGACCTACAAAACAAGCGGTCGCCGCCCGGAGACGCACGAACGGCGGCCAGACCCCAGCATCCGTGGGCTTTGGCGGTGGTCGAGGCCGCGAGGCTGTGGGCCCGGGCGTGGGTCGCTCGTAGGTCGGTGCGCGGGGTCTGTAGGTCGAAAATGCAACCACGTGACCTACGCCGCCAGCCAGGGGCAGGCGAGGGGCCGGCGGAGGGCCTCAATCGTCGATGAATATGTCTAGACATATTCCGCAAACGCCCGGCCGGCGGGGGTTTGGCGGGGTCTAGAGCAGCCAGCCGCCCCAGTCGGCGGTGACGTCGCCGTTGATCTTGACCTGGTAGTCGGCGATTCCGTTGCCGTCGATGTCGAGCCGCACGGTGGTGATGCCGGCGGCGAAGGTCAGGGTCATCTCGCCGGCGTGCTTTGTGAAGCGGTCGACCTGGGCGAGGGTCCCGGCATAGGCGCCGGTGAAGTCCAGAAGGTCGCCCTCGGCCGTTGAGAAGTCGTAGATCTGGTCGGTCTCGAGGACGCCGCCGAAGGCATGGGCGACGCGGAAGGCGTCCAGCCCCGTGCCGCCGCGCAGCAGGTCGTTGCCGAGGCCGCCGACGATGATGTCGTCACCGTCGCCGCCGTTGAGGGTATCGACGCCGCCCAGCCCGGACAGCAGGTTGTCGCCGGGGTTGCCCTGCAGGTTGTTGGCCCCGGCGTTGCCGGTCCCGGCGACGTCGCCGCCGCCCTGCAGCTCCAGGCCCTCGATGTTGTCGGCCAGGACCCAGGCGTTGGCCGTGCGGACGATGTCGTAGCCCTCGCCGGCCAGTTCGAGGGTCTGGTCGCCGGCGTCGTCGACGATGAAGACGTCGTTGCCGAGGCCGCCGGTCAGCAGGTCGGCCCCGGCGCCGCCGTCGAGGTAGTCGTTGGCGTCGCCGCCGGTCAGGACGTCGGCCTGCGCGCCGCCGTCCATGCGGTCCGCGCCGGCTCCGCCGACCAGGGTGTCGACCCCCGTCCCGCCGAACAGCTTGTCCGCCCCATCGCCGCCGTTCAGTTCGTCGTCGCCGGCGTCGCCGCTGAGGATGTCGTTGCCGGTACCGCCGATCAGGTCGTCCGCGCCGTCGCCGCCGTAGAGGACGTCGTTTTCCGAGCCGCCGTCGAGGATGTCGTCGCCGCCGAGCCCCCTGAGGGTGTCCTTGCCGCCCAGGCCGGACAGGGTGTCGGCCAGGGCGCTGCCGGCATAGGTCTGGTCGGCTGGCGAGCCGACGAAGGCCGCCCGCTGGCCGAAGACGATGTAGGCCGTCCCGACGTACTGCGGCACGCTGCCGGTCCGGTAGGCGCCGACCACAAGGTCGTCTGCGCCGTCGCCGTTGAGGTCGCCCGCCGACGCCACCGAGATGCCGGCCTCGTCGCCGAAGGATCCGCCGTTCAGCCGGAAGCCGTCGGTCCCGTCCAGGGCCGACAGGTCGAGCGAGGCGGGAAAGCCGCCGGCCGAGCCGAACACCACGAAGGCCGCCCCGGCGCCGCCCGCCGCTTTGTTGGCGCCGAGGATGAGGTCGCCCAGGCCATCGCCGTTGACGTCACCGGCCGAGGCCACCGAGATGCCGGCGCGGTCGTAGGCCGCGCCGCCGGTCAGGCGGAAGCCGTCAGTCCCGTCCAGGGCGGAAACGCTGAAGCTGGGCGAAAAGCCGCTGGTCCGCCCGAAGACGATGTAGGTCGCGCCTGAGTTGGTCCCGTTGGCGTCGGCGGCGTCGGCGCCGATGGCGAGGTCGTCGAGGCCGTCTCCGTTGATATCGCTGACCGAGGCGACCGAATGGCCAAGCTGGTCGCCGGCCGCGGCGCCGGTGATCCGGAAGCCGTTGACGCCGTTCAGGCCCGACAGTTCGACATTGGCCAGGAAGGCGCCGGACACGGCGGTGTCCCTGCCGAACAGGACATAGGCCGCGCCGGAACTGGCGCCGGCCGGGTCGGCGTAGCGCGCGCCGATGATCAGGTCGTCGATTCCGTCGCCGTTGACGTCCCCAGCCGAAGCGACCGCGTCGCCGGACTGGTCCTCGAAGGCCACGCCGTTGATCTGGAAGCCATTGGTCCCGTCGAGGGTGGAGAGGTCGAAATTGGCGGGCATGCCGGCGGCCGTGCCGAAGATCACATAGCTGGCCCCGGAGCGGCTTCCGTTTGGAGAGGCCGCCGCCGCGCCGATGATCACGTCGGCGAAGCCGTCGTTGTTGATGTCGCCGGCCCCGGCGACGCAGGCGCCGCTGGTGTCGAAGGCCGCCTCGCCGTTGATCTGGAAGCCGTTGGCGCCATTCAGGGTGCTGAGGTTCAGCGCGGCGCCGAAGCCGCCCGACTGGCCGAACACGACGTAGGACGCCCCCGAACCGTTGCCGTTGGGATCGGCCCCCGGGGCCCCGATGATGAAGTCGGCAAGACCGTCGCCGTTGAAGTCGCCGATCGCGCCGAGGCTGGAGCCACTGAGATCGTTGCTGCCCTCGCCGTTGATCCGGAACCCGGTCGCGAACGACAGGTCGGCGGACGAGAGGGTAGCGGCGAAACTCCCCGCCCGGCCGAACAGGACGTAGGAGACGCCGCTGCTGGCGGCCGACCCATCGGCGTTGGGGGCGCTGACCAGCAAGTCGGCCAGGCCGTCGCCGTCGATGTCGCCGACCCCGGTCACCCGCCAGCCCAGAATATCTATGAAGTCGACCCCGTTGATCCGGAAGCCGTTGGAGCCGTCGAGGCTGTTCAGATCGATCGAGGCGGCGAAAGGCATGGGGAACTCCGGGCGCGTTTGGCGCGGACCCTGGAAGCGCGGCCCCCGGCGATCAAATTCCGAATTGCCCGCCTCGTATTCCAGCCAGGAATGGATGGCGGCTTCGTTGCGAATGCGTTGCAACGGCGCTGAGGATGCGCTAGAGAACGAGAATTGTTCGCAATCGGGTTCGGGGTTCTCCCTTGTACGTCTGCAACTGTAACGGCATCCGGGAACGGGACGTGCGCCAGGCCATCGCCGCCGGCGCCTCGCGTCCGGCCGAGGTGTTCAGGAGCCAGGGCTGCCAGGCCCAGTGCGCCAAGTGCGTCTGCGAGATGCGCCAGATGATCGACGAGAGCCGCGAGGCGCTGCGTTACGCAGCCGAGTAGGGGCGGTTACTGTTGTCGCGAGGCATTCGCGAAGATTTGTCTGCTAGCGCGAAACGTTCGCAGAGATTGCAGTTGCGGGCTGGCCCGAAGCGAGGGCAAGACCTCTTCAATTGAACCTTGAGGAGCACCGCCATGAAGGGCGATCCGGCCATCATCCGCATTCTGAACGCGGTCCTGACCAACGAACTCACGGCGGTGAACCAGTACTTCCTGCATGCGCGGATGTACCAGCACTGGGGCCTCAACAAGCTGGGCCAGATCACCTACGACGAATCGATCGGCGAGATGAAGCACGCCGACAAGCTGATCAAGCGCATCCTCTTCCTCGACGGCCTGCCCAACCTGCAGGACCTGCACAAGCTGAAGATCGGCGAGACGGTGCCCGAGGGCCTGGCCGCCGACCTGGCGGTCGAAAAGGGCGGTCGCGAGACGCTGATTCCGGGCGTGAAGGCCTGTGAAGAGGCGATGGACTACGTGTCCCGCGAACTGCTGGTCGAGATCCTCAGCGACACCGAGGACCACATCGACTTCCTCGAGACCCAGCTCGATCTCGTGCGCCAGCTTGGCGAACAGAATTACCTTCAAAGCGCCATGGGCGAGATGCAGGGTGAGGGTCACTAGGAGCGCGTTCCGATAAGTGGGAACCGGTTATCGGATCAAACGCGCGACCACGTGGAGCCGGAACCCGACTCGCCCAGGCGGCGTTGAGCCGGAGGCTCGGCTAGTCCGGGATCCAGGGAGACTTTGCATGCGCTACGAAATGGGCCCCGAGGGAATGGTCGAGGTCGAAGCCAAGCCGGTGACCACCGCGGGCCATGTGCTGCTGGGCCTGCTGCTGGCCGGCGGGGCCGTCGCCCTGGCCGAGGTCATCGCCTCGCGGCGCAGCCCGGTCGAAGAGCCTGACTACATGAGCGAGTATGCGGAGTCGCAGGGGCCGGTGAGCAACCCGCCCAAGGCCGCCTTCTCGGTGATCTGGCCCTCGATGTTCACCGCCCTGACCATCTCCGGCCTGCGGGTCTGGAACAGCCCGCAGGGCGCGACCCGCACCCGGGCCCTGACCCTGTGGGGCCTGGTGCAAGGCTTCTCGGCCGCCTGGATGGCGCTGGGGCCCAAACGGGTCGGCGGCCGGGTGGCCGTCGCCGTCGCCTCGGTCGGGGCCGGCGCGGTCTACGCCTATCACGCCATGAAGGTGCAGCCGACCCCCGGCGCGGTGGCGGCCCCGACGGCCGGCTGGATGGGCGTCGCCAGCCTGCTGAAGGACCAGTGGGACCGGCGGGTGCACCGCGGCGGCCAGGACCACGGGCCGACGGTTCACTAGCCCCGGTTCAGTCTCAGGATTTCGACGAACGTCCCGGCCTTGACCGCCGGGGCGTTCGCGCGTCGGCGCAGCAGGGCGTCGGCGGCGGCGAACACCGTCACCAGGCTGCTGTCCTGGTCGGGCAGGGCCCGCACGCCCTCGGACCCGAGGATGGCCCGCATCCAGTGCTCGCGCGGGCCGGCGGCGGGCAGGTCTTGCGCCAGGATGGCCGGCTCCATCAGCGGGCCCGCCGCGCCGCCGGACATGGCGGCGATCAGGGGCTTGAGGAACAGTTCGGCGCAGACAAAGGCGCTGGCCGGGTTGCCGGGCAGGCCGAGCACGCGGCGGCCGTCGCTCAAGGTCCCGAACCAGGTCGGCTTGCCGGGGCGCACATTGATGGTCTCGACCAGCAATTCCAAGCCGAGGCGCTTCAGGGCCGGCTTGACGAGGTCGTAGTCGCCGACCGAGGCGCCGCCGACGGTGATGATCAGTTCGGCGTCCGCCCCGGCCACGGCGGCGGCGATGGCGTCCTCGTCGTCGCGAGCGGGGCTGAGCCGGTGCGCCAGACCGCCCCAGCGGGCGATCATCGGCACGAGGCCGGCGCTGCCGCTCTCGAAGATCTGGAAGGGCCCGGGATGGCCGCCGGGGGAGACCAGTTCCTCGCCCGTGGCCAGGATGGCCAGGGTCGGGCGGGCGCTGACCTGGAGGGCAGCACGGCCGGCGGCCGCGGCGAGGGACAGCCGCCAGGGATCGAGGCGTGTTCCGGCTTTGAGCAACAGCGTCCCGGCCTGGAAGTCGCCGCCGGCGCGGCGGATGTTGGGGCCGGGGGAGGGCGGCCGGGCGATGCGGACGATGTCGCCGTCGCGCATCGTGTCTTCCTGGATGATGACCCGCGTGGCTCCGGCTGGCACGGCGGCGCCGGTGAAGATGCGGACGGCCTGGCCGGGCCGCAGCGCGCCGTCGTGGCCGCGCCCGGCGGCGCTCTCGCCGGCGATGCGCAGTTGGTCACCCTCAGCGGGGTCGCCGATGACGGCCCAGCCATCCATGGCCGAGGCGTCGAACGGCGGCTGGTCGCGGACGGCATGGATGTCCTCGGCCAGGGTCAGGCCATCGGCTTCGGCCAGGGGGAGGGTGTGGATCGCCGTGCGCACGGCGGCGCCCAGCATGCGGGCGCGGGCGTCTTCGACGGTGAGGTTCTTGAGGGACATGCGGCGAGCTTTCTCACGCTCTCCCCCTCGCTGTCATCCTCCGGGGCCGCGGAGCGGCAGCCGGGGGACCCAACTGTCCGCGTGAAAGCTGCCGGGAGTCTTTCCAGAGCCGCCCTGGGTCCCCCGGTCCGCTACGCGGCCGGAGGATGACAGCCCTTGGGGGGGCGGTTGCTACCCCACGAACGCCCGTTCCAGCACGTAGTCGCCCGGCTCGGCGTTCGAGCCTTCGACCAGGCCGTGGCTTTCGCAGAGGGCGGCCATGTCCTTGATGAAGTCCATCGAGCCGCACAGCATGATGCGGTCCTCGTCGCGGTTGAAGGTCACGCCCTCCAGCCCGAGGTCGCGGAACAGCTGTCCCGAGCTGATCAGGTCGGTGAAGCGGCCCTGGCGCTCGAACGGCTCGCGGGTGACGGTCGGGTAGTAGACCAGCTGCTGGCGGGCCTCCTCGCCGACCAGCGGGTCTTCGAAGATGTCCTGGGTGAACAGGTCGCGGTAGGCCAGTTCGTTCACCTCGCGCACGCCGTGGCCGACGATGACCTGCTCGAAGTTGGAATAGGCGTCCGGATCGCGGGCCACCGACAGGAAGGGCGCGAGACCCGTGCCGGTGCCGAACAGGAACAAGCGCTTGCCGGGCCGCACGGCGTCGAGCACCAGGGTGCCGGTCGGCTTCTTGCCGAGCAGGACGTCGTCGCCCGGCTGGATGTGCTGCAGGCGCGAGGTCAGCGGGCCGTCCTGGACCTTGATCGACAGGAACTCCAGCTCCTCGGCGAAGCTGGGCGAGGCGATGGAATAGGCGCGCAGGATGGGCTTGCTCTCACCCGGCGCCGGCGGCAGGCCGATCATCACGAATTCGCCCGAGCGGAAGCGGAAGCTTTCGGGGCGGGTGATGGCGAAGCTGAACAGCCGGTCGGTCCAGTGCCTGACCCACAGAACCTTCTCGAGATTCTGGGCGGCGGAGGGGGTCCAGGTAGAGGCGGCCGGGGCGGCGACGTCCGACATTCGGGAGTCCTTGCAGGCGCGCGGGGAGGCGCTGAGTGTCGGGTTTCCATGTGGCCCCGACGGGCGGGATGTCAACGCAGGGATACTGCGGGCCTGGTTAGGGATGCTGCCCGGCGGCGAGAAGGCGCGGGATGTCAGCCATGTCCGCAAAGCTGTGAGCCGGCCTCTCCCGGGCCAGGCTGTCCGCCGTTGCATAGCCCCAGGCCACGGCGCCGAAGGCGGCGCCGGCCTTGCGCGCCGCTTCGCCATCGCGGGGCTCGTCGCCGATGCAGAGGGTCTGGCCGGGCGTGGCCCCGGCCGCCTTCATCGCCCGCCTGAAGTGGGCCGCCTTGCCGAACAGGCTGGCCCCGCAGCCGTAGTGGTCCATGCGAGCGGCCAGATCAGGACCCAGCACCGCCCGCACGTTCGTTTCGGCGTTGGAGCTGACGACGGCCAGGCGCAGGTCGGCTCCATCCAGGGCCGTCAGCATCTCGCCCACCCCGGGGAACAGGCGGATGGTTCCGATGTCGGCGGTCATCCGCGCCTTCATGTCGCGGGCGATGAAGGGCAGGCGCCAAGGCGAGACGCCCAGCCGCCTGATGATTTCCCGGTTGGGCAGCCCGCGCAGGGCCTCCACCTCATCGGCCCCGACCCGCCGGAAGCCATGCCTGTCGGCCAGGCTTCCCAGGACGCCGACAAACCAGGGGGCGCTGTCGGCCAGGGTGCCGTCGAAGTCGAAGATGATCAGTCGGTACATGGCGCCCCTCAACAGCCATTCCGCATGCCGATGTGGATACCGAACGAGCCTCGCCGCCACAACCGCAACAGGGATGTTTGACGCCGGCCGGAGCCCCGGCATAGGGTCGCGAATGCCGTCGGCGATCGCGCGCAGGTGGTATCAGCGGGGGCGACATGTCGAATCTGGAATTCCCGGGCGTTTACGTCACGCCCCTGGTGACGCCCGTCTCCGCGATCACCTCGGTCCCGACCAGCAACACCGTCTTCATCGGCGCGGCCGAGACGGGGGCCTTCAACACCCCGACCCTGGTGACCAGCTGGAACCAGTATCTCGCCACCTTCGGCGGGCTGGTCTGGGGGGCGCAGATGCCGTTCGCGGTCTTCAGCTTCTTCGCCCACGGCGGCAGCGTCTGCTACGTCGTCCGGGCCGGCACGGATGCGGCGGGTCTGGAAACCCCGGCCAGCCTGACCGCCGGGCCGCTACAGATCAGCGCCGCCAGTCCTGGCCCCTGGGGCGACAGCCTGGCCGTGACGATCAGCGACGCGCCGCCCGCAGGTGCTGGCGGCGCGCCCAGCCCGACGTTCGCCGTCAACGTCTACTACAGGACTCCGGCGACCGGCGCGGTCCTGAGCGTTTCCGACCAGCTGTTCGCCGCCTACGCCTCGAGCAACGCCCTGCCGGCCCAGGGCTTCGGCGGCGAGACCTACAGCCTGATCGAGAGCTTCGGCCCCTTCAGCGCCGCCGACCTGCAGGGCGTCGCGGGGGCGCCCAGCAACATCGAGATCCGCATCAACCAGGCCTCGATGTTCATCCGGGTGGCGGCGACGGCGGCGACCCGGCCGGCCAACCTGGCGCAGCCGACAGCGCTGTCGGGCGGGGCGGGCGATCCCGTGGCCGGGGCGCCGTACCTGGCGACGGCGCTCGGCGCCCTGGACCTGTTGACCGACGCAAGCCTGCTTTGCGCGCCGGAGACGGTGTGGATCGCCGACCTCGGGCTGCAGCGGGCGGCGGTTCAGCAGGTGCTGGCCTGGTGCGACGCGCGGCCTCGCAAGGACCTGTTCTATATCGCCGATACGCCCTTTGGCCTGTCGACGCCGGAGGCCGACGCCTTCAAGACCGGGGCCGCCAGCCCGGACGGCGTGGTCCCGGCGGGGGCGGCGCTGACCTCGTCGCATGGGGCGATCTACTATCCCTGGATTACCGTCCTCAATCCGCTGTCGAACGGGATCGTGGCGATCGCGCCGTCTGGCGCCATGGCCGGCCTCTATGCGCAGACCGACGCCAGCGTCGGGCCGTGGAAGGCGGCCGCCGGCATCACCAACGGCGCCTTAAGCGGCGCGACCGCCGTGGTGGCGACGGTGACCGACGCCGATCAGGACATTCTCAACCCCGACGGCGTCAACGCCATCCGGATGTTCGCGAACTATGGCGTCTGCGCCTATGGGGCCGGGACGATGGCGAGCAGTGCGATGCCCGGCGACCCCGACCTGACCTACATCAGCGTGCGGCGCCTGCTGACGATGATCGAGCTGTCTGTGTCCAACGGCCTGCAGTGGGTGGCGTTCGAACCGACCAGCCCGGCGCTCTGGTCCACCGTAAGCCGCGGTGTCCGCCTCTACCTGACCGGCCTCTGGCAGGAGGGCGCCCTGTTCGGCGCCACGGCGGCGGCGGCTTTCAGCGTCCAGTGCGACGCGGCCAACAACACACCCGCCGACCAGGCCGCCGGCCTGCTCAACGTCGATATCATGGTGGCGCCGATGCACCCGGCCGAGTTCGTCGTGCTTCGTGTCCAGGTGGCGACCCTGGCCAGTTCCTGACCTGCCGCCACGTCATACTTGGCGCCGCCGCTCCGCCTGCCTAGCGTGCCGCAAAACCAGCGAGGACACGCCATGACCGCCTACGTCATCTTCATCCGTGACAGCATCAAGGACGCCGAGGAGATGGCGACCTATGGCCAGAAGGCCGGCGCCGCCCGCGGCGACCACCAGATCACCCCGCTGGCCTTCTACGGCGCCGTCGAGACCCTCGAGGGGCCGCCGGTCGATGGCGTGGTGTTGCTGTCCTTCCCCGATTCCGCCGCCGCCCACGCCTGGTACGACAGCCCGGCCTATCAGGACGCCCTGCAGCACCGCCTCAAGGGCGCCGACTACCGGGTGATGATCGTCGAAGGTCTCGGCTGATCCCGTCTCGCTTTCGTCACGCCCAACCGTTAGGAGCGCGGCCATGACCCGCAAGCTTGGCTACGCCACCATCGAGAACCTGCGCGACTTCGGCGACTATGCCGCCGGCCATCGCCAGATGAAAAAGGGCGTCCTCTACCGCTCCGCCCACCAGGCCGAGGCCTCGGAGGAGGAGTTGGAGGCGCTCCGGGCGCTCGGCGTCAACCTGATCGTCGATCTGCGGCGGCCGGGCGAGCGCGAGCGCAACCCGTCCAAACGCTGGAAGGACTTCGCCGCCGAGGTCATTGAGAACAATCACCCCGAGGATGGCGACGATCCCTGGCAGACCTTCATGAAGCATTCCGAGATCACCTCGGAGTCCATGCGGGACTATATGCTGAAGTATTACGACCACGCGCCGCACGAGGTTCGCCACATCGATCTCTACACCCGCTGGTTCCAGCGCCTGGGCGAGACGGAGGGCGCCACCCTGGTCCATTGCGCGGCCGGCAAGGACCGCACGGGCATCCTCTGCGCCCTGACCCATCACATCGCCGGGGTGCACCGCGACGACATCATCGCCGACTACCTGCTGACCAACGACGAGGAGCGCTTCGCCCGCCGCATGCCGCTGTTCGCGGCCCATGTGGAGGAGCTGACCGGCAAGCGCCCTAGCGACGAGGCCATGCGCACCACCATGGGCGTCGAGGCCGAATACCTGGAACGCGCCTTTGCCGCCATGCAGCGGGAGAACGGCGGGCTGGACGGCTATCTGCGCGACGTCCTGGGCGTTGACGGCGAGCGGCGGGCGGCGGTCGAGCGGCGGATTCTGCTCTAGGGTTCCGCCTTCCCTCGCGGCGCCGAACGCACGTTTAAAATCCCTCTTCCCAGCCGCCCAAATCAGGCTCACGGTAGCGGCAAGGCCGCGCTCTGAGACGGCTTCCTGCTTATCGGAATTGGGAGACGTCGGATGGTTCAAACGCCCACGCCGGGGCCGCTAGGCGGTCCCTTGCCCGGCAGTCTGGAGCCCGGGGCCACGGCGGGCGCCGATGCGGCGGGCTATGGCGGCGCCGGCTTTCGCGACATGCCGCTCGGGGCCTGGGCCTGGGCCATCTTCCAGGGCGGCCGCGATCCCTATGTGATCCTCATCACCATCTACATCTTCGCCTCCTACTTCACCGCCCTGGTGGTCGGCGACGGGGTCAAGGGCCAGGCGATGATCGCCACGGTCAGCACCCTCAACAGCCTGTTCATCGCCGTCACCGCGCCCCTGCTCGGCGCCTCTCTGGAACGGTTCGGGGCCCGCAAGCCGGGACTGCTGCTGACCGTCGCCCTGATGGTTCCGCTGATCGCCATGCTGTGGTTCGCCAAGCCGGGCGGGGCGGGGTTGCCGATCCTCGGCACCCTGTGGATCTTCGGCATCGTCGGCATCCTGTTCGCTTATTGCGAGGTGATCCACAACAGCCTGCTGATGACCGCCGCCGGCCATCGCCATGCGGCACACGCCTCCGGCCTCGCCCTGGCGGCGGGCAACTTCTTCTCGGTCATCACCCTGACCTTCTGCCTGTTCGCCTTCGCCCTGCCCGGATCGCCGGGCACCGAGGCCTGGACCTTCCTGCCCAAGGCGCCGCTGTTCGGGCTCGACGCGGCCACCGCCGAACCCTTGCGCATCTCGGCGCTCATCGCGGCGGGGCTGATGGCGCTGGGCTCGATTCCGCTATTCCTGTTCACCCCCGACGCGCCCTCGACGGGCGTCAGGCTGTGGCAGGGGGTCAAGGAGGGGGCCGCGAACCTCTGGCTGACGATCAAGCTGCTGCGCAGCGAGCGGGACATGTCGATCTTCCTGGGCTCGCGCATGCTGTTCAACGACGGGATGACGGCCCTGCTGATCTATGCTGGCATCTATGCCGCGGGCGTTATGGGCTGGCGGATGGAGATGTACGCCTACGGCATCCTGCTCAGCATCTTCGCGGTGATCGGCGGGCTGATGGCGGCCCGGGTGGACAACGCCCTGGGACCGCGCACGGCGCTGATCGTGGAGATCGTCGGCTGCATCATCTGCATCACCGCCCAGATCGGCATGACGCCGGACACCATCCTCTACTTCTGGCACTACGACGCCGCCGCCCACGCGCCGCTGTGGGACGGACCGATGTTCCGGACCCTGCCGGAAGTGCTGTTCCTGATGATCGGCTTCGGCACGGCCATCTTCGTCACGGCCCAGTACGCCACCAGCCGCACCATGCTGACCCGCCTGTCGCCGCCGGACAAACTGCCCGCCTTCTTCGGCCTCTACGCCCTGTCGGGCACGGTGACGGTCTGGCTGGGGTCGGCGCTCGTCGCCCTGTTCACCGGCCTCTACAAGACCCAGCAGGCCGGCTTCGTGCCGATCATCGCCTTGCTGGTCTTCGGGCTGATCGGCCTGCTGTTCGTCAAGGGCGGCGGCAGGGGAGAGTTCCGCACGGACTGACGCCCTTCCCCCTGGCGCGGGGCGGCGCTATTGGCCGCCCATGCGTCACGTCGCCATAGAGCCGCGTCCCTGGCGGGACCCGGCCGAGGTCCTGTCCGCCTTCGGGACGGAGACGGGAACCTGCGCCTTCCTGTCGGGGGGCGAGGGGCCGAGAGCGCGGTGGTCCTATGTGCTGCGCAAGCCCGATGGGGCGACCGGTGCGCGGGCCGGACTGCCTCCGGACATCCAGCCGTTCGATGCGTTGCGTGATCTTATCGGCGAGCGGTTCGACAACGATCCGGACGGGCCGCCCTTTCAGGGTGGGGTCGCGGGCCTCGCGGCCTACGAACTGGCCGACTGGATCGAGCCGGTTGACCTCCATCGCAACGAATACTGGCCGGACCTGGCAGTCTATCGTTATCCGCGGCTGCTGGCCTTCGATCACCAGGAGCGGCGCGTGCTGGCCGTCGGCCGAGGCGCCGACCCGGCGGCAGCACGGGCCCGGGCGGACGAGGCGGCCGCCTGGCTGGCGGAGCCGGCGCGGCCCCTCCAGGCCGGTCAGCTGGCCACCGGCTTCCACAGCCGCACACCCGCGGAGGACTACGAGGCTTCCGTCGCCCAGGTCGTGCGGCGCATCCGGTCGGGCGAGATCTTCCAGGCCAACATCGCCCGCATCTGGAGCGGGCGCCTGACGTCCGGCGTCGAGCCGATCGACCTGCTGCGACGGCTGGTCGCCGACAGTCCCGCGCCGTTTGCCGGTTGGCTGCATATGGGAGGCTACGCCGTGGTCTCCAACTCACCGGAGCGGTTCGTCACGCTCGACGCCCGTCGCGACTTCACCATCGAGACCCGCCCGATCAAGGGCACCCGTCCGCGCGGCGCCACGCCGGCCGAGGATCAGGCCCTGGCCGACGAACTGCTGGCCAGCGAGAAGGATCGGGCCGAGAACCTGATGATCGTCGACCTGATGCGAAACGATCTGTCGCGGGTCAGCCCGCCCGGAAGTGTCAAAACGCCGGACCTGTTCGCGGTCGAAAGCTTCACCAACGTCCACCACCTGGTCTCGACCGTCACCGCGAGGCTGGCGCCGGGCCTGACAGCGGTCGATCTCCTGCAGGCGGCGTTTCCGCCCGGCTCGGTGACGGGGGCGCCGAAGGTGCAGGCGATGAAGGTGATCAAGGCGCTCGAGCCGGCCCGAGGCCCCTACTGCGGCTCGCTGTTCTGGGCTGGTGTGGATGGCGGGTTCGATTCCAGCGTGCTGATCCGAACCGTCGGTTTCATCGGCTTCACCGGCCTTGGCTGGAGCTTCGAAGTCCGGGCCGGGGCGGGGATCGTCGCCGACAGCGACCCCCGCGCGGAACGGCTGGAAACCGAGGCCAAGATCGCCGCCATCCTGAGGGCCCTGACCAGCGAGGCTGGGGCATGACCGTGCCGCAGGATGACCGCGGCCTGCTGCTGGGCGACGGCCTGTTCGAGACCCTGCTGGCCCGGGGCGGGGCGCTGGAACACTGGGATTCACACCTGGCCCGGCTGACGGCCGGTTGCGAGACCCTCGGCCTGCCGGCCCCCGACGGGGCGGCAGCGCGCCGCCTGTGCGAGCAGGCGGTCGACGACGCCAGCCTCAGCCGCGCCGCCGTGCGGTTGACCCTGACGGCCGGCTCCGGCGGCCGGGGCCTCGACCGGCCCGCGCAGGCGCAGCCGCGCCTGTTCGTCACCGCCAGTCCCTCGCCGGCCCCGACCGGCCCGGTGCAACTGGTAACGGTCGGGGTTCGGCGCAACGAGCACTCGCCGGCCTCGCGGCTGAAGACCCTCAGCTATCTCGACAACGTCCTGGCCCGCCGCCAGGCCGGCGGGGCCGAGGCCCTGATGCTCAACACCGCCGGTGAGGTCGCCTGCGCGGCGGCGGCCAATCTGTTCTGGGTGAGGGACGGCCGGTTGCAGACCCCGGCGCTCGACCGCGGTGTGCTGGACGGGATCATGCGGGGCCTGGTGATCGCGCGGGCGCGGGCGAGGGGCATTGCGGTCGAAGAGGTGAGGGTGGGTCGCACGGCGCTCGACGGCGCGGCGGGCCTGTTCCTGACCAACAGCCTGATCGGCGTACGGCCGGTGTCGATGCTGGATGGTCGGCCGGTCGAGGACAGTCCGCTGGTCGCCCTGGTCAGTTGACCTTGGTGACGGTGTCCGACTTGCGGGGCCGCAGGTAGAACTTCTTGTTGAAGACCACGGCGTTGGGCACGAAGTAGTCGACCGGCGAGTCATAGCTGTACTGCACTTCCGACAGGATGACGCTGTCGCCGGCGACGGTCAGCAGGCCGGCGGGAACCGTCTGGGTGGTGTTGGCCGCAAGCGCCGTCAGGCCGTCGGCCTGGCTCCAGGCGACCTTGGGCACGAGCGAGGCGTTGGCGACGATCGAGGTCACCCGCATCTTCAGGGTCGTGGTCGGGAACGGCGAGATCACCGCCCGGGCGATGGTGAAGATGTCGGTCACCGTGCTGGTGCTGATCTGGGTCGACTGGGCGACAAGGTCGCCGATCGAGGAGGCGGCGTGGCTGGCACGGCGCTCGGCCATCATCGCCTGGGTCAGTTCGGCCAGGCCGAAGTAGAAGGCGATCAGGGCGGGGGCGATCAGGGCGAACTCGACGGCGGAGACGCCGCGCTTGTCGCGCGCCAGGCGGCGGAACAGGCCCATCAGGTCCCCCAGGGCTCGTTGCGGAAAGTGACGGTGGTGCTGATCAGCCGCTTGTTGCTGCCGATGTTGGCGAGCCCGGAGTTGAGCAGCGGGGTGAACAGGGTCCAAGTATAGTAGGCGCGGATCAGGACGATGTCCTCGGCGTTGCCCGGCAGCCACTGGCCTTCCTGTACGACGCCGTTGGTGACCGTCGGGCCGGCCAGGACCCGGTTGCCCGAGGCGTCGGTGGTCATCATCGAATCGAAGTTGGTGAAGGTGCGCACATCGACGGTCAGGTTGTTGGCGCAGTCGCTGCCCAGCCAGGACATGTCGGCGCAGATGGCGCTCTTGAAGCTGTCGCGGTTGCCGCCGCTGCTCTGCAACTCGCCGGTGCGGATCTTGCGGCCGGCGGCGTCGGCGGCGTTCTGCAGGGTGGTCGACACCAGGAACACCATGCCCAGCTCCAGCACCGCGAACAGCAGTGTCAGGAAGGGCAGGGCGACGAAGGCGAACTCGACGGCCGTCGCGCCGCGCCTGGCTGAGCCAAAGCGGGCAAGGAATTCGCGGGCTCGCGGAAAGGGGTTGGTCGCGTTCACGAAGCCGACCCTAGCGGTACAGGCTTAAGGCAGGGTTTAGGGGGAGGAGCCCTCACGCGCGTGAGGAGTCTTTATAGACTCTAGGGGGTGGGCCTGCCCGGGGTGGCGTCCCGGCCGCTGTCGGTCACCTCGCAACGGGGCGAGCAGGCGTACTGCGAGGCGCTGCTCCCCTTGTAGACGGTGACCTTGCCGGCGTCGGCGGCCGAGACCACCACCACCCGGTCGAGGATGAGGCGGCCGCTGCGATCGAGGGCGATGACGTTGGTCGTCCCGTAGCCCTTGCCCAGCACCAGGATGTTGCGCTCGTCCAGGACCATGACGTCGGCGATCTCCGGATTGCCGACCGCGACGTCCTTTGCGGGGGCGGAGAGGGCGATCCGCACGGCCTGATCGGTGCGGACCGACAGAGTCTGGGCCATCGCTGGGAAGGCGAGGAGTGAGGCGGTCAGGCCGAGAAGCAGGCGACGCATGGGTTCGGGTCCGGAGACGTGAATCAGACCTTAAGGATCGCGCCAATTGGTCAAGAAAGCCTTTAAGGACAGGCGCTTGGCTAACAGCCGATTCATGCCTGTGAATCGGGCCTTAAGTATAGCGATGATAAGTCGACTTTCCGACGCTTTTTGTTTTTGAGCTTTACTTGAAATTAAGCGCGGCGCGACATTCTGCCCTTGCATCTGGGGGCAGCGGGCGATGGGCCTGACAAACCCCGCCTCGACCCGCTAACAGGAGATATGACATGACCAAGTTCGTTTCGCGCTTCGCCAAGAACGAGTCCGGCGCCACCGCCATCGAGTATGGCCTGATCGTCGCCCTCATCGCCGTTGTGATCATCACGGCCGTGACCACCCTCGGCACCAAGCTCAACACCGCCTTCGGCGACATCAACACCAAGCTTCCCTAATCCCAGGGGGCCGCAAGGCCCAGCAAGCCTAGGAAACGGAAGGGCCCCGGCGCAAGCCGGGGCCCTTTTCGCGTTCAGGGCCCTGCTTTCATCCGCGCGCCTTCGGGACGAGCGCCTGGCCGGCAAGATGCGTGGCGAAGGGGAGCGGGGGCGCGTTGAATGTCCCCTTGTCCTGGCTCCAGCCGGACTCACCGCCGGCCGGGCAATCAATGGATCACCTCTCGCCGGAGGAGTCCGTTCCATTCTGGAACAGACTCCTGGAGACCGGCTTTCCCACCCTTGGTTCGTCGAGCGCTGTTCTAAAAAAACTTCGGACTGTCAAAGGTTATCGCGGGATTCAGAAATCAACCAACACGTTGAAATGTCGACATATTTTCACCATGGTTAATCGAAGCAAATAGTAAACACGAATAAACCAAAAGAAAAAATAGAACTCTACTTCGATGTTTACTGGCAATTAAGCGCCGTCCCCCAAAGTGGCCTTGTTTTCGGGGGAGCAGGCCACAGCGGCTTGAAAAACCCGCCAGGCTTGCAACAGGAGATAAAGCCATGACCAAGTTCGTTTCGCGCTTCGCCCAAGACCAATCCGGCGCCACCGCCATCGAGTATGGCCTGATCGTCGCCCTGATCGCCGTCGTGATCATCACGGCCGTGACGACCCTGGGCACCAAGCTCAACACCGCCTTCGGCAGCATCAACACCAAGCTGCCGTAAGCGAAAAGCAAGCCCACAAAGCTTCGCTTGAAAACGGGGGGCCCGCGGAGACATCCGCGGGCCCTTCCGCTTTTGCGGGTTCAGGCGTCTCAAAGCGCCTCGCCTCAACCTTCCATTCACCCTCCCACGGCATTGTCGCGATCAATGTTCCAGACCCTGCAACTGCTGCTGCTGAGCGTCTTCCCGGCCATGGTCATCGTGGGCGGCCTGAAGGACATCACCAGCTTCACCATCCCAAACTGGATCTCCCTGGTCCTGATCGGCGGCTTCGGTCTGGCCGCCGCCATGCTGGGCATGCCTTGGCAGCAGGTTCTGGTCGGTCTCGGCATCGGCATCGGCGCGCTGTTCCTGTCGATGGGCATGTTCGCCCTCGGCTGGATCGGCGGCGGGGACGCCAAGCTGTTCGCGGCCGCCGCCCTGTGGCTGGGCTGGCCCGCCTCCCTCACCTTCATTCTGGTCACCGGCCTGGCCGGCGGGGCGCTGGCCGTCTCGCTGCTGGGCCTGCGGTCGGTGTGGCTGCGCCCCATGGCGGTGCGCGGTCCCGACTGGGTCGGCCGTCTGGCCAAGCCCGGGGGCGATGCGCCCTACGGCGTGGCCATCGCCATCGGCGCCCTGGCGGCGTTTCCGGAAAGCCCCCTGGCTTTGGCGTTCGCGGCCCTTTCCTGAAAAGGGTTTAGGTCCGCGTTAACCATGGCCGGTCGATGGTGCATCCGCCGCCAGAAGGGCGCGACGCGAATCGCCCGTGCGCCGGGCCCAAGGTCCGACGCGCACACCAGTTTTCCCCGGTTCTGTCTTCCACCGGGACAGCAGTTCGAGCCGCATGAGCCCCGTCCGCCTGTTCATCCTCGTGATCGCCGCCCTGGCCGCCATTGTGCTGGCCTTCGTGGTGCGCGGCGCCTTCGCGCCCAAGAAGGCCGCCCCGCCGCCCGCCGTGATCGCCGCCGGTCCCGAGGTCAGGCCGACGGTGCAGGTGCTGGTCGCCAAGCGTGACCTGCCCATCGGCACGCGCCTGGCGGCGGGCGACCTGGGCTGGCAGCAATGGCCGGCGGACGGCATGAACCCCAGCTTCATCACTGACGGCTCGGGTCCGAAGGTCGAGAAGGCCGGCGCCGTCGGCGCCGCCGAGGGCGCGGCCCGCACGGCCGGCAACCTGTTCAACAACGGCGACATGGGCGGCATGGTCGGCGTCATCGTCAAGGAGCCGTTCGTCGTCGGCGAGCCGATCGTCGCCCGCAAGGTGGTGCGCGGCGGCGAGGGCAGCTTCATGGCCGTGGTGCTGACTCCCGGCATGCGGGCCATCGCCGCCCCGGTCACCGTCGACAGCGCCGTCGCCGGCTTCATCCTTCCCGGCGACCGGGTCGACGTCATCTACAGCCGCGACGCACAGAGCGAGGACCAGAAGGGCTATGTCACCCGCACGGTGATGCGCAACGTCCGGGTCCTGGCCATCGACCAGAAGCCCCAGCCGGACAAGGACGCCCAGACCATGGTCGGGGCGGTCGCCAGCCTCGAAATCCCGGCCGCGGACGTCGAGGCCATGGCCGGCGCGGTGGCCCAGGCCAGGCAGAGCGGCGCCCTCATCCTGGTCCTGCGCGGGGTTACCGACACCGCCGGCGGGCCGAGCCGCGGCGGCGGCGCCAGCGGCAGTGAACAATCCCACACCGTGCGCGTGCACCGCGCCGGGGTGGTTACGGAAGTGAAGGTGTCTCCATGAGCCGGCTGAGGATGATTCCAGCCCTCCTCGCCGCCTGGTGCCTTGCGCTCGGCGGCCCGATGGCGTCCGCGCAAGGCCCCTCATCGGGCTATCTGGCCGGCGGTCCGGCGCCCGCGCCGACCTATGACGCGCCCGGATCGCTGCGTATCGACCTGGCGGCCGGCGGAGCCCAGACCCTCAGCCTGCCGCGCGGCAAGTCGGCCATCGTCGAGCTGCCGGTCGATGCCCGCGACGTGCTGGTCACCAACCCGGCCGTGGCCGACGCCATGCTGCGCACCCCGCGCCGCATCTACATCCTGGGGGTCGCCTCGGGCCAGACCGACGCCGTCTTCTTCGACGCCCAGGGGCGCCGCATTCTGTCGCTGAATGTCAGGGTCGATCAGGACATCAGCGCCCTCGCCGACACCATCAACCGCGTGCTGCCCGGCAGCAAGGTGATCATCGAGCCGATCGGCGATTCCATCATCCTATCCGGCTTGGTCCTGACGCCGTCGGACGCCAACAAGGCCGGCGAGATCGCCAAGCGCTTCGTGGCCAAGCCCGAGCAGGTGGTGAACATGGTCCAGGTCGCCGGCAGCGATCAGGTCCAGCTGATGGTCCGCGTCGTCGAGGTGAACCGCAACGTCGTCAAACAGCTGGGCTTCGACCTCGGCGCGGTGATCGGACAGCTGGGCGAAGACCAGCTGAGCATCGCCAGCACCGCGACCTTCGGCATCAACGGCGCCCTGTTGGGCGGCATGGCCGGCGGCTACGTCAAGGACACCACCCTGGGCGGCACGACCCCCGGCTCCAGCGACGTCAATTCGGCCAACGCCACCATCAAGGCCTTCGAGCGGGTCGGCCTGGTGCGCACCCTGGCCCAGCCGGTTCTCACATCGGTCAACGGCGAGCCGGCCAACTTCCTGGCTGGCGGCGAATTCCCCGTGCCGGTCGGCCAGGACTCCGACGGCCGGGTGACCATCGAATTCAAGAAGTACGGCGTCGGCCTGGGCTTTACCCCAGTGGTGATGTCGGGCGGCCGCATCAACATGAAGGTCTCGGTCGAGGTGTCCGAACTCTCCAACGAGGGCGCCTTCAGCATGAGCACCGGTAGCGACGCCTCCCTGGTGATCCCGGGCCTGAAGGTCCGCCGGGCCGAGAATGTCGTCGAGTTGCCGTCCGGCGGCACGATGATGATCGCCGGCCTGCTGCAGGAACGCACCGCGCAGAATCTCGACAGCCTGCCCGGGTTCATGAACAGCCCCGTCCTCGGCGCCCTGTTCCGCAGCCGGGACTTCACCTCGGGCCAGACGGAACTGGTCATCATGGTGACCCCCTACATCGTCGACTCGCGCGGTTCGAAGGCCTTCCAGACGCCGGCCGACGGTCTGCAACTGGCGTCCGACCCCGAGACCATCCTGCTCGGCAGGCTGAACAAGGCCGTCGGCGCGCCGCCGAACGCCAACGCCGGCCGCCGTTACCAGGGCCCCATCGGATATGTGATCGAGTAACGCCATGCACCCGCGCATCCTTCTCCTCTCCGCTCTTTCGGCAGCCGCGCTTCTGGCCGGCTGCGCCACCGCGTCCGGCCCGCAGGCGACCCTGACCAGCGGTACGGCGCTCGACGCCTGGGCGCGGGAAATCAAGGTCACGCCCGAGCCCCAGGACATCCGCCTGGCGCCGCATGAAACGGGCCTCTCGGTCAATCAAGCCGATGCGCTGGAAGGCTTCGTCACCGCCTGGATGCAGGCCGAAGCCCGCGAGGTCATCATCCGGGCCAGCGACACCGGCCCCGCGGCCCGCGGCTCCAACCGCGTCGCCTGGGACGCCCGCGACCGGCTGGTCAGCCTTGGCGTGCCGGCCGGCTCTATCCGGATGACCGCCTTCGACGGGGGCGACGACCCGAAGCCGCCGGTGGTGATCAGCTTCAACCGCTACGTCGCCGAGGTTCCGCAATGCGGCTCCTGGCGCAACCTGAGCCACAGCAACGACAACCGGTCTTATGACAACTTCGGCTGCGCGGTGACCGCCAACATGGCGGCCCAGGTCGCCAACCCGCAGGATCTGCTCAGCCCGCGCGACACCCAGCCGGCCGAGGGCGGCAACCGCGACGTCATGTACGGCAAGTACCGCAAAGGCGAGGCGACCGGTTCCCAGCGGGACGAAAAGGCCAGCGGCCAGGTGTCCCAGGTGGTGAACTGAGTCATGAACGCCCGTCCCGCTGACGATCCTTTCGACCTGGGCTTCGACGCCGACGACGACTTCGCCACGCCGTCGATGGCGCCGGCCGCCGACCCCTGGGCCGACCTCGGCTCGCCGGTCGGCTCCATCGCGCCGCAGGCCGCCGATCCGTTCGCGGCCGATCCCTTCGCGCCCGATCCGTTCGCGGCCGCCGGTTCGCATGGCGGCGAGCGCGACCCGTTCGCCGATTTCCCCCCCGCCCGTCCGAACGACGAGCCCGAGTATCCAAGAATGGCAGCGTCCCCCGCCTACAACCCCGTCCATGACATGATCGCCGGCGCCGAGGCCTCGCTCGGCGAGGCGCCGGTGCCGCGCATCACCATCAATGTCTTCTGCGCCCGCACAGACACGGCCGAACTGGTCGAGCGGGCCAGCGCCGATCGTCGCCTGTCGCGGGCCTCGACCGTCGTGCGGGCCGGCGGCCTGGCCGCCGCCGTCGAGCACTACCAGAACCAGCCGACCCCCAGCCTGGTCATCGTCGAGAGCCTCGACCCGGCCCCGCAGATGATCGCCCTGCTCGACCGCCTGGCCGAGGTCTGCGATCCCGGCACCAAGGTCATGGTCATCGGCTCGGCCAATGACATCGCCCTCTATCGCGAGCTGATGCGGCGCGGGGTCAGTGAGTACCTGGTGCCGCCGCTGCAGCCGCTGCAGATCATCCGCGCCATCGGCGGCCTCTATGCCGATCCGTCCCAGCCCTTCCTCGGCCGTCAGATCGCCTTCGTCGGCGCGCGCGGCGGGTCCGGCGCCTCGACGATCGCCCACAACATCGCCTGGACCATCTCCGAGCGGATGCAGGCCGGCACCGTGCTGGTCGACTACGATCTGGCCTTCGGCACCGCCGGTCTCAACTTCAACCACGACCCGCTGCAGGGGGTGATGGACGCGTTGGGCCAGCCTGACCGTCTCGATCCCGTCCTCATGGACCGGATGATGGCCCGCTGCACCGACCGGCTCAGCCTGTTCGCCGCGCCGGCCACGCTGGACAGCGACTACGACATCTCCAGCGACGCCTATGAGGAGGTGACGCAGAAGATCCGCGCCGCCGCCCCCTTCGTCGTCCTCGACCTGCCGCACGGCTGGAACAGCTGGACGCGCAAGATGCTGATCGCCTCCGACGATCTGGTCATCGTCGCGACGCCGGACCTCGCCTCGCTGCGCAACGCCAAGAACATGGTCGACCTGGTCCGCCAGGCCCGCCCCAACGACAACCCGCCCCGGCTGGTTCTCAACCAGGTCGGCCTGCCCGGCCGCCCGGAGATCCCGGCCAAGGACTTCGGCGACGCCCTCGGCGTGGCCCCGTCGATGATCATCGGCTTCGACGCCAAGACCTTCGGCCAGGCCGCCAACAACGGCCAGATGATTATCGAGAGCGCGCCCAGGTCGAAGGCCGCCGCCGATATCGAGTCCCTGGCCCAGCTGATCAGTCGGCGAGAACCGCCGGCCCCCAAGAAGACCTCGTCGCTCTCGGGCCTGTTCAGGAAGAAATAGGTGTTCGGCAAGCGTGCATCCGACGGCGCCCCGGCGCCCGCCAGACCGGCCCCGCCGCCCGCCGCCACCGGCGCGCCCGCCGCCACGCGACCGCAAGGCGCCGCCCCCAACCAGAGCACCCGCCCGGGCGGCCCGCCCGTCAGTCCTCCCGTTCCTGGCGTAAAGCCGCAGTCCGCCGCCGCCCTGCGCAGCAACGACGTGATGAACAAGCTGAAGGAGGCGCAGGCTCCGGCGACCGAGATCGTCCGTGAGCAGAGCGACTACTATCACGCCACCAAGACGACGATCTTCAACGCCCTGCTGAACACCATCGACCTGAGCCAGCTGGCCCAGCTCGACACCACCGCGGCGGCGGCCGAGATCAAGGACATCGTCGCCGAACTGGTGGCGATCAAGAACGTCTCGATGTCGATCGCCGAGACCGAGATGCTGGTCCAGGACATCATCAACGATGTCCTCGGCTACGGTCCGCTCGAGCCGCTGCTGGCCCGCGACGACATCGCCGACATCATGGTCAACGGCGCTGGCCGGGTGTTCATCGAAGTCGGCGGCAAGGTGCAGCTGACCAACGTCCGCTTCCGCGACAACGCCCAGCTGATGAACATCTGCCAGCGGATCGTCAGCCAGGTCGGCCGCCGGGTCGACGAAAGCTCGCCCATCTGTGACGCCCGCCTGCCCGACGGCTCCCGGGTCAACGTCATCGCCCCGCCTCTGGCGCTGGACGGCCCGACGCTGACCATCCGGAAGTTCAAGAAAGACAAGCTGACCATGAAGGACCTGGTGGACTGGAAGTCCGTCAGTCCTGAAGGGGCCCGCGTGCTCGGCGTCATCGGCGCCTGCCGCTGCAACGTCCTCATCTCCGGCGGTACGGGTTCGGGCAAGACCACCCTGCTCAACACCATGACCGCCTTCATCGACCCGACCGAGCGGGTCATCACCTGCGAGGACGCGGCCGAACTACAGCTGCAGCAGCCGCACGTGGTGCGTCTGGAAACCCGGCCGCCCAACCTCGAGGGCAGCGGCCAGATCACCATGCGGGACCTGGTCAAGAACTGCCTGCGGATGCGTCCCGAGCGGATCATCGTCGGCGAAGTCCGCGGCCCGGAAGCCTTCGACCTGCTGCAGGCGATGAACACCGGCCACGACGGCTCGATGGGCACCCTGCACAGCAACAGCCCGCGCGAAGCCATCAGTCGTCTGGAATCGATGATCACCATGGGCGGTTACGGCCTGCCGTCGAAGACCATCCGCGAGATGATCGTCGGGTCGGTCGACGTCATCATCCAGGCCGCCCGCCTGCGCGACGGTTCACGCCGCATCACCCATGTCACCGAGGTCGTCGGCCTGGAAGGCGACGTCATCGTCACCCAGGACCTGCTGGTCTACGAGATGACCGGCGAGGACGAGGCCGGCAAGATCATCGGCAAGCACCGCTCGACCGGCATCGCCCGGCCGCGCTTCTGGGATCGCGCCCGCTACTACGGCCTGGAGCGTGAACTGGCCGAGGCCCTGGACGCATCGGAATAACGACGATGCTGATCACCCTCCTCATCGCCTTGCTGGCCTTCGTGACCATCGCCGGCCTGGGTTTCGCGTTCGCCGGCGGCGGTTCCAACAAGGTTACCAAGCGGGCCCAGGCCCTGGTTTCCGGCGGCCCGCGCACCAACGCCGACCGCAAGGCCGTCGCTCGCGCCGCCGCCAACACGCCGGAAGCTCGCCGCAAGCAGATTCTCAAGACCCTGAAGGATCAGGAAAAGCAGCAGAAGAAGGCCACTTTCAATCTGCAATCCAAGATGCTGCAGGCGGGCTTGAAGGGCAACGTCAAGGTCTTCTGGATCGTCAGCGGCGTCGTCGGCGTCATCGCCTTCACGGCCGTCCTGCTGTTCCAGCGCAATCCGCTGATCGCCCTGCCGGCCGGCTTCGCGGCGGCGTTTGGCCTGCCGCGCTGGGTGATCAACTTCCTGTCCAAGCGCCGCATCAAGAAATTCACCGAGCATTTCTCCGACGCCATCGACATCATCGTCCGCGGCATCAAGTCCGGCCTGCCGGTCCATGACTGCCTCAAGATCATCGGCCGCGAGAGTCCCGAGCCCCTGGCCGGCGAATTCCGCACCCTCGTCGACAACGTCGGCGTCGGCATCGCCATCAGCGACGCGCTGGAGAAGATGTTCCAGCGCATGCCGACCAGCGAGCTGCGCTTCTTCGCCATCGTCCTGGCCATCCAGCAGAAGACAGGCGGCAACCTGGCCGAGGCGCTCAACAACCTCTCCCAGGTGCTCCGGGCCCGCAAGCTGATGCGCGAGAAGATCAAGGCCCTGTCGTCGGAAGCCATCGCCTCCAGCTTCATCATCGGCGCCCTGCCGCCCGGTGTCGTCGTGCTGATCAGCGTCACCCAGCCCAGCTACATGACACCGATGTTCACCGATCCCCGCGGCCACCTGATGCTGATGGGCGCGGCGTTCTGGATGAGTTGCGGCATCTTCGTGATGCGCAAGATGATCAACTTCAAGTTCTGACGGGGAGCACAGATGAGCCTCGTCAACATCCTGACCGATCCGGACAACATCCTCACCGCCTTCGTGGCGGCGATCACCTTCGCGACCATCGTCACCCTCGTTTCGCCGATGCTGAAGGGCGACAAGCTGGAGGGGCGGCTGAAGTCCGTCGCCAACCGGCGCGAGGAACTGCGAAAGCGAAACCGCGCGGCTCTGGCTAACAAGGGCGCGCAGACCACCTCCAGCCTGCGCCACACCGACGAGGGGCTCTACAAGAACGTCGTCGAGCGGCTGCAGCTGAGCCGCCTGCTGGAGGATCCCAAGGTCGTCGAGAAGCTGGCTCAAGCCGGCTTCCGGGGCCCGCGCCCGATCTCGACTTTCTACTTCTTCCGCTTCGTGATGCCGTTTGTTTTCGCCATCCTGGTGGCCTTCTACCTGTTCGTGGTCAACGACTTCGGCCTGCAGCCAATGCAGAAGTTCGCCGCCTGTTTCGCCGCCCTGCTGATCGGCTACTACGCCCCCAACATCTACATCTCCAACATCGCCTCCAAGCGCCGCGAGAGCATCGTCGCCGCCTTCCCCGACAGCCTCGACCTGCTGCTGATCTGCGTCGAGAGCGGCATGTCGATCGAGGCGGCGATCATGAAGGTCAGCCAGGAGGTCGGCTCGACCTCCATCGAACTGGCCGAGGAACTCAGCCTGCTGACCGCCGAGCTCAGCTATCTGCCCGAGCGCCGCCAGGCCTATGAGGGCCTGGCCAAGCGGACCAACCATCCCGGCGTCAAGTCGGTGGTCACCGCCATGATCCAGGCCGAGCGCTACGGCACTCCGCTCGGCGCCGCCCTGCGCGTCATGGCCAAGGAGAACCGCGAACTGCGTCTCTCCGCCGCCGAAAAGAAGGCCGCCGCCCTGCCGGCCAAGCTGACCGTGCCGATGATCCTGTTCTTCCTGCCGGTGCTGTTCGTGGTGATCCTTGGTCCCGCGATCATCCGGGTGCAGGACATCATGGCCAAGCAGTAGGCATCAGTCCTCGCCGCGAGCGGCGCAACCGCGCTAGGGTCGCCCGACGGCGGTCACCTGGGACCGGCGCGCCTGGAGAGACGCCCTTGTCCGAGGATCGGTTGGCCTATGGCGTCTTCCTCGGTTCCCTGTCTCGGTCCGTCGAGGCCGGCGGCTTCCAGGTCGATCTGCGCACCGCCACCCTACCTCCCGAGGCGGTGGAGGAGCATAGCCACGACGAAGGCCACTTCATCTTCACCCTGGCCGACGGTTATCGCAGCCTGGCGGACCGGGGCGCCCTGCGCCGGGGGGCGTTGATCTACAATCCGCCGGGCGTCGAGCATCGTGACTGTTTCGACGAGGCGGGAGGTGGGTTCCTGGCCATCAGCACGCCAGCCCTGCCGCCGTCGATCACGGACGCGCCCAGCCTGCTGCGCTCGGTGGAGGCCGGCCGGCTGGCCCGGCGACTGGTCGGGACCTGCATCCGGGCGGCGTCCGGCGCCGCCCTGGCGGCTGAATCCCTGGCTCTCGACCTCGCCGCCTGCGTCACGGTCGAGGAAGACCGTTCCGCCGCCGTACCGGGCTGGCTGCTGCGCGCCGACGAGGCGATCGCCGATCTTTGCTGCAGGCCCGGGCTGGAGGTCCGGGCCATCGCCGCCGAGGCGGGCGTGCACCCCGTCCACCTGGCCCGCCGCTATCGCCGCCATTTCGACCAGTCGCCGGGCGCGGCCATCCGCCAGCGCCGCGCCGATGCCGCCGCCGCCCTGCTGGCGGCCGGCGCCGTCCCCGCGGACGCCGCCCAGGCGGCTGGCTATGCCGACCAGAGCCACCTGACCCGCGCGTTTCTGTCCGCCTTTGCCGTTACTCCGGCCCGCTACCGTGAGGCCTTCGGCCGGGCATGATGTTTCATCTGTTCAAGACGTCCGGTCCCGGTCGTGGCATTCGGACGCCCTGTTCCACGGAGGCTCCATGGCCCGTATCCTGATCATCGCCCTGACCCTTTCAGCCTTCCTTGGCGGCCAGGCCGTCGCCGCGCCCGCTGACTGGCCCACGGCGACGCCGGAGGCGGCGGCGGTCTCCGCCGAAGGCCTTGCGGCGATGGACAAGGCGGTGGAGGCCGGGACCTTCCAGAAGATCACCAGCGTGCTGATCGCCCGCGACGGCAAGCTGGTCCACGAACGCTACTACGACAAGGGCGGTCCGGAACTACGCCGCAACACCCGCTCGGTGACCAAGACGGTCACCGCCATGCTGGTCGGCGCCGCCATCGCCCGGGGGGATCTCAAGGACGCCCAGACGCCGGTCATGCCGCTGTTGGCGTCATATGGTCCCTTCGACAACCCTGATCCGCGCAAGGCGGCGATCACCGTCGAAGATCTGCTGACCATGAGCTCGATCCTCGAGTGTGACGACGACAACAGCTTCTCGCGCGGCAACGAGGAGCGGATGTATCTGATCGAGAACTGGGTGAAGTTCGCCCTGGACCTGCCGGTGCGCGGTTTCCCCGCCTGGCTTCCGCGCCCGGAGGCCTCGCCCTACGGCCGCGCCTTCAGCTACTGCACGGCCGGCGTCTCGACCCTGGGCGCCGTGGTGCAGTCGGCCACCGGCCAACCCCTGCCCACCTTCGCCCATACGGCATTGTTTGCCCCGCTCGGTATCGACGGTGAGCAATGGCAGTTCTCGCCCCTTGGCCTGGCCCAGGGCGGCGGCGGCCTCGGCCTTCGCAGCCGCGACCTCCTCAAACTCGGCCAGCTGCTGCTCGACGGCGGCAAATGGCAGGGCCGTCAGGTGCTGCCCGCCGCCTGGGTCAAGGCCATGACCACGCCCCACGCCAGCGTCGGCGACGGGCGAGGCGACTACGGCTATCTGACCTGGCTGCCGACCTACGAGGTGGCCGGCAAGCCGCACGCCGCCTTCGCCATGGCCGGCACAGGCGGCAACAAGGTGGTGGTGGTTCCGGACCTGAGGGCGGTGGTGGTGGTCACCACCGAGAACTACGGCGTCCGCAACCCGCACGGTCTGGCCGACACGCTCATCGCCCAGCACGCCCTGGCGGCCATGCGCTGACCTTGCGCCCCGTCGCCGACCTTGCGGTTAGCGCCCGCCGCCGCCGGTGATCGACTGGTAGCTGCGACCGCTGGCCGGGGCCGGCGACCCTTGCGCCAGGGCCGCCTTCAGCCAGGCCAGGTTGCTGGCCACCATCTCGGGCGGCAGGTCCTGGCGAGCCAGACGCTCGGCCTCCGGCAGGCGGCCCTGCAGGCCGACCACCAGGGCCAGGTTCTGGCGGATCCTTGCGGTGGCGCGCGGGCTGGCGACGGCGCGGCGGAGCAGGCCCTCCGCGCCGGCCAGATCGCCGCGGGCGGCCTGGAACATGGCGTAGTTGGACAGGGCGCCGGGCTCGTCGGGGGCCAGGGCGACGGCCTGACGGTGGGCGGCCAGGGCCTCGTCATCGCGCTGGGCCTGCTCGTAGGCCACCGCGAGGAGGCCGACCGGGCGCCAGTCGCGCGGGGCCAGGGCCGCGGCCTTGCGGGCCGGGTCGATGGCGTAGAAGCCCTGGTTCATGCCGATCCAGGCGCGTGAGATTTCCAGCAGGGCGTTGAGGTTGCCCGGATCGACGATCAGGGCGGCCTGGATGGTGTCGGCGGCGTCCTGGAAGCGGCCCATGGTCCGCAGCGATTGCGACAGGGCGATGCTGGCCTCGACGTCGCGCGGATCCAGTTCGACCTCGCGGCCCCAGAAGGCGGCGGCGGCCAGCGGCTCGTAGCGGCGGGCTTCGGCGCGCTGAGCGGGTGTCGCCTTGGTCGGGGCTGGCGTCCTGGCGGCGGCCGGCTGCACGGGGGCTTGAGCGGCGGGGGCCGGGGCGGCGGCGGGCGCCGCAGCTTCCTTCTTGCCGCCGAACGGCCAGGCCGCCGCGGGGCTGGCCATCATGAGGACGGCGGGGATCAGAACGGTTGCGGCGAGGACGCGCTTGGGACACATGGGAAGCAGACCCTTGGCCAGAGTTTCGGACCCGCAGTCTCGCCGCCCCGGCTCAAGGAATCGTTAAGCATGTTCCTTAAGGTCTCCGTCCCATGACCGACCCCGTGATCGCCGCTTCCGATGGCCGCGCCATCCCCGTCCTCGCCGTGACGACCGAGGCCTGGCCGGCGCTGCTCAGCGACCGCCCGGCCGCCCTGGCGCGGCTCGCCGAGATCGGTGGCTTCAAGGCCAGGTCCGGCCAACTGCTGCTGGTCCACGACGCGGAGGGCGAGATCGCGGAGGTGCTGTTCGGCCTGGGCGCCGGCGGCGACGCCACGGTGTTCCGGGGCCTTTCCGCCCGCCTGCCGGCCGGTGACTACGCGCTGTCGCCGGCTCCCGAGGGGCTGGGCGCCACCGATGTCGCCCTGGCGTTCGCGATGGGTGGCTACCGCTTCGACCGCTACCGCGCCGCCCGCGAGCCCGGCCCCCGCCTGGTCGCCGGGGGCGCCGATCTGGCCGCGGTCAGGTCCATCGCCCACGCCTGCGCCCTGGCCCGCGACATGGTCAACACCCCGGCCGGCGACATGGGCCCGCTGCAGCTCGAGACCATCGCCCGCGAGATCGCCGAACAGCACGGCGCCGGCATCACCGTCTCGACCGGCGACGAACTGCTGACCGACGGCTACCCCAGCGTCCACGCTGTCGGCCGCGCCGCCGGCCCCGGCCGCGATCCGCGCATCATCGAGATCAGCTGGAGCGGCGCCGGACCCGACGCGCCCCTGGTCGCCATTGTCGGCAAGGGTGTCACCTTCGATACCGGCGGGCTGGACATCAAACCCAGCGCCGGCATGCGCAACATGAAGAAGGACATGGGCGGCGCCGCCCACGCCCTGGCCCTGGGCCGCATGGTCATGGACGCGAAGCTGCCGATCCGGCTGGCCATCATCGTCCCCGCCGTCGAGAACGCCATCAGCGGCGACGCCATGCGTCCGGGCGATGTGCTCAACACCCGGAAGGGCCTGACCGTCGAGGTCGGCAATACCGACGCCGAGGGCCGGCTGATCCTGTCGGACGCCCTGACCCGGGCCCAGGAGCTGTCGCCGGTCCTGACCATCGACCTGGCCACCCTGACCGGCGCCGCCCGCATCGCGCTCGGTCCCCAGGTCATCCCCTTCTTCACCGACGACGATGCCCTGGCTGATGACCTCGCCGCCGCCGCCCTGGCGGTCCGCGACCCACTCTGGCGCATGCCGCTGTGGGCCGGCTACGAGGAAGCCCTCGATGGCGACGTCGCCGACCTAAAGAACGACCCTGACGGCTGGGCCCAGGCCGGCTCGGTGACCGCCGCGCTCTTCCTCAAGCGCTTCGCCCCGACGACCGGCAGCTGGGTGCATTTCGACATCTTCGCCTGGAACCCCAAGGGCCGCCCCGGCTGGCCCACCGGCGCCGAGGCGCAGGCCATCCGCGCCCTGTTCAAGGTGCTTCAGGACCGCTTCGGATGAGCGTCGACCGCCGCCTGACGCTGATCCATGAGGGTTTGGCCGCCCGCATTCTCGAGGGCGTGGTTCCGGCCGAAACCTACATCGATCCGACCGCCATGCAGGTCAGCGCCCCGGCCGCATCCTTGCGCCGCCATCCGGCCGATGACGCGGAACAGGAAAGCCGCCTGCTGTTCGGCGAGCGCTTCGACGTCCTGCTCGAAAAGGACGGCTACAGCTTCGGTCAGGCCGCCCGCGACGGCTACGTCGGCTGGGTCCCGTCGGAAGCCCTAAGCGGCCCGCCGCGCGCGCCGACCCACCGGGTCAGGGCTCTGCGCACCTATGCCTTCGGCCAGGCCAACATCAAGACGACCCCCGTCGGCCTCTATTCTATGAACACCCTGGTCACTGTCGAGGAGACGGACGGCCGCTTTGCGCGCGTGGCCCGGTCCGGCTGGTTCATGGCCGACCACCTGGCGCCCATCGGATCGGGCTTCGAGACCGACCCGGCCGCTGTGGCGCAACGCTTTGTCGGCGCCCCCTACCTCTGGGGCGGCCGCGAGAGCCTTGGCCTCGACTGCTCGGGCCTGGTCCAGCAGGCGCTCAACGCCTGCGGCATGGCCTGCCCGCGCGATACCGACATGCAGGCGAAGCTGGGCCGTTCCGTCGATCCCGCCGCCCTGGCGCGCGGCGACCTTGTCTTCTGGAAGGGCCACGTCGGCATGATGCTCGACGCGGACCACATGGTGCACGCCAACGGCCACCACATGGCCACCGTCATCGAGCCCCTCGCCGAGGCCATTGTCCGCATCGACGCGGTCGGCAGCGGACAGCCGACCGCCTATCGCCGGCTCTGAAGCTTCTGGCGCAGCTCTTCGAAGGCCGCGTTCGATTTGGCCAGGGTGGCCTCATCCGGCTGGAACCGGCCCAGCCTGCCCAACTCGAACAGCGTCTTCATGATCGCCAGCCCGACCAGGGCCCAGACGGGCCCGCCGAGGATGAGCACCGGGATCATCCCGACCATGATCGCCAAGTGCAGCACGATGATCCGGCCGTAGGGCTCGAACATCAGGGTCATGGGGTTGGTGTCGCGGTAGCGGCCCCTGGCCAGCCAGTCGGCGACGAAGCTCAGCAACTGCAGCCCGGCGATTACCACCAGGCTCCAGAAGAAGCCTTGTTCACGCCGGGCCAGAGTCTCGACGACGTGGAACAGGCCGACAGGCGAGGGATCGAAGGCCGGCATTCGATGCTCGCCGACAGCCCCGATGACCAGCACGAAGATGCCGTGCACGAAGCAGAACAGTCCGTAGTGGACCACGAAGAAGGGGAGCAGGAAGGCGTTGACGATCCAGCCGGGCGGCCCCAGGGCCGCGCCGCTGACCGCGATCTTCAGGGCATTGACCGCCCCGATGATGACGTTCTCGCACCAGTACAACAGCAGCAGCACCCCGGCCGGCCAGCCGAACAGGATGACGCAGACGATCGGCACGGCATTGCTCAGCACGATGCGCAGGGTCGATAGCCGCTTGAGGCCGGCGATGAAGGCGCGGATGCGGTCGGCAGTATTGGTCATGCGGCGGGAAGGGCGCCGGCCAGCCAGCGGACCAGCCGCAGGAAGAAGGGCTTGTTGTTCGGCGCGTCGGGAGCGTTGAAGCCCATCCGCCTCCTGTCCGGCCCGGCCACCTGGGCGCTGAACATGGCGCCCTCGCCGAAGACGGCGATGCGGCCCCTGCCCACCGTCATCACCGCGCCCTGCAGCTGGCCCTCGACATCGACGATGGTGGTGTCGTGATCGAACTCCCAGGCGACCCGCGTCTCCCGGGAGACATACCCCTTCGGCAGCACCAGGATCGGCCGGGCGCCGGCCGGTGCCGTGAAGGCCGAGCCGGTGAAGGTGCGAAGGCTGTCGATGCCCTCGGTGACGACATCGGCCTTCAGGGTCCCGTCGGCCTTGCTGAAGATGTCGGGCCTCTTGGGCGCGTCCCGTTGGACGAAGCCGTTGGAGAAAGAAAAGCCGAAGGCCTGGGCCAGATCCTGGGCCGCGCCGGCGAAGGGCATATGGTCGGCGATCAGCAGCAGGCCGCCACCGCCCTCGACCCAGGTCTTTACCGCCGCGATTTCCTCCGGCTTCAAGGCCGACGGCGTCGGCAGGGTCCAGCGGCCCTTGTCGTTGGAGGCGTCCAGGGCGTTGGCGATGACCAGCACCTGGACATCCCTGAGGCTCTCCGCCGTCAGCGGCGTCGTCGAGCCGGAAACCTGGAAGCCGTCGTTGCGCACCACCGCCGCGAAGGGGGCGAAACGGCCATCGACGGTATGGAAGTTGTGGTGGCCACCGTCGATGACCAGGCGTGGACCGGTCCCGGCGGCGAAGGCGGGCGCGGCCACCCTCAGATCGGCGTCGGCATCGGCCAGTTGCTGGGCGGCGGCGGGCAGGGCCCAACCGGCCGGCAGAGCGATGGCGGCCGCCAGGGCGGCGAACAGGAACAGGCGCATGCGATTTCCCCGATGGGAGGAAACACTACCGCTGCTTCGCCGCAAAGAAAAACGGGCCCCGCCGAAGCAGGACCCGTCTGACCGGTCTGGCTGTCGAGCCCTATTGGGCCGGCTTGGCCGGTTCGGCGGTGGCCGGAGCCTGGGTCGCGCCACCCGGAGCGGTCTTGGGGTCGGGGGTCGTGCCCGTCGCGGTCGGCGCGCCTTCGGCAGCGGGCGCCTCGGCAGGGGCGGCGGCCGGCTTCGGCGCCGGGATGGCCAGGGTCGAGCCCAGGCTGTGCAAGTAGGACAGCATGGCGATGCGGTCTTCCTGCTTCTTCAGGCCGACGAAGGTCATCTTGGTGCCGGCGACGTGCTTCTGCGGGGCTTTGAGGAACTGGTCCAGCTCGTCCCAGGTCCAGGTCTTGCCGGCCCCGAAGGTCTTCATGGCGTCGGAATAGGCGAAGCCCGGATGGGTGCCGGGGACCTTGCCCATGGTGCCGTAGAGGTTGGGGCCGGTGCCGTTGGCGCCGCCGGCCGTGAAGGTGTGGCAGCTGCTGCACTTGGCCGAGACGGCGGCGCCGAGCGCCGGGTCGGTGGCCGGGATGACCGTGCCCCAGTCGGGAGCGACCTCGGCGGCCGCACCGCCTTCGGCCGACTCGGCCACGGCGACGGCGTAGCCGTACTTGTCTTTCTCCAGCTCGTGCTTGTCGAACACCATGCCGCTGACTTCCCGCAGACCGAAGACTGCAAGGCCGGCAATCAGCACGCCGGCGGCGATTTTATTGAACGTCAGGTCGCTCATGTTCGCATCGAACTCGTAGGTTTGTGTCCCCCGGAACCCTTGCAGAATCCCGGCTCTTGTTGCGCGAGCGTCTCTGACACGCTACCGCCGCCTTCGCAAGCGCGCCCGCCGCCGGAACACCATTCTGAGCCGATGAAACCCATTGTTCTGATCCCCGCCCGCATGGCCGCCACCCGGTTGCCCGACAAGCCGCTCGCCGACATCGGCGGCGTGGCCATGATCGTGCGGGTTCTGCGCCAGGCGGAGAAGGCCGATATCGGCCCCGTGGCTGTCGCCGCCGGCGACCAGGCGATCGTCGACGCGGTGCGCGCCGCCGGCGGCCAGGCGGTGCTGACCGACCCGGCCCTGCCCAGCGGTTCCGACCGCATCCAGGCCGCCCTGCACGCCCTCGACCCCGACGGCAAGCATGACGCGGTCATCAACCTGCAGGGCGACATGCCCTTCGTCGAGCCCAGCGTGCTCAGCGCCTGCGCGAACCTCATGGCCGCCCAGCCGACCTGCGATGTCGCCACCGTCGTCGCCGCCGAAGCCTCGGAAGCCGACCGGTCCAACCCCGATGTGGTGAAGGCCATCCTCGCCCTCGAAGCCGACGGCAGGTCCGGCCGCGCCCTCTACTTCACTCGCTCCACCCTCTACGGCGACGGCCCCGTCTGGCGCCACATCGGCATCTACGGCTACCGCCGCGCCGCGCTGGAGCGATTTAACAGCGCGCCGCCTTCGGCCCTGGAGCGGCGCGAGAAGCTGGAACAACTGCGCGGCCTCGAAATGGGGCTGAGCTATTGGGCGTCCATCGCAGAGGCCGCGCCCATCTCCGTCGATAACCCGGCCGACCTCGAAGCCGCCCGGGCTCACGCAAAGACTGTCTGAATCACCATGCTCAAGAAGATCGCCTTCCAGGGCGCCCCCGGCGCCAACAGCCATGAGGCCTGCCGCGACTATTTCCCCGGCTATGAAGCCGCCCCGTACCCCACATTCGAAGAAGCCTTCGAAGCGGTCAGCAGCGGCGTCTGCGCCCTGGGCATGATCCCGGTCGAGAACTCCATCGCCGGCCGCGTCGCCGACGTGCACCACCTGCTGCCCTCCAGCGGCCTGAAGATCATCGGCGAGCGCTTCAAGCCGATCCGCTTCCAGCTGATGGCCAACAAGGGCGTCAAGCTGGACGAGGTGAAAACCGTCTCCAGCATGGCCATCGCCCTGCACCAGTGCCGCAAGTCGCTCAAGAAGCTGGGCGTCGAGACCGAGGCCGTCGGCGACACCGCCGGCGCCGCCCGGGCGCTGGCCCTGCATCCCGATCCGACCAGGGCCGCCATCGCTCCGGCCCTGGCCGCTGAGATCTACGGCCTCGATATTCTCGCCAGGGACATCGAGGACGAGCGCCACAACACCACCCGCTTCCTGGTGATGACCGCCGACAAGAGCCCGCCGGCCCCGTCCTTCACCGAGCGCTGCATCACCGCATTCTGCTTCCGGGTGAAGAACCTGCCGGCCGCCCTCTACAAGGCGATGGGCGGTTTCGCGACCAACGGCGTCAACATGACCAAGCTGGAAAGCTACATGGAGGGCGGCGCCTTCACCGCCACCTTCTTCTACGCCGAGGTCGATGGCCGTCCCGAGGACCGGGGCCTGGCCCTGGCCCTGGAGGAGCTGGCCTTCTTCACCGATCGCATCGAGATTCTCGGCGTCTTCCCGGCCGATCCGTTCCGCGACAGGGTCTGACAAGCGAGCGCCTTTGACGAAACCGGCGGGGCGCCTCACCGTTAGCCCATGATGCGCCCCCTTCTCCCCTCGCTGGCCGTGCTGGCCCTCGCCCTGACCGCCTGTGAGCGCAAGGCCGAGGAAACCTCCGGGCCGGCCCCGGTTCCCGAGGCCCAGGCCAGCCCGTCCGACGCCGCCATCGCCTCGGCCGGCGCCGCCGTCGACGCCGTCACCACCCCCGCCGCCGGCGAGCAGGGCGGTACGGACCAGTGGCGCAAGGTGGCGAATGCCGAAGACCAGGACCGTATCGCCCGCCTAGACACCGCCTGGACCTCGGCCCTGAAGGAAGCCGACGTCGAGTACGGCGCGATGATCGACGCCAAGGGCATGCTGCTGGTGCCCCGGGCCGCCTTGCCCGGCAACCTGCAGCCGGGCCCCGGGACCTACCGCTGCCGGACGATCAAGGTCGGCTCGATGGACGGCAAGGGCCTGGCTTACGTCGAATACCCCTGGTTCAAATGCAGCGTCGAGCTGACCCCGGGCGGCGACCTGATCCTGACCAAGACCACCGGCAGCCAGCGCACCCGCGGCCTGCTCTATCCCGACGCCGCCGACCCCAATCGCCTGATCTTCATCGGCGCCCAGGCCTGGGGCATGGACGAGAAGGGCTTCCCGACCTACGGCCAGATGCCCGAACGCGACCAGGTCGGCGTCTTCGAACGCATCGGCGCGGATCGCTGGCGCCTGGTCGTGCCGTTCCCGAAGCAGGAATCGAAGCTCGACGTCCTGGAGCTGAAGAAATAGCCGACGCCGGTTGCCCGGTCCCGAATGCGCCCATAGGCTCCCCCATCCGTTCCCGGGGAGCCTCCATGTCCATCCGTACCCTTGCCGCCGTTCTGGCCCTGACCCTCGCCGCCGGCGCGGCCCAGGCGCAGGAGACGCTCTCCCCCGACCTCGTCCGCTTCAAGGGCCTCTACAAGGAGCTTGTGGAGACCAACACCACCCTGTCGGTCGGCAGCTGCACCCTGGCCGCCGAGCGTATGGCGGCGCGCCTGAAAGCCGCCGGCTATCCCGACGCCGATGTCCAGCTCCTGGTCCCCGAAGGCCGGCCCAAGGACGGCAACCTCATCGCCACCCTGCACGGCAAGGACGCCAAGGCCAAACCCATCCTGCTGCTGGCCCACATCGACGTGGTCGAGGCCAACCGGGCCGACTGGGAGCGCGATCCCTTCACCCTCATCGAGGAAGGCGAGTATTTCTACGCCCGGGGCGCCAGCGACGACAAAGCCATGGCCTCGATCTTCACCGACAGCATGATCCGCTACAAGGAAGCCGGCTACAAACCCCGCCGCGACATCAAGCTGGCCCTGACCTGCGGCGAGGAGACCGCCGACACCTTCAACGGCGTCGAATGGCTGCTGAAGACCCACCCGAATGCCCTGGCCGCCGGCATGGTGCTCAACGAGGGCGCCGCCGCCCGCCTCGACGCTGATGGCAAGCCCCTCTATCTCGCCATCCAGGCCGGCGAGAAGGTCTACCAGGACTACACGCTGGAGATCACCAACCCCGGCGGCCACTCCAGCCGGCCCTTCAAGGACAATGCCATCGTTCGCCTGTCCAAGGTGCTGGCCAACATCGGCGACCATGACTTCCCGATCGCCATCAACGACAGCGTCCGCCAGAACTTCGAAGGCTCGGCCAAGCTGGAGTCCGACCCCGCCATCGCCGCCGCCCTGCTGGCCATCCTCAAGGACCCCAACGACAAGGCCGCCGAGGCCATCATCGTCAAGGATCGCGGCCGCAACAGCATGATGCGCACCACCTGCGTGCCGACCATGGCCGCCGCCGGCCATGCGCCCAACGCCCTTCCCCAGAGAGCGACGGCCAACGTCAACTGCCGCATCCTGCCGGGCGTCGATCCGCTGGAGGTGCTGAAAGACCTGGAACGCGTCGGCGGCGATGCGGGCGTCAAGTTCAAGCTGGCCGCCGCCCCCAGCCCCAAGGCCGTCGCCCCGCCGCTCGACGAGACGGTGCTCGGCCCGGCCCGCAAGGTCGCCGCCAAAATCTGGCCCGGCGTGCCGATCATTCCGGCCATGAGCACCGGCGCCACCGACAGCCGCTTCACCTCCGCCGCCGGCACCCCCAGCTACGGCCTCTCCGGCCTGTTCTTCGACCCCGACGGCGGCGGCACCCACGGGCTGAACGAACGCGTCCGGGTGAAGAGCCTGTATGACAGCCGGACGTTCTTGTTCGAAGTCGTGAAGCTGTACGCGGATCAGAAGTAGCTAAATCCTCCTTCGGCAGGCCGAAGGCCTGACGGGGGAGGGGGACCGCCGGCCCGACTCAGGGCCGGTGGTGGAGGGGGCAGCGCCGGCGACCGGTGATGACCCTGAACACCGTCATCGCCGCTCGCGCCAGAACGCGGCCAGCCCCATCCGCCGGCGCTGCCCCCTCCACCCCCGCCGCTAAGTCGCGGCGGCGGTCCCCCTCCCCCGCCGCTTCGCGCCGGAGGAGGATCTATTCGCCCGTCCCCAACAATTTGATCCATGTCCTTGTGTGGCTCATTCGCCACACTTATCTGTGGCTCACGCCGGTTGTGCTCCTTCGAGGCAACGGGCCAACTCCGCCGCTACAGGGGATACCGCCTTGAACATCGACCTCTACTCCGACCGCGCCAAACAGGCCGTGCAGTCCGCCCAGTCGCTGGCCCTGGCCCGCCGCCACCAGCACCTCACCCCCGACCATCTGCTGAAAGTCCTGCTTGAGGAAAAGGACGGCCTCTCCCGCGCCCTGATCCAGAGCGCCGGCGGCAAGCCCGACGTCGCCGACCAGGCGGTCGAGGCCAACCTCGCCAAAATGCCCAAGGTCGAGGGCGGCAGCGGCCAGCTCTACATGAAGCCGGAGACCGCCCGCGTCTTCGCCGCCGCCGAAGAGGGCGCCAAGGCCGCCGGCGACAGCTTCGTCACCACCGAACGCCTGCTGATCGCGATCGCCAAGGAGGGCGCCGACGCCGCCACGGCGCTGAAGGCCGCCGGCGCAGACGAGAAAAAGCTGAGCAAGGCCGCCGACGAGCTGCGCAAGGGCCGCACCGCCGACAGCGCCAGCGCCGAGGAAGGCTACGACGCCCTCAAGCGCTACGCCCGCGACCTGACCCAGGCCGCCCGCGACCAGAAGCTCGACCCGGTCATCGGCCGCGACGAGGAGATCCGCCGCACCATCCAGGTGCTGGCCCGCCGCACCAAGAACAACCCCGTCCTCATCGGCGAACCCGGCGTCGGCAAGACCGCCATCGTCGAAGGCCTGGCCATCCGCATGGTCAACGGCGACGTCCCCGAAAGCCTGAAGGACAAGAAGCTCCTCAGCCTCGACATGGGCGCCCTGATCGCCGGCGCGAAATACCGCGGCGAATTCGAGGAACGGCTGAAGGCCGTGCTCAACGAGGTCACCGCGGCCGAGGGCGGCATCGTCCTCTTCATCGACGAGATGCACACCCTGGTCGGGGCCGGCAAGGCCGACGGCGCCATGGATGCCTCCAACCTGCTCAAACCCGCCTTGGCGCGGGGCGAACTGCACTGCGTCGGCGCCACCACGCTGGATGAATACCGCAAGCACGTCGAGAAGGACGCGGCGCTCGCCCGCCGCTTCCAGCCGGTCTTCGTGGAGGAGCCGACGGTCGAGGACACCGTCTCCATCCTGCGCGGCCTGAAGGAGAAGTACGAGCTGCACCACGGCGTGCGGATCACCGACGGCGCCATCGTCGCCGCCGCCACCCTGTCGAACCGCTACATCACCGACCGCTTCCTGCCCGACAAGGCCATCGACCTGATGGACGAGGCCGGCAGCCGCGTGCGCATGGCCGTCGACAGCAAGCCCGAGGAGCTGGACGAGATCGACCGCCGCCTGGTGCAGCTGAAGATCGAGCGCGTCGCCCTGCAGAAGGAGACGGACAACGCCTCCAAGGCCCGCCTGGAGAACCTGGAGGTCGAGATCGACGACCTGCAACACCGCTCCGACGAAATGACCGCCAAATGGAAGGCCGAGAAGGACATGCGCGGGGCCGAGGCTCAGTCGCGCGAAGCCCTCGAACGCCTGAAGGCCGAGCTGATCGCCGCCCAGCGCCGCGGCGACCTGCAACGCGCCTCGGAGATCGCCTATGGCGAAATCCCCGCCCTCGAAAAACGCCTGGCCGAGGAAGAGGCCAAGGACGCGGCCCAACCCGACGTCGCCCCCGAGGTCGTCGACGACGCCCAGATCGCCGCCGTGGTCAGCCGCTGGACCGGCGTTCCGGTCGAGAAGATGCTGGAGGGCGAGCGCGAGAAGCTGCTGAAGATGGAGGACGGCCTGCGCGGCCGCGTCGTCGGCCAGGAGGAGGCTTTGGTCGCCGTCTCCGACGCCGTCCGCCGGGCCCGCGCCGGCCTCAAGGATCCGCAACGCCCGATCGGCAGCTTCCTGTTCCTCGGCCCCACGGGCGTCGGCAAGACCGAGCTGACCAAGGCCCTGGCCGAATACCTGTTCACCGACGAGGCGGCGGTCACCCGCCTCGACATGAGCGAGTACATGGAAAAGCACAGCGTCAGCCGCATGATCGGCGCGCCTCCCGGCTACGTCGGCTACGACGAGGGCGGCGCCCTGACCGAAAGTGTCCGCCGCCGGCCCTACCAGGTCGTGCTGTTCGACGAGATCGAAAAGGCCCACCCGGACGTCTTCAACGTGCTGCTGCAGGTGCTCGATGACGGCCGGCTGACCGACGGCCAGGGCCGCACGGTCGACTTCCGCAACACCCTGATCATCATGACCTCGAACATGGGCGCCGAGTACCTGGCGAACCAGGCCGAGGGCGAGGACACCGAAGCGGTGCGCCCGCAGGTGATGGACGTCGTCCGCCGCAACTTCCGCCCCGAGTTCCTCAACCGCATCGACGAGATCATCCTCTTCAAGCGGCTGGCCCGGGCCGACATGGGCAGCATCGTCCGCATCCAGCTGGCCCGGGTGGAAAAGCTGCTGGCCGACCGGCGCATGGCCATCGCCCTCGACGACGGCGCCCTGCACTGGCTGGCGGAGAAAGGCTACGACCCGGTGTACGGGGCGCGGCCGCTGAAGCGGGTGATCCAGAAGGACCTCGTGGACCCGATTGCGAAGAAGCTCCTGGCCGGCGAGCTGGAGGACGGCAGCGTCATCCAGGTGCGGGCCGGGGAGGGCGCGCTGGAGATCGGGAAGGCGCGGGTGCACTGAGGCCAACGGTCAACAAAGCTGCTTGGCCACTACTCTAGCGTTGCGTTCTTGCCGGTCGCCGCGCAAGGTCGCAACCAGAGGGGGAGCTAAGTTGAATTTAGAAATGATGCGGCTGTCGCTTTGGCCACTGGGCAATATGGCGGCACCAGAAGCTATCGTAAGCGGCAAGCCGCTTTCACGCGAGACTTGGCTTCGCGACGTCTTCGGAAGGTCGATTGAATTCGACTATAAGGGCCGGAAGTATCACTTCGTCCCCACGCTGGATGAAATCCCAGCCCCGTTTGTCGCGGGCCGGATCGGTCTTCTCAGTAGGGTTCTGGAAAATGAGCCTCCAGATCACGGGCTCGAAGACACCGTTAGAGACCGCTGGAAGGCGGTAGCTGTGCTGCTTGACCCTCGAGCTCATGAGGACGGCCAAAAGGTGGCAGTGGAGTTTGGGACTGGAGTGGCCAAGCCATTTCCGATCTTCAGTTCTCTGATCCGTCACATAAACGGGCAATTGGGACCCTACGCCATCGAGGTGAAGCCAATCACGGCCGCCAGTAGCTTTTGGGACTTCGTGCAGAAGAACGAGGGACAGGTCGTTTCTGTCACATTCGAGTTCTTGGCCCCGAACATGTTCGGAATCGTGGACGACATGGATAAGGAGGCCAATGATCTAAAGAAGTATGAGAATGCGAAAAGCGCATCTCTAAAGATTGAGAGCAATGAAGGCTTGAATTTGCACACCAAGAGGGTGGAGCAAACGGTAAACTATACCACTCGCGGGGGTGGGAATATCAAAGCGCGGGCAAGGCACGATGATTTCAATTCCGACCGGACGGCGACACGTGTTAGGGTTCCGGAGGATCCTATTGGTGAGGCAGAAACGCCTGTGTCTTTGAGATCGCGAATTGCTCGCGCGCTAAGATATGTTTTCCTAAATGACTAGGACGATCGCCTATTGCTGTTTGGTAGTTTTCGTTGGCGTCGTTTGTGTCGCCTCACTAGTTTCACCTGACATCCTCTCCGACCGAAATTTGTTCCTTAAGAATTTCGTCAACCATGAACTCCTAGCTATCCTTTCGGTAATTGTATCGATTACACTTGCGTCGACTTCCGCCCTGCATCTTGAGTTGAACAAAATAGAGGAGCGTCGGGGGCGGCGTGGATTCCAAAAGACGCGAGCAGGAATTAGGCAGGCGGCCTATTTTTTAATACTTCTTCTGTCTCTCGCTGTGTGCCTGGTGTTCTTGAAGGCGGGCCTGAATCCGCCTGTTCCTTGGCAAGCGTTTTTCAACGGCATGGCGTTGTTTTTGCTGTTTTGGAATGTCCTTATTCTAATCTCTATCACGCAAGCTGTTTTCGCCATTGCACCAGACATCCCAGACGATGACGCCAGCTGACACGGCAAAGCCGGCTGTGATCCGGCTTGGCAGCGGGTGAGTAAAAAGAGCTGCGAACTCCCGCCCCCCCCAACTCCCCCTGGCGCGACGACGAACTCGACCTGATCGTCGCCGAGTACTTCGCCATGCTCGCGCTGGAGCAGTCCGGCGCTCCCTACGTCAAAGCCCGCCACGCCGAACGCCTCATGGCCCTGACCGGCCGCTCGCACCGCTCCGTCGAGTTCAAGTTCATGAACATCTCGGCGGTACTGGAGCAGGAGCTGGCCCTGCCGCGCATTCGCGGCTACCGGCCGATGGACAACTACCAGGCCGCCATCTTCCCGGCCATCGAGCGCTACCTGACCGCCAACCCCGCCGTGCTGGCCGCCGCCCAGGCTCCCGCCGCCTCCGACTGGCCGCAGGCGGCGGAAGCCCCCATCCTGTTCGTCGAGCCCCCGCCGCCCCTGCTGCTCCACCCCCGCAAGCCCCGCCCCGAGGGCCTGGAGCGGCTGGTCCGCAAGTTCGACCCCGTGGAGCGCGACTTCCGCAACCGCGCGCTCGGCCGGGCCGGGGAGGAACTGGTGCTGCACGCCGAGCGCCGCCGGCTGGCCGACCACGGCGCCCACGGCCTCGCCGACGCCGTCCGCTGGGTGGCCGATGTCGACGGCGACGGGGCGGGCTACGACATCCTCTCCTTCGAGCCGGACGGCCGCCGCCGCCTTATCGAGGTCAAGACCACCACCGGCGTCGCCACCACCCCCTTCTTCCTGACCCGCAACGAAGAGGCTTTCGCCCGCGAGCAGGCCGATGAGTTCCGCCTCGCCCGGGTCTATGACTTCACGCGCGGCCCCCGTATGTTCGAGCTGACGCCGCCGCTGGAGGGGGCGGTGCGGCTGGAGACCGAGACGTGGCGAGCGAGCTTTAGGTGAGCGGGCCCTGGAGCAAACTGAAGTCGCGGGTCGAGGACCTGTGGGTCCCCAAACTCGGGCTGGCCATTCACGCCACGCGCTATAAGGCCCAGCATCACAACGGCGCGCCGGAAGGCCATTCGCGTCACTGGATCCGGCTGAACAAGACCATCATCTGGGACTTTCCCGGTCAGTTCCTGCCGGATCGGCCGAGCCGTGGCGCGCCGCTCTATGGCGTCAATATCGCCAATCCCAACGGCGGCTACAGGATCGGCAACCTCCTCCGCGACTACCTCGACCGGGACCGGGACCGCCTGTTCGAACCCTTCGAGAATGACGGCTGGGAACTGACCGACATCCTGCGCGCCGCCGACCGGCGGGTTGGCCGTGAGAGGCTTCTGGCCTGGGCCGAGACGACGGACGAGGCGCACCCCGCGCTGGCGGTGCTGCGTGCGCGGTTTGGCTTGGAGGCGGCACCATGACCAACGTTGCCGTGGTCGTGCCGCCGGTCTTCCTGATCGGCTTCGTCGCCTTCGCGGTGCTGACCGCCCTGGCCCTGATCCTGTCCGTCGTGATGATGGCCCAGGTCGACAAGATCCCGGGTAGCCTGGGCCTGCCCCGGCGCCTGCGCTGGGGCCTGTGGCAGCCGGAGCATCGCGGGGTCACCGTCGGCCAGATGATCTATCGCGTGCGGTTCGACGCCGAACGCCATCCCGGCGTGGTCCGGCTGCAGACCGCCCTGCGCATCATCCACGCCGCCGTCGCGGTCCTGGTCCTGGCCTTCCTGGCCTGGCAATTTTACGCCGCCTTCACCGCCCCGGCCGCCCCTAGCTGACCGCGAGGACCCCATGCCCAGCCGCCTGATCCCCCTCACCCTGGCTATCGCCACCCTGGCCCTGGCCGCCTTCGCCCCGGCCGGCCAGCCGGACCCCAAGCGCAAGCCCAACCTCCTCACCCCCGACATCGACTTCGCCATGAAGGAGCTCTGCTTTCCCTGGGTGAAGGGCGAGGGGACCGTCGAGGCGCTGACCGACCGGCAGGGCATCGTCGAGAACAGGGGCGGGGCCGGCTTCTCGGGCGGAGCGCGGGTCTGGTGGGTGGGCAGCGCCCGGCTGGACGTCATCCTGGGCGAGACCCCCACTGGCCACCGCAGCTGCACGGTGCGCGCCACCGCCGGCGACCCGGCCAAGCTGCGCGCGGCGCTGGACGCGGCCATGGCCGGCTGGCGGGTCCCCCTGACCCCGTCGGTCCACCGCTTCAGGGCCGGGGCCTATGCCAGCCGCGACGTGCTGTGCGCGCCAAAGGATGGGCCGCAGGACAGCCTGATGATCAGCACCGGTGGGCCCCGCGCCCCCGTGCCGCTGATGCTCACCCTGATGACCGGAGAGGCCCGCGACCGGCGGTGTGATGCGGCCGAGTGAGGTGGGGCAGTTCCTCCCCCACCGGGGGAGGTGGCAGCGGCGAAGCCGCTGACGGAGGGGGTCACCGCTCACGTCGGCGGGTAAACCTCTCGAAGCTGAACCGCCGGTGGGGACCCCCTCCACCACGCTTCGCGCGGTCCCCCTCCCCCGATGGGGGAGGATCTATTTCACCTGATACCGCCCATCCCCCGACTGCCAGAAGATGAAGGCAAACGCGTCCGCATACTCGTTGTCCGCCTGCGTCCGCGTCGAGCCAATCCCGTGCCCGGCCTCGAACTCCACCCGCAGCAGCACCGGCTTGCCTGAGGATGACGCCACCCGCACCCGCTCGCTGATCTTCGCCCCCTGCCACGGCGGCACCCGCGGGTCGGTCATCCCCGCAGTGGCCAGCAGGGCGGGGTACATCTCCCCGTCCTTGACGCGGTAATAGCCGTCCATCCCGGCCAGGGCCTTGAAGCCCTCCTCCGTGGCCGGATCGCCGAACTCGTCGAAGTTAGCCGGGCCGCCGGGGGTGAAACTCATGCGGTAGGTGTTGCTGCTGCCGACCCGGTTATAGACCACCGCCCACAGGTCGGGCCGCTCGGTCAGGCAGTTGGTGGCCATGATGCCGCCGGCGCTGGTGCCCTCGACGCTGATCTTGCCGGCTTTCGTCCAGCCCTCCTTGATCAGGTATTCGGCGCTGTCGATCACGTCGCGCCAGGTGTTGGCCTTGGTCGCCTTCTGGCCGGCCAGGTGCCACTCGCGGCCATATTCCCCGCCGCCCCGGGCATGCACCGTCACCAGGATGCCGCCCTGCTCGACGAAGGGCAGCAGGCGCGGGCTGAAATAGGGATCGGAATTGATGCCGTAGGAGCCGTAGGCGTCGAGCATGACGACGTTGTCGCCGCTCTTCTTCGCGTCCGCCCGGTGCACGACGGTCAGCGGGACCTTTGTCCCGTCCCGCGCCGTGGCGAACATCCGCGTCTGGCGGAAGCCCGACAGGTCATAGGGCGGCGGCGTGGTCAGTTTGGTATCCACCGCCTTGCCGTCGGCCCCGACGCGATAGATGGCCGGCGGGGTGACATAGTTCTCGCTGGCGACGAACAGGCCCTCGGCCATCGGATCATTGAACAGGGGCGTCACCGTGCCCTCGATGGGCAGGGCGACCTCGACCAGCCTGCCGTCGGTCTGCAGCAGCCGCACCCGGCCGACCCCGCCGTCCATTTCGGTGATGTAGAGGCCTTCCTTCGCCGCCCCCAGGTTCTGGATGACCCGGCTTCCCTGCGGCACGACCACCTTGGCGGTCTTCAGGTCCGGCGCGCCGGCGTTGACCTTGATGACCCTGTAGCGGGGCGCGTCCTTGAAGGTCAGCAGGTAGAGATCGTCACCCTGCAGCGAGCCGTTGACGACATAGTCGGAGGCCTTGCAGACCTCGGTCCACTTCGGCTTGCCGGCCGCCAGGTCCGACACCGGGGCGATCCACATCCGGGTCTCCGGCGCCACGCCGGGGCTCAGCACGCCCAGCGCCCACTTCGACCCGCCTTGCGTGATGATGAAGGGGAACTCCTTGTCGGCGACCACCAGGTCCGACTGATAGCCCCCGCCGAACACCAGGGTATCGGTCTTCGGATCGGTCCCCAGCCGGTGCAGCAGGCAGCGGCTGCGCAGGAAGTATTCGGGATCGGACGGCGGCAGGCCCTCCTTGCCCAGCTGGTTGTAGGTGAACCCCGAGCCGTCGGGCAGCCAGGCGGGGCTGGCGTACTGGGCGCGCGGGATCCGCTCGGGCAGCACCTTGCCGGTCGCCACCTCCATCACATGGATGACGCTATCCTCGCTGCCGGCCTTGCTGATGCCGTAGACCAGACGCCTGCCGTCGTCGGACGGCTTCCACCAGTCGAGCGAGATATGGACCCCGTCCTGCTTTTCGGTGTTGGGATCGATCAGCACCCGGGGCGCGCCGGTCATCCCCTCGCGCACCACCAGCCGATAGCTGTTGGCCCCCACGGGCCGCTCATAGAGGAAGACGTAAGGCCCGGCGACGGCCAGCCCCCGCGTCGCCGCCATCTCGCCGGTCAGCTCGGCGATGCGCCTGGCCAGGGCGTCGCGCCCCGGAATGGCGTCGAACACCGACCGGGCATAGGCGTTCTGGGCCGTCATGTAGGGCGCCCAGTCCGGATCCTTTTCCCGCGACTCCATCCAGCGATAGGGGTCGGTCAGGCTGATGCCGAAGGCGGTGTCGGTCGCCGGGGTCAGCTTGGCCGGCGGCGGCTTTGGCAGGATGGAGGCGACGGCCTTCAGCGGCAGAAGCGCGAGCGCGGAAGCGGCGGCCAGCAGGCCCCGGCGGGAGAGGGCGGTCATGATCGAAGAGTCCCCAGGACGACAGCGTTGGCTGATCGTGGTTCAGCCAAACCGGACTGGCAAGCCCCTACGGATGGCAAAAAATATCAATAAAATCAAATGACTGATCAATATGTCTAGACATATTCACCGCTGTTTTCGGCGCGTCGGGCCGCCGTGCCGGACCCCGTAGGTCCACCCTGCCTCAATCGCACCCACATTCCCCGACGCCGTGCCTACGCGGCGCCTACGCCGGTATCTACATCCGGCGACATCGCGCCTACGGGAAAGCCACGCAAAAACAGCGACTTGGACAAAAGGGGGCGCCTGGTCCCCGGCGCAGCCTGTATAATGGTAGGCCGCTTCGATAAGGCCTTCAGAGCCCCGGCCGCGAGTAGTCGATCAGCCCCGGCCCGAACACGCTGGCCACCACCACCGGCCGCCGGTCGCTGATGTCCTCGTCCGGCAGCTCGTCGATCTCTTCCGGGTACTTGAGCTCCACCCGGAAGCCGCCGTCCTCGATGACATAGGCCATGGTCGCCCACTCGCCGGCCGGATCGACCTGCCGGGCGGCGTCCCAATAGGCCTCGATGATGCTCTCCAGCATCGGCGGGCACAGGCGATAGCGGATGTCGTCGGGGTGCTCCGGGTCGTCGAAGAACAGGTCGGCGGTCAGGCCGTCGGCGTCCATCTCGGCGTAAACGAGCAGGCGGGTGGCCGTCTCGTCGGCGGCCTCAAGGGCCAGGCGGCCGATTTCCTGGTGGTAGGGCTCGAGCAGTTCGGCGTCTTCGGGGGTCATGGGCCGCCTTCTAGCGCAGGTTCGCCGCTGACGCGACGGCGCCCTTTACCAACCGGTGGGAGGACCGCCATGTTCTACGCCATGACCGCTCCCAGACCCCTGACGCCCTTCGAGGGCATGGATATCCGCAGCCTGATCGACGCCCGCGCCGCCTGGCGCGGCGACCACCCGTTCCTGGTCTGGGAGCCCTTCGAGGGCGAGGGGCGGACCTGGTCCTACGCCCAGTTCGCCGACGCCGTGCGCCGGCTGGCCGCCGGGCTGCAGGCGCGGGGGGTGAAGGTCGGCGACCGGGTGCTGGTGCATCTGGAAAACTGCCCGGAGTCGGTGATCAGCTGGCTGGGCTGCGCCTACGCCGGCGCCGTGCCGGTGACCACCAATACCAAGTCGAGCCTGGATGAGGTCCGCTATTTCGCGCAGCACAGCGGCGCGGTCGGGGCGATCACTCAGCCGATGCTGGCCGCCCTGGTGCGCGAGGCGGCGCCGCAACTGGGCTGGATTGTGGTCACCGACAATGACAGCGGCCAGCCGGCCTCGGCCGAGGGATTCGAGGCCTTCGCGGGGCTGGACGCCGACCCGGCTGCGCTGGCCGACCGCCCCCACGACCCCTGGGCCCATTTCGGTATCCAGTACACCAGCGGCACCACGGCGCGGCCCAAGGCAGTGCTCTGGACCCACGCCAACGCCCTGTGGGGCGGCCGCATGTGCGCCCAGAACGAAGGGCTGGTCCCCGAGGACGTCCACCTCGTCTACCTGCCGCTGTTCCACACCAACGCCCAGGTCTATTCGGTGCTGGCCGCCTTCTGGGCCGGCTGCACGGCGGTGCTGATGCCGAAATTCTCGGCCAGCCGCTTCTGGCCCGTGTCGCTCAAACACGGCTGTACCTGGACCTCGATGGTCCCCTTCTGCCTGAAGGCCATCGCCGGCCATCCCGTGCCCAAACACAGCTACCGAAACTTCGGCAACGGCATCTGCGACCCGGCCACCGACAAGCTGTTCGGGGTCAAGACCGTCGGCTGGTGGGGCATGACCGAGACCATGACCCACGGCACCGTCGGCTCGCCCACCGCCCCCGACGCCCCGATGTCGATGGGCCGGCCCTCACCGGCCTACGCCATCCATGTGCTGGACGATGAGGGGCAGCCCGTCGCCGTCGGCGAAACGGGGGACCTTCTGGTCGGCGGCATCCGGGGGGTGTCGCTGTTCCTGGAGTACGCCTCCGATCCGGAAGCCACCGCCAAGGCCTTCACCGAAGACGGCCTGTTCATCACCGGAGACCGCGTCCGGGTGGCTGAGGACGGCTACCTCTATTTCGCCGACCGCTCCAAGGACATGCTCAAGGTCGGCGGCGAGAACGTCGCGGCTTCGGAAATCGAGCGTGTCGTGGCGTCGGTGCCGGGCGTCGGCGAGGTGGCCGTTGTCGCCAAGCGCCACCCGATGCTGGACGAGGTCCCGGTCGCCTTCGTCATCGCCCCCGGCGGCACGGACGGGCTGGAGGCAGCGATCCTGTCGGCCTGCAAGGACCAGCTGGCCAGCTTCAAGCAGCCGCACGAGGTGCGGTTCGTCGACAGCTTCCCGCGCGCCACCCTGGAGAAGGTGGCCAAGAACGAACTGCGCAAGCTGCTGGAGGCCTGATCAGTCCAGCCCGAACTGGGAGGCGTCGAGGTCGATCAGTTGGCCGTCGGCCGTCCCGCCCTCCGGCCGCTCGATCTCGATTGTGTAGCGAAGACGGCCGTCGTCGGCGCGGGTGATGGCGACGATCGTGCCGACATCCCCGGCCTGCAGGCCCGCCAAAGGAACGTCGACGAGCAGAGTCACGCCGTCGAGCTCCTGAGGCAGCATCAGTTATCGTCCATCTTCAGGGCGGCGATGAAGGCTTCCTGCGGGATCTCGACCTTGCCGAACTGGCGCATGCGCTTCTTGCCGGCCTTCTGCTTGTCCAGGAGCTTGCGCTTGCGCGAGGCGTCGCCGCCGTAGCACTTGGCCGTCACGTCCTTGCGCAGGGCCCGCACGGTTTCCCGGGCGATGATCCGGCCGCCAATGGCCGCCTGGATCGGGATGACGAACATGTGGGGCGGGATCAGCTCCTTCATCTTCTCGACCATGCCCCGGCCGCGCTGCTCGGCCCGGTCGCGGTGGACCAGCATGGAAAGGGCGTCGACCGGCTCGGCGTTGACCAGGATCTGCATCTTCACGAGGTCGCCGACGCGGTAGCCCTCGATCTGGTAATCGAAGCTGGCGTAGCCCTTGGAGATGGATTTCAGGCGGTCGTAGAAGTCGAAGACCACCTCGTTGAGCGGCAGATCGTAGACCAGCAGGGCCCGGCTGCCGACATAGGACAGTTCCCGCTGTTGCCCGCGGCGATCCTGGCAGAGCTTGATGACGCCGCCGAGGTATTCGTCGGGGGTCAGGATCGTCGCCTTGATCCACGGCTCGCTGATGGTGTCGATCTTGACCGGGTCCGGCAGGTCGGCCGGGTTGTGCAGCTCGATCTCGCCGCCGTCGTGCATCAGGCCGATCTTGTAAACGACGCTCGGCGCCGTCGCGATCAGGTCGAGGTCGAACTCTCTGGAGAGCCGCTCCTGGATGATTTCCAGGTGCAGCAGGCCGAGGAAGCCGCAGCGGAAGCCGAAGCCGAGCGCGGCGCTGGTTTCCATCTCGTAGCTGAAGCTGGCGTCGTTCAGCCGCAGACGGCCGATGGCGGCGCGCAGGTCCTCGAAGTCGGCGGCGTCAACCGGGAACAGGCCGCAGAACACGACCGGCTGCACTTCCTTGAAGCCCGTGAGGGCCTGGGCGGTGGGCTTCTTCTCGTCGGTGATGGTGTCGCCGACGGCGGCGTCGGCGACTTCCTTGATCTGGGCGGTGAAGAAGCCGACCTCGCCCGGGCCGAGGCTGTCGACCGGCGTGTTCTTGGGCTGGAAGACCCCGACCCGGTCGACCAGGTGGGTCTTTCCGGCGTTCATCATCTTGATCCGCTGGCCGGCCTTCAGGCTGCCGTCGAAGATGCGGACCAGAACGATGACGCCCAGGTAGGCATCATACCAGGCATCGACCAGCAGGGCCTTGAGCGGCGCGTTGGGGTCGCCCTTGGGGGCGGGCAGGCGGGTGACGATGGCTTCCAGCACGTCGTCGATGCCGACGCCGCTCTTGGCGCTGCACAGCACGGCGTCGGATGCGTCGAGGCCGATGACGTCCTCGATCTGCTGGCGGATGCGGTCGGGCTCGGCGGCCGGCAGGTCGATCTTGTTGAGGACCGGCACGATCTCGTGGTTGTTGTCGATCGCCTGGTAGACGTTGGCCAGGGTCTGGGCCTCGACGCCCTGGCTGGCGTCGACCACCAGGATCGAGCCTTCGCAGGCGGCCAGGCAACGGCTGACTTCATAGGCGAAGTCGACGTGGCCGGGCGTGTCCATCAGGTTCAGGACATAGGTTTCCCCGTCCTTGGCCTTGTAGTTGAGGCGCACGGTCTGCGCCTTGATGGTGATGCCGCGCTCCTTCTCGATGTCCATATTGTCGAGGACCTGCTCGGTCATCTCGCGCGCGGTCAGGCCGCCCGTCTGCTGGATGAGGCGGTCAGAGAGGGTGCTCTTGCCGTGGTCGATGTGGGCCACGATGGAGAAGTTGCGGATCTTGTCGATAGGCGGGGTGGTCATGGTGGGGCGCGTCTAGCACAGATCGGGGCAAGTGCGAGCCTTCCACGCCACGCCGACCCGCCGGGTCGACGTGGCGTGGGATGACGGCGGCTAGAGAATCCAGCCGCTGTTGATGTCGCCCGTCAGCTCGACCTGCATGTCGGCGGCGCTGTCGCCGTTCACGTCGAACGACAGCAGGGTGATGTTGGTCCCGCTGTCGTAGCTGCGCACCATCTGCCCCGCCGCGCCGCTGAAGGCGGAGACAAGGCTGAAGGCCTGGTCGCCGGCAGTGGCCGTGTCGGCGTCCACCAGGCTGACATCGAGGATGTCGCCCTGGGCGACATTGAAGTCGTTGATCCAGTCGCGGGTCGTCGATGTCGGCCCGCTGTCGCTGGCCACATAGATGATGAAGGTGTCAAGCCCGACGCCGCCGGTCATGATGTCCCGGCCGGCCCCGCCGTAGAAGGTGTCGTTGCCGCTGCCGCCGGAGATGCGGTCGTCGCCGTCGCCGCCCGACAGCCAGTCGTCGCCGGCGGCGGCGTTGATGTTGTCCTTGCCGGCCAGGCCGTAGATGGCCTCGGCCCCTGTGGTGCCCGGCAGGCTGTCGATTCCGGCGGTGCCGGTGATGACGCTCATGCCGGCCGGCGCCGTCGGTTCCGCCGGCGGAGGGGGTGGCGGGGGCGGCGGGGGCGGCGGAGGCGGCGGCAGGCCGAGGAAGCTGGCCTCGGTGACGGTCGAGGCCGCGACCCCGGTCAGGCGCAGGGTCACGCCGGTGGCGACGGTGACCAGGGTGTCGGCTCCGTCCTGGGCGATGGACTGGTAGCCGGCGAAGGCGGTCACATCGATCAGGTCGCTGCCCACGGTGAAGTCGGTGACCACATCGTCGCCGCCTCCCGCCGTGGCGACGAAACGGTCGGCCCCGGCCCCGCCGGTGAGGATGTCGCTCCCGGCCCCGCCGGTCAGGGCGTCGTCGCCGTCGCCGCCTTCCAGCAGGTCGTCGGCGTCGCCGCCGATCAGGAGGTCGGCGCCCTCGAGCCCCTGGATCTGGTCGCGGCCGGTCGTGCCGGTCAGGGTCTCGGCGGCGCTCGTCCCGGTCAGCAGGGTGTAGGTTGGCGGAGGGGGAGGCGGAGGCGGTGGTGGTGGAGGCGGCGGCGGCGGCGAACCGGTGACGAAGTCCGCCGCCGTCAGGTTGGACGCCGTGAAGTTGGTCAGGGTGATGTAGCCGCCGTCGGCGAAGCTGACCTTGGTGTTGGCGCTCAGCTGGATGATCGAGGTGTAGGCGCCATAGGCGCTGATGTCGATCAGGTCGATGCCGTCCTCGAAGTCGGCGATGGTGTTGGCCCCGTCGCCGGTCGAGAAGACGAACAGATCGCTCCCGGCCCCGCCGGTCAGGGTGTCCTGGCCGCCGGCGCCGACCAGGACGTCGTCACCGTCGCCGCCGTAGAGCTTGTCGTTGTTGAGGCCCCCCTCGATCCGGTCGTTGCCGCCCATGCCGTAGAGGCTGTCGTTGCCGTCCAGGCCGAGGATCAGTTCCCAACGGTCGTCGCCGGTGATGGTGTTGGCGCCCACCGTGCCGGTCAGGGTGCGGTCGAAGGTCCCTGGCGGCGGCGGCGGAGGAGGGGGCGGGGGCGGCGGAGGCGGCGGGGGAGGCGGCAGGCCGAGGAAGCTGGCGTCCGTCACCGTGCCGGCCGAGACGCCGACCAGGCGCAGGGTGACCCCGGTCGCCACGGTGACCAGGGTGTCGGCCCCGTCCTGGGCGATGGACTGGTAGCCTGCAAAGGCCGTGACATCGATCAGGTCGCTGCCAACCGTGAAGTCGCTGACCACATCGTCGCCGCTGCCGGCCGTGGCGACGAACTGGTCGGCGCCGGTCCCCCCGGTGAGGATGTCGCTGCCGGCCCCGCCGGTCAGCACGTCATCGCCGTCGCCGCCTTCCAGCAGGTCGTCGGCGTCGCCGCCGAGCAGGAGGTCGGCGCCGCCCAGGCCCTGGATCTGATCCCGGGCGGTCGTGCCGGTCAGGGTCTCGCCCGCGCCGGTGCCGGTCATCAAGGCATAAGTGGGCGGGGGTGGCGGCGGAGGCGGGGGCGGTGAGACGACGCCCAGGAAGTCGGCGACGGTGACAGTGTACCCGTTACTCAGGTCGAGCTGGAAGTCGGCGACGGCGTCGCCAGTATTGTCGATGAAGAGGTTGGTGGTTCCGCCGGTGGAGCCCGACCAGACGCTGAAGGCGGCGGCGGTGGTGGCGCTGAACAGCAGGGTCTGTTGGCCGGCGGTTGCGGCGTCGGCGTCGATGCCGCTGAAGTCGATCAGATCGCCGGCTTCGAAGTCGCTGATGGTGTCCCGGTAATAGTAACTGACCGTGCTGTCGGCGAGGGCGTAGACGAAGCGGTCGGCGCCGGCGCCGCCATATAGCCTGTCCGCGCCGGCGCCGCCGGTGAGGATGTCGGCGCCGTCCTCGCCGAACAGGTAATCGTCCAGGATGCCGCCGGACAGCTGATCATCGTCGGCGCCGCCATAAAGCCAGTCGAAGCCGGATTCTCCGAATAGCAGGTCCTGCCCGGCCCCGCCGTAGAGGGAGTCCTCGTCGTTGCCGCCGTAGAGGCTGTCGTTGCCCTCGCCGCCCTCAAGGCGGTCAGATCCTGCATTCCCGACCAGATAGTCGGCGCCGTCCAGGCCCTGAATCACCTCGCGCCGGGCGTCGCCGGCGAGGTAGTGAAGGCCGGTCGTATCGACCAGGGTGCGGTCGAACTGCATCAGGCCCCGGGTCGGCCCGGCGCGGACGAAGTTGAAGCTTGAGGCCGTCAGCACCGCGCCGTTGAGAAAGTCGATCTGGAAGTCGGCGACGGCGTCGCCGCTGTTGTCGATGAAGACGCTGCTCGTCGATCCGGCAACGGTCCAGACCGAATTCGCCGCCGCGGTCTCGCTGAACGCCAGCTGCTGGAAGCCGGTTTCGACGCTGTTGGCGTCGAACCAGGACAGATCGATGAGGTCCCCCATCGAGAAGTCGACGATACTGTCGCGGCCGGCGGCGGCGACGGTGCTGTCGGACAACAGATTATAGAAGAAGGTGTCGGAGCCCGCTCCGCCGGTCAGGCGGTCGGCGCCCTCATGGGAGTAAAAGCTGTCGGCGCCGTCCTCGCCAAACAGCAGGTCGTTGCCCGAACCGGCGGACAGGGAGTCGTTCCCCGCGCCGCCGTAGATCGTGTCGAGGCCTTCGTCGCCGGACACGGCGTCATCCCCGTCGCCGCCATAGAGATAGTCGTTGCCCGCATATCCGTTGACGAAGTCCGTTCCGGCGTCGCCATAGAGGGTGTCGCCCAGAAACCCTCCGCTGATCCGGTCATCTCCCGCGCGGCCGTACAGGATGTTCGAACCCGAACCGCCGATGAGGGTGTCGGAGTAGGTGGTGCCGGTCAGCTCGAAGTTCTCGACATTCTGGATACGGGCCCAGGGGGTGATGACGACGCCGTTCTCGATGGTCATCACGACGCCGCGCTCGAAAGTCTCCTCGGGCTCGAAGCTGGTCACGAAGGTATCGGTGCCGTCGCCGCCGTCGATGACGTCGGTCTCGCCGAAGAGATACCAGCTGATGATGCGGTCGTTGCCGGCGCCGCCGTTCATGGTGTCGGCGCCGACACCGCCGATCAGGGTGTCATCGCCGTCCCCGCCGTTCAGCGTGTCGTTGCCGCCCTCGCCATAGAGGGTGTCGTTGCCCCCCAGGCCATTGATGGTGTCCGCCGCCGAGGTGCCGTGGATGGTGTTGTACAGAATGTCGCCATTGATCGTGGCCATGGAATCACTCCCCCCTGAGGCGATCAGCTTGGCAGCGTGGCTGTGACAAGTTCAATCATGGACTGCAGAACGGCGTTCGGCGCCTTGGCTCTGTCCCTATTTTGTCAGCAGGATGTCGGAACCGGCGGTTCCCGCGCGTCATCGACAGGTAACGGGGCTCTTCGCGGTTGCGAAATGACCGCAACGGCCTAGATACCGCCTGACGTCTGCACAGACTGGGGAGTACGACGTGCGCGCCTTCACCGACCGGCAAAGCCGGACGCGGACCCTCGTTGTGACTTTCGCCCTCGTGCTGGCGTTGCCGCTGGCCGCCTGTGGCAAGACGGAAGAGGCGCCCAAGGCCAAGGTCGCGCAGACCGTCACCGCCGCCGTCGTCTCCGAGCAGACCCTGCCGCGGCGTATCGAGGTGTCGGGCACGGTCACCGCCTGGAACGAGGTCATCGTCGGCGCCGAGACCGGCGGGCTGACCGCCGTGCAGGTGCTGGCCGACGAAGGCGACTGGGTCCGCCAGGGCCAGCTGATCGTCAAGATGAGCGACACCGTCCAGCGGGCGGCGCTGAGCCAGGCGCAGGCCGGGGTGCTGTCGGCCAAGGCCACGCTGGCGGAAGCGACTGCGGCGCTCGGCCGGTCGCAGGAACTGAAGGCCAAGGGCTATCTCTCGCAGGCGGCGCTCGACACCGCCCTGGCGAGGCAGCGCACGGCCTCGGCCGGCGTCGCCCAGGCCGAAGCGGCCGCCGCCTCGGCCGCCGCCCAGCTCGACCAGACCAACCTTCGCGCCCCGGTCAGCGGCCGGGTCTCCAGCCGCGCGGTGGTAAAGGGCCAGATCGTCCAGCCCGGCGTCGAACTGTTCCGCCTGGTCCGTGACGGCCGGCTGGAACTGGCCGGCGAGGTTCCGGAAGCCCAGCTGACGCTGCTGCGACCCGGCATGCCGGCGACCATCACCGGCGACGAGGGCGGCCAGACCGGCGGCGTGGTCCGCCTGATCACCCCGCGCGTCGACGCCCAGACCCGCGTCGGCCTGGCCCGCGTCAGCCTGGCCTCGCCCCAAAGCTTCCGCCCCGGCATGTTCGCCAAGGCCAGCATCGATGTCGGCGACCAGCCGGCCCTCGTGCTGCCGCAGTCGTCCGTGGTGTTCCGCAACTCGAAGGCCGGCGTCTATGTCGTCGACGCCGGCAACGTCGCGCATTTCCGCGAGGTGACCACCGGCGCCCGGGTCGGCGAGAGCGTCGAGATCGCCGCCGGCCTGAACGCCGGCGAGCGGGTCGTGGTCGGCGGCGCCGGGTTCCTGGCCGACGGGGACCATGTCCGCGTGGTCACCGCCCAGCCCAAGCGCTAGGGGCGGCCGATGTTCCGCAACATCTCCGCCTGGTCGATCAAGCATCCGATCCCGGTCGTCCTGCTGTTCATCATCCTGACCCTGGCCGGGGTGCAGGGCTTCCTGCAGATGCGGGTCAACAATTTCCCCGACATCGACTTTCCGCTGGTCGTCGTCGCCGCCGGCCAGCCCGGGGCCGCGCCGCCGGAGCTGGAAAGCCAGGTCACCCGCATCATCGAGGACGCCCTGACCGGCCTCAACGGCGTTCGCCATGTGCGCTCGACGGTCGGCGACGGGGTTTCCAACACCAGCGTCGAGTTCGAGATCGGCGTCGATCTGGAGCGGGCCACCAACGACGTGCGCAACGCCGTCGCCTCGGTGCGCGCCGACCTGCCACAGGACATCCCCGAGCCGATCGTCCAGCGCATCGACATCTCCGGCCAGCCGCTGATCACCTATGTCGTGCGCTCTGGCAGCCTGAACCCCGAACAGCTGAGCTGGTTCGTCGACAACGACGTCTCCAAGCGGCTGCTGGCCATTCCCGGCATCGCCCAGGTCACCCGCGAAGGCGGGGTGTCGCGCGAGATCCGCGTCGAGCTGGACCCGCGCAAACTCGCGGCGCAAGGCGTGACGGCGGCCCAGGTCAGCCAGACCCTGCGCAGCATCAACGCCGACCTGCCCGGCGGCCGGGCCACGGTCGGCGGCGAGGAGCGGGCCATCCGCACCCTCGGCGGGGCCGACACCGTCGAACAGCTGGCCGACAAGCGGGTCAGCCTGGGCGGCGGCCGCAGCGTGCGACTGGGCGATCTGGGCGCCGTCACCGACAGCTGGACCGAGCCGCGCATCCGGGCCCGGTTCGACGGCCAGGAGGTGGTGTCCTTCTCGATGCTGCGCACCCGCGACGGCAGCGAGGTCAAGGCCGGCAAGGCCGTTCGCAAGGCGGTCGAGAAGCTCGACGCGGAACGCAAGGACCTCGACATCGAGGAGGTGACCTCGACGGTGCAGTACGTCGAGGCCAGCTATAACGCCTCCGTGGAAGCGCTGCTGCTCGGGGCCATCCTGGCGGTGGCGGTGGTCTTCCTGTTCCTGCGCGACTGGCGGGCCACCCTGATCACGGCGACGGCCATCCCGCTGTCCCTGATCCCGACCTTCGCCATCCTCGCGCCGCTGGACCAGACCTTCAACGTCGTCACCCTGCTGGCCCTGTCGCTGACCATCGGCATCCTCGTGGACGACGCCATCGTCGAGATCGAGAACATCGTCCGGCATATGCAGCAGTACAACCTGACGCCCTACCAGGCCTCGATGGAGGCGGCGGACGAGATCGGGCTGGCGGTGGTGGCGACGACGGCGACTATCATCGCGGTGTTCGCGCCGGTCGGCTTCATGCCCGGCGTGGTCGGGCAGTTCTTCAAGAGCTTCGCCCTGGCCGCCTGCGTCTCGGTGCTGTTCTCCCTGGTCGTGGCCCGCATGCTGACCCCGCTGATGAGCGCCTATCTGCTCAAGCGGACCAGCAAGATGAGCGAGCACAAGGACCCGTTCTGGATGGGTCGCTATCTGAAGTCGCTGGCCTGGGGCATGAAGCACCGGGTCGTCTCCTTCATCGCGGGCACGGTCTTCTTCGTGCTGTCGATCTTCGTCGCCACCCTGGTGCCGGGCGAATTCATCCCGGCGGGCGACCAGGGCTACAGCGCCATGAGCGTCGAACTGCCGCCGGGGTCGACCATCGAGGACACCGACGCGGTGGTCCTGCGCATCACCGAGACCCTCAAGAAGCGACCCGAGGTGAAGAGCGTCTACGGCGGCGTCGGCGCCGGGCTGTCGGCCACCGGGCCGGGCGGCTCGGGCGCGGCGCTGGGTGATGTGCGGCGGGCGGCGGTGACCGCCAACCTGGTGCCCAAGCACGACCGCGAGCTCTCCCAGCAGGAGTTCGAGCAGGACGTCGCCAAGAGCTTCAAGGATATCCCGGGCGTCCGCATCCGCTTCGGCGTCGACGGCTCGGCCCCGCTCTACAACGTCACCCTGACCAGCGACGACGGCCCGGCCCTGGCCCGCGCCGCCCGGGCGGTCGAGCAGGAGATGCGCGGCCTGGAGGGCCTGGCCAACGTCGTCAACACCGCCGACATCGCCCGGCCGGAAATCCTTGTCACCCCCAAGCCGGACGTCGCCGCCCGCATGGGGGTCTCGGCCAACGACATCAGCCAGGCCGTGCGGGTCGCCACCCTCGGCGACATCGACCAGCTGCTGCCCAAGTTCAATCTCGGCGACCGCCAGATCCCCATCCGCCTCCGCCTGACCGAGGACGCCCGCGAGCACCTGGACGTCATCGAGAACCTACGGGTTCCGACTGCTTCCGGCGAAGCCGTGCCGCTGTCGGCGGTGGCCAACATCACCTTCGGGGCCGGGCCCAGCCAGATCGACCGGCTGGACCGCAGCCGCAACGCCACCATCACCGCCGAACTGGCCGGCATGGCCCTGGGCGACGCCGACAAGGCGGTGCAGGCCCTGCCGTCGATGAAGAATCTGCCGCCCGGCGTCTCGGTTCAGCCCTCGGGCGACGTCGAGGCCTTCGCCGAGCTGGGTGTCGGATTCGCCACCGCCTTCCTGACCGGCATCCTGCTGATGTACGCGGTGCTGGTCCTGCTGTTCAAAAGCTTCCTGCACCCGATCACCATCCAGATGGCGTTGCCGCTGGCGCTGGGCGGGGCCTTCTTCGCCCTGCTGATCACCGGCACCAACCTGTCGATGCCGGCCCTGATCGGCCTGCTTATGCTGATGGGCATCGCCGCCAAGAACTCGATCCTGCTGGTCGAGTACGGCATCGAGGCCCGCAACGCCGGGGCGACCCGCTACGACGCCATGATGGACGCCGCCCACAAGCGGGCGCGGCCGATCCTGATGACCACCGTGGCCATGGGCGCCGGCATGCTGCCGGTGGCCCTGGGCTTGGGCGAGGACGTCGAGTTCCGCCAGCCGATGGCCATCGCCGTCATCGGCGGCCTGATCACCTCGACCCTGCTCAGCCTGCTGTTCGTGCCGGTGATGTACACCATCCTCGAGGACATCGTCGGCTTCGCCCGCTGGCTGATCCGCAAGGACAAGTCGGTGACCTGGCGCGAGTTCAAGATGAAGCTGCGCGGGCCGACGGGGCCGGGGGCGGAGGCGCAGCCGGATGTGGTTACGGGCGCGTCGCCGCTGGTGACCTGACACCGATCCCTTCTCCCGACAAGCGGGAGAAGGAACCGCATCATTCGCCTCCGCGTTCCCCGCATCCATGGGGCGCTTTACATGACTTTGCAGCAGGCGCTGTCGTTCGGCCTGGTCGGACTGACGGTGATCGTCTTCATCTGGGGGCGATGGCGATATGACCTCGTGGCGCTGGGGGCCCTGGCGGTCGGCATCGCCATCGGCGTCATTCCGATCAAGAGCGCCTTCGACGGGGTCTCCAACGACATCGTCATCATCATCGCCAGCGCCCTGGTGCTCAGCGCCGCGGTGGCGCGGTCGGGGCTGGTCGACACCATCCTGGCCCCGCTGGTCCCGCGCCTGAAATCCGAGAAGAGCCAGGTGCCGGTGTTCGCCACCGCCACCGCCATCCTCTCCATGCTCAGCAAGAACGTCGGGGCCCTGGCCCTGATGATGCCGACCGCCCTGCAGATCGCCAGGCGGACCAACACCCCGGCCAGCCGGGTGCTGATGCCGATGAGCTTCGCCAGCCTGGTCGGCGGCCTGGCCGTGCTGGTCGGCACCTCGCCCAACATCATCGTCGCCGAGGTGCGGGGCGAGGCGACCGGCACGCCGTTCGGGATGTTCGACTACTTCCCGGTCGGCGGCATCCTGACCGTCATCGCCATCCTCTACCTGACCTTCGCCTACCGGCTGCTGCCCAAGGACCGCAAGGCCAGCATCAGCGTCGACGCCGCCCTGGCCGCCAACGCCTACATGACCGAGGTCGAGGTGCCGGCCGGATGGGACTGGAAGAGCAGCCGCGTCGGCGACATCCGGAAGTTCGGCGACGGCTCCAACCAGGTGGTCGCCATCCTGCGCAACCACAAACGGATCAGCGCCCCGCACCCCAACCGCAAGATCCTGGCCGGCGACACCCTGCTGCTCGAGGGCGAGGAGCAGGAGCTGAACGAGCTGATCGTCCGGGCCGGGCTGAAGATGTCGCTCACCGACCGGCCGGTCGCCCTGGCCGAGCCGACCGACGAGGTCCGCGTCGTCGAGGCGGTGATCGGCGCCAATAGCGACCTGGTCGGGGAAAGCGCCAAGAGCTTCGCCCTGCACGAGGCCCATGGCGTCAACCTGATCGGCGTCAGCCGCAGCGGCTACCGGATGCGCGGGCCGCTGTCCTCGACCCGGCTGAAGAGCGGCGACATCCTGGTCCTGCAGGGCAGCGAGCAATCCCTCCCCGAGGCCCTGAAGGCGCTGGGCCTGCTGCCGCTGGCCGAGCGGGAGGTGCGGCTGGGCGGCATCCGCCACGCCATCGCCCCGGCCGTGATCCTCGTCGGCGCCATGGTCGTCGTCGCCACCGGCCTGCTGCCCGTTGCGGCGGGCTTCTTCATCGCCGCCGTCCTCGTCGTCGCCGTCGGAGCCCTGCGCATGCGCGAGGCCTACGCCGCCCTCGACGCCCCGGTGCTGATCCTCGTCGCCGCCCTGATCCCGGTCAGCGACAGCATCTCCCGGAGCGGCGGGGCCGACCTGATCGCCGCCGCCCTGTCGGGCGCCTTCCATGGCATGCCGCCGCTGGTCACCCTGACCGCCATGATGGCCGTGGCCATGATCGCCACCCCCTTCCTCAACAACGCCGCCACCGTGCTGATCGTCGCCCCGATCGGCATGGGCCTGGCCAAGCAGCTGGGCCTCAGCCCCGACCCCTTCCTGATGGCCGTCGCCGTCGGGGCCGGCTGCGACTTCCTCACCCCCGTCGGCCACCAGTGCAACACCCTGGTCATGGGGCCGGGCGGCTACCGGTTCGGCGACTACGCCCGGCTGGGGGCGCCGCTGTCGGTGATCATCCTGCTCGTCGCGCCGTTGCTCATCTCGCTGTTCTGGCCGTTCACAGTCCCCTAACCCATTTCGGGCTAACCCTCGGGACGGGGCAAAAGGCCCTTCCGCTCACGCGGACTCCAGAACGGGCCGGCCATGCTGAGTATCAACACCAATGTCGGCGCGATGATCGCGCTGCAGAACCTGGGGGCCGTCAACCGCGAGCTCTCCGAGGTGACCCGCCGCATCAGCACCGGCCTGAAGATCTCGTCGGTCAAGGACGACCCCGCCACCTGGGTGATCGCCCAGGGCCAGCGGGCCGAGATGAAATCCCTCAATGCCGTGACCGGCTCGCTGCAGCGGGGCCAGTCGATCGTCGATGTGGCGATCAGCGGCGGCGAAACCATCAGCGATCTCCTCAGCCAGATGAAGGAGAAGATGCTGGCGGCCTCCGACCCCTCGCTCAACGCCAGCGACCGGGCCGCGATCAGCGCCGACTATGTGGCCCTGCGCAAACAGATCGACCTGACCGCCTCCAACGCCGCCTTCAACGGCGTCAGCCTGATCTCGTCGGGCAGCTCGGGCAACGTCCGCGCCCTGGCCAACGCGGCGGCGACAGACAGCATCAACGTCGACCACGTCGACCTGTCGACCACGGGCGGGCTGCTCAGCGGCACCCTGGCCGACCTGACGACGGTGACCGCCGCCGACCTGACCAACCTCGACAACGCCCTCAAGGGGGTGAACGGGGCGGTGGCCAAGCTGGGCACCGGGTCCAAGGCGCTGGACACCCACGCCAACTTCATCAGCAAGCTGCAGGACACGCTGGAAGCCTCCATCGGCCGGCTGGTCGACGCCGACCTCGCCAAGGAAAGCGCCCGCTTCCAGGCCCTGCAGGTCAAGCAGCAGCTGGCCATCCAGGCGCTGAGCATCGCCAACCAGCAGCCCAACCTGATCCTGCAGCTGTTCCGGAACTAGGGCTTCGGCGCGAGGTGTTGTCGAAGGCGTCCAGTATAGCACGGGGCGACGAGGAAATACGTTTTAATTTCAACGACTTAAACCTACACCAGGCGCGGTGCGAGTCCCACAATTCGCCTACCTGTTCCTACCCCGGGGACCACCCGGACCTACCCGAAAACCACCGGGTTTCAGATCCGTTCGGCAGGGCTGGAACGCCGCCCGAAATCCCTATGTCTAGACATATTCATCTTGCCTAGAGCAGCGATCCCTTCGCCGGCCGCGGGGCTTCCGCGATCACCCAGGTCCCGGCCGGGGAGGGGTTCAGCAGGCCCGCCTCGCCGGCCAGCCAGCGGTCCCAGTCGGCGCGGCCCAGGACGACAGGCTGGCGGTCGTGCGTCGGGGCGATGTCGGGGCCGGGATCGACGGTCAGCAGGCTGAAGCGGGCGTCGTCTCCGTCCCCAATGTTTGGGCCGTTCTGGTAGCCCGCGAAGCAGAACCAGTCGCCGTCGGCGCGGGTGAAGCGCCAGCGGGTCTTGGGGTATTTGTCGCCGGTGAACTCGAAGAAGGACGAGGCGGGGACCAGGCAGCGGCCCTGCTCGAACCGCCGGCCCTCCGAACGCATGTTGATCACCGGCGGCCGCTTGGGCTGGCTGGGCAGGAGACCCCATTTGAGGCGGACCAGGGTGGCGTGGTCGCCCTGGGGCAGGATCACCGGCGCGGCGTCGGTCGGGCGGATGTCGTCGTTGGGCTCGAGGTTGGGTGGGCCGGAGGGGAAGCGCAGCGGGAAGCGGCTCTCGCTGAAGATCTCGAAGATCTCGTCGATGGGGATGTGGTTGGCGTAGTTGTTACACATGGCGGTCGGCGGCCGGCGCAATGTCGGTGCGGGCAAAGTCCTGGCCCTTGAAGAGCAGGGACGCGCCGAGGGACCTGGCCAGGGCGTAGGAGGCGCAGTCGCAGAGGTTCAGGCCATAGCGGCCCTGGCCGAAGCGGGTGAAGGCCTTGAAGGCAATGTCGGACTGTTCCTCATCGAACGGCCGGATGCTGGCGCGAAAGAGGCTCAGAAGCTCGTCGAGCTTTGTCTGGTCGGCGGAAACAAGGCGCTTGGCATAGACCAGCCGGGTCTCGTGGAGGGTCACGGCCGAAACCGCCACCTCGTCGGCGTCGATAAGGAGGCGCGCGAAGGCCGCCCCTTCCGGCTCGGAAAACAGGATGGCGATCAGGGCCGAGCTGTCGACGACGATGGTCACAGGCCGCCCGACAGCTCCTTGCGGATCACCGCGATGGGCCGGGGGTCGGCGACCGGCATTCCGGCGACGTCGGCCATCAGGGCCTGGACCGCGCTGAGCCGCTCGGCGCGGTCGGCTTGCCGTTCGGCCTTCACGGCGTCCAGCGCGGCCTGGGCGGCGGCGCGAATGGCGTCGGTGATGGTGGCGCCCGTCGCTGTCGCCAGTTCCCGGACGACGCCTTCCGTGGCCGGGTCCTTGATGTTGATGGCCATCGTGATCTTCCTCGAGGAGGCAAGGAAGATAGCATCGACGGGCTGGATGAGCCAGTCGGGCCGTGTGCGATCTTGAGCCAGATCAAGGCCGGCCCGGGCGGTCGCGGCTAGCCTTTCTCCAGCCCAAGGAGGAAGTCCGATGCGTCCTGAACAGCGTCAGTCGGTCGTCGATATCCTGGCCGCCGGCCTGGATATCAGTCTCGCCACCCTGCGCCCCGACGGCTGGCCACAGGCCACCGTCGTCAGCTATGCGAGCGATGGCCTGACCGTCTATTTCGGCACCGGGGCCGGCTCGCAGAAGGCCCGCAACCTGGCGGCCGACCCGCGCGTCTCGGCGACCGTCACCCTGCCCTATGGGGAGTGGTCGACCATCCGGGGCCTGTCCATGGCGGCCCGCGCCACCCCCGTGACCGCGCCCGAGGAGGTTACCCACATCGGCCAGCTGATGATGGCCAAGTTCCCGGGGATGACAGACTACGTCCTGCCGGAGACCGCCGGCCCGATGGCCCTCTTCAGGCTGGACCCGACGGTGGTGTCGGTTCTGGATTATGGGAACGGGTTTGGGTGGACGGATACGTTTGAGGTTACGAGCTGACAGGGCGGTGACGCGCGCTGGCGGGGATCAGGCCGAGGGTGGCGTGATCTATCTCAGCTCGGCGGGATATAGGTGTGTGTCCCTACTTCCGTCGCTCCACAACCCCGCTCCACAACCCGTCGATAGATCTCAACCCGAACTTGCACTAGCCGCAGCTCATGTCTAGCTAGTCCTACCAGCGACGTCGCGGTAACGAATGAGGATAAGATGGAGCCTGTGAAAGCCTTCATATCGTACGCATGGACATCTCCTGTGCACGAAGATTGGGTGCTTCAGCTGGCGACCCGCCTCCGGCAGGACGGCGTCGACATTATTATGGATAAGTGGGACTTAAAGCCGGGTCACGACTCCGTAAAATTCATGGAGCAGATGGTGACAGACGAGGGTGTCACCAAGGTCATCATGATTTGTGACCATAAATACTCGCAGAAGGCTGATAATCGCGAGGGCGGCGTCGGAACTGAGGCTCAAATTATTTCACCGGAGCTGTACGGCAAGTCGATGCAAGACAAATATGTTGCCGTAGTTTCGGAACTTGACGAAGCCGGAAAGCCATATCTTCCCGTTTATTATCGCGGAAGAATATATTTTGACCTGTCTTCAGACACACGATTTGAAGATGAATATGATAAATTGCTTCGATGGATAGTCGGTAAGCCGGTACATGTGAAGCCCGAAATCGGAGCGCCACCGCATTATCTGGATGAGAACAGCGTAAAGCTCGAAACAGAATCAGCGTTTCGACGTGCGGAAAATTTGTTGCGTTCCGGTGCAAGTACAGCTCTATCAGCCGTTCGGGATTACGCTGATGTTTTTGTCCGCGAATACGCGAAGCTGGCGATTGTTCAACGGCCGGGAGTGGAAATCGACGATTTGATAGTGGAGGCCATACAGGCAGCGACTCCATATATCAGGCAGATTGAGGAACTTGCGATCGCTGCCGCGAGGTCTCCACAAAAAGAAAATTTTCTTGAGGTGGTAGCTCTGCTGGAGCGAATTGGGCGGTTTATGTACCCTGCTCCAGAAGTCACTTCTTGGCGGACAGCCGATTACGATGCCTTCAAATTTAACGCGCATCTTCTTTTAGTGTCCGTTGTCGCCGTGTCTGTTCAAGAGGGCAGATTTGATCTGACTGAGGCTATAGTAAATTATCCGTTCATGTTAAATATCGGTCCATCGTCGGAGGGGCGTATCGAGGGCTACGAAGGATTTCGAAATTATCTGGCGTCGTTGAACGAATACAGAAATCAACGACTTGGTCTGAGAAGAATGAGCGTTCAGGCCGATCTTATGAAAGAGCACTACTCGGCGCATAACATATCATTCGATCGTGCCATGGAGGCGGATTTTCTATTGTATATTAAAAGTAGTATAAATGACGAATCTGGTAGGTCGAGTTGGTATCCAGTAACGAGTGTTTGGGCCGAGCGTAGATTTCGACCGTTTGAAATTTTTGCTAGGGCGGAATCGATGAGATTCGCCACTTCTATCCTGCCAATCTTTGGCGTTGGCGCCGTCGCGAACTTGAAAGACAAACTCGTCGCGATTGGCAACGACCGTCAAAGATTCCGGTCGGGAGAGTTTGGAATTTCTCTCGCCGTGCTCACAAATGCGGAACACATCGGCGCCCGACCGTAATCCGTCTTCGCCAAGCTATCTTTGCTTAGCTAAGAGCCCCTACGCCACCTTCACCCGCGCCGCACTCTCCGGCAGATCCTCGCCGAACGCCCGCTGGTAGAACTCCGCCACCGTCGGCCGTTCCAGCTCGTCGCACTTGTTGAGGAAGGTCATCCGGAAGGCCAGGCCGATGTCGCCGCCGAAGATCTCGGCGTTCTGGGCCCAGGTGATGACGGTGCGGGGGCTCATGACGGTCGAGATGTCGCCGTTCATGAAGGCGTTGCGGGTCATGTCGGCGACGCGGACCATGGCGGCCAGGGTGCGGCGGCCTTCGGCATTGGCGTAGGAGGGGTTCTTGGCCAGCACGATCTCGGCCTCGACGTCGTGGTCGAGGTAGTTGAGCGTGGTGACGATCGACCAGCGGTCCATCTGACCCTGATTGATCTGCTGGGTGCCGTGGTAGAGGCCCGTGGTGTCGCCCAGACCAATGGTGTTGGTCGTCGAGAACAGGCGGAAGTAGGGGTTGGCGCGAATGACCTTGTTCTGGTCGAGCAGGGTCAGCTTGCCGCCGGCTTCCAGCACCCGCTGGATGACGAACATCACGTCCGGGCGGCCGGCGTCGTATTCGTCGAAGACCAGCGCCATCGGGCGCTGCAGGCACCAGGGCAGGATGCCTTCGCGGAATTCGGTGATCTGCTTGCCGTCCTTCAGGACGATGGCGTCCTTGCCGACGAGATCGATGCGGCTGACGTGGCTGTCGAGGTTGACCCGGACCAGCGGCCAGTTGAGGCGGGCGGCGACCTGTTCGATGTGGGTCGACTTGCCGGTGCCGTGATAGCCCTGGACCATGACGCGGCGGTCGTAGGCCAGGCCCGCGACGATGGCCAGGGTGGTCATCGGATCGAACTTGTAGGCCTCGTCGATGTCCGGCACGTGGCTGTCGCGATGGCTGAAGGCGGGCACCTTCATGTCGCTATCGACGCCGAAGACGTCACGGACGGAAACCTGCTTGTCCGGAACCAGGCTCAGCAGGGGATCGGCGGCGGTGGGGTTGTCGATAAGGTCGGCCATGTCGATGGTTCGATACCGCGTTTGGCGCGTTCGGCAAACAGATGTTCGACGGGATTCCAAGCATGAACCGTAAGGAATTGTTGCAGCCGGCGCATTGGCCGGGGTTGACGCTGCGGATGGTGCGGGCGGCGCGCTCGGAACTGGGCGCGGTCATCGCCCTGTTCGGGCTCGGCCTGGGCGTGCTGGCCTTTCTCAGCATTGCCGACGAGGTGGTCGAGGGCGAGACCCAGACGATCGACCAGACGATCCTGCTGATGTTCCGGGTGCACGGCGATCCGACCACGCCGATCGGCGGCCGCTGGCTGCGCGAGGCGGTGGGCGACATCACGGCGCTGGGCGGCTGGACGGTGCTGACCCTGTTCGTGCTGCTGGTCGTCGGCTTCCTGCTCAGCCTGCGGCGCTGGCGCGAGGCGCTGGTGCTGCTGGTCGCGGCGATGGGCGGCACGGCGCTGGGCCAGACGCTGAAAGGGGTGTTCGGGCGCGAGCGGCCCGAGGAGTCCTGGCGGCTGGTCGAGGCCATCCACACCAGCTTTCCCAGCGGTCACGCGATGATGTCGGCGGTGATCTACCTGACCTTCGGGGCGCTGATGGCCCGGTTCGCCAATCGCACGCGGGTGAAGGTGTTCGGCATCGTCATGGGGCTGGTGCTGACCGTGCTGGTCGGGGTCAGCCGGGTGTTCCTGGGGGTGCATTGGCCGAGCGACGTGCTGGCCGGCTGGTGCGTCGGGGCGGCCTGGGCGATGGCCTGCTGGCTGGCGGCGTGGGCGGTCGAGAAGTGGTGGCTGAAGGATGTGGAGGAGCGGCCGCAGGGGTAGGGGTGCGTTGTTCCTCCCCCCTCGGGGGAGGTGGCAGCGGCGCAGCCGCTGACGGAGGGGGTCGCCGCCCAGGTCGGCGGGTAAATCCGCGGGACGCTGCCGCTGTCGCCGGTGGGGACCCCCTCCACCATTGCCGCGCAATGGTCCCCCTCCCCCGAAGGGGGAGGAACCAGGGACCGGCCCCTAAGCCAGCTTCGCCTTCTTCAGGGTCTTCCACGCCTGGATCACCCGCTGCAGCTTGTGTTCGGCCGAGCGGTCGCCGCCGTTGCTGTCGGGGTGACAGCGTTTGAGCAGCTCGTGGTAGCGCTTCTTGATGTCCTTGGGCTCGGCGGTGTCGTCGAGGTCGAGGTCGGCAAGCGCGCCGCGTTCCATCTTGCCCAGCAGCCGGCCGTCGGCGCGGGGCTTGGCCTGCACCTGTGATGTGCCGCTGCCGAACAGGCTGAAGGGATCGACGAAGGCGCCGGGATCGCGGGTCCCGGCTTGGGCCTCGCGGCTGCGGTTGGACGCCTTCATCGACCAGGTCGGGCGCTCGCCGGTCAGGCGCGAGGCCTGAACCTCGGCGACCTGCTCGTCGCTCATGCCGGCGAAGAAGTTCCACTGCTTGTTGTACTCGGCCGCGTGCGGCTGACAGAACCAGTAGTGCTGGTCCATCATCTGGCGCGATTTCGGGGCGCGGGCGGTGGCGGCGGTGCGGCAGCCGGCGTGATCACAGGCCCGCTCGCCCGGCTTGAGGGCGTTGACGTCGGTCTCCGCTTCCTTCTCGCCCTCCTTGGGCGGACGGACACGGATGTCGACAAATCGGGGTCGGTATTGAAAGGCGCCACTCATCGCCCGAAGTATGGGCCTACAAGGTAGGCTTTTCCAGAATTGAACATGACCGACTCACACCCCATATCGAAAGTGATCCATGAAAAGCTCACTTCGGCTTTCGCCCCCTCCCGTCTGGAGGTGGTGGACGACAGCGCGCGCCACCAGGGACATGCCGGGCACCGCGAGGGCGGGGGCACGCATTTCAATGTCGAGATCGAGTCGGCGGCGTTTTCCGGGGTGACCCGGGTGGCGCGGCAGCGGCAGGTGTATGCGGTTCTGGCCGAAGAGTTGGTGGACCAGGTTCACGCGCTGTCGGTGAAGGCGGTGGCGCCGGGGGAATGACCTTGCTTCCTCCCTCCCCGAATTGGGGAGGGCAGGCGCGCGTTGCGCGCCGGGTGGGGCAGTGGGTCACTGGCGCCGGCAGGTTTGTCTTCTCAGTGGATGGTCGCAAAAGTCTAGGACCGACTTCCCCACCCGACGCGCGTAACCGCGCGTCTGCCCTCCCCAATTCGGGGAGGGATGTCAGCCGCGCTTCGCCGCCAGTTCCTTCAGCACCCGCTCCAGGTCGCCCTGGCGGAACGGCTTCTGCAGCACTGGGGCGCCGCGGTGGGCCTCGATGAGACCCGCTTCGCCATAGCCGGAGGCGAAGGCGTAGGGGATGCCGCGGGCCTTCAGCAGGTCGGCGACGGGGAAGATCTGGCGGCCGCCGACATTGACGTCGAGGATGGCGGCGTCGAGCTCGGCGTCGTTGGCCAGGGCCAGGGCCTGGTCCAGATCGGGGGCCGGGCCGACAATGGCGCAGCCAAATTCGGTGAGCATGTCCTCGACCAGCATGGAGACGAGCATTTCGTCCTCCACGACCAGCACACGTAGGCCGTCGAGACCCGCGACGCTATCAACCATCAATGCCAACCCCTCCGCCCGAACCGGACCCGCGCCAGGCACGGGCATATCCTTACCAAGCGGTAGCGTAAGCCCCCGCTTAAGGAACCCAAACGGTCGGGGGTCCGCCCGGTTCCCGGACCGGGCAAAATTCTTTTATAGGGCCCCTTCGCCGCGCAGGAAGTCGCTCAGCGGGCCGGTATCGACGTTGCGGGCGACATGGGAGGCCCCGATGGCGGTGGGCAGGACCAGGGTGATGGCCCCGCCTTGCGCCTTCTTGTCCTGGGCCATGTGGCCGACCAGAACGGCGGCGTCGAACGGATGGCCGGCGACCTGGGCCAGGCGGGTGGGCAGGCCGACGGCGGCCAGCAGGGCCTCGGCGCGGGCGGCGTCGGCTTCGGCGCACAGGCCTTGCGAGGCGGCATAGCGATAGGCGAGGGCGCAGCCGGCGGCGACCGCCTCGCCGTGCTTGAGGGCCTCGCCGTAGCCGTTCTCGGCTTCCAGGGCGTGGCCGAAGGTGTGGCCGAGGTTGAGCAGGGCGCGCTGGCCCTGTTCCTTCTCGTCCTCGATGACGATCTGCGCTTTCATGGCGACGCAGCGGCGGACGGCCTCGGCCAGGGCGGCGGGGTCTCGGGCCATGGCGGCGGCGGAATTGGCCTCCAGCCAGGCGAAGAAGCCGGCGTCGCCGAGCAGGCCGTACTTGATGACCTCGGCCATGCCGCAGGCCATCTCGCGGTCCGGCAGGGTGGCGAGGACGTCGAGATCGGCCAACACCAGGCGCGGCTGATGGAAGGCGCCGATCAGGTTCTTGCCGCGCGGGGTGTCGATGGCGGTCTTGCCGCCGACGCTGGAATCGACCTGGGCCAGCAGGGTGGTCGGGATCTGGATGAAGTCGATGCCGCGCTTGTAGATGCTGGCCGCGAAGCCGGCGAGGTCGCCGACCACGCCGCCGCCGAAGGCGACGATCAGGTCGCCGCGGTCCAGCTCCAGGGCCAGCAGGCGGTCGGAGAGATCGGCCAGACCCTCGAAGCTCTTGGAGGCTTCGCCGGGCGGGATGGTGATCAGCTGGGTCTCGATACCGGCGGCGGCGAGGCTGGCGACCAGGCGGCCGGCGTGCAGCTGGGCGACCGTGGCGTCGGCGACGATGGCGGTGCGCCCGCGCTTCAGCAGCGGGGCGATATGGCTGCCGGCCTGGCCGATCAGGCCGGGGCCGATGACGACGTCGTACTCGCGGCCGGCCAGGTTGACGGGAACGGTGATGCTCATGCCGCGTGGGCCTCCAGGGCGCGCAGGATGGCGGCGACCGATTCCTGATGCGGGGTCTCGCCCAGCTCGACGGTGATGTCGGCCTGGGCGTAGACGGGATAGCGGACCTCGGCCAGCGCGGTCAGCACGGCCAGCGGGTCCTTGCCTTGCACCAGCGGCCGGTTGTCCTTGCGGCCGACCCGACGGGCGAGGATCTCGACGTCGGCCTTCAGCCAGACCGACAGGGCCTTCTCCCGGATCAGCGTCCGGGTCTGGTCGTTCATGAAGGCCCCGCCGCCGGTGGCCAGCACCATCGGCCCCTCGTCCAGTAGCCGGGCGATGACCCGCCGCTCGCCGTCGCGGAACTCGGCCTCGCCGAAGGCCTGGAAGATCTCGGGGATGGTGCGGCCTGCGGCGGCCTCGATCTCGGTGTCGGCGTCCTTGAACGGCAGGTCGAGGGCGGCGGCCAGCCGGCGGCCGACGCTCGACTTGCCGACGCCCATCAGCCCGACGAGGGCGATGGTCCTGGTGCGCAGGGAGGGCAGGGGCGTGGTCACGAAGAAGGGCGATACACCAAGCCTGCCGCGCGGCGAAACGGGGACACATTGAATTTTGCCAGCAAAATTCAATGTGTCCCCTCTTCCCTGCTAAACTGCCCGCATGAAGCTGCTTCCGCCCCTCCTGGCCGCTTGCCTGCTGGCCACTGTCGTTCATGCCCAGGCCGTCGAAGTCGCGCCGCTTACCGCTCCGGACGTGTTTTCGGGCGGGGCGCGGGATACCGGGCTGGGGCCGGACCTGTGGAAGGGCGCCTCGGCCGAGCTGGCGCGGCGGGTGATGCCGACCCTCGGGACCCGGCCGCTGAGCCCGGCGGCCAGGGCGCTGGCGGTGCGGGTCCTGTCGACAGGGGCCAAGGCGCCGGAGGGAGCGGGGGAGGATCGCGCGCTGGCGGCGGCGCGAGGCCGGGCGCTGTTGAACCTGGGCGAGCCCGTGGCGGCGAACGCGTCGGTCGAGCGCATCCCCAATCTGGCCGCCGAGCCGGTGCTGGCCGAGGTCGCGGCGGAGACGGCGCTGCTGACCGGCGACGACGACCGGGCCTGCCTGGTCGAGACGGGCGTCACGGTCGGTCGCGGCGAGATCTACTGGTTGCGTCTGCGCAGCTACTGCCAGGCCATCGCCGGCCAGGCCGACGCGGCCCAGCTGACCCTGACCCTGGCGCAGGAGAAGGCGCGGGACGCTACGTTCGGCCGGCTGATGACCGCCCTGCTGGTGCGGGCCGATCCCGGCGCGCCGTCGGCTCGCACCGGCCTGGAGACGGCGCTGTCGCGTCGGCTGGGGCTGGCCCTGGCGCCGCCGGCGGCGGGCCCGGCCCCGGTCGATGTCACCGGTCTCGACGCCCTGTTGCGAGCCGGCCCGCCCGGCGACCTCTTCGCCGCCGCGCTGGGCGAACCGCTGGACGGGGCCGGCAGAGACGCCCTGTTCGCGGGGGCGGGAAAATCGACCGCCGCTCCTGGCCGGCTTTCCGCTCTGCAGCTGGCCGCCGATCGCGGCCTGGTCGGGGAGACCGCCCTGATCGTCCTGGCCATCGCCCAGGACGCCCCGAAGACCGGACTTGCCGCCCACGACCGCGCCGCCCTCATCCGGGCGCTCGCAAAGGTCGGCCTGACCGAGGACGCCCGCGCCTTCGCCTTCGAAGGCCTGGCGCAGCCGTGAGCAACCTGAAGGAGGGAGGCGGCTGGCCCGAAGCCTTCCTCGAGATGATGGCCGCCGAGCGCGGCGCGGCGCGCAACACCCTGACCGCCTACGGCAAGGACCTGGAGGACGTCGCCGGCTTCCTGGCCCGGCGCGGCAAGGGCTTCGCCGACGCCGGGGCGGAGGACATCGAGGGCTGGTTCGTCGATCTGTCCGACCGCGGACTGTCGGCTTCGACCGCGGCCCGGCGGCGGGCGGCGGTGCGGCAGTTCTACCGCTTCGTGCTCGGCGAGGGCTGGCGGACGGACGATCCCTCGCGGCGGGTCGAAGCGCCCAAGCAGGGCCGGCCGTTGCCCAAGGTGCTGACGCGGGACGAGGTCGACCGGCTGCTGGCCGCCGCCTCCGAACGCGACGGGGGGCAGGGCTTGCGCCTCGCCTGCCTGATCGAGCTGACCTACGCCTCCGGCCTTCGGGTCAGCGAACTGGTCGCCCTGCCGCTGGCCGCCCTGGCGCGGGACCCGGCCTATCTGATCGTCAAGGGCAAGGGCGGCAAGGAGCGGCTGGCCCCGCTGAACGGCGCGGCGCGCAGCGCGGTGAAGGCCTGGCTGGAGGTGCGGGCCGCCTTCCTGCCCAAGGGGGTGAAGGAGAGCCCCTGGCTGTTTCCCTCGCGCGGCAAGGCCGGCCGGCTGACCCCCCGGCGGTTCTCACAGCTGCTGGAGGAGGCGGCGCTGGCCGCCGGCATCGATCCGGCGCGGGTCAGCCCCCACGTCCTGCGCCACGCCTTCGCCACCCATCTGCTGGAAGGCGGCGCCGACCTGCGGGTCGTGCAGACCCTTCTCGGCCACAGCGACATCGCCACCACCCAGATCTACACCCATGTGGCCGGCGACCGCCTGCGCGCCGTGGTCGAGAGCAAGCACCCGCTCGGGCGCAAGCGCTAGGCGGTCCTGTAGCCCGGCCCGATCCGTACACGGATCATCCAGAAAACCAGCGCGACCAGCACCAGCAGCGGCGGCAGGTAGAGGTGGTCGCCCCGCAGGGACGCAGGGATCGTGTCCGCCTGGCCCAGGAAATACGACCCGGCGGCGATGAACAGCGCCAGGCACATCCGCCAGAGATGACGCGACACCCGCGCCGCCCCGGTCAGCCCGCCGCGGCGCAGGGTCCAGATGTCCAGCCCGGCCGACATGACAGCCAGGCCGCCGAACACCAGGAACAGCACCGGCGAGGCCGAGAAATCCGGATCCCCATCATAGAGCATGCCCGGAAACGCCGCGACCAGCGCCCCGACCGTCAGGCCGCCGGCGGCGACGAGCGCCGCCGCCCAGGGCGCGATGCGCTCGATCCGGCCGACCGTTCCCGGCCGCGTCCGCACCACGCCCCAGGCTGTGGCGACCAGATAGAGGGTGAACGCCGCGGCCAGGGTGTTGACCTTCTCGACCCTCAGACTGGCCATCACGAAGGCGACCCCGGCCATCACCAGCATGGCGACGAAGAACACCGTCCCGGCCTTGCGGTGCAGCCAGCGGCCCTTGGGGGCCAGCAGGGAGATCGGCCCGGCGATCAGCGAGACGGCGCCGCCGGTGACGTGGACGAGGGCGGTCGGAGACAATTCGAGCACGGAGGGGAAGTCTTTCCTGTTTGTCACTTGGAGGCGGGGCGATTGACGTCCAGCCTCGCCGCAGGAGAGCCGCCAGACCATGACGCCGGACGCCAATCTCATGACCGACCGTTGCAGGCCGCCATCCGGCGGGCCGACGGTGGCGGCCGGCATGCTGCGGGGCCTCATCGACTACGCCGTCTCGCGCGGCGCCGACCGGGCCGGCCTGCTGGCGGCGGGCGAACTGGCCGATGCCGACCTCGCCGACCATGACGCCCGCCTGCCGATGCGCCGCTACGAGGGGGTCATGGCCGCCGGCAAGCTGGCCACCGGCGATCCCGCCCTGGCCCTGCGCTACGCCGAGGCGGTGGACATGTCGCAACTGTCCCTGGTCGGGCTGATCACCCACGCCTCCGAGACGATGATGCACGCCTTCCTGCAGCTGAACCGCTTCGGCCGGCTGGTCGTCGAGGTCGACGGGGTGGGGGAGGGGGAGCGGTTCTCCATTGTCCAGCGGGACGGCGAGACCTGGATGGTCGACAACCGCGCCCGTCCGAACGACTTTCCCGAGCTGACCGAGACCACCTTCGTGCGGCTGGCGGTCGGCCCGCGCCGCTTCCTGCCCCGGCCGATCGTCACCGCCGTGCAGGTCACCCATCCCCGACCCGTCCACGCGGCCGAGTATGACCGCATCTTCCAGGTCCCGGTCACCTTCGGCGCCGACTGCAACGCCGTGCGCCTCGACATGACCCTGGCCGACCATCCCGTCGCCCTGCTGCCTCGCTTCGCCTTCGGGCCCTTGAGCGATCGGGCCGAGGCGCTGCTGCACAGCCTGGAAGGCGCCGGCACCGTACGCGGCCGGGTCGAGGCCCTGCTGCTGCCGATCCTGCATACCGGCGAGGTCGGGGTGGAACAGGTCGCCGCCGGCCTGGGCATGAGCCGCCAGACCCTGTTCCGCCGCCTCAAGGCCGAGGGCGCCACCTTCGAGGCGGTGCTCGACGACCTGCGCCAACGCCTGGCGATCGACTACCTGTCGGCCCGCAAGGTGTCGGTCAACGAGACGGCCTATCTGGTCGGCTTCTCGGAGGCGGCCTCCTTCTCCCGGGCCTTCAAACGCTGGACCGGCCGCTCGCCGCGAGAGGTCCGCTACGGGTAATTGGGGACACGCACCATTTTCCGTCAGCCGACCCGGCGGCGGCGCCATCGCGACCGGAAAATGGTGCGTGTCCCCAATTACCCCCTCTCGCCGTTCTTGACGCGCTGCACCGCACAATCCAAACCACCGACAGATCAAAGGAGCGCCCGATGAAGACGCCGCGTGGATTTTTCAAGCCGCTGGCCATCGGCGCCCCGACGCCGCCGCGTGAGCTGCCGGTGCGGGTCGAGCGGATGATCCACTTCGTGCCGCCGCATCTCGACAAGGTCCGCGCCAAGGTTCCGGACATGGCGAAGCAGGCCGACGTCATCCTCGGCAACCTGGAAGACGCCATCCCCGCCGACCAGAAGGACGCCGCCCGCGCCGGCTTCATCCAGATGGCCAACGAGACCGACTTCGCCGCCCTCGGCGTCGGCCTGTGGACCCGCATCAACTGCCTCAACAGCCCCTGGCACTTCGACGATGTGACGCAGATCGTCGAAGGCGTCGGCGACCGGCTGGACGTGATGATGATCCCCAAGGTCGAGGGTCCGTGGGACATCCACTACATGGACCAGCTGCTGGCCATCCTCGAGGCCCGCCACGGCCTCAAGAAGCCCATCCTGCTGCACGCCATCCTCGAAACGGCGGAAGGCGTGAACAACGTCGAGGTCATCTGCGCCGCTTCGCCCCGCATGCACGGCATCAGCCTCGGCCCCGCCGACCTCGCCGCCAGCCGGGGCATGAAGACCACCCGCGTCGGCGGCGGCCATCCCTTCTACAAGGTCATCGAGGACCCCCGCGACGACGGCGCCGCCCGCATCGCCGCCCAGCAGGACATCTGGCACTACACCTTCGCGAAGATGGTCGACGCCTGCGCCGCCCACGGCATCAAGGCCTTCTACGGCCCCTTCGGCGCCATCGACGATCCCGAAGCCTGCGAACAGCAGTTCCGCAACGCCTTCCTGCTGGGCTGCGCCGGCGCCTGGTCGCTGCACCCCAGCCAGATCGACATCGCCAAGCGCGTCTTCAGCCCGGACCCGGACGAGGTGAAGTTCGCCGTCCGCATCCTCGACGCCATGCCGGATGGCACCGGCGTGGTCATGCTCGACGGCAAGATGCAGGACGACGCCACCTGGAAACAGGCCAAGGTGATGGTCGACTGCGCGCGCCAGATCGCGGCGCGCGACCCGGCGTTCAAGGATTTGTACGGGTTCTAGCCTCCTCACCGCTGTCATCCTCCGGCCGCACAGCGGACCGGGGGACCCATATGTGGACGACCCCCACCCTGCAAGTCGTCGCGGATTGATCTGATCGTAGTCGCTTGCGCCCATATGTCCGGTCTGGCGGCCTTGGATATTGGCCGTCGCCAAGATGGTTTGCGCGGGATGGGTTCCGATCAAGGCAGCGGTCTGTGACGCCGTTGGGTCCCGCGGAGTGTCCCATCCATTTGATCGATCGATCACACCATCTGCCTCTTGCAAGGAACGGGTTGAGCCTGCCGGCTAGAGCATGTCAGGTTTTTTCGTACGCATAGCCGGCATGCCGAAGGTAGTTTGAGCACTCTGCAGGACTGAAGCAGTCGAGCAAGCTGCCGATGCGCCGCCAGACGCCTTCGACGGTGCGTTCGTCAGCCTTCTTGAGCAGGGTCTTGAGCTTGGAGAACATCTGCTCGATGGGGTTGAGGTCAGGACTGTAGGGCGGCAGGAAGAGCAGATGAGCGCCGGCCTTGCGGATGGCTTTACGCACGTCCTCGCCTTTGTGGCTGCCGAGGTTGTCCAGGATGACCACGTCGCCGGGCTTGAGGGTGGGGATCAGGACCTGCTCGACCCAGGCCAGGAAGGCCAGGCCGTTGATGGGTCCATCGAAGACCAGAGGCGCGGTGACCGCGTCGCATCTCAGGGCGGCGATGAAGGTCAGGGTGGCCCAACGCCCGTGCGGGACCTTGGCCACCAGCCGTTGGCCTCGCGCCGACCGGCCGTGGGTCCGGGTCATGTTGGTCTTGGCCCAGGTCTCGTCGATGAAGACCAGGCGGCTGGGATCAAGTCGGTTCTGATAGCGCTTCCACCGCTCCCGCTTGCGAGCCACGTCCGGCCGGTCCTGCTCGGCCGCGTGCTGGCTTTTTTTGAAGGTCAGCCCCTCGCGCTTGAAGAACGACCAGACCGCGTAGTGGCTCGCCTTCACGCCCCGCTCGGCCAACTCCGCCGACAACCCTCGCACCGTCACATCCGCCTTCTCGGCGATCCGCGCCAGCACCCAGTCTCTATGACCTTCCAGCGCCGGACGACGATATCCGCCCATCTTCGCCGGCTTCACCGACCCCGTCGCAGCCACCCGCTGCAGCCACTTCACCGCAACGGACTCACTGACCCCGAACCGTCGCGCCGCCGACCGCCGGCTCTCGCCAGCCACAACCGCAGCAACGACGCGTTCGCGCAGATCCAGATCGTAAGGTCGAACCATGCAGCCTGGCCTCCAACCAGTCCGCATCTTGAATCATGATCCGCCAATCAACGGAATCCGCGATTCAATCAAAACCTGACGTGCTCTAGGCAGGTTGTTGGGAAGGCGCGGCGAGGCGGCGAGAGGGATCGTAGTCCTGTCCGCTGACCATGAGGCGCCAGGCGATGCGGGCGGTCTTGTTGGCGAGGGCGACGGCGACCTGCTTGGTCGGCTTTGTGGCCAATAGCCGATTGAGCCATGGCCACGGCTGTCCTCGACCCGCTTTGGCGTTCTGGATCACCGCCATGGCCCCGCAGACCAGGACGGCTCGAAGCGCCTCGTCGCCGGCCCGGGTGATGCCGCCAAGGCGGGTCTTGCCGGCAGTGGAATGGTCCTTGGGCGTGAGGCCCAGCCAGGCGGCGAAGTCGCGCGCTGAGCGGAAGGCCTTGGGGTCCGGGGTCTTGGCGGCGAGCATGACCGCGCCGACGATCCCGACGCTGGGGATCCTGGCCAGCCGGCGGCTGGTCTGATCGGCCCGATGATGCGCCGCCATCCGGGCGTCGATCTCGACGATCTGCGCCTGCAGGGCGAGGAGCTGGCGGCCAAGACCCGCGAACAGGTCCCGGGCCAGGTCGGGCAAAGCCTGGTCGGCGGCGACGCGCTCCAGCAGCGGCTCGATCTTGTCCAGCCCGGTCGGAGCGATCAGCCCGAACTCGGCGGCATGGCCGCGAATGGCGTTGGTCAGCTGGGTGCGGCTTCGCACCAGTCGGTCCCGCGTCGCCAGCAGCATCAGCACCGCCTGCTCCTGAACCGTCTTGACCGGCACCGGCCTCATCGTCGGCCGGCTCATCGCTTCGCAGCCGGCCTCGGCGTCGCGACCGTCGTTCTTGCCTCGCTTCAGATAGGCCTTCACATACTGGGCCGGCAGCAGCATCACCTGATGGCCAAGCCCCGCCAGCTCCCGCGCCCAGTGGTGTGAACCTCCACAGGCTTCCAGTCCGATCACCGTCGGCGCCAGCCTGGTGAAGAACGGGATCATCTCCCGCCGCCGAAGTTGCCGGCGAATGACGACCTTCTCGCCTGCGTCCACACCGTGCAGCTGAAACAGCTGCTTGGACGTATCGATGAATATGCGCGTAGGATGCTCCACGGACGGCCCTCCTTGAGATGAGTTCAGACAACCCATCTTGGCACACCGATGCCGCCGGGGGTCGTCCACCCCATCAAGGCGGCTCTGGAAAGACTCCTGGCCGTTTTCACGCAGACAGCTTGGTCCCCCGATCCGCTCTGCGGGCGGTCGGAGGATGACAGCGGTGAGGGGGAACCGGTCGCCTACCCCCTCGGCAACAGGGCCAGATAGGCCCGGGCGTTGGCATGGATCGGGCTGACCGCCTCGACGAAGCGCATCAGGGCGGCGGGATCGGCGATGATCAGGCCGCGGTACTGCTTCTTCACCGCCCGGGCCGCGATCAGGTCGCGCACCACCCGCACCACCGCCGACTGCGACAGGCCCAGGAAGTCGGAGATGTCCTCATAGGTCACCGGCGCCGGCACCGGCGTCTCGGCGCCGTCCAGCAGCTGCGCCCGGCGCCCCAGATAGGTGATCGCCTTGGCCACCCGGGCGCTGTGGCTGTCGACGACATTGATCATCGACCGGTCATGCTCCATCCGCGCCCGGAAGCAGATCAGGCCCAGCATCCCCCGCACAATGGCCGGATCGGCGTCCATCTCGGCCCGCATCGCCGCCGCCGGCACGCGGATCAGCAGGGACCGCACCCGCACGATGGTGTCGAACAGCACGCCCCGGTCGTCGATCACCGGCACCAGCCCCACCACCTGTGGCGGGGTCATCAGGTCGGCGAGGTAGCGCTCGCCGTCGGCGGTGAACATCGCCGCCTCCAGGCAGCCCTCGACGACGATCCACATCTCCGTCGCCGGCTCATGGGCCCGGGCCAGCACGGCGTCAGCGTCATGCCAGCCCAGGGTGCTGGCCGCCGCCAGCCGCTCCAGCGCCGCCTCGCTCCAGAAGGATAGCGGCGCGGCCTTGCGAAGATCGGCGGCCGTGACCTCTCGCCGCCCCTGTCCGTCCAACATCACCATCCCCGACGCCTACTTTCCCTAGTTAACCAGATCGGGGAGTCCGCCCGCCAGCGAAAAACCACCCAGATCGTGTCTACAGACAAAATCTCCAAGCCAGCGATCTGCTCTCCTGTTCGCGGCGGCGTGTCGGCCGCGAACCAGGATTCTCGTCCATGTCCGGATTTCCCGCTGTCGTCGAATTGTCCGCCCTCGATGGGTCCAACGGCTACCGCCTCGTCGGCGTCGCCAGCATCGACTTCGCCGGTTACTCGGTCGCCTCGGCCGGCGACGTGAACGGCGACGGCATCGACGACTTCATCATTGGCGCCCCGCGCGCCGATCCGCAGGGAAACTACTCCGGGGCCAGCTATGTGATCTTCGGCGACCGGGCGTCCCCCGGCGCCAGCTTGAGCCTGTCGGCCCTCGACGGGACAAACGGCTTCCGGCTCAGCGGCGGGGCGGCCAACAACTGGAGCGGCTTTGCGGTCTCCTCGGCGGGCGACTTCAATGGAGACGGCTTCGCCGACCTGGTTGTCGGGGCCCGGCAGGGATTCGGCCCCCCGGCCGGCCCGACCTTCGTTGTCTTCGGCGGCGCCGCGGGCTTTCCGGCCAGTATCGACCTGACGACCCTGAACGGGACGAACGGATTTCGGGTGATCGCGGAGGGGGCAACGGACACGGCCAAGGCCGTGTCGGCGGGCGACATCAACGGCGATGGCCTGGACGATCTCATCCTCGGCATCCGTGACGCCGACGTGAACGCGAGCAACGCCGGCGCCACCTATGTGATCTTCGGCCAGTCGACCCCGATCGGCGCCAGCTTCAATCTGTCGGCGCTCGACGGGACCAATGGCTTTCGGCTCGTTGGCGCAACGATGCAGGAGATCAGCGGCGCCTCGGTCGCCAGCGCTGGCGACGTCAATGGCGATGGTATCGACGACCTGATCATCGGCGCGCCGAATGAGGCCAATCCACAGCCCGGCTCGGCCTTCGTCGTGTTCGGCCACACGGGCGCCTTCAGCGCCAGCACCGACCTTCACGCGCTGGACGGGACGAACGGCTTTCGCCTCACCGGCGTCGCCGCCAGGGACGCGACCGGCTGGTCCGTATCCTCGGCGGGGGACCTCAACAACGACGGCTTCGATGATGTGGCCGTCGTCGCCTTGGCCGGCAAAACCGCCTATATCGTCTTCGGGCATTCCGGCGGGTTCGCCGCCAACCTGAACCTGGCCGACCTGAACGGCAGCAACGGCTTCTCGCTCACCCATGGCATCAACCTGACCAAGGTCGCCTCGGCGGGCGATGTCAATGGCGACGGGATCGGCGACCTTATCGTCAGCGCGGCCAAGGAGGCCGCCAACGGCGCCAATTCCGGCTCCAGCTATGTCGTCTACGGGCGCACCGGCGGATTTGGGACCAGCCTGGCTCTCTCCAGCCTGGACGGGAGCAACGGTTTCCGCATCAACGGCGCAAGGACAGACGACTACAGCGGCTACTCGGTCGCCGGCGCCGGCGACGTCAACGGCGACGGCATAGACGACCTGCTCATCGGCGCGCCGGGCGCAACGGTGGACGGTGTGCGAAGTGGCGCCGCCTACATTGTCTACGGCGTCGCCTCGTCGATCACCTGGATCGGGACGGACGGCCCCGACAACTACTCGGGCGGCGCCGGCGATGACTACCTCAGCGGCGGCGGGGGCTTTGACGTCCTGCACGGCGGCGCCGGCCGCGACACCCTCCTCGGCGGCGACGCTCGGGACGTCCTGTATGGCGAAGACAACGGCGACCTGATCTACGGCGGCGCCGGCAACGACCTCGTCTTCGGCGGAAATGGCGGAGACGTCATCTATGGAGAGGACGACCCGGACACCCTGACCGGTGGCGAAGGTGCGGACAAGCTGTTCGGCGGCGCCGGAAACGACATCCTGGTCGGCGACGAAGGCAACGACCGGCTGGACGGCGGCGCCGGTATAGACGGCCTCACGGGCGGCGAGGGCAACGACTACCTCGACGGCGGCGCCGACACGGTGCGCGACAGCCTTTCCGGTGGCGCGGGCAACGACATCTACATTGTCGGCCTGGACGACACGGTGACCGAGCAGGCGAACGCGGGCTACGACATCGCCCGAGCCAGCGAAACCTACACCCTGACCGCCAATGTGGAGGCCCTCCAGATGGAAGGGGCGGCAAACATCGACGGGACCGGTAACGGGCTGGCCAACAACCTGCAGGGCAACAGCGGCGACAACCGGCTGGACGGCGGTTTGGGCGTCGATACGATCAACGGCGGCGATGGCGATGACATCATCATCGGCGGCCTCGGCAACGACCTGCTGCGCGGCGGCCTGGGGGCCGACATCTTCCGCGTCGCCCACAGCGCTACCGGCGTGCTTGAAACCGATCAGGTCTACGACTTCAGCGCCGCCGAGGGCGACAGCCTCGACCTGTCGGGCGCTTACGCCGGGACCCTCGCCCTGGTCTCCAGCTTCGGCAAGCACGCCGGCGAAATGACCCTGACCTTCTCCGGCGGCCTCACCACCCTGCGCCTGGACCTGAACGGCGACGGCAAGGCCGACTACCAGATGAAGATCAACGGCGACGTCACGGCCGAGAGCGGCGACTGGCTTCTGTAGCCCCTCGCTCGCCGCCGTCCCGCACCCCTGAGAGACCTCCCCATGCCCGCTCTGCCCGCCACGATCCAGGTTTCCGAACTGACCGCCGCCACCGGCCAGCAGATCGCCACGGGCCCGGCCCGGATCAACCAGATGACCACCGTCGATCTCAACGGGGATGGCATCCTGGACTATGTGCTGGGGGCCTACTCCGCCAACGGCTCCGCAGGCGCGGCCTATGTGGTGTTCGGCAAGGCGGCGGGATTTTCCCAGCCTGTCGACCTGTCGACCCTTGATGGCGACAACGGCTTCGTCATCCTCGGCGAGGCCGGCGGCGACCGGCTCGGCTACGGCGCGGCGGGCGTGCGGGACGTCAACGGCGATGGCATCGATGATCTGGTCCTCGGCGCCTACAACGCCGATACGAACGGCTACAATTCCGGCGCCATCTATGTCGTCTATGGCCGGGACGACGGGGGTTTCGCCGCCAGCCTTTCACTGTCAGGCCTTACCGCCGGGCAAGGCGTCGAGATCGGCGGCGCCGGCGGGGACAAGCTGGGACGGTCGGTCAACCCGTTGGGCGATATCAACGGCGACGGCTTTGGCGATGTCATTGTTACCGCCCGCTACACCGACCACGGCGCGGACGGGGCCGGCTCGGCCTATGTAATCTTCGGCGGGCCGGCCTCGCTGGCCTTCTCCGACGTCGACAGTCTCGTCGCGGCCGGTCGCGGGTTCGAAATCCTCGGCGCCGACCTGTTCCAGTTCATGAGCGATGCCGCCGCCGCCGGCGACGTCAACGGCGACGGCCTGCAGGACTTCGTCATCGGCTCGCCCTTTGGCGGCGTCGGTCATGCCTGGCTGGTCTACGGCCGCGCCCCGGGCGTCACCGGCCCCATCGATCTGGGCAATCTGTCGCCGGCCCAGGGCTTCGCCATCCTGCCCACGGGGTCGGACCGGTTCTTCGGCCAGGAGGTTGCGGGGATCGGAGATATCAACGGTGACGGCCTGGACGATTTCGCCATCACCTCTCTGCAGAGCAGCTTCGGCGGTAACGTGGCGGGCTCGGTCTATGTGATCTTCGGCTCCGCCTCCGGACCATCAGGCGCCCTGTCCACCACCGCTCTCGACGGAACCAACGGGTTCCGGATTGACGGCGAGGACTCCGACCGTATCGGCGTCAACCTGGGCAGCGCTGGCGATTTCAACAATGACGGCTTCGGCGACCTCCTGATCGGCGCGCCGCTCGCCGGCGCGAACGGGGGGGCCTACATCATCTTCGGTCACGGCGGCGCCTTCGCCCCCGTGCTGTCCACGGCCGACCTGGACGGTCAGAACGGCCTGATGATCCAGGGCGCGCCCTCCACCATCCGGCTTGGAGCCGGCGCCACGGCGGTCGGGGACGTCAACGGCGACGGTATCGACGATATCGCCCTGGCGATGGCCGACTTCGGACCCGGCAACATCACCTACATCGTCTACGGCATCCAGGCGGACCTGACGCGCATCGGCACGCCCGGCAACGACGCCCTGACCGGGGCCAGCGCCGACGACCAGCTCTATGGCCTCGACTTCGGCGACGTCCTGCGCGGGCTTGCCGGCGCCGACCGGCTGTTCGGCGGGACCGGCGGCGACATCCTCGAAGGCGGCGATGGCGACGATCAACTCGACGGCGGCGCCGATGGCGACAAGCTGTTCGGCGGCAATGGGGCCGACCAACTGACCGGGGGCGACGGCAATGACCGTCTCGACGGCGGGGCCGGCATCGACATCCTCACCGGCGGGACCGGCAACGATGTCCTCGACGGCGGGGCAGGGGCGGACAGCCTGTCCGGCGGGCTCGGCAACGACGTCTACCTGATCGGAGCCGGGGACACCGCTACGGAAAGCGTCGGCGAAGGCTACGACATCGTCCGCACCGAGCAGGGCGGCTGGGTGCTCGGCGCCAACTTCGAGGGGCTCGAGCTGCAGGGCGCCGCCGACATCGACGGCTACGGCAACGGCGAAGCCAACAACCTGCAGGGCAATGCCGGCGCCAACCGGCTCGATGGCGGGGCCGGCGTCGACACGATCAACGGCCAGGATGGCGATGACGTCATCCTCGGCGGCCTCGGCAACGACCTGCTCCGGGGTGGCACGGGCGCGGACAGCTTCGTCGTCGCCCACGCCTTCGGTCCGGTGCTGGAGACCGACCAGGTCTATGATTTCAGCGCCGCCGAGGGCGACCGCCTCGACCTGTCGGGCGCCTATGTCGGAACGTTGAGCCTGGTCTCATCCTTCGGCAAGCACGCCGGCGAGATGACCCTGACGTTCGCCGGGGGGATCACGACCCTGCGGCTGGATATCAACGGCGACGGCCGCGCCGACTACCAGATGAAGATCAACGGCGACGCGACGGCTGAGAGCGGCGACTGGCTGCTGTAACCGCGGCCCGAACCCCCGCAACCCCTTGTGCTGTCGGGCTTTGCAGCTGAGACGGGCGCCGCGGATGATTAAGGAGACGTGGCGGATTGTCGCACCGTTCGGGCCGATCCCGGACGGAGGCTCCTGAAACAGCGGCTTTTGGCCCGCATCGCCGACCAACAGGGCGAATGACGGTTCGCCTGATGGGCGCGCCCCCTTTGCCGTTGCCTGTCGCTGACTAGGATCGCGCGCTTGCGTCGGGGGGGCTGGCGTCAGGTCGCGGCAAAGACAGTTCTGTTTTTTCCACTGCCGACGCCGCCTGGAATGCTCTAGCGCTTCTGGTCCGAATTTTTGGGGGTACTACATCATGGCTGATATCGTCGGCGACACCGGCCCGAACACCCTGCCCGGCACTGCGGGTGATGACGTCATCACCGGCCTGGGCGACAACGACGTCCTGCAGGGTCTTGATGGCAACGACCGCCTCGAAGGCGGCGACGGAACCGACACCCTCGAAGGCGGCGCCGGCGACGACATCCTGCTCGGCGGCCTCGGCAACGACACCATCGCCGGCGGCGAGGGGACCGACACCGTCTCCTACGAGGACATCTCGGTCGTGAACGGCATCGGGGTCGGCGTCTACCTCCTGCGGCCCGAGAACCAGAACCGCAGCCAGGGCGATGGCGGCTTCGACTTCATCACCGGCGTCGAGAACGTCATCGGCTCCCAGATCTCCGATACCCTCGATGGCGACAACAACAACAACGTCCTGACCGGCCTGGGCGGCGACGACCTGCTGATCGGCGAGGGTGGCGACGATACCCTGATCGGCGGCGCCGGCGAGGACTTCCTGCGCGGCCGCGACGGCAATGACATCGCCTATGGCGGCGCCGACAACGACTTCTTCTCGGGCGGCGAAGGTAACGACCTGATGGACGGCGGCGACGGCTTCGACCGCGTCTCCATGGGCATCAGCCTGCAGACCGACATCCAGTCCGGCGCCACCGTCGACCTGGCCATCCAGGGCGTGGCCCAGGACACCGGCCACGGCATGGACACCCTGGTCAGCATCGAGCACGTCTCGGGCACCACCTTCGCGGACACCCTCTACGGCGACAGCGGCGCCAACTGGATCTGGGGCGTCGGCGGCGGCGATACGCTGAACGGCCGCGACGGCGATGACCTGCTGGAAACCGGCTCGACCGGCGCCAACGTCCTGATCGGCGGCAATGGCGTCGATACCGCCACCTTCTTCAGCAACAACGACTTCACCAGCGGCATCGTCGCCTCCCTGCTGCTGCAGGGCGTGGCCCAGGCGACCTCGGGCGGCACGGTCACCCTGACCGAGATCGAGAACCTGTCCGGCTCGGCCTTCAATGACACCCTGACCGGCGATGGCGGCGGCAACGTGCTGGCCGGCAACAGCGGCGCCGACGTGCTCGACGGCGGCGACGGCAATGACATCCTGCTCGGCGACGGCGCCATCCGGATGACCAGCAGCCAGGGCGGGTCGGGCCCGATCACCACGATCGACGACATCGCCACCTTCTTCAACAACCCGACCTACAGCGGCAATGACACCCTGCGCGGCGGGGCCGGCAATGACACCCTCAGCGGCGGCGGCGGCGACGACCTGCTGCTCGGCGGCCTCGGCAACGACACCATCACCGGCGGCGCCGGCATCGACACCGTGTCCTACGAGGACATCTCGGTGGCGAACGGCATCGGCGTCGGCGTCTATCTGCTGCGGCCCGAGAACCAGAACCGCAGCCAGGGCGATGGCGGCTTCGACTTCATCACCGGCGTCGAGAACGTCATCGGGTCCCAGATTTCAGACACCCTCGACGGCGACCACAACAATAACGTCCTGACCGGCCTTGGCGGCGACGACCTCTTGATCGGCGAGGGCGGCGACGACACGCTGATCGGCGGGGCGGGCGAGGACTTCCTGCGCGGCCGCGACGGCGACGACATCCTCCAGGGCGGCGCCGACCACGACTTCCTTTCCGGCGGCGAGGGCAACGATATCCTCGACGGCGGCGACGGCCTCGACCGCGCCAGCATGGCCCTGTCCCTGGCGACCGACGCCCAGGTCGGCGCCACCGTCGATCTGACCATCGCCGGGCCCCAGGACACCGGCCACGGCCTGGACACCTTCATCAGCATCGAGCACGTCTCGGGCACCACCTTCGCCGACACCCTGACCGGCGACGCCGGCGCCAACTGGCTCTGGGGCATCACCGGCGGCGATACGCTCAACGGCGGCGACGGCAACGACCTGCTCGAGATCGGCTCGACCGGCGCCAACATCGTCGACGGCGGGGCCGGGACCGGCGACACCCTGTCCTTCTTCAGCAACAACGATTTCACCAGCGGCGTCGTCGCCTCCCTGCTGCTGCAGGGCCAGGCCCAGGCGATCGCCGGCGGCGGCAGCGTCACCCTGACCGGCATCGAGAACCTGTCGGGCTCGACCTTCAACGACATCCTGACCGGCGATACGGGGAACAACCTGCTGGCCGGCGCCGAGGGCAATGACGACCTGAGCGGCGGCGACGGCAACGATACCCTCTATGGCGACGGCATGACCCGCCTGCAGACCGTGCAGGGCGGCTCGGGCGCCATCACCACCGAGGCCGACCTGGCCGCCGATCCGGCCAACGGCGCGGTGTCGGGCAACGACATCCTGCGCGGCGGGGCTGGCTCGGACACCCTGAACGGCGGCGGCGGCGACGACCTGCTGCTGGGCGGCCTCGGCAATGACACCATCGTCGGCGGCGACGGCATCGACACCGTCTCCTACGAGGACATCTCGGTGGTGAACGGCATCGGGGTGGGCGTCTACCTCCTGCGGCCCGAGAACCAGAACCGCAGCCAGGGCGACGGCGGCTTCGACATCATCACCGGCGTTGAGAACGTCATCGGCTCGCAGATCTCCGATACCCTCGACGGCGACAACAACAACAACGTCCTGACCGGCCTGGGCGGCGACGACCTGCTGATCGGCGAGGGCGGCGACGATACCCTGCACGGCGGGGCCGGCGAGGACTTCCTGCGCGGCCGCGACGGCAACGACATCGCCTACGGCGGCGCCGACAACGACTTCTTCTCGGGCGGCGAAGGCAACGACCTGATGGACGGCGGCGACGGCTTCGACCGCGCCAGCATGTTCCTGTCGCTGGGCACGGATATCCAGGCCGGCGCCACCGTCGACCTGGCCCTGACCACGGCCCAGGACACCGGCCACGGCCTCGATACCTTCCTCAACATCGAGCACGTGTCGGGCACGACTTTCGCCGATACCCTCTCCGGCAACAGCGGCGACAACTGGCTGTGGGGCGCCGGCGGCGGCGATACGCTGGATGGCCGCGACGGCAACGACCTGCTGGAAGCCGGCGTCGGCGCCAACATCCTGACCGGCGGCAATGGCGTCGACACCGTCCGGCTGTCCGACAACACCACCCCGCCGCTCAACGTGCATGTGGACCTCAATCTCCAGGGCGCGGCCCAGGACACCGGTTCCGGCCTGATGACGCTCAGCGGCATCGAGAACGTCACCGGCACGGTCGGCACGGACACCCTGATCGGCGACGGGGCGGCCAACACCCTGGCCGGCGCCCAGGGCGACGACCTGCTGCAGGGCGGCGAGGGCGCCGACCTGCTGCTCGGCGACGGCGACATCCGCATGGTTTCCAACCAGGGCGGCTCGGGCCCGATCACCGTGATCGAGAACCTGGCCACCTTCTTCGAAAACCCGGCCTACATCGGCGCCGACGTGCTGGAAGGCGGCGCGGGCGACGACGTCCTGCGCGGCGGCGGCGGCGACGACACCCTGCGCGGCGGGGCCGGCAACGACGTCTATGACGGCGGCGAGGGCGTCGACACCGCCAGCTTCAGCGACTCGGCCCACGGCATGTTCGCCGACCTCGCCGGCCAGGCCGCCAGCGACTTCGACGGTGTGCTCGGCGAGACCGACCAGCTGATCGGCATCGAGAACCTCGAAGGCTCCGACTTCAACGACTTCCTGCGCGGCGACGCCTCCGGCAATGCCATCACCGGCGGGCTGGGCAATGACCAGCTCTTCGGCCAGAACGGCGACGACACCGTCGATGGCGGCGACGACGACGACTTCGTGCGCGGCGGCAACGGCGCCGACCAGGTGCTCGGCGGCGACGGCAACGACTACGTCCACGGCGGCGAGGGCGATGACGTCATCGACGGCGGCGACGGTTTCGACCGGGTGGCCTTCTCGCTCGGCGGCGGCGACGTCCAGGTCGGGGCCACCGTCGACCTGAACATCCAGGGCGTCGCCCAGGACACCGGCCACGGCATGGACACCCTGGTCAGCATCGAGCATGTCTCGGGCACCAACCGCAACGACACCATCGCCGGCAACGCCGAGGACAACTGGCTTTGGGGCCAGGACGGCGATGACGTCCTGCTCGGCAATGCCGGCGACGACCTGATCGAGGTCGGCGCGGGCAACCACACCGTCGATGGCGGGGCCGACAGCGACACCCTGATCTTCAGCATCCAGGGCGAGACCCCGGCCAACGTCACCTTCTCCCTGGCCCTGCAGGGCTCGGAGCAGGCGTTCGGGGGCGGGACCATCATCGCCAGCGGCATCGAGAACCTCTCGGGCCGGGCCGGCGACGACTTCCTGACCGGCGACGAAGGGGACAACACCCTGGCCGGTGGCTCGGGTGGTGATACCCTGGAAGGCGGCGACGGCGCCGACCTGCTGCTTGGCGACGGCATCTACGGCGTCACCGGCATCGGCTACAGCGGCGAGATCACGCTCGAGGAAGACAACGCGGCGGCCGAAAACGATCCGAGCCTCAGCGGCGACGACCTGATGTTCGGCGGCGACGGCAACGACCGCATCGTCGGCGGCGCCGGCACCGACGAACTGCACGGCGACGCGGGCGACGACGTCCTCGAAGCCGGCGCCGGCAACGACATCATCGATGGCGGCGACGGAGAGGACCTCGCGGTCTTCACGGGCAACCTGTCGGACTACGTCACCTTCTACGACGGCGGCGAGCTCTACATCCGCGACATCCGCGTCGACTCACCGGATGGCACGGACAAGCTGGTCGGCGTGGAGATGTTCCAGTTCGCCGACGAACTCGTCTCGATCGGCGTGATCGACAACCCCGTCCCCAACCCGCGGGACGATATCCTGCAGGTCACGCAAGGCATCGCCTCCTCGATCGATGCGTCCGTTTTGCTGGGCAACGATGAATTCGGTCCTGATGACGACAAGCCGCGGGTCATCGAGGTGTCCGGGGCCACCGGCCTGACCGTCAGTCTCGTGGATGGCCGTCTGGTCATCCTCGCCGCCGGCGCCACGGGCTCCTTCGACTACACCGTCGAGGGGCAAAACGGCACGGCGACCGGCCATGTGGTGGTCGACAGCGTCGTCACCAACGCCTCCAACAACACCGTCGTCCCGGATACGGCCAACAGCCCCGCCGCGGCCGACTTCCAGGGCCAGGCCGGCAACGACACTCTGTCCGGCACGGACAACGCCGATCACCTCGTCGGCGGCACGGGCAATGACATCCTCGACGGCCGGCGCGGCGACGACCTGATGGAAGGCGGCGCCCAGAACGATACCTACTTCGTCGACAGCGACGCAGATGAGGTCGTCGAGCTGACCGGCGAGGGCGATGACCTGGTCAACAGCAGCATCGACTACACCCTGACCGCCAACGTCGAGCGCCTGACCCTGCTGGGCCGCGCGCTGGTGGGCACGGGCAACGAGCTGGCCAACACCATCACCGGCAACGACTACGACAACGTCATCGACGGCGGCCTCGGCGCCGACCTGATGAAGGGCGGTCTCGGCGACGACACCTACCATGTCGACAATGTCGGCGACACGATCCAGGACACCGGCGGCATCGACACCGTCGTCACCACTCTGAACACCTACGCCCTGTCCTCGACGACGCTGGAGAACCTGACCTTCGGCGGCACGGGGAACTTCAACGGGACCGGCACCTCGCTGGCCAACGTCATCATCGGCGGGACCGGCGATGACCGCATCGACGGCCTTGCCGGCGCGGACACCATGATCGGCGGGGCCGGCAACGACACCTATGTCGTCGCCCAGACCACCGACATCGTCACCGAACTGGAAGGCGAGGGAACCGACACCGTCGAGACCAGCGTCAGCTACGTCCTGTCGGCCAACATCGAGAACCTGACGGCGACCGGCGCGGGCAACATCAACCTGACCGGCAACAGCGGCGACAACATTCTGACCGGCAACGCGGGCAACAACATCCTCACCGGCGGCGGCGGGCTGGACACCCTGATCGGCGGGGCGGGCAACGACACCTATGTCGTCACCCTCGGCAACGAGATCATCGTCGAAGGCGTCGGCGGCGGCGCCGACATCGTCAACGCTTCGGTCAGCTACACCCTCGGCGCCGGCCAGGAGATCGAGCGGCTCAACCTCGTCGGCTCGGCGGTCAACGGCACGGGCAACGCCTTCGCCAACACCATCGTCGGCAACGCCCTGGACAACGTCCTCGACGGCGGCCTCGGGGCCGACACCCTGCAGGGTGGGCTTGGGGCCGATAGCTACCATGTCGACAACACCGGCGACGTGATCATCGAGTCCGGCGTCGGTGTGGACACGGTCATCGTCAGTGGCATCAGCGCCTACACCCTGGCCGCCCTGGTCGAGAACATGACCTTCACGGGCGCGACCAGCTTCACCGCCAACGGCAATACCATCGGCAACCTGCTGATCGGCGGCACGGGTAACGACGTGCTGAACGGCAACGAGGGCGACGATACCCTGATCGGCGGCGGCGGCGAGGACAACCTCAAGGGCGGCGCCGGTAACGACACCTACTACGTCGATAGCGCTGGCGACATGATCAGCGACGTCGGTGGCGGGATCGACACCATCATCACCAGCCTCAACAGCTTCACCATCCTCTCCAGCGTCTTCGAGAACCTGAGCTTCAACGGCACGGGCGACTTCGCGGGCACGGGGACCTCCCTGGCCAACATCATCACCGGCGGGGCGGGCAATGACACGCTCAGCGGCCTGGCCGGCGACGACCAGCTGAACGGCGGCCTGGGCGACGACCACCTCCTGGGCGGCCAGGGCGCCGACACCCTGCGCGGCGGCGAGGGGGCAGACACCCTCGAGGGCGAGGCGGGCAACGATACCTACCATGTCGCCGACGCCGGCGACCTGGTCATCGAGGCGCTCAATGCCGGCACGGACAGCGTCATCAGCCTGCTGAACAGCTACACCCTGACCGACAACGTCGAGAACCTCAGCTTCGTCTTCGCCGGCGCCGTCACCGGCATCGGCAACGGCCTGAACAACATCATCACCGGCGGGACCGGCGACGATCTGCTCGAAGGGCGGGTCGGCGACGACAAGCTGTTCGGTGGCCTCGGCGTCGACACCCTGCTGGGCGCCGAGGGCAATGACACCCTCGACGGCCAGGGCGGCGACGACTACGCGGCCGGCGGCATCGGCAACGACACCTACATCATCGACAGCCTCGGCGATGTGGTGGTCGAGGTGGTGGGCGAGGGCACGACCGATACGGTCAAGACGGCCCTCTCCAGCCTGACCCTCGCCGACAATGTCGAGATCATGCTCTACACCGGCGCCGCCTCCTTCAGCGGGACCGGCAACGCCAGCAACAACACCATCAACGGCGGCGCTTTCGGCGACAGCCTCTACGGCCTGGCCGGCGCCGACACCCTGCGGGGCGGCCTGGGGACCGACGCCCTCTACGGCGGTGACGACAATGACAAGCTCTACGGCGAGGGCGGCAACGACACCCTCGAGGGCGGCGCCGGCAACGACTACCTCTATGGCGGGGCCGGGGCCGATGGCCTGACCGGCGGCGCGGGCAAGGACTTCTTCGTCCTGCAGGCGCTGTCCGACAGTGGTGTCGGCGATGGGTTGCGCGATGTCATCGTCGACTTCGACGCCATCGACCAGGTCGATCTGCGGGCCCTGGACGCCAATACCAGCGTCGCCGCCGACCAGGCCTTCAGCTTCATCGGCACAGGCGCCTTCACCAGCGTCGCCGGTCAGCTGCGCTACGAGTTCGACGGGGCCGACACCCATGTGTTCGGCGACGTCGATGGCGACGGCGGCGCCGACTTCGAGGTGCTGATCACCGGGGCTCACACCCTGACATCCGCCCGCTTCCTGCTCTAGCGGGGCCTTCCCGAGGACTGGAAACGCCCGCCCGCCGGGCGTTTCAAGAATATGTCTAGACATATTCATCGGTCTTTTCGGCATCGACGGCGACCCATGCGCGAGCGTGGGTCGCCGTGTTGCCTTCCGTCACCTGCAAACCCCGCCTGTTGACCTACACAGTGACCTACGCCCCGGGCTACGAACCCGCGGCCCCGGCCCACGCCAAAGCCAACGGGGCAAGGGATTCAGCCCGCCTTCTGCTGCCCGCGCCTGAAGCCCACTTATTTTGTGGGGGCGCGGGGCGCCCTTTCTGGTGGCGGAACGGCGTTTGATCCCTATATGTTCTCACGATCGGGCGGAGCGTTAAGCCGTCCTGCGCGTTGGGAGAGGCGGGATGGCATTCGACACCGACGATCGCGAGACGCTGGCTCTGTCGCTGGCAAGGGTCCGGCAACGGACGCTGGACCTCGCCGCGCCGCTGTCGCCGGAGGACATGCAGCCCCAGGCCATGCCCGACGCCAGCCCGACCAAATGGCACCTGGCCCACACCACCTGGTTCTTCGACGAGTTCATCCTGCGGCCGCACGGCCATGCGCCTGAAGCGCCAGACGACGCCCGCTTCCTGTTCAACAGCTATTACGAAGCGGTCGGCGAGCGCCAGCCGCGCCCAGGTCGGGGGCTGGTCACCCGACCCGGCGTGCAGGCCGTCATCGACTGGCGCCTGCGCGTCGACGAGGCGCTCGCCAACCTGTTCGCCACCGCTCCGTCGTCCTTGATCGACCAGCTGGCCCCGCTCCTCGAGCTCGGCCTGAACCACGAGGAGCAGCATCAGGAACTCCTCCTGATGGACATCCTCAGCCTCTTCGCCCTGCACCCCGGCGCACCCGCCTATCGCACGGATCTGGCCCCCGCCACCGGCCCGGCGCGCGGTCCCGTCGGCTGGATGGCCCATGACGGCGGCCTGGTCGAGATCGGAGCGGGGGCAGGGGGTTTCGCCTTCGACTGCGAGCGGCCCCGCCAAAGGGTCTGGCTGGAGCCCTTTCAGCTGGCGGACCGGCTGGTGACCTGCGGCGACTGGCTGAGCTTCATCGAGGACGGCGGCTACGACAGCCCGGCCCACTGGCTGTCCGACGGCTGGGACCGCGCCCGGGTCGAGGGCTGGCGAGCGCCGGCCTACTGGGAGAACTACGACGGCGCGTGGACCCGCCGCACCCTGGCCGGCCGGGAGGTGGTCAACCCGGACGCCCCTGTCTGTCATGTGAGCTTCTACGAAGCCGACGCCTATGCGCGCTGGGCCGGCGCCCGCCTGCCCAGCGAGGCCGAATGGGAAGCCGTCGCCGAGAGCCGCCCCATCGTCGGCAACTTCCTGGACAGCGACGTCCTGCGCACCGCCCCCTCGCCTGGCGACCAGCTGTACGGCGACGTCTGGCAATGGACGGCCAGCGCCTACAGCCCCTACCGAGGCTTCGCCCCGGCGGCCGGGGCGGTCGGCGAATACAACGGCAAGTTCATGTCCGGCCGCCAGGTCCTGCGCGGCGGCGCCTGTGTCACACCGGCGGCCCATATGCGGGCCAGCTATCGCAACTTCTTCGAACCCCATCAGCGCTGGATGTTCTCCGGGCTGCGCCTCGCGAAAGACTGTGGATGAACCAGCTCACGCGCCTGCAACCGGACCTCGAACGGGCCCTGTTCGCCGAGGACATGATCGCCGGACTGTCGAAAACCCCCAAGGCGACCCCGCCCAAATGGTTCTACGACGCCGCCGGCTCGGCCCTGTTCGGCGAGATCACCCGGCTGCCGGAATACTACCCGACCCGCACGGAGATGGCCCTGCTGGCCGCCCGCGGCGGCGACATCGCCCGGGCTGTCGGACCCGGCCGCACGGTCGTCGAGTACGGCTCCGGTTCGGCCGCCAAGGCCATCGCCCTGCTCGGCGCCCTGCAGGCGCCGGCCGGTTATCTTTGCGTCGAGATCGATCCCGGCGCCGCCCGCGCCACGGCCCACGAGGTCGAGCTCGCCTTTCCGGATCTGCCGGTGCGCGGCGTGGCCGGCGACTTCACCCACCTGCAGGGCGAGGTCACCGCAGGCTCCCGGCCCCGCCTCGGATTCTTCCCCGGCTCGACCATCGGCAACTTCCCGCCCGAGGAAGCCGGGCCGCTGTTGGCCGCCATGCGCGAACACCTCGGCCCCGGCGGCCAGTTGCTGCTGGGCGCCGACCTCATCAAGGACAAGGCCATCCTCGAGGCGGCTTATGACGACGCCGCCGGCGTCACCGCCCGCTTCAATCTCAACCTGCTGCAACGGGCCAACCGCGAGCTCGGCGCCGACTTCGACCTCGCCGGCTTCGAGCATCGCGCCATCTGGAACGATGCGTCGGCGAGCATCGAGATGCATCTGGTTGCGCGCCACGACCAGACGGTAACCATGGACGGCCACCGTTTCCACTTCGCGGCGGGCGAGACCATCCACACCGAGAGCAGCTACAAGTTCGACGAAAGCCGTTTGAAGTCATTGGCTTACGCCGGCGGCTGGGCGATCGACCAGCTCTGGATCGCCCTGGAACAACCTTTCGCCCTGGCCCTGCTGACCGCCGATTCCCGTTAACCGATTGTCGATCACGATTCAATGAACACGGGTTTTCAAAACTGATCCGCTGAAAATAGGGTGCCCCGCGCCGTTCCCCCAGGCGCAAGTGGAGCACTCCAAATGGCCAACATCATCGGCACCTCCGGCGACGACAACCTCGGCGGAACCAACACTGACGACACCATCAGCGGCCTCGAAGGCAGCGACATCCTGGTTGGCCTCGGCGGAGACGACACCCTCGACGGCGGCGATGGCGACGACATCCTGCGCGGCCGCGACGGCAACGACACCAGCCTCGGCGGCGCCGGCAACGACTACCTGCAGGGCGGCGAGGGCGACGATGTCATGGACGGCGGCGACGGTTTCGACCGGGTCGCCATGCTGCTGATCGCCACCGACCTGCAGGTCGGCGCCACCGTCGATCTGGCCATCCAGGGCGTGGCGCAGGACACCGGCCACGGGCTCGACACCCTGATCGGCATCGAGCACGTCTCGGGCACCATCTACGGCGACACCCTCAGCGGCGACGCCGGCGCCAACTGGCTCTGGGGCAGCGTCGCGGGGCCCGGCGGGACCTCGGGCGATGACGTGCTGTCCGGCCGCGGCGGCGACGACCTGCTGGAAGTCAGCGGCGGGAACCACACCCTGGACGGCGGCTCGGAGACCGACACGGTCAGCTTCTTCAGCAACGGCGACATTGGTCTGGCTGGCCCGGCCGGCGTCTCCGTCGACCTGCGCCTGCAGGGCGCGGCCCAGGACACCGGCCATGGCCTGATGACCCTGACCGGGATCGAGAACCTGTCGGGCTCGGTGGCGAACGACCTGCTCATCGGCGATGCCGGCGCCAACGTCCTGGCCGGCATGGACGGCGCCGACAGCCTGGTTGGCGGCGACGGCGACGACACCCTGCTGGGCGACGGACAGTTCGCCATCGACTTCCCGGTCGTCGGCACGTCGGGTCCCATCACCCGTTTTGATGACCGGGGCTATGCCGCCGACGACATTCTCAACGGCGGTAACGGCTTCAACACCCTCAACGGCGGGGCCGGCAGCGATACCGCCGACTATGGCGACGCCGAGGGTGCCGTCACCGTCGCGCTCGGATCGGGCTACGGCGAGCGGCTGGACGCCACGGGGACCACGATCCTCGGGACCGACACCCTGATCGGCATCGAGAACGCCAGCGGGGGCGCCTTCAATGATCTGCTGCTCGGCGATGGCAACGCCAATGTGCTCAGCGGCCAGGCCGGCGACGACGTCCTGCGCGGCCTCGGCGGCGACGATGTCATGAACGGCGGCGATGGTGACGACCTGCTGCGCGGTGGCCTCGGCATCGATACCTTCGACGGCGGCGACGGCTTCGACCGCATCAGCCTGTTCGAGACCGGCGCCACCGCCGGCGCGTGGGTCGATCTCGAGCTTCAGCAGGTTCTCAACGACGGCTTCGGCAACGTCGAGAGCCTCAACTCCATCGAGGGCGTCGGCCTGGGCACCCTGTTCGCCGACACCTTCCTGGGCAGCAGCGGCGTCAACTTCATCTATGCCGGGACGGGCGACACGGTCGACGCGCGCGGCGGAGACGACGACATCCTGCTGGCCGGCGCGACCGCCAGCCTCGACGGCGGCGACGGCGTCGACAGCCTGTCCTTCTCCGCCTTCCGCTTCACCGATCCGGACCTCAACGGCGTCCCGGACCAGGAAGACGCGCTGGCGGGCGTCTTTGTCAGCCTGATCGCCGGCCGCATTTTCGATGACGGCTTCGGCGACAGCGGGCTGATCTTCAATGTCGAGAACGTCACCGGCACAGACTTCGACGACATCCTGTTCGGCGACGCCGGGGACAATGTCCTTGTCGGCCTCGGTGGCTTCGACCAGATCCGCGCCAACGGCGGCAACGACACCCTCGACGGCGGCGATGGCGACGACCTGCTGCGCACCGGCAGCGGCGTGGATACCTTCCTCGGCGGCGATGGCTTCGACCGGGTCAGCTTCTACAACCTCGACGCCACGCAGGGGGTGGTGGCCGACCTGTCCACCCAGACCATCGCCAACGACGGCTTCGGCAATGCCGAGACCATGAACTCCATCGAGGGCCTCGGCTCCCACACCCGCTTCGCCGACAGCTTTACCGGCAACGAAGAGCGCAACCTGTTCCTGATCGGCGGCGGCGACACCCTCTATGCCCTCGGCGGCGACGACGACATCCAGGTCGACGACGCCCCCGCCCGGATCGACGGTGGCGATGGCGTCGATACCGTGACCCAGTTCACCCTGACCCGCCTGCGCGACACAAACGGCGACGGCATCGCCGAGGTCGAGAACGGCTACATGGGGGTGGCGGTCAATCTGAAGACCGGCCGCATCCTCAACGACGGCTTCTCCGGCATGGGCCGCATCTACAATGTCGAGAACCTCGGCGGCTCTTTCCTCGACGACGCCCTGACCGGTTCCAACGGCGACAACCGGTTGTGGGGCTTCGAAGGGGACGACCTGATCGCCGCCGGCGCCGGCAATGACACGGTGGACGCCGGCGACGGGGCCGACATCGTCACCGGCGAGAACGGCGACGACAGCCTGGCCGGCGGCCTTGGCAATGACAGCCTCGACGGCGGCGGCGGGCTCGACACCCTGGACGGGGGCGATGGCGACGACCTGCTGTACGGCCGGGGCGGGGCCGACACCCTTAGCGGCGGAGCCGGAGATGACCAGGCCTGGGGCGGGGCGGCGGCCGATGTCATCGACGGCGGCGACGGCGACGACTTTCTCTACGGCGAGGACGGCAACGATACCCTGTACGGAGGCGACGGCGTCGATGTGCTGAGCGGCGGCGCGGGCAAGGACTTCCTGGCCGGCGGCCTGGGGGCCGACCGCTTCGTCTTCACCGCCCTTACTGACAGCACCAACGCCGCCGGCGGCCGCGACACCATCACCGACCTGATGGCCGAGGACGTCATCGACCTCTCGGCCATCGACGCCAACACCCTCGTCGGCGGCGACCAGGCCTTCGTGAAGGTCGCCGCCTTCACCGGCGTGGCGGGCCAGATGACCCTCGGCCTGTCCGGGGCCAGCACCCTTTTGAAGGTGGACGTCAACGGCGATGCCGCCGCCGACATGACGATCACCCTGACGGGCAACCATGTGAGCCACATCAACTTCGTCTACTGACGGGCGAGGGGGCGGCCCCTGTGGCCGCCTCCTGACCCGCTCCGGCCAGAATCGCGCCATATGGGTTCCATCGGGGGCGGACAGCGACTAGGTTCGCCACCTTTCCGAGCGGGCTGCGTTAGGCGAACTATGGTCCATCACTATCTCGACTTCGAACGGCCGATCGCCGAACTGGAAGGCAAGATCGAGGAGCTGTCCAAGCTCTCCGAGTCGGCCGGCGCCAGTTCCTTCGAGACCGAGATCGACTCCCTGCGCGGCCGCCTCGACGATCTGCGGCGCGAGGCCTATTCCAAACTCGATCCCTGGCAGAAGACCCAGGTCGCCCGCCATCCGCAGCGTCCTCACTTTGTCGACTTCCTCAGCGGCCTGATCGAGGAGTTCGTCGAGCTTCGCGGCGACCGCAAGTTCGCCGACGACCAGGCCATCCTCGGCGGCCTCGGCCGCTTCCGGGGCGTCCCCGTCCTCGTCATCGGCCAGGAGAAGGGCCACGACACCACCACCCGGCTGAAGCACAACTTCGGCATGGCCCGGCCCGAAGGCTACCGCAAGGCCGTCCGGTTGATGGACATGGCCGAGCAGTTCAACCTGCCGGTGCTCAGCTTCGTCGACACCGCCGGCGCCTATCCGGGCCTCGGCGCCGAGGAACGCGGCCAGGCCGAGGCCATCGCCCGCGGCACCGAGCGCTGCCTGACCCTCAAGGTCCCGATGATCGCCACCGTCACCGGCGAGGGCATGAGCGGCGGGGCCATCGGCATCGCCGCCGCCAACCGCGTGCTGATCATGGAGCACGGCATCTATTCGGTGATCAGCCCCGAGGGCGCCGCCTCCATCCTCTGGCGCGACGGCGCCCGGGCCCGGGACGCCGCCACCCAGATGCACATCACCGCCCAGGACCTGATCAAGACCGGGGTCGTCGACCGCATCATCGACGAGCCGCCGGGCGGCGCGCACAGCGACCCGGCCGAGGCCATCCGATTGGTCGGCGATGTCATCGACGACGAGCTGAAGCTGCTGCTGAACCTGACGCCCGAACAGCTGCTCGTCCAGCGGGCCGAGCGCTACTACGCCATCGGCCGCACCGCCCCGGCCTGAAGACCCCCCGTTACGAGGGCGCGCCGCGGGATCGGCGCTGTCATGATCGCCGCCTCGCAAGCGGAGGTATCCATGCGCCCGTTCATCGCTCTCATCGCCACGGTTGCCATCTGCGCCGTCGCCGCGCCCGCCGCCGCCCAGTCCAAGGCGTGCAAGGCGTTCCGTAGCGGGGCCGGCTGGGCGGTCAAGTACGTCGTCCACACCCGTGCAGACGGCAAGGTGTTCGATACCGTCGCCACCTACACCTACCAGGTCACCCTGCCACCGAAGAAGCCGACCGACGTCTATGAGGTCAACGGCGCCATGGACCAGCTGGCCAAGCCGGCCAAGGGCGTGGTCATCCTCGAGTACGGCAAGCGACCCGATGGCGAGGCGCTCGGCAAGGTGGCGCTGTTCGCGCCCGCCTACGCCAATCTGTCAGCGGTGGTGAAGGCCGGCTTCCTGGGCGAACCTGACCCGGTCTTCCAGCATCGCCTCGTGCTCAAGGCCGGACCCGGTGGAACCGTGGTCTGGAGCGCGGACGCCGGCAAGATGAAGGCGCCGCCGCAGATGGACGCCTTGCAGTTCGAGAACGCCCTCGCCGGCCTGGGGTCATCCGATATCGAAATGCTCGGACCGGGCGGCCTGGCCGACGCCCGCAAGGCGGCCGGTATCATCACCCAGCTGGCCAGGGGCGGCCGGGTCGATATCCAGGTGATGGAGGCGGGCAAACCGGTCACCGTCGGCGGCTTCGACATCACCGACAGCGTTGCCAAGGCCGCCACGGACGGCGCCGCGGCGGCCAAGGCCGAGGCGGATCTCATGGCCTCGAAAGGGCAGTGTCTACCGAGCTGACAATCTTGATGAACCTGTTCATCGAACACCTTTAGGGCCTTAGCGTCCTGATGCGGACGATGTAGGACTGGACCGTCCAGAACTCACGACCGTCTCAGGGTAGTTGCGGGCGCGGGAGATGTAATCCGCATTATCCACACTCAAGTTGGGTGAGCCTGTTCGCTCGTTTACCCTTCGGTCACCCGCCTTCCCCATTTTTTCCCCGGGGTGGGTAGAGACATGGAATCGACAGACACAGCAACGACACCGGTGGCGGGCGAGGCCGGGCTGGCCCCCGGCACGATCTTCAACCTGTCGCGCGCCATCGTCATGGTGGTCGACGACAATGCCTTCTCCCTGCGCCTGACCACCCAGACCCTGCTCGGATTCGGCATCAAGACCCGCTACCTGTGCACCGACGCCCAGGCCGCCGTCGACATCCTGAAGGCGTCGACGGTCGATCTGGTGATCGTCGACTGCGACATGCCCGGCCCCGACGGCTACGACATGGTCTCGTGGTTGCGCCGGTCCGGCCTCGACCCCAACGCCTTCGTGCCGGTCCTGATGATCTCCGGCCACACCCGCGCCTCGCAGGTGACCAAGGCCCGCGATTGCGGGGCCAACTTCATCGTCACCCGGCCGATCACCCCCGCCATCCTGCTGGAGCGGATCCTGTGGATGGCCCGCGACCCGCGCCCCTTCGTCCAGGCGGGCGAATACGTCGGCCCCGACCGTCGCTTCAACGATCCGGAACCGCCCCGGGGCCAGGTCGAGCGCCGGGCCGATCGTCTTCGCGGGAAATCAACCCTTTCAGACGAGGCTGGCGGTTCAGCGGAGGGCGGATCGTGAGCGGCGTCACCATCATTCGACGCGTCTCCAACCTCTCCAGGATGATCGGGGAGAGCGGCGGCAAGACCGTTCTGGCGGCTCTGCGCGGGGCCGAGGCGGAAACCGCCAGCCTGCGTGACGAAGGGCGAGTCCTGCTGCTGGAGGCCATCGGCGTGCTTGAGGCGGCCCTGGCCGAACCCAAGGACGACGCCTGGCTGGAGGCCATCTACAGCACCTCCTCGGCGATCATCGACATCTGCCCGCCGGATCTTCAGGCGCTCGGCAAGGCGGCCTGGAGCCTGTGCGACCTGACTGACCGGCAGCGCAAGAACGGCCGACTTGAGGTTCCTGCGATCGCCGTCCACGTCAACGTCATCCGCACGCTGAGCGGGGATTCCGACCCGCGGGCGGCCGCGCCGCTGCTGATGGGCCTGGAGGCCCTGCTGGCCCGTGAGGTCGCCAAGGGCGGGTGATGGGGGCGGCTGATTTCGTCCTTGCCTGACGCGGGGTGATATTCCGATAAAGTCGATCCCAACAATTGTTTGGGAGACGCACCATGGCCATCCGCACCCGCTTCACCGAGCTGTTCGGCGTCGAGCATCCGATCGCCCAGGGCGGCATGCAGTGGGTTGGCAAGGCCGAACTGGTCGCCGCCGTCGCCAACGCCGGGGCGCTGGGCTTCATCACCGCCCTGACCCAGCCGACGCCGGAGGACCTGGCCAGGGAGATCCAGCGCACCAAGGATCTGACCGACAAACCGTTCGGCGTGAACCTGACCATCCTGCCGGCCATCAAGCCGCCGCCCTACGCCGAATACCGCGCCGCCATCATCGAGAGCGGCATCACCATGGTCGAAACCGCCGGCTACAAGCCGCAGGAGCACGTCGACCACTTCAAGCAGCACGGCATCAAGGTCATCCACAAATGCACCGCCGTCCGCCACGCCCTGTCGGCCGAGCGGATGGGCGTCGACGCCATCTCCATCGACGGCTTCGAATGCGCCGGTCACCCGGGTGAGGACGACATCCCCGGCCTGATCCTGATCCCCGCGGCTGCCAACAAGGTGAAGATTCCGATGCTGGCTTCCGGCGGCTTCGGCGACGCGCGGGGCCTGGTGGCCGCGCTGGCGCTGGGCGCCGACGGCATCAACATGGGCACCCGCTTCTGCGTGACCAAGGAAGCGCCGATCCCGGACAGCTTCAAGGCCCAGATGGTCGCCAATGACGAGCGCCAGACCGACCTGATCTTCCGCACCCTGCACAACACCGCCCGGGTCATGCGCAACCAGGTCAGCCAGGAAGTGGTCCAGATCGAGCGGGCCGGCGGCGCCAAGTTCGAGGACGTCCAGCATCTGGTCGCCGGCACCCGCGGCCGCGACGCGCTTGCCAACGGCGACACCGACGGCGGCATCTGGTCGGCCGGCATGGTCCAGGGGATCATCGACGACATCCCCAGCTGCAAGGACCTGATCGACCGCATCATCAGCGAGGCCGAGGACCTGATCCGCGGCCGGTTGGAGAGCATGGTCTCCAGCCCGAAGCTGGTGGCGGCCGAGTAGGGCCTCAGTCGAAGACCTCGGCCGCCGCCCGGGCGCTGCCGCCGGCGCGGATTTCCGCATAGGCGGCGGCCGGGCCAAGGGCGGCCAGGTAGGCGATCAGGCTGAAGAAGCCGAGCAGGACGACGGCCATCGCGATGTTCAGCCCGATGTACACCGGCGTCGGGCCGGACTCCGACGCGCCGGGACCGCCTATGGCGTCGCCGAGCGCGCCGAGGAGCACGACCCCGGCGCTGAAGACCACCGGGACGATCAGGCCTGTCGCGCAGAGATAGCTGAACAGGCGCCAGCGTATGCCCTCGGTCAGTTCCACACCCCGGGAAATGGCCTTGAACGGGCCGAGGCCCTCGACCACCCGGACCGGGCCGGCCAGGCTGACAAGGACGGCGGCCAGGACGCCGGGGACGATGACCAGCAGAAGGCCCAGGCCGATCATGGCCGCCTGCAGAAGGGCCACGGCGAAGCTTCCCGGCGTGTGACGCCACAGCGCGCTCCAGGCTTCGCGAAAACCGGCCCGGCGGCCTTCCTGCTCACAGGCGGCGGCGTTGGCGGCCAGGGGCAGGGCGGTCGAGCCGCCAAGGGCGAGCGCCGCCAGAAAGCAAAGTCCGACCGCCAGCGGATTGGGGGCGGTCTGCGGCTGGCCGACGGCGACGAAGATGCGGTACAGGCTCCAGATTCCCATCATGAAGACGGCGATGGCCGCCGCCATCGACAGCATGACGAAGATCAGGCTCGGCAGGCTGTGGCGCAGCAGGACGCGGAAGTATCGGCGCAGCGCCGGCAGGGCGCGGAACTTCGGACGGCTGACGCTCTTGGACATGACACCCCCGGGGATGAAGCCTAGGGGCAAGCGGTCCATACGCCAAGCCGGTCGTTCCAGCAGCTTGCCCGGGCTGTTCAAGTTAATCCGGATGCGGACAGTATAGGCGCGTGACGTTCATGGTTAAACGCACGAAAAACACTGTGACAGTCTGAAGAAATTTAGATGACGCCGACCATTCGACGGCCCTGATTAGGTCGATATTAGTTTCGGCCCGCCAAACCCTCCCCACCGAGTGGAGGTGTGTTGATGTTGAGACTGCGCGACGCCATTAATCCCGTGGCTCCCGCCCGCCCGGAAGACTACGGTGGCGTCCTCTATGACCGGTTCCGCGGCGAGCCGGACACCTTGATCATTCCGGTTATCGACGAGGCCGGCCGGCCGGTCGGCCTGCTCGACCGCAACAGCTTCTTCCTGCGCATGGCCGCCGAGTACGGCCGGGCGCTATATGCCCGCCGGCCGATCTCCGAACTGATGAACCACGAGCCGTTGCTGGTCGATGTCGATGTGCCGCTCGCCGACTTCACCGCCGACAGCCTGTCGGCCCGGCCCTCCGAACTGCTCAGCGGCTTCATCGTCACCCAGGACGGCTACTATATCGGGGTCGGCACGATCCTGGAGCTGCTGCAGGCCTCCAGCGACGCCAATCGCCGGGTCGCCCGCGCCCTGGCCGAGGCCAGTGGCGAGGCGCACCGGGCCCGCAAGTTCATGACCGAAATCGTCGAATCGATGCCGGCCGTGGTCTTCGTCAAACGCGCCAGCGACCTTCGCTACGTCCTGCTCAACCGGGCCGGCGAACAGATGCTCGGCTACAGCCGCGAAGAGATGATCGGCAAGACCGACGCCGACTTCTACGAACCGGACCTTGCCGCCGTCTATCGGGACCGCGACCTTGAGGTCATCGCCTCCGGCGAGGTCAAGGTGATCGAGGAGGACAACATCCCCCGCCAGGATGGCGCCGTCGTCACCCTGCGCACCAAGAAGCGGGCCATCCTCGGGCCCGATGGCCAGCCCGAATACCTGATCGGCGTCTCGGAGGACATTTCAGAGCGCAAGCGGGCCGAGGCCCAGATCGCCCGCCTGGCCCACTACGATCCGCTGACCGAGCTGCCCAACCGGGTGCTGTTCCAGCAGTCGCTGCGCGAGGCGCTGAGCCGCTCGGTGCGCCAGGGTGAGACCGTCGCCGTTCACTGCATCGATCTGGACCGCTTCAAGATCGTCAACGACACCCTCGGACACCCGGCCGGCGACGCCCTGCTGCGGGCCGCCGGCGAGCGCCTGCGCGGGTGCGTGCGGGAGGGCGATACGGTCGCCCGTCTCGGCGGCGACGAATTCGCGGTCGTCCAATGCGGCGTCTCGCACGGCGCCGACGCCAGCCGCCTGGCCATGCGCATCGTCGAGGCCATGGCCCAGCCCTTCGACATCCAGGGCCATCAGGTCGTGGCCGGGGCCAGCGTCGGCGTCGCCCTCTCCCCGCAGGACGGTCTGGAGCCGGACGAGCTGTTGCAGAAGGCCGACATGGCCCTCTACCGCGCCAAGCACGAGGGCAGGGGCTCCTTCCACTTCTTCGAACGGGCCATGGACGAGACCCTGCAGGCCCGCCGCCTGCTCGAGCTGGACCTGCGCCGCGCCCTGGGGGCCGGAGAGTTCGCCCTGCACTACCAGCCCATCTATAGCCTGACGGAGGATCGCGTCACCGGCTGCGAGGCCCTGGTTCGTTGGCATCATCCCGAGCGCGGCATGATCTCGCCGGCCGAATTCGTGCCGCTGGCCGAGGAGATCGGCCTGATCGGCGCCTTGGGCGACTGGGTGCTGCGCGAGGCCTGCCGCGAGGCCGGGTCCTGGCCGACCCACATCCGTCTGGCCGTCAACCTCTCGCCGATCCAGTTCCGCGACCGGCATCTGGTCGGATCCGTGATCTCCTCCCTCGCCGCGTCCGGCCTCAATCCCCGCCGACTGGAGCTGGAGATCACCGAGTCCGTGCTGCTGCAGGACAGCGCCGCCAACCTGGCCGTGTTGCACGACCTGAAGTCGCTGGGCGTGCGCATATCGATGGACGACTTCGGCACCGGCTACAGCTCGCTGAGCTACCTGCGCAGCTTTCCGTTCGACAAGATCAAGATCGACCAGACCTTCGTGCGCGACATCACCGACGACCCGGATGCCCTGGCCATCATCAAGGCGGTCACCGACCTGGGCGCCGGCCTCGGCATCGTCACCACCGCCGAGGGCGTCGAGAGCCACGAACAGCTCGACCAGCTACGCCGTCACGGCTGCCAGGAAATCCAGGGCTATGTAATCAGCCGCCCGGTGCCGGCCTCCGAACTGGCGGCTTTGCTCGGACCGAAGCCGGCAGAGATGGATATTCGGCCCGAGGAGGTGAACCCTACGCCGCCGCTGCGGCGCGCTTGCGGCTGAACAGATCGGCCCACAGGAAACGGGCCGCATCGGCCACGTCAGCCAGCCGCTCGCCCAGCGTCGCCAGCACCGGCCGCTGTTGCGGCAGGCAGGCTTCCAGTTCGGCGATCAGGTCCTCGGCCGGGCCGTCGTTGAGGAAGTGATTGCCGCCCGGCACGCGGCGGAACCTCATGGGGCGCAGGGTGCGGGTTTCCTTGACCAGGGTCTCGGCCGTCTCGATCGGGGCGAAGTCGTCGAGGTCGCCGTGGATCAGATGGATGGGGACGCCGATCCGTTCCAGCGCCGAGCGCATGTGGATCAGCTGGCCAGGCTGGCCGGCCACCTCCAGCACGGCGTTGCGCAGATCGCGCGGCACGGGCAGCACGCGCAGCAGAACCTGACCGAGCTTGACCAGCATCCGCGCCGTCGGGCCGGGGTCGCCCAGGTAGCCGCTCAGCAGCACCAGCCCGGCCAGCCCCCTGGGCCGGCGGGCGGCCATCAGGCTGGAGATGGCGGCGCCGTAGGATTGGCCGACCAGCAGGAGCTTCTGGCCGGGAGCCACCTGCAGAAGGGGCATCAGGGCCTCGGCCTGCACGCGGATGTCACCGACATATTCCACCGGCTGGCTGCCGGCATAGCCGGGCCGGTCGACCACCACCATCTCGCGGTCCTGGGGCAGGGCGGCCAGCACCGGGGCCCAGTATTCGGCCCAGCTGGGCGCGCCGGTGACGACCACGATCTTCCAGGGGGCGGGCTTGTCGCGCGGGGTGGTCAGGGCCGACAGGGTCCAGCCGTGGTCGCCGCCGCAGGGCATGGAGATGCGCTTGACGACGCTCTCCTCATAGAGCTCGGCCGTCGGCACATGCTCGAAGCGGCCGGCAAAGCCGCTCTCGACACAGGCCCAGCCCAGTTCCAGCACTCCCTTGGGGCGTTTGCGCGCCACGATCCGTCTCCTGTGTCTGCCCGCGTCCCAGCGGGATGTTCAACGCCGATATGGGCGCAGGGTTCTCCGAAAAGACCGGTGGGTCACCGATCTTTTTTGTAATGTGGCAGGAAGGACCTGAACCGGACCTGATCAGGCGGTTTGGGATTTGGTCAGGTCGAGGCGGCGCTGACGGAGCACGTAGGTGATGGTGCCGACGAGCAGCGGGATCATCAGGGTATAACCGACCATATTCAGCCCGGTTGAATAGGCCAGGCTGGTGATTTTCATCTGGGCCCAGAAGGCCAGGTGCAGCAGGACGCCGACCCCCTGCAATCCGGCCATCCACAGCGTCCACCAGCGGTCTGCCACCAGGGCCAGACCGACCAGGATCAGCCAGTAGCCGATATCCAGCCACATGATTGTATACTGCACATCCATCCAGCGTCGGTCAGGCAGCAGGAAGGTGATGATGCTTATCGCCAGGAACAGGGCTCCCGCGAACCGTTCCGGACGCCCGCCACGCCACATGGCGAAGCCGCACACCAGGAAGGCGAGGCTGAAGTTGACGATGAACCAGAGCGGCAGCTGCACAAAAAAGGGTCCCGTGCGAACGGGACCCTTTCTGGCGCCTATTGGCGCGACTGCCAACTTGTGATGGCGTCAGGCGGCCTTTACCTCATGGAGGTACACCCCGGTCGGCTTGGGATCGGTTTCGGGCTTGTCGTTGCCGATGCCGCCCATGCGGGTACGCAGCCCCAACTGGTCGCGCGCCACCGCCAGCGCCTTGTGCGTGTCGATGATGGTGCGCCGGGCCCGGGTCAGGTGGGCCAGGGTTTCGGTGGCGCCTTCGAAGGCGTCCTGGGCGTACATGACCGAGAGGTTGGCTTCCTTTCGGGCCGTCGGCATGGTCATCGCAAGCCCCGCCACCGCCGCCAGGGCGATGTCGAGGGCGTCCTCGGCCTCGAAGAGTTTGTTGGCCACGGCCTCGGCAGCAGTGCGTCGTTGATGCAGCATAGTCGCCTCCCTGCGCCCCCCCTCGGGGCGTTATGTGAATTCCGGGCGATCCGCCCGGATCACGTCAGGGGCGGATCAGTTGTTGCAGGGCCACCAGGCCCGATAGGGCGCCGCCGAAGGTCATCGCCGCGATCACCATGATCAGGACGATGAGCCCCAGCCGCTGGACCGGGCTCAGAGTGTTGAGACGTCCTCCGACCCCGGCGGTGAGAAGTCCCCATCCATCACCGCGAAGGCCGCGCAGAGGATTTCCCGCAGCACCATCTCGGGCGGCAGCCAGCGGCTCTGCTTGCGGACCGCTGAGATCAGTTCCGGCGTCGCCGCCGCCATCGCCGGGCCCGACGACAGGCTGACGAGCTGTCGCTCCAGCTGCTCCCAGGTCCACACCGGCAGCGGCGTCCCCGACTGCGGGGCGCGCTGGAACGAGGCTTCGAAGCGATCCACTTCCTGCTTCATCCACAGCGCCTGGCTGAGGCCCGGCGTCGCGATACTGGTGTGGTGGTCGTTTGCGGGTGTCATGCTCGGCTCCGTCTTGTGGAGCTGAGGTTGTCTTAGGCTCGGCCTCGTCGGCTATGACGTCCGTCATGCCTGACACGCCGTGTGTCATGCGGTCTTCGGAGGCCAGCAGCATGCGGGCGGCGGCGCGGCGATCATCGACGCCCAGGCGCTCGAGGGCGTTGCGCACATGGTTGGCGACGGTGTGGTTGGAGAGACCCAGCTGCTTGCCGATCTCCTTGCCGGTCAGGTGCTGGCCGACCAGCAGCAGTATCTCGCGCTCGCGTGCGGTCAGGCGCTCGAGTTTTCCGTCGGTGTGATCGCCGTTGCCGCCCATGTAACTAGCTCGAAGCTTTCCCCATCCAGAGCCAGGGCCGCCGCGGCGCCCAAAACTCCCGGCTGCAACCATAACGCAGTTCTCGCTGCGGCCTAGAATGATCTTTCTAGACGGCTGCTTTAGATCGTGAGGCCATTCGCCGCTCCCCCGGCGTCACGCAACATCTCAAGGAGCCTCCCATGGCCGCCGCCAAGAAGACCAAGACCGACAAGAAGCCGCAAGCCGAGACCGGCGCCGACCTCGACATCGCCCGCAAGATCTGGCTGGCCGGCGTCGGCGCCTATGGCCGCGCCTTCACCGAAGCTGCCGCCAGCGCCGAGAAGCTGGCCCACGGCGCCACCGAAGCCTTCGACCAGCTGGTCGCCAAGGGTGAAGTGATCGAGGACGAGGTCCGCGACCGCATCGCCAAGGCGCCGACCGGCAAGAAGGTCGTCAGCCTGGTCAATGATCTGACCAAGCAGTCGAAGGATCGCCGCGCCGCCCTCGAAGAGCGTGTCGGCAAGGTTCGCAAGTCGCTGACCGAGGCCTTCGCCCCCTACAACCTCGCCGCCCTCGGCGAGGCCGTGCAGGCCCTGACCGCCCAGGTCGAAGCCCTGACCGGCGAAGTCGCCGCCCTCAAGGCCGAGAAGGCCAGCAAGAAGACCGCCGCGCCGAAGACCGACGAAGCGGCCTAAGCGATCTTCCGGCGGCCTGCCGCTGGCCCAACTCCCCCTCCCCCCACTGGGTCAGCAGGCGAGTCCGGCCGCCGGAAGCATGACCTGGGCCGCCGCCCGAGCCACGAGCTCCCGCGGCGGCCCAGTGTCACCCCTCAAGTCGAGCGCGATGGCGTGGAACACAATGCCGGTGGCAAGCTGGCCCGCCAGCCCGTCCCGCGCCTCCGCCTTCGCCTTGATCGCCCCCTTGTCGTGCAGGCGCCTGAGGGCGTCTCCCAGCCCCGAAACCAGGCCCGTCATCACCCGCCTGGCCGCCGCCGCCGCCGCCTCGTTGCCGAGCGCCAGGGCCGGTTCGCGCCAGAAGAAGCGGGCGTCCCAGGCCTCCTCGACGAGGATGTGAACATGCGTCCACAGGGTTTCGATGTCCGGCCGGGCGGCGATGGCCTCCCTCATGGCCTCCAGCACCATCTCGATCTCGGCGGCGTGCAGGGCCATCAGCTCGGCCAGGATCTGGGGCTTGCCCTTGAAATGGTAGTAGAGGTGGCCGGCGCTCATCCCCAGGGCCGAGGCGATATCGACCGCCGACAGCGGCCCGACGCCCTCGGCGTTGAACAGCTCCCGCGAGGCTTCGAGGATGCGGTCGCGCGTCTTCATCTGGACCTGCCCCCGTTGACTTCGCGTCACGTCCGTCCAGCATATGTCCGAACGAGGACGCCGGGCGAGAACGATCTGGCGCGTGGGGAGGACACAATCATGAGCAAGCCCGGAATCCGGCTCGACGCCGGCGGAGCCACCGACAACGCCGGGGGTCTCAATCCGATCGTCGGCGTGGCGCGGGAGGACCTGATCGGGGCCGTCGGCGTGCTGTTGCGGGAAACCGCCGGCCGGCCGGTGAAGACCCTCAAGCATGTCGCCAAATTCAACGGCGAACTGGTCAAGATCCTGACCGGCAAGTCCGAGCTGGAGGCCGCGGCGAAGGACAAGCGCTTCGCCGACCCGGCCTGGCGCTACAACCCGCTCTACAAGGGCGCCATGCAATACTATCTGGCGGTCCAGAAGGGCGTCGCCGGCTGGATCGACGACGTCGAGTTCGACGAACTGGAACGGGCCCGGGCCAACTTCGTCACCGGCATGATCCTCGACAGCCTGTCGCCTTCGAACACCCTGGTCGGCAACCCCTCGGCCATCAAGCGCGCCTACGACACCGGCGGCGGCTCGCTGATGAAGGGGCTGAAGAACGCCTACGACGACCTGACCAAGAACGACGGCATCGTCAGCCAGGTCGACAAACGCCCCTTCAAGGTCGGCGAGAATGTCGCCAACAGCCCGGGCGCCGTCATCCATCGCACCGAGATGATGGAGCTGATCCAGTACCAGCCGACCACCGAAACGGTCAGCCAGGTCCCGCTGCTGATCATCCCGCCGCAGATCAACAAGGCCTACGTCAACGACCTGTCGCCGGACAAGTCGATGGTCCGCTACCTGACCAGCCAGGGCATCCAAGTCTTCCTCGTCAGCTGGCGCAACCCGACCAAGGAGCATGCCCACTGGGGCCTCGGCGACTATGTCGACAGCCTGATCGAGGCCACCGACGTCATCGCCAACGTCAGCGGCAGTAAGACGGTCAACGTCTCCGGCGCCTGCTCGGGCGGCATCACCACCGCCACCCTGCTCAGCAAGCTGCAGGCGCGCGGCGACGAGCGCATCGGCGCCGTCTCCCTGATGGTCTGCGTCCTCGACCCCGACGCCGGCGATTCCGAAGCCGGCGCCCTGGTCTCCAGCCACGGCATCGAGATGGCCCGCCAGCGCTCGGCCAAGAAGGGCATCCTGGAAGGCTCCAGCCTGTCGCGCACCTTCGCCTGGCTACGCCCGAACGATCTGGTCTGGAACTACGTCATCAACAACTATCTGCATGGCGACGATCCGCCGCCGTTCGACGTGCTCTTCTGGAACAACGACAGCACCAACCTGACCGCCACCCTGCACAGCGACTACCTGTCGGTCTACGAGCACCAGCCGTTCCGCAACCACGGCCAGGTCGAGATGGCCGGCCACAAGGTCGATCTGTCGGCGGTCAAGAACGATGTCTTCGTTGTCGCCGGCGTCACCGACCACATCACCCCGTGGAAGGCCTGTTACCGGCTGACGCAACTCATCGGCTCGCCGAAGGTTGACTTCGTCCTCAGCCAGGCCGGCCACATCCAGGCCCTGCTCAACCCGCCGGGAAACCCCAAGGCCAAGTATTTTCACAGCGCCGAGCGTCCCGGTCCGACGATCGAGGGCTGGATGAACGGCCAGGCCGAGGAAAAGGCGGGGTCCTGGTGGCCCTTCTGGACCCAGTGGCTGACCGAGCGGTCCGGCGGCACGAAACCTGCTCCCAGGAGCCTCGGCTCGAAAAAGTACAAGGCGCAAGAGCCCGCCCCCGGCCTCTACGCGTTCGACTGATCTGAAAGGCGCTACATGACCCGATCCGCCCCCACTGCCCCCGCTCCGGAATTCTCCACCCTGAGGGCGGGCGGCCGCATGCTGCGGGTCGCGGTCTGGAAGGCCAGGGGCCCCAAGGCCGACCACGGCCGGCCTCTGCTGTTCTTCAACGGCATCGGCGCCAACATCGAGCTCATGGCCCCGCTGGCCGACTGGTTCCCTGACCGCGACCTGATCACCTTCGACATGCCCGGCGTCGGCGGCTCGCCCAAGGCGGTGGTGCCCTACCGCCCCTCGACCATGGCCTGGACCGCCAGGCGCCTGCTCGACCAGCTGGGCTATGACGTCGTCGATGTCATGGGCGTCAGCTGGGGCGGGGGCCTGGCCCAGCAGTTCGCCTTCCAGTTTCCCAAGCGGACCGGCCGCCTGGTGCTGGCCGCCACCTCGGCCGGCGTCATCATGGTGCCCGGCGACCTCAAGGCCCTCAGCAAGATGGCCGACCCCAAGCGCTATGTGGATCCCGAGTTCATGCGCAAGAACTTCGAGGCCCTCTACGGCGGCGAGATGACCGGCGCCGACGGCCACATCGGCCGCATCAGCCCGCCCTCTCGCTCCGGCTACCTCTACCAGCTGATGGCCATGAGCGGCTGGACCAGCGTCCCCTTCCTGCCCTTCGTGAAGGCCCCGACCCTGGTCATGATGGGCGACGCCGACAAGATCGTCCCCCTGGTCAACGGCAAGTTCCTGTGTGCGTTGCTGCCCAACGCCCGGCTGGAGATCATCAAGGACGGCGGCCACCTCTTCCTGGTCTCGAAAGCCGACATCAGCGCCCCGCTGATCCGGGAGTTCCTCGACGAGGAGCGGGTGAGGGTGCGCCGCAAGAAGGCGGCGTGATCAGATTCCTTCTCCCGCTTGTCGGGAGAAGGTGGCCCGCGAAGCGGGTCGGATGAGGGCAGCGCCGGTCGTGAACGCTCCCGCGCGTTCTGGCGCCGATGGCGCAGCTGCCAATCCTCAAATCTCGGCGCTGCCCTCATCCGTCGGCCTTCGGCCGCCACCTTCTCCCGACAAGCGGGAGAAGGACCCGTTGCGGGCGCCCCGCCACAGGCCTAAACCCCCTTCGTCAGCGGAAGGGGATAGCCGCATGCACTACGACATCGTCATCGTCGGCGGCGGCGCCGGCGGGCTCGAACTCGCCGCCCAGCTTGGCCGCAAGCTCGGCCGACAGCGCGGTCCCGAGAAAGTCCTGCTCATCGACCGCACCGTCTTCCACATCTGGAAGCCGACCCTGCACGAGGTCGCCGCCGGCACCCTCGACACCCACCAGGAGGGCCTCAGCTACCCCATCCTCGCCCGCCGCAACCACTTCAGCTTCACCCTCGGCGAACTGTCCGCCCTCGACCCCGCCGCCCGCCGCCTGACCCTCGCGGTCATGACCGACGAGCAGGGCAGGGAGCTCGCGCCCGAGCGCTCCATCACCTTAACCCACCTGGTCCTGGCCATCGGCGGCGGCGCCAACCTGTTCGGCACGCCCGGCGCCGAACGCGCCCACCTGCTCGAAAACACCGCCGACGCCGAGCGCTTCCACACCCGCCTGCTGACCGCCTTCACCCGCGCCAGCTTCGCCCCCGACCGCTCCCTCGCCATCGCCATCGTCGGCGGCGGGGCCACCGGCGTCGAGCTGTCGGCCGAGCTGATCGAGGCCCACAACGAATTCCTCGGCGGTCTCGCCAAGGACCAGCGCTTCCGCCTCGACATCACCATCCTCGAAGCCGCCGAGCGCATCCTCGGCCAGCTGCCCGAGAAGATCTCCACCCAGGCCCAGACCGCCCTGGAGCGAAAGGGGGTCAAGGTCCTGACCGGCGCGAAGGTCCTCTCGATCCAGGACGACCGGGTGGTGACCAGCAAGGGCGAGATCCCGGCCTCGATCATCGTCTGGGCCGCCGGGGTCAAGGCCGCCGACAGCAACACCACGCTCGGCCTGGAAACCAACCGCCTCAACCAGTTCGTCGCCAACGACCGGCTGGAAACCTCCGCCCCCGACATCTGGGCCATGGGCGACTGCGCCGCCGCCCCCTGGACCGAGGGCCGCAACATCCCGGCCCGCGCCGCCGCCGCCCATCAGCAGGCCGACTACCTCGCCAGGGTGCTGATGGCCCGCCTGTCGGAGCGCCGCCACGAGGCCCCGTTCCAGTACCGCGACTTCGGCTCCCTCGTTTCCCTCGGCGACAGTCGCGGCGTCGGCGCCCTGATGGGCGGCCTCGGCGGCCCCAACTTCTTCATCGAGGGCCTGATCGCCAAGTGGATCTACATGAGCCTCCACCTGGCCCATCACCGCGCCATCCTGGGCGCCACCAAGACCGTGGTCCTGGCTCTGGCCCGCCTGCTGCAGGAACGGGTTTCGGGGCGGCTAAAGCTGCACTGACATGACAAGCAGGGCGCTGGCGCAACCTCCCTCCCCGAATGGGGAGGGCAGACGCGCGGTTACGCGCGTCGGGTGGGGAAGCCGGTCACTGACTTTCGAGAACAAGCACTGAAACGCCTAAACGGCTGGCTGTGGTAACCCACTGCCCCACCCGGCGCGCAACGCGCGCCTGCCCTCCCCATTCGGGGAGGGAGGTTGACGCGCCTAGGGGAAACCGGCCCAGCCTCCTCCCAACAAAGGGAAACGCCATGACCCACCCCGCCATCGAGATCCTCGAACACCCGCTCTCGCCCTATGCCCAGAAGGTCAAGATCGCCCTGACCGAGAAGGGCGTGCCCTTCGAGGCCAAAATCCCCGGGGCCATCGGTTCGGGCCAGGTGTCCGCCGACTTCGCCCGCGCCAACCCGCGCGGCGAGGTGCCGGTTCTCTATGTCGAGGGCCAGGCCATCTTCGATTCCACCATCATCCTGGAATTCATCGAGGACCGTTTCCCCGACCCGCCGCTGCTTCCCGCCAGCCCGGCCGACCGGGCCCGGGTGCGCATGATCGAGGACCTCGTCGACACCCACTACGAAGCCATCACCTGGGGCCTCTCCGAAATCGCCAACTTCAAGCGCGCCACCGGCGACCAGGCCACGGCGATGCAGGCGAAAGCCGGCGAGGAGCTGAGCCAGCTTCATGCCTGGCTGGAAGACCAGCTCGGCGACCGCCCGTGGTTCAACGGCGAGGCCTTCGGCTGGGGCGATCTCTGCGTCGCCCCCTTCGTGGCCGGCGCTATCGGCTTCGGCTTCCCGCCGACCGGCAAGCTCTCCGACTGGTTCAGCCGCGCCGCCGCCCGCCCGTCGGTGGCGACCTCCCTGAACCAGGCCCGCGAAATGGCCGCCGCCATGGCCGGCGTCGCCCAGATCGTCGAGGCCGGCCTGTTCAAGCGCCAGTACCGCGACCATCGCCTCGAATGGATGATCCGCTCGGGCGGCCTGTCGGTGGTGCAACAGGGCATCGAGCGTGACAACATCCGCTTCAACAGCGCCCCGGTCGGGGGACTGGGAGCCCTGTGATGATCCAGCTGTGGCACTGCGCCGACGCCCGCTCCTTCCGCGCCCTCTGGGCGCTGGAGGAGCTCGGGCTTCCCTATGAGCTGAAGCTGCTGTCCTTCCCGCCGCGCATGCGCGAGCCCGCCTATCTGGAGGTCAATCCGCTCGGCACCATCCCCTTCCTGGTCGATGGCGACACCCGCATGAGCGAGTCCGCCGCCATCACCCAGTACCTGGCCACCCGCGATGGCCCAACGCCCCTGTCGATCCAGCCCGGCGAGGCCGACTACGGCCCCTGGCTCAACTGGCTGCATTTCGGGGAGGCGACCCTGACCTTCCCCCAGACCCTGGTCCTGCGCTACCGCGTCTTCGAGCCCGGCCGGGCCGAGGCCGCCGCCGACGACTACGAACGCTGGTTCTTCGCCCGCCTCAAGGGCCTCGACCGCGCCCTGGCCGACGGCCGCGACTGGCTCGTCGGCGGCCGCTTCACCGCCGCCGACATCTCGGTCGGCTACGCGTTGCTGCTGGCCCGCAGTCTGAAGATCGACAGCGGCTTCCCGCCGGCGGTGGCCACGTATTGGGAGCGCCTGCGTGAGCGTGAGAGCTTCAAGCGCGCCAAGGCGGCGCAAAAGAACGACGCGGTAGCTGCCCCGGCTTTTCCGACCTGATCCGACGGCCCCGGCTCGCAACTCGTGATCGAGTGATTGCGGCAAACAGCTTTGCATGGCAACGTTCGTCGAGCGCCGGTCGAAAAGCCGGTCTTCGGGGGTATGCCAATGACGCAGGTCGCCGACCGCGCGGCGGCGGGGTATCGCGCCTTTATCAGTTACAGCCACCGCGACGGGGTTTTCGCCGCGCGGCTGCATCGCCGGCTTGAAGCCTACCGGCTGCCGAAAGCGCTCGGCGTCGGTCGCCGACTGACGCCGATCTTCAAGGACCGCGAAGAGCTTCCCGCCGCCGCCGACCTCGGCTCGCAGGTCCGGGAGGCCCTGTCGCAATCGGCCTGTCTGGTCGTCGTCTGCTCCCCGGACGCCGCCGCCTCGCCCTGGGTCGCCCGGGAAATCGAGACCTTCCGGCAGATGCATCCGGATCGCCCGGTCCTGGCCGCCCTGCTGCGCGGCGAGCCATCGGAGGCCTTTCCACCGGCGTTGTCGGCTGGCGGGCTGGAGCCCCTGGCGGCCGATTTCCGCAAACAGGGCGATGGTGAACGGCTGGCGGTGCTCAAGCTCGCGGCCGGGCTGGCGGGGGTCGGCGTCGATCAGCTGATCCGCCGCGACGCCCAGCGTCGGCAGCGGACCGTGACGGCCATCACAGCGGCGGCCGTGGCGGGCATGCTCATCATGGGCGCGATGACGACCGTCGCCCTGGCCGCCCGTAAGGAGGCGGAACGGCAGCGCGCGTCGGCCGAGCAGTTGGTGGAATTCATGCTCACGGACTTGCGCGACGGATTGAAGGGGGCGGGCAGTCTGCCGGTTCAGACGAAAGTCAACCAGCGTGCGCTGGACTACTACCGTGAGCAGGATTTCCAGGCGCTTCCAGCCGCATCGCGTCAGCGCTGGGCGCGGATTCTCCTCGCACTGGCCGAAGACGACATCGGGCGAGGCGACCTCGACACCGCAACGAGCCGTGTCGATGAAGCATACCGCGTTACACGCACTGACTTGGAAGCTTCATCCGAGGACGCCGACGCCATCTGGACTCATGCTCAAAGTGTGTTCTGGCGCGGCATGCTTGCCCATCTGCGGCGACAGGCGACTGCCGCCCAGACAGACTGGTTGGAGTATGCCCGACTAGCCCACCGGCTGCGCGACCTCGAGCCCGGAACGCTTCGAACGCTGAAGGAGCTGGCGTACTCGGAAAATGGCCTCTGTTCCTTGGCCGTCGCGCAGAAGCAAGACAAGCCCGCAGCGCTGCGGCTTTGCGCTTCGGCGGTGGCGCTGGCCGAGCAAGTCTCTAAACGCGCTCCTAAGGACCCGGCCGCACAGTTTGATCTTGCAACCAATCATGGGTGGCTGGCTGATGCCCGCATGTTGCCGGGAGGTGGGCAAGATACCGCAGGCGCGCGCGTCGAGCGCTCGCAGCAGGTCGCAATGCTGGACCGCCTGCTGAAGTCTGAGCCGGACAACGCCAAATACCTGGATAGCTGGGCGACCGGTCAGGTGGCGCTCGGTCGCATCTCTTTTCACGACAAAGACTATGTCGAGTCCCGTCGGAGCTACGAAAGGGTTCTCGCCGTGTTTGGCCCCCTGCTGGTGCGAGATCCGACGAACGCGAGCTGGCGCAATCAAATTGCCGAGGCAAGGCGGGCTATCGCAGTAGTGGATGCATATGAACATAAGGAAATAGGCAATGACTCAAGAACACAATGAACGCGCCCCTATTCCGCAAACATATACTGGAGCACAGGTGGCAGATGATGCTCCAATTCACCACCTTAAAATAACTATTGGTCCAGGAAGCAATAAGGAACTTCATTTTGGTTTAGAATATGTCGGCAACGGACCTCAAAAAAACAGGAAGATATTTCAATACGCAAAAGGCATAGCCGACCGACATAATCACATAATTGAGGGAAAAAGCAACTTTAGAGTGAGTAAAATTCAGAAAATACTGGAAATTTTACTTAACAAGAATAAGTCTAACACTCCATTTGACTTGCCAAAATTGGAAGGAAGTATGTGCTGGATAATGCTTGAGCTTGATGGTGATTTAAATTGGGGCTTCGAAAAGGGCGAGGCTGGCGTTTCAATGAAAAGGACGGATGATAAAGCCGGGGACTATGGACTTCGGTTTGTCTTTAAGGGTGTGCAACCCGACCACAAGCCAGTTCAATCTGTACCCACTGACCAAGTTGGCCCGTGCCAAATAGCTTATTGGGCGGTGCCGTATAGAAAGGCCGGAACGATTAAAGGATTCAACTTTCATATTGAGTTCTATCAACGGGACTCAAATAATGATTTTCATAGTTTGCCAACGATATTTGACCCCAACGTGCCAAACACCGGAGGAGCGGGGATTCCAAGTTAGGGTCTATGTTGTTTTTGCTTCTGCCGGGGGGACGATTTAGGGAGTGTGAATTTCAATCATTGCTTCCCCCTCCCGCTCACCCTTCGCCAGCATGGTGGTCACCCCCATGTCGGCGGTGACGTTGCCCAGCGTACGGAAGATATCCGGAACCACCTCGACCGCCAGCAGGATGGGCAGCAGGTCGATCGGCGCGCCCAGGGCGATGCAGATCGGCGCCACGCTGGCGAAGAAGCTGATCTGGCCGGGCAGGCCGACCGAGCCGACGGCCACGGCGAACGACACCAGGATGGCCGCCAGGATCTGCGGCAGCCCCGGCTCGACGCCGTAGAGGTGGGCGACGAACAGGGCGGCGGCGAGGTTGGCGACCGGGCTGGTGGCGCGGAACACCGCCACCGCCAGCGGCAGCACCAGGCCGGTGATGCGCACCGGAACCCCGAGGTTGTCCCGCGTCCGCTCCAGCATGGCCGGCAGACTGGCCAGCGACGACTGGGTAGAGAAGGCCACGGCCAGCACCGGCCCGGCGGCCCGCAGGAACTCCCCGAACTTCGCCGCCCGGCTCAGGGCGACGATGACGAACATGATGACGGTGATCGAGGCGGTGATGGTCGAGACGATGACGATGTACTGCAGAAGGGTGGCGGCGCTGGCCACGCCCGTGCGCAGGCCGACGCTCAGCGACAGGGCGAAGACCCCGATCGGCGCCGCCCACAGCACCCAGCGCACGACATTGAGCATGGTCTCGGCCACGGCCCGGAAGACGGTCAGCAACGGCAGCTTGAGGTCGTCGCCGAGACGGCTGGCCCCGAAACCGAAGAAGACCCCGAACACCACCAGCGGCAGGATGGCGTCCTCGACGGCGGCCTTCAGCGCGTTGGCCGGGGCCAGGGTCCTGAGAAAGTCGGCGACGGTCGAGGCCTTGGCCGCCGCCGCGTCGGGGGCCTGGGCGCTGGCCCGCAAGGCCGCGCCGGCCGCCTCGTCGATCGGCCACAGCGCCAGCCAGCCCTGCGTCACCAGCACGCTGTATGTCGCGAACACCGCCAGGAAGACACCGAACAGCACGATGGCCCTGGCCGCCAGCTTGCCGGTGGCGGCGGCGTCGGCCACCGAGGCGATGCCCAGCACCAGCAGGGTGAAGACCAGCGGCACGATGGTCATCCGCAGGGCGTTGAGCCACAGCGAGCCCAGCGCCTCGACGATGGTCATCCCGTCCTGGATGGATTTGGGCGCCCAGACCTGCAGCGCGGCGCCGACCAGCAGCCCCAGGACCAGGGCGATCAGCACGCGGACGGCGAGGGACTTGAGCATGGACAATTCCTAGCGGGGCAGGGGGTGAAAGTTGCCTGTTCGCACCCTCGCCGCAACCCCCCACACCATCGTGGTGGGTCACCGTGTGCGGGCCGGCGCCGCCTTCACATAGCGGTCCATCCAGTCGCTCATCTCCCACAGGGTATGCAGCGTCGATTCCCGGGCCCGGTAGGCATGGGCCTCGTTGGGCAGCACCACATAGCGCGCCGTCGCCCCGGCCCCCTTCAGGGCCGCGAAGAAGCGCTCCGTCTGCACCGGGAAGGTGCCCGAATTGTCGTCCGCCCCGCCGTGGATCAGCAGGATCGGCTCGTTGATCTTCGTCGCATAGGTGAAGGGGCTCATCTTCGTGTAGGTGTCGGTCGCCTCCCAGTAGGTGCGCTGTTCCGACTGGAAGCCGAACGGCGTCAGGGTGCGGTTGTAGGCCCCCGAGCGGGCGATGCCGGCCCGGAACAGGTCGGTATGGGCCAGCAGGTTGGCGGTCATGAAGGCGCCGTAGCTGTGGCCGCCGATGGCGATGCGGTCGCGGTCGGCCACGCCCAGGTCGACCACCGCCTTCACGGCGGCCTCGGCGTCGGCGGTCAGCTGTTCGATGTAGGTGTCGTTGGGCTCGGCCCCGTTCACCCCGACGATCGGCATCGAGGGGTTGTCGAAGATGGCGTAGCCCTGGGTCAGCAGGAACAGGTGGCTGATGCCGCCTGGCCGGGTGAAGCGGTTGGAGCGGTCGACCGTCTGGCCGGCCACCCCGGCGTCGGTGAACTCGGCCGGATAGGCCCACATCAGCATCGGCAGCGGCCCGTCGCGGTCCTTGTCGTAGCCGGCCGGCAGGTACAGCGTGCCCGACAGCTGCACCCCGTCGGCCCGCTTGTACTTGACCTCCTGCTTGGTCACCCCGGCGAACTGCGGCGCCGGGTCGGGGATGCGGGTCAGCTGGGCCAGCTTGCCGCCCTTCACGTCCCGCAGGAAATAGTTGGGGTTGTCGGCGCGGCTCTCGCGGCGGGTCAGCAGGATCAGCCGGGCGTCGTCGATCAGGTCGAGCACCTGCTCGTAGTGGCTGGCGCCGGAGGTCCACAGCCGGGTGGACTTGCCGGTCTCGAACGACATCGACGCCAGGAAGGGGAAGCCTCCCTCCGGCGTCTCGCCGGGCCCGCTCATGTACATGCCGCGGCCGTCGGGGGTGAAATGGATGACCTGGCGACCGTTGGGCAGCGAGGTCATCAGCACGTCGCCCGGGTCGTCGTAGCGGCCCTGGTAGTTGCGGCTGACCAGGATGCGGGGCGTTCCGGGACGCGACGGGTTCACCGCCATCCGCGTTTCGTGGCGGGTGTCGAACCACTGGCTGTGGACGACGGCCAGGTCGCGGCGGCCCCAGTCGATGCCGGCGAAACGCTCGGCCAGGTCGACCAGGGTGGTCGGCGGGGCGGTGAAGGGCGCGGCCTGCATCAGTACGCGGTCGTGGACGGCGACCTTGGCGCGTGGATCGCCGCCGTCCTGGGCCTCGACCCAGACCAGCGTCGCCGGGGCGTCGTCGCGCCAGCTGACGCTGCGCGGCCCGGTCACCACCGCGTCGAACGGCGGCGGCAGGTCGTCGGCCAGCGGCCGGTCGACCACCGCCTTCACCACCGCGCCCGACCAGTCGATGACGGCGATCTCGGTCGGGAAGCGGCCGGCCGACACGATGTAGCTGAACGGCCGCTTGACCCGGGTGGTCAGGATGAAGCGGCCGTCGGGCGAGACCTGCGCGCCGCTGTAGAGGCCGGGCTTGCCGACCGGCGTCACCGCGCCATCAAGGCCGATACGGACCAGCTGGCTGGTGAAATAGTGCTCGAACAGGGCCTCGTCCCGCGGCGAGGCCAGCAGGTCCTGGGCGGTGCGCACCGGCGCGGCGCGGCCCTTGCTCTCCTGCACCAGCGGCCCGGTCGGCGTTGTCTCGGCGGCGGGCGGCTGGCCACGCCCGGGCGGCACGACGCGGGCCAGGAAGCCGGAGCTGTCCGGCAGCCAGCCGTAGGCGGCCCCGAAGGCGGCGTTGAGCTTCACGTCGCCGACCCGGCGCGCCTCGCCGGTCTTCGAACTGACCACCCACAGGTCTAGGCCGTCCGCGGATTCGGCCATCATCGCCAGCCAGCGGCCGTCCGGCGACCAGGAGGCGCCGAGGGCGCGCAGGCCGGCCGGTAGCGCCGCCTTCACCTCGCCCCCGCCGTTGACAGTGATGAAGCTCAGGGACCGCAGATAGGTGGTGCGGGCCTCGATCGGGCCGTTGGTGCGCGGGTTCACCCGCGCCCCGGCCAGCCGCAGGATCGGTTCGGACACCGCCGCGATCGACGGCAGGTTCTCGCGGCCGATCAGGGCGATCAGCTTGCGGTCGCGCGAGGGGGTGACGACCGGCGTCGGCTCGGCGTCGATGATCTGCGGGATCGGTGCCGGCGGCATGCGGTAGCCGTCGGCCTGCCGGGCAAGGCTCGGGGCCGGCGCCGCCAGGACAAGGGCGGCCAGCAGGACCGGTGCGAAGCGAAGAGACATGTGCATGGAAACCTGTGACGCGCGACCCGAGGAAGCCCCGATCATCTCCTGACCCGCGACATCTTGTCCAACCCTCGATTTGGGTCACGATGTTCTTTGAGCTATGCCCAGATTGGTGCAGGATTACCCAAGAGTAGCTTACTCGCCCACTCACCCAGAACCCGCGCTCCGGGGGGACGCACAATGCCTCAATCCGCACTCAAGACGGCCGAGTTCCCAACCCCGGTGAACGACGAGACGACCATCGACCAGAAGCGCATCGTGGCGCGGCTGTCCTCGCGCTGGTTCCTGCAGGGCCTCACCCTGGTCAAGAGCTTCGGCGGCGGCGACATCCTCGACGGCCTGATCCTGCTGGCCATCACCGAGGCCAACACCCGCCACCTGAACGGCCCCGACGGCCGCTTCCAGGCCAGCAACGACATCCCGCCCAACGACGTCCGCCGGCCGGTCAGCGTCTATGTCGTGGCCCGTGAGCTGGGCATCTCCTACGAGACCGCCCGCCGCCACGTGCAGCGGCTGATCAAGGCCGGCAAGATCGATCGCGTCGAAGACGGCGTTGTGGTGCCGGACTCGGTGTTCGCCGACTACGAGACCCAGGGCCTGACCGCCAAGAACTACAGCAACACCCGCCGCTTCCTCGACCAGCTGCGCGAGCTGGGCGTCATCTGACCCTATTGCGGCCGGACCCCGGTCCGGCCGACAATGGAGGGGTGTCACATTCTACCCTGATCATCGACTGCGATCCGGGGGTGGACGACGGCGTCGCTCTGCTGCTCGCCTTCGCCAGCCCCGAGCTCGACCTCCTCGGCGTCACCACCGTCGCCGGCAACGTCGCCGCGCCACTGACCGCCCGCAACGCCCGCATCATTCGAAGCCTGGCGGGCCGTGATGACGTGCCGGTCCTGGCCGGCTGCCAGCGGCCCATGGTCCGCGTCCCGGTCGAGGCGGGCCACTTCCATGGCGAATCGGGCCTGGGCGACATGCCCCTCAGCGATGTCCCGGACGAACCCGGGCCTCACGCCGTCGATTTCCTGATCAAAACCCTGCAGGACCACCCACCGGGAACCGTCGATATCGTCGTCACCGGCCCCTTCACCAACCTGGCCATGGCCATGGTCCTGGAACCGGCCATCGTCGGCCGCATCCGCCGGGTGGTGGTCATGGGCGGGGCCAGGCTGGAGGGCGGCAACATCACCGCCTCGGCCGAATACAACATCTTCGCCGACCCCCACGCTGCCCATGTGGTCTTCGCCAGCGGCGCGCCGGTGATCGTCCACGGCCTCGACGCCACCCACCAGGTGCGAGCCACGCAGGACCGCATCGCCGCCATCGAGGCCCTCGCAAACCCACGCGCCGCCGCCGCGGCTTCCCTCCTGCGCTTCTCCCGCCGGATCGAGCACCAGATCGTCCGCGGCCTCGACGCCCCCCTGCACGACCCCTGCCCGATCGCCTGGCTGATCGCCCCGCGGCTGTTCGAAACGGTTCCTTGCCGGATCGCCGTCGAGACCGCGTCACCCCTGGCCCTCGGCCACACCGCCGTCGAGTTCCGTGACGCCGCCGCCTCGCCGCATCGCTGGGTCACCAGGGCGGACGGGCAGGGGGTCTTCGACCTGATCACGGAGCGGCTCAAATGAGCGTCGCCCTGACCGTCGTCGGCTCGATCAACCTCGACTTCGTGGCCACCGCCGCCACCCTGCCGGCGCCGGGCGAGACGGTCACCGGCGCCACCCTGGCCCGCCACCCCGGCGGCAAGGGCGCCAACCAGGCGCTGGCCGCCCGCCGCCTCGGCGCCGCCGTCCAGTTGATCGGAGCCACCGGCAAGGACGGCATGGCCGACGAAGCCCTGGGCCTGCTGCGCCGTGACGGCGTCGATCTCTGGGGCGTGGCCACCCGGCCCGAGCTGGCCACGGGCGTAGCCCTGATCGCCGTCTCCGCCGAGGGCGAGAACCAGATCATCGTCGCCCCCGGCGCCAACGCCGGCGTCCTGCCCGGCGACCTGCCCAACACCCTGGAGGGCGCCGTCATCCTGCAGCTGGAGCTGCCGATCCCCACCGTTGCCGCCGCCGCCGAACGCGCCACCGGCTTCGTCGCCGTCAACCTGGCCCCGGCCGCCGTCGTGCCCCAGACCCTGCTCGACCGCGCCGACCTGCTGGTCGTCAATGAGACCGAGGCCGCCTTCTACGGCGAGAGCCTGCATCAATCCCCGGGCCTGGTCGCGGTCACCCTCGGCGGGGCCGGCGCCAAACTGTTCAAGGACGGGGTGGAGATCGCCGCCGCCGCCCCGCCGCCGGTCACCGTCGTCGACACCACCGGGGCCGGGGACTGCTTCGTCGCCGCCCTGGCCGTCGCCCTGCTGGAAGGCCAGCCTCCGAAGGACGCCCTGGCCTTCGCCTGCACCGCCGGCGCCCTGGCGGTGACCCGCGCCGGCGCCCAGCCGTCGCTGCCGACCCGCGCCGAAGTCGACGCGGCGCTCGCGGGGGCCTAAAATACCTGCCCAACTGGCAAGAGACTGCCCATGACCCGACACGTCCCCGAACTCAGCCTCAAGGCCTACACCCACGGCGACGCCGCCAGCCGGGCGCGGTTCTCCGCCGACCTGTTCCGGGGCCTCAAGGAGTTCGGCTTCTTCACCCTGGCCGACCACAACGTCTCGCCCGACCTGCTCGAGACGGCCTATGGCCTGGCAGAGAAGGTCTTCGCCCTGCCGGAGGACGCCAAGAAAGCCTACGCCGCCGGCATGCGCGGCTACACCCCCTTCGGCGTCGAGCACGCCAAGGACAGCAGCAAGCCGGACCTCAAGGAGTTCTGGCAGATCGGCCACGATCCCAGCCCGGACGCGCCCGCCGATGAGCCGTTTCCCGAAAACGTATGGCCCGCCGAGATCGCCGGGTTCCAGGAGACCTTCACCCGCCTGTTCGCCGCCCTCAACGAAACCGGCCAGATCCTGCTCCGCGCCCTGGCCCCCAACCTCGGCCTGCCGGAGGATTATTTCGACGAGCGGGTGAAGTACGGCACCTCCCTGCTGCGGGTCCTTCACTACCCGCCGATCAACGGCGACCCGGACGGCGCGGTGCGCTCGGCGGCGCATGAGGACATCAATTTCATCACCATCCTGGTCGCCGCCAAGGGCGCCGGGCTGCAGCTGCTCGACCGCGACGGCAGCTGGCTGCCGGTCGAGACCGCGCCGCGCAACCTGATCGTCGATTCCGGCGACATGCTTCAGCGCCTGACCAATGGCCTGATCCCCTCGACCACCCACCGGGTGGTCAATCCGGAGGGGGCGGAGAACGCCAGCCGCTACTCCATGCCCTTCTTCATGCACCCGACCCTGGCGACGCGGCTCGACGTCCTGCCGCAATGCATCGGCGAGGGGGGCAAGACGTATCCGGACATCTCGGCCGGCGAATTCCTGCACGAACGGCTGAAGGCCATCGGTCTGGCCAGCTAATCCCTACTTCTCCAACCGGAATATGAACGCCAGCCAACGGCGACCTCAGACAGAGTTCAATCGAACGCCGTCATTTCTCCACACATGGGGCGGCGACGGGCTGCCCCGGTTGAAGGAATACGACCGTGAGGGTGGCGATTGTGGCCGGGACCCGGCCCGAGGTGGTCAAGCTGGCGCCAGTAAGGGCGGCGCTGGCGGCAAGTGCGGGGTTCGACCCCATCTGGATCTCGACCGAGCAACAGGCGGCGCTCAACCGCCAGACCCTGACGACTCTCGGCATCGATCCCGACCTCAGCCTGGTCCCGCCCGACAACCTCGGCAGCCTCGGCGCCCGCTTCGCCCACGTCATGGGCCAGCTGGACGAAGCCTATGAGGCCTGTGCGCCCGACCTGGTGATCGTCCAGGGCGACACCTCATCGACCGCCGCCGGCGCCATGGCCGCCTTTGCCCGCCGCATCCCCGTGGCGCACGTAGAGGCGGGCCTGCGCACCTTCGACCTGGCCAGTCCTTTCCCGGAAGAAGGCTGGCGCTGCGTGGTCGGCCAACTGGCTGATCTCCACTTCGCCCCGACGGGCTTCGCCGCCGCCAACCTGCATCGCCAGGGGGTGCGCGACGACCGCGTTTTCGTCACCGGCAACACTGGCGTCGACAGCGTACGCCTCACGGCCGCCGGCATCACCGCCGAACCGCTGACCGCCGGTCTGCGCCGGATCATGGTCACCCTGCACCGGCGCGAAAACTGGGGCGAGGCCCTCGACCATGTGCTGGGCGCCCTGCTGGACATCCGCGACCATGTCCCGGACGTCGAGATCGTCTTCGTGGCCCACGCCAATCCGGCGCTCCGGCAACGGGTGTTCGCGATGCTGGAAGGCCAGCCGCGCATCCGCATCGTCGGCCCGCTCGAATACCCTGACTTCCTCAGCCTGCTGAAAAGCTGCGTCGCCATCCTGTCCGACAGCGGCGGCGTCCAGGAAGAGGCGCCAGTGTTCGGCGTCCCCGTCCTGATCCTGCGGGAATCCACCGAGCGGATGGAGGCGGTGACCGCCGGCGTCGCCCGCCTGGTCGGAGTCAGCCGTCACGGCGTCGCCGCCGCGGCCTGTCTGCTGCTGACCAATGAGGACGAGCGTCACAAGATGTCCAAGGCCCTCAGCCCGTTCGGCGACGGCTACGCCTCCGAGCGGATCGCCGACATCCTTACCCGTCAGTACGCGCAAGGACTTGCGGTGGACCCCGTGGAAAGGCTGAATGCTGGTTAACCCTTTTCGAGGGTTGGGGGGGGCATGGACAACGCGCTGGCGCAGATCGCGGGTTGGCTGGCGTCGGTGGGCATCACCGGCGACAGCGCCTTCGCGGCCGTCCTCGGCTACTGGGGCGTGCTCAAGGTCGCCATCATCATCACCGCCGTGCTGATCACCATCAGCTCGATCGACGACCTGTTCATCGACCTGATGTACTGGTGGCAGCGCTGGGAAAAGTTGTGGGATTTCTGGGGACGCCCGCCCAAGCAGGCCCGGCTCGACGCCCATCCTGAAAAGCTGATCGCCATCATGGTTCCTGCCTGGCAGGAGAGCGACGTCATCGCCAACATGGTGGCCAACACCAACAAGACCTTCAACTACGCCCGCTACAAGATCTTCGTCGGCGTCTACGCCAACGACCCCGACACCCGGCGGGAGGTGGAGAAGGTCCGCCAGCGCTTTCCCAACACCTACCTTGCCGAGGTGCCGCACGACGGCCCGACCAGCAAGGCCGACTGCCTCAACTGGCTGGTCCAGAACATCCTGCTGCACGAGCAGCGGACCGGGGAGAAGTTCGACGTCTTCCTGATGCATGACGCCGAGGACGTGGTTCACCCCTACGGTTTGAAAACGGTCAATTGGTTCATCGAGGACAACGGCATGATCCAGATGCCGGTGCTGTCCATGGACCGCCAGTGGCACAAGCTGGTCGCCTGCCACTACATGGACGAGTTCGCCGAGTTCCACACCAAGGACCTGCCGGTCCGTTCGGCGGTGACCGGGATGACCCCCTCGGCAGGCGTCGCCACCGCCTTCGCCCGCTCGGCCATGCTGGCCCTGGTGCGGGAAAAGGACGGCCAGCCGTTCAACACCGACAGCCTGACCGAGGACTATGACGTCGCCCACCGGCTGGCCTCACTCGGCTATCCGTCCGAGTTCATCCGCTATCACGCCCGGGTGCCGCGCCAACGCAAGCGCTGGTTCGGCAAGGGCGAGGTGACGGTGATGAAGCGCGAGCTGGTCGCCACCAAGGAGTTCTTCCCCGACCGCTTCCAGACCTCGGTGCGCCAGAAGACCCGCTGGATGCTGGGCATCTCCTACTTGGGCTGGAAGCAGCTCGGCTGGTTCGGCGGGTTGTCGAACCGCTATTACCTGTTCCGAGACCGCAAGGCGCTGTTCACCTCGCCGGTCGGGGCGCTCGCCTATCTGATCGTCATCCAGGTGCTGGGCTACTGGGGCGTCTCGGCGATCTGGCCACAGGTGGCGCAGTTGCCGCCGATCATCGACAAGAAGTGGGTCTGGTGGCTGGTGGCGCTGAACTTCATCTTCCTGGTCAACCGCATCCTGCACCGGGCCTGGTTCACCGGGATCAACCATGGGCTCAAACATGTGCCGCTGACGCCGGTGCGGATCGTGGTGTCCAACCTGATCGGCTTCGGGGCCTTCTTCCGCTCGCTGCGCCAGTACGTCAGCCATCTGATCACCGGCCGCACCATCGCCTGGGACAAGACCCAGCACAGCTATCCCTCGCTGTCGGAGCTCGAGCGCGGCGGCCGGGTCGGTGATGTGCTGCGCTTCTGGAATCACTTGGACGAGGCCGGCCTCGACCAGGCGCTTACCGCCCAGAAAGCGCGCTACCGGCCCATTGGCCTGCAGCTTCTCGACCTCGGCCTCGTCGAGGACGAGCACCTGGCGGAGGCCTTCGCCGAGCGCGGCGAGGTCTACGCCTCGATGTTCGATCCGTTCCAGATCGAGGACAGCGTCCTGTGGCTGCTCAAGCCGGAGCAGGCCGCCTGGTTCGCCGCCGTGCCCCTGCGCCGCCAGAACGGCACCCTCGATGTGGCCCTGGCCGAGCCGCTGCCGGCCGCCCGCCGCGCCGAGCTGGAGAAGCTCCTCGGGGCCGCCGGGGTGAAGAGCGTCCGCTACCTCTATGCCCCGCTCAGCGATGTCGCCTTCGCCATCCGCTTTGCCTGGGAACCTTCGCCGTTTGCGCGCGGCCGGGCGGCTCTGGCCCAGGTGCGCGGCCAGGGGAGGATCAGCGCCTCGGACGAGGCGGCGCTGTGGCGCGACATCCGCTCAGGCTATGTGCGGCTGGGCGACCTGCTGGTCCGGGCCGGCGCCCTCAGCCACGATGATCTGCAAAGCGCGCTGGCGCGGGGCCGGGGAATGAGCGAGCGGATCGGCGAACAGCTGGTCGCCGCCGGCCTGATCAGCGACCAGCAGCGTGATGCCGCCCTGGTTCTGCAACTGTCGGCGGAGGTCATCGAGGCCCGGCTGGCGACCGCCGTCGCCAAGGCTTCAGAAGCTGAACCCGCCCGATATGCCTACTGACACCTTGGGTCCGACGAACTGGTCGGGCACCCCGACCGTGTCGCCCAGCGGGGCTGCGTAGAGCAGGTCCAGGTTCCAGCGTCCGTCGAGGCTGAAGCGGACGCCCGCCCCGGCGAAGGCGCCGTGCTTTTCCAGCCGATCGACGGCCGGGCCCAGATCATCCTCGTTGGTCGCCCAGGCGCCCTCGACGAAGGCGGCGGGCCGGATCGAGAAGCGGGTCCCCAGCTTGGCGGCCGGGCCATAGATATCGACCGAGCCGCTGACGCCGCTGTCGCCGAACAGGGCGCCGGGATCCAGCGCCCGGCCGCCGATGAGGCCGCCGTAGGTGAATTCCTCATACTGCAGCAGCGGCTTGTCGGAGAGCTGGGCCCGCAGGCGCGGCTCGATGAGGAAGCCGCCGGAATTGATCGAGGCGGCCCCCTCGAAGCGCAGCACCAGGGCGGCGGGATCGGCATCGACTCGGCTGAGCAGGGCGTCGCCCTCGTCGCTGGAGCCCAAACCGTCGAGGCCCTTTCGCAGGCTGACATAGCCATACGCCGTGGTATTTTTGGAGCGGAAGTCCGCCTGCACCCCGGCATAGGCGACCCGCAGGCGGTCGCGCACCGTGGCGGCGCCCGACAGCGGGCCCTCGGCGAGGTCGGTGTCCTGGTCGATGGCCTCGACGCCGGCGCGACCGGCGAAGAGCACGCTGCCACGGCTGTTGCTGGCCAGGCCCAGGGGATGGCGCAGTTCAAGGCGGCCGACGCGGGTGACGCCTTCGGTGTCGAGGTTCGGCGCGCGTTCATTGGGCGATTGCTCGAAGATGGCCAGGTCGCCCTTCAGCTCCAGGCCGGAGGCCGTCATCAGGACCTGGCTGGAGATCTGAGCGCCCCGCTGGGCGTCGCCGGTCAGGTCGTGGAAGACGCCGATGATGGTGCGCTCATGCAGCGGGGTGAGGTCGCCGAAGATCAGGCTGGCCCCGCCGCTCCAGCTTCCCACCGTCTCGGCCGAGGCGTTCTGGGCGCTGAGGAAGATGCCGGGCGGGCCGGGAGAGACCGTCAGAACAAGCGTGACGCCGTCGCCATCCGGCGTCACCGAGGGCGCGACGCCCCAGAAGCCGAAGCGGCTGGCCGCGTCAGCCCCGCGCTTGAGGTCGCGGACGTTGAGCAGCTGGCCGACCTTCACGTCTGCGAAGGCGCGGCGGATGAAGGCTTCCTGCGAGGCGTCGGCGCCTTGAACCGTGAGCCCGGTCACGCGGCCTTCGCGGACCCGAACCTTCCAGACGCCCGCCTCCAGGATGATGCTGCTGCGCGCGCCGACATAGCCGAGCGTTGCGTAGTGACAGTCCAGCCACGCGGCCACCTTGGGCGCGCCCTCCGGGGTGAGGTGCATGGTCAGGGTCTGCAGGCCATCCTGAGTCAGCAACGTCGCGCCTTCGACCCCGAGGCCGTAGACGAGGTTTTCAATGTGGGCCGGCAGCAGGGCGCGGCACTCGCCGGGGGTGGGCAGGGTGACGGCGATGGGCCGCTGCGGCGCCTCGAAGCGCAGGACTTCGGCCTGCGGCGGGGCGGGGGTCTGGGCCAGGCTCTGGCCGGCAAGCAAGGCGAGCGGCGCGGCGGCGGCCAGCGCGATGAGACGGTTCATGACGTGCGGAGGCCCCCTGTCGCCCTCGACATTAACCTCACCACGAGGGCTTGGAGGGAGTCAAACCAGCTTCGCGTCGCAGGCTTGAACCGGGCATGAACCGGCGGGGCTGGCAGGCTGTGGCTAGTCCTTGAACGTATCGCCGATCTCGCGCGCGTCGGGCCCATCTGGCCCGGCCGCCTTTCGCGATCGGTCGGCGGTCTTCTTGTGGTCGGCCTCGGACTTCAGGCCGGGGGTTTCACCGAGCGGTTGGGCGGCGTTGGCTTTGCGGCCTTCGGAATTGGGCTGGCTCATCGTTGTCTCCTCCCTGGCACAACCGGCGCGCCGCCAACCCGTTCCCATCGTCCGCGAAAGCGGCTAGGCGGAACCCATGGCTACCCCCGACCCCTTCCGCGCCATCGAGATCAGCCGCCTGGCCCACCGGCTCAAGGCCGAGGGGACGCGCGTCATCCATATGGAGTTCGGCCAACCCTCGACCGGCGCCCCGGCCAGCGCCATCACCGCCGCCCACCAGGTGCTCGACGCCGACGCCATGGGCTACTGGGAGAGCAGCCCGCTGTGCGCTGCGCTGGCCGAGCGCTACCGCCGCCTGCACGGCGTCGAGATCGAGCCGGGCCGCATCATCCTGACCTGCGGCGCTTCGCCGGCTCTGGTGCTGGCCCTGTCCAGCGCCTTCCAACCCGGCGACCGCATCGCCATGGCGCGGCCGGGCTATGTCGCCTATCGCGGAACGGTCACGGCGCTGAACATGGTCCCCGTCGAACTGGCCTGCGGACCGGCCACCCGCTACCAGCTGACCGCCGCCATGATCGAGGCGATGGACCCGGCCCCCGCCGGCCTGATCATCGCCAGCCCGGCCAACCCGACCGGCACCATCATCGGGGCCGAGGGCCTGGCCGCCATCGCCGCCGTCTGCAAGGCGCGCGGCATCCGCATCGTCTCGGACGAAATCTACCACGGCCTGTCCTACGTCGGTCCCACCCACTCGATGCTGGAGTTCGATCCGGACGCCCTGATCATCAACAGCTTCTCGAAATACTTCAGCATGGCCGGCTGGCGGCTCGGCTGGCTGGTCGCCCCGACCGACCTGCGCGAGGCGGCCCGCGCCTATGTCGGCAACCTGTTCCTGACCGCTCCGTCACTCAGCCAGCACGCGGGCCTGGCGGCCATGGACGACATCGCCGAGCTGGAAGGCCACGTCGCCACCTATGCCCGCAACCGCGAACTCCTGCTGGACGCCCTGCCGCGCCTTGGCCTCACCGCCATCGCGCCGCCGGACGGGGCCTTCTACATCTGGGCCGACATCGGCCATCTGACGCAGGACAGCATGGGCTTCTGCAAGCGGCTGCTGACCGAGACAGGCGTGGCCACCGCCCCGGGCGTCGATTTCGACCCGGTCGATGGCCATCGCTTCATCCGCTTCAGCTTCGCGGTCTCGACGGCCGAGATCGCCGAGGCCATCGAGCGGCTTGTTCCCTGGTTCGCGCCCCAGACGGTCAGTTGAGGCCGGCCGCGCCAGGGCCCTCGCGATCGAGGCGCTGGATGTCGGCGATGATGGCGTCCCAGTCGGCGAGGCCCTGCACGTCGCCAAGCGCGGCGTACTCGGCGGCCCGCAGCATGGCGATGGTTTCGGCGTCGCCGCCATACTGAGCGATCAGGGCGAGGGCGGTGGCGCGGGTGGCTGACATGCCCGGCAATCTGGCTCGCACGGGCGGACGGTCAAGGCCGCGCCGGGGAGGGTGACCGCGCCAGGCGCTCGGACTCATGGAACATCTCCCGCGAAGATCAGGCGGCGACCCTAGGCGGCGGGGGATGGCAGGCCTTGATCCGGATCAAGGCGAGACTGGGAGGGCAGATCGACAGTCGGCTTCAGGAGGCCGCCATGCTCAACCTGAAAATCGTCGCGCTGGGCATCCTGCGCTATCTGGTGCTGCTCATGGCCGTCGGGCCGATCATCGGCGTCATTCTGGTCTGGACCTGGATGGCGGTGCACGGGCTCAGCCCTGACCGCAACGAGATCTATGACCGCGGCAATCTGATCATGGGCCTGATGATGCTGACGGCGGGCATTGGCATCGCGCTCGAACTGATCGTGACGCCGATGCTGCGGGCAGACATCGGTCGCCGCCACTGGCTGCCGCGCAAGCCGCGCTGATCCGGGGCGAAGGCCAGGCCCCCGCCCCGGGGGCGCTCGCCGCCTAGGCGGTCGGCTGGTCGCCCTGCATCGTCGTGGTCTGGGCCGGACCCAGGCCGCCGGCCTTGGCCTGTTCCATCAGTTCTTCCTTGCGGGCGAACATCCGGCGGCCGAGTTCATCCATGTCGAGGCCGGCCTTGCGGGCCTGACTGAACATGCCTTCGACCCGCTTTTCCTCTTCCTCGACGTGGTGCTCGATCTCCTCGGACAGCACCTTGACCTTGGCGTCGTAGAACTCGTCGTCCGGACCGCCGGCCTCGATCTCATTGATCAGCAGCTTGGCGCCGTCGTGTTCGACGTAGGCTTCCTTGAGCAGGTCTTCCTCGATCTTGCCCTCGCAGGCCGGATAGAAGATTTCCTCCTCGATCATGGCATGGACTTTCAGCTCCAGGCAGATCTGCTCGGCCAGCTTCTTCTTGGCGCCGTCGCCCTTGGCGTTCTCGAATTTCTCGAACAGCTCCTCGACCTTGCGGTGATCGGCCTTGAGCAGGGCGACGGCGTCCGGGGCGTCGTCGGCGGTAAAGGTCTTTTCCATGGGGCTCTCCTCGAATGATGGTCGGCGAGCAAACCCGCAGAACGGCAAGCCGTTCCCCCGCCGACATCAGTTGGGAGTCGATCTCAGAAGCTAAGTCGTTGAGCCGACACAGTAACCTGACAGCAAGCCGCCTAGACGGCCTCTTCGACCTTCAGCGTCGCCTTGAGGTCCTTCTTGAGGAACTTGCCGCTGGCGTTGCGCGGGATGTTTTCCGACAGGAACCAGATGTAGCGGGGGGCCTTGTGCCGGGCGATCAGGCTGGCCACGAAGTCGCGCAGTTCGTCCGCCGTCGCCTTGTGGCCGTCGCGCAGCAGGATGGCGGCCGCCACCTCCTCGCCCAGCCGCTCGTCGGGGGTGCCGAACACCACCGCCTCGGCGACCGCCGCATGGCGATAGATGGCCGCCTCGACCTCGGCGCAATAGACGTTCTCGCCGCCGCGCAGGACCATGTCCTTCTTGCGGTCGACCAGGAAGATGAAGCCTTCCTCGTCGATGCGGGCGACGTCGCCGGTGTGCAGCCAGCCGTCGGTGATGGTCTCGGCGGTGGCCTCGGGGCGGTTGATGTAGCCCTTGATGACGCTGCTGCCGCGCACCCACAGCTCGCCGACCTCGCCGGTGGGCAGGGCGTTGCCGAAGTCGTCGACCACCTTGGCCTCGAAGTTGGGCAGGGCGCGGCCGCAGCTGGCGGGCTTGTCGACGAAGAAGTCGCCGCTGAGCGAGGTGATGACGCCGCAGGTCTCGGTCATGCCGTAGCCGGTGTTGGGCCGGGCGGTGGGCACGGTCTTGTCGATCTTGTCGACCAGATCTGGCTGAATCTGCGCCCCGCCGCCGCCGACGCTGAGCAGGGACGAGGTGTCGTATTTGGCGAAGTCCGGATGGTTGACCAGCTCGCGGGCCATGACCGGCACGCCGCTGACCGTGCTGATCTTCTCGGCCTGGATCAGTTCCAGCGCCAGCGTCGCGTCCCAGCGGTACATCAGCACCATCTTGCCGCCCATGGCGGTCGCCGCGTAGGCCCCGCAGTTGTTGGCGGTGACGTGGAACAGCGGCGTGGTGACCAGCACGGCCGGGGGCGGCGGCGGGTTGTCGGGGTCCGGCACGACGCCAGTGGTCATGGCCAGCACCATGGCCCCGACGTTGCCGGAGAACAGCATGTTCATCAGGTTGCTGACGCAGCCCCGGTGGGTCAGTTGGGCGCCCTTGGGAAAGCCGGTGGTGCCGGAGGTGTAGAAGATGCAGGCGTCGGAATCGGGATCGATGGCGACCTCCGGCAGGCTCCCGCCATGGCCGATGACCGCGCTCCAGGGGGCGCCGCCTTCGGGCGTATCGGTGCGCACGGCGACGACATGGGCGCCGGCCAGCATGTCGGGCTGCTCGGCCACCCGGGCCAGCCGCTCGGCGTCGGCGAACAGCACCTTGGGGCGCGCATCGCTCAGACCGAAGGCCATCTCGGGCGCGGTCCACCAGGCGTTCATGCCGACCACGGTGACGCCGATGCTGACGGCGGCCCAGTAGATCAGCATCCATTCGGGATAGTTGCGCATGGCGATGGCGATGCGGTCGCCGGGGACCACGCCCTGGGCCATCAGCCAGTTGGCGATCGAGGCGGTCAGCTGGTGCGCCTGGCCGTAGGTCAGGCGTTCGTCCTGGTAGACCAGGTAGTCGCGGTCGGCGAACTGCAGGGTCGAGAGCCAGACCTCGCGCACGCTGGGCGGCGCGTTCTTGAAGCCGCGAATCCAGTGGCCGTTCACGTCCATCTCGACGATCTCGAAGGCCCCGCCGGGACCGGTGAGTTCGGCCCAGGCGTGATTCAGCTCGGCGTAGTGCATTCTGGGTATCCGTTTCCTGGGGTCCGCGGCTCTTGACGGCCGTTGGTTATCAGCGATCAGGATAGACGAGGCGCACGGTGGCGCGCCAGTCCCTATCCGCCGGCCAGCGCCGCCCTGGCCGAGCCCTCGACGCGGGTGCGGTCCATCAGGCGCAGGGTCGAGGTGGCCTTGGCCAGCACCTTGCCGGCCGGGTCGCTCAGCCGGCCTTCCATGAACACCGTCGACTTGCCGCCGCCCTCGATCCAGGCCTCGGCGAAGACGCGGCCGGGGCGGGTGGAGGCGAAGAAGCTGACCTTCAGTTCCAGGCTCATCGGCACGATGCCCTCGCCGTGCTTGGCGATCAGGGCGTGGGCCATGGCCGCGTCGATCCAGCCAGTGACGAAGCCGCCCTGCACGACGCCGCCCGAATGGCACATGTGCATGCCGGCCTCGTATTCGAGGATGGCCCGGCCCTCGGGATTCATCTCGACGCGGCGCACGAGGCCGAAGGTGGTGTTGAGGTCGCTGGCGAAAGTCGGGTCGTCGGCCATGTCTGCCCCTGTGAATCGTTCGCTAGCTTAGCCCGCTGCCGCCACGTCGCCGCAACAGGATGATTGATCGGGCCTTCGCCTTGGCCGAATGTGCTCCCTCATACGGAGAGATGTTTCATGGCCGGCCTCAAGGACAAGCGCGGCTTCATCGACAAGGAGCGGCTCGATCTCTCCGAGCGGCAGGCGGTGGAATACTGGATGAAGCGCTGGGGCGTGACGCGGGATCAACTGACCGCCGCCCACCGCAAGGTCGGCAAGATGACCAAGGACATCGCCGCCGAGCTGGGCAAGAAGCGGTAGAGACGCCGCTATCGAAGCGGCGGACCATTATACCACCCGGGCGCACCTACGGAAAAAGCCGTGCGGCGTGGGCAACCGGCCCAAACCCCTTGTGGCGTTGGCTTTGGCGTGTGCCGGGACGCTGGGATTGTAGGCTGGGGCGTAGGCGCCGTGTAGGCGCCGGCGCGGGGTTTGTAGGCCGAAATGTTTCAGGCTCGGCCTACGCGGCTCGTCGCGGCGCCGACGGCGGCCGTCAGGGCCGGTGAATATGTCTAGACATATTCCTGGAGCCTTTGAAATCCTTGATGTTTTCAGCCCGCCGGAGCGGCCGGCATGGCCAGGTAGCCGCGCTCGACCATGCGGCGCATGGCTTCGTAGGCTTCGGTCAGTTCCTCGAAGGTGGCGCGCAGGTGCGTGAGCTGGGCGAGGTCGGCGCTCGACAGCTTGCCGCCGCTGGCCGAGGCGGCAAGGGCCTGGGCGACCCAGACGGCGCGGGCCTGGGCGGCGGCGATGGCCAGGCGCTGGAACTTGCGGATGTCGCCCTGGCCGAGGGCCTGGCCGATCAGTTCCTTGTTGGCGGCGAAGGCGGCGTAGTCGATCTGTTCGAGCAGGCCGCGCGTGCGGCGCTGGGCGTGCGGGTCGTCATCGACCTCCGGCTCGAAGTGATCGTAGCTGCGGCGAAAGCCGCCGGTGCGGGTGACGGACATGACGGCCTCCTCCGGGCGCATACCGGTTGGACGCAGCCTATGGCCGTTCGTGTTAACGGGTTGTTTAACCGGGGGATTCCCGCGGCGCCGGGTCCTTCGGGCTGGAAGGCCGGGGCGCGGCCTTCAGTTGCGGCGAGGGGACGGGATCGCCGGCCGGGGCCTGGGTCTTCGGCGCTGAGGGCCTATCGCGCGGCTGGCGCGGCGGGATGGCGGGAATCGGAATGTCGACGGAGGGCGAGCCCGGCCCGGCGTCGCGCCGGGGCAGGGGGGCGCCATAGTCGCGCTGCCGGCGCGGCGGCGGCTGACCAGGGGCCACCGCTGAGCCGTCGCCGCGCCGAAGGACCGGACGGCTGAGGCCGCCCGAGCTGTCACCGCCGCCGGAGCCGCCGACCGCCTCGTTGTCGTGGGAATAGTCCTCGTTCGACACGCCGGCGGCCGGGACACGGCGGGGCGGCGGCTTGCGGGGCGGGACGGGCTTGTCGGCGGCGCCGGCCGTCGGCGGCGGCGGGGCGTCGACGACGGGCGGCGCCGGCGGACGGGGACCGGCGCCGCGAGGGGCCAGCAGGGCGTCGAGACGGACCGTGGCCGGGGGCGGCATCTGGAAGACGGTCGAGCGGCGGGTTCCGCCCAGGGCGATGGCCTCGCCCGGCCGGTCCAGAACGATGGTCTCGTCGCCGAAGCGGACCTCGATAATCCCCTCGCGCAGGACGATGACGGTGGCCGTCTCGGGATCGAGCGACAGGATGGCCAGCCAGGGGCCGGCGCCGATGACGGCCAGGGCGTCGGGGCCGACCACACCTTCGAGGATCGTGCCTCTGATGCCGATGGCCGCCAGCGGGGTGTTGAAGCGCACGCCGTCGGGCTTTGTCCCCTTGCCGCTGGAGGCGAAGCGGAAGGCGCCCTTGGCCACCGAAACCGCCGCCCCGGGGACGCTGGCGTCGGTGTCGATGACGAACCTGTCGATGCTGATGCGGGCGTTGGGGCCGACGGTCAGGCCGCTGTCGTCCTTCAGCCTGACCAGCAGGCGGCTGTCGGCGGCGGTCAGAATGTCGTCGGCGTAGCGGACCGGGCCCTGCAAAGCCGCGCCCCGGAAGTCTGGATCGGTGAGGCTCTTCTGCTGGACGTCGTTGTCGATCTCGGCGTTCAGGCCGACGGTCTCGGTCGTCGCGGCCGGCGGCGCGGCCGGCTTGTCGGCCTTCGGCTCGCAGCCGGCCAGGGCCAGCGCCGCCACGGCGGCAAGGATCACGGATAGGGACTTCATCGGCCGTCTCCCCGGAGCGACTTTGAACGGTACGCTGAACGCCGGTCGTCCAGATCACCTTCCGCCCAAGGCGCGCCGATGTCGAGGGTCAGGCGGGGAGGGCCTTCGTTTCCGCCACCGCCGACGCCGAAGGCCAGCCCGACTGCTCATTCAAGGGCGGTCCGCCGGGGTTCGTGCAGGTGACCGGAGCCCGGGTGTCAGCCTGTCGGCCCCCCGGGAGAGGGTGATAGCCTGTCCGCTCAGCAAAGACTGCAAGGCCGACGTTCGGTCGGCTGAGCATGGGCCCGCCGTTGCTTCGGAGCGAGAGATCTTGAACGAGCCCACGGTCAGGCTGTCGATCTACCTGGGTGTCCTGGGCCTGCTGGCGATCGCGGAAATGGTGTTTCCGCGCCGGGCGCCGGGGCAGGCAAGGCGCAGCCGGTGGCCGGTGAACCTTGGACTCTCGGTTCTGAACACCCTGCTGCTCAGGTTTGCCTTTCCCGCCGCCGCCGTCGGCGCGGCGGTCTGGGCGGCAGAGGCGGACTGGGGGCTGTTCCATAGTCTGCCTGCACCGCTTTGGCTGGCCGCTCTCCTGTCGTTCCTGCTGCTGGACCTGGCGGTCTATGGCCAGCATCGGGTCCTCCACGCCGTCCCCTGGCTTTGGCGGGTCCACCGGGGCCATCACATCGATCTGGACGTCGATGTCACGACAGCCGTCCGCTTTCATCCGATCGAGATGGTGCTGTCTATGCTGTGGAAGATCGCGGTCGTTGTCGCCCTGGGCGCCCCGGCCGAGGCGGTGCTGGTCTTCGAGATCGTGCTGAACGCCGCCAGCATGTTCAGCCATGCCCGGATCGCCATGCCGGCGGCGCTGGACGGTCTGCTGCGGCGGGTGCTGGTGACGCCCGACATGCACCGTATCCACCACTCGATCCACCGGGACGAAACCGACAGCAACTACGGCTTCCTGCTGTCGGCCTGGGACCGATTGCTCGGCAGCTACCGAGCCCGGCCGCGCGAACCCCTGGAGACGATGACGCTCGGCGTGGAAGGGTTTCGCACGCCAAAGACCGCCGGGCTCTTAAGCCTGCTGCTCAATCCCTTCCGCGGCCCCTAGACCCTTTCAGGTTTTGATGCACGCATCAAAACCTGATCAAAAGGGTCTAGAATCAAACATTTAGAGCACGTCCGGGCGGCGGAACCGCGTACACTTCCGCCTGACGTGCTCTAGGCCGAAACCAGGGTCAGCACGCCCTCGCGCAGCACCAGGTTGGGCGGCGTCGCAAGGCTCAGCTTCCGACCATCGGCGCTCTGTCCCGTGCGGACGTCGAAGGCATAGTCATGCCAGGGGCAGCGCACGCAGCCGTCGCGAACCGGCGCCTGATCGAGCGGTCCCAGCCAGTGCGGGCAGGTGGCGGCGTGGACGACAAGCTCGCCGTCCAGGTCGATGACCCGGAACCGCTCGCCCGCGAACTCGACGAGCAGCGGGACGGCGGTGCGAACGACTTCCGGCGGCCCCAGCACCAGAGTCTCGCCCTGTGTTTCACGACGCTCACGTCGCTGGGCGAGGGCGCGCTCGCGATGCACCATCATCGCTTCATCCTCGTCCCACAGCCGCGCGTAGATCGCCCGGTAGCGGTCGCCGATCAGCGCCAGTCTGGCCGGGTCGGCCACAGGCACATGAAAGGCGACGCTGACCCTCGTTCTGTCCGGAGCGAGCGCCTCCAGCTGGGTCCGGACCTCTGATCCCGCGCCTGGACCCTCCAGGGTGGCGGAGACATAGCGGCCCGCGTCCCGGTCGATCCTGACCTCGATGATCTGGGCGGCGCCGGCGCCAGGCTGGTTGAGAACCCGCGCGCGCCAGCCCCATGGCCCGCTGTCGACCAGGCTGATGCTGTGGAACTGGCCCTCGTGCAGCGCCGGCAGATGTTCCCAGTCCAGAACATTCTCCCAGACGCGGGCCAGGCTGGCCGCGACTTCCCGCTGATAGGTCCCGGCCAGACCCGGATGAGGGGCCAGGCCAGTCGCCGGCTGGGTCAACCGGCCTGGGCCTTGATCGCCGCCGAGAGCTTGCGGATCCGGGCGCCGTTGGCCCCCAGATCGCTCATCCCCACGCGGGAGGCCGAGCGGATATCGACGACCGACCCGGAACCGCTGGCGGCCGGCCGGATGCGGAAGACGACGTCGTCCTTGAAGCCGAACCAGAAGGACTCGGCAACCGCCTCGACGACGCCGTCTCCTTTGCTGGTGACCTTCAGCCCGCTCTTCTCGGCCGCGGCCACGACCAGCTTGGCGGCCTCGGCCGGCGACTGGGTGAGGGTGAGGGAGGCAAGGTCCGGATTGGCGGCCTTGCCGAGGTCTCCGACCGTCTTGCCGCCCAGCGCCGGGACGGGCGTGTCCATGGGCTGGATCGGGTTGCCGCCGCCGATGGCGGCCCGGGCCGCGCTCACCGCCGGTGAGAATTGCGGCGGGTCCTGGATGTTGGTGGTGATGTCGTGGATCGGCGGGATGGTGCGCGCCTTGCTCATGACGCTGACGGCGAAGCCGAGCGCCAGCACCGGGATCACGATCGCCACCAGGGCCCGGCCCCAGCCGCGTCGCGGCTTGACCAGCAGGGCCAGCAGCAGGCCGACAACGGCCAGGACGAGCACGCCGAGCAGCAGGGGGGCGCCGAGCTTGAAGACCATCAGGCCGAAGCCGACGCGCCAGTCGAGCAGGCCGAATTTCGTACTCAGGGCGGCGACGAGGAACCAGACCGGCAGCAGCAGCGCCAGCACCCAGACCGTCTTCACCCAGCCGTCACGAAGCTTCGTCATCGGTTTCCCCCTTGTGTCTTTGCATCAGCATGCGCCGGAAGGCGCAGGCCTGTCACCTGCGTGACCTCATCCAAACCGTTTGAGCACCGACACCAGTCGGCGGGTCATCGGCGAAAACAGCGTCCCTGTGTACCACTGGCCGGCCAGCCGCTTGTTGATCTCGCCGCGCGTCGGATAGGGCGCGATCATGCCGGTCAGGGTGCCCAGCTTCAGACCGGCGGTCATGGTCAGCACCCAGAGCGGCAGGTGGTCGCCGGCATGGGAGCCGACCAGGGTCACGCCCAGGATCTTGCCGCGTTTGGTGGTGATCAGCTTGCCGAAGCCGCGAATGTCGCCTTCGGCCTGGGCCCGGTCGTTGTCGGCGAAGGGCTGGACCAGCACGCGGACATCATCGCCATGCTCCGCCCGCGCCTGGGCTTCGGTCAGTCCGACGGAGGCCAGCTCGGGATCGCAGTAGGTGACGCGCGGCACGATCAGGCCGTCGGCGTTGATCGGGGCGGCGAACAGGGCCTTGCGGACAAACAGCCCGGCGTGGGCGCCGGCCAGATGGGTGAACTGGCCGCGTCCGGCCACGTCGCCGATGGCGAACACCCTGGGATTGCTGGTCCGGAGGGACTTGTCCGTCTTCACGCCGGCCCGGTCGAACGCGACGCCGGCCGCCTCGAGGTTGAGCCCGGCGATGGAGGGCGTTCGGCCGGTCGCGACCAGGAGGTGGGAGCCGGCGATGCGCTCTTCCCCCTCCGGTCCCTGAACGACCACCACGGGCCCGGCCTCGATGCGCAGGGCCCGGCATCCGGGCCGCAGGGTGACGCCATCGGCAGTCAGCTGTTCGACGACCACCGCCGCGGCCTGGGGGTCTTCGCGTCCCAGGATGGCATCGGCCTCGATGATGGTGACCTGGCCGCCGAGCCGACGGAAAGCCTGGCCCAGCTCAACCCCGATCGGGCCGCCGCCAAGGATCAGGAGATGGTCGGGGAGAGACTTGAGTTCGAAGATGCTCTCGTTGGTGAGGTAGGGCGTCGCGTCCAGGTCCGGGATCGGCGGGGCGGCGGCGCGCGAGCCGCTGGCGATGACCACCTTGCGGGCCGTCACCCGGACGCTGTCGCTCTCCACGATCCGGCGGTCGGCAAAGCGCGCCGCTTCGCGCACCACCCTGACGCCCAGCCCCTCGAACCGCTCCTGGCTGTCGATGGGGGCAATCTCTTCGATGACCTTGTGGACCCGGGCCATCACGGCGGCGAAGTCGACGCTGACCCCGCCGGCGCTGACGCCCAGCGCCCCGCTGTGGGCGGCCCGGTGGGCGGCCTCGGCCGAGGCGATCAGGGCCTTGGATGGCACGCAGCCGTAGTTGAGGCAGTCGCCCCCCATCTCGCCCTTCTCGAACAGGACGACCTTGAGACCCAGCTGAGCGGCGCCCGCCGCGACCGACAGACCCCCGGAGCCTGCGCCGATGATGGCGAGGTCGGCGCGGATGCGTTCCTGTTTCAAGACGCCGCTCCCTTTCGCGCCCGGTACCGCTGGTAGAGGGTGACGCCCAGCGACATCAGGCCAAGGGCGAGCAGGGGCCCGAAGACGTAGGGCTCGAAGATCACCTTCAGGTTCGGCTCCTCACCGCGCGCCAGCAGCTTGCCGATGCCGGCCCCGATGCTGCTGTAGATGAAGGTCCCCGGAATGATCCCGATCAGGGTGGCCAGGGCGTAGGACCGCAGCGGAGCGTGGGCCAGGGCCGAGGCCACATTGACCAGCCAGAAGGGCGCCAGCGGAATGAGGCGAAGCGTCAGGATGTAGCCGAAGGCGCCGGCCCCGATCCCGTCCATCACCGACTTGAGCTTGCCGCCCGACTTCTCCGCCCGCGCCCGCAGCGTCTCGCCCAGCGAGGTGCGGACGACGAGGAAGACCAGCACCGCGCCGATGGTGGCGCCGACGACGGTGGCGCTGCCCCCCAGCAGGGTGCCGAACAGGAAGCCGCCGGCCAGGGTCAGGAAGACGGCGCCGGGAATGCTGACGGCGGTGGCGGCGGCATAGACCAGCACGAAGACCAGCAGGGCCAGCACCAGGTTGTCACTGACGAAGCCGCGTAGCAGCGCCTCGTTGGCGCGCAGGGACTCCAGGCTGAGGTAACGGCCCGCGCCGCTGGCGAAGACGGCGATGACGGCGATGACCAGGACGATCAGCGGCAGGTATTTTTTCATTCGGGGCAAGGCTCCAGGTTGTTTGAGCATATCCATGTTCTGTCGGCGCTGGCTATGTAGACCCAAGGGAAGCAGGGCGTTTCTGGTGCGAGCGCTTGGCCGGGCGGGCCAGTCTGTGCCACGGTTCTAGGCGTGAATCCGGAGGACGACGTGGGTCAGCGACAGGACGGTGGCGAAGGCGGGGGCGAGACAGCGGGCGTGGCGATCCTGTCGCCGTTCGTATCGCCCACGGCGGCGCGGCTGAACCCCGGCAAGTTCAAGGACCCGCGCGTCACCCTGGACGGATCGCCCCGGGCCAGCGTCGCGCTGAAGTCGCTGGAGACGCTGTGGTTCAACACCGGCACGCTTTGCAACATCGCCTGCGTGACCTGCTACATCGAAAGCTCGCCGCGCAACGACGCCCTGTCCTACCTCTCGCTGGCCGAGGTGCGGGCCTATCTGGACGAGATCATCGCGCTGGAGCTCGGCGTCGAGGAGATCGGCTTCACGGGCGGCGAGCCGTTCATGAACAGCGCCATCATCCCGATGCTGGAGGCCTCGCTGGCGTCGGGCCGGCGCACCCTGGTGCTGACCAACGCCATGCGGCCGATGCGGCGGTTCGAGCGGCAGCTCGTCGAGCTCAGGCAGCGGTTCGGCGAGGCCCTGGTCCTGCGGGTCAGCCTCGACCACCACAGCCAGGCGGTGCATGAGGCCGAGCGGGGCGCGGAGACCTGGGGGCCGGCGCTGTCGGGCCTGCAATGGCTGGCGCGGGAGGGGTTTTCGATAGCCGTGGCCGGACGCCGGCTGGCCGACGAGGACGAGGCGGCGGCCCGGGCGGGCTACGCGGCCCTGCTGTCGTCGCTGGGCGTGATGCTGGACGTCGACGATCCCGCCCGGCTGGTGCTGTTCCCGGAGATGGACGCGACGCGGGACACGCCCGAGATCACCGAGGCCTGCTGGGGCATCCTCGGTCTCGCGCCGGAGTCGGTGATGTGCGCCTCCAGCCGGATGGTGGTGAAGCGCAAGGGGGCGGCGGCGCCGGTCGTCGTGGCCTGCACCCTGACGCCCTATGACCCCGGGTTCGAACTGGGGGCGACGCTTGGCGAAGCGTTGGGACGCGTGGCCTTGAACCATCCCCACTGCTCGCGCTTCTGCGTGCTGGGCGGGGCCAGTTGCAGCTGACGCCGGCGGTGCGCCTGTCGGTCATCATTCCGACCCTGAACGCCGCCGATAGCCTGGGGGCAACGCTCGCCGCCCTGTCGCCGTCCGACGAGGTGATCGTCGTCGATGGCGGTTCGCGGGACGCCAGTGTGGCCGTCGCGCGCGCCTCGGGCGCGGAGGTCATCGAGACAGCGCCGGGACGCGGCGGGCAGCTGGCGGCCGGCGCGGGCAGGGCGTCGGGGGACTGGCTGCTGTTTCTGCATGCGGACACGGTCCTGGGCCCGGGCTGGCGCGCGGCGGTCGATGACCATGCCGCCATCGCCGGGGCGGGGAAGGCGGCCTGTTTCCGGTTCGGGCTCGACGACGCCTCGCCGCAGGCGCGGCGGCTGGAACAGTGGGTGGCCGTTCGGGTGGCCCTGCTGGCGCTGCCCTATGGCGATCAGGGACTGCTGATCCACCGCGCTTTCTACGACCGGCTCGGCGGCTTTCGGCCGTTGCCGCTGATGGAAGACGTCGATCTGGTCCGGCGGATCGGGCGGCGCAGACTGGCCGTCCTGCCGGTGCGGGCGGAGACCTCGGCGAGGCGCTGGCGCCAGGATGGCTGGATCGCCCGCAGCGCTCGCAACCTCTTCTGCCTCGCCCTGTTTTTCGTCGGCGTGCCCGCCGCCCGGATCGCCCGGCTTTACGGCCGCTGAGCGGTGAAGCGGCGATAGCTGGCCAGGTCGTCGACGTCTTCTAGCGTCCGCAGCCGGGCGACGCGGTTGCCTCCCAGGCGATCCAGGGTATCGGCCAGGGTGTGCGCGCTGGACCAGCGAATGCCCTCGAAGGGCAGGAGGCCACGGGCCGAGCGGCGCAGGCCGATCAGCCAGTAGCCGCCGTCGCGCGCCGGCCCGACCACCGCCTCATGCCCGCGCAGGGCGTCGAACGCCGCCGCCACATCGGCGGGGCCGACGGCGGGCGTGTCGCTGCCGATGATCACCAGCCGGCCCGTGGGGAATCGTCGCGCGGTGCCGGAGAGCCGCCGACCAAGGTCGCCGCGCCCCTGCGGCATGGCCGCCGCGCGGCCTCGAAGCCAGTCCGTCGGCCGGTCAGGACTGGTGGCGACCGTGGTCGTCCAGCGCGGGTCGCCAGCCAGGCGCCGCAGCAGCCTGTCGATGGCCAGTCGCTGAAACCGCAACGCCTCGACATCCCCGACCGCCGCCGCCAACCGTCGCTTGCCGACCCCCAACACGGGCCGACGCGCGAAGATCACGAGGTGGGCGAAAGATGCCGGCGAGGCCATGCGTTCCTCTTCGACCGGTCTGGCGACTGTGTCCAGAACGCCGGCGCTTCCCGCCGCGGCCGTTCCCGCTCGGCGCCGATCAGCGGAAAGGTGAAGATGCTAGAGGTTCACCACCTCGAAGGGCCGCCTGGCCTGCAGCCGCTCGGCGACGATGGCCCGGTGACAACCGCAGGCCTCCGCCTCGAAGCAGAGCAGGGCGGCCTTGCGGCCGGCGGCGATCTGCTCGGCCTGGGCCAGCTCGAGCTGCGCCCGCGGCTCGGCCAGGGCGCCCTCGAAGATCTGCCGCATCTCGTCGATCCGCCCCTTGCGGGCGGCGTCCCGCCCGGCCTTGGGCGTGCCCAGCCCGCGCAGATGGACATAGTCGATGCCTTCGGCCGCCAGGCTGGCGGCCAGCAAGGTCTTGGAAAACCCGGCCCGGCGCGAGGCTGCGATGGCCCGCACGTCAATGACCACCTCGACCCCGGCGGCCTTCAGCCGCTCCAGGAACCGGGGCAGGGTCTCGGCCTCGTAGCCGATGGTGAAAAGCTTGGACATGGACGGGATATGGGGCGCGGGGGCCGGTTTCGCATCTGTCGCCGACCGCTTGCCTGGATGGCAAAAAGGCTCAAGACTTGCCGCCTTGGCGGGGAGGTTTCCTGATGTCGTCATCCGAACAGGCCCTGGCCGGCCGCATCGCCTGCCCCTTCGTCTACGCCAGGGGGGAGACTTGTCCGGGGCATATCGTCCGGATCGAGGCCTACAAGGCCGATATCGCCTGGGAGCGCGACGGCGCCGGCCAGTGGCGCTTCGGGTTCGGCCCACGATCCCACTACCATCTGTTCTGCTCGGAGAAGGGCAACCATGCCGGCTTCAAGCGGCAGGACGATCCGCAGATGAAGTTTCACTGGCGCGAGCTGCCGGACGAGATTCGCAAGGTGCTGGAGAGCACCGACCCGCAGCTTTCGGCCGACCTGACTATCGCAGCGCCTCGAGCCGGGGGATGAAGGTCCGCCTGGCCTTGTGGCGGACAGCCAGGTCGGCGAGGTAGGCGGCCTGGGACTCGCGGCCGGTGATCGCCCGCCGCTGGATCAGCCGGATGGCGGCGTCGTAGCTGGGGGCGCCGCCGGTTCGCACCCGGCTCTCGATCAGCTTTTCGTAGGCGGCGGTGGCGCGTTCCGGGTGACTCGCCGCGCTCGCCTCGGCCAGGGCTTCCAGCCGCATGTCGCCGATGTCGTAGGCGTCGGCCGTTTCCCAGGCGGCATCGAAAAGACCCTCCTCGATCCGGATTTCCAGAAGAACGATCGGCGGCGATCGAAAGAACTCCACCCGGTCGGAACCGGCTTTTGGTTGCCGCAGTATCCCCAGGGCTCGCTCGATGCGTGGCCCGGCCTCCGGACAGGCTCGCTGAAGCTCCTTGTAGAGATGCAGGCTCGGCCAGCGGGTGAAGGCGTCCCAGAGGAGAGTCTCGGCCTCGGCCGACCGGTTCGCCTTCGCCATCAGCTCGGCGGCGAAGCTGTGCAGCCGTTCGTCAGGTTTATCCTCGAAGCACCATAGCCCCTCTTCCAGCCATCTGAGGGCCTCGTCCGCGCGGCCGCCTTCGGACAACAGGGCGGCGATCTCGACGTAGCCCCTCGGCGTCTTGAGGTCGCCCTTGCGCAGGGCGATGCGCGCGTCGAGGTCGCCTTCCTCCTTGGCGAAGCCGTCGAGAATGGCCCTGAGGCCCCAGGGGCGCTCGGCCCCGGCGGCGTCCCAGGCCGCGGTCGCCAGTCGGCGATACTCGGCAACGCCCCGGGGTCCCAGAACCTCAAAATAGATCGCCACCGCGCCCTCGAACGCCGCCCAGTCGCAATTCAGTTCACGCTCCAGAAGGGCGGCGGCCAAGGCAAGGGGGTCGGCGGGCGCCTTTCGACAGGCTTCGAGGTGAATATCGACCGCCCGCGACAGCACGCCGCTGACTTCCCCTTCGGAATCATCGACGTCCTCGTAGGCCTCTTCCATCTCATCGAACAGATGATCCAGCAGCGTCACCACCAGGGCGGCGCGGCCACTGTCGATCAGGCCTTGCAGCCTTTCCAGCACCTCGCCGATCCCCTCGGCGTAATCGCGGGCGCCGCGCCAATTGACATAGCCGCCGCCGTCGCAGGCCTCGTCGATCATGGCGCGATAGCGACCGGCCAACGCCGCCTCGTCCTCCTCCGCATCGGCCGCGTCCAGTTCGATCTCCGCCAGCAGGGCCTCGTCCCGCAGCGCCTGGCGCAGCAGCCGGTCGACGAGCGCGTCCACCCCCTGCGCCTGCAGATACCGGCGGGCGGCGGACAGTCGATCGGCCGGCGGCGTCCCGGCATCGAGGGCCTCGGTCACCGACAGGGCCACGGCCACCAGATGCTTGCAGAAGCCGGCGTCTTCGAAGGCCGGGCAGTCACAGGCGCCGCCGGGGCGACCCTTGGCCGAGTGCAGCTCGACCCGGTAAGCCTCCGAGCCCCGCACGCGCGCCAGCACGCGCCGATCGTCGATTGAAAGGATTTCGACCCGCCGCTCGTCGTGATAGGCGACACCGCGCGCGTAGACCTTCGGCCCGACAAGGCTGCGGAGAAGTGCGTCGGACACGGGCGCGAATCGCGGAGTCTGCATCGCGGGTCACAATAGCGGCTGGCGGCCCCGGAGGGACTCGAACCCCCGACCTTGGCTTTAGGAAAGCCCTGCTCTATCCGGCTGAGCTACGGGGCCGCACTGGCGCCCTGATAGCCTCCAAGCCCCCAGGCTCACAACCCCGCTTGCGGACACTGTGCGGGGAATGACGCCGCGGCCGGCTTAACCAGGCCCGTCACGGATTTCTTAAGGCTGCTTCGACCAGACTGGTCGGCCACCCATAAAGCCAGCCCGGAAGCGGCATGACGCACAAGATCCTGATCATCGACGACGACCCGCTCCTGCGCGAGATCGCCGTCGAACTGCTGGGCGATGCAGGCCATGAGTGCCGGGTCGCCGAGGACGGCTTGTTGGGACTCGCCAGCCTCGAGGCGCACCCCGCCGATCTGGTGCTGCTGGACATGATCATGCCCAACATGGACGGGGTCGAGGCCCTGGGTCAGATCAAGGCCCGCTGGCCGGACCTGCCGGTCATCGTGATGTCGGGCGGCGCCCGGACGATAACCCTGCAGAGCCTGCTGCGGATGGCCGCCGCGCTGGGGGCCGACGAGGTGATCCCGAAGCCACTCCGCCGCGAAACCCTGCTGCCGCTGGCGGCGCGGCTACTGACGCGGGGTTCACAGGCGGCCTAGAGGGCGCGGGTTTGCCGAAGATGAATATGTCTAGACATATTCATGAGACTTTGCGGACTCTCGCGGTGCTCCGCCCGACCGGCGTCTCAAAGGTGGGCGCCGGCAGGTCAACTTTCGGCGACGCCATGTCAACGCCGGCGCCGACGCCCGGTCTACAGTCACAGCCTCTGGACCAACGCCAAGGCGCGGAATTTTCAGAGGATTATTGTCGGATGGCACGCTTGCGGCCGGCGCCCGCGGTATAATGTTGGTCCGCTTCGACAGGCCCGGCTATCGTCGCGCCTTGCTTCGCCCGGGGAGGGGTCATGCGGTTCTTGCGTCTGCTGTACGTCCAGGTCCTGCTGGCCATTGCCGCCGGCATCGCGCTGGGCGCTGTGGCGCCGGGGCTGGGGACCGAGCTGAAGTGGCTGGCCGACGCCTTCATCAAGCTGATCAAGCTGGTCATCGCTCCGGTCATCTTCTGCACCGTCGCCGCCGGCATCGGCCATATGAGCGACATGGCCAGGTTCGGCCGGGTCGGGGCGCGGACGCTGCTCTACTTCCTGGTGGTCTCCAGCTTCGCCCTGCTGGTCGGCCTCGCCGTGGCCCTGATTGTCCAGCCGGGCGCCGGCATGAACATCGACCCGGCCGCCATCGACCCGGCCAGCAAGGCCGCCAAGGCCGTCGCCGGCTATGCCGACAAGGCCGCCGATGCGCCGGGCCTGGCCGCCTATATCCTGCATCTGATCCCCGACACCTTCATCGGGGCCTTCGCCGACGGGGCCATCCTGCCCGTGCTGGTCATCGCCATCCTCACCGGCTTCGCCTGCGCGCGGCTGGGCGAGTTCGGGGCCAAGGTCAGTCATGTGCTGGAAGACATCGCACGCGTCTTCTTCTCGATCATCCACATCGTCGTGCGCTTCGCCCCGATCGGCGCCTTCGGGGCCATGGCCTACACCATCGGCGAGCATGGCCTGGGCAGTCTGGTGCAGCTGGGCAAGCTGATCGTGACCTTCTACGCCACCTCCCTGCTGTTCGTGCTGGTGGTGCTGGGGGGCATCTCGGCCTGGGCCGGGTTCAGCCTGATCAAGTTCCTGCGCTACATCCGCGAGGAGCTGCTGATCGTGCTCGGCACCTCCAGTTCGGAATCGGTGCTGCCGCAGATCATGGAAAAGCTGCAGCGGCTCGGCGCCAGCAAGTCGGTGACGGGCCTGGTCATCCCGACCGGCTACAGCTTCAACCTCGACGGCACCAACATCTACATGACGCTTGCCATCCTGTTCCTCGCCCAGGCGACCAACACCCATCTCGACGGCTGGCAGATCGCCACCCTGCTGGGCGTCGCCGTGTTGACCTCGAAGGGGGCTGCCGGGATCACGGGAGCCGGCTTCATCGCCCTGGCGGCGACCATCACCGAGGTTCACACCATCCCGCTGATCGCCCTGGCGGTGATCTTCGGCATCGACCGCTTCATGAGCGAGTGCCGGGCCCTGACCAACCTGGTCGGCAACGGCGTCGCCACCCTGGTCATCGCCCGCTGGGAGGGCGAGCTCGACGTCGCCCACCTGCGGGCCGAGCTGGATCGCGGCCCGATCCCGGCCTTGAAGGAACCCCTGCTGGAGCCCGCCCCTTGATTCGCGTCCTTGCCATCGTTGTCGCCGCCCTGTGTCTGGCCGCCTGCGGCGACGCCGCCCGGCTCGACGCCCTGGCCACCCAGGGCAAGGCCAAGGTGGTCGAGGTGGTCACCGGCGACATGGTCCGGCTGTCGGACGGCAGCGACGTGAAGCTGGCCGGCATCACTGCCCCCAGGCTCGACGCGCCCTACGGTGAGGCCTCGCGGGAGCGGCTGGCGCAGATGGTGCTGGGCAAGGATGTCGAGATGCTGTCGGCCGGCGCCGCCACCGATCCGTTCGGCCGCAAGGTCGCCCAGCTGCGCCTGGCCAAGGGGCGGCGCTGGGTGCAGGGCCGCATGCTGCGCGAGGGCGCGGCGCGGGTCCGCACCTTCCCCGAAAGCCGGGCGCTGGCCCGGGAGATGCTGCGCCGCGAGGCCGAGGGGCGGAACGCCAGACGGGGGCTGTGGGCGCTACCCGGCTACCGGGTGCTGATCGCCGGCGAGGCCGCCGTGGCGGCGCCGGGCTTCACCCTGGTCGAGGCCCAGGTCGGCCATGTGCGGACCGGGACCGACGCCCGCATCCTCGACCTTGGCCACGGACTGTCGGCGGTCATTCCGGCCCGGGCGATCCAGGATTTCGACAGCGCCGGCCGCTCACCGGCCTCGCTGGAGGGGCGTCTGGTGCGGGTGCGGGGGTATCTGCGGGACGGCCAGCTGAAGCTCGATCACCCCGAGGGGCTGGAGATCCTCAATCCTCAATAGGCGCCGATGAGACCGGCCAGGGCAGCGGGGGAGAACTCATTCTGCAGGGCGCGGCGCAGCTTCTCCAGCGCCCCATGCTCGACCTGGCGCACCCGCTCCTTGGAGACGCCGATCTCCTCGCCCAGCGATTCCAGGGTGCGCGGCTCGTCGCTGAGCCGCCGGGCCCGGACGATCAGCAGTTCGCGCGGCGACAGCACCGTCAGCGCCCTGGCCACCGCCCCGGCCCGCGCCTCGCCGTCCAGCGTCTCGGCTGTGGCGGCTTCGGGATCGGGGCGTTCGTCGGGCAGGAAGTCCTGGTAGGCGTCCTCGGCCCCGGCCGTGATCGGGGCGTTGAGGGAACGGTCCGAGGCCGACAGCCGCGAGGCCATGGCCTCGACATCCTCTTCCTCGACACCCAGCTCGATGGCGATGGCGACCCGGGCTTCGGGGGTGAGCCGGCCCTCCATGTCGCCCAGCCGCGCCCGCAGCCGGCGCAGGTTGAAGAACAGGCTCTTGCCGGCCGCTGTCGTGCCGGTCCGAACGATCGACCAGTTGCGCAGCACATAGTCCTGCATCGCCGCCCGCACCCACCAGCCGGCATAGGTCGAGAACCGCACCGCCCGGTCCGGCTCGAACCTGGCCGCCGCCTGCATCAGGCCGACGCTGCCTTCCTGGATCAGGTCGCCGTGCGGCAGGCCGTAGGCCTTGAACCGCCCGGCCATGGCGATGACCAGCCGCATGTAGGCGCCGGTCAGTTCGTGCAGGGCCGCCTCGTCCTGCTGTTCCTTCCAGCGGACGGCAAGGTCATGCTCATGCGCGGCCTCGAGCATGGGCGTGCGCATCGCCTGGCGGATGTACCGCCGCTCCGCTGTTTCCGCCGTCACTGCTTCTCTCGCCATGTGGCGAGGTACGCGGGGCGTGCGGCGGTGGATCACTACTGGGGAATTTAGTTGTTCAGATCGTCCGGGCCTGCGGGATCGTTCGCCCAATCCTCATGCCCGTGCCGGATTCGAACGATCAGCACGCCGTCTGAATCCAGAAGATAGACGATGACGTGAGACTTGTAGGGATGAATTCTGGCTGATCGAAAGGCGCCGGCCCGTTCCCGCGATGCGAGCGGATAGTCAGCGATAAAGTCGAACGCGGCCTCGAAGCCATCCTGATAGCGGTCCGCCTGGGCAACCCCAAACAGGCGTACGCCCGTGGCGTAGATGTCGATCAGGTCCTGCTGAGCCCGAACCGACAGTCTAGCTTTCATCCAACCCGGCCTTGCGCCGACCAGCGGCCCGGATCTCGTCCATCGTCATCGTGCCAACGCCACTGGCGATGCCCTCCTCAATGAGGGCGTTCATGGCCACGATCTTGCGGGTACGCTCCTGATCCCGGCGGATCAGGTCTCGGACATAGTCGCTCGAATTGCTGTAGCGGCCATCGTCCGCTTGGCGCTCGACCCAATCCTTCATGGCGTCGGGCAGGGAGACATTCATCGTCGCCATCGGTCACCTCTTTCAAGGAGAATTCCCTTTCATGGCAAAGTTTGTCAATCGAAAATGCGGCAAAGAAAAACGCCCGGACCTTTCGATCCGGGCGTCAATCTTCATACCGTAGAGGAACCGCCTAGGCGGCCTTCTGCAGGCTCTTGGTCAGCAGGTTCACGGCCGCGTCGCGGTCGATGCGTTCGACGGCGGCGACTTCGCGGGCCATGCGGTCCAGGGCCGATTCGTACAGCTGGCGCTCCGAGTAGGATTGTTCCGGCTGGTTCTCGGCGCGGTGCAGGTCGCGGACCACCTCGGCGATCGAGACGAGGTCGCCCGAGTTGATCTTGGCTTCATACTCCTGGGCGCGACGCGACCACATGGTGCGCTTGACCCGGGCGCGGCCCTTGAGGGTGGTCAGCGCCTTGCTCATCACGCCTTCCTCGGCCAGCGAACGCAGGCCGCTGGTGGCCGCCTTCTTGGTCGGGACGCGCAGGGTCATCTTCTCGTGGTCGAAGGTGATCACGTAGACTTCCAGAGACATTCCGGCGACTTCCTGAGTCTCGACCGCCTGGATCGAGCCCACGCCATGGGCGGGGTATACAACGTGGTCGCCCACGGAAAACGCCAGACCGGTCTTGCTCATTGTCTTCCTTCTCCATCACCTCCGCGGACTGCGCGGAGCACCTGCTCCCACGAAGGCTCTTGTCAGGACGCGAAAAAGCCCCAGGCGCTGAAGTGGCGCGGGCTCAAACTGTCTTGCTCAAAAGTCTTCTAGGACACCCTTCGCCTTCGTCCGGGCGCGCCGTTCGGGAGCGGCTGTTCTTGAACCGAGGCGCAAGCAGGAAAATCCCACCGCGTCGAGGGTGTATTAGCACAAAATTCAGCCGAATGAAAGGTTTGCGACAACCAGGCGTCGCGAAGCTCTAGCTGCCCTTGCCGGGCTTTTCGCTGAAGTACTTCGCGAACTTGTCGGTCTCGCGCTCGAAGGCCTCGGCGTCGGCCGGCGGTTCGCCCTTCAGGGTGATGTTCGGCCAGACCTTTGCGAAGTCGGTATTGATCTTCAGCCACTTGCTGTCGGGATCGTCCTCGGTGTCCGGCTTGATGGCGTCGACCGGGCATTCGGGCTCGCAGACGCCGCAGTCGATGCATTCGTCCGGATTGATGACCAGGAAGTTCTCGCCCTCATAGAAGCAGTCGACGGGGCAAACCTCGACGCAGTCCATGAACTTACATTTGATGCAGGGATCGGTGACGATGTAGGTCATCAGGCGCTCTAAAGGCGCGCACATGGGGATCGCGCGCGCGGGATCGGATCGTGGAGGCGCGTCATCCGATGGGGGAGGGCGCCTTGTCAATGCGGCGAGGGCTCGCGGCCCGTCAGTTATTCTCCAAGGTGGTATAGAGGGCGCGAGCTTCGGGCGGCGGACCGCGTCTCTCGCCGGCCTGTTCCATGCGCACCGCGATCAGCCGGCCGCCGAGGGCGAAGACCAGTTCGTCGCCGATGTGCAGGGTGCGGCTGGGCTTGTCGAGGCGGGTCTCGACGCCGCCGCGGGTCATGCGCACGCGGCCTTCCTCAAGGAACTTCGCAGCGATCGTGCGGCTCTTGAAGAAGCGGGCGCGCCACAGCCAGACATCGGCCCGGCAGGCGGTCTCGGCCGCCTCGCTCACGGTTTGACGGTCCGGGTCGCCTTTCGACGCGGTCGGCGGGGTTTGGGCGCGGGGACCGGGACCTGCAGCCTGGCAAGGGCGGCAAAGGGGGAGCCGGGCGGCGGGCTGACCGGCGTGGGGGCGGCGGCTCTGGCCGCGCCGCGCCGGCGCCAGGCGATGGGGTGATCGCGATTGACGGGGGTGAGGCCAAGGCCCCGCAGGATGTCGGTCGCGTCCCTTGCGGCCCAGCCCAGCCCTTCCAGCAATTTGTCGGAGACGACCGAGCCGCCGGCCTTCTGCGGCGCGGCGCGCAGGGCTTCGTCCAGCGCCTCCAGCTGATCGACGGGCACGGCCAGGCCGCCGACCGCCATCAGGCCACGCGCCGACAGGCCCTTGGCGTCGACGGGGCCGGGTTTCAAGCGGCTGACCTTGCCGGGGGCGGGCGCGGTGAGATCGGCCTTCAGCGACTGGGCAAAGGCCCGCGCGTCCTCGGTCAGCAGGCCGGGCAGGTGCAGGCTGAAGGCGCCGATCCGCACCCCGAGGCTGCGCAGGGCCCGGCGCTCGGCCTGGCTCAGCACCTTCATCTCTTCCTCGACCTGGCGGCGGGGCAGGACGCCGCCGTTTTCCAGCAGCCGGTGGGCAAGGCCCCGCGCCAGACCGCGCAGGCCGCCGTCGCTCATCGCCGCCTCCAGCGCCGCCAGCGGCGACAGCTTGCGGGCCCGCTCATGGGCCAGCCAGGCTTCCAGCCGTCGTTGCGCCCGCTCACGGGCCGGGGCAGGGCCCAGTTCGCCCAGCAGCCTGACCTTGCCCGCCGCATCCAGCCGTCCGGCCGCCGCGCCGCGCCAGAGGACCATGCCGTCCGGCGTCAGGCTGAAGGCGTCATCATCCTCGGCCGCCAGGGCGCCGAGCCGTTTGGCCACCTCCGGCGCCACCGCCCGCTGGGCGGCGCCGCGCAGGGCCTTTTCCTCGAGGCTGGTGATGGCCTTGGGCTGGTCGAAGACCACGCCGCTCAGTTTGCCGACATAGTGGCCCTCGACGGTCACCGTGCCGTCCTCGGCGACGCCAGCCATCATCGTCTCGCGGTCGCCCAGCTGGCGCATCAGCACGCTGGTCCGCCGGTCGACGAACCGCGCCATCAGCTTCTCGTGCAGGGTGTCGCTGAGGCGGTCCTCAAGCTGGCGCATGGTCGACTGCCAGAAGGCCGGGTCGTGCAGCCAGTCGGGCCGGTTGGCGACGTAGGACAGGGTGCGCACCGCCGCCAGCCGCGCCGCCAGGGAGTCGATCTCGCCGTCGGTGCGGTCGAGGCCGGCGAACTGCGCCGCCATCCAGTCGTCGGGAATCCGCCGCCGGCCGCTGGTCAGCTCGTTGAAGATGCGGCGCAGCAGGTTGAGGTGATCGTCGCTGGCGATCTTGCGGAAGTCCGGCGTCTGGCAGACCTCCCACAGCTTCTCAAGCTGCGGCCGCGCCTTGGCCCGGTGGGCGATCTCCGGGTCCTCGGCCAGCTTTTTTAGGGTCAGCTCGTCCAGCGCCTCGGCCGACAGTTTCAGCCCCTCGCGCTGCGGCGCTTCGTCCAGCGTCTTGATCAGCGTCGTCATGCTGGTGAAGTCGAGGCGGCTGTTGCGCCATTCGGCCGTGGTGATCGGCTCGAAGCTGTGGTTCTCGACCCGCTCGACCAGGTCCTCGTCGATCTCATCTGCCTCGCCGGTCACCCCGAAGGTGCCGTCGCGCCGATAGCGGCCGGCCCGGCCGGCGATCTGGGCGATCTCGGCGGCGTGCAGCCAGCGGCTTCGCTTGCCGTCGAACTTGCGCAGGCCCGCGAAGGCGACATGGTCGACGTCCATGTTCAGCCCCATGCCGATGGCGTCGGTGGCGACCAGGAAATCGACCTCGCCTGACTGATAGAGGGCGACCTGGGCGTTGCGGGTGCGGGGCGACAGGCTGCCCATGACCACGGCGGCGCCGCCCCGTTGCCTACGGATCAGCTCGGCGATGCCGTAGACCTGATCGGCGCTGAAGGCGACGACGGCGCTGCGCCGGGGCAGGCGGGTGATCTTCCTGGGTCCGGCGTAGGTCAGCGAACTGAACCGCTCGCGGGTGACGATCTCGGCCTTGGGCAGCAGGCGACGGACCAGGTTCACCATGGCGCCCGAGCCCAGCAGCATGGTCTCGTGCTTGCCGCGCGCGTGGAGCAGCCGGTGGGTGAAGACATGGCCGCGCTCGGGGTCGGTGCACAGCTGGATCTCGTCGATGGCCATGAACTCGACCTCGCGGCCCAGCGGCATGGCCTCGACGGTGCAGATGAAATAGTTGGCGCGCGGCGGGACGATCTTTTCCTCGCCGGTGATCAGCGCCACCTCGCGCACGCCCTTCAGCGCCACCACCCGATCGTAGATCTCCCGCGCCAGCAGGCGCAGGGGCAGGCCGATCATGCCGCTGGCGTGACCGCACATCCGCTCGACGGCCAGATGCGTCTTGCCGGTGTTCGTAGGGCCCAGGACGGCCGTAAGCCGGGCCGGCGCCTGGCCGGTCGAGCGATCACTCATGGCCTATAGGTGGGGCGGGGCTTCGAGTCGGGCAAGCGCGGTTGGTCTCGCTGTGGCAACTTGTCTGGCAACGCTGACGACAAGGGCATGTTCCTCGTCGGGTGGCTTGGTCAGGCCTGTGAGTCTGAGGAGGGGAGAATGACGGTCTTGGACCTGGTGGAGTATTATCCGAACACTCGCGGGGACGATCCGAAACACAAGGTTAGTGCCGTCTATGAGGGCGTTGTGGAACGCGCCTCCGATGGGTTCACTGTGTTGAGACTCAAATCGGACGGAGCCAGCCGAGCTCATCAGATCGAGGTGGGCGAGGTCTATGCAATAACCGTTCGCGGGCGGCGGTATGTGCTTGAGACCCCGCCAGAGCGATATCGCATCCGAGGGGCAGAGATCAGGCGCATCGTGGAGGGGATCACTGAGAGTTGGGCCGCGCCCTACTTTGACCCGACGTCGCCAAAGTACTTCAAGCGGGCAACAGACTACGAACGTCCCGCTGATACTGACTTTGATCGCAAGCACCGACGAATGATTCTAGGAGAGCGCTCGGCCCCTGGACGACGCAGGGTCGCGGAAGGACCTTCTGGGGCGGGCTGCGCGGTTATCGCCCTTCTTCCCCTAGTCGCGGTTTGCGCGGGTGCCTTGATCGCGTGGATGTTCTAGGGTTCCAGTCAGTCTAGCGACCGTCGAACACCGTCCGGCCCCTGACCACGGTCAGCACCGGCCTGGCGGTCGGGATATCGGCCTCGGCGGCGGTCAGCAGTTCCCGCGAGAAGACGGTGATGTTGGCCGGGCTGCCGACGACCAGCCGGCCCCAGCCGGCCGGGCGATGGTCGGCCTGGGCCGGGTTGAGCGTGAAGAGGTGCAGGGCCTGGACGCGGTTCAGCGCCTCTTCGGCATGCCAGTCGGAGCCCGAGGCGCCCTTCAGGTCCTTGCGCACGGCGGCGGCGTAGTACTCGATCCTGGGATCGCCGACCTCGACCGGGGCGTCGGTGCCGCCGATGACCAGGGCGCCGGCGTTGGTCAGGCTGCGCCAGGCATAGGCGCCCTTGAGGCGGTCCTCGCCGAGGCGCGCCGGGGCGAAGTAGAGGTCGCCGATGGCGTGGCTGGGCTGCATGGAGGCGATGACGCCCAGCTGCCTGAAGCGCGGATAGTCGGCCGGATTGACGATCTGGCTGTGTTCTATGCGCCAATGCACTTTCTTCGCGGCGGTCGGATCGGCGGCGAAGGCCTCGGCCATCCAGTCGAGCGCCTGGCGGTTGCCGCGATCGCCGATGGCGTGGAAGGCGATGTCGGCGCCGACCTTCAGGGCCTGTTTCATGATCGCCAGCGCCTCGTCATGCTGGGCGATCTGCAGGCCGCTGGCGGCCGGCTGGTCGCTGTAGGGGCTGAGCAGCAGGGCGCCGCGTGACCCCAGGGCGCCGTCCATGTAGAGCTTCACCCCGCGCACCCGCACCATGCCGGTCGGATCGCTGTAGGGGCCGCGGCGCAGGACCTCGGCGGAATCCTCAGGCGTCATGAAGACATCGACGGTGATCGGCAGCTTCTTCTCGGCGGCCAGCGCGAACAGCACCTTCACGTCGTCGGCCTCGGTGCTCATGTTGGCGCCGCCGGTCCAGCCGCGGGCCGCGTAGAGGTTGACCGCCTTTTCCAGCGCCTCGCGCCGGCGGGCGTAGGACAGCGGCGGCAGTTTGGCGCCGATCAGGCCCTGGGCTGTGTCGATCAGCATGCCGGTCGCCTGGCCTGCCGCGTCGCGCTCGATGCGGCCGCCGCTGGGGTCGGGGGTGTCTTTGGTGATCCCGGCCAGGGCCAGGGCGGCGGTGTTCAGCACCACCGCATGGCCGTCGGCCCGCTCCAGCACCACCGGACGGTCGGCGACCACGGCGTCGAGGTCGGCCTTGGTGGGGAAGCGCTTCTCGGGCCAGTGGGTCTCGATCCAGCCTCGGCCGGTCAGCGGCTCGGCGCCCGGGTGGGCGGCGTTCCAGGCCTTCACGGCCTCCGTCATTTCGGCGACCGACTTCACCTGGTCGAGGTTGAGGGTCATTTCGCGCAGGCCCACGCCGGTCAGGTGAACATGGCTGTCGACGAAGCCGGGGTAGGCGGCGGCGCCCTTCAGGTCGATCTGGGGCAGGCCCTTGGCCTGGACCCTCGCCGAGGCCAGGTCGCCGGCGAACACCACCTTGCCGTCCCGCACGACCAGCGCCTCGGCCGGAATCACCTGGGTCGAGCCGTCGGCCTGGGCCGCGCCACCGTCGCTGAAGATCGGGCCGCCGAACATCAGGAAGTCGTCGCCATCGGCGCCGCCCGCCCGGGCCGCGCAGCTGGAAAGGACCAAGGCCCCCAGAATCGGGCCCGCGAGAACGGCCAGCGGGCGAAGGAACTTGTGCAAGGGATGGCCCCGAAGAGGTTGTTGTCCAGCCGACAGTAGCACGCGCGGGGGCGGGCGGGCACTGCGGCGAGGGGCAGGTTAACGGCGGCGGGGATGGCGCAGGAACGGCTGCGAAACGAATCAGGACCGAATCGGCGACCTCGCCCGATTCGGCATTTGTTCCCTACAAGCTATTGTATCTTAACGCCGATTAACCACAACCCTCAGAGTCTCACTTCGGCTTCTTGGGCTTCTTGGGCGGGCAGGTGGGGCCGATCCAGGTGGCGTCGATCGAGCCGGTCGGGGTCACGGGCAGGCCAATGATGCTCGTCTTGATCTTGGCGACCAGGGTGAAGTGTTTGGGGCTGTAGGCCCCGGACGCCGTGACGAAGGCCTTGCGGCCGCGCTTGTCCACGCAGGTGCCCTGGAACTCCGCCTTGCCGTTCGCGACGTTGCGGGTCGGGTAGGTGCATTTGTAGTGGCGGTTGCTGGGACCGCTGAAGAACTTGTCGATGTCCTTGGGCTCGACGCACTTCTTCTCGACGCTGGTCGAGGAGACGCCGTAGCTCACCTTGCTGCGGTATTCCCAGTAGCCGGGCAGGATGGTGTTCGTCGCCTGGCTGGAGGCGACGGCCGGGATGGCCAGCAGGGCGACGGTGGCGATGATGGCGGCCGGGCGGATCATATCGGGCATGGGCTCCAGAGCGTCGAGGCTTGCGGTCTTGTTCCATAATGGCGGCGCATGAATGGCGGCTGAAGGGGTCTCTCGCGACGCGGGCAGAGAGTCGTTTCTGAATCGGCTCAAAGGGTTGACCTCTCCCCGCCCTTACCCCTATAGACGCCCCTCTCGTGCGCAGGGGTTCCCTGGCGCGCCCGAAATTCTATTGCGAAGGTTCCAACATGTCGCGTCGCTGCGAACTCACCGGTGTCGGCCCCATGGTCGGCCACAATGTGAGCCACTCGAACATCAAGACCAAGCGCCGCTTCCTGCCGGCCCTGGCTCCCGCCACCCTGGTCTCGGAAGTGCTGGGCCAGTCGTTCAAGCTGCGGATCACCAACGCCGCGCTGCGCACCCTGGACTTCAAGGGCGGCCTCGATCCCGTGATCGTCAAGCTGAAGGACGAGAACCTCTCGCCCCGCGCCCTGAAGATCAAGCGCCAGGTCAAGGCCAAGCTGGCCGAAAAGGCCGCCGCCTAAACCACGCGGTTCTGAAGTTCTGAAGACGGCCTGCGAGGCGACTCGCGGGCCGTTTTTCTATGCCGCCAACAGGCTCGCGTCGGCGTTGCTCACGTCGGTGCAGCCGGTCAGGGCCATGGCCATCATCATCTCCTGGCGCAGTACGGCCAGCACATGGGCGACCCCGGCCTCGCCGCGCGCGCCCAGCGCCCAGGCCCAGGCGCGCCCGATCAGGACGCCCTTGGCGCCCAGGGCCAGCGCCTTGACCACGTCGAGCCCCGAGCGCACGCCGCCGTCCATCAGCACCGTCGTGTCATCGCCCACGGCCTGCGCGATCGCGGGCAGGGCGCGGGCTCCGCTCAGCACGCCGTCGAGCTGACGCCCGCCGTGGTTGGAGACGACGATACCGTCGACGCCGTGCCTGACCGCCTCGCGCGCATCCTCGGGATCGAGCACGCCCTTGAGGACGATCGGCCCCTTCCAGTGCTGCCGCACCCATTCGAGGTCGGCCCAGGTCAGGGTCGGGTCGAAGTTGCGGGTGACCCAGGGCCAAAATTCCATGATCCCCCTGGCGTCGGGAATCGCCGCGGCGATGTTGCCGAAGCTGTGCGGCCGCCCGCGCAGCCAGACGTCCTGCACCCAGCCGGGATGCAGCGCCCCGTCGAGGCCGCGCTTGAGGACGGTCGCCGCCGCGTTGCCGCCGAACAGGCCGGTGCGGTAGTCGCGATACCGCGCCCCCGGCACCGGCAGGTCGACGGTGAAGACCAGCACCTTGACGCCGAGGCCCGCCGCCCGGGCCAGCAGGTCGGCCATGTAGGCGCGGTCCTTGATCATGTAGAGCTGGAACCAGGGCGCCTCGCCGGTCGCTGCCTTGACCTCGGCGAGATCGCAGACCGAAACGCTGGAGAGGATCATCGGCACGCCGGCCGCATGGGCCGCGCGCGCCGCCTGCGCCTCGCCCCGGCGCGCATACATGCCGGCCATGCCGACGGGCGCCAGGGCCACGGGCATGCTGAGCGGTTGGCCGAACCATTCGGTGGCCAGGCTGATCTTCGACACATCGCGCAGGACCCGCTGGCGCAGGGCGATAGCTTCGAAGTCCTCGACATTGCGGCGCAGGGTGACTTCGCCGTAGGAGCCGCCATCGATGTAGTCGAACAGCACCCGGGGCAGCCGCCGCCGGGCCAACTCCCGGTAATCGGCGACGCAGGCGGCGATCACTTGCGGCCTGTCCAGTCGAAGACCATCAGGAGGGTCCTCTGTTTGGCGTCGGCGTTGTCGTCGCTGAGCAGCAGGATGCGGGTCGCGCCGGTCGGGGCGGTGACCAGGGCCACGCCCTCGATGTTGTCGACGGTCAGCGGGGCCTGCAGGGTCAGGCGCGCCATGGGCTGGGGCTGGCGGGCCTTCAGGGCGGCGGCGGCATAGACCGAGACGGTGATCCGCGACCCGCGAACCGGGTCCCAGGCGCGGTGGACGGCGACCACGCTGCCATCCTGGAAGGGGGCGATGGCGGTCAGGCCGAACTCGAGGTCCGGGCCGTTGAGCACGCTGAAGGTCTGGCAGGCGGCGCTGAGCTTGCAGAGCCAGAGCTCGCCCTCTTCCGAGCCGACCAGATAGGCGTCGGGACCGGCGAAGGGGTACTCGGTCAGCCCCTCCATGCCCTCGTTCTCGGAGAACAGGTTGCCGGGCTTGGGGGCCACGGTCGGCGGTCCGCCGGCGGCCGGATAGCGCCAGATGCGGTGGTCGCGCTCGAAGCTGACCAGGCGGTCGCCATTGGCGAGGATGGCCAGGCCCTCGGCGTCGCCCTCCGTCTTGCCCTGCACCGGCTGGCCATCGGGGCGCTTCAGGGGCCACAGTTTGCCATCGGTCAGGCCGGTGAGGCGGGTGTCTTCGCCGAACTGCAGCCGCGCTTCGAAGAGGTCGCCGAAGTCGCTGATCGCCACCAGCCGGCCGTCGGGGGTGATCTTCAGGTCCGAGAGGCCGTGCAGGCGGTTGGTGATCGGGTCGGTGACCGCCAGCCCGCCCATGTAGGTGAAGCCGTTCAGGTTGATGCGCGCCGGGTTCGAGGGATCGAACGGCACAGGCGTGGTGACCAGCTGGATCTCCGGCCCGGCCGGCTGCGGCTTGTCGGGCAGGGGCGGCGGCGGCGCGGCGCATGCGGCCAAGGTCGAGAGCGCGAGAAAGAGCGCAAGGACTCCCTTCCCCCTCGAGGGGGGAAGGGCCGGGGATGGGGGTGCGTGCACCGGCCCATAAGCGAAGTTCAAAGCGGGCGACGACGCCTTGCGCGCGCTTCCACGGGCCTCGCGCGAACACCCCCACCCAACCCTCCCCCCTCGAGGGGGAGGGCTATTGTGGGTGAGACTCACGACAGCGCTTCCTTCACCGCCGAAAACGTCGTCGCCTTCACCGGCGTCGGCACCACCGTCGGGGGAGCGCTGAGCAGGCCTCGCGCCTTGGCCACTCGCTTGGGCTCTTCCTCGAACAGGCTGGCCAGCTGTTCGACCAGTACGCCGCCCAGCTGCTCGACATCGACGATGGTCACCGCCCGGCGGTAGTAGCGGGTCACGTCATGGCCGATGCCGATGGCCAGCAACTCGACCGGGCTGCGATTCTCGATCTCGCTGATGACGTTGCGCAGATGGCGCTCCAGATAGTGGCCGCTGTTCACCGACAGGGTCGAATCGTCGACCGGCGCGCCGTCGCTGATGACCATCAGGATGCGGCGCTGTTCGGGCCGGCTCATCATCCGGTGGTGCGCCCACATCAGCGCCTCGCCGTCGATGTTCTCTTTCAGGAGACCCTCGCGCATCATCAGCCCGAGGTTCTTGCGGGCCCGGCGCCAAGGGCTGTCGGCCGACTTGTAGATGATGTGGCGCAGGTCGTTCAGGCGGCCGGGAGACGGCGGCTTGCCGGCCTTGATCCAGTCGTCTCTGGAGATGCCGCCCTTCCAGGCCCGGGTGGTGAAGCCGAGGATCTCGACCTTGACCGCGCAGCGCTCCAGGGTGCGGGCCAGGATGTCGGCGCAGACCGCCGCCACCATGATCGGCCGCCCGCGCATCGAGCCGGAATTGTCGATCAGCAGGGTGACGACGGTGTCGCGGAAGTCGGTGTCGCTCTCCTGCTTGAAGCTCAAGGGCGCGGTGGGGTCGATGATGATCCGGGGCAGGCGGGCGACGTCCAGCATCCCCTCTTCCAGGTCGAACTGCCAGCTGCGGTTCTGCTGTGCCAGCAGCCGCCGTTGCAGCTTGTTGGCCAGCCGCGAGACGACGCTCGACAGGCTCGCCAGTTGCTGGTCGAGATAGGCGCGCAGCCGCGTCAGCTCCTCGGGATCGCAAAGCTCCTCGGCCGGTTCGATCTCGTCGTGGGCGGTGGTGAAGACCTTGTAGGCCGGCTCCGGCCTGCCCGAATCCTTGGGGTCCGGGCGGGCCGGCTTTGCGCCGTCGCCCATCTCCGGGGCCTCGTCGCTCATCTCGGCGTCAGGATCGTCCTCGCTCTCGACCGCCTGTTCCTCGCCGTCGTCCTGGTCGCTGTCGGTGGTTTCGGTCTCCTGCATGGAGCTGCCTTCGGGCGACTGGCCCTCGCCGTCGCCCTCGCTGTCGTCCGACTGCTCCTGCTGTTCCTCGCCCTGCTCGTCCTCTTCGCCCTCGGTCGGGTCGGCGCCCTCGTCGCCCATGTCGAGGTCGCGCAGGATAGCCCGGGTTACCTTGGCGAAAGCGGCCTGGTCGTCGATGCTGGTCAGCAGCTTGTCGAGGTCGGGGCCGGCCTTGGCCTCGATCTCGGCCCGGAACATGTCGACGAGGGGGCGCACGGCCTGCGGCGGCTGTTGCCCGGTCAGCCGTTCGCGGACCATCAGGCTGACGATGTCGGCCAGCGGCGCGTTGGCCCGGTCCTGGATGCGGGCCAGGCCCTTGCGCTCCAGCGCCAGTTCCAGAACCGTCGTCAGGTTCTTGCGCACGCCGCCCAGGTTGTTGGAGCCGATGGCCTCGATCCGCGCCTGCTCGACGGCCTCGAACACCGCCTGGCCCTGGGGCGAGGCGGGCCGGCCGCGCGCATGGGCGACGGCGTCGTGGTGGGCCAGGCGCAGGGCCATCTGGTCGGCCAGGCCGCGAATCCGCGAGGCCTCGGCCATGGAAAGGTCGCGCGGCGGGTGCGGCAGCACCGCCCGGTTGCCCGACAGCTGCGGCCCGTCGCCGGAGAACACCACCTCCAGGTCCGGCATCTCGGCCAGAGAGCGCGCGGCATGGGCCAGCGCGCGCTTGAAGGGTTCGGTCGGGCTTTCGGTCTTGCCGCTCATACGTCCGTTTTAAGCACCGGCGCAGGGCGGGGGAAAGGCCACGATGCGGATTTACCCTGTTTGCTCGCCGAGACTTAACCTCGCCTCGATATCCGTACCTCCATGCAAGCGATCGGCTCCGCCACCGCCGGCCTGATGGCCGCCACCCAACGCCTCGACGCCAGCGCCCGTCGCACCGCGTCCTGGGGCATGGAGTCCAACGTCGATCTGGCCAAGGAAGCGGTCGAGCAGATCGAAGCCAAGACCGCCTTCAAGGCCAATGTCGCCGTCATCCGCACCGCCGACCAGATGACCGGCGTCCTGCTGGACATGCTGGCCTAGAGGCAGGCCGAGGGAATGACCCTCGGCTAGTGTTTCGCCAGTTCGGAAAGTTGCTGCTCCGGCAGCACGACCTGCATGTGCGGGAACGGGATCTCGATCCCGGCCTTGTCGAAAGCCAGCTTGATCCGGCGGTTGTACTCGCGGCCGACGGTCCATTGCTGGATCGGCAGGGTCTTGATGCGGGCCTTCAGCATGACCCCGCTGTCGGCGAGGTTGTCGACGCCGACGACCTCGATCGGCTCGAGGATCTTCGAACCGAATTCTGGTTCGGCCTGCATGTCGGCGCCGACCCGCGACATGATCGCCAGCGCTTCGTCGAGGTCGGAGCCGTAGGAAACCTGCAGGTCGAAGACATAGTAGGAGAAGGTCTTGGTCAGGTTATGCACGACCTGCGCCTCGCTGTAGGGGAAGACGTGCAGCGTCCCGTCGAAGTCCCGCAGCCGGATGGTTCGCAGGGTCATGCCCTCGACCAGGCCGCCGGAGTCGCCGATCCGCACGATGTCGCCGACCGAGACGATATCCTCGACGATCAGGAACATGCCGGTGAGGAAGTCCTTCACCAGGGTCTGCGCCCCGAAGCCCAGGGCGATGCCGACGACGCCGGCCCCGGCCAGCAACGGACCGATCTTCACGCCGATCTCGCTCAGCGCCATCAGGGTGACGACGATCAGGATGGCGGTCTGGGCGATGCCTTGCAGCAGGGGGCCGAGCGTCCTCAACTGGGCCTGGCGGCGGGGATCGTGCGCCCGATCGACGACGCCACCGATGACGCGGCCGATCATCAGTCCCGCCAGTTCGAAGGCCGCGACGGCGACAACGAACATCGCCGCCAGCCGCAGCGCCGCGCCGACGAAGGCCTCGCCATAGCCGCGAGACGCCCAGGCGAGGACGTCGATCCCCCAGACGTTGGCGATCAGGGCGGCGATCACAACAACGGCCACCAGCCTGAGCGTCCACATCATGACGCGTGTGACCCGCGCCGTCCGCACAGTCCGCTCGGCCGTGTGCGGTCCGGGCACGCGCCGGGCCGCGGCGCGCAACAGCAGGCGGCCGGCCCAGCCCGACAGAAGCCCGACCAGCACCAGGGCGAGGGTCAGGGCCAGATTGAGCGAGACCTGCAGGAGGCTCATCGAGGACAGGTGCGCAAGGGCGGCGCGTCCGGCCGCAAGCAGATGTTCGCTGGCAGTCACCAGTTTCCTTTCAGATATGGCCCCGCGATCCGTCAGAGCAGCTGACGGGCGGAAAAGACCAGTTTGTGTGTTTCGGCCATCGCTCGACTATCCGGCGACGCACCGCTCCGATTATGGAGCGCCTATAGTCGAGGGTCCGCAGCCAGCGGCCCTCAACGATCTGATCGTAGGCAAGGGGGTATTGGCGATCCACCCCCAGATGTACACAAACCCGTTATGGAGTCGCCTTCAGGCGTCGTTCCGGCCGAACGCCCGGCGAAGTCGTTCGAGTTGTTCGCCGTCGACGGCCCAATGGGCGAGAGGTTCGCCATGTGCAAGCGTCCCGTCCCGGAGGATCAGGGAGCGAACGCCCCAGTTGGACATCAGGTCTTCGGCCAGCTGGCTGGCTGAGCGTTCGCCCGTCAGGTCTCCGGCGACCAGGGCCAGGGTCGGCGGCGTCTGGGCCGTCAGAGCCAGTGCCGTCGCTGCGCGTGGGGTTGGCCCAACAACGCCAAATCCGGCAGAGTGAAGCTTGTCCAGAATATCAGTTGAAATTACTTCATCGTTACAAACGAATAATACAGTATCCATGCCCCCGTCATACATCCGCGGCTGCTCCATGATTTATCGAAAAACAGGACGCCTGCATTTTATCGTCGTTATTGAGGGTAAGGGATCATATGTTCTGACGATCCCGTGAACTTCCCCGGCGACAGCGGTCAGAACGGGAAGAACAGCGGAATGACCGCTACACCGACCAGCCAGGTCAGCAGATTCAACGGCATCCCGATGCGGACAAAGTCCACATAGCTGTAGCGCCCCAACTGAAAGACCAGAACGTTGGTCTGGTATCCGAAGGGTGTCGCGAAGGCGGCGCTGGCGGCCATCATGACCGCGATCAGGAAGGGCCGGGGACTGACGCCCAGGCTTTCGGCCAGGGCGACGGCGACCGGGGTCAGCAGCACGGCGACGGCCGCGTTGGACAGGATTTCGGTGAGGAACAGCGTCGCGCCATAGAGCAGGGCGAGCGCTGCCAGCGGCCCCAGCACGCGGACCCAGACCACCAGGGCGTCGGTCGCCAGGGACGCCAGGCCCGTAACCTCGAGCGAGAGCCCCACCACCACCATGCCGGCGATTAACAGCAGGATTTCTGGCCGCAGCCCCTTGTAGGCGTCCTCGGCGCTGATCACCCGCAGGATGACCAGCAAGACCGCCCCGGCGAAGGCCGAGGCGGCGATGGGCGCGTAGCCGAGCGCCGCGACCAGCACCACGACAACGAAGACACCCAGCGAGGTGAAGGCCTCGAAGGGCTTGAATGGTCGGTTGGCGGGAAAGAGGGCGGGGTCATCGCCGGCGGCATCGGCCGGCGCCTTGATGCCGGCGTCGGTCTCCCCGCCGTCGGACCCGCCCAGCAGACGGCCGCCGATCAGATAGAGGTAGAGCCCCCCGGCGACCGCCACGATCAGCGCCACCGGCGTGACCTCGAACATGCCGAACACCGGCTGGCCGGCGCTGCGGGCCATGTCGTTGACCAGCAGGTTGGTCGAGGTGCCGATGAGGGTGCAGGCGCCGCCGAGAATAGTGACGTAGGACAGCGGTATCAGGAACCGCTTGGCCGACAGGTTCATCGACTGGGCGACATCCCGCACCACCGGGGCGGCCAGCACGACGATCGGCGTGTTGTTGAGGAAGGCGGAGGCCGCGCCGGCTATGCCGATGACGATCCACAGACCGGTCGCGCCGAGGCGGGCGCAAAGGCCGGTCGCCTTGCGGATGATCAGTCCCAGCAGGCCCGACAGCTCCATGGCATAGGCGATGACGAACAGGGAGGCGAGGGCGATGATCGCCGGGCTGGCGAAGGCCCCCTGGACCTCCACGGGCCGAATGGTCCGCGTGGCCAGCAGAACAGCGGCGCCGGACAGGGCGACGATGTCGGATCGCACCTTTCCCCAGATCAGGGCGACCACAACCGCCAGCAATACGGCGAGGGCGACGAGTTGCGGCGCGGTCATTCGCCCGTCGGCTCAGCGACAGGCAAGCAGAACGGCGTCAGGCGCCGGGACGGGGGGGCTGTGAACACGCATCGCCAATCTGCTAGGCTCGAACCATGACCGAGAATAGACCGCCGACGTCAGACCGCAAACTCTCGCTCGTGGCCCCGGTCGTTATCGGCGCCATCGTCATTGTTCTGCTTGCGGCGCTGCTGTTCCTCAATCGCGAGCCCAAGGCGCCCGCGCCCGAGCCGGCGCCCCCGCCGCCGCCGGTCGTAAAGCCGCCGCCGGAGAAGCCGGGGCCTCAGGCCGGGCCCCTCACCCGTCAGGACCTCATCGAAGGCGCCACCCTGGAAGCCGCCGCCTATTCGGCCGGCTCCGGCTCGCCCAAGGCCCTCGCCGAAATCAAGGGGCGGCCGTTCGCGCTACGCATCCCCTTCGGCTGCGAAGGTCCCCAGGTGTCTCCGGGGCCGGCCCAGGCCTTCGTGGAGCAGGATCCGGCCGGCAAGGTCACGAAACTCGTGGCCCGGCCCGGCAACTGGTCCGCCTTGCCGATGCTGCAGAATTTCCCGTCGGGGGCCAAGCCGGAGGCGGTCGAAGGCTTTTGGCTGGCCCGGCCGTGGAGCACCTCGGAAGCCTGTCCGCCGCGCCGTGACGTCGGCGCGCCCGCCACGCCAACGCCCACCGCGACCCAGACCCTGGGCCTGGCCCGGCTGTTTGAGCCCGGCGGATCACGCCTCCTGCGGCGCGATGGCCGCCCCTATGAATTCGTGCGCAAGACTGCCGTGGACCAGCCGCCCCTGGCGGTTTCCTACAGGCTCGTGCTCGAAGGGCGGATCGCGACATTCCCGGACGGCCGCACAATTCGATGCGCGGCCGAGAGCCCGGATCATCGTCCCATCTGCCTCTACGCCGTCACCTTTGATCGCATCGCGTTCGAGACGGCCGACGGTCAGTCGCTGGCCGAGTGGCGAGAGTGAGCCCGAACCTTCTCCGGTCCTGACGCCTGCGTCGAGGCCTCAACGGGGCCCCGTCCGCCACGTCTCCGCCTGCGCCTTCACCACGGCGATCAGGTCGCCCATGCCGATGTTCATATCCAGGGTATGAAGGCCCCATAGCGGGTCGTTGTTGTTCTGGTCGCCGCCGATGCTGTCGGTGCGCGGATCGGCCGGGTCGGCGTTGGTGGTGACCTTCAGGTAGCTGAACGCCCCCTCGCGCACGCACTCGGTGGTCAGCAGGCCGGGGACGGAGACGTAACCGGTCTCGATGGCCTTGCCCTGAACCCAGGGCTGTTTGCCGGCGCCGCTCTTTGTCCGCAGGTAGCTGTGGGCCTGGGCCTTGCCGCCGGCCAGCGCGGCCGGATTGACGCAGGCGGCATGCATCCCAGCCCCTTGCACCCGTCCGAACATTGTCGCCGGAGCCGGGCCGAGGGTGTCTCGGAAGCTGACGTAGGAGACGAGGCAACCGGTCTGGCCGAGCTTGGAACAGCTGGCGATGGTCCCGAACCGGCCCTTGTCGTCGACCGGCACGCTCCAGCCGATCGGCATGGTCCCGACCAACTGCTTGCTCAGGGGCTTGGCGTCGAAATAGTCGCGGGTCAGCCGCTGGACGATCCCGGCCCCCTGGCTGTGGCCGATCAGGACGATGCCCCGGCCCTTGTTCTCATGGGCCAGGTACCAGTCGAAGGCCGCCTTCACGTCCTTGTACGGCTGTTCCATGTCGGCCCCCGCGGGCTGGCCGCTCATGGTCTTGCCCAGCGCCGCCAGGGTCACCTGCCGATACAAGGGCGAAAAGGTGCGGCAGACGCCGCTGAAGCGGGCGAAGTGCACCGCCGCCACCCGGGGCTCGTCGTCAGGGGTCATGTCGCTGTTGGGCGTCCTGTCGGTGGAGATGGTCGGGTAGACGTAGAAGCAGTCGATGCCGGGATCAGCCGCCCGCACGAAGGGCTCCAGCGTCACCGCGCCATCGGCGGCGATCACCGAGGTGGTCAGGTCCTGCGTCGAGCAGGGATCCGACCGGCCGGGCAGGCAGAGCCAGGTCTCGGGCTTGCTGTAGTCGTTGGGCGCGAAGCTGGGCGGGTTCTGCGCCGCCGCGCAGCCGGCGCCGCCCGCCAGCAGGAGGGCCGCGCCGAGAACGATGAGGGGAGTCTTCACGGCGCGGGTTTCCTTCTTTGGAGCTAGTGGCTCTTCTTCCAGGCCACGGCCTGCAGATGGACGATTTCGACCAGGTCGCCCATAGCCACATTCATGTCGATCAGGTGCAGGCCCCAGTTGGCGTCGACCTTGCCGAACACGACCACGTCGCCGGGAATGGTGTCGGCGCGGGCGTCGGCCGGGTCGGCGTTGGTGGTGACCTTCAGATAGCTGAACTCGCCATCGCGTACGCATTCGGTCGTCAGCAGGCCGGGCGTGGTGACGTAGGCGGTGTCCACAGTCAGGTCCTTGGCCCAGGCCGTCGGCGGGGCGCCGGCGGTGAGGGGGCGGTTCCAGTGGTAGGACACCGGCTCACCCTTGCCGCCGCCCAGAGCCGCGGGATTGATGCAGGCGGCGTGCTTGCCGTCCTCCGCCACCTTGCCGAAGCGGCTTGTGGCCGGCGGCGGCGTTTCGGCCCGGAAGCTGACGTAGGAGATCAGACAGCCGGTCTGGCCCTTGGCCGAACAACTGGGGATGGAGCCAAACATGCCCTTGTCATCGACGGGCACGTTGGAGCCGATCGGCATCACCCCGACGATCTGCTTCTGGATCGGCTTGCCGTCGATCTCGCGCTTGACCAGTTCTTGGATCACGCCCGAGCCCTGGCTGTGGCCGATCAGCACGACGCCGCGGCCCTTGTTCTCGTTGGCCAGGTACCAGTCCCAGGCATCCTTGACGTCATTGTAGGCCAGTTCCCGGCTGGCCCCCGGATTCTGACCGGTCATGTACTGGCGCAGGGCCGACAGCGTGACCTGGCGGTACATCGGGGCGAAGGGCCGGCAGACATTGCGGAAGCGCGCGAACTGCACCGCCACGACCCGGCGCTCGGCCTCGTCGATGGTCATGTCGCTGTTGGGGGTCGGGTCGGTCGAGACCGTCGGATAGACGTAGAAGCAGTCGATGGCGGCCGGCGCCGGGGTGGCTTCGAGGGTGATCTTGTCGCTCTTGCCGGTGGCCTCGACGACCGTCGTGGCCAGGTCGACGGTGCAGGCGTCGCCGGCCCGGCCGGGCAGGCAGAGCCAGGTCTCGGGCTTGGAATAGTCGTTCGCTGCCGGGGGCGTCTGGGCGGCGGCGAGGCCGGAGAGCCCCAGGCTGGCAAACATCGCCAAGGCTGTGATCTGGAACTTCATGCTGGCCTCCCGCCATACCCGGTTTTCAAATTTTGCCTAGAATGCCGATGCCTGCCCATTCAGCCAATAGAGAATCCCGAACGTCGCGCCGCCGAGGACCAGTCCGACCAGAAGCCGCCAGAGCGGGGCCATGACCGGCGCTTCGACGCCTTCGGCCAGGGCGCCGTTGCCGGTGATCATCGGTCCGACCAGATTCTTCCTGCGCGCCGCATAGAAGCCGATGGCCAGCAGGTGCAGCACGATCAGGCCGACGAGGACGTTGAACAGCGTCCCGTGCCACTGGGCGATGGCCAGGCCGGTGTCGTAGTCGACGTACCGGGTCAGCGGCCCGCCCTCGAAATCCTCGTTGATGGCGAACAGGCCGAGCCCGACCTGGGCGATCAGCACCAGCAGCATGGCCGCCACGCTCCAGCCGCCCAGCGGGTTGTGCCCCGGCGCCCCGGCCGCGCCGCCCCTAAGGTAGGCGGCGATCCCGGCCGGACCTTTCAGGAAACCGGCGAACCGCGCCGTCGAACTGCCGGCGATCCCCCACCATAGCCGGAAGACCAGCAAGCCGGCGATGGCGCAGCCGCTGACCTTGTGCCAGTCGAGATGGTCCTCGTGGCTCCACCAGGAGAAGGCGACCAGGGCCGCCAGCAGCCAATGGAACAGCCGCGTCGGCAGGTCCCAGATCAGTGTCGGCATCAACAATCCTCCCACGCGAAGCGGGGGAGGGGGACCGCGAAGCGGTGGAGGGGGCGAGGGCCGTGCGCCTTCGTCCGTGATGCTCCACTGTCTTCATCGAAACCCTCGGCGCCCGCACTCCGTCACTCGCCCCCTCCACCACGCTTCGCGCGGTCCCCCTCCCCCGTGAACGGGGGAGGATTGGGAGGCTACTTGGCCTGATACTTGTCGTGACAGCCCTTGCAGGTGCCGCGCACGGCGCCGAAGGCGGCCTGCACCTTTTCGGCGTCGCCGGTCTGGGCGGCGGCGTTGAGCTTGGCGGCCTGGGCGGCGAAGTCGGCCGAAGCGGCCTTGAAGCCGACCGGGTCGGTCCAGACCTCCGCCTTGGCCTTGGTCTTCTCGCCGCTGGACGGACCGCTGCCGACCGGGAACCAGCTCGGGACCTTGCCGGCCAGGGCGTTGATGTTGGCGGCGTAGGTCTTGAGCTTGGCCGGGTCCTTGTCGCCGCTGAGCGTGTCGTAGAGACCTTTCATGGCGCCGCCGATCTGCTTCATGTTCGCCTGCCGGTCCTTGACCTGGCTGGCGGCGTCGTAGGCGAGGGCGGCTCCGGCCGTCAGGGCGATGGCGAGACCGGCGATAAGGGCGCGTTTCATGAAGGGGCTCCGACTGGCGTTGGGCGAACACTAGCCGCGATTTCGGGGCGCTGGAAAGGCCGTGCTTGACCCGGCCCCTGGGGGCGCCCCGACTGATGGCGCGGTCAGCAACCGCAGAGGTGAGTCGTGAGCACTCCGAACCGTTACTTCAGCCCCGCCGAGGCCGCGTCGCGCCTCGGCGTTTCCGCCAAGGCCCTGCGCCTCTACGAGCAGCGCGGCCTGGTCGCCCCGCCGCGCACGGAGGCCGGCTGGCGCGCCTATGGCCCCGAGCAGATGGCCCGCGCCGTGTCGGGAGAAGACCATCCCCCCGAAGGGGGTCGGATGAGGGCAGAGCGGAAGAGGAAGATCGCGCGCGTTCTGGTGCGGACCGCAAAGCTTCTGCTTTGAACCTCAACCACCGAAAGCCGGTGCTGCCCTCATCCGACCGCTTCGCGGCCACCTTCTCCCGGCAAGCGGGAGAAGGGAAAGCGCCAGCTACTCCGCCGCCAGCGCCTCGGCCTGTTGCAGGTCCACACTGACCAGTTGCGAGATCCCCCGCTCGGGCATGGTCACCCCGAACAGGCGGTCCATCCGGCTCATCGTCACCGCGTTGTGGGTGATGGCGATGAAGCGGGTCTGGGTGCGCTGGCGCATCTCGTTGAGCATGTTGCAGTAGCGGTCGACGTTGGCGTCATCGAGCGGCGCATCGACCTCGTCGAGCACGCAGATCGGGGCCGGGTTGGCCAGGAAGACGCCGAAGATCAGGGCGCTGGCGGTCAGGGCCTGCTCGCCGCCGCTCATCAGGCTCATGGTCGAGAGGCGCTTACCGGGCGGGCAGGCGTAGATTTCCAGCCCGGCCTCCAGCGGGTCGTCGCTCTCGATCAGGCGAAGCTCGGCCTCGCCGCCGCCGAACAGGGCCTGGAAGAGGGTCTTGAAGTGGCCGTTGATGATCTCGAAGGCGGCCAGCAGGCGGGTGCGGCCCTCGGCATTGAGTTCCTCGATGCCGGCGCGAAGCTTGGCGATGGCGCCGGTCAGGTCGGCGCGTTCGGTCTTCATCTGCTGGACGCGGGCGGTCTGTTCGACGCTCTCTTCCTCGGCCCGCAGGTTGACCGCGCCGATGGCCTCGCGCTCGCGCTCCAGTTGGAACAGGTGGGCCTCTATGCCCTCGGCGTCCTTGGGGACGGCGACGGCCTCCTCGGCGATGCGGCGGCCCAGTTCCTCGGGCTCCATCTTGGCGGCTTCGCGGATGTTGCCGGCGATTTCGCCAAAGCGGTCGCGGGCCGCGTCGAGGCGGGCGGTCAGGGTGGCGCGGGCTTCGCGAGCCTCGCTGGCGGCGGCTTCGGCGGCGCGCAGGGCTCGCTCGGCGGCGGCGCGGTCGGTCTCGGCCTGGTCGAGGGCGTCGCCGGCCTTGTCGCGACGGGCCTCCGCGACGCCGAACTCGTCCATCAGTCTGGCGCGGCGCTCTTCGATCAGGCCGGGGGCGTCCTTGGCCTGGGCCATCAGGCCCTGGGCCTTCACCCGGTCCTGGTCGAGGGCCTCGATACGGCGGGCGGCGGCGGCCGAGCGGCGGGTCCAGTCCTCGAGGTCGCGGGTCAGGCCTTCCAGCCGGCGGGCGCGGCCGTCGCGCTCGCGGCGTTCGGCGTCGAGGGCCGAGCGGGCTTGCGCGGCGGCTTCGCGGGCGGCGGCGGCGTTACGGCGGGCGTCGTCCAGCATCGGCGAGAGGCTGTCGCCGCCGTCGCCATCGATGCCGGCCTCGGCGGTTTCGAAGCCGGCCTGGGCCTCGACCCGTTCGGCCTCGAAACGGGCGATGGTCTCGTCCAGCGACTGGGCGCGGGCGTCGCGGCGGGCGGCTTCGCGGTCGAGGCGTTCGACGGTGTCGCGGGCGGCGGCCAGGGTGCGTTCGATCTCGCGCGGGGCGGCGCGCACGGCGCCGAGATTGGCCTCGGCCGCCTTGAAGGCCGCGGTCGTTTCCCGGGCCTTGGTCAAGGCCGCCTCATGCAGCGGCGTCAGCCGTTCGATCTCGGATTCCGCTTCGGCCAGGCGGTTGCGCTGCTCAAGCCGGATGGCGGCCGGCTTGGGCGCCTCGGCCCGGGCCACGAAGCCGTCCCAGCGCCAGAGATCGCCTTCCTTGCTGACCAGCCGGCAGCCGGGCTCCAGCGAGGCTTGCAGCTTGGGTCCATCGGCCCGGGCGACGAGGGCGGTGAAGGCCAGCCGGGTGGCCAGTTCCGGCGGCGCCTCGACCAGCGGAGCGAGCGGTTCGGCGCCGGCCGGCCATGTCGGGGCGGCGAGGTCGCGCGTGCCCCAGTAGGCGGCGGCGCGGGCGTCGAGGGCCGCATCCAGGTCCTCGCCGAGGGCGGCGGCCAGGGCGGCCTCATAGCCCTTGCCCGGCTTCACCGAGTCGAGGGCCGGGGCGTAGCTGCTCTTGGCCGGCCGGGCCGACAGCTGGGCCAGGCCCCGGGCCTCGGTCTTGAGGCGGCCCAGCTGGTCCTCCAGCTTGCGCATCTCGTCGCGGGCCGCCTGTTCGGCGCGGGCGGCGTCGCCGCGGGCGGTCTCGGCCGCCTCGACGGCGGCGCGGGCCTCGGCCAGCTGGCCCTCGGCTTCCGTGAGCCTGGCCTTGGCGGCCTGGACTTCGGGATCATTGGCCGGGGCGATGGCGGCCCGTTCCGACTTGGCCTGGTCCAGCGCGCGGACGGTGCGGTTCAGCCGCGAGCGGGCGTCATCCAGCCGCGCCTCGGCGGCCCGGCGGCGAGCCTCGTCGGCGGCGACGGAGGCGGCCAGTCGTTCGACCTCGCCATCGGCCTTGGCGCGGGCCTCTTCAGCGGCCTTCGCCTCGGCCTCCAGCTCGGGCATCCTTGAAGGCGCGGCGGCGATCTCGGCCTCGACGGCGGCGATGTCGGCGGCCAGCCGTTCCAGCGCCGCGCCAGCGTCCTCGACGATATGGGCCTCGCGGGCGGCGTCGGCGTCGATGCGGGCGATCTCGGCGGTCAGGCGGGCGACCTCGGCCTGGGCGCCCTCGGCCTCGCGCTCGACCCGGTCGCGCTCGATGGCCAGGCGGCCAAGGATGGCGGCGGCGACGGTGGCCTCCTCGCGCAGCGGCTTGATCGCCTCGTCGGCGGCGACGGCGGCGGTGTTGGCGGCGGCGGCCTCGCGGGCGGTGGTCTCGACCAGGGCGCCGGCCGTCTGGGTCTCGCCCTCGACCCTCTGCAGAGTGTCGCGGGCCTCGGACCAGCGGCTGAACAGCACCGCCGACTGCAGGGCGCGGATCTCGGCCGACAGCCGCTTGTACTTCTCGGCCGCCCGCGCCTCGCGCTTCAGCCGCCCGAGGTTGCTGTCCAGCTCGCGGATGATGTCGTCGAGCCGGTTGAGGTTGGTCTCCGCCGCCTTCAGGCGCAGCTCGGCCTCATGGCGCCGGGTGTGCAGGCCCGAGACGCCACCGGCCTCTTCCAGGATGCGGCGGCGGTTCTGCGGCTTGGCGGCGATCAGCTCGCTGATCTGGCCCTGGCGCACCAGGGCCGGGCTGTTGGCCCCCGTCGAGGCATCGGCGAACAGCAACTGCACGTCGCGGGCCCGCACTTCGCGGCCGTTGATGCGATAGGTCGAACCCTCGCCCCGGTCGATGCGGCGGACGACCTCGATCACCGGATGCTGGTTGAAGGCGGCCGGCGCCGTCAGGTCGCTGTTGTCGATGGTCAGGGCGACTTCGGCGTGGCTGCGTTGCGGCCGGGCGCCGGCCCCATTGAAGATGACGTCGTCCATGCCGCCGGCCCGCATGGCCTTGGCGGAATTGGCGCCCATCACCCAGCGCAGGGCTTCCAGCAGGTTGGACTTGCCGCAGCCGTTGGGTCCGACCACGCCCGTGAGTCCGGGTTCGATCCGAAACTCTGTCGGCTCGACGAAGGACTTGAAGCCCGTAAGACGAAGCTTCTGGAACTGCACGGTCGGACCCTCGGGTCTCCCTTACCTATTTGCCGCCGGCCTTGGCGTAGGCCTTGTCGATCTCGGCCATCGGCAGTTCGCTTTCGAACTTCTGGTCGCCGATGAAGAAGGTCGGGGTGTATTTCACTTCCTTGGCCTTGGGCTCGTTCAGCCGCTTGTCGAGGGCCAGCAGGGCCTTGTCGTCGCTGAGGCAGGCGCGCACCGCGTCTTCCGACAGCCCGGCCTGGGCGCCGACGTTGAACAGCACCTGCTTGGCGCCGCCGGCGGCGCTGAAGGCCTCTTCCTGGCTGTGGAACAGGGCGTCGATGACGCTGAAGTACTTGTCCTTGCCGGCGCAGCGGCCGAGCAGGTCGCCGGCGGCCGTGTAGCTGTCCTGCGGGCCGAGCTTGTAGGGCCGGAAGGTGTAGTGGATCTTGCCGGTATCGACGTACTTCTTCTTGAATTGCGGGAAGACGTCCTTGTTCCAGTTGGCGCAATGGACGCAGCTCAGCGAGCCGTACTCGATCATCTTCACCTTGGCGTTGACGTCGCCGAGGGTCATGTCGCCGTCGACGGAGCCGCCGGCTCCCCCCTTGTTGCAGCCGACCAGCGCGACGCTGGCGCCGGCGGTGAGGGTGACGGCGATGGCGGCGCCGATGGCGGCGCGGCGGTTGAACAGGCCCATGGGCTCAAAGCTCCCCGAAAAGCAGTGGATCAGTAGAAGGCGATTCTGCTGACCGTACGAAGGCGGCAATAGGAAGGCGCGATGCGGCGCCTAGCGTTGAGAGTCAACGTTCCCGCAGCACCTCGCGGCCGAGACGCAACAGTGCCGCCTTCAAGGGACCATCCGGCGCCTCGGAAAGCCCCTGCGCCAGCTGCGCCTCCGTGGCGGCATCCAGCGGCCCCTTCGGCCGCTTGCGGGCCTGCTGTTTGGCCCCCGGCGCCGGCTTCACCGGCCCCTGGACGATGCGCAGTTTCGAGACGCTGGGGTCGCCCAGCATCATGCCGACGCGGCTGAGAATATCGGGAGCCTGGTGCTGGACGATGGCGGCGGCCGGGCCGGCGACGCGGATCTCCAGGATCGAGGGCTGGCCGGCCCGGCCCTTGACCACCCGCACCGGCTCGGTGTGGCGGGCCAGGGTTTCGCCGACGATCTCGCGCCAGCGGGCGGCCAGGCCGGCGCTGCCCTTGCCGAACCGCTCGTCCAGCGACTTGATCAGCGGGGCCAGCGAGCGTCCGGCCGGCGGCGGCGGTCGCCGCTGCGGCTTGGTTCGCCGCCGGGCCAGAATCTGCGCGGCTTCGTCAGCGGTGGGCAGGGGGCGGCGGGGCGGCATGGGGTCATCATACCGTCCGGAAGGGCGGGCGGGCTAGTGCGACGGCGCCGCCTCGCCGGTCGGCTTGCCCTGGCTCCATTCGGTCTCGATGGCCACCTGAACCTCGTCGCTGACGCCCAGCCTGGTTCCCGGGGCCGGGACGCCGTAGGCGATCCCGAAGTCCGAGCGCTTGAAGCTGGTGGTGGCGGAGAACCCGACCCGGGCCCCGTCATAGGCGTTGGGTTTCCAGCCGCCATTGAACTTCGCCTTCAGGACGATGGGCCGGGTCACGCCCTTGAGGGTGAAATCGCCGGTGATGTCGGCGGTGTCCGGTCCGGTCCGGGTGATCCTGGTCGACTTGAAGGTGATCTTTGGATGGGCGGCGCCGTCCAGCCAGTCTGGACCGGTCAGGGTCTTGTCGAAGCCGGGGATCGACCGCACCGGGGTCTGCAGCGACGTAACGTCGATGTCCACCGTCACCGAGGAGGCCTCGGGGCTGACGGGGTCGAGCGTCAGCGCGCCGGTGAAATCCCGGAACTGGGCGGTGAAGTTCGACATGCCGATGTGATCGACGCGGAAGATGACGGTCGAGTGATCCAGATCAACCTTGTAGGTCCCCGGCAGGATGTCGGGCGCCGCTACGGCCCCGGCCTTCGGGGCTTCGGCGGGCTTGGCGGCGGACGGGCCGGCGGCCAGCAGAATCAGGACGGGCAGGGCGGTGAGCAGACGGCGCATGTCGGATACCTCTTCGCTTCGGTCTTCGGCACTGAGGACGACCGGCGCAAGACGGTTCCGACAGCCGGGCCTCGAAAATTTGTCGCGCCGTGCTAGGTCGCCTGTCGTGAACACCGCCGATCTGCGCGCCCGCCTGCTGGCCTGGTATGACGACAACGCCCGCGACCTGCCTTGGCGCGTCGGTCCGCGCGACCATGCCGCCGGGGTGAAGGCCGATCCCTACCGGGTGTGGCTGTCGGAGGTGATGCTGCAGCAGACGACCGTGCCGCACGCGACGCCGTACTTCCTGAGCTTCACCCGCCGCTGGCCGACCGTCAGCGACCTGGCGGCGGTCGAGGACGGAGACCTGATGGCCGCCTGGGCGGGCCTTGGCTACTACGCCCGGGCCCGCAACCTGCTGGCCTGCGCCCGCGCCGTGGCCCGCGAGCACGGCGGCGTCTTTCCGGACACCGAAGAGGGCTTGCGGGCGCTGCCGGGCGTCGGGGCTTATACGGCCGCCGCCGTGGCGGCCATCGCCTTCGACCGCGCCGCCAACGTCGTCGATGGCAATGTCGAACGGGTGATGAGCCGCCTGTTCGCCGTCGAGGAACCGATGCCGGACAGCAAGCCGGAGCTCAAGGCCCTGGCTGGCGATCTGATCGACGCCCACCGCCCCGGGGATTGGGCCCAGGCGCTGATGGATCTGGGGGCCACGGTCTGTAAACCGAAGTCGCCGATCTGTGATCGCTGCCCGGTCTCCATGCACTGCGCCGCCTTTGGGCGCGGCGACCAGGACACGTTTCCGCGCAAGACAAAGAAGGCCGCCCGGCCGCGGCGCTTCGGTATCGCCTATGTGTTGACCCGTGGTGACGAGGTCGCCCTGGTCCGCCGGCCGGACAAGGGCCTGCTCGGCGGGATGCTCGGCCTGCCCACCAGCGACTGGACCACGGCCCAGCCATCACCCGGCGACGGCGCGCCCGCCAACGCCGCCTGGCGGGAGGCCGGCGAGATCGAGCACGTCTTCACCCACTTCTCGCTGACCCTGAGGGTTCTGCGGGCCGAAGGCGATGCGCCGGGCGTCGTCTGGACGCCGACGGAAGGGCTGGACGCCCTGCCGTCGGTCTTCCTGAAGGCGGCGCGCCAGGCCTTGCTCAGCCCCCGCCTGCTCTAGGCGGCCATCCCGGCGCGGACCTTGCTACGCAGCACATCGATGGGGGCCAGGCCGGCGTCGGTCTTGAAGCGCCAGTAGGTCCAGCCGTTGCAGGCCGGGGCGTTCTCCATCATCGCGCCCATCTTGTGGATCGAACCGGTCAGGTCGCCGACCGCCAGGCTGCCGTCGGCCCGCACGCGCGCCGCCTTCAACCCCTTGGGGCACCACAGTTCGTCGCCCGGCTGAAGCAGGCCGGCCTCGACCAGCTGGCCGAACGGCACCCGCGGCTCCGACCGCTTGGAGCCCATGACTTCCAGGTCCTGCGGCGCCACCGGCTGAACCTTGGCGATGCGTTCTTTGGCGACGGCGATGTACTCGGCCTCGCGCTCGATGCCGATGAACTTGCGGCCCAGCCGCTTGGCCGCCGCGCCGGTCGAGCCCGAGCCGAAGAAGGGATCCAGCACGATGTCGCCGGGCTTGGTGGTGGCCAGCAGCACCCGGTGCAGCAGGGCCTCGGGCTTCTGGGTCGGGTGGGCCTTGCTGCCGTCCGCCTTCTTGACCCGCTCGTCACCGGTGCACAGCGGGATGGTCCAGTCCGACCGCATCTGGGTGTCGTCGTTGAACACCTTCAGGGCGTCGTAGTTGAAGGTGTAGCGCTTGCCGCCCTTGGATTTCGAGGCCCAGATCAGCGTCTCATGGGCGTTGGTGAACCGGGTGCCCTTGAAGTTCGGCATCGGGTTGGACTTGCGCCAGACCACGTCGTTGAGGATCCAGAACCCCAGGTCCTGCAGCGCCACGCCGACGCGGAAGATGTTGTGATAGCTGCCGATCACCCACAGGGCGCCGTCGTCCTTGAGGACGCGCTGGCACTCCTTCATCCACTCGCGGGTGAACTTGTCGTAGGCGGCGAAGCTCTCGAACTGGTCCCAGTGGTCGTCGACCGCGTCGACCTTGGAATTGTCGGGCCGCAGCAGGTCGCCGCCCAGCTGCAGGTTATAGGGCGGGTCGGCGAAGACCAGGTCGACGGAGCGGTCGGGCAGGGCCCGCAGCTGCTCGATGCAGTCGCCTTGGATGATAGTCTCGGACCCGAACGCCATTGGTAACCCCGTCAAATGAGTCCGATCATTCTCGGGAGTCGTGGTGAAGGCCGGGTTACGGGACGTGGTTAGCGAAAGGTTACCGCTGTCGCCTCTCGACTTCCGTGCGGGGAAATCGTGGATGGTCTGCGAAGCGCCTCCGCCAGAGAGGCTAAGGGAAACACCATGGCCGCCCTCGACCACCTCTACCAATCGCGCCTCAGCCCCTTCTACCAGGACCACCACCGCGCCTGGGGCGACACCCTGCGGCGCTGGGTCGAGAAGGAGATCATGCCCTTCGCCGACCAGTGGGACGAGGCGGGGGAATTTCCGCGCGAGCTTTACCAGAAGGCGTCGGAGATCGGCCTGCTGCGCCTCGGCTGGCCTGAGGAGTATGGCGGCATCCCCACCGATCCCTTCATGTCCATCGTCACCTCGACCGAGATGGCCCGGCATGGCGCCGGCGGCATCAACGCCAGCCTGATGAGCCATGGCATCGGCCTGCCGCCGATCCGCACTCTGGGCACGCAGGAGATGAAGGACCGCATCATCCCGCAGGTGCTGTCCGGCGAGAAGATCAGCGCCCTCGCCATCACCGAACCCACCGGCGGCTCGGACGTCGCGAACCTCAAGACCACGGCCCGGCGCGAGGGCGACGAGTACGTCGTCAACGGCAGCAAGATGTTCATCACCTCGGGCATGCGGGCCGACTACTACACCGTCGCCGTGCGCACCGGCGGGGAGGGGGCCGGCGGCGTCTCCCTGCTGCTGATCGAACGCGACCGGCCGGGCTTCACCCGCACCCCGCTGAAGAAGCAGGGCTGGTGGGCGTCCGATACCGCCGCCCTCTATTTCGACGACGTGCGGGTGCCGGTCGAGAACCTGATCGGGGCCGAGAACCAGGGCTTCGCCGGCATCATGAACAACTTCAACTCCGAGCGGATCGGCATGACCGCCGGGGCTATCGGCTTCTCCAAGGTCTGCCTGGAAGACGCGCTTGCCTGGGCCCAGGAGCGCAAGACCTTCGGCAAACGCCTCGCCGACCACCAGGTCATCCGCCACAAGCTGGCCGACATGTACAAGCGCATCAACGCCACCCAGTCCTGGCTGGAAACCCTGGCCTGGCGCGTGCAGCAGGGCGAGAAGCCCATCGCCGAGATCGCCCTGCTCAAGGTCCAGGCCACCGAGACCATGGAATATTGCGCCCGCGAGGCCATGCAGGTGATGGGCGGCAACGGCTACATGCGGGGCGGCCGGGTGGAGCGGATCTACCGCGAGGTGCGGGTCTACGCGATCGGTGGCGGCAGCGAGGAGATCATGCGCGATCTCGCGGCGCGGCAGATGGGGATTTAGGACGCAATTCCTCCTCCGGCGCGCAGCGGCGGGGGAGGGGGACCGCCGGCCCGACTCAGGGCCGGTGGTGGAGGGGGCAGCACCGGCGGATGGGATTGCTATGAACGCAGTCGTCGCGGCCTGCGCCAGAACGCTCTTCAACCAGACAGGCCGGCGCTGCCCCCTCCACCATGACCTTCGGTCGCGGTCCCCCTCCCTCGTCCGCTACGCGGCCGAAGGAGGATTTTCGAGCGGCAACTCTGGAACCAGCGGTGGCAAACCGCACACCTCCCGTACCGCGCCCCAGCTCAGCCGGTGCTGCGGACAAGGCCCCAGTTCCCGCAACGCCGCGAAGTGGGCCTTGGCGCTGTAGCCCTTGTGGCTGGCGAACCCATACCCCGGATGCTCGGCGTCCAGCGCCACCATCACCCGGTCGCGCGCCACCTTGGCCAGGATCGACGCCGCCGCGATCGAGGCGGAAATTCCGTCGCCGCCGACCACTGTCTTCACCTCACAGGGCAGCTTGAACCGGTAGTTGCCGTCAACCAGCGCATAGACCGGCTTCACCGACAGCGCCTCGATGGCCCGGCACATGGCCAGGCCCGCCGCATGCAGGATGTTCAGCTCGGCGATCTCCTCGACCGAGGCGAACCCCACGCCGAACGCCACCGCCTTCAGCTTGATCTCGAACTCCAGCTCCTCGCGCTGCTTGTGGGTCAGCTTCTTGGAGTCGTTCAGCCCCTTGGGCAGCCGCAGCTGAGGATCGAAGATCACCGCCCCGGCGCTGACCGGCCCGGCCAGCGGCCCACGGCCGGCCTCATCCACGCCGCAGACGGGGCCGGGGCAGGCGCGTTCCAGCAGAAGATCAGGCTTTTTGGCCATGGGCGAGGTGTCGGCACTCTTCGTGGCGGAAACAGGTCGTCTGGTGATCGTTGACCATCCCGACCGCCTGCATGAAGGCATAGACGATCACCGGCCCGGTAAACTTGAAGCCCTTCTGTTTCAAGGCCTTGGCCATCGCCTCGGCCTGCGGCGTCTTGACCGGCGCCTCCTTGAAGGACGTCCACTGGTTCTGGATCGGCGCCCCGCCCACGAAGTCCCAGAGGAAGGCGCTGAAATCCTCGCCCTTCTCACGCATGTCGAGCCACAGCCGGGCGCCATTGATGGCCATGTCGATCTTGGCGTTGGAGCGGACGATGCCCGCATCCGCCATCAGCCGGGCGCGATCCGCGTCGCCGTAGCGGGCCACCTTCTCCGGATCGAAGTCGTCGAAGGCCAGGCGGAAGGCCTCGCGCTTCTTGAGGATGGTGATCCACGACAGCCCGGCCTGGAACCCGTCCAGCACCAGCTTCTCCCACAGCGCCCGGGCGTCCCACTCGGGCACGCCCCATTCGGTGTCGTGGTAGTCGATATAGATCTGGTCCTTCACGCCGGGCCAGGGGCAGCGAATCAAGCCGTCGGTCATGGCGATGTTCCTAGCATGTTCCGGGCGAACACACCCCGCATCTGGGGATGACCCGCGAGTTTCCGGCCGATTACTCTTGGGCTTGAGGCAATGGGGCGGACCATGAAACGACTGATCGCACTGTTTGCAGCGCTGACCCTGCTGGTCGCGCCGGTGACGGCCGCCGCCGCCAGTCTGTCCGGCGTCATGGCCGCCGCCGAGAAGGGCGACGCCGCCACACTGCTGCGGGACTGGAAGGATCCCTCGGTCGTCGAAGCCCTGAAGCTCATCGGCCCGGATGCGGTGATCGACTACTATGTCGCCGTCGGCAAAGCCCTCGACCGCCTGGGTCGGCGCAAGGCGGCGGCCCAGGCCTACGATCTGGCGATCGAGGAGGGACGCGCCAGCCGTGGCCCCCGTCACGCGTCGTTGATCGAAATTCACCGCCTGCTGGGCGCCGCCCAGTTCGCCGACGGCCAGTACGCCGATGCCGTCTGGAACCTCGAGGAAGCCTCGTCCATCGCCACGGGCGCGCTAGGTCCCAACGACCCGCTGGTCGCCGCCCTCGACAGGACCAGCGCCCAGTACGCCAGGACTGCCACCGCCAGGGGCGTCGATCTCGGCGGCAACGGCGACATTCCGCCCCCTCCGCCGCCACCCCCGCCCGGTTCGCCGCCCGCCCCGGCCCGGCGGGTCGATGACCGCAAGCCCTTCCAGAAGGTCACCGTCTACTACGCCACCGAGCGCCGCCCGACCGGCTCGGCCCTGCCGGCCAGCTTCTACGGCGGCAAGCGCGGGCCGATGGTCTTTGGCAAGGCGGTGGTCAGCGTCCCCAGCCGGCGGCAGGTGGGCGAGATCCCCACCCCGTCGGTCTTCACCCTGACCCTCAGGGCCGACCCGGAAAAGCACTTCATCCTGACCAGCCTGGCCCCGATCTCCACCCGCGAGGGCTTCCTCGGCGAGGTGGCCGGCGCCGTCGGCCGGTCGCGCGAGAAGGAGGCCTTCGTCTTCATCCACGGCTTCAACTCCAGCTTCGAGAATGGCGCCCTGCGCACCGCCCAGCTGGCTGCCGACCTGAAGTTCGACGGCGCGCCGATCCTCTACAGTTGGCCCTCGCGCGGCGACGTCTTCGGCTATGGCGACGACGCAAGGGAGTCCGAAAGCGACCGCGAGGCCAGCACCCTGGCTGACTTCCTGCGGGACGTGGCGACGAAGACCGGGGCCGAGCGCATCACCCTCATCGCCCATTCGATGGGTAACCGGCCGCTGCTGAACGCCTTGCAGAAGATCGCCCCGCCGCCGGCCGGCGCGCCGCCGCTGTTCGATGAGGTGGTGCTGGCGGCGCCAGACGTCGGCGTCGATGATTTCGACAAGGCCTGGCCGCGCGTGCGCCAGGCCGGCGGGCGCTTCACCCTCTATGCCTCCAGCCGCGACAAGGCGCTGATGTTTTCGGCCCAGATCAACGGCATGCGACGTGTGGGCGACGCCCGTCAGCTGGTGCTCGTCGACGGCCTCGAAAGCATCGACACCACCGCCGCCAGCAACGGGTTGATCGGTCATGACGACTTCGCCGGCACGGCGCTGGACGACTTCCGCGCCGTGGTCTGGCTCAGCCTCGCCCCCGATCGCCGCTGCGTGCTGCAGCAGGGGCAGGGCGACCGGCGCTGGTGGGCCTTCGGCGGGGCCTGTCCGGTCACCGACTTTCGGGCCGCCACCCTCGCCGCCCGCGCGGCCGGCGGGGCGGGGGCGGCGATCACCGAGGTGGATCAGCAGATGTCCCGCATCAGCGGCCCGGCAAGAGAAGCCATGGACCGCATGCGCCAGATGCTCAGCGGGTTCGAGGAGCGCTAGAAAGCGATCGTCGCGGCGAGATAGACCCGCCCGTCGTAGTTGACGCCCCGCTCATGGCTGTCGGTATCGTACCAGCGCAGGTCCAGCGCCAGCCTGTCCGTGGCCTTCCAGGTCACCCCGGCGTTCCAGGCGCGGTAGTCGGCGCCGCCGTCCTGCTCGCGCAGTCCGTAGGCGGCGGAAACCTTCCAGTTTTCGGCCAGCTCGCGGCTGGCCTGGGTCTCGATCCACCAGGCGGCCTCTGTGGCGGCGTAGTTGTCGGGGCTGTATTCGACGCGCAGGCGCAGGTCGGTTCCCGCCAGCGGCACGGACGCCTCGGCCCGCAGTTCAAGCCACTCGCTCTGGAACCCGTCGGCCGTGCCCGGCATGGTCTTGGCCATGGCCCGCAGGTCGAACTTCACTTCTCCGGCCGCCAGCCTGGCGCCGATATAGGCATGCACCTCGGAATCGCCGCCCTGCGAGGTGTCGGCGCCGCTGGCCCAGGCGCCGATGTAGACCGGCTTGAAGTCGTAGGAAGCATCGAGCTGCAGCACCGGATCGCCGGCGCTCTTGCCCGCGCCCTTGGAGATATACTCGCTGGCCAGCGTCGCCTTGACGGCCCAGGGCTTGTCGTCCTGGGCCAGGGCGGCGCCGGGCAGGGCGGCCAGGGACAGGCCAGCGAAGGTCGTCAGTGTCCGGAGCATAAGGCGCAGATAGGGCGCTGGCCCGCTGGTGGCAAGCCGTCCGTAGACGTCAGATAATCTTGAACAGTCTCAGGCCCTGATAGAGGCAGAGGAACAGCACCAGGAACCCCACCATCCAGGTGAAGATCTTCACCGGCACGATCTTGACCACCCAGCCGGCCAGGGGCGCGGCCAGCACCCCGCCGACGACCAGTCCGGCCACGGCGGCGGCGTGCTGCATCAGCCCGCCGGTCTTGTCCCAGTGGCCGGTGAGCAGGGCGGTGACAAAGGCCACCGAGATGGCCACGGTGACGAAGAACTCGGCGGTGTTGACGGTGCCGATCGAATAGCGCGGCTCGGTGCCGGTGCCGACCAGGGCGCTGGTCACCGTCGGACCCCAGCCGCCGCCGCCCGTGGCGTCGCAGAAGCCGCCGACCAGGCCGAGCGGCGCGATCAGCTTGGGCGAGGTCGGCGTCTTGCTGGCGCCCTTCCAGGCTCGCCACAGGATGACCAGGCCCATGATCCCCAGGTAGACGACAATGAAGGGTTTGATGGTGTTGCCGTCGATGCTGGTCAGCACATAGGCCCCCAGCACGCCGCCGACCACCCCGGCGATGGTCAGGGGGAAGAACATCTTCCAGTTGACGTTCTTGTGGGCGACGTGGCTGACGGCGGAGGTGGCGGTGGTGAATACCTCGGCCGCATGAACGCTGGCCGAGGCCGCGGCCGGCGGCACGCCGAAGGCCAGCAGCACCGTCGAACTGACCACGCCATAGGCCATGCCCAGGGCGCCATCGACGATCTGGGCGCCGAAACCGACGAAAAAGAACAGCAGGAAGTCTTGCATGGGCGCTCCGAGGCTGGCCTTCGCAGTACCGTCTTAAAACCGACCTAATGAATAGGAATAAATCTATCGCCCCCGATAGAGGCTCTTCACCACTTTGGAAACGCCCCTTGAGGGCTTAAGTTACCCGCAATGGCCCAAGACCACACCCTCCTCCGCCCCTGGCGTCACATCGACCGCCGCAAGTCCCGCCAGATCATGGTCGGCAAGGTGCCGGTCGGCGGCGACGCGCCGATCGCCGTGCAGTCGATGACCAACACCCTCACCGCCGACGCGGCGGCCACCATCGACCAGGTTCGCCAGCTGGAGGAGGCCGGGGCCGACATCGTCCGCGTCAGCTGCCCCGACGTCGAATCCACCGCCGCCTTGCCGACCATCGTGCGGGAGTCGAAGGTCCCGATCGTCGCCGACATCCACTTCCACTACAAACGCGGCATTGAGGCCGCCAAGGCCGGCGCCGCCTGCCTGCGCATCAACCCCGGCAACATCGGCAGCCCCGACCGCGTCCGCGAGGTCATCCAGGCCGCCCGCGACCACGGCTGTTCCATGCGCATCGGCGTCAACGCCGGCTCGCTGGAGCGCGAGCTTCTGGAAAAATACGGCGAGCCCTGCCCCGACGCCATGGTCGAGAGCGCGCTCAGCCACGCCCGCATCCTGCAGGACCACGACTTCCACGACTTCAAGATCTCGGTGAAGGCCTCCGACATCTTCATGACCGTCGCCGCCTACCAGCAGCTCAGCGAAGCCATAGACTGCCCGCTGCACCTGGGCATCACCGAAGCCGGCGCCCTGCGCACCGGCACGGTCAAGTCCTCGATCGGCATCGGCAACCTGCTCTGGGCCGGCATCGGCGACACCATCCGCGTCAGCCTGGCCGCTGACCCGGTGGAGGAGATCAAGGTCGGCTTCGATATTCTCAAGTCGATGGGCCTGCGCCACCGCGGCGTCAACATCATCGCCTGCCCCAGCTGCGCCCGTCAGGGCTTCAACGTCATCAAGACGGTGGAGGCCCTCGAAGAACGCCTGGCCCACGTCTCCACCCCGCTGTCGCTCAGCATCATCGGCTGCGTGGTCAACGGCCCGGGCGAGGCGCTGATGACCGATCTGGGCTTCACCGGCGGCGGCGCCGGGTCGGGCATGGTCTACATGGCCGGCAAGCCCGACCATAAACAATCCAACGAGACCATGGTCGACCACATCGTCGAGCTGGTCGAGAAGAAGGCCGCCGAGCTCGAGGCGGCGAAAGCGGCGGCGGAACTGCAGGCGGCGGAATAGTCGCACCCCGTTCCGCCCACCCTGACCCATTCTGAGCAACCCGTTTGTTTCGGGCTCCGCCGAGTCGGCTAGACTACATAACGGTTTGACGACGGCGGGTCTGGGGGCAGTCCCCGCCGTTCGAAATCCGCACATTCAGTTGCAATCAGGCGTAGAGTTCGGACGCAGAGTTTTGCGTTCGTCCATTTCAACCCAAGTCGGGCCGACCTTCCTGTCGTGCAACCGGGGATAGACCATGCGGTCGCGAGACGAGCTACGTAGAACCCAGGCCCGAGCGGTGGCGCGGATCGGGGGCGACTATACCCTCCGCTCCATGATCAGCATGGCGGCCCACCTCGACCACGACTACGCGCTGGCCGTCGTCTACATCGCCATCCTGCAGGCCAACATCGCGCCGCTGATGGAAGACCCGGCCCTGTCCGCCAGATACGCCGGCATCGACACCATCGCGCCGGAAGACCTGCGCCGGCCGATCAGCGTCCACGCCCTGGCCGGCTCCCTGCACATGCCCTACGAGACCACCCGCCGCTGTGTCGGCCGGCTGATCGACAAGGGCTTCGTCAAGCGCGTCAGCCGCAGCGGCATCCTCACCTGCTCAGAAAAGCTCGCCGAGCCGGCGATGAAACGCCTGGCCGAGCAACAGTACCAGGACACCCTGCGCATGGTCGGCCAGCTGCGCCGCGGCGGCGTGGAGCTGGACGGGGTTTAGGCCCCTCCCAAACTCCGATCATCCCGACGAAAGTCGGGACCCAGTGTCCGCTCACGGTTCCGGGTCAGCTCTGATCAGCGCCAGCCTGTCTTCTGGTTTGCCAGCTGGGTCCCGACTTTCGTCGGGATAGTCGGAACGGAGAGAGACAGTGGTTGCTGCCACCCCCCGTCACCAGCCCCCCGCGCCAACCGCGCGGACTCGTCCTATATAGCTCCCCGTGAGCGACCCGACCGACACCCCCACCCCCGACAACCACCTGCCCGTCACGGAGGCCGCAGCCCTCCGCGCCGCCGAACTGATCAAGTTCCACGCCGCCCGCCTGCCGGACGCCCCGGGCGTCTACCGCATGTACGGCGAGGACGGCGAATGCCTCTACGTCGGCAAGGCCCGCTCCCTGAAAAAGCGCGTCATCCAGTACGCGCAGGGCCGCTTCCACACCAACCGCATCGCCACCATGGTCGATCTCACCCGCTCGATGGAGTTCGCCTCCACCCGCACCGAGACCGACGCCCTGCTGCTCGAGATCAACCTGATCAAGCAGCTGAAGCCCCGCTTCAACGTCCTCTTACGCGACGACAAGTCCTTCCCCGAGATCGTCATCCGCCGCGACCACGCCGCCCCGCAGCTGCGCAAGCACCGCGGCGCCCACACGATCAAGGGCGACTACTTCGGCCCCTTCGCCAGCGCCGGCGCCGTCAACCGCACGCTCAACACCCTGCAGAAGGCCTTCCTGATCCGCTCCTGCAGCGACAGCGTCTACGATTCCCGCACCCGCCCCTGCATGCTGCACCAGATCCGCCGCTGCGCCGCCCCCTGCACCGGCCTGATCGCGGCCGACGACTACGCCCTGCTCGTCGACGAGGCCGAGGCCTTTCTGCGCGGCAAGTCCCGCGCCGTCATGGCCCGCATGAGCGAACAGATGCAGGCCGCCTCCGACGACATGGAGTTCGAGCTCGCCGCCCGCCTGCGCGACCGCATCCGCGCCCTGGCCTCCGTCGCCCAGGAAACCACCGTCAACCCCGAGACCCTGGAGGAGGCCGACGTCTTCGCCCTCCACGCCGAGGGCGGCCAGGCCTGCGTCCAGGTCTTCTTCTTCCGCGCCGGCCAGAACTGGGGCAACCGCGCCTACTTCCCCCGCATCGACAAATCCGACACCGACGCCGAGGTCATGGGCGCCTTCATCGGCCAGTTCTACGACGACAAGCCCATCCCCAAGCTGATCCTCGTCTCCCACGCCCCCTTCGAGATCGAACTGCTGGAAGAGGCCTTCAGCATGAAGGGCGGCCGCAAGGTCGAGATCGCCAAACCCCAGCGCGGCGAAAAGCGCGGCCTGGTCGACGAGGCCCTGACCAACGCCCGCGAGGCGCTTGGCCGCCGCATGGCCGAGGGCAGCGCCCAGGCCAAGCTGCTGGCCGGCGTCGCCGAGGCCTTCAAGCTCGACGGCCCGCCCGAGCGCATCGAGGTCTACGACAACAGCCACATCATGGGCACCAACGCGGTGGGCGGCATGATCGTCGCCGGCCCGGAGGGCTTCCAGAAGAACCAGTACCGCAAGTTCAACATCAAGGGCACGGACCTCACCCCCGGCGACGACTTCGGCATGATGAAGGAGGTCCTGCGCCGCCGCTTCTCTCGCCTGGTCAAGGAGGAGGAAGCCGGCGGCGACGTCTCCGCCCCCCGCCCCGACCTCGTCCTCCTCGACGGCGGCGCCGGCCAGCTCAGCGTCGCCCTGGAAATCATGGCCGACCTCGGCGTCGACGACATCCCCGTGGTCGGCGTCGCCAAGGGCCCCGACCGCGACGCCGGCCTGGAACGCTTCTTCCTCCCCGGCGCCGCCGCCCCCTTCATGCTCGAACCCCGCAGCCCGATCCTCTACTACCTCCAGCGCCTGAGGGACGAGGCCCACAGGTTCGCCATCGGCACCCACAGGGCCAAGCGCAGTAAGGAGATGGTCAAGAACCCGCTGGACGAGATCGAGGGCGTCGGCCCGGGGCGGAAGAAGGCCCTGCTGCATGCGTTCGGGTCCGCGCGGGGGGTGAGCCGGGCGAGCGTGGAGGACCTGATGAAGGTGGCGGGGGTGAACGAGCCGCTGGCGCGAAGGGTGTTTGATTTTTTCAGGAAGTGAGGGGGAGCCGTCCGCAAGGCCTTCTCCGTAAATCTTTAATGGACGAACCGTCGTCTCCTCATGCAATGGTTGCATGGGGGGGACGCGATGACTGATGCGACCGCGCAACCGGCGACCGAACCGGTATCTATTTTCGAGAGCGATCTGCCGCTCGACGCCAAACTTGAGAAGGCCAGGACCGAGCTTCTGGACCTGTCGGCGCGAAACAGGCTGCTAAATATTCCGCGATCCGCGAAGAGTGCGAAGACTCTGGAGATCGTCGATGAGCGGGGAGCAGAGGTCTTTCGGCTGCTCGTGAAGGAGAACAAGGCGTTCACCTTCCTGCCAGGCAAGGGCGCAAAACCCGATGCCGATGACGAGGATGGCGAAATCCTTGAACTCGCTCAGCCAGAAGATGACGGCGTGGATGCCCGCGGCATCGCCAACAGACATGCCGACACCCGCCTCCAGACACGTCTGACGCCGGCCGGTCTGCAAAAAAAATTGCTCGATCTCTACTACGATGCCCGCACGCTTGAGGAAGAGCAGGGCGTCAACATCCTGTTCCTGGCCATCGGAACATTGAAATGGATCGACCCGAACAATGCGACGGCGGTCCGCTACGCGCCGTTGATCCTCATCCCTGTAGAGCTTGAACGCGGTAACGCGGCGGAAAAGTTCAAGCTTCGGGCGAGACCGGAAGACTTCGCCGCTAACCTGTCCCTCGAGGCCTATCTTGACCGCGTTCACGGACTCAAGTTGCCGACTTTTGAGGCCGGTGATGATTTTGATCCCTCAGCCTACGCCGCGTCGGTGGCTGAAGCTGTTTCCGTCAAGACCGGCTGGTCGGTAAACGAAGACGACATCGTCCTTGGCTTTTTTTCGTTCGCTAAATTCCTGATGTACCGCGACCTGGACGCACAGACTTGGCCTCCTGGCTCAAAGCTTGTCGATCATCCGTTGATCCGGCCTCTGGTGTCCGATGGCTTTCCTGAGGGAGAGCCAATGGTGTCCGAAGATGAGTCGATAGACGCCAACATCTCGCCCGCCGACATGATTCACATCGTCGACAGCGACAGCTCTCAGACCCTCGCCGTCGAGGAGGTTCGACGCGGCCGCGACCTGGTGATCCAGGGACCGCCCGGAACCGGCAAGTCTCAGACAATCGCCAATATCATCGCATCGGCGGTGGCCGACGGTAAGACCGTGCTGTTCGTGGCCGAGAAGATGGCCGCGCTTGAAGTCGTCAAGCGTCGCTTGGATTCGACGGGTGTTGGAGACGCCTGTCTCGAGCTCCACAGCAACAAGGCAAACAAGCGAGCCGTTCTGGAAGAGCTCAGGCGCACCTGGGAGCTCGGTGCGCCTCGCGTGGAGAACCTCGACGCGTTGACCGCGCGCCTTACCGAGGCGCGAGATCATCTGAACGATCATGCCGAGCGCATTCATTCTCCAGTCGGGTCCGCCTCCCTCACGCCCTATGACGTGATCGGCCACCTTGTTCGATTGAAGCAGGCCAGCGTCAGGCCGGGTTACTTGGACCTCGAAGGGGTTGAAGGCTGGACGCAGGAGAATTTCGAGCAGAGGTCCCGCCTGATCGACGAGCTGGCGGAACGGGTCGTAGACCTAGGCGCGCCCGGTCGCCACCTTTGGCGCGGGGTCGAGTTGGACCGAGCCATCCCGACAGACGTGGCGCGGATCGAGGCACGCCTCTCGGCCCTCTATGACCACCTTGTGGCGCTCCGTGACGAGAGCTTGGCCATATCTGTCGCGCTTGAAAGCGATGCGCCGGAAGCTTTGAGCACGCTGTCAAAGTTTGCCGCGCTGGCGGGTCGCCTGGCGACAGCCCCGGCTCTGCAATCTACCGCCTTCTCGGCAGACGCCTGGAGCAGGCCGGAGGAGATCCGGAGCATCCTGTCATCGGGAGCCCGATACGCGTCGCTGAAGGAGAAGCTTGCACCGGTCTTCAGGGAGATGGCTTGGGAGGTCCCGCTCGACCAAATCCGATCAACCTTGGCCCCCCTTGATACTTGGACTCCGGTCACGGCCTTCGGCCATGCCGCCGCCGTTGCGGCGCGGGCGCAGACAGCCTTGGAGCAAGGGCGACGTCTCGCCGAGGCGGTCGGTCGGCAGGAAGCGCCGGAGACAATCCGGGACTTGGAGGTCTTGGCCAGGGTTGGCGAAAGGGTCGCCCACGCGCCCGAGGCGGACCCGGTCGCCTTCGCGCAAGACCTGTGGGACAGCGGCGTAGAGCGTGCAGCCGATCTGGCCGGTGCGGTAAAAGCCTTGGAAGACGCGCGCGGTGAGCTCAGCGGCGGACTAAGCGACGGCGCCTGGTCGGCGAACTTGGTCGGGGAACGAGGCGTCCTGGCGGCGCACGGTAGTTCCTTCTTCCGCTTTTTCAGTGGCGAGTGGCGCGCCGCCGACCGACTGGTTCGCTCTTTCCAGTCGAACCCAAAAGCTCCGCTGCAGAGCCGCCTGGCGTTACTGGATGCGCTCTTCAAGGGGCAAACGGCGCTGAAGCTGATCAGCGACGAGGCGGACTTCGGGCGGACGGCGTTTGCAGGCGACTGGCGAGGCGAGCGGTCCGCCTCCGCGCCGCTGCAGGCCTTGGTGGAATGGATGCGGAGTTTGCGGGGATTGGGCGCCGAACCCCGGATGATCATGGGCTCACGCCCCGATAGACGCAGACTGGATGACCTTTCGAAAGCGCTGACCGCCGAGGTGGACGGCTTGCGAACTGCCCTGTCCCCACTGTGGGATGAGACTGGAGCCGGCCGGTCGGCTATTTTTGGCGCAGCGGCAGGTCCTGACGAGGCGGATCTTGCCAACGCTATCAAAACCTGTGGGGCGGTGGCCCATGCCTACCAGGCTACGAATGAACTGAGCCTTGAGCCGGACGCGTCGTTCAGTCGACGACGCGAAGCTCTGGACGATCTGGCGACTGGCCAGGCTGCCGGTGCCGAAGTCGTCTTGGGTGAGGACATCGCAAGTCTCGCCTTCGCAGGAAACTGGCTTGGCCTGAAATCGGATTGGGTCGAACTGACTTCCGCCGCCGATTGGCTGGTCGCGAATGGCGACATTCGCCAACTTGCCGCGCGAGTCGCGGACAGGAGCGGGCTGAAGGCCCGGGCCGAAGCTGCCGTGGCGTCGCGCGATCAATGGATCGCAGCCAGTGAAACCTTGCTGACGGATATGAAGGCGACACCGGAAGCCATCGTGACACCAAAGTTCCTGCGTGATGCGCCCACCACGGACCTCGCGGAAAATCTCGCTGCCTGGCGGGATGGTGGTGAGGCGCTGACGTCCTGGGTTGGCTATCGCGCCAGGGCGCGTGAAGCGATCTCGCTTGGCCTTGGCGACCTTGTCGCCCGGCTTCACGATGGAACCCTGCCGCCGGCCGCGGCGCGCGGCGACTTCGAGCAGGCATTCTTCGAGGCAGTTTTAGAGCAGCAGATAGACGCCGATCCCGAGCTCGCAACATTCGATGGGGAAATCCACGGCCGACGGGTGCGCGAGTTCGTCGACCTCGATCGCCAGCGCATCCGCGCCGCTGCCGGCCAGGTTGCGCGAATGCATCACCAGCGTATGCCGCCAGTTGGCGGTGGAGCCGTGGGACCGCTCGGGGTTCTGAAGTCGGAAATGGCACGTAGGCGCGGTCACATGCCGATACGGCAGTTGATGCAGAAGGCTGCGCAGCCTGTTCAGGCCCTGAAGCCGGTCTTCATGATGAGCCCGCTTTCTGTCGCTCAGTTCCTGCCGCCCGGTGCGTTGAAGTTCGACCTGCTGGTCATGGACGAAGCCAGCCAGATTCAGCCGGTGGATGCGTTGGGCGCTATCGCTCGGTGCGGCCAAGTCGTCGTTGTCGGCGATCCGCAGCAGCTTCCGCCAACCTCCTTCTTCTCAAAGATGACCGGCCAGGCGGACGGCGACGACGATGATGGCGCGGCAAAGGTCGCCGATATCGAAAGCATCCTGGGTCTGTTCACGGCTCGGGGCCTGCCGACCCGTATGTTGCGCTGGCACTATCGCAGCCGGCATGAGTCGTTGATCGCGATCTCCAACCGGCAGTTCTATGAGAACAAGCTGGTCATCATACCGAGCCCCTACACGGCGCAGTCGGGGCTCGGCCTGCGCTTCCATCACGTGAAGAATGGCGTCTTCGAAACGGGCACGACCCGGACCAACCCGGTCGAGGCCAAGGTTGTTGCCGGTGCCATCATCCATCACGCCAAAACGACGCCCGAACTGTCTCTTGGAGTTGTCGCCTTCTCGGTTGCTCAGCGAAAGGCGATTCTTGAGCAACTTGAACTGATGCGTCGCCAGCTGTCGGCCGCTGACGAGGCCTTCTTTCAGGCTCACCCAACGGAGCCGTTCTTCGTGAAGAACCTGGAAAACGTCCAGGGCGACGAACGGGATGTCATTCTGATTTCGATTGGCTACGGACCGACGGCCCTCGGCGCCCGGCCGCCCATGCGCTTTGGCCCGGTAGGCCAGGAGGGCGGTGAGCGTCGATTGAACGTCCTGATCAGCCGCGCAAAGCGGCGATGCGAGGTTTTCTCGTCGATGACCGACGAAGACATCGATCCGGACTTCGCATCGTCTCGCAAGGGTGTCTTCGCCCTGAAATTGTTCATGCATTTCGCCCGGACCGGGCGAATGTCACTGGCGGAGTCGGTCGGGCGGGATCGACAGTCCGTGTTCGAGGATGAAGTGGCCCAAGCCGTTCACGCTCGGGGCTTTCAGGTCCATCGGAATGTCGGAGTCTCCGGCCTGTTTGTGGACATCGCCATCGCCTCGGCGGACCATCCGGATCGGTATCTGCTGGCGGTGGAATGCGACGGACCGTCCTATCGCGGCGCGAGGTCGGCGCGTGATCGTGACCGCCTTCGCCGAAGCGTGTTGGAAGGGCAGGGTTGGTTCGTCCATCGCATCTGGAGCGGAGACTGGTTCAAACGCCCACAGGAGCAACTGGACAGAGTCATTGCCGCCGTTGAGGCGGCCAAGGTCGAGCTTGCTCGAGAAGGAGTGGCAGCGGCGGCCCGGCTACCTGCCTATGAAATCATCTCGGTCGAAAGGGAGGACGTCACGGAGATGGGGCTGGTTGGCGTTTCTGAGGCCGACGCCGGCTTGTCGGTAGCCTATGTCGAGGTTCCCGTTGTCAGACCATCGCATGTCTATGTCGAAATACATGAGGCGCCGACCGGCATCTTGTCCCAGCTCGCCGAGGCTGTTGTCGAAGGCGAAGGGCCAGTTCATTTCGATGAGGTCGTCGTCAGGATTCGTACGGCGTGGGGCGCTGGACGGGCTGGTGGGCGAATTCGTGAGGCGATTCGACGTGCGGTCGAGGTATCACGTCGCCAGGGGCGGATTATCGCCGACGGTGAATTCCTTTCGATCCCTGGCGCTCAGATAAAGGTGAGGGATCGCAGCGTTGCGGCTTCTGCGACTTTGCGCCGGCCTGACATGCTACCGCCGACCGAGATTGAATGCGGACTGATCCAGATCGTCTCTCGAAACTTCGGCGCTACGGAAGAACAGGCCTTCCAGGCGGTGGCTCGCGCCCTCGGGTTCAAGGCAACCAGCGCTCAACTTCGTGAGGTGCTGGCTGACGTCTTGAATCGCGCGTTGGAACGCGACGTTCTGATCCGGAGAGATACTCTGATTGACGTCGGCCCTAATGCCCCGGAGCAACGACGCGAACCGGAGAAGGCCTCCCTCGAAACTTTGATCGCGGAAGGAGAGGGCGAGCGGCTGGAGTTCAAGGAAACACTGAGGTGGGATTTGCGCCAGGGCACGATCAATCGGAAACTCGAAGACGCAGCCATGAAGGCGATCGCAGCCTTCACCAATCACCGCGGCGGCACGTTGCTGATCGGAGTGAGCGATGATGGCGTCGTGCGTGGCTTGGAACCAGACCTCGACAGCTTTGGTGGTATTCGCGATCGCTTCGAACTTCATCTGACTAATCTGATCAAGGACCGGTTCTCGGAAGGCTTCCGGGCGGGCTGCGTATCGGTGAGCTATCCGATCCTGGGCGACCAATTGATCTGCCGGGTCGATGTGAAGCGGTCCCGCACGCCGACTTATTTGGCCCTTTCGGAGACCAATGGCCCGCCTGTGGAGCGCTTGATCGTCAGAGCCGGCGCATCTTCGCCGGAAATACCGCTGAGCCAAGTCGCAGACTACGTTAGGGACCATTTTTCCTAAGGGAGTATAACAATGGATGAGTTGCTCAATCGCCTTGGAGGCGATCGGCTTACATCTCGTCAAATTGACGAACTAATCGGACTTGCGCGTGGGATCGCAGCAGACGGCGACCTCAACATCGCGGAGGTCCAGTTCCTCCAAAAATGGCTGGCCGCAAATCTCTCGATTAGTGAGCAACCGGTAATTCGGACCCTCTACCAGCGCATCAATGACGTCCTCGCGGATGGGATTCTGGATGCTGAGGAAAAAACGGCACTGCTGGAAACATTGAACAGCTTTTCCGACCGTGACTTTGAACTTGGCGAGGTACTGAAATCGTCGACGCTTCCTTTGTGCGACCCGGCCCCGCCGTTAACGTTTCAAGGGATCACGTACAGTTTCACAGGCACCTTCCTCTTCGGTCAGCGAAAACACTGTGAGCAAGCCGTAGCAGATCGGGGCGGCGTAGCGGGTAGCCTCACACAGAAAACCCAGGTCCTAGTCATCGGAGCCTACGCGACCGAGTCTTGGAAACATTCCTCATTCGGCAACAAGATTATTCGGGCTACGGAATGGCGAGACGAGGGCAAGCCCATCGCCATCGTCTCGGAACAGCATTGGGCCGAACACCTCGGGTAAACCCCTCACACCGGACAACTCGCCACCTCCAGCTGCAGCATCGCCAGCACCCGGCCGAAGCCGATGTACTGCCCCGCCATCATCGACAGCTCCAGGAACTCCGCGTCCGAGAACAGCCCCCGCATCGCCGCCACGTCGTCGTCGCCGATGTTGTGGTGATCCACCGCCATCTTCTCGGCAAAGCGGATCGCCGCCCGCTCCCGCGCTGTGAAGCCCTCCGCGTCCGGGTCGTCGACGCCGCGCGCCGCCTCGTCCTCGCTCACCGTGTCTGAGCGCCATGCGTACGCTCTTGCACAGCACGCAGCCGCCCCGGGTGGCGATGCGCAGCCGGATCGGCGCCTTCAGGCGAGACCGCGGTCGCCAGCCCCGCCGGCGTCAGTCCCCCTCCACCCCCGCCCCCTCACCCGCCAGCCGCGCCAGATCCGCCAGGGCCTCGGCGGCGTCGGTGCTGCCCGAGGCGGCGGCTTTCAGGTGGTCGATCGCGGCCTGGCCGTCGGCCAGCGCCTGGCTGATGAGGTCGGCGGGGTGCGGCGGCGGGGGCGGCTCGGGCAGGTCGATGGGCATGGGGTGAGCCTACACCCCGGGGCCCGGCCGACACGCGGCTTTCGCCGGCGGGCGGGCCTCGCGCCAATCCCGCGCCCACCCCTCACCCCATCGCCAACACCAGCCCCGTCGCCAGCACCGCCCCCACCCCCGCCGCGATGCTGGTCGTCAGGCCCGTGCTCCTGGAGCGGGACCAGCCGCTGAGGCCCAGGCTGGCCAGCAGGGTGTAGAGGCCGAGGACGAAGCTGAGGGTCAGGAGGACGCGGGCGCCGTCCGTGCCGATGGCGCGGGCGGCCTGCGGGGCCTCCGGGTGGAGCACGGCGACCAGGGCCGTCGAGGCCACGACGCAGACGATGAAGGCGGCCGAGGCGGCGGCCGCGAAGCCGATGGCCACGCCGGTCGTCCTCCGGCGCCGGCCGCCCAGGGCCAGCAAGGTGCCCAGGAAGGTCGCCGCGAAGCCGCCGAGGAAGGCGCTCAGGCCCCCCAGCTGGGTGGCGAGGGCGGAGAGGTAGGCGGGGGCGAGGCTCTGCATGGGCGCCAGCCTAACGCGGTTCGCCGGCCCGGCAATCGCGCCCGTCGATCCCCGTCACAGCCCCTCCTCCTCCCGCCTGCGCTTCACCCACCGCAGGAGCCTCTTCTCGTCCAGCCGCGCCACCGCGTTCTGGCCCATCCACACGCCCTCCTGGTGGCCCTCCAGCCGCAGGTTGGCAGCCCGCAGCAGCCGCGACAGGGCCAGGGACTTGTCGGCCAGTTTCAGGCGGGTGAGGCGGGTGACGGCGCCGTCCGGCGCGATCTTCTCGAGGACGGTGACCTCGCGCACGGCGGCGGTGCGGCTGCGCTCCAGCCGGGCCAGGTCGACCTCCAGGGCGCCGTCCGGCCGCACGATGGCGAAGTCGAGGATGTTGCCGGCGGCCACCGCCTTCAACTCGGCCAGGGCCCAGGCGCCGGTCGCCTTGTCGGCCGGGACGTAGGCGTCCGGGTCGGGGCTCGGGACCGGGGCGGGCGGCGGCGCCAGCAGGGCCTGGACGCGAGGATCGCGCATCAGCCGGTAAGCGGCCCAGCGGGCGGACCGCTGGCTGTAGCCGGCGCGCCGCGCCGCCGGCGTGGCCTGACCGTCGCGCCGCAGTTCCTGCACGAACCGCAGCTGCCTGGGGCTCAGCGCGCGCGGCTGGGACGAGGGTGCGTTTGTCGCGGTCATGGCGGCTCCGGGGATGGCGAAGAGGGGAGGGGGCCGCCTTATCGAAGCGGCAGACCATTATCCCACGCCGCCCTGGCGCCAGCGAAAAAACCAGCCCCGCCAAGGCCCCGGGCAATATGTCTAGACATATTCATCTTGGTTTCGGGCCCCGGACGCCGCTAAACGCCGCCGCCGGCCCCGGCGTAGGTGCCGGCGCCGCGCCCGGCGCCTACATTCCCCGCCCCGGCGCCAACGCCGCGCCTACGCCGGCGCCCACATTCCCCGCGCCCTGCGCCACGCAAACCTCAACGATTTCAGGCGCCTTGCCCACCGCCCGGCGCCGGGCCCCCGGAATCCCGGATGGGCCGTTGACACCCTGGCGGGCGCCGCGGCTGGTACAATGGTCTGCCGCTTCGATAGCGGCGCCCCGTCAGATCGGGCAGCTGGCCACCTCCAGCTGCAGCATCGCCAGCACCCGCCCAAACCCGATGTACTGCCCCGCCATCATCGACAGCTCCAGGAACTCCGCGTCCGAGAACAGCGCCCGCATCGCCGCCACGTCCTCGTCGTCGATGTTGTGGTGATCCACCGCCATCTTCTCGGCAAAGCGGATCGCCGCCCGCTCCCGCGCCGTGAAGCCTTCCCCGTCCGGCGCGTCGACGCCGCGCGCCGCCTCGTCCTCGCTCACCGTGTCCGGCGCCATGCGCACGCTCTTGCACAGCACGCAGCCGTTGAGGGTGGCGATGCGCAGGCGGATCAGTTCCTTCAGCCGGGCCGACAGCAGGCCGGCGCCGCCCGTGTGCCAGGGGTGGTAGAAGGCCTGGTAGGCCTGGACCAGGTCCGGGGCCGGGGCGAAGGCCTTGGCAAAGTTGCGGCCCAGCCAGTTCTCCTCCGGCGTCGCGTCGTGGATGGCCTTGAGGTAGGGCGGCAGGGCGTCGGGCTCGGCGAGCGGCAGGCGGGACATGGGCGGATCCTCCGGGTTTTCCGCCATCAGGCGCCAGCCGCCGGCGCGGCGCAACGGCGCCGTGGCGTCACTCGGCCGCTACCCGCGCCGGCGGATCGTGCCGGTCAACGGCAGCGCCGCCGCCACGGTGTTGGAGATCGTCCCGTACTTGCGCACGTTCCGGTGCAACAGGTCGAGGCGCTGATCGTCAGCGTTTCCTACGCCCGCAAGCTGGGCGACGCGGCGACCACCTCGGGCCCGGACGCCGACGGCCGCGCCTGGTTCCAGATCACCAAGCAGTTCTGATGCCCGCCCCCCGCGATCGCCCCCCGATCAAATTCGACAAGGATAGCGCCATGATTTCCCCCGCCCATCTGCCGACCGGCCGTTCTGCCGCCCCCCGCCCGCCGCCGATGCGCCGCCTGTCCCGACTGGCCCTGTTCGGCCTCGCCGCCTCCCTGCCGCTGGCCTTCGCGGCCCAGGCACCGTCACCGGGCCGGGCGCCGCCCAGCCGGGGGCCGGCGACATCTTCGTCAACGACGCCATCGCCTGGACCGCCTCGGGCGAGCCGACCACCCTGACCTTCCTGGCCGTGCGCGACCTGGTCATCAACGCCCCGATCACCGCCACCCGCGGCAACATCCTGGCCTGCTGCGGCCGCGATGTGATCGTCAATGCCCCGCTGACCACGACCAACGGCAGCATCCTGCTGTCCGGCGGTCGGGACGTTCGGGTGTTCCACGCCCTCACCACCACCGACGGCAACATCGCCCTCTGCGCCGGCCACGACGTCCATATCGACGCCGCCGTCACCCTGACGCGGGGCACGACCATTCCGGCCCAGAGCCTGGGCCTGCCCGTCGGCCTGACCCTGATCGCCGGGGCCGACGGAACCGGACCCGGCGTGGGCGGCGGGACGATCATCTTCAGCCCGCTGGCGCCGCCGACCACGGTGACCGTCGCCCCGACCACGATCGCCTACAACCCCGCTTCCTACGCCGCGCCGACCGACTTCTCGACCAACTTCGTCCTGACCGAGGGCGCGACCCTGACCCAGCGGATGCTGCTGTTTCCGAACGGCGGACGGGTGGAGGACGGCACGACCGCCACGGTCCTGACCGGCTTCAACAGGACACCTGGCTCGGGCGCGCCGGTCGGCGTCACCCTCGTCGCCGGCCCCGGCGCCGTGGCCACCTTCGACAGCCCCGGCGTCGGAACCAGCGTCGGCATCACCTACAGCGGCTACACCCTGGCCGGCCCCAACGCCGACCAGTACGTCCTGGCCGGATCCTGCTGCGTCTCCACCTTCCGCACGACCGGGACGATCATCGCCGCGCCGCCCCCGCCGCCGCCGCCGCCGCCCGCAACACCCCCCGTGGTCGTGTCGCAGGTCCAGCCGTCGTCGCCGACGCCGACACCGATCGTCATCATCGCGGCCCTCGACAATGACGTCGATCTGGTGGTGTTCGGCGAGGGCATCAAAATGCCGGTCGCCGAGGTGGCGCCGGTTCCGCTGACGCCGACGCCAGCCGGGCTGGACTCTCCGCCCGTTGTCGCTCCAGGACCGGCGCCCGTCGCGCCGCGGCCGACGGTTCCGGTCTACAAGCCCAAGCAGGACCGCAACTGATGGCCCGCCGCGCCGTCCTCGCCCTCCTGGCCTTGGGGCTGATCCAGGCCGTCCATCCGGGGGCGGCGATGGCGGCGGGGCGGCCGCTGTTCCGCCAGGCCAGTCTGGACACCGAAAAGGCGTCGGCCGACACCCGGCGCCTGGCGGCCTGGGTCGTCGCCACCGGCGACAACCAGGGCCTGCCGTTCCTGATCGTCGACAAGGTCGCCGCCCGGGTCTTCGCCTTCAATGGCGCGGGCCTGCTCGGCGGGACGGCCCCGGTGCTGCTCGGGGCCCAGCCGGGCGACGATATGGTTCCGGGCCTCGCCGACCGGCCCCTGTCCCGCATCGGGCCCAGCGAGCGGGTCACCCCGGCTGGTCGCTTCGTCGCCGCGCCCGGCGCCAACCTGGCGGGCAAGGACATCCTCTGGATCGACTACGACGCCGCCATCTCGCTGCACCCGGTGGTCGTCGGACCGCCGTCGGAGCGCCGGGGCCAGCGGCTCGCCTCGCCGACGGCCCTGGACAACCGGATCTCCTTCGGCTGCATCAATGTCCCGCCGGCCTTCTACGACCTGGTCGTCCGCGGCCTGTTCGCCGCCACCACCGGGGTCGTCTACATCCTGCCCGAAACCCGGTCCCTGGAGGTGGTCTTCTTCCCCGCCGCGATACCGACCGTTCCAGGACGATAGAATTCGCAGGCTTCGCTCTTGAGGAGCCGCCGAAATGCCGTATTGCGCCCTGTCCAATGCGACACAGGGTTGAGTCTTCGGGGGGAGTGATGTCGGCGGCAGTGGCGTTGGTGATGGCTGCGGCCATGGTGGCGGGTGTGGTGGGCGAGCCTGAGCCACCGCCGGCCGACAAACAGGAGGTTCCGGCCTCATCTTCCGACACGGCCGCCGACGACAAGACCGTCGCCGACGTCGAGGTGGTCGGCGAGCGTCCGGCCGTGGTCAAGGAGATCGACCGCCAGATCTACGATGTCCGCAAGGATCCAGAGGCCCAGAGCGCCTCGGTCAGTGACATCCTCGGCAAGATCCCCTCGGTCACCGTCACCCCGAACGGCGGGGTGCTGCTGCTGGGCCAGTCGGGGGTCACCATCCTGGTCGATGGCAAGCCGGGCAGCACCCGCGCCCTGCGCGGGGCTGACATCGAGCGAGTCGAGGTGATGACCAACCCCTCCGCCCAGTACGGCCCCAAGGGGACCGCCGGGATCATCAACATCGTCACCCGCAAGGACCGCCGCCAGGGCCAGACCGGCAACATGACCGGCGTGATCGACAGCACCGGCGGCGGCCGGGTCAGCCTGGCGCCCAACTGGGTGATGGGCCGCTGGGTGATTGGGGCCAATATCGGGGTCGGCCGCCAGCCCTACGAAAGCGGGTCACGGGCGCTGCGCCGGCAGGACGACGGCGCCGGCGGCGTCGTCACGATCCGCGAGGCCGGCCGCTACGACTATGGCAACGACGACCTGCAGGGCGGCTTCAAGCTGACCTTCCGGCGCAACGACCAGCAGAGCTTCTATCTCAGCGCCCAGGGCTACAGGGCCGAGGGCGACACCGAATCGCGGGAGCGGGCCAGCGGCGACAGCGCCGCCTTCGACGACTATGTCCAGCGCAGCCGGGGGCCCAGCCGGTACAGCGCCCTGAACTTGGGCGCCGGCTACGACTGGACCGGCAAGATCGAGGGGGAGACCTTCGGCCTGGCCCTTTCGGCCAGCCCTTCGGGCAACCTCTACGGCGAGACGGTCGATCGGGATTTCGACAATCCGGCCCTGCCCGATGGCCGCTACCGCCAGCTCACCGACAACGACCGCAACGAACTGGAGCTGAAGGCCGACTACAAGCGCCCGCTCAGCGGCGATCGTATTCTGAGCCTCGGCGCCGCCTGGAACCGCGAGGACGAGACCCAGCGCCAGCTGTACGAGACCCTTACCGCCCCCGATCCGCTCCGCGACCTGGACCGGTCGATCCACGGGGTGCGCGATGTCCAGGCGGCCTATGTCACCTACCAGTTCCCGCTGTGGACCTGGACCTTCATGCCCGGCCTGCGGGTCGAGGCCGAACAGTTCGAGGTCGAGTCCGGCGGGGCGTTCGGCGGCGCCGACGATGTCTTCTGGTACCCCAGCCTGCACATCAGCCGCGACTTCGGCGAGGCCTTCAAGCTGGGCCTCAGCTACAGCCGGCGCATCGACCGTCCGGGTCTCAGCGAGCTGGACCCGGTCATCCGCTACTACAGCACGGACTCGGCCAGCCGCGGCAATCCCGATCTCGATCCGGTGACCACCGACGCCTGGGAGGCCCGGCTCGACTACAGCAAGGGCAGTTTCAACGTTGGCGTGACCCTCTATGCCCGCGAAGCCTCGGGAACCCTGACCAGCCGCTCAGTCCTCACCGCCGACGGCGTACGGCTGTCGACCCTCGTCAATGCCGGCGAGAGCGCCAACCGCGGGGCCGAGCTGTCCGTCCGCGGCAACCTGGCGGCGCAGTGGTCCTATGTGGTGACCACCAACCTGTTCTGGCGCGAGCAACAGGTGCTGGAAGGCGGCGCCCCGCGCACCGACAGTCAGTTCACCTACAGCGGCAACGCCCAGCTCAGCTGGAAGGCGACGCCCGCCAAGCCGGACAGCGGCGACCAGGTCCAGCTTGGCCTGCGCTATCTCGGGCCCAGCCGCTCCTTCCAGGGCGAGTCGGACGGCTTCCTGCGCGCCGACCTGACCTGGAAGCGGCCGTTCACCAAAAAGCTGACCGGCACGCTGACCTTCTCCGACATCCTCGACAGCAGCGAACAGACCAGCCTTGTGCGGGCCGATGGCTACGAGCAGGAATCGACCTACTGGGGCATGGGGCCGACGGTGCGGTTTTCGCTCAGCTACCGGTTCGGCGCGCCGTAGTCACCGTGACGATGGATTACCTGTTGCCTTAAAATATACCAATCCGTATGTAGCCGCCATGACTGACGCCGCCAGGGATTCCGCCGCCTCCCGCCCCAAGGGCGACAAGCGGGCCCGCACCCGCCAGGCCCTGGCCGCCGCCGCCGCCGAGCTGATCGCCGAAAAGGGCTGGGACCGCACCTCGCTCGACGAGATCTGCGCCCGGGCCGGCATGACGCGGGGCGCCTTCCACGGCAACTTCGAGAGCCGCGACGCCCTGTTCCTGGCCGTCATGGAGCAGGAGACGACGCCGGTGTCGGTGCAGTTCCAGCCCGGCGCGCCCCTTAAAGTGCAGATGCGGCTGCTCGGCCAGGCGGTCTATGCCCATGCCCGCAAGCGGCTGGAGCGGCGGGTGCTGACCTCGGCCATCCAGCTGCATCTGATGACCCGGCCGGACCTGCTCGCCCGCCAGGCCGAGGCGACGGCCGGCGGCTGGCGCGGCATGGCGGTCGGCTTCGGTCGCCTGCTGCCGGCCGGCTCCCTGCCGATGCCGGCCGAGCGCTTCGTCAAGGTCATCGACGCCCTGACGGCCGGCCTGACCATCAGCTACTTCCAGGCCCCCGACCTGATCGAGGAAGCCGATTTCGTCGCCGCCTTCGAGGCCCTGGCCGGAGCGCCAACGCCGAGCGCCAGCTGGGGCGGCGGCCGGCCGGTCACCTCGGGCCCGGTCCGGCGCTGGTGATCCCAGGCCCGCTGATAGCGAGCATGTGATTGTCACGCCTTATGGTTGTTGAGTTTCTATGGCCGTAGTTCTCTTTCCTCAGAGGAGTCGATCATGCCCAGGATCAGCAGCTACGCCCTGCAGTACGCCAATGTCGACTTCAACCAGGTCAGCGCCTCCGGCCTCGACCTGTTCATCACTGAGCGGACCCTGCTGACTCCAGCCCAGGTCGCGGCCCTGACCGGCCAGGGTCGGCTGGTGGCCGCCTATGTGAACGTGGCGGTGACGGATTCGGCGCGGCCCTATTGGAACGCCGCCTGGACGACCAACGGTCAGGACTGGGGCGCGACGACGGGGTCGGCGCCCGCCTGGCTGCAGGGGCAGCCCGTCATCGATTTCAATCCTGGCGGCGAGGATCAGGCCAACCCGGGCGCGGACGACGCCCGCATCGTGAAGTTCTGGATGGCCGAGTGGCGCACCATTGTCGTCGCCCAGGCCCAGGCCGCCGTCGCCGCCGGCTACAACGCGATTTTCCTGGATGATGTCGGGGCGTATTTCCCGCTCTCGACCTATGCCGGCCAGCCCAGCAACCAGACCCTGGCCCGCTACATGGTCGAGCTGGTGGAGGCGGTCGCGGCCGCCGTTCCAGGGGCCTACATCATCGTCAATGGCGACCCCTTCCTGGGCGGCAACACCATGGACGCCGGGTACGCCGCGCGCTGGCTGGCGGCGATCGACGCCATGCTGCTGGAGAACCCCAGCCAAGTGGACTTCAACGGCGCCCTGCAGGCGGTCCAGCCGGCGGGAGTCGAGCTGCTCGGCCTGATCAGCAATCCCTCGCCGACGATTTCGGCCCAAACCTTCTACGCCAACGGGGCTTCGCCCTATTCCGTGCCGACGTTCAACTACAACGTCTTCGCCTCGCCCTATGCGCCGCAGACGGCCGGCGCCGATGTGATCAACGGCGGTCAGGGCCCGAACCAGCTGTCAGGCGCGGACGGCCATGACCGGCTGAATGGCCTCGACGGAAACGACACCCTCAACGGGGGAGCAGGCGACGACGTGCTGACGGGCGGGGCGGGGAACGACCGGCTGATCGGCGGGGACGGAGCGGACATCTTCGTCGTCACCGTCGGCGGCGGGGCCGACACGGTCGACACCTTCCAGGTCGGGGTGGACAGGATTGATGTTTCCGCCTTCGGGGCCGTGCAGAGCATCGTCCAGAGCGGCGCCAATACCCTGGTCACCGTGGCCGCCGGCGTCACCATCCGCCTGGACGGCATCCAGTCCTCGACGGTGACCAGCGCCAGCTTCATCGGCCTGTCGCCGCCCTCCGGACCGTACGAGCGGACCCTGGTCGGCACGGTCGGAGCCAACACCCTGACGGGCGATGGCCGGCGTGAGTTGATCCAGGGCCTCGATGGCAACGACACGCTCGATGGGGCTGGCGGCCATGACCGGCTGGAAGGCGGAAACGGCAACGACAAGCTGTTCGGTGGAGACGGCGACGACGTTCTGGTCGGAGGGGCGGGGCAGGACACCTTGACCGGCGGCGCGGGCGCCGACCTGTTCGTCATGGCGCCCGGCGACGGCGCCAATACCATCGCCGACTTCGTGCACGGAACAGACCGCATCGATGTCTCGGCCTACGGCGGCTATAGCTCCATCGCCCAACTGGCGTCTGGAGCCAAGGTGATCTTCTCGGACGGCGGCTACGCCATCCTGACCGGCGTTCAGGCCTCGACCCTGACGACTACTGACTTCGTGACCAGCGCCTCGCCGCCACCACCACCTCCTCCTCCTCCTCCTCCTCCACCGCCACCGCCACCGCCACCGCCAACCGCTTTTGAGCGGACGCTGGTCGGCACGGTCGGGGCCAACACCCTGACTGGCGATGGCCGGCGTGAACTGGTCCAGGGACTGGACGGCAACGATACGCTGAACGGAATGGGCGGGGCCGACCGGCTGGAGGGCGGCGCCGGCAACGACAAACTGCTCGGCGGCGACGGCGACGATGTGCTGGTCGGGGGGGCGGGTCAGGACACCCTGACCGGCGGCGCTGGCGCTGACCTTTTCGTGTTGGCGCCCGGCGACGGCGCCAACACCATCGCCGACTTCCAGGATGGCGTCGATCACATCGATGTCACGGGCTACGGCGGCTACAGCTCAATCGTGCAGCTGACGGCCGGGGCCAAAGTGGTGTTCGCCGACGGCGGCTATGTGATCCTGAACGGCGTTTCGGTCGGCAGCCTCAGCGCCGCCGACTTCATTGGCCTGGCCTCGCCGACGCTGGCCGAGGCGCCCAAGGGTGACGGCGACTGGTTGATGGGCTAAGCGGCGTCGTCCAGTAGCGCAGCGGTGTTCGCCGTCGCGCGTTAGGGTGAAGCCATGAAGCACGTCCCCAATATCATCACCCTGGCCCGTCTGGTCCTGACCCTGCTGGTCTTCCTGGCCCTGCTGGCCGGGGTGACGATGCCCACATCCGGGCCGCCGCTGCTGTGGTTCGCCTTCTGGGGCTTTGTCATCGCCGGGGTCACCGATTTCCTCGACGGCTGGCTGGCCCGCAGGTTCAAGGTCGAGAGCCTGACGGGGGCCATCCTCGATCCGATCGCCGACAAGGTGCTGGTGGCCGGGGCCATCGTCGGCCTGGCCATCAACGGGGACCATGTGGCGGCCCTGACCGGCGGCCTGATCCTGTTCCGCGAATTCTCGATCAGCGCCTTGCGCGAAGTTCTGGCCCCGCGCGGCCTGCGCCTGCCGGTGACGATGTTGGCCAAATGGAAGACCACCTTGCAACTGGTCGCCCTGGCCGCCGCCCTGCTGCGCCTGACCCAGCCGGGCTGGATGACGGGTCCGGTCAGCCTCGGCATCGACCTGTCGCTGTGGCTGGCCGCCGCCGTCACGATCTGGACCGGGATCGAATACGGCCTGGCCGCCCGCAAGGCCCTGAAGAGCTGACTACTCCGCCGCCAGCAGGAACGGCGGCGCCTCGTCAGCGTTCTCGACGACCTCGCTGTCGGTGGGACCAAACAGCAGCCAGTCGGATTCGACCTCCCGCCGGTCCGCCCGCATCAGCCGCATCAGGGCGCACGCGCCGATTGCCTGGAACACCATGGCCTGTCTCCAATTGCTGTAATTGAGAATTACTCGCAACTAAGACCTTGGCAAGGCAGAATCCGATCACGACATCGGGTTGGCCGGCGGGCTGGGCTCGGGCAGGGGGATGAACTCGTCGTGGTCGAGGTCGGGCAGCTTCATGCGGCCGGCCCGCCAGTCGGCCTTGGCCTGGTCGATGCGCTCCTTGCTGGAGGAGACGAAGTTCCAGTCGATGAAACGTGGACCCACCGGCTCGCCGCCGAGCAGCATGACGGTGCTGGGTTCCAGGGCGGTGAAGGTGATGGTCTCGCCGGGCTGGAAGACGGCCATCTGGCCGGTCCGGATGGTCCGGCCGTCGATCTCGACGCTGCCCTTGGCGACGTAGGCGGCGCGCTCGGGGTATTCGGCGGGCAGGGCGGCCTTGGCGCCGGTGGCCAGCTCCCAGTGGACGTAGAACAGGGGGGAGAAGACCGGCACCTTGGCTTCGGCGCCGAACGCCTTACCGGCCACCAGCCGGGCGCTCAGGCCGCCGGCTTCGTAGAAAGGCAGTTCGTCATTGCCCTCGTGGTGGCTGAAGGCCGGGGCGACTTCCTCGGACTCGGTGGGCAGGGCCAGCCAGGTCTGGATGCCGTCCATCCGGCCGCCGTCGGCGCGCAGGTCCTCGAAGCGTTCGGAATGGGTGATGCCGCTGCCGGCGGTCATCCAGTTCACTTCGCCGGGGCGGATGACGATCTCGCTGCCGACGCTGTCCCGGTGGGTCATGGCCCCCTCGAACAGGTAGCTGAGGGTCGAAAGCCCAATGTGGGGGTGGGGCCGCACATCGACGGTGCGCGGAAAGCCGGGCTGAAACTGCGCCGGCCCCATGTGGTCGAAGAAGATGAAGGGGCCGACCATGCGGTGCGGCGCATAGGGCAGGACGCGTCCCACCTCGAAGCCGCCGAGATCCTTGCGCCGCTGGTCGATGACGAGTTCGATCATGATGTCCTCCGTGGCGAACACCTCGCCCAGCCGGCGGTCCAGCGCAACCCGAACCTTCGGGTTAGTGGCGCACGTAGGTGGCGCAGATCATTCCCCGGGCGATGGCGTGCTTGTGGAGCAGCTCGCGCACTTGCGGCCGCCCGGGCGCGCCCTTGAAGCTGCTCAGCGCATTGAGGGCGTAGATCTGGGCCACGTAGCGGTGCGGCCCGTGCCCGGGCGGCGGGTCCGGCGGCAGGTAGCTGCTGCCCAGGAAGCTGTTGAGGCCGGTGTGCGCCGGGTTGGCCTTGTCGAGGTGGCCGATGGCGCCTTCCTTGAGGAGATCATCGCTCGGCGGCAGGTCGTAGACGATGGCGTGGACCAGGGGGTTGGGCGTCGGGCTGTCGGCGTCCTCGATGACCAGCAGGAGCGATATCGCCCCGGCCGGAACGCCCTTCCACGCAAACGGCGGCGACAGGCCCTTGCCGTCGGCGGTGAACCGCTGGGGCAGGGTGGGGGCGTCGAAGGCGGCGCTCTCCAGGGTCAGGGTCTCGGGGACAGCCTCAAGGGCCGGGTCGTGATAGAGCACCTTCTCCATGCCCGGCCGCAGCCCCTGCAGGGCGTGTCCGAGGATGGGCGGCAGGTTCTTGAGCATCGAGTGTCTCCTGCAGTCGAAACCCCTAGCAGCCTTCCCGGTTCAATCGTCGGGGTAGGGGAAGGTGAGGATCTGCCCGGTCTCGGGCCTGGCGTCGGCCAGCGCCTTGCCGTCGCCGCCATAGCCCGCCCAGCCGCCACGGCCGATGACCGCCACCCCGGCCGGCATGGCGGCGCCGAGCGTCAGGTCGTCGAGGGCCGGGTGGTTGGCGGCGACCACCGCCATGCTCTCGATCTGGCGGCAATCGGCGCTGATCCGCAACCTAATCACCCGGGCCGGCGAGACGCCGTTCTGGGTGGCGACCACGGCCATCGGATGCGGCCTGGCGCCGCGCATGGCGTAGCGATGGCCGGCGAAGAACAGGCCGTCGGTCCCGGCCATGGCCACCCGCATGCCGCCGACCGGCTCCAGCCGGCCGGTCTTGAGGTCCAGCCGATGCAGGCCCGTGGAATAGTCGGCGATCAGCAGGGCGTCGCCGGGACAGACGACCATGCCCTGCGGCGAGCCCATCTCGTTGCTGGCCAGGGCTACCTCCAGCGCCTGGGCGCCGGGCTTGAGCCGGTAGATGGCCGCCCCGACCGAGGCGCTGGCGTAGACCGTGCCGTCCGGCGCCACGACGACGTCGCCCAGCTGCACCGGACCGGGCGCACCCTCGACCGGATAGCGGGCCAGGAGGGCGCCGGTGGCGGCGTCGATCCTGAGCAGGGCGGTGCGGGCCGCGCCTCCGGAGCCGGGGATGTCCGGACCCGCCGCCTCGGCCGCCCACAGCACTTTGCCGTCCAGGGCCATGCCGAAGACGCCGCCCGTCTCGGCGTCGCCCTTCAGGAACACCGTCGCGGCGCCGTTTCGGTCGATCCGGTAGATGGTCTTCTCGCTGACGCTGCTGACCAGCCAGTGATCGTCCCGCCAGACCAGCCCCTCGAAGATAGGTCCGGTGCGCGGCATGTCGGCGGCGACGGTCAGGGTTCCGACCGAGGCGGCGTTGGCGGCCAGCCGGGCGGCGACCGGGGTGAAGTCCGGGCGGGCGGCCAGGGTGGACAGCGCCTTGTCGCCGGCGATGTCCCAGGTCAGGCCGAGCCGGGCGTAGGCGTCCAGATGGGCCACGGCCTCGGCCGGCTTGTCGGCGGCGATCTCGACCCGGGCCAGGCGGATCAGAGCGCCCGGGCTGGTCGGGTACAGGGCCAGGGCCTGTTCCAGCAGGGTCTCGGCCCTGGCGATGTCATTGGCCTGGGCCGCGGCCCCGGCTTCCTTGCGCAGGCGGAAGAACTGCTCAAGCCGACTTTCCGGCGCGCTGGCGGCGAGGCAAAGGACGGCGGCCAGGGTCAGACTGACGGCGCGGATCATGACGAGCTCCCCTTGTTTGGGCGGAGCCTGCGTCAGGGATCGGCGTTCGGCAAACTAACGATCGGTAATGTCAGCCGTGCGGGCTCACATACGGGCTGACAAGGCCCAGCGGCACGGCGGTGCTGTTCTTGACGCCGCGGATGACGATGCGGCTCTCGATGTTGGAAACGAGGCCCAGCGACAGGATCTTGTCGCGCAGGAAGTCGTCGAAGGCGTGCATGTCGCGGGTGACAATCCGCATCTCGTAGTCCGCCGCGCCGGTCACCGTGGCGCACTGCACCACTTCTGGCCACTTCAGGACGGAGCTTTCGAAGCGTTCAAGGTTTTCCTTAGTCGGAAGGGAGAGCTTGACGGTGCAGTACACCTCGAAGGCCAGGCCGAGCAGTTCACGGTCGAGGATGGTGACCCGGCGCTGGATGACGCCGGCGTCCTCCAGGCGCTTGATGCGGCGCCAGCAGGGGCTCGACGACAGGCCGACGCGCTCGGCGATCTCGGCCACCGACAGCCCGGCGTCGTGCTGGATGAGATCGAGAATCTTTGCGTCAACTGCGTCGAGAGGCTCAGACAAACTATTGTTCCCCCTGGAAGGCCAAAACGGCCCCGTTCTTGCCGACTCACGCCCCTGTACGGGCATGGCTTTGGCAAACATTTTCTCCGGACTTACATGATCTTGCAAGCGAACTAGCCCTCCCCGCAGGAAAGATTTTTCAATGCGCCACTCAGAAGTGACGTTGGACGACAAATATCTCCTCGAAGACGGTCGTGCCTTCATCACCGGCGTGCAGGCGCTGATCCGGGTCATGCTCGACCGCCGGCGCCTCGATGTGCGCGATGGATTGAACACGGCGGGCTATGTTTCCGGCTATCGCGGCAGCCCGCTCGGCGGGCTCGACCAGCAGGCGGCCCGGTCGCGCAAGCTGCTCACGGCGCACGAAGTCGTCTTCCAGGAAGGCCTCAACGAGGACCTCGCGGCGACCGCCGTCTGGGGCAGTCAACAAGCGAATCTGTTCCCCGGCGCCAGGTTCGATGGCGTCTACGGCCTGTGGTACGGCAAGGCGCCGGGCGTCGACCGGACGGGCGATGTCTTCAAGCACGCCAACTTCGCCGGCGTCATGCCCAAGGGCGGCGTCCTGGCCATCGCCGGCGACGACCACAATTGCAAATCCTCGACCCTGCCCAGCCAGTCGGAGTTCGCCTTCCAGGACTTCGAGATGCCGGTGCTGTCGCCGGCCGATGTGCAGGAGGTGCTGGACTACGGCCTGCTCGGCATCTCGATGTCGCGCTTCAGCGGCCTGTGGGTCGGCATGATCGCCCTGGCCGACACCATGGACAGCGGCGTCACCATCGACGTGTCGCTGGACCGCCACCACCACGTCATCCCCGAATTCCCCATGCCTCCCGGCGGCCTGCACATCCGCACCAAGGACCAGCCGCTGGAGAAGGAGACCCGTCTCCGCAATCACAAGATTCCGGCGGCCCTGGCCTTCGCCCGGGCCAACAACATCGACAAGGTCGTGCTGGCCGCTCGCCAGCCGCGCCTCGGCATCGTCTGCCAGGGCCAGGCCTACAAGGATGTGCTGGAAGCCTTCCAGGCGATGAACATCACCCTCGATGAAGCCGCCGCCATGGGTATCTCCATCTACAAGGTCGGTATGCCCTGGCCGCTGGAGCCGCAGGGCCTGCGCGCCTTCGCGGCTGGCCTCGAGACCCTGATGGTCATCGAGCACAAGCGCGCCCTGATCGAGCCCCAGGCCCGCGCCGCTCTCTACGACCTGCCCGCCCACGCCCGCCCGACCATCGTCGGCAAGTTCAACGAACAGGGCGACCGGCTGATGGAGGACACCGGCAGCCTGACCGTGGCCGCCATCGCGCTCGACCTCTACAGCCGCCTGCCGGCCGGGCCGGCCCGTGAGCGCGCGTCCGCCTACCTCGACCGCGTGTCCGCCGCTGGCGTCGCCGCCATCAGCCTGGCGTCCGACCAACAGCGCAAGCCCTTCTTCTGCTCGGGCTGTCCGCACAACACCTCGACCCGGGTGCCGGACGGCAGCCGGGCGCTGGCCGGCATCGGCTGTCACTACATGGCCGGCTTCAACGACCCGATGACCGACCTCAACACCCACATGGGCGGCGAGGGGCTGACCTGGGTGGGGGCTTCACCCTTCACCACCGAAAAGCACGTCTTCCAGAACCTCGGCGACGGCACCTACAACCACAGCGGTTCGCTGGCGATCCGGGGGGCGATCGCGGCCAAGGCCAACATCACCTACAAGCTGCTGTTCAATGACGCCGTGGCCATGACCGGCGGCCAGACCGCCGAAAGCGGCTTCACCCCGGCCCAGATCACCCGCCAGCTGGCGGCCGAGGGGGTGACCAGGACCGTCATCGTCGTCGATGAGATGGAACGCTACGAGGGCGTCACCGACCTCGCTCCCAATGTCCAGATCTTCCCGCGCAAGGAGCTGAACAAGGTCCAGGAAGAGTTGCGGGAGACGCCCGGCGTCACCGTCCTGCTCTACGATCAGACCTGCGCCACCGAAAAGCGCCGCCGCCGCAAGCGCGGCCTGATGCCCAAGGCCACGACCCGGGTGTTCATCAATCCGCTGGTCTGCGAGGGCTGCGGCGACTGCTCCAAGAAGTCCAACTGCGTCTCGGTCGAGCCCAAGAACACCGAGTTCGGCCGCAAGCGGGCGATCAACCAGTCGACCTGCAACCAGGACTACAGCTGCGTCGACGGCTTCTGCCCGAGCTTCATCACCCTCGAGGGGGCCGAGAACCCGCAGGGCAAGAAAATGCCCGCCCTCACCGCCGACTCCACGCCCTTGCCGGAGTTCGAGCCCGTCGACGGCGTGCGCCGCATCCTGTTCACCGGCATCGGCGGCACCGGGGTGACCACGGTCGCCTCGATCCTGGCCATGGCCGCCCACGTCGACGGCCGCAGCGCCAGCGTCGTGGACATGACCGGTCTCGCTCAGAAGGGCGGCTCGGTGTTCAGCCATGTGAAGATCGGCGAGACCGAGACCACCATCGTCGGCGGCCGCGTGCCGGCCGCCAGCGCCGATGTGCTGATCGCCTGCGACCTGCTGGTCGCCGCTTCCCCTGAAGCCCTGGCCCTGTTCTCGAAGCAGAAGACCGTCGCCTTCGGCAACGCCGACTTCTCGCCGACCGCCGACTTCGTGACCAACCGCGACGTCCGCTACGACACCGCCGGCATGGCCCGCCGCATCAAGGGCGCGACGAAGGACTACCAGGCCTGTCCGTCGCAGGCCCTGTCGCTGCACAAGCTGGGCGACGAGATCTACGCCAACATGATCATGCTGGGCTTTGCGTGGCAGAAGGGCGTGATCCCGGTCTCAAGCCGCGCCATGTACCGCGCCATCAAGCTGAACGGCGTCGACGCCGAGGCCAACATGCAGGCCTTCGAGGTCGGCCGCAAAGCCGCCGTGGACGAGGCCTTCAAGGGCCTGCCGGAAGACGTCACCCCGACGCCCGAGACCATGCCGCTGGACGAGCTGATCGCCCACCGCACGGCCGAGCTGGTCGGCTACCAGAACCAGGCCTACGCCGACCGCTATGCCAAGCGCGTGGCGCAGGTGAAGGCGGCCGAGACCGCACTGAACGGCGGCGAGGCCCTGACCCGGGCCGTGGCGGTCAACCTCTACAAGCTGATGGCCTACAAGGACGAGTACGAGGTCGCCCGCCTCTACACCGACGGCCGCTTCGCCAAGGAGCTGGCCGGCGTGTTCAAGGGCGGCAAGGCCAAGGTCTGGATGTCGCCGCCGCTGATCGCGCCGAAGGGCCCGGACGGCAAGCCGCAGAAGATCGCGCTGGGCGGCTGGGTGCTGACGGTGCTGTTCCCGATCCTGACGAAGATGAAGGGCCTGCGCGGCGGCGCCCTGGACATCTTCGGCAAGACCGAGGAGCGGCGAATGGAGCGTGGCCTGATTGCCTCCTATGAAGCGGGCCTCGACCGCCTGCTGGCCGGCCTCGACGCCGACCACCTGTCGCTCGCCGCCCGCATCGCCTCGATCCCGGACAAGATCCGCGGCTTCGGCCATGTGAAGGACGCCAGCGTCAAGGTCGCCCAGCGCGAGGAAGCGGCGCTGTGGGCGCAGTGGGAGAAGCGGGCGGCGGCGTAGGGTCTCGCCGACTTTCAATCGCGGTGTTAGGCTCGGTCTATGAACAAGCCAGTGAAGCCTGAGGCGCTGCGGGTTCTGCCGCCGGGACTGACCGGCCGGCTGCAGGCGCACGTCGAGAGCGGCAAGTTCGAGTCTGTCTCGGAAGCCGTGTTCGTCGCGGCCAGCGCCTTTGCCGATCAGCTCGAATTCAACACTCGCGACGACGTTGAGGCGATCCGGCGATCAATCGAGGCTTCGATCACCTCCGATGACTACGTCGATGCGGAGACGGTCTTCGCTGATCTTCGAAGCCGCTACGGCGTGGCCGAAGATTGAAGCTGCGGTTTGCCCGTCGCGCCTGGGATGACCTGCGGGATATCGCCGACTGGATTGCGCAGGATTCACCTCGAACAGCGGCCAGGATCGTCGATAGGCTGGTCGCGCGGACGAACCTGCTGATAGCGCACCCGGAGGCCGGGACCTTAAGGCCCGAGTTCGGCCAAAGGATTCGTTGCCTCTCCGAGCGGCCGTATCTCATCCTGTACAGGGTCGATGGGTCGAGCGTGATCATCGAGCGGATCGTGCATGGCGCTCGCGCGCCCGACGGATTGGTCTGAACATCCAACTCAAGCCTCCACCTTCGCCACCTTCACCCGCGTGAACCCATAGAGCACCAGCGCCAGCAGGATCATGCCGCCGGCGATGGCGGGGGCCTGCCAGTTCCCGGTGCTCACCCGGACGACCAGCAGGGCGCCGCAGCTGAGCATGCCCAGCAGCGGCACGATGAGCGGCGGCTCGAAGGCGCCGCGCGGTTCGCCCTTGCGGTGCTTGAGGATCAGGTAGGCGGTGTTGACGACCACGAAGACGGTCAAGAGCAGCAGCACCGTCGCCTCGGCCAGCTGGGTGACGCCGCCGGACAGCACCAGGACGATCAGGATGGCCAGCAGCAGGCCGATGGCCACGTGGGGCGTACGCCGGGCCCTGTGAACCCTGGCCAGGGCCGAGGGCAGGCGGCCATCCCTGGCCATGCCGAACAGCAGGCGCGAGGCGGTGACGTAGTTGACCAGCGCGCTGTTGGCGACGGCGGCGATGGTGATGACGATGAAGGCCGAGGCCGGGAACCAGGGCGCGGCCTTGGCCATGACGTCGGCCAGCGGCGCCTTGGCCGCCCCCAGCGCCTGCCAGGGGATGACCGAGACGGCGGTGATGGCCACGCCGATGTAGAGGACGGCGGTGACGCCCATGGCCAGGATGATGCCCAGCGGCAGGGTGACGCGCGGGTTCTTCACCTCCTCGGCGACATTCAGGCTGTCCTCGAAGCCGACGAAGGCGAAGAAGGTCAGGGCGGCGCCCTGCAGCACCAGCAGCGGCGCGAACACCGACGCGTTGCCGGAGGTCGGGGGCGCGAACTCCAGCAGGTTCGCCTGGCCCCAGAAGCGGGCGCCGACGACGATGACGAGGATCAGGCCGCTAGCCTCGATCAGGGTGCAGACCATGTTGACCCAGATCGACTCCTTGATGCCGCGAAAGACGATGCCGGCCATCAGCAGGATGTAGCCAAGGCCAAGGACGACCGTCGGCGCCGCGCTGAGGATCGGGGCCCGCTGCAGGTTCTCGGCGATGACCAGCGCTCCGGTGGCGATGGAGGTGAGGCCGGAGAAGGCCGTGGCCATGCCGACGACATGGGTCAGCAGCGGCCGCCCGAAGGCGTGCTGGGTCATGTAGGCGGCCCCGCCGGCCCGGGGATAGCGCGAACCCAGGGCGGCGTAGGAGAGGCCGGTGAACAGGGCGGCGACCAGAGCCGCCAGGAAGGACAGCCAGACCGCCGGCCCGATCTGGCCCGCCGCCTTGCCGACCAGGCCGTAGATGCCCGCGCCCATCATGCTGCCGGCCCCGTAAAGCATCATCTGCACCGGCCCGATGGCGCGCAGGAGCTGGGGTTCGGCCGGTCGGGCGGGGGGCGCGGTTTCAACGGTCATGAGGGATCAACGCGCCAATGGGTGTTCGGGGTCAAGCGTATGGGAATGGCGAGATTATAGCGGATTCCGTGGCGCGAGGCGATAGAATTATTGTTAAAAAACAACACACTAATAACCGTCCGGAACGCGCTCCGACACCCGCCTTCAGACCGCTTTTGCCTACCGTTGGGGTGGCCGAAACCCACCCGAAAGCCACCCGAAAGCCACCTCGCAGAGGGCGGCGTGGCCGTGGTCCGCTTGAGGGGAGCTGATGGCGTCCTGGAATATGTCTAGACATATTCATCGCGACGATCTTCGTTGCGATCACGGCGGCGCGCGCTAGGCTGTCGCCATGGCGAAGGGACCGGCGGTGAGCACCGATCTGAAGAACTCGATCTTCCTGTGGGTCGGCGCGATTGTCGCTGCGGGGCTGTTCTGGGCCGCGCTTCAGGTCGATGTGTCGCGGTTCATTCCGCCCAAACTTCTCTTTCCGTTGGTCTGCGGCGTGGCCGTCCTGAACATCCTCAACGGCGTCTGGCGCTTCTGGCGCCATCGCAACGCCAGGAAGTCCTAGCGCGCGGGCGCGTTGGCCGTCGCCCACTGGACAATCGCTTCGGCCGGCATGGCGCCGCTGGTGCGGGCGATCTCGCGGCCCTTGTGGAAGAGGATCATCGTCGGGATGGAGCGGATGTTGTAGCGGGCGGCGATGGCCTGATGGGCCTCGGTGTCGAGCTTGCCGAGGCGGATCGTGGGTTCGAGCTGGGCGGCGGCCCTGGCGAAGGCCGGGGCCATGGCCTGGCAGGGGCCGCACCAGGCGGCCCAGAAATCGACCAGCAGGGGCAGATCCGAGGACCTGGCGTGGCGGTCGAAGCTGACGGCGGTGAGCTCGACGGGCTTGCCGGCGAACAGGGGGGATTTGCAGACGCCGCATTTGGGGGCGGCGGAGAGCCTGGCCCCGGGGACGCGGTTGAGCGCGCCGTCGGTCGGGCAGGCGATGACCAGGGTGTCGGTGGCGGCTGTGGTGTCGGTCATGAAAAGCTCCACCGGGCTGAACCCGGTGGAGCAGAGATGGTTTCGAGGAGGGGGAGGCTCAAGGGGTGCGAGGTTGAGAGCAGACGGTGACAGTCACGCTGCGCGAGACAGTCACCAGAGCTAGTACTTCAACGTCAGCGACAGCCCCCAGGTGCGGGGCGAGCCCGGGAAGCGGACCACCGTGTTGGCGTTGCTGCTGACGGCCGGGTAGAAATACTCGTCGGTCAGGTTGCGGCCATAGAGCTGGACGGCCCAGCGGTCGTTGGTCGCGTGGATGCCAAGGCTGGCGTTGAGCAGGCCGTATTCGGGGATCTCGAACAGCGGGTTGCCCTCGAGGTCGGCGTGGCTCTCCGACTGCCAGCGGCCGTTGACGGCGGCCTGGAAGCCGAGGTTCTCGTTGATCTCGCCGTCGTAGATGAGGGTGAAGCTGCCGCTGTACTCGGGGCTGTAGAGGAACTGGGCCCCGTCGAAGTCCTGGACCAGGCCGGCCGAATTGATGCCGGTGTAGCCGATGACCTCGGTCTCCAGCCAGGTGGCGCTGACCATGGCGGTCAGGTTGGAGGTGACCTTCCAGGTGACATCGCCATCGATGCCGTAGGCGCGGGATTCCGGCACGTTGTTGAGGCGGGCCAGGGCCGTGTAGATCGGGTCGGCGAAGTAGACGCTGAGCTGCTTGTCCTCATAGTCGTAATAGAAGGCCGAGACGTTGGCCTGCACCCGGCGCTCGAACAGGCCGGCCTTGATGCCCACCTCGTAGGCCTGCAGGATTTCCTGCCGGGCCGGAGCGTTCTGGGTCGCGATGTTGGCGGCGTTGATCGGGGTGGCGCCGGCCTTGGCGCCGCGGCTGGCCGAGGCGAAGACCAGGATGTCGTCGGTCGGAGTCCAGTTCAGCGCCAGACGCCAGGCGACGTTGTGTTCGTCGAGCGAGGAGGTCACCAGGCCGAAGCTGGCGGTGTCCGGGTTGAAAGTGTTGCACTGGCCTTCGGAGATCGGCGCGACCAGGCCGTAGACGCCGAAGAACAGCGCCCGGTTGGTGACGTTGACGTTGGGCAGCATGTTGCCGTTGAAGTCGTGGCTGCATCCCGCGTAGTCTTGAGTGTCACGGGTCCAGCGCAGGCCGGTGGTCAGCTTGAACTGCTCCGACAGCCGCCAGTCGGCATTGGCGAAGATCGAGGCCGTGGTGGTGTCGATCTCGCCTTCATCGACGAAGGTGCGGAAGGCCTGGCTGGCTTCCAGCGCCGTGTAGCCGGCGCTGTTGAAGGGGCTGGCCAGCAGGGTCGAGGTGTAGAACCGGATCGTGCCGACGTTGGCGTTGTCCTGCAGGATGGTGCGGTTGCTATCGAGGATGTCGTCGCTGGCCCAGTAGCCGCCGACCATCCAGTCGACGAAGCTGGCGTTGCCCTCGACGCGCAGTTCCTGGGCGAAGGAGCTGATGGTCCCGTAGGCGTCCTGGATCAGCACCTCGTAGGGGGCGCCGGACCAGTCGTTGACCGCCTGGCGCTTCAGGTCGTTGTAGCTGGTCAGGGAGACGACGCGCAGGCTGTCGTTGATCTCCCAGGCGGCGCGCAGCTTGACGCCGGCGAAGGTGGAATCCTCCTGCAGCGGCTTGTGAATGCCCAGGCCCGTGCCGACGTCGGTCATCCGGCGGGCGTCAGGGGCCCAGTCGGCGTCGCGGCCGTCGTTGAAGGGCTTGGAGCCGACGAAGGCGACGATGCCGGCGGCGTTGAAGGGGCTGGCGGCGGTGGCCGGGGTGAAGCCGACGGCCTGGGCGGCCAGGGTGTCGGACTTGTTCCACCAGCCGTTGTAGCTGAGATCGATGTCCCAGCTCTCATTCGGCTGGAAGGCGATGGCGGCGCGCAGGCCGTAGCGGTGCTGTTCGCCGAGGGTGTCGTTGCGGCTGACCGACTCCTGCCAGCCCTCGTCGCTGTCCTCGCTGCGGAAGGCGATGCGGGCCTGCATCCTGTCGCCCCAGGGGCCGCTGATCATGCCTTCGAAGTTGTGGGTGGCGTAGCTGCCGACCTCGGCGGTGATCCTGGCCTCGAACTCGTTGCTCGGCTTGGCGGTGACGAAGTTGATCAGGCCGGCGGTGGTGTTGCGGCCGAACAGGGTGCCTTGCGGGCCCTTGAGGACCTCGACGCGCTCCAGGTCGAAGACCGGGCCGCTGTTCATGATCGGATAGGGGTAGGCGACCTCGTCGACATAGGTGCCAACGGTCGAGGTGGCCGACATGTTGATGGTGTTGAAGCCGATGCCGCGCAGCGTGTAGGTCGGCACCCCCTGGTAGGAGCGCGAGACGGTGAAGCTGGGGACGAGGGTCGAGAGATCCTTGACGTCGGTGACGCGCAGCTGCTCGAGCTGCTCGCCGCCGAAGGCCTGGATGGCCATGGGGACGTCGTTGATCGCCTCCTCGCGGCGGTTGGCGGTGACGACGATGGTGTCGACGGTGTTGTTGTCGGTGGCCGCCTCCTCTTGCGCGAGGGCGGGCGCGGCGGCCCACAAAGCTGACAACGACACGCCAAGCGCCAACGCGGCGCGCAATCCTTGCGTCCGGACCATTTCGACCTCCCTGCGGGCGTTAGCGCCCTTGTTTGATGCGGCAAGCCATAGGGTTCGGGTGGGCCGGGACAAGCTGTCGAAAGTGATAGGTCGGGTGCGACGTTTCCCCAGCGGCGCTTGGGATTTTGGGGTATGGTGACTGTCTCGCGCAGCGTGACTGTCACCGTCGGCGCTGAACGGTGACAGTCATCCGGCTGCGCCGGAGGACAGTCACCGGGCTGGCATTCAACCGATCCGCTCGAAGTCCATGTCCCAGTTGACCTCCCAGGTCTGGCCGCCGTCGGGCGAGAAGGCCTGGGACCATTGGGCGGTGGTGGCGGTGATGTTGGACCAGGTGAAGCGGACGAGGATGGGTCTGCCGTCCAGGCGGTCCTCGCCGATGAAGGTTCCGACGCCATCCTCGAAAGACCCATGCACCGGCGCGTCGATGGTGGGGTAGCGGGCGTCGAGCCACCAGATCGACCAGCGGTTCAGCGCCGCGTCGAAGCGGCGCACGGCGCTGGCCCCGTAGGCGCCCCGAGGGCCATTGAGCAGGTTGTCGTCGAAATTGCCGAGGCCCCCCATGGTCTTGCGGCATTGGCACCAGCCCTCGAACGACAGCCATTCGGTCGAGCCGGCCAGGCGGGCCTTCAGGTAGCGGTGGCGGACCCGCCAGGAGCCGATCAGGAAGTCGAAGTCCTTGCGGCCGTCGGCGGGGAGGGGCGGGCCCTGGATCAGCGAGCGGGCGGTGGGCCGCAGGCGCTGGATCTCGAGGGGGCCAGTCAGGTGCTCGGCGAGGCCGCGGTAGAAGGCGGCCCCGGGGCCGTCGGCGTACAGGCGCTGGGCCTCCTCATGCGGGAAGGCCTGGAACCAGACGAAGGCGGTGACGTCCTCGCGGACGGGCAGGCGGGGGTAGCTGTTGGGCCGCGGATCGCTGGCGAAGACGGCGATGGCCGGGGCGCCGGCGGCGGCCAGGAGCGGGGCGATGTCGCGGGCGAAGCGGGCGGCGAAGGCGGCCTGCTGGCCTTTGGCGATGGGGCAGATCGTGGCGGTGATGACGGCGGTGGATTGCGCCAGGGAGCCGACCGGGGCGCGGGTCAGGCCGGTGAGGTCGAAGCCGGGGCCGACGGGGGTGAGCTGCAGCACGTTGTCGGAGTCTGCGATGGTGGCGTTGGCGGCGGTGCGGTTCGCCTGCCAGACGCGGCCGGTGTAGAAGCCGTCGAGGGCGTCGTGGCGGGCCCGCGGGGTCTCGAAGCCCCGCAGCCAGACGAAGCGGTCCGGGTTGTCGAGGTCGCGGAAGGTTGCGAGCACCGTGGAGCCCAGCGCCTCCTGGCTCTCGATGAAGCGGTCTTCGAACAGGGCGATCAGGTCGTCGCGGCGGCCCTTGCGCAGGGCGTACTGGCGCAGTTCGACGATCTGCTGGTGTTGCGCCGTCAGGGCGGGAAGGTCGGCGGCGAGAACGTCTGGGCAGGTCATTGGAGCCTCGTGAAAATGATGCGAGGCGAGACGTAGCCGGGGCTACCTGACAGGACTTGTCAGGATTTATCAGGCAGGATCGAAAAATGCGTTCGAGCCGCCTCCTCTCCATCCTGATGCTGCTGCAGACCCGCGGCCGGATGACCGCCGAGAAACTGGCGGCCGAGTTCGAGGTCTCGGTCCGCACCCTCTATCGCGACATCGATGCGCTGAGCGCCGCCGGCGTGCCGGTCTATGCCGATCGGGGACCGGGCGGAGGGTTCGCCCTGATGGACGGTTACCGCACCCGGCTGACCGGCCTGACCGACCAGGAAGCCCATACCCTGGTCCTCGCCGGCCTGCCGGGGCCGGCGGCGCAGCTGGGGCTGGGCCAGGCGATGGCTGACGCCCAGCTGAAGGTGCTTGCGGCCCTCCCCGAGGGCCCGGGGGCGGCGGCGATGCGGGCCCAGGCGCGCATCCACCTCGACCCGGTCGGCTGGTTCCGCCAGGCCGACGGCGGCGACTGGCTGACGGTGCTGGCCGACGGGCTGTGGCGCGACCGGCGGCTGGCGGTGCGCTATGGGCCGCGCCGGCCGGTGGACCTGGTGCTGGAGCCGCTCGGGCTCGTGCTGAAGGCCGGCGCCTGGTACCTGATCGCCCGCTGCAAGGGGAGCTGCGGACCTACCGCGCCTCGCAGGTCATTGCGGCCGAGCTGACCGAGGAAGGGTTCGAGCGACCGGCCGGCTTCGACCTGGCCGCCCACTGGACGCGGGCACAGGCCGACTACGCAATGAGCCTCAGGCAGGGCATCGCCCGGCTCAAGGTGACGCCGGACGCCCTCTACGCCCTGCGCCGCGACGGGGTGGAGGTCACCGAGGTCGAGGCCGGCGTGGTCGAGACGCCGATGGAGAGCGCCGACTGGACGGCCCGCGAACTGTTGAAGCTGGGGACCGGCGTTGAGGTGCTCGAACCGCCGGCCTTGCGGGCGCGGATGGGACAGCTGGCGGCGGAGATCGCGGCCCTGTACGCTATCTGACACATCAGGTGTTGCAATTGGAAAATCGCTTCCTATCTAGGCTCTCGATGGCGCAAACAACCCGCCAGATGGGACTATTCAGATGATTGACCGCCGCCCCTTCGACAAACTGGGCCATGCCAATCACGGCTGGCTCAACGCCCGCCACCACTTCAGCTTCGCCAACTGGTACGAGCCGACCCGCATGGGCTGGGGCGACCTGCGCGTCTGGAATGACGACGAGATCGCCCCCAAGTCCGGCTTTCCGCCGCACCCGCACGCCGACATGGAAATCATCACCTATGTCCGCAGTGGGGCCATCACCCACCAGGACAGCCTGGGCAACACCGGCCGCACCGAAGCCGGCGACGTGCAGGTGATGAGCGCCGGATCGGGCATCCGCCACGCCGAGTACAATCTGGAGGACGAGACCACCCGCATCTTCCAGCTGTGGATTCAGCCGCGGACGCGTGGCGGCGAGCCCAGCTGGGGCGCAAAGCCGTTCCCGAAGGGCGATCGCTCCGGAAAGTTCGTCGCCCTGGCCAGCGGCATCAAGGGCGACGAGGACGCCTTGCCGATCCGGGCCACCGCCCGGGTGCTCGGCGCGACCCTGAAGGCCGGCGAGACCGCGACCTATGATCTGGCCGACGGCCGCCACGGCTATCTGGTCGCCGCCGCTGGCGAGGTCGAGGTCAACGGGGTGTCCCTGCACCCCCGCGACGGCGCGGCCATCCGGGACGAGGGCGTCTTGCGCGTCACCGCGCTCAGCGACGCGGAACTTGTTCTGGTTGATTCCAACTAGACAATCGCCAAGCGTGAACTTGCGGGCCGGTCGCGATGCGACCGGCCTTTTCTCGTTGACGGCCAATGGGTTAGCCTCGTATCGCTCTGATTGAACAATGCTGCGGGACTTTCGACTTACGTGCGCTTCGACCTGCTCAAAATCCTGCTGGTGGACGACAATCACCACATGCGTGTGCTGATTGGCGAGATCCTGCGGGCCATCGGCGTCAAGGGCGTGTTCGAGGCGACCGACGGGGCCGAGGCGCTGAACATCATGCGGCGGGAACCGATCGACATCGTCATGTCCGACCTGGCCATGCAGCCGCTGGACGGCATCGACTTCACCCGCCTCCTGCGCAATTCGCCCGACAGCCCCAACCAGATGTGCCCGGTCATCATGATCACCGGCCACTCGACCCAGAAACGGGTCAAGGAGGCGCGCGACGCCGGGGTGACCGAGTTCCTCGCCAAGCCGGTGACGGCGCGCGGCGTCATCGACCGGATTACCCGGGTGGTCGATCATCCGCGTCCGTTCATCCGCACCGAGGACTATTTCGGCCCCGACCGTCGCCGGCGGGCCGACCCGACCTACACCGGCCCCAAACGCCGGGGCACGGACGAGGAAAAGCCGTTCGGCGACCTAGAGTGAGAGCGCGCAGCTCTCGTTGATCGTCGGCCGCGAGATGACCACCCGGCACAGGCCCGGGAAGCGGTCCTTGAGCGCGGTCGCGAAATACAGGCAGAGATGTTCCAGGGATGGGACCTGCAGCCCGGGCTTGTCGTTGAGCAGGCCATGATCGAGCTGGGCGGCGACCGCCTTCAGCTCGGCGTCCAGTTCGCCCAGGTCGGTCACCCAGCCCATCGGGCCGCTGATCTCGCCGCGCACGGTGGCCTCGACCCGGAAGCTGTGGCCGTGCAGGCGCGTGTAGGGGCTGCCTTCCGGGCCATTGGGGAAATGGTGGGCGGCGTCGAAGGTGGCGGCCTTCGTGATCTCGAACTGGGGCGTGGTCATCTGGGGCTGAAAATAGGGGCTCGCGGGCGAAACGCCCTAGGCGATGCCGAGATATTTGTGGGTTTGCGTGCTTAAACGCCACCTGGGGTGCGAAAGGCAATAGGCGATGCAGGCCGCCGTGGCGCCTTCACGGTCCGGACCGTCCATCGGCTGCAGGTAGAAGCGCTCAAAATCGAGGCCGGCGAAGCGCTCGGGTTCGACCCCGACCTGCGGCCAGACCAGCTTCAGCTCCTGGCCCCGGGTCTGGACGACGGGCGCGTCGGCCTTGGGGCTGACGCAGACCCAGTCGATGCCGACGGGGGCGGGGAGGGTGCCGTTGGTCTCGACGGCGATGGCAAAGCCTCGCCCGTGCAGGGCCTCGATGGCGGCCGGATCCAGCTGCAGCAGGGGCTCGCCGCCGGTGCAGACCACCAGCCGCTCGTCCGGCCCGCCGGTCCAGGCGGCCTCGACCGCCTCGGCCAGTTTCTCCGCCGTTTTGAAGCGGCCGCCGCCCGGACCATTGGTCCCGACGAAATCGGTGTCGCAGAAGGTGCAGACGGCGGAGGCCCGGTCCTTCTCCCGGCCGGACCACAGATTGCAGCCGGCGAAGCGGCAGAACACCGCCGCCTTGCCCGCCTGGCCGCCCTCGCCCTGCAGGGTGAGGAAGATCTCCTTGACCGCATAACTCATGCGCCGGGGTCTACAGGAAGGCGGCCACGGCTGGAACTCCCGCAGCGGAAAGCCAGCGACTCAAGTTGTCGCGCGGGTTTTGACTGTCGTCGGGTCAGCTTCCGCCACGTCAATTCTCCTGAGGATGGAGGAAGTCGCCCAAGGGCAGGAAAACGGCGCGTTTATTGGGCCACAGTCAGGTGAAAAGCCGTAACCTATCGGTGATCACCTAGCCGCAACCCGTTGACAGTCTTCAAACGCGCGTATGTCATCAAGGGAAGCTGCGGGGAAGTGTCGCGCGTCCCCGACAGCAATCAAGACGCGGCACTGAGGAAACACACGGCGACCGCAGTTCAGGCCCATTCGAGGCCGGCGGCGCCCGGGGAGGGTTAGAATGCACAATTCTCTGCGCCTGCGGAGGACGCTGGCTGTTGGCGTCTCCGCCTTTGCCATTATGGCCGTGGCCGCTCCGGCCTTTGCTCAAGATGATGAGAAGGATACCGGCAACACCGTCGGGGAACTGATCATCACGGCGCAGAAGCGTGAGGAAGCCATCCAGGACGTTCCGATCGCGGTGTCGGCGTTCAACCAGGAATCGCTGGAAAAGGCCAAGATCGACGGCGGTCCGAACCTGGTTCTGGCCATCCCGAACGTGAACTTCTCCAAGGGGAACTTCACCGGCTACAACTTCCAGATCCGCGGCGTCGGCTCCAAGCTGGTGGCCGGTTCCGGTGACGCCGGCACCGGCATCCACCTGAACAACGCCCCGCTGACCGCCAACAACCTCTTCGAGTCGGAATTCTTCGACCTTGAGCGCGTCGAAGTCCTGCGCGGCCCGCAAGGCACGCTGTACGGCCGTAACGCCACCGGCGGTGTCGTCAACGTCATCAGCTCCAAGCCGACCGACAGCTTCGAAGCCCTGATCAGGGCCGAGTACGGCAACTACAACGCCAAGAAGCTGCGCGGCATGATCAACGTGCCGATCGGCGACATGATCGCCATCCGCGGCGCGGCGGCCTTCCTGCAGCGCGACGGCTACGGCGACAACCTGACGACCGGCAACGACGTCGACGACCGTGACCTGTGGAACACCCGCATCACCGTCTCTTTCGAGCCGAGCGACACCTTCCGCACCTTCCTGCTGTGGGATCACTTCGAGGAAGACGACAAGCGTTCGCGCATCGGCAAGCAGCTCTGCGTCAAGGACCCGGGTCCGGCCAACATCGGCGGCACCGGCTACTCGGGCATCGCGCCGATCGCCGAAATCCAGCGCGGCCTCTTCAGCCAGGGCTGTCAGGCGACCTCGGTCAACGATCCGAACATCCTGGGCACGCCGGACACCCGCGCGACGCTCGGCGGCATCTTCGGGGCCCTCAGCGGGCTGACCCAGGGCGACGCCTTCACCAGCGCCGGCGGCGTGTTCCAGATGCAGGACAAGAACATCCGGAACATCCAGTCCTCGTTCGATCCGGTCTATCAGGCCGAGACGGACATCTTCCAGTTCAACGCGGAATGGGACATCACCGACTCGCTGACCGTCACGGCGCTGACCAGCTATTCGGAGAACAGCCTCTACACCCGCCAGGACTACAACCGGATCGTTCCGAACGAGAACTTCAACACCTCGCCGAACCCGGTCAACGCGTTCGGTTCGGCCGTGGCCGCGGCCGTCATCTCGGGACAGCAGATCGCCAACTGCGGCACGACGGTCGGCGCCTGCGCAACCGCCGTCGCCTCCAATCCGGCGGTCATCGCCGCCGCCAACGCGGCCTACCCGAACATCTATGCCGGCCTGTTCCCCGGCGGTGTTGTCAACGACCCGCAGGTCGGAGCCCTGAACCGCTTCGCCACCGCCGACATCTCCGGCGGCACGAGCGAGAACTTCTCCCAGGAACTGCGCCTGCAGTCGAACTTCGACGGGCCGCTGAACTTCAACATCGGCGGCATCTACCTGGACTACAAGTCTGACGGCGACTACTACGTGATGGGCAACACCCTCACCGCCTACGCCCAGATTCAGAACGTCCTGAACACCGGCTCGGCCAACTGCGCCGCGACCAACCCGGCCTGTATCTACATCGACCCGAATGCCGATCCGAAGCGGCTCGGCCACAACTACTATGACAACACCGGCGCCTATCACCTGAAGTCCCGCGCGGCCTTCGGTGAAGTCTATTGGCAACTGACCGACGCGCTGAAGATCACCGGTGGTCTGCGTTACACCCATGACCGCAAGCTCGTGGAAAACCGCCCGGTCGTCCTGGCTTCGGCGGGCAGCGGCATCCCGCTCAGCGCCACCACGCCGATCCTGGAAGCCGACTTCGAAGAGTTCACCGGCCGCCTGGTCGCTGACTACAAGCTCACCGACAACAACCTGATCTACGGTGGCTATTCGCGTGGCTACAAGGGCGGCGGTGTGAACCCGGCCTGCTCCACCGGCGTCGGCTGCCCGCCGCCGACCTTCGCGCCCGAGTTCGTGGACGCCTGGGAATTCGGTTCGAAGAACACCTTCGACGAAGGTCGCGTGGTCGCCAACGTCACCGGCTTCCACTACGACTACATCGGCTACCAGGTTTCGAAGATCGTGAACCGCACCTCGGTCAACGAGAACATCGACGCCAAAATCTACGGCCTCGAACTCGAAACCATCTGGGCCCCGATCGATAACCTGCGGCTCAACGCCAACATCGGCTACCTGCACACCGAGATCGGCGAGAGCGAGTCGATCGATACCTTCGATCGCACCCAGGGCCAGGCCGGCCTCTGGGTCGTCAAGGCCCAGAACGCCTCCAACTGTGTGGTGACCACCGCCCAGGCCCAGGCTGCCCTGGCCGCCTCGGCCGGCAACCCGTTCGCCATCTTCGGCCTTTGCGCCGGGGCGTTCGGCGCCGTCAGCGATGGCGTCACGGTCAACCTGGAAGGCAACGAACTGCCCAACTCGCCGCACTTCACCGTGTCGCTGGGTGCGCAGTACTCGATGCAATGGGGTGACTGGGATGCGACCCTGCGTGGTGACTACTACCACCAGACCGAAACCTACTCGCGGATCTACAACTCCAAGGCCGACAAGCTCGACGCCTGGAGCAACGTCAACGCGACCTTCACCGTGGCCAACGAGGGCTGGGGTCTGTCGTTCGAACTCTACGTCAAGAACCTGACGGACGAGGAAGTCCTGACCGACACCTACCTGACCGACGACTCCTCCGGTCTGTTCCGGAACGGGTTCTATGGCGAGCCGCGCACCTTCGGCATCTCGGTCACCAAGACCTTCGGCATGTAAGCCGAACGCCGATATCTTGAACTAAGGGCGGCGGAGACCTCGGTCTCCGCCGCTTTTTCTTTGCGCGTTGGCGGGCTTAACCTGTCTGAAAGCGCGATGGTGCAGGATCACTCTCCAAGCCTGCAGGTCAGAACGGCCCGCGGCCCCACGAGACCGCCCCCATGGATCGCCTTGACCGCCTGATCGACCGCCGCGCGCCACTGAGCCTCGACGCGGATGTGGCGGCGGCCAGCCGGGCCTTCGAGGATCAGCCGGACGCCCAGGTGCTGGCCGTGGTCGACAGCGACGGCCACCCGGTCGGCCTGCTGCGCCGCCAGGCCTTCGAGGCCGCCGCCCCGCCCGGAACCACGCCGGTCGCCTCGGTCATGGACCTGGCCCCGCTGGTCGTCGATGGCGCCATGCGCGCCAGCGCCTTCCGCGACGAGATGCTGGCCGAGAACTGCCAGGCCCTCAACGCCGGCTATATCGTCACCGAGGCGGGCCTCTATCTTGGCGTCGGCACGGCGGTAAACCTGCTGACCGCGCGCGATGACCGCTCGCGGGCTCTGCATGACGCCACCGTCGCCACCACCCAGGTGCTGGCCGCCGAGATCCTGCGCCAGCTGGACGACGCCCAGACTTTCGTCGACGCCCTGGTCCGCCAACCCCTGCCGGCCGACAGCAAGAGCTGCGCCCAGGCCCTGGCCGACAGTTTCGCCGACCTCCACCGGCTGATGCGCCGGGCCAGCGCCATACAGGCCACCGAGGCCGGCCTGGCGCCGCTCGTTCCCCGCCCGACCCTGCTGCGCGAGATCATCGACAGTCTGGAGGCCCGCTGGGCCGCCCGCGCCGCCACCGCCGGCGTCACCCTGCTGACCGCCTATGACGGCGCGCCTGAACTGGCCGCCGACCTTGATGCCGACCGTCTGGCCGACCTGCTCGATGGCCTGGTCGAGCGGGGCCTGAACGCCACCCGCCGCGGCGCCGTCGAAGTCACCCTCAGCGCCCGTCCGGCCCTGGAAGGCCTGGCCCTGGAAGCTCGCGTCCGCGACGCTGGCGAGACCCCCGATCCTGCTCGCCTGGCCCGCATCTTCGAAGCCCTGGACGGCGAGAAGCCGCTGGCCATCGGCTTTGGCATGGCTCACGCCGCGAGTCTGGCCGGGGCCATGAACGGGGTCATCCGGGCCGAGACCAATCCGGGGTCCGGCGCCACGGTCGTCTTCAGCCTGCTGGCGCCCGAGTCCGTCGAACAGGCCGCCCCGCCGGCGGCCGGCATGATCGCCGCCAGCGCCGCCCACATCCTGATCGTCGACGACAACGCCACCAACCGCATGGTCGCCGAGGCCCTGTGCGAGATGTTCGACTGCACCAGCGAACAGGCCGTCGATGGCGTCGAGGCCGTGGAGATGGCCACCATCGGCTGCTACGACCTGATCCTGATGGACATCAAGATGCCGCGCATGGACGGGGTCGCCGCCACCCGCGCCATCCGCGCCCTGCCGGGGCCGGCCGGCGTCGTGCCCATCGTCGCCCTGACCGCCAACGCCGATCCCTCCGACGTGCGCGACTACATCGCCGCCGGCATGAACGACGTCGTCGAAAAACCGATCAAGGCCGAGCGCCTGCTGACCGTCTTCGACAAGGTGCTGAACGGCGACCGCGAGGCCCAGGCCGGGCAGAGCTCCGCCGCCGCCTGACCCGCCAGTAAGAACGAAAAAGGCTGGATGCAGACGCATCCAGCCTCTTCTCAGGCCCTCTCGCGAGGGCAAGGACCGAAGTCCAGCGGCCTCAGGGCCGTACGGTCAATGTAGTCTGCTGCGGCGCGAAATGCAATCCAAACCGCAAAGCGCGGGCGACGCTACGACACGGAATCCGTCAGCAAACGTCTCAGCGCCAAGCGAAGGAGAATTCCGATCTCCCGAAGATCCGACGTCGGCAACGTCGGAAACGCGTTGTTATTGTAGCGATCCCGCATGGGTCGAAGCCGCTCGGATGCGACGGTGTAGGGTTGATTGCAGATCACCCAACTCGTTGTCTCGGGATGCTTCGGATTGGGATTGTTCGGCAGGGGGTAGGCGTAGACATCACCCTCATGGTCCCTTGAGGTCATCGGGAGCACCACGTGAGGCCGGTCGAGGCTTTGGCCTGAACGAATGATCACGACCGGGTGGACGTCGTCAAACTCCGGCAGGACGTTGGAGATCGAAAAGTCGCACCAATATACTTGGCCATACCTGGGCGTGCTTTTGAGCGACAGCGGCGGCTTTGGCGGTTTGTATTGTGTCATGACCGCTAGCTCGACCAATGTATAATAAAGAAATTCAGGCGTCGGGATGGTAGCTGGGGGCGGGATCGAACCGCCGACCTGTGGGTTATGAATCCACCGCTCTAACCATCTGAGCTACCCAGCCATAGGCTGCGCCCATCCCGACGGGAGGCGCGCCTTATAGGGACTGAATCCTCACCCATCAAGCGTCTTGGGACGCTGCTGGCGCTTGCCGCCAGGCGCCTCCCAAAAGTTTGCCCATCGTGACGCAACGGAGGTTCCGTTCGGCGGCCTCGCGCTCTAGGGTCGGCGCCGATGAGCGTGCTGCATCTTCTGGGATCCGGTGGCGAGGGCGGGGCGGAGCTCTACTTCGTGCAGCTGGTCAGCGCCCTGCGCGTCGGTGGCCCCGACCAGGCGGCGGCGATCCGCAAGAATGCCGGCCGCGAGAAGGCGCTCGCCGCCGCCGGCGTGCCGGCCCGCACCTTCAGCTTCGGCGGCCCGATCGACTTTCTGACCCGTCCCGGCGTCTCGGCCATGGCCAGGGACGTCAATGCCAGACTGCTGGTCGCCTGGATGAACCGGGCGGCGCGCCATACCCCGAAGGGACCTTGGGCCCGGATCGGGCGGCTGGGCGGCTATTACAAGCTCAAGAACTATCAGGGCTTCGACCATCTGGTCGGCAATACCCAGGATATCGTGGACTGGGTGATCGGCCAGGGCTGGCCGGCCGACAGGGTGCGCTACATCCCCAACTTCGCCGCCGCGCCGGACGAGGTGACGCCGGTCGATCGCGCCAGCCTGGATACGCCTGAAGGCGTGCCGCTGCTGCTCGGCATGGGTCGGCTGCACACCGCCAAGGCGCATGATGTGTCGCTGAAGGCCCTCCGGAGCCTGCCCGACGCCTATCTGTGGATCGCCGGCGTGGGGCCGCTGGAAGAGCAGCTCAAGGCTTTGGCCAGTTCGCTGGGCGTGCTGGACCGGGTGCGGTTCCTCGGCTGGCGAAACGACGCCTCGGCCCTCTATCGCACGGCTGACGTCTGCCTGTTCCCCTCGCGCTACGAGCCGCTGGGCAATGTGGTCATACAGGCCTGGGCGCACGGTCTGCCCGTCGTTGCCGCCGAGAGCCAGGGCCCCAAGGCCCTGATCCGGGACGGCCAGGATGGCCTGCTGATTCCCATCGACGACGATGTGGCCCTGGCCGAGCGCACCGCCGCCTTGCTCGCCGACCCCATGCAGCGTATCCGGCTGATCCAGAATGGTCATGCCCGGGTCGAGGCCGAGTTCAGCCAGGCCGCCGTCTGCGGCCAGTGGAACCAGCTGTTTACCCAGTTCGGAGCCGGCTGATGTGCGGCATCGCCGGGGTGCTGGCGGAGGAGGGCGAAAAGGCCCCGTCGGCCGCGCCCCTGATCCAGGAAATCGCCCACCGCGGTCCCAACGGCGTCCGCACCGAGGATGGCCCCGGCTGGTCCATCGGCCATGCCCGTCTGTCGATCATCGACCTCGAGGGCGGCTGGCAGCCACTACACGCGGCCGGCTCGACGATCATCGGCAACGGCGAGATCTACAACTATCTGGAGCTGGCCGAGGAATTCCAGCTGAAGGGAAAGCTGGCCACCGGTTCGGATTTCGAACCCCTGCTGCACATCTACGCCCAGGAGGGTGAGAAGGCCTTCGAGCGGCTGCGCGGCATGTACGCCTTCTGCCTGATCGGCTGCGACGGCCGCACCTGGCTGGTGCGCGATCCGTTCGGCATCAAGCCGCTGTCGGTCACCCGCGATCCCGGCCACCTTAACTTCGCCTCCGAGCCCCGGGCCCTGCTGGGCCGCGGCCTGTCGCGCCTGTTGCAGCCGGAAGCGGCCGAAGACCTGCTGGCGCTCGGCTATGTCACCCCGGGCGTCATCCGGCCGAACACGGCCTTTCGCGGCGTCGAGAGCGTGCTGCCGGGCGAGGTCGACCTGGTCGGCGGCGGCGATCGCGAAGAGACCCTGCGGCCGCCGCTGGCCATCACCGCGGCGCCGGCCGGCGACGAGGCCGCGCTGATCCGGCAGCTGGACGCGGTGCTGGAGGACAGCGTGCGGGTGCACCAGCGCTCGGACGTGCCCTATGGCCTGTTCCTGTCGGGCGGCGTCGACAGCGCCACGGTCGCCGCGCTGATGAGCCGGCTGAACGAGCGGCCGGTGGTCGGCTTCACCTGCGGCTTCGACGCCCCCGGCGCCCGCGACGAACGGGGCCAGGCCGAGAAGGTGGCCAGGGCCCTGAACCTCGACTGGCGCGAGACCACCTTCACCGACGAGGACTTCTGGCGCATCGCCCCGAAGGTCGCCTGGGCTCTGGACGAGCCGACCACCGACTACGCCGCCCTGCCGACCTTCAAGCTGGCCGAGGCGGCGCGGGGCGACCTGACCGTGGTGCTGACCGGCGAGGGGGGCGATGAGCTGTTCGGCGGCTATGGCCGCTATCGACGCGCCCTGCGGCCGGCATGGCTGGGCGGACGGCCGGCCGAGCCGCGCATCGACGCCCCCTTCCTCAAGGGCGGCGGGGCGAATGCCCTCAAGCGCTGGCGCCAGGCGGCCAAGGCTCCCAATGCCCTGACCGGTCTGCAGCGGGCGCAATGGGGCGACATCGCCACCTGGCTGCCCAACGACCTGCTGCTCAAGCTCGACCGCTGCCTGATGGCCAACGGGCTGGAGGGCCGCACGCCCTTCCTCGACCGCGAGGTGGCAGCCTTCGCCTTCAACCTGCCAGACGCCATGAAGGTGCGCGGCAAATACGGAAAGTGGTTGCTGCGCAAATGGCTGGAGGGCGTCTGCCCGGCCGCCGATCCCTGGGGCAAGAAGAAGGGTTTCACCGTGCCGGTGGCCGCCTGGATCGCGCCCCGGGCCGGCGACCTGGGCCCGCGCATCGCCGCCGTCAGGGCGGTGGCCGAGACCTGCGAGGCCGAGGCCGTGCGGGCCGTCTTCCGCGACGAAGGCCAGGCCGCCAACCGCTGGCCGCTGCTGTTCTTCGCCCTGTGGTCGCTCATCAATCTGGAGGGCGCGGAACCTACGGCCGCCCTGGCCTCTTTGCTCGGTGAACTCTGACGGAGCCTTCCATGCGCGCCCTGACCCTGCTTGCCACCGCCGCCCTGCTTGCCGCCTGTGGCGGAGCGCCGAGCGGCGCCCAGACCCCGCCGGCCGCTGGCGGACCGCTGGAAACCCGGGCCGCCAACGCCCCCTACAAGCCCGCCTTCGCCAGCCAGACGCGGGCGCCGCTGAAATCCGCCAACGTCGCCTTCAACCTAGTCACCGTGGCCGACGGCCTCGACAAGCCTTGGGGCCTGGCCTTCCTGCCGGACGGGCGGATGCTGGTCACCGAGCGCGGCGGCGCCCTGCGCATCGTCGGCAAGGACGGCAAGCTATCCGGTCCTGTCGCCGGCCTGCCGAAAGTCGACGCCAGGGGGCAGGGCGGACTGCTCGACGTCGCGGTGCACGACGGTTGGGTCTACTGGAGCTTCTCCGAACCCCGCGAGGGCGGCAACGGCACGGCCGTGGCGCGCGGCAAGCTGGCCGGGGAGACGCTCACCGACGTCGCCGTCCTCTGGCGCATGACCCCGACCTACGACGGCGACAAGCACTTCGGCTCGCGGCTGGCCTTCTCGCCGGACGGCTTCCTGTTCATCACCACCGGCGAGCGCTCGGATCTTGCCGGCCGCATGCAGGCCCAGAAGCTGGACGCCGCTTTCGGCAAGGTGATCCGCATCTATCCCGACGGGGTGATCCCCAAGGACAACCCCTTCACCTCGGTGGTCGGCGCCCTGCCGCAGATCTGGTCCTACGGTCACCGCAACATCCAGTCGGCGGCCTTCAACCCGGCGACCGGTGAACTCTGGACCGTCGAGCATGGCCCGCGCGGCGGCGACGAGGTCAACATTCCGCGCCGGGGCAAGGACTATGGCTGGCCGACCATCAACTACGGCCTGGAATACAGCGGCAAGCCGGTCGGCGAGGGCATCACCCAGAAGGACGGCATGGAACAGCCGGTCTACTACTGGGATCCGGTGATCGCCCCCTCCGGGATGGCCTTCTACGACGGGGCGTTGTTCCCGGCCTGGAAGGGCAGCCTGTTCGTCGGCGGCATGAAGGACCGCGACCTGGTCCGCCTGACCCTCGACGGCGACATGGTGGTCGGTGAGGAGCGGCTGCTGGCCGACCTCAAGCAGCGCATCCGCGACGTCCGCGTCGGGCGGGACGGCGCCGTCTATGTGCTGACCGACGGCGGCTCGCTGCTCAAGCTGACGCCGAAAGGCTGATCGCCACCTCTTCGCCGATGGCCAGGGAGCTGGTCAGGCCGGGGCTTTCGATGCCGAACAGGGCGACGAGGCCGGCGATGCCGTGGGTGTCGGCGCCGCGAATCTGGAAGTCGGGCTGCGGCTCGTCCGGCCCGTGCAGCTTGGGGCGGATGCCGGCGTAGTCGGGGCTGAGGTCCTCGGCCGGCAGGTCCGGCCAAAACTTGCGGATGTAGGCGGCGAAGTCCTGCGCCCGGGCCGGATCGACGCTGTAGTCCTCGGTCTCGACAAACTGGAGGTCTGGCCCGAACACCGCCTGGCCGCCGAGGTCCTTGCGATAGTGGGTGCCCAGCGCACCGTGGATCGGCGGCGGATAGATCAGCCGCTCGAACGGCGCCTTGGCCTGCAGCCGGAAATAGACGCCCTTGCCATAGTGACCGGGCGGGATCTGGTCGGCGGGGAAGCCGTCGACATGGCCCGCCACGCCCTGGGCCGACAGCCCCGGCGCGGTGACCAGCAGGCGGCAGGTCAGCTCGGTCGCCTCCTCGCCGCCGGCCCGCACGGTGAAGCCGCCGCCGGGCAGGGGCGTCGCACCCTCGAACGGCGTCGAGGTGACGACGGCGCCGCCGGCCGCCTCGATCTCGCCCTGCAGGGCCAGCATGTAGCCGTGGCTGTCGAACACGCCCGATTGCGGCGACAGCAACGCCGCCTCGCACTTGAGGCCCGGCTCCAGCGCCCGCGCCTGTTCGCCGCTTAGCCGCTCCATGCCTTCGACGTCGTTGGCCAACGCCTGGTCCCAGATGGCGTCGAGCCGCGCCACCTCGTCCGGCGTCGTGGCGACCACCAGCTTGCCGCAGCGCCGGTAGTCGACGTGGTGCAGATCGAGGAAGGCGTAGAGCGCCCGCCGCCCCTGCACGCACAGCCGCGCCTTCTGTGAGCCGGTCGGATAGTAGAGTCCGCCGTGGATGACCTCGCTATTGCGCGAGGACACCCCCTGGCCGATGGCGGCCTCCTTCTCGAGGACGGCGACGACGAGGCCGCGCTTCGACAGCGCATAGCCGCAGGCGAGGCCGACAGCCCCGGCGCCGACCACGACGGCGTCAAAATCGAACTGGCTCATAGATGAACTGGTAAAGCGGGTCGGGCGATGGGGCTAGCTTTCTCCAAGTAGCACGGCGGCTCCGCCCCGGGCTTTCACCAGCCGCACGGCGCGACGATCGAACGACGTAAACAGGTCGCCGCCGAGGAGCGCGCCTTGCATCGCGATAACGCCGTCCGCGAAGTCACCCCCCTTTTCCAATTGGGCAAGACCCGCCTCCACGGCCGGCCGGTCAAAGGCGATGGTATCGCCATTGACCAATGCTCGCAGCGCGGCCGCGATCTCTTCTCGTGGAAGACGATAGCGATGATCCAGGACCCAAACCAACTCACACAGCGTCGGAATCGTAACCGCGATCAGCTCGGCCTGGGCCAGCACTTTCACAGCAATGGCCGCCTGTTTCGGATCGTCCTGAACAAGGGCGCGAACCAGTAGATTGGTGTCTGCCGTGATCCTCATTCCTCGCCGGCCCACCCCTTGGCCGCCGCCTCGTTGATCTCATCGATGGTCAGAGTCGGTTGCCCTGGCCTTTTCAGGATTCCGAAGACGTCCGAGATTTTTCCGGTGGCCCCGGCGGCCCGCACGACAAACTGGCCGTTGGGCATTTTATCCAGGCTGATCTTCTCACCCGGCCGAACACCCAGATGCTGCAGAACATCCTTTCGCAGCGTGACCTGGCCCTTGGCGGTGACAGTCAGTGTGGTCATCGGACAACCTTCCTTCGATCATAATGTAAGGCAAATTCACCTTACTTTCAATCTCGGAAATCGGCCGCCGCACACGCGCAGTTGGCGGTTTGGCGGAATTATCCCACCTGCCCGCGATGCCGCAGGAAAGCATCCGCCAGCACGCAGGCGGTCATCGCCTCGACCACGGGCGGCGCGCGGACGCCGACGCAGGGGTCGTGGCGGCCCTTGGTGCGCAGCTCGACCTCCTCGCCGGCCTCGTTGAGGGTGAGGCGCGGGGTGAGGATGGAGCTGGTCGGCTTGAAGGCGACGCGGGCGATGACCGGCTGGCCGGTGCTGATGCCGCCCAGCACGCCGCCGGCGTGGTTGCTGAGGAAGGTCGGGCCGTCGTTGCCGGCCCGCATCTCGTCGGCGTTTTCCTCGCCGGTCAGCGAAGCGGAGGCGAAGCCGGCGCCGATCTCGACGCCCTTGGCGGCGTTGATCGACATCAGGGCGGCGGCCAGCTCGGCGTCGATCTTGCCGTAGATCGGCGCGCCCCAGCCGGCGGGAACGCCCTCGGCCTCGACCTCGACAATGGCCCCGGTCGAGTTGCCGGCCTTGCGGATGCCGTCGAGGTACTGGTCCCAGTGGGCGGCGGCTGCGGCGTCGGGGCAGAAGAAGGGGTTGTTGGCCGCCTCGGCCCAGTCCCACTGCGTCCGGTCGATGGCGTGCGGGCCGACCTGGACCAGGGCGGCGCGGATTTGAACCTGGGGTATGACCTTGCGGGCGATGGCCCCGGCGGCGACGCGGGCGGCGGTCTCGCGGGCGCTGGAGCGGCCGCCGCCGCGATAGTCGCGCCGGCCGTACTTGGCGATGTAGGCGTAGTCGGCGTGGCCGGGGCGGAAAGCGTGGGCGATCTCGCCGTAGTCCTTGGACCGCTGGTCCTCGTTCTCGATCATCAGGGAGATCGGCGTGCCGGTGGTGAAGCCCTCGAAGACGCCCGAGAGGATCTTCACCGTGTCGCTCTCGCGGCGCTGGGTGACGTGCTTGCTGGTGCCGGGCTTGCGCTTGTCGAGGAAGACCTGGATGTCGGCCTCGGTCAGTTCGATGCCGGGCGGGCAGCCGTCGACGACGCAGCCGAGGGCCGGGCCGTGGCTTTCGCCCCAGGTGGTGACGCGGAACAGATGGCCGAAGGTGTTGTGCGACATCGTGCTGGCGTCTTAGCGCAATCGGCCGCCTCTACAAGGCGGGGACGGGCGCCCAGTTGGCCTGGAAGGCGCGCAGGCGGCTGCGGGCGCCGCTCTCGACGGGCGGCGGCGGGGCCTTGAGGGTGACGATCAGGTCGCCGGCCGGGTGCGGTCCCCGGGCCGGCAGGCCCTGGCCGGCCAGGCGAACGAGGCCCCGGGCGATGTCGCGGCGGCCGACCCAGATTTCCTTCGGCCCGCTCGGCGTGGCCAGGGGCAGGCGCCCGCCGAACCGGTGCGGCAGCTCGGCGGCCAGCCACAGGTCGTCGCCGCGCAGGATCAGGCCGGCGGCGCCCTTGACCGAGACCGTCAGCAGGGTCTCGCCGGCCCGCACCTTGTCGCCGGGGCGCAGGCCGGGCGGCAGGTCGAGGGCCAGGCGACGGCCGTCGCCCAGCCGGGTGAAGGCGCGACCGCCGGAGGCGGCGAGGGCCGGGCTGATCTCGATGCCGTCGGCGATCACCGGGGCGGGCGGCGGCGGGGCAGGGGGTTGCGGCGTCGGCGCGGCCTTCAGCAGGCCATAGGCCTCGACCACGTCGCGCAGCCGGGCTGCGTCGCCGCCCGGACGGTCCGGGTGGGCGGCCTTGACAGCCTGGCGAAAGGCGGCGCGCAGGGCCGTCTCGCTGACGCCCCCGCGCACGCCCAGCACCGCCCGCGCCCGGCGGCTGTCCATCGTCCTTGTCGCCACCACCATGGCCCCTTTGTTTGTCGGCGTCAGCATGGCCTGCACGGAGTCAATTCCGGGTTAAGCGTGGTCAGGCGCCGGGGGCGGCGCTACATAGCCCCCCATGGCCGATGAACTGATCCCCGCCTCGCCGAGCGAAGACGACTACGTCACCCAGGTGACCGGCGCGCCGCCCCTGCCGCTGCTGCCGGAAGCCGATCCGATCGCCCTGTTCGAGACCTGGCTGAAGGCGGCCGTCGAGTCGGAAGCCAACGACGCCAACGCCATGACCCTAGCCACCGTCGACGAGAGCGGGCTGCCCGACGCCCGCATGGTGCTGCTCAAGGGCGTCGACGCCGCCGGCTTCACCTTCTTCACCAACCTCGAGAGCGCCAAGGGCCGCGAACTGGCGGCCAATCCCAAGGCCGCCCTTCTGTTCCATTGGAAGTCCCTGCGCCGCCAGGTCCGCATCCGCGGAACCGTCGAGCAGGTCAGCGCCGCCGAGGCCGACGCCTATCACGCCACCCGGGCCCGCCACAGCCAGCTGGGCGCCTGGGCCTCCGAACAGTCTCGGCCGCTGCCGGACCGCTTCGCGCTGGAGAAGCGGGTGGCCGAGATGGGCCTGAGGTTCGGCCTCGGCAAGGTGCCGCGGCCGCCGCACTGGTCGGGCTTCCGGCTGACGCCGCAGACCCTGGAATTCTGGCGCGACCGGCCGTTCCGGCTGCACGAGCGGCTGGTCTTCGCGCGGTCGGGCGAGGGGTGGAGCACCTCCCGACTGTATCCGTAGAGCCTATCGAAGCGGCCCACGATTATACCACGGCGCGGGCCTGGGAAGAGGCGCGTTGTCGGCAAGCCGCTGAATTATTGTGATAATTCGGTTGCGGTCGGCGCTGTGAACGTTGGCGCCCGCGTTGACAGACCGTAGGCGCCGGGGCGGGGAATGTTGGCGCCCGGTGACAGCGGTGCGCCTAGGCTGCGGCCGGCGCCGGTCGGAACCCGGTATTTCGGCGCTTTTCGTCGATGAATATGTCTAGACATATTCCATAAGTCTTTGACAGAAAATAATTTTTAGAACCGATCAGACCCCGTACCGGGCCAGGAAGGTCTCTACCGCGTCGGTGCAGCTGCCCTCCAGCGGGCGGCGGGGCACGGCGTCGTCGCCGGCCACCAGGCCGAAGACCAGGGTGACGTGCTCCAGCATGCCGAGCAGTTGGCCGGCGGCCCAGGCGGGCTTCTCGATCTTCAGCAGGCCCTCCGCCGCCAGCTGGTCGATCAGGGTGATGGCGTGGCCGCCCAGGGCGTGGCGCGATCGGTGGCGGAAGTGGTCGGCCAGGTCGGAGAAACGGCGGCGCTCGCCGGTCACCAGCCGGAACACGGCCCGCGACAGCGGGTCGGCATAGAAGCGGGCATAGGCCAGGGAGAAGGCCATCAGCCGGGCCCGGGCGTCGCCGGGCGTGTCGAGCGTGTCCTCGATGTCGCTGGCCAGGTTGGCGACGGCGGCCTCGACCACGGCGATGAACAGGTCGCCCTTGCTGGGGAAGTGAGCATAGAGGGTGGCGGTCGAGACGGCGGCCTCACGAGCCACCACCTCCATGCCGGCGCCGGCGTAGCCCTCACGCAGGAACACCGACTGGCCGGCCGCCATGATGTCGCGGCGCTTGCGTTCGCTCCGCGTCTCTCCCGCGCGCTCGCCCATGGGCCCTCTACATAACAATGGTCATTTCCCCCCTAAGGCGAAATCCGTTGGCGGGCAAGGGATTGGCGAGAAGGCAAAGGCGCGCGGCCTGTGATATGCAGCGGCCATGAGCCAACCGACGCCGCAAGAACTCCAGCAGGAAGCCGAGATCGCCACCTGGCTGGGGGCCCGCGCCGACCGCATTATCGAAACCAGCTGCGCCCGGGTCTATCTGACCGGCGACCTGGCCCTGAAGGTCAAGAAGCCGGTCAATTTCGGCTTCCTGAACTATGAGACCGCCGCCCTGCGCCACTGGGCGCTGGAGCGCGAGCTGGCCTTCAACCGCGCCGCCGCCCCGGACATCTATCGCCGGGTCGGGGCCATCACCCGGACGGCCGGCGGCGGGCTGGAGCTCGACGGGGCCGGCGAGCGCGTGGAGTCGGTGCTGGAGATGCGCCGCTTCGACGAGACGGCCGTGCTGGCCGAGCAGCCCTATGCGGTAGACGGCGAGCTGTCCGACCAGCTGGGCCGCGCCATCGCCCGCTTTCACGCCGAGGCCCCGATCACCCGCGAGGCCGAGCCGGCCGGCGGCATGAGCTACACCATCCGCTCCAACGCCGCCCTGATGAAGGACTTGATCCCCAGGCTCGGCAAGGAACCGGTCGAGGCCCTGATCGCCGCCACCGATGCCGAGCGGGCCCGGCTGGAGACCCTGCTGGCGGCGCGGCTGGAAGAGGGCTGGGTGCGGCGCTGCCATGGCGACCTGCATCTGGGCAACATCCTGCTCGAGGACGGCCGGCCGATCCTGTTCGACTGCATCGAGTTCAACGACACCCTGTCGGAGATCGACGTCCTCTACGATGTCGCCTTCCTGCTGATGGACCTCGACTTCCGCCGCCGCCGCGACGCCGCCGTGCGGGTGCTGTCGGCCTGGCTGGACGAGGGGGCGCGCTTGCTGCCGAGCGGGCTGTGGAGCGGGCTGGAAGCCCTGCCGCTGGCCCTGTCGGTGCGGGCCGGGGTGCGCTGCCATGTCCAGGCCCACGGCGGCGACATCGAGGCCAGCCGCGCCTATCTGGCGGCGGCGCTGGCCCATCTGGAGCCGGTCAAGCCGGTGCTGGCGGCGGTCGGCGGCCTGTCTGGATCGGGCAAGTCGACCTTCGCCCGCATCGCCGCCCCGGGCCTGGGCGCCTCGCCCGGCGCCGTCATCCTGCGCAGCGACGAAATCCGCAAACGCCTGTGGGGCGCCGCCCCGCTCGACCGTCTGCCGCCGGAGGCCTATGCGCCGGAGGTCAGCCCCCGGGTCTATGCCGAGATGTTCGACGACGCCGGCAAGGCCCTGGCCGCCGGGCGCGCCGTCATCCTGGACGCGGTGTTCATGAAGCCCGAGGAACGCGCCGCCGCCGCCGAGGTGGCGCGCAAGGCGGGGGTGGCGTTCGAGGGGGTGTGGCTGGAGGCGCCGGCCGGCCTGCTGCACGAGCGCATCGCCGGCCGCAGCGGCGACGCCTCCGACGCCACCGCCGAGGTGCTCGACGTTCAGCTGACCCGCGACCTTGGCGAGATGGCCTGGCGACGGGTCGACAGCGACGGCGACTTCGAGCCGGCGGCCGAGGCCCTGGTCAAGGCGCTCAGCTAGCCATTGACGAAAGTAAACTTCGGAGGGACGCTCAGCTCCGGGTAAGGGGGGAAGCGTTCATGTCGATCACCAGGCGATCCACGCTGGCGGGGGCTGGCCTGTTGCTGGCGACCTCACCGGCCGTGGCGGCGACCAGCGTGCAGATTCCGTTCCGCGTCACCCGAAACCGGCCCTGGGCGGCGACGACCATCAATCGCAAGGATCCGGTCGCCTTTCTCATCGATACCGGCTCGAACGTCTTCGGCATCAGCAACAAGGCCGCCAAGGCGCACGGCCTGCCCCGGGTGACCACCGGCCGGGTGCAGGGCGCGGTCGGACGCCGGGACGTCGTCGTCTACACCGCCAACGAGATCGCCATCGGCGGTGGCGCGGTGCGGGAGCGGGACGCGGTGCTGGTCGATACGGTCAGCGACGACAGCGATTTCATCGTCGGCATCCTGCCGGTCGCCAAGTGGGCGATCATGGGGCTCGACTTCGACGCCCAGCAATTGACGGTGGCCACCCGTCTGTCGGAAGGCGGGGCGCCGGAGGGCTATGAAGAACTGACCACCTACACCCAGGGCGAAAGCTTCGGGACGATGAACCGGCTGGGCGCCAACGCCATCGACGCGCAACACTTCCAGGACCTCGACCAGCGACCGGTCATCGAGGCGGTCTTCGACGGGCAGCCGGTAAAGCTGATGGTCGACACCGGCTTTCAAGGCATGCTGTTCCTGTTCCCCGACTATGTGAAGAAGCGGGGTCTGTGGGACCACTATCCCAAGCACCTGGACAGCGGCATCTCCACGATCGCCGGCGATGCGAAAACCCGGACCGTGCGGGCAGAGAAGTTGCGTATCGGCCGCTACGGATTCGCCACCCCGATTACCGTGCTGGGCCGGCCCGACGACAGCGACAAGGACAGTGTCCAGGACGTGCAGGGCGTCGTCGGCATGGAGGTCCTGCGCCGAATCAACTTCCTGCACCACCCGCTGCGGCGGCGCTTCTACTTCAAGCCCAGCCGGGCCATCCAGGACGTCTATCGATACAATCGCGGCGGCATGGACGCCGATGTCGTCGGCGACCATGTGAGGATCACCTGGATCGATCCGGCCGGCCCGGCCGCAAAGGCCGGGATGAAGATGTCCGACAAGATCGTCGGCTGGCGCGGGACAGACGGGTTCTACGGCATGCTCTGGGCCCTGCGCGGGGCGCCGGGCACGAAGGTGGAGATCCAGGTCGAGCGGGCCGGGGCGCCAACTTTGGTCACGGTTGTGCTGGAAGACGTCATCTGAGCGGCGGGCGACTCCGGTTTCAGGACGATTCATGAACGGCACAAGGCGAGCTCTGCTCAGCGCCATGGGCGGCGCCGGCCTGTTGCTGGCCGCAGCGCCGACGCTGGCGGCCGAAGACGCCGCGCCTGGCCCCAAGGGCTGGTCAGGCGTCGACCTGCAGATCGCCGGCGGCGTCGCCAGCATCCGCGAGCTTGATCCGTTCGGTCCGGCGGCCCGCGCCGGCCTGCGGCCCGGAGATCTGGTCATCGGCTGCAACGGCGGCGGGCTGGGCCAGCTGCCGGTCGCCCTGGGCGGACCGCCCGGCGAGCAGGTCGAGCTGGCCGTGCTCCGGGGCCAGAGCCTGCGAACCGTGCGCCTGGTGCTTGAAGTACAGGAATCTGCTCGCCCGTAGGCAGCGCCTGTTTGCACTGCGGCGCCCGGACCGCTAGCGTGCTGACCCAAGGAAATACACTCGGGGAAGGTGAAGCGTATGCGCGGCCTCATGCAGGACCAGGCCTTGACGGTCGACAAGATCCTGGACCACGCGAAGAACTGGCATGGCCATATGGAAGTGGTGTCCCGATCGGTCGAAGGACCGATCGTGCGGACGACCTACGCCCAGATCCACAGCCGGGCCAAGCGGGTCTCCAACCTGTTGCTGCAGCTGGGCGTAAAGCTCGGCGACCGGGTCGCCACCCTGGCCTGGAACACCGGCCGCCACATGGAAGCCTGGTACGGCATCATGGGCATCGGGGCGGTCTGCCACACCCTGAACCCGCGCCTGCACCCCGACCAGATCGCCTGGATCATCAACCACGCCGAAGACAAGATCATCTTCGTCGACCTGACCTTCGTGCCGATCCTCGAGGCCATCCTCAGCCAGTGCCCGAGCGTCGAGCAGGTGGTGGTGATGACCGACCAGAGCCACATGCCTGGCTTCAAGATTCATGGCGTGCCCGGGATCAAATGGGGCGCCGCCCATTGCTACGAGACCGCCATCGCCGGCCAGTCGGAGCACTGCGCGTGGGGCGGGTTCGACGAGAACACCGCCTGCGGCCTCTGCTACACCTCCGGCACCACGGGCGATCCCAAGGGCGTGCTCTATTCGCACCGCTCCAACGTCATCCATGCCCTGGTCGGCCTGCAGAAGGACGTGCTGGGCATGTCGGCCACCGACGTGGTGCTGCCGGTGGTGCCGATGTTCCACGCCAACGCCTGGGGCACGGCCTTCGCCTGCCCGGCCGTGGGCGCCAAGATGGTCATGCCGGGCGCGAAGATGGACGGCGCCTCGGTCTACGAACTGCTCGACACCGAACAGGTCACCTTCTCGGCCGCCGTGCCGACCGTCTGGCAGATGCTGCTGGCCGAGCTGGACGCCAAGGACCTCAAGCTGCCGCACCTGACCAAGGTGGTGATCGGCGGCTCGGCCTGTCCCGAAAGCCTGATCCGCGGTTTCAAGGAACGCTACGACGTCGATGTCCTGCATGCCTGGGGCATGACCGAGACCTCGCCGCTGGGCACGCTGGGCTCGCCCAACGCCCGGGTCGCCAAGCTGTCCTACGACGAGCAGATGCCCTACAAGCTCAAGCAGGGCCGGCCGCCCTACGGCATCGAGATGAAGCTGACCAACGATGCGGGCGAGCGGCTGCCGCACGACGGCCAGACCTTCGGCCACCTGATGGTCAAGGGGCCGTTCGTGGTCGGCGAATACTTCAAGGGGGCCGGCGGCGCGATCCTCGACCCGGAAGGCTTCTTCGACACCGGCGACGTGGCGACCATCGACCCCGAAGGCTTCATGCAGATCACCGACCGCGCCAAGGACGTCATCAAGTCCGGCGGCGAGTGGATCAGCACCATCGACATCGAGAATATCGCCATGGGCCACCCGAAGGTGGAGCTGGCGGCGGTGATCGGCATTCTGCATCCCAAATGGGACGAGCGGCCGCTGCTGCTGGTCAAGCTGAAGCCCGGCGAGACGGCGACCAAGGAAGAGTTCATCGAGTATCTGACCGGCAAGATCGCCAAATGGTGGATGCCGGACGACGTCGCCTTCGTCGACGACATCCCGCTGGGCGCCACCGGCAAGATCGACAAGAAGGTGCTGCGGGCGCGCTTCGCCGACTATCGCCTGCCCGAGGTGCCGCTGATGGCGGCCATGGCCGCCGCCGCCACGCCGGTGGCCCTGCGCGCCGAGCCGGATCCGGTGCTGCACGCGCCCGAGCCGCCCCCGGAAGCGGCGACGGAGACCCCGGCCCCTTTTGAAGAAGCGGCGGCCGGCGCGGAGGCGGAGGGCCTCGGCTCCCCGACCGCCGCTGAAACAGAGCCTGCGGCGCACGTCGTCCCGGTCGAGGAGCCCGAGAACCGTGTCGAGCAGCTGATCCAGACGCAGCCGGCCGAAGCGGCCGATCCGGGCCCTGAAACCGTCGCCCGCCCGGCGGGACCGGCCCCCATCGCCGAGGCCCTGATCGCCGGGGCGGCCGCGGCCGTCGCCGGCGGCGCGATGATGTTCACCCGCGACGAGGCTCACCGCGACGAGACCCTGAAGGTGGAGCCGGTGCGCGAGCCGCCGCCGGCCCCGACGGTCGAAGCCGCCAAGGTCGAGACGAAAGCGCCCGAACCGCAACCGGCCGCTCCGGCCCCCGCGCCGGCGCAGTCGGCGCCGCCGGTGAGCGACGAGATCCCGGAAAGCGACCTGCCGCTGACCTGGACCCCCGGGGGCGCGGCCGAGCCTCAGCGCACCGAGCACGTGTCCAGCAAGCCGAAGACGGGCGAGGACGAGGAGGTCCCCGCCGCCCTGCCCGGCATGCCCGACATGACGCCGCTCGGCGCCGCGCCAGCGGCCATCGCCGGCGCGACCCTGGTCAAGAGCCAGATCGACAAGCCGGCAACAGGCGGGTCTTCCGACGGCGGCCTGGCCTTCCCGTCCAGCCTGAAGAGCGACGCCAGCGTGCTGGCGACCAGCGACGAGCCGTCGCTGTCCTTCACCCCGGTTCCGGCCGGCGGCGCGAAGAAGGTCAAGACGAAGGGCGGCCTAGCCGATCACTTCCTGACCATCGCCGTCGCCCTGTCGCTGGCCCCGGTGCTGATCGTCCTGGCCGGCGCGGCCGGCATGTGGGCGGGCCTGTGGGACTGGCGCGAAGGCTATCAGTCGGTGCTGACCGCCGGGCCCGCGCCAAACCTCGGCTGGGCGCCGGCCGCCGCCCTGGTCAGCGTGCTGTCGAGCTTCATCGGCCTGCTGGTCGCCGCCCTGGCCGGCTGGAAGCGGCATTGGAGGAAGGCTTTGACGGCGGTCTTCCTGACCCTGGCCACGCTGGGCGGCTTCGCGGGCCTGGCCTGGTGGGAAGGCCAGTCGCCGCGCATCCACGACGTCGCCACCGACTGGTCCGAGCCGCTGCTGTTCACCGGAAACATCATGTCGGCGCGCGGCCCTGACGCCAATCTGGTCGAGCCCAACCCCGTGGTGCCGCTCGACGCCGGCAATGGCGCCGGCCGGCCGATCGCTGAGATCAACAGCGAGACCTGCGGCGTGGCCCGCCCGGCCATGGTCTCGATGCAGCCCGACCAGGCCTTCGCGGCCATCAAGGCGGCGATGCTGGCCGAGGGCATTGCGGTGGTGACCGACGATGTCCGGGCCGGCCGGCTGGAGGGGACGGCCACCAGCCTGATCTATCGGTTCAAGGACGATGTGGCGGTGCGGGTCAGGCCGCAGGGCATCGGCTCGCGCATCGACATCCGCTCGATCAGCCGCGTCGGGGCGGGCGACATGGGCGGCAACTGCCGGCGCATCGGGCGGCTGACGGCGGCGCTGGCTCCGGGGGCGTAGGGGCGCCAAACTCTCCGCCCCTGGGGCGGAGGACAGGTTTGGAGCGTGAGCGACAAACCAGGAGGCGGGACGTCCACCGGCGGTCGTGCGCTGCGTCCGCGGACGCCGGCGGTCAAGGGAACACGCTAATCACCCACCGCCGGTGGGCCCGCCTCCTGCTTTCTCGCTTGAAGGCTCGAAAGCGGTCCTCCGCCCGAAGGGCGGAGAGTTCAAGCGTGCGTCAGACCGCCTCTTTGAGCCGGTAGTCGCTATCCAGCGTCGGCTCGCCCTCGGTGACCAGCCGGCCGTCGCGGACCATCTGAACCATATGGGCCATCACCGAATGGGCGGCGGCCGGATACAGGCGCGAGTCCACGTCCTTGTAGAGCTCGGGCACCATGGCCTTGATGCGCGTGTGGCCGGCGGCCAGGGCGGCGAGGATCTGCTTCTCCCGCGCCCGGCGGTGGTCGATGTAGGCCTGGACGAAGGGGGCGGGGTCGGTGACCGGCGGGCCGTGGGTCGGCCACAGGGTCGAGAAGTTGCGGGCCTTGATGGTCTCCAGGCTCTGGAAATAGTCGCCCATGTCGCCGTCCGGCGGGCTGATCACCGTCGTCGACCAGCCCATGATGTGGTCGCCGCTGAACAGCGCGTTCTCTTCCAGCAGGGCGTAGCAGATGTGGTTGGAGGTGTGGCCTGGCGTCGGGATGGCCTCCAGCGTCCAGTCGCCGCCCGGGATGACGCCGCCGTCGCAGAGGCCGACGTCGGGGCGGAAATTGCGGTCGTCGCCGGCCTCCATGCGCACTTCCGACTCGGTCGGCACGCCCTGGTTGGCGCAGGCGTAGATGGTCGCCCCCGTCCGCTCGGCCAGCGGCCGGGCCAGCGGCGAGTGGTCGGCATGGTTGTGGGTGACGAAGATGTGGGTGATCCGCTCGCCGGCCGTGGCGGCCAGGATGGCTTCCAGATGGTCGTCCATGTCGGGGCCGGGGTCGATGACGGCGACCTCGCCGGCGCCGACGATATAGGTGCCGGTGCCCTTGTAGGTGAACGGGCCGGGGTTACGGGCGACCACGCGCCGGATCAGCGGCGAGACGCGATCGCAGGCCCCGTACTCGAACTCGATCTCTCTGACGAAGGGAATCATGCGGCGGAGTCCGTTGCGGAGTCTTGGTTAATTAGACTGAGGAAAGCGTCCGCGAGCAAGCGTGTCGCGTGCAGCTTGTCCTTGAGCGGCAGGGCGATCGGCGGCCCCATGTCGGTCTTGTTGACGTCCACGACATAGAGACGTCCGTCCTTGTCGCGAAGGATGTCCAGCCCGCCCCAATCGAGCCCCATGCCGGCGCAGAAGGCCGAGATGGCCTCCAGCTCGGCCGGCGAGAATACCGCCTCGGGGGTGGTCAGGGTGGTCGAGCTGTTATGGTTGGCGAAGCGGTCGGCGACGGGGCGGCGCTTGATGAAGACGCAGGCCGGCCGGCCGCCGACACAAGGCGTGCGCAGGTCGGCGACGAGCGAGCCTTCCGTATTGTCGATCAGCTTCTGATAGGTCTTGCCGGGCAGGGCCGGGCAGGGGGCCTGGACGATGCGGCCGTCGTGGACGCCGTTGTCCTCGCCCTTTTCGACCAGCGGGCCCTCGGCCGTGGCCGGGTCAATCATCAGGGGGTAGCCGAAGGCCTGTTCGAACACCCGGGCCACATGGCTCTTGGTGACGTCGGTGCAGCGCCAGTTGAAACGCCGTTCGGGGCCGGTGTTCGGCGGGGCGCCGATGGCGCTGTCATCGAAATAGAAGCCGGCGACGGCTTCGTCCGGCGTGCGGGCGATCCGCGCGCCGGCCCAGGCGGCGGCGGCCCAGACCAGGTACCAGGGCCGGGGCTTGTCGGGCGCGAACCAGACGGCGGGGCCGGGCCGGGTCGCTTGCATCCAGGCGGCCTTCAGGCGAACCGGCACGTAGTAGGCGAACCAGATGGCGCCTTCGGCCAGCAGGGCGCCGTCCAGCGCCAGGTCGGCGCCGGTCTTGTGAACCCTGATCCGTCCGCCGGACACGGTAAAGTCCGACGCCCAGGATGCTCCAGCCATAAATTACTCCGCGCCCCCGAAGCGCATGGCCACATAACTAAGGTAATTCGCATCACGGACAAACGACTTGCCCGCGAGGCGTGCGTGATCGGCCCGGAAGTTGCGCTGCGGACCACCAGACTGGTGGGAAGGTGCGTAAAATGGCTCTCGATGCGATGATCTTTGTTTCAAAACGGCTACAGCGGGTCGCCTTTGCGATCCTCTGTCTCATCGCGGCGCAGCTGGTGCTGGCCTCCTGCGAGCCGGAACCCAGCGCCATGGCCGCCAAGGTCACGCTCGGCGGAACCTGATCCCTTGAGGCGATCGGGGATTGGCCCTTAATGCGGCCATGGCCGACGCCGACCTCGAATCCCTGATCGCCCGGGCGGGCGCGTTTCGCCGGGCCGGCCGCGTCGCCGAAGCCATCACCGCCTACGAACAGCTGCTGGCCCGACGGCCGGCCCTGCCCGACAGCTGGTACAACCTGGCCCTGATGTACCGCCGCGCCCGGCGGTTCGACGACGCCCTGGCCGCTTACGACCAGGCGCTGGCCCACTGCCTTAGCGGGCCGGAGGAGGCTCACCTCAACCGCGGAGTCATCTATGCCGACGATCTGCGGCGGCCGGATCTGGCGGAGCAGGAACTGGCGACCGCCCTCAGGCTGAACCCTCGTTACCAGCCGGCCCTGCTGAACCTCGGCAACCTGCATGAGGATCGGGGCCGCAAGGCGCAGGCCCTGGCCACCTATGACCAACTGTTGGCCCTGGACCCCGACCATCCCGAAGCCCTGGCCCGCGCCGCCCAGCTGCGCCCGGTCAGCGATCCCGCCGACCCGGTGATAGGCCGCCTGCGCCGGGCCATGACCCGTCCAGGCCTGATCCCGCAGGACCGCGCCGGCCTCGGCTTCGCGCTTGGCAAGCTGCTCGACGGAGCCGGGGCTTATGAGCTGGCCTTCGAGGCCTATGCCGCCGCCAACGCGGCGACCCCGGCGCGCTACGATCGCGGCGCCCAGGAGGCCCTGGTCGATGGGCTGATCGCCGCCTTCTCGCAGGCCGGGCCGCCGGCCCCGCCGGTGGCTGGAACCCGGCCGCCGCCGATCTTCATCCTCGGCATGTTCCGATCCGGCTCGACCCTGGCCGAACAGGTGCTGGCCAGCCATCCGCGCGTCACCTCGGGCGGCGAACTGACCCTGCTGCCGACCTTGGTGGGCGAGGCCTTGCAGCCTTACCCGGCGGCGCTGTCGCGGCTCGACCCGGAACCGCTCGCCCGCCGCTATCTCGGCGAGATCGAACGGCTGTTCCCCGGCGCCGATGTCCTGACCGACAAGCGGCCGGACAACTTCCTGCACGTCGGCCTGATCAAGCGCCTGTTCCCGGACGCCCGCATCGTTCACACCCGCCGCCATCCGCTCGACAACGTATTGTCTGCCTGGTTCCTCCACCTCAGCGCGGCCATGCCCTACGCCACCGACCTGATGGACGCGGCCCACTACCTGGCCCAGGAGCGACGCCTCACCGCCCACTGGAAAACCCTGTGGCCGAACGACATTCTCGACCTCGATTACGACGCCTTCGTCCAGGACCCCCGGCCGCACACCGAACGCCTCCTGGCCCACTGCGATCTGGCCTGGGACGACGCCTGCCTGGCCTTTCACCAGACCGACAGCAACGTCCGCACCGCCAGCGTCTGGCAGGTGCGCGAGCCGCTCTATCAGCGGGCTTCGGGGCGGTGGCGCAACTATGAGCGCCAGCTTCGGCCGGTCAGGGACTGGCTGGAAGGGCAGGGGCTGCTTTAGCCCGGCAGCACGGCCGTCAGGTCGTATCCGGCCGCCGAGCCTTGATCGACCAGGGTCTGGCGGTCCTGGCGGCCGGCCAGGGCCTGGCCGACGCTCCAGGTGACGATCGAGCGGGTGCCCGAGCGGCAGAAGGCCAGCACCGGACCGCCGGCGCCATCGACGGCCTCGCGGTTGAGATCGACCTGCTCTGGCGTCGGGCCGCCGCGCACCGGGATGTGGACATAGTCCATGCCGGCGGCGCGCACCGCCGCTTCCATCTGGGCGCTGGTCGGCTGATCGGGGGCCTCGCCGTCGGGGCGGTTGTTGATCACCAGTTTGAACCCGCGGGCGGCCGCTTCCGCCATATCTTCGGGCGCCAGTTGCGGGGCGACGGCGAAATCGGGAGTCACCTGGCGGATATCGGTCATGCTGCGTTCATCCTGAATGAGGTCTGGTTGACAACATCGTCGCCAGACCTCGACTTATCAACGCCGCGCGGTCAGGGCCGGACGGCAAACCTGAATTTTTTGGAACGTGACACCGTCGTCGAACTGAAGTCTGTCGTCGGAGTTTGCGTTCCGGGACCTCGCGTTCCGCCAGCTTAAGGGCCGTCATGCTCCGATTTCTGTCCAGACGCCTGCTGGTCGCCATTCCGACGATGTTCCTCGTCGTCACCCTGGCCTTCTTCATGATGCGGGCGGCGCCCGGCAGCCCGTTCGTCAACGAACGTCAGATGACCCCCGAGGTGCAGAAGGTGGTGGAGGCCAAGTACGGCTTCGACCGGCCGCTCTATGTGCAGTACGGCCTGTATCTGCGCGACGTGGTCCGGGGCGACTTCGGCCCATCGCTGAAATACCGCGACAAGACCGTGCTGCAGATCCTGGCCGAGAATTACAAGGTCAGCCTTTGGCTGGGGCTTTCGGCGATTATAGCGGCTTCGATCATCGGGGTGTTCCTGGGGGTGATCGCGGCGCTGCGGCAGAACAGGTCCATCGACTACGCCACCATGGGGATCGCCATCCTCGGGGTCTGTATTCCCACCTTCGTCACCGCCCCGCTGCTCGTCCTGCTGTTCGGCTCGATGCTGGGCATGCTGCCGATGGCCGGCTGGGGCTGGACCAAGGTGGCGGGCATCGATTTTCCCAACCTCAAGAACATGATCCTGCCGGTCACCGTCCTGGCCCTGCCGCAGATCGCCATCATCTCGCGGCTGGTGCGGGCCGGGATGATCGAGGTGCTGCGCTCCAACTATGTGCGCACCGCCCGCGCCAAGGGGCTGCCGGAGTGGCTGATCGTGCGCAAGCACGCCCTGCGCGCCGCCATCCTGCCGCTGGTCAGCTATCTGGGGCCCGCCTGCGCCGGCCTACTGACCGGCTCGCTGGTGGTCGAGAAGATCTTCGTGCTGCCCGGGCTGGGCAAGTTCTTCGTCATCAGCGCCCTGCAGCGCGACTACACCGTGGTCATGGGCATGGTCATCTTCTACGCCGCCCTGATCCTCATCCTGAACCTGATCGCCGACATGCTGTACGCGGCGCTTGATCCCCGCGTGAGGCTGTCGTGAGCATTTCCATCCCAGGCTCTCCCGAGCGCGCCGCGCTCCTCGAAAAGGCCGTCAAGGGTCGCTCCCTGTGGGACGACGCCCGCCGCCGGCTGCTGCGCAACAAGGCCGCCGTGTTCGGCATGATCGTCCTGGCGACCATGGTGCTGGTCTCGCTGATCGGCCCGCTGTTCGTCGCCTATCCCTATGACATGGTGACCAAGACCGACGTCTGGGCCGCGCCCGGGGTCTCGAACCATGTGCTGGGAGCCGACGCCCTCGGCCGCGACCTGCTGGCCCGGCTGTTCGCGGGGCTGGGCGTCTCGCTCGGCATCGGCGTCGTCGCCACCGCCGTGTCGCTGGTCATCGGGGTCGCCTGGGGGGCCACCGCCGGATACCTGGGCGGCAAGGTCGACGAGGTGATGATGCGCATCGTCGATACGCTCTACAGCCTGCCCTTCATCTTCTTCGTCATCCTGCTGATGGTCACCTTCGGCAAGAACATCTTCCTGATCTTCCTGGCTATCGGGGCGGTCGAGTGGCTGACCATGGCCCGCATCGTGCGTGGCCAGACGATGAGCCTGAAGCAGAAGGAATTCATCGAGGCGGCCCGTGCCGCCGGCCTGACCTCGGCCGACATCATCGCCCGCCACATTGTGCCCAACCTGCTGGGTCCGGTGGTGGTCTATGTGACGCTGACCATCCCGGCGATCATCATCGCCGAGAGTTTCCTCAGCTTCCTCGGCATGGGCGTCCAGGCGCCTATGGCCAGCCTCGGCACCCTGATCTCGAACGGGACGCAGGACATGGAGATGGCGCCCTGGCTGCTGGCCTTCCCGTCGATCACCATGGTGGTGACCCTGATGGCCTTCAACTTCATCGGCGACGGCCTTCGGGACGCCATCGACCCGAAGGACCGCTAGGGTGTCAGTTCTCGCGTTTGGCCCGGAACGAGCCGTAGCCCTTCACGCTGAGCATGTAGCTGCCCAGGCTGGCGGCCTTGATGGTGACCGGCGCCCCGGCCGGCAGCTTGCGGACCTTCTCGGTGTCGATCTGGGTCCAGGTCGCGCCGTCGGCCAGCTTGACCACCCATTTGCCGCTCGCATTCAGCCGCGAGGAGGCGATGGTGGTTTCGAGCCGGGTCAGTTCCTCTTCCTTCTCGCCCTGGGTCATGAAGCTGGGCATCTGGAAGTTGAAGCCGAAGGCGGCCTTGCGGGCCTCGCGCATCTGGCCGCGATCGACGACGACGACATCGCCCTTGGCCTCGGCGGCGTCCAGCGCCGCGGCGGCCTTGTCGAAACAGGCCAGGCGTTCGCCCGGATCGGCGATGGCGCGGCAGTCGACGACGGCCTTCAGGGCGCCGGCCCGTTCGCCCTTCTTGTCGGCGGCGACGGCGCCGCCCGCCATCAGAATCACCAGACCGGCCACAGCCAGTCCTCTTCCCATGCTTGTGGGGCGTAGCGTCATGACCGTCTCCGACTCCAGAACAGCCGCCATTGAAGGCCGACCCAGCGTGATCCGCAATCTCTTCCTCATCGGCGTCGTCCTGGCCGGCCTGTCCCTGGCCGGTTGCGGCGAACAGCCGGTCTCACGCCCGCCCTGTCCGCAGGGCAAGATCTGCCTGACCATCGGCAACACCTCCGAGCCCGCCACCCTCGATCCGCACAAGTCGACCGGCACCTGGGAGGACCGCATCCAGAGCGACCTGTTCATCGGCCTGACCCAGTCGGCCGCCGACGGCACGACCATTCCCGGCATGGCCGAGCGCTGGGAAGTCAGCGCCGATGGCCTGGTCTGGACCTTCCACCTGCGTGACGCGGTGTGGTCCGACGGCCTGCCGGTCACCGCCGACGACTTCGTCTATTCCCTGCGCCGGGTGCTCGATCCCGACACGGCGTCCGAGTACGCCTCGCTGATCTTCCTGATCAAGAATGCCGAGGCGGTGAACAGCGGCAAGGCTCCGCTTGAGGCCCTGGGCGTCCGCGCGCCCGATTCGCGGACCGTCGAGATCACCCTCAACCACCCGGCCGCCTACCTGCCGGAACTGACCCGCCACCATGTCCTTTATCCGGTGCCCAGGCACGTCGTCGAAAAGCTCGGCGACCAGTGGGTCAAGCCGGGCAACCTGGTCAGCAACGGCCCCTACATCCTCAAGGACTGGAAGCTGGGCGACAGCGTCCACACCGTGAAGAATCCCCGCTTCTGGGAAGCCTCCAGCGTCTGCGTCGACGAGGTCTACTGGTACCCGACCACCGACGCCATCTCGGCCGAGCGGCGGGTCGAGCGCGGCGAGCTGGACATCAACACCGACATCGCCTCCAACCGCATCGCCCGCCTGCGTCAGAAGATGCCGGGCTATGTGCACACCAATACCTACCTCGGCCTCACCTACATCGCCTTCAACCGGCGCCCGAACAGCAAGGTGCCGGCCTTCAAGGATCTGCGGGTGCGTCAGGCCCTGGCCATGGCCATCGACCGCGATTTCATCGCCAAGGGGCTGCTGCGCGGCGGCCAACTTCCGGCCAACACCAAGGTTCCGCCCGGCGTCGCCAACTACAAGGCATCCCCTGGTCCCTACTGGGCGAGCTGGCCGCTGAAGCAGCGCCAGGAGAAGGCCCGCGAACTGCTGGCCGCCGCCGGCTATGGCCCGAAGAACCCGCTGAAGTTCGAGCTCAAGCACCGCAACAGCGCCGATCCCATGCAGTTCACTCCGGCCCTGCAGTCCGACTGGAAGGAAGTCGGAGTCCAGGTAACGCTCGCCCAGCAGGAAGGTCAGGTCTCCTACGCCGACTACCGGGTGCGCAACTTCGAGGCCGCCGACGCCGCCTGGATCGCCGACTACAACGACCCGACCAGCTTCCTGGACATGGAGAAGTCCAACTACGGGCCGCAGAACTACGGCGATTACAACAATCCGGCCTACGACGCCCTGATGGCCAAGGCCGACAACGAGCCCGACGCCGACCGGCGCGCCGACTACCTGCGCGAGGCCGAGACCATGATGCTCAACGACGCCCCGATCGCGCCGCTCTATTTCTACATCAACAAGAACCTGGTGAATCCCAGGATCACCGGTTTTGTCGACAACCTGGTCGACCACCACCGCACCCGCTGGATGTGCGTCAAAGGGGCCCGCTGAGTCGGGCCGACCCGCGCGGGGCGAGGCGCGGTCGAGGTCGGGGCCGGTGGCTGTGGCTTCGGCCTGTAACGGCCGCCCCGGAATCGCCGCTCCGCAGCCATGATCGAACGGCGTTAGCGGGGCGATTCTGCCTTCCACAGGGCGGTTTGCGGCCAAACCCGCCCCCCTACGCGGCGGCTGTGGCGCGGATGCGACAATCTGGCGTCGATATCATTACGGATCGGCAATGAGCGTTGACCGCTGTTCTGGCCCGGGCCTATTGCTGGCGTAACCGGACGCACATGTGCGTCCGGGAGGCCCGAATTCATGCTTTTGAGGGGAAGCACGACCGACAAAACGGCGTGCTGGCTCGGAGGGACTAAGTTGAAACTTCAAACCACGCGCGGCCGCCTGCTGGCGTCCACGATGATCTGCGGCGCCGCTTTCGCCGCCCTGGCGTCTGCCGCTCCGGCTTTCGCTCAGGACGCGGAAGGCGATGTTGACGCCGTCTTCATCACCGGCTCGCGTATCCCGCAGCCGAACCTGGTGACCACCAGCCCGATCACCCAGGTGACCTCGGAAGATATCGCCACCCAGGGCGTGACCCGGGTCGAAGACCTGGTCAACCAGCTGCCGCAGGCTTTCGCCGCGCAGAACTCGACGGTTTCGAACGGCGCCTCCGGCACCGCCACGGTCGACCTTCGCGGCCTCGGCTCGGTCCGCACCCTGGTGCTGGTCGACGGTCGCCGCATGCCCTACGGCTCGCCGAACGATCCGGCCGCCGACCTCAACCAGATCCCGGCCGCTCTCGTCGAGCGCGTTGAAGTCCTGACCGGCGGCGCCTCGGCCGTCTACGGTTCGGACGCCATCGCCGGCGTCGTCAACTTCATCATGAAGAAGGACTTCGAAGGCGTTCAGGTCTCCGGCCAGTACAGCTTCTACCAGCACCACAACGACTACGACGGCCCCGGCAACATCCGTGAGGAAGTCGCCCGTCGCGGTCTGACCAACGAAGATAACTTCAAGCTGCCCGACGACAACGTCATGGACGGCTACGGCAAGGAAGTCTCCGTCCTGCTCGGCGTCTCCTCGCCGGACGACAAGGGCAACGTGACCGCCTACGTCACCTACCGTAACAACGACGAAGTGATGCAGGCCGACCGCGACTTCTCGGCCTGTACGGTTGGCGCTCCCGCCGCCGTGCGTCCGAAGACCTTCACCTGCGGTGGTTCGGGCACCTCGTTCCCGGGTCAGTTCACCGACTTCTCGACCTTCGCCTACACGGTCGGCGCTGGCAGCACGTTCGTGAACTACGACGCCAACGTCAACGCCTACAACTTCGGCCCAATCAACTTCTACCAGCGCCCCGACGAGCGTTACTCGCTCGGCGCCGTTGGCCGTTATGAAGTGAACGACCACGCCGAAGTCTTCACCCAGCTGATGTTCACCGACTACAGCACGGTCGCCCAGATCGCGCCGTCGGGTAACTTCTTCAGCACCGGCACCATCAACTGTGGGAACCCGCTGCTGTCGGCCCAACAGTCGGGCGCCATCGGTTGTGACGCCGCCGAAATCGCCGCCGACACCGACGAAGACCTCTACATCGGTCGTCGTAACGTCGAAGGCGGCGGTCGTCAGGACGACCTGCGCTACCAGTCGTACCGCGCCGTTCTCGGCGTTCGCGGCCAGTTCGACGACAACTGGTCCTACGACCTGTCCGGCATCTACAGCCGCGTCCAGCTGTCGCGCATCTACCGCAACGACTTCTCGGTCACGCGTCTGAACCGCGCCCTGGACGTCGTCTCGGTCGGCGGCACCCCGACCTGTCGTTCGGTGGTTGATGGTACGGACCCGAACTGCGTCCCGTACAACATCTTCACCCTCGGCGGCGTGACCGACGAAGCCCTGGACTACCTGCAAGTGCCGGGTATCCAGCGCGCCGCGACCACGCAGCAGGTTGTCACCGCCTCGGTGGCCGGCGATCTCGGCTCTTACGGCGTCAAGACGCCCTGGACCACCAACGGCGTGCAAGTGGCGTTCGGTGCGGAATACCGCCGCGACCAACTGACCTCCGACACCGACAACGCCTTCGCGACCGGCGACCTCGCCGGCCAGGGTGGCCCGACCATCGGCCTCAGCGGCGCGACCGAGGTCTACGACCTCTTCGCCGAACTGCGGGTTCCGCTGATCGAGGACATGCCGGGCGCCAAGCTGCTGTCGGCCGAGTTCGCCTACCGCTTCTCGGACTACGGCACGGGCGTCAACACCGACACCTACAAGATCGCCGGTGACTGGGCCCCGATGGAAGACTTCCGCTTCCGCGCCAGCTACCAGAAGGCCGTCCGCGCCCCGAACGTGATCGAACTGTTCACGGCCCAGGGCCTTGGCCTGTTCGACATGGACGAGGATCCCTGCGGTCCGGCCATGACCGCCACCCTGGCCCAGTGCCAGGCGACCGGCGTGACGCCCGCTCAATACGGCGCGGCCTCGCTGGACAGCCCGGCTGGCCAGTACAACCTGTTCGGTGGTGGTAACCCCAACCTCGAGCCGGAAGAAGCCAAGACCTACACCGTCGGCGTGGTCTTCACCCCGACCTTCCTGCCGGGCTTCACCCTGTCGGTCGACTACTTCAACATTGAAGTGACCAACATCATCACCACCTTCGGCGCGGCCAACACCGTCGCCGCCTGCTACGAAGACAATGATCCGGTCGCCTGCGCCCGCATCAACCGTAACGCCCTGGGCAACCTGTGGACGAACGGCAGCTCCGTTGAAGACTTCAACATCAACGTCGGCTTCCTTGAAACCCAAGGCTACGACTTCGTCGGCAACTACTCCTACGACCTCGGCGACGCGGGTGGCCTGAGCTTCAACTTCGTCGGCACCCTGCTGAAGGATCTGAACTCGGCCAACAACGGCGACTGCCTCGGCAAGTTCGGTCCGAGCTGCGGCGTTCCGGCTCCGGAATGGCGTCACCGCTTCCGGGTGTCCTACGACACCCCGTGGGGCGTCGATATCTCCGGCACCTGGCGCTACATCGGCGAAGTCGAGCTGGAAACCGGCGACCGTCCGCTGGACGGCACCTTCGACGCCGAGAACTACTTCGACCTGTTCGCTTCGTGGAAGGCGACCGACAGCGCCTCCTTCCGCGTCGGTGTGAACAACGTTCTCGACAACGATCCGCCGATCTCGCGCAGCGTGGGCACCACCGGCAACGGTAACACCTACCCGCAGACCTACGATGCCCTGGGCCGCTACGTGTTCGTGGGCTTCACCCTGGACTTCTAAGCAACCCAGGTTGATCTGAGTAACGGAGGCGGCGGACCCAAAAGGTCCGCCGCCTTTCGTTTGGGTGCTCTCCCGCGGGGCTTGACGGGCCCGCGTCCGACCGGCGAGGAACGGGCCATGAGCGGTTCAGCGGAGCAGTGGCGGGACGAGGGCATGGCGGCCAGCGCCCGCCGCGACCATGCCGGCGCCATCCGCGCCTTCGAGCAGGCGGTCATACTCAGTCCCCGCGATCCGGCCCTGGCCGCGCGCCTGGCCCTCGAGCGGCTGACCTGGGGCGACATCGACGGGGCCCGATCCGGCGCCCGGGCGGCGCGGGACCTCCCCGGCATTGACGCCAAATCCCTCGACCGTCTGGGTCACATCCTCAACCGCACAGCCGACTTCGACGAGGCCCTGGCCCTGTTCCGCCGGGCGGCCGCCCTGGCGCCCAGGGATGCCGCCATCCTCAGGAATCTGGCCTGGGGCGCCCAGCATGCGGGCCAGTTCGCCGAGGCTGAAGCGGCGCTTCGCCGGACGCTGGCCCTGGCGCCCGCCGACGACAAGGCCTGGTTCAGTCTGTCCGGCCTGCCCGGCTGGCGGCCGACGGCGGGCGATGTCGCCGCCCTCGAGCGCCTGCTGGCCGGGGCCGCCGGCGACGAGGAGCGCAGCCTCGGCTTCGGCCACGCCCTGGCGCGCGCCCAGGAGACGCTCGGCGACGCGCCGGCCGCCCTCGCCATCCTGACCCGCGCCAAGGCCCCCCGCCGCCGCGCCCGCCGTTTCGACGTCGCCGCCGCCGTCGCCGCCTTCGAGGCGGCGCCGGTCGCCTGGTCCCGGGGGCCGACCGGGCAGGGCGATCCGTCCGACGCCCCGATCTTTGTCGTCGGTCCGCCGCGCTCGGGCACCACCCTGCTGGACCGCATCCTCTCCAGTCACCGACAGGTCACCTCGGCGGGGGAATTGCGCGCCATGCCGTTGCTGGCCCTGCGCATCGCCGGCCTGCAGGTCGAACGCAGCCCCAGCGCCGAGATCATGCTGCGCACCGCCGGCGCTCCGGCGGCGATGGTCGGCAAGACCTATCTGGAGGCGGCGGCCTCCCTGGCCGGGACGACGCCGCGCTTCACCGACAAGCGGCCGTTCAACCTGATCTTCGCCGGCCTGATCTCACGGGCCCTGCCGGGCGCCCGCATCCTGCGCATGCGCCGCCGTCCGGCCGACACCGTGCTGGGCAACTATCGCCAGTTCTTCGCCTCGGGCTCGGTTTTCCACGACTACGCCTACGATCTGGAAGACACCGCCCGCTACGTCGCCGGCCTGGAGGCGCTCAGCGCCGCCTGGGAGCGCCTGCTGCCGCCCGATCGCTACCGGGTCATTGACTACGAGGCCCTGGTCGCCGACCCGGAACGGCAGATTCGCGGCGTCCTCGATTTCTGCGGCCTCGCCTGGGACCCGGCCTGCCTCGACTTCCATCGCAATACGGCCGGCGTCTCGACCGCCTCGGCCGTGCAGGTCCGCGAGCCGCTGCACGACCGCAGCATCGGCCTGTGGCGCCGCTACGGCCCGGGTTTCGAACCGGCTCTGAAGATCCTGCGCGAGGCGGGCCTGGAGCCCTAAGGACACACTGAATTGCCGCGCCCCGACGGAGCGAGCGTCAGCGCCACTGCACGCGGCAATTCAATGTGTCCCCGTTTCCTTCCCCCCAAAGAGAAAGGGCGGGGATTGCTCCCCGCCCTTTCGGTCTTCATGAGGTGAACCGGGCCTAGAGGCCGCCCGGGCCGCACTCGGTGCGCAGGTAGGTGTCGATGGCGTTGAGCACCTGGCCGACCTGGCCCGGCTCCCACTTGTTCGACTGGTGGCCCATGTTCTTGAGCTCCAGGAACTTGACCGGCTTGCCGGACCGCTTGGCGGCGGCGACGAAGCGTTGGGACTGGGTGATCGGCACGGTGATGTCCAGTTCCCCGTGATAGAGGAAGATCGGGATCGCCAGTTCGCCGGCGTGATCCAGCGGCTGGAGGCCGCCGATGGTCGGCCGTTGCGCCTCTTTCAGGTAGCCCTGGTTCAGGCGTTCGCGGAACTGATCCAGTTCGGCGACGCCTGCGCCGGCGACGGAGCACTGATAGATGTTGTTGGGACGAACCGCGGCCGCCATGGCCGCGTAGCCGCCGTAGCTGTAGCCGTGCATGGCGACGCGATCCGGGGCGGCGATCTTCTGGGCGATCAGGTATTTCACCCCGTCGTCCATGTCGTCCTGCATCTTCTGGCCCCATTCGTTGTCGCCGGCGCGCCACAGCTTCTGGCCCCAGCCGTCCGAACCGCGGTACTGCGGCTGCAGCACGGCATAGCCGCGCGAGGCGAAGTACTGCGTCCAGCCCGAACCGTCCCAGGTCAGGTAGTCGCGGGCCCAGGGGCCGCCGTGCGGCGTAACGATGGTCGGGTAGGGGCCGGGGCCGTACAGCGCAGGGTTCGGCGAGGTCAGGAAGGCCGGCACCATCAGGCCGTCACGGGCCGCGTACTGAATCAGCTTGGTGGCGCCCAGGGCCTGAAGCTTGGCCGGGGTCATCCACGGGCGCTGCTTGCCGAGCAGGGTCAGCTGACCGCCGTCGGTCAGCAGGTAGTATTCAGCCGGGGTGCTGGGGCCGGTCTTGACGACGATGGCGTACTTGAAGTCGTCGGACCAGCTGTTGAGCTTGACGTCCGCGCCGTCGGCGATCGAGAGGTTGGCCTTGTCGCCGCTGGCCGGATCGACCCAGGCCAGCTTGGTGGTCTTGATTCCCAGCGCCTTGCGCAGGCCCTTCTGCAGGCCGTCCAGCTGCGGATCGACCCAGTAGTCTTCCTGGCTCGCCCCGGCGTAGCTGAAGCCCAGCAGGCGGCCGACGTCCTTGGCCGCGTTCGAGGTGCGAACGCCAGTCGAATCGAACAGCTTGATCTCGAAGGCGGTTTCCAGCGGCTTGCGGGCGGCGATGTCGTAGAGAATGATCGCCGCCTTGTCCCGGCCCTTGTTGGTCTGGACGTAGGCGATGTTGGGATCTTCGGTGAAGCCGATGAGGTCCATCTGCTCGCGGTCGGCCGCGAAGTAACGGAACAGCTCGCTCCAGCTGCCCGACTTGTCGCGGACGTACTGGGCGACGTAGAGGCGGCCGCCTTCATAGTCGACGGTCTGGCGGGCGCGGATGTCGCCGTTGTTGTCGGTCTGCTCGCCGCCGAACTTGTCCGAGCGGTTGTAGATCTTGGCCATGTTGCCGGTGTAGACGTTCAGCTTGAACGCCCCCTCGCGGGTCATCACCAGGATGTTCTTGGGGTCCCGCGGCAGCAGGTCCAGCACGTTGGCGGCCTCTTTCGAGCCCTGGTCGGAATCGCCGGTGGTGGTCTTCCAGTCCTTGCCTTCCAGATCGGTGATCATCAGGCGGAAGCGGTAGTCCTTGTCGGTGCCTTCGGTGACCAGCTGGCGGACGACCACGCCGATGCGATCGTTCTTGACGAACTGCACGCCCTGGCAATCGCCGCGATCGCCGCAGCCGATGTTGGTGGCCGGCTTCTTCATGTCGGCCGTCGACCAGATCGAGACCACGCTGCGGACGCCGTCATCGGAGCGGATGGCGGCGATATGCTTGCCGTCGGGCGAGATGGTGACCTGGCGGATGGCCGCGGTGCGGCTGAAATCCTCGGCCGTTGGCGGCGTGGCGGGCGCCGTCTGGGCGGTGGCCAGACCGGCGCCGGCGGCCCCGATGGTTAGGACGGCGGCCGCGACGGCCCCCAAGACTCGATAAGACAATTTCACGGTGAAACCCCAAGGATTAAGGCGCTCGCCCCGGAGGAGAATGATGCGGTCCCTTTTCACCAAAGGAACGCTACACGCCCGATCCGACCACGTTTGAGAGGCAATCTATCCTGAAATGCCGGTGAGCCAAGTCAATCTTCCCTCATGGGCGCGAGCCGCAATGTGTCGCAAACCGGCGGTCCCTGAGCGGACTGTGGCGAGATTGTAACGCCCTCATGACGAATGGCCGCAATGCCGTCATCATTGTTGGCAGGCCCGTCCAAGCTGCCTAGTGTCGGCGTTACCGCGCGGAATCTCGTGTTTCGCGATCGGTCGCCTGTGCGGCCGAGGGGATCATCGGGCTACTGGGGAAAGTGCTCACAATGCTGGATCGCAAGTTTTTGCTCGGAACGACTCTGATCGCTGGCCTCTCGGCCGCCGCGCTGGTTGCTCCGACTGTCGCCATGGCCCAACCGGCCGCGGCTCCCGCCGCCGCGCCCGCCGCGGACGACGAAGATGAGGAAGAGGCCGACGTTTCGGCGCTGGTCATCACCGGGTCGCGCATCAAGCGCTCGGAGTTCAACAGCTCCGCTCCGATCCAGGTGATCACGTCCGAGCAGTCCTCGCTCGAAGGCCTGGTCGACACCGCTGAAATCCTTCAGCAGTCGTCGGTGGCCGCAGGTTCGTTCCAGGTGAACAACCAGCTGACCGGCTTCGTGACCGACGGCGGTCCCGGCGCCAACACCATCTCGCTCCGCGGCCTGGGCGCCACCCGCACCCTGGTCCTGCTGAACGGCAAGCGCGTCGGCCCGGCCGGTACGCGTGGCACCGTCGGCCCCGTCGACCTGAACGTCATCCCGAACTCGATCGTCGAGCGCTTCGAGATCCTGAAGGACGGCGCCTCGTCGATCTACGGTTCGGACGCCGTCGCCGGCGTCATCAACATCATCACCAAGTCGAACCTCGACGGCCTGGAACTCAACGTCTACGGCAACGTCCCCTTCGAAGAAGGTGGCGAGCAGTACCGTGGGTCGATCGCCTGGGGCAAAACCTGGGACCGTGGCTACCTGAACGCCTCGCTGAACTACCAGGAAAGCAAGATCCTGCGTCGTAGCCAGCGCGACGACACCGCCTGTGCGGCCGACTACCTCCGCATCGGCGGCCGTGGCGGCCCGCGGGCTGACTACGCCAACACCGACCCGAGCCAGGAAGCGCCCGACGCGATCAAGTGCTACGGCCTGTTCTCCCGCGTTCTGCGCACGACCAACGCCTTCGGCGACCTGATCTACAAGGATCCGGGCGTGGTCTACCCGGCGTTCAACGCGGCCGGCAACAACGCCCCGGCGGCGATCACCTTCGGTGGCGTGACCTACGACCTGGCTCGCCAGGGCCGCGCCAACCGTCCCGAGACCTTCCCCTACGGGCACTACGACGACGACCTCTACGGCCGCCAGTCGATCCTCAGCCCGGTGAAGAACACCTCGTTCTACGCCTCGGGTGGTTTCGATATCCTGCCGAGCCTCGAGCTCTACGGCGAGTTCCTGTTCAACAAGCGTGAGTCGGCCCAGTTCGGCGCCCGCCAGTTCTTCCCGTCGGTCAACCCGCGCAACCCGGCGATCCCGGACATCTTCAAGACCGTCGCCCAGGGCGGCGTCGCGGCTCAGACGGGCTACTTCAACCCGGCCGGCTCCAACCTGCTGCCGCTGATCCCGTTCCGTTCGGACCGCTCGCAGGAAGTCAACTACTGGCGCACCGTGGTCGGCATCCGTGGCGATATCGGCCGCTTCAGCTGGGACGTCTTCTACCAGCACAGCGACTCGGACGCCGAGTACCACAACTACTCGATCTACAACGACCGCACGGTCGCGCTGACCGGCGCCGTCCGTTGTAACCAGGCGGCAATCACCATCTCGGGCGGCAACTGCGCCGACCTCCCGAACGGCATCGACTGGACGTCGCAGCGGATCCTGGAAGGCAACTTCACCCAGGCCGAGCTGGACTTCCTGACCTTCGACGCCGTCGGCAACACCACCTACAAGCAGGATCTGGTTGAAGCGTCCTTCTCGGGCGACCTGTTCAACCTGCCTGCCGGTCCGGTCGGCGCCGCCTTCGGTATCACCGCCCGCAAGGACGAGATCGACGACACGCCGGACGACAACGAGCAGGCTGGTAACTTCTGGGGCTCCTCGGCCGCCGGCCATACCTTCGGCGACGACACCGTCACCGAAGTGTTCGCCGAGTTCGAAGTGCCGATCCTGAAGGGTCTGCCGGGCATCGAAAGCCTCGATCTGCAGCTCTCGGGCCGCTACACCGAGTATGACTCCTACGGTAACGGCGACACCTACAAGGTGGGCCTGAACTGGCAGATCACGCCGGCCTGGCGCATCCGCGCCACCAAGGGCACCTCCTTCCGCGCCCCGGCGCTGTACGAGCTGTACCTGGCCAACCAGACGTCGTTCACGAACCAAGGCGCGATCGACCCCTGCATCACCTACGAAACCGATCCCAATCCGAACATCCAGGCCAACTGTGCGGCGGCGGGCGTTCCGGTCGGTTACACGGCCGCGGGCAGCAGCTCGGCTCTGGTCATCACCGGCGGCGGCGCCGGCATCCTCGATGCCGAAACCTCCGAAGCCTACACGGTCGGTGTGATCTGGACCCCCAGCTTCATCGATCTGTCGGTGGCGGTCGAATACTTCGACTTCCTGGTCAGCGATGAAGTGCGTCAGTTCGGTTCGGCCAACATCCTGAACCAGTGCTACTCCGAGAGCACGACTGGCGGCACGCTCACCAGCCCGTTCTGCTCGCTCTTCACGCGGAACGGACCTGGCGCCGCGCTGCGTCCGAACGAGGTCATTTCGGTCAACAACAGCTATGTGAACATCGCTGAGCAGGTGAACCGGGGTATCGATCTGACGATCCGCTACACCCACGAGTTCGACTTCGGCCGACTGACCTTCGACAGCCAGTTCACCTGGCAGACGAAGGACACCACCAGCCTGCTGGGCGGCGTGACCGAAGACTACAATGGTACGACGACCGAACCGGACTTCACCGGCAACATGTCGCTGCGCTTCGACCGTGGTGACTGGACGGTGTTCTGGAACACGGACATGATCGGCAAGCAGTCGGATACGGACCAGTTCGGTTCCGACGTCTTCTCGTCGACCCGTTACGGCACGACCGTCTACTACAAGCAGTACAACGAGTTCACCGCCTACCACTCGTTGTCGGTGCGCAAGAAGATGGACGACTGGACGTTCGCCAGCGGCATCCAGAACGTGTTCGACGAGCGGCCCCCGGCTCAGTCCGCTGGCCAGTTCCGCGCCGGCACCGCCGCGCTGAACCTCTACGACATGCGCGGCCGCCGGGTGTTCTTCAGCGTCACCAAGCGCTTCTAGAACCTCCGACCGTCAGGTCGATCTACAAGGCGGGCCGGCGAGGGAAACCTCGCCGGCCTTTCCTTTTGCGCCGGGCCCGAGCCCCGACGGAGCGGTGGGCCCTGGCCAGGACCGCCGCGGATTATGTCTAGACATATTCATCATGCCTTCCGGGGCCCGGGGGCCGACCAGGGCGGCGCGCGGCGGGGCGTAGGGGCGAGGCCGCCCGTGGAGGCCAACAAACCCCGCTCCGGCCGCTACACGCGGCCTACGCTGAGACCAACATTCCCCGCCCCCCGAACCACCGGCAAGTCACGGAAAAGGCGGTCCTTTCCCAATCGGTGCTCCTGGCGCCCGACGCTCCCGGCTCTAATGGTAGGCCTCTTCGACAAGGCGACCCGGCTGGCGCCCATGAGAAAGGGCCCCGGATCGCTCCGGGGCCCTTCGGTCTTCCGGCCGGTCAGGAACCGCTAGCGGTCCAGGCGCGGGCTCGGGGCCATCACTGTGGCGCCGCGTTCCCGCAGCCGGCTCTGGGCCATCTCGTCCATGATCGCCTCGGCGCGCGGGTCGCCGAACACCCAGGCGGCGGCCGCGAGGGTCTTGATCGACGCCGAGCTGACGCCAAACATCTTTTCCAGCGCCTCGAACGGCGACTTGGGCCCGCCCATGACCTTGAGCTTCACCTCGCCCTTGATGCCGGCCAGCCGCTTGGCTTCGTCGACGGCGTCGTAGAAGCCGCCCAGCCGATCGACCAGGCCCAGCTGGCGGGCCTGCGCCCCGGTCCAGACCCGACCCTTGGCCAGCTCACGCACCTTCTCCACCGGCATCTTGCGGCCGGTGGCCACCCTGTGGACGAAGCCTTCGTAGATGGTGTCCATCCAGCCCGAGAAAGCCGCCTTCTGGCCCTGATTGAAGCCCTGTTCGGTGCCGAACGCCCCGGCGTAGTCGCCGCCGACGCTGGTCTCGCGCACGTCGACGCCGAACCGGCCCAGAGCGTCGCCGAGCACGAACTTGCCGCCGTAGACGCCGATGGAGCCGGTCAGGGTGGTGGGCTGGGCGACGATCGAATCGGCCTGCGAGCTGATCCAGTAGCCGCCGGAGGCCGCATAGGTGCCCATGCTGACCACCACCGGCTTGCCGGCCTTCCTGGCCGCCTGCACGGCCGCCAGGATCTGTTCGGAGGCGGTGTCAGAGCCGCCCGGCGAGGAAACGCGGAAGACGATGGCCTTGACGGTCTTGTCCTCGGCCGCGTCGTAGATGGCTTTAGCCACCTCGTCCGACCAGACGGTCTCGTCGCCGCCGAACGGATTTCCGCCGCCGCCGGCGCCGGTCATGATGGCGCCCTCGGCCCCGATCACCGCGATGGTCTGGCCAGACTTGGTGCTTGGGCTGGCGGTGTAGTCATCGAAGTCGATCAGTTTGGCGTTCTTGCCGGCCTTGGCCAGCAGGGCGTCGGAGGCTTCCTTCACCTGGCCGACGTTGTCGATCAGCTTGCGGTCCCTGGCTTGGGTGGCCGACCACGGGCCCCCCTCGATGGCGGCGACCACGGCCTCGGGGGCCAGTTTCCGGTCAGCCGCGGCGGTGACGAGGCTGGTGCGATAGATCGACCCCATCCACGACAGCTGCGCCTCCTTGTGGGCCGGGGTGTAGTCGTCGTGCAGGTAGGGATTGACCGCGTTCTTGTATTCCTTGCGCTGCTCGAAATCGGCCTTGACGCCATACTTGTCGAACAGGCGCTTGAAGAACATGTCTTCCACCGCCATGCCGGTGGCCTGGAAGGCGGCGCCCGGCTGCATCCAGACGTCGCCGGTCGAGGCGGCCAGCATGTAGGTCGAGGTCACCGCGCCGCTGGGATAGAGGCCCTGGCTGTGGGCCATCATCGGCTTGCCGCTGGCCCGGAAGTGGATGAAGGCCTGGCGCAGCTCATCGGCCGCGGCCGGGGCCATGCCGCCCTCGGGCAGGCGCACGAACACGCCCTTGACCTTGCTGTCCTTCTCGGCCGCCCGCAGCTTCTCGACCACGCCGATCACCGAATGGCCGCCGCCGCCGAAGACAGCGAAGGGGTTCTGCGGATCCTGGTCGGTAAGGCCGGTGCGCAGGTCCAGTTCCAGCACGGCGGCGGCCGGGGTTACCGGCTCGCTGTTCTTGGCGGCCGCCCCGACCAGGCCGACGACCAGAATCACCGGCACGATGAAGAGGAACAGGAAAAGGCCGACGAAGACCCCGGCGATGGTCAGGAGGAACTGCTTCATCAAAATCCCCAATCGGCGCGGTCAGACCCGGTCAGGCCGCGAGCGTTGTCGTCACGCTTAACTGGTGTCGCGTTGCGGTCAAATGAAGACGACGCAACAAATCGCTTTGCTTTCGGGGTGTTGCGTCCCGATTGCCCCCCGGACGGGTGGGCGATTCCTGGATTTGGGGAAAATGGTCGGAGTGGCAGGATTCGAACCTGCGACCCCCGCGTCCCGAACGCGGTGCTCTACCAGACTGAGCCACACTCCGACTTGAGGAGCGGGCTTATAGAGGAGCGCATCGCGCGCCGCAACACGTGAAATACACCCGTTGCATCCTCCGTGCGCCTGCGCTATCTCCCCCCACCTTGCCGGGGCCCAGCGGGCTTCGCGCCGTTCCTGCTGGGGAATGGTGTAATGGTAACACTGCGGTTTTTGGTACCGTCATTCTAGGTTCGAGTCCTAGTTCCCCAGCCATCTCCTCCATCTCTCCTTCAAGCCATGCGGCGCCCCTGCACGCCCGCGCCGGCAAGTACCGGGGATGGTCCGCTTCCTCCTCGTCCTGGCCCTTGTCGTCCTGCCTCTGGCCGCCTTTGCAGGCTGGCGCGCTTTTCGGGACTGGGAGCCCGATCCGTCCCGCTATCCCGTGCGCGGCATCGACGTGTCGCATCACCAGGGCGACATCGACTGGCAGGCCGTCGCCGCCGACGATGTCGCTTTCGCCTATCTCAAGGCCAGCGAGGGCGGCGACCACCGGGATCGTGAGTTCGCCGGCAACTGGCGGGCGGCGCGGGCGGCGGGGCTCAAGGTCGGGGCCTATCACTTCTTCACCTTCTGCCGGCCCGGCGCCGACCAGGCCCGCAACTTCCTGGCCGCCGTCCCCGCCATGCCCGGCGCCCTGCCGCCGGCCGTAGACCTGGAGTTCGGCGGCAACTGTGGGGCGATGCCCTCCCACGCCGACCTGCGCCGCGAGCTCGACGCCTTCCTCGGCCTCGTCGAGGCCCGCTACGGCCGCCAGGCGGTGCTCTATGTCACCCCCGATTTCCACCGCGCCTACGGTGGCGCCTTGCCCGACCGGCCCCTGTGGAAGCGCAAGATCGTCATGCCGCCGTTCGGCGGCCGGCCCTGGACCTTGTGGCAGTTCCACAATCGCGGCGAGGTGGACGGCGTCACCGGTCCGGTCGATCTCAATGTTTTCGCCGGCGACGCGGTCGCCTTCGAGGCCTTCGCGCGTGGCGCGCTGTATTAACGCCATCGGACCTGTTAGCCATTCCGGCATGAGCCGGAGACGAGTGATGGGTCAGGCAGCGTTGGACACAGGGAAGACCGGGGGCGTCCAGCCTTGATGCGCAACCGCATCCTGCTGATTCCCATCGCCCTGGTCGTCGTTCTGGCCGGGCTGACGGCCTACATGGCCTTCAACCACGTCACCACCCTTCGCGAGAGCCGCCATTGGGAGCGCCATACCTTCGAGGTGCTGGATGCGGCCCGGGGCGTCTTCTCCCTGGTGCAGGACGCCGAGAACGGCCAGCGGGGCTTTCTGTTGACCCGCGACGAGACCTACCTGGAGCCCTTCGAGGCCGCCGTCGAGAAGCTGGGGCCGGAGAGCGAGCGGCTGCGCCGCATGGTGCGGGACAACCCTGACCAGTCGGCGAGGGCGCGGGAGATCGAACGGGCGCTCACGTTGCGCATGGCGATCATCGAACGCACCAACGGGATGGTTCGCGAAAACAGGCTGGAGGCCGCCCGGGACCTCCTGGAGACCGGCCGTGGCAAGGTCCAGATGGACCGCATCCGCCAGTTGGTCGGAGAGCTGATCGCCAGCGAGAAGGGCCTGCTGGCCGAGCGTCAGAAGCAGGCCGACGCCGAGGAGCAGCTCAGCTTCCTGATCGGACTGATCTTCGCCGCCATCGCCCTGGCCGGCCTGGCCTGGGCCATCTTCGGCCTCGGCCGCGCCAACCATCAGCTGGGCCAGGCCCTGGCCGCTCGTGATGCCGCCCAGCATGGCCAGCGCGAGAGCGTCGCGCTCTACAGCGCCGTGTTCGCCAACACCGCCGACTACGTCTTCGTCATCGGCGTGGGCGAGGACGGCCGTTTCACCCTGGAGGACCTCAATCCGGCCCTCGAGGCCGCCACCGGCCTGAAGGCCGACCGCATGCGCGGCAAGACGGTCGAACAGCTGGCCCCGGCCCCGGCCGCCAAGGCGCTCAGCGCCTACTACCAGCGGGTCGTCGACAAGGGCGCGCCCCTCTCCACACGGGACGAGTTGCCGTTCCCCGGAGGGGTCACGCGGATCTGGGAATCGGTTCTGGTGCCAGTGCACGGTGAGGACGGCCGCATCGAGCGCATCGTCGGCTCGGCCCGCGACGTTACCGAGCGCGAGGCCCAGGAGGGCCAACTCCGCCGCGCCCAGCGCATGGAGGCGGTCGGCCAGCTGACCGGCGGCGTCGCCCACGACTTCAACAACCTGCTGCAGGTCATCCGCGCCAACCTCGAGCTGATCGAGCCGGCCATCACCGACGAGAAGGCCCGGCGCCGCCTGCGCAACGCCATCCACGGGGCCGAGCGGGCCGCCGACCTGACCCGTCGCCTGCTGGCCTTCGCCCGCCGCCAGCCGCTGGAGCCGCAGCCGATCAACCTGGGCCGCCTGGTCGGCGAGGTGGCCGAGCTGATGCGTCGAACGATCGGCGAGGGGGTCGAGGTCGAGACGGTCATCGCCGGCGGCCTGTGGAACACCCTGGCCGACCCGGCCCAGGTCGAGAGCGCTCTGCTGAACCTGGCCATCAACGCCCGTGACGCCATGCCCGGGGGCGGCCGCCTGACGGTGGAGGTCGCCAACGCCGCCCTCGACGACGACTACGCCCGCCAGGAGCCCGACGTGAAGGCAGGCCAGTACGTGATGCTGGCGGTCTCCGACAGCGGCGCCGGCATGAGCCCCGAAACCCTGGCCCGTGTCTTCGAACCCTTCTTCTCGACCAAGGGCGAGGGCAGGGGCACGGGCCTCGGCCTCTCGATGGTCTACGGCTTCGTCAAACAGTCCGGCGGCCACATCAAGATCTACAGCGAGCCAGGCCAGGGCACGACCGTGAAGCTCTACCTGCCGCGCACCCGCAAGGCCGCCGTCGAGCGTACAGCCACCCAGGCGACGGCGCCGGCTGGACGGGGCCAGACCATTCTCGTCGTCGAGGACGAACAGGCCGTGCGCGAGGCCGCCGTCGCCATGCTGACCGACATGGGGTTCAGCGCCCTGCAGGCCGATGGTCCTGAAAGCGCCCTGGCCATCCTGAACGGCGATGCGGCCATCGACCTGATGTTCACCGACGTCATCATGCCCGGCGCCATCAAGACCCGCGACTTCGCCGCCAGGGCCCAGACGCTGCGCCCCGGCCTGCCGGTGCTCTACACCTCCGGCTACACCGAGAACGCCATCGTCCACCACGGCCGCCTCGACGAGGGCGTCAACCTGCTGTCCAAGCCCTACGGACGAGAGGCCCTGGCCCGGAAGGTCATGCAGGCGCTGGGCGGGGCCAGGCCGACCGTGCTGCTGGTCGAGGACGACGCCCTGATCCGCGAAGCCGCCGCCGAGATGATCGCCGCCCTCGGCTATGCCGTCGAGCCGGCCGGCGACGGACCGGGCGCCCTGGCGGTGCTGGAAGGCGCCGGCCGGGTCGATGTGCTGTTCACCGACCTCGGCCTGCCGGGCATGAACGGCCGGGACCTGGCGGCCAAGGCCCTGGCCCTGCGGCCCGATCTGCGCATCGTCTTCGCCACTGGCGAGCTGGAGCCCGAGGATGGCGGCGGCGCCGCCTGGCTGACAAAGCCCTACGACGCCGCCGCCCTGGCCAGGGTCATCGGCCGGATCGGCTGATCACTCGACCTTCAGGCGGACGAACAGCATGCCGCCGCCGGGGTCGCCATAGCTGGCCGAGAGCGGCGCCGGGATATCGTAGGCGTTGACCAGGCCGCCGACGCCGACCCGCACGTTGTCCGTCACCCACCAGTCGTGGATGACGCCCAGCGAGGCCTTGCGGACCGTGTATTGCGGCCCGTGGTGGACGCCGAGAGTCAGCTCCGACTGATCCACCTGCTCCAGGCGGGTGAAGATCGTCCAGGGGCCGGGCTGCACGGCGCCCTCGACCAGCCAGGCCTGGGAGGTGTCGCCGGGGACGATGTCCTTGCGGGCCCAGGCCAGGGTCCCGGAAACCTTGGTGTCTCCGAAATTCCGTGTGTAGAGCGCGCTCAGGGAAACCCGGCGCTCGTCATGGTCGGGTTCCAGGGCCTCCGGACTCTTGATGTTGGCCCAGCTGGCCTGCAGGGCCCAGTTTTCCGTCGGGTTCCAGCTGAACCGGACAGCGGTGGAGTCGAGATCGCCGGTCTCGATGTCCCAGCGCTCCTGATCCGGTTCCCGGCCCCGGAAGCGCGAGGCCTCGACCTTGAACGGCCCGTTGGCGTAGCCGGCGGTGAGGACGCCGAAGGTGATGTGGGTGCTGTCCAGCCAGTGGTGGCTGATCGGCGCCTCGGGGCTGTCCATGGCGGCCGGGCGGTGCATGAAGGCCGGCGGGCCAAAGGCCGGCTCGCCGGGCAGGCCGCCGTAGAGGAAGAGGCTCTGGTCGCCGTCCAGGCGGAAGGAGACGCTGGCCGACAGCTCCATGAACAGGTCATGGGGATGTTGCCGATCGACCAGGGGCTCGACTCCGTCGGCGCTCTCGCCGGCCGCCAGCAGCAGCGGATAGCCCTCCTCGCCCATCAACGGGTCGGGGCTGAGCATGGCGCGGAACTGGACAGTCGTATTGCCGACCTCCCGGCTGGCCGAGGCCATGACCATGCCGGCGATGAAGCCCTTGTCGTCGCCGCGCGGCCCCGACTGGTCGCTATAGACGGCGTTGAGCAGGACGTGGCTCATCACCATCCAGTCGCCCAGGCTGGAATGGACGCCGCCGTGTCCCGCGGCCTCGGGTTGCCAGCTGGTGCCGCTGGCGTCGCGGGCCATGGGCCAGGGCCCGTAGGGGCTCTGCATGCCCATCGTGGCCATCTCCCCATGGTCCATGTTGGCGTGGTCGGGTTCGGTCTGGGCAAAGGCGGGCAGGGCGAGGCCGGCGGCAGCCAGAATGGCCGCCCCGCCGAGCAGCGCCCGTTTGGTGTTCGAGGTCATGGGACCTCCTCCTTGTGTTGGCTTGATCATGATCCGAAAGGCCGCCAAGGGCGACCGTGAAGCGGGCGGATCAGGCGCGGGGAGGCGGGGTCTCGGGGGTCAGGGGGCGGCTCAGCAGGGTGGGGCTGGCGATGTTGTAGGTCGCCGCCGTCGCCGCCGTCGGCGTCAGGATGGGGGCGGGCAGGAGGTTGGGGGCCGGCATGCAGCCGACGCAGCAGCTGACCGCCAGGGTGGCCTTGCCGGAGGGGGCGGCGGGCGCCTCGTGGCAGGGCGGCTCGCTCATTGGCATCTCGGCGGCGCGCGCCAGGCTGCCGAAGGCGAAGACGATCGCCGTCAGGATCAGCAGCAGGGGGCGCAGGGCCATCATGCGGGCGAGATAGGCCCTTCCGCTTGCGACCTCAAGCACGGTCAGAATTCCCGCAGGGTCTGTCCGCGACCCGAGGGCTCCGTGCTGTCGCCACCGTTGAGGGACAGCTGCATGAAAACGATGTCGACCCAGCGGCCGTGCTTCCAGCCGACGGCCTTGAAGACGCCGGTGTGTTCGAAGCCCAGCGCCGCGTGCAGGCCGATGGAGCCGGCGTTGAGGCTGTCGCCGATCACCGCCGTCATCTGTCGCAGGCCCAGCGGCTCGCACCGCCGGATCAGCTCGGCCAGCATCAGGCGGCCGACGCCCTTTCCGCCCTGACCAGGGGCGACGTAGACGCTGTCCTCGACCGTGAACCGATAGGCCGAGCGGGGACGGAACGGCTTGGCGTAGCAGAGGCCGACGACCTCACCCTCCTCCTCGGCGACGAGGTAGGGCAGGCCGAGATCCTTCACCTCGGCCAGCCGCCGCGCCATCTCGGCCGGTTCCGGCGGGACCTCCTCGAACGTCCCGAAGCCGTGCAGGCAGGCGTCGCCGTAGATGGCGGCCAGCGCCGGCGCGTCGGCTTCGGTGGCGTCCCGGACGATCACCCCTCATCCTCCCACGTAGCGCGAAGCGCGTACGGGGGAGGGGGACCGCCCGCGAAGCGGGTGGTGGAGGGGGCGAGGACCCCACCGACCTCCAAGGTCTCCCACCGCATTCTTCGAACCCGCAACGTCATCGCTCCGTCACTCGCCCCCTCCACCACCGCCTTCGGCGGCGGTCCCCCTCCCCCGTAAACGGGGGAGGATGGAGATCAAACCCTGGTCCAGCCCTTCTCGACGGCCCAGACCGCGTATGCGTAGTCCAGCGCGATTTCCTTGAGGAAGTCGAACCGCCCCGAAGCGCCGCCGTGGCCGGCCTCCATGTTGATCTTCAGGAGGATGGGATTGCCGCTGGTGGTGTTCTCCCGCAGCTTCACCGCCCACTTCTCCGGCTCCCAGTAGGTGACCCGGCCGTCCGACAGGCCGCCCGTCGCCAGCACGCTGGGATAGGGCTTCTTGCCGACGTTGTCGTAGGGGCTGTAGCTCATCATGTAGTCGTAAGCGGCGGCGTCCTCGATCGGGTTGCCCCATTCGGGCCACTCCGGCGGGGTCAGCGGCAGGCTGGTGTCGCTCATGGTGTTGATGACATCGACGAACGGCACGGCGGCGATGATGCCGGCATAGAGGTCCGGCCGCATGTTGATGACCGCGCCCATCAGCAGACCACCGGCCGAACCGCCGTAGGCCACGGTCTTGGCCGGCTTGCCGTAGCCGTTCTTCTGCAGGTGCTCGGTGCAGGCGATGAAGTCGGTGAAGGTGTTCTTCTTCTTGAACTTGCGGCCGTCCTGGAACCAGCCCCAGCCCTTGTCGGAGCCGCCGCGGATATGGGTGATGGCCCAGACCCAGCCGCGATCGACCAGGCTGAAGTTGCGGATCGAGAAGCCCGGCTCCTGCGGGATACCGTAGGATCCGTAGCCGTAGACCAGCAGCGGCGCCTTGCCGTCGAGGGCGACGTCCTTGCGGCGCAGGACGGTGATCGGCACCTCGGCGCCGTCGCTGGCTTTCGCATAGACACGGTCGACGACGTACTTCGACGGATCGTGGCCCGAGGGGATTTCCTGGGTCTTGCGCAGGGTCTTGGTGCGCGCCTCCATGTCGTAGTCGAACCATTGCCGGGGCGTGGTCGGCGAGGTGTAGGTGTAGCGCATCACCGGGGTGTCGAACTCGAACCCGCCTTCGATGCCCAGCACATAGGCCTTCTCGTCGACGGCGATGGCGTGCTCGGATTTGTCGGCCCGTTTGGTGATGAAGATCGAGTTGTTGGCGTTGACCCGCTCGATCCGGACCAGGTGATCCTTGAAGGCCCCGATGCCGACGATGAAGTGGCCCGGCCGGTGCGCGATCCAGTCCTTCCAGTGGGCGGCCTCGGTCTTGCCGGGCTCGGCGGTGCAGAGCTTGAAGTCGACGGCGCCGCCGGCGTTGGTGCGGATGACGAACTTTCCGTCCCAGTGCTCGACGTCATAGAGGACGCCGGGGTTACGGGCGGCGAAGACCACCGGCGTGGCGGTCGGGGTCTCGGCCGGGATCAGGCGAAGCTCGCTGGTCTCCTGGTTGCCGATGCCGATCGAGATGAAGGCGTCCGAGGCGGTCGTGCCGACGCCCATGAACATGCCCTCGTCGGACTCTTCATAGACCACCGTGGCTTCGCCGCCGCGGGCGGGGCGGCGGAAGACCTTGTCGGGACGGCCCTCGGTGTCGCGGTTGGTCCAGAACAGCCAGGCGCCGTCCGGCGAGAAGATCACATCGCCGTAGCCGGCCTCGATGGTCTCGCCGACCAGCTGGCCGGTCTCCAGGTCCTTGACGAAGATCTTGTGGAATTCCGAACCCTGGGCGTCCTCGGCATAGGCGAACAGCTTGTGGTCGCTGCTGTGGGCGGTGGCGGCGACCTCGGAGTAGGCCTTGCCCTCGGCCAGCTTGTCGGCGTCCAGCAGGATCTGCTCGCCATCCGCCTTGCCCTTGGGTCGGCGACAGAAAAGCGGGTGCTGGCCGCCCTTGTTGAAGCGGGTGTAGTATTCCCAGGCGCCGTCGGGGGCCGGAACAGAGGCGTCGTCCTCCTTGACCCGGCCCTTCATCTCCTCGAACATTTTCGTCTGCAGGTCCTCGGTCGAGGACAGCATGGCCTTGGTGTAGGCGTTCTCGGCGGTCAGGTGCTCCTTCACGTCCGCCTTGACGATGGTCGGGTCGCGCAGGACCTGCTGCCAGTTGTCGTCCTTCATCCAGGCGTAGTCGTCGGTCCGCTTGCGGCCGAGCTGTTCGATGACCTTCGGCTCCTTCTTGACGACGGGAGGCACGGGCTTCGGCTTGGTTGCGGACATGACCTGACCTGGAAGGAGGGCTGCGGCGGCGGCGCTGGCCGCCAGGACTTCACGACGGTTCATATGGAGGCACCCTTGAAAGGTGGATAGGGGGGCATTGAAAGGCCGGACATTCGGCGTTGACCCGACCTTGGCCCGACCCGGCGCGGCGGGTCAACGGAACGGACTGCATCATGAAGGGGTTTTCATGGTCCGGCCGGCGGTGATCGTCGGCTTTTCGTGAATGTGTGAAAGGATCAGCCCATGTGGGACCGTATCGAAGGCTCGTGGAAGCAGTTCACCGGCAAGGCTAAGGAACAGTGGGGCAAGTTGACCGATGACGATCTGACCGAGATCGCCGGCAAGCGTGATCAGCTGGCCGGCAAGATCCAGGAACGCTACGGATACGCCAAGGACAAGGCGGAAGAAGAAATCCGCTCCTTTGAAGCCCGTCACGCCGAAGACAAGAGCTTCAAGAGCTGATCGGTTAACGGCCCAGTTACCAAAGGGTCACCTATTGGCACGGCCATTGCTCCGGATCGGTCAAGAGGCGCTCGCCGCCCCGATCTGGAGCAATCGTGACCTACGACCTGCGACCTTTCCGACTGGACGATGTGCCGGCCGTCAACGCCTTATGCGACTGGGCCTGGTGGCCGCAGCGCAGCGCGGCGGCCTGGGCGTGGCTGGCGGAAGGGCCGCCCGGGGCCCGAGAACCCGGCGACGCCGGCCCGGCCGGCTGGGTCTGTGAACTGGACGGGCAGGTTTCGGCCTTTCTGGGAAATTTCGTGCAGCGGTTCCATTTCGGGACACAGGTCGTGCGCGGGGCGACCGGCCATACCTTCCTGGCCCATCCGCGCGCCAAGGGAGCGGGCCGCATGGTGCTGCGCGCCCTGGCCGAGCAGGAGGGCCGGTTCGGCATCTATCTGTTCAACGCCAACGCCGTTTCGGCGGGCCACTATCGCCACTACGCCCTCGAGGCCTGGCCGTCCGCGACCCACAATGTGAAGTACAGCTGGTGGGTCGATCTGCCGGCGGTCGTCCGCGAGCGACTGTTGTGGCGCTACAGCAACCTGCGCGGCTTTGACGGCGTGCGCGAGCGGGGCGAGCGCTTCATCAGCGATCGACTGCGCGATGGCGCGGTGACCCGGCTGGCGCCCGATGTGCGGGTACTGTTCGAACAGGAGGTCGATGGCCGCTTCGACGGGCTTTGGGCCCGGTTGCAGGAGGACGGGCGGCTGCTGGCGGCCCGCGATTCGGCCACCCTGCGCTGGCGCCTGGCCGACCCCGATCTGACCCGGCGGCCGATCCTGCTCGGCTACGAGCACCGGGGGCGGCTGGCCGGCTACCTGCTGGCCTACTTCTCCAAGCCGACCGAGATCGACCAGCCCTGCCTTGATATCGTCGACCTGATCGCGCCGGTCGAGCATGAGGCCGTGGCCATCCCGCCCCTGGTCCGCACCCTGGTCGACAACGCCAGGGCCCTGGGTGTCGCCCGCGTCCGGTTGCAGACGGTGTCGCCGGCGATCGACGCCATCCTCGCCGACCTGCCCGGCGCCCATCGCCAGGTCACCCATGGTCACTGCCACGCCCGATTCGCGCCCGACGTCGATCCGGCCATGATCGCGGCCTGGCAGCCGACGCCATATGACGGCGACTACAGCTTCTGCCTGCGGCCGCCGCCGCTGGGCGGAGCCGGGGCCGCCGATACGATAACGGCCGCCCCGAAGGACGGCCGCCGCGTCTCGTAGGTCGAGAAGGGTTCAGGCCCCGTAGATCACCGAGATGGTCTCGGCCACGCAGGCCGGGCGGTCTTCACCCTCGATCTCGATGGTGCATTCGTTCTTCATCTGGATGCCGCCCGACTTGGGCTCGGCGGCCAGCAGCTTCTGGCGCATGCGCACGCGTTTGCCGACCCGCACCATGTTGGTGAAGCGCACCTTGTCCGAGCCGTAGTTGATGCCGCGGGTGACGCCGGTGACGCGCAGCAGCCCGGCGCCGAGGAAGGGGATCAGCGACAGGGTCAGGTAGCCGTGGGCGATCGGGCCGCCGATCTCGCGGGTGGCGCGCTCGACATCGACGTGAATCCACTGGTGGTCGCCGGTCGCCTCGGCGAACTGGTTGACGCGTTCCTGGGTGATCTCGACCCAGTCGCTGACGCCGATTTCCTGGCCGACCAGCGTGCCCAGGTCCTTGATATCGACTTCCTTCATGGTGGTGTCCCTCGTCCTTGCAAACCGTTGTTGGCGTGCATGCCATGCCGGCCCGGCCGCCTCAAGCGTGACGCTGCGTGCGATACGCACATCGGGGCTTGGCGAACATCGTATTTTGAGTAATGTCGGTTACCCGCCGGTCACGTGGTTGCAGGGCAATGCCCTCCCGTCGTCCGGATGGATCATCAATTTGGTTGACGCCGCGCCCTCACTAGGCGGGACAGCGTTGCTCGCAGGGGGATAACTTGAGCTTTCCGGCAACCTTTCTGATATCCGGCCTGTCCGCGTCGACCGGCTTTGTCATTGCCCCGGAAGTGGCCGGCAGCGTCTCGCTCGGCTACACCATCACCGCCGCTGGCGACGTCAACAACGACGGCATCGACGATTTCGCGATCGGCGCGACCAATGCCTTTTCCGGGTTTGGCGCGTCGTACGTCATTTTCGGAACCAGTTCCGGGTTCGGCAGCGCCTTCGCCCTCACATCGCTCGACGGATTCAACGGGTTCAAGATCCTCGGCTCGTCGGCGGCCTCGAACATCGGTCGCGTCGACGGGATCGGCGATGTCAATAATGACGGTTACGACGACCTGCTGATCGGCGGAATGACCACAAGCACCGCGGTGCTGATCTATGGCGGTCCGAGCGGGTCGAAGTCTCTGGTCACCACCAATCCGGTCAGCGCCTCGGAGGGGGTGCTGATCACCGGCGTCAGCAACACCTTCTTCGGGGGGATGGTTTCGACCGCCGGCGATGTCAACGGCGACGGCTATGAGGACGTCGTCATCAGCGCCCACGGCGTGGGTCCCTCGCCTGGCAGCGCCTACATTCTGTTCGGAAGCGCCTCAGGCTTCGTAACCAATGTCGCCTCCCTGGACGGTATGAACGGCTTCCGTGTCACGGGCGAAGGGAACGGTAACTTCGGGCTCGTGCTCGGATCGGTCGGCGATATCAACAACGACGGCTTCGATGACCTGGCCTTCAACTCGCAGGGCAACATTTCCGACGGGCTTGAGGGCGGAAGCTATATCGTGTTCGGCAAGGCCAGCGGGTTCGCGGCGTCGTTCAGCACTTCGACCCTGAATGGCGCCAACGGATTCAAGGTTGTGGCGCCGGCCGGCTACCAGGCCCGCGTCACCTATGCGACCGCTGACGTCAACGGCGACGGGATCGACGATCTCATCATGGGCATGCGCTATGCCGATATCGGGTCCGCGAACACGGGCGCGGTTTACGTCGTCTACGGAACCACCAGCGGCTTCGGCGCCACCCTGTCGGTGGAGAGCCTCAATGGCGTCAATGGATTCCGCATCTCCGGCCTGGCTACCGGCGATGTGCTTGGAGACTCCGTCGGCAACGCGGGCGACGTGAACGGCGACGGGTTCGACGATCTCATCCTCGGCTCCCCTTACGCCGACGTAGGCGGATCGAGCACCGGTACGGTCTATGTGGTCTACGGGTCGGCCTCCGGGATCCCGGCGTCGATCAATCTGGCCACCATGACAGCGGATCAGGGCTTCAAGATCGTCGGTCCGGCCAACAACGCCATCATCGGCAAGAACGTCGCCGGGATCGGCGATATCAACAATGATGGCCTCGACGACATCGCCATGCGGGGCACCGGCAGCGGGCCGGTCTATGTGGTCTACGGCCAGTGGGTCACGCGCAACTTCGCCGGCACCGCCGCCGACGACAGCTTCACCGCCCTGGGCGGCGACGACACCCTCTACGGCCTGACCGGCAAGGATATCCTGCGCGGCGCCGGCGGGGCGGACTTCATCTACGGCGGCGATGGCAACGACGCCCTCTATGGCGACGCCGGCAACGATACGATCGACGGCGGCGAACTGTCCGACCAGCTCTTCGGGGGCCTGGGAACGGACACCCTGAGCGGCGGAACCGGCGGCGACCTGGTCTACGGCGAAGACGGCGATGACCAGCTGTACGGCAACGACGGCAGCGACAAGCTGTTCGGCGGCATCGGCGCCGACAACCTGTTCGGCGAGGCCGACAACGACCGGATGGACGGCGGCGACGGCGCCGACACCCTGCGCGGCGGCGACGGCAATGACTACCTCGACGGCGGCGCCGGGGCTGACAACCTCTATGGCGGCGCGGCGAACGACGTCTACATCGTCGACGCCTCCGACAGCGTCTTCGAAAACGCCGGTGAGGGCTACGACATCGTCCGCGCGGGCATCACCTGGGTGCTGGGGGCGAATCTCGAGGGTCTCGAGCTGCAGGGATCCGGCGCCATCGACGGCACGGGCAACGGCGACGCCAACAACATCCAGGGCAACGCCGGCGCCAACGTCATCAACGGCGGGGCGGGGGTCGATACCCTGAACGGCAACGACGGCGACGATACGATCATCGGCGGGGCGGACAACGATCTGCTGCGCGGGGGGGCGGGCGCCGATACCTTCCGCGTCCTCCAGGAAAGCCTCGGCGGCGCGGTGCTCGAAACCGACCAGATCTTCGACTTCAGCGCCGCTGAAGGCGATCGCATCGACCTGTCGGCCATCGACGCCAACACCCGCGTCGACGGCAACCAGGCGTTCCGGCTGGTCTCGGCCTTCACCAAACCTGACAACGGCCATCTGTCCGACATCGGCCAGATGACTCTGACCTTCGCCGGCGGCGTCACGACCCTGCGGCTCGACGTCAATGGTGACGGGCGGATCGACTACCAGATGAAGATCAACGGCGATGTGACGGGCGAAAGCGCCGACTGGCTGCTCTGAGGACCGATGGCGAGGACGGGCCGAAGAGCGTGGATTCTTCCACTCGTCAGTCCGCTTCGCGTGTGCCAAACGTGCGGCCATGACCGACACGACGACCGCCGACGCCTCAGCTCCGCCCAAGGAAGCCTTCGCCCTGACCACCTCGCGGGGCTTCCCCGACTGGCTCCAGCGGATGGGCGCGTCGATCAGCTTCACCACCTACCAGGCCGGCAAGATCTTCTTCCTCGGCATCAAGGAGCCCGGCCGCATCGCCGTGTTCGAGCGCACCTTCGCCCGTTGCATGGGCCTGGCCCGCAGCGACGACGCCCGCAAGCTGGCGCTGGCCACCCATTACCAGATTTACCGCTTCGATAACGTCCTCCCGCCCGGCCAGATGAGCGGCGCGCACGACGCGGTCTATACCCCGCGCGTCAGCTGGATCACCGGCGACGTCGACGCCCATGACATCGCCTTCGACGCCGACGGCAATATCGTCTTCGTCAACACCCTGTTCTCCTGCCTGGCCACGATCAGCGAAGGCTACAGCTTCAAGCCGATCTGGCAACCGCCCTTCATCACCAAGCTGGCGCCGGAAGACCGCTGCCACATGAACGGGCTGGCCATGGAGAACGGCCGACCGCGCTACGTGACCATGGTCTCCCGGTCCGACGTCGCCGACGGCTGGCGCGACCGCCGCTCGGACGGCGGCATGATCATGGACGTCACCAACAACGAGCGGGTGGTCGAGGGCCTGTCCATGCCCCACTCGCCGCGTGTCCATGACGGCAAGCTGTGGGTGCTCAACTCCGGGGCCGGCGAGCTGGGCTTCATCGATCCGGACACCAAGGCCTTCAAGATGGTGGCCTTCTGCCCGGGTTACGCCCGCGGCCTCAGCTTCATCGGCAAGTACGCCCTGGTGGGCCTGTCGCAGGCCCGCGAGAACCGCACCTTCCAGGGACTGCCGCTCGATGAGGCGCTGGCCAGCCGCGACGCGGTGGCCCGTTGCGGCATCCTGGTGATCGACACCGAGAGCGGCGACACCGTCGAATGGGTGCGGATCGAGGGCGTGGTCCGTGAGCTGTTCGACGTCGTCGCCCTGCCGGGCGTGCGCAACCCTTCGGCCATCGGCCTGATCGGCGACGACGTGCGGCGGGTAATCAGCATCGACGAAGGCTGATCGTTCCGATTTTTTCCACTGCCGCCGCACGCTCCAATTTGAGTACAGACAGGCTCCGCCGGATGGAGGGCGGAGCGTATGTTTGGTCAAACCCGGAAACGGCGCTTTGAAAGGGCTGTCCTCGAAGAGATCGCCTACATGGTCGATCTGCACGGCCCCACGCCGGACGCCGTCAAGGCGGCGCAGGCCAGGGCCGCCCGGCCAAACCTGAACAGCAGTCGGGTCAGGGTCATCGAGGAAGCCGCCAGCCGCCTGGCGGCGAGGATGTCGAACGCCACGGGACCACGTTCCGTCAGCGGAAATGACGGGACGGAGGGCTAGGGGGCGTCCACGGCCTGGAGCGCCTGCTCGACGCACCAGCCGAGGTGCAGGATGTAGGAGGCCATCAGGACGCGGATCTGCTCGTCGAAGGCCTGGGTGAAGCTCAGCCGGCCGTCCGCGGCGGTGCGCCAGAACTGGGCCTTTTCGCCGACCTTCAGGATGTTGCGGGCGTGCTGGCGCGAGACGCCGCTGCGCTTGGCCAGTTCGCTGAGGTTGATGACCGCCGGACCGGTCGGCGGGAAGTCGCCGCCGGCCATGGTGACCAGCTGGCCCATCACGGTGAGGCCTGCGTTGCGCTCCGAGATGCCGTCGAGGTTGGGCGCCTTGCGATCGTAGGCCAGGAAGCTGCCGGCCATGAAGCGGCCGGTGGCGGCCATGAAGGCCTCGAAGACGCCAGGCTCGTCCCAGCGGTCCAGCGCCGCCCGGGCGTCCTCGAGCAGCGGCAGGCACAGGGCCAGTTCGCGGCGCCAGCGGGCGCGGAACAGCGCTTCCAGGGCCGGGGTCGGGGCGTAGCGCTTGATCCGGCCATCGCCCGTCGCCGCGGTCGGGCGGATCAGGCCGATGACCTGCAGATACACCAGCATGGCATGCACCCGGCTGCGGCTGCCCAGGCCCAGGGGCTCGACCAGCCGGCTGAGGCTGGCGTGGTTGAAGCCTTCCGGCGAGCCATGCAGGCCCACGGCCCAGATGCCCGCCATGTAGTGGCCGACATCGCGCAGGGTGCGGGTCATCGAGGCGTCGTCCTCGGCGTGCGGGCCCCAGTTGTCGAGCAGGGCCAAGCTGACCTCGCCGAACCGGGGCTCGGCGATCATCGCGTCGAGGCGTTGCTGGTCGAGGACGGCGAAGACCAGCGCGGTCATCTCGCCGGCGGTCTCCTTGCCCAGTTCGCCGCTCACGCCGACACCAACTCTACGCGCACTGCCCTGAAACCTCTTCCCCGAAGGAAAATATAACAACGTTCTATAGAAGTGAACGAGATTGAGGCATTGGAATACGCGGTTGATGCTTCAAGTAAACAGAAATTCGTCCGGAAAGTTACAGGGCCCGAAATGGGCATTTACCTGATGACTTCAATGTCGCTCCTGCCGGCGCCCAGACTACAGGGCCGCAGTAGATACTCAGCGTTGTGAAACAACTCAAACGGGAGAGCGTTGACCTAGCGTCATCTATGGATCAGACGATCTTGCCGTCCGTCTTGCCCCAATAGGCGTCGCGGATCAGCCGCTTGTAGAGCTTGCCGGTCGGGTGGCGCGGCAGTTCCTCCATGAAGTCGATGACGCGTGGCGTCTTCACATGGCTGAGGTTGGCGCGGCAGAAGGCCAGCAGTTCGGCGGCCAGTTCCGGATCGCCGGCGCCCGACGCCGGCTGGATGACGGCGATGACTTGTTCGCCCATCTCCTCGTGCGGCCCGCCGACCACGGCCACGTCGGTGACCTTGGGGTGGGTGACCAGCAGGTTTTCGATCTCCTGCGGATAGATGTTCACCCCGCCGGAGATGATCATGAAGCTCTTGCGGTCGGTGAGGTAGAGGAAGCCGTCCTCGTCCATCCAGCCGACATCGCCCAGGCTGGTCCAGCCGTGCTTGTTGTAGCTGTCGGCCGTCTTCTGCGGGTCGTTGTGGTAGTTGATCGGCGGGCCGTCGGCGAAATAGACCTGACCTTCAGCGCGGGCCGGCAGGGGGTCGCCTTCCTCGTCGCAGATGCGCAGGGAGCCCAGCACCGCCTTGCCGACCGAGCCCTTGTGGGCCAGCCAGTCGGTGGACCCGATGTAGCAGAAGCCGTTGCCCTCGGTGCCGGCGTAGTATTCGTGGATCACCGGACCCCACCAGCCGATCATCTGTTCCTTGACCGGGACCGGGCAGGGGGCGGCGGCGTGGACGGCCGACTTCATGCTGGAGATGTCGTACCTGGCGCGCACCTCCTCGGGCAGCTTCAGCATGCGCACGAAGTGGGTCGGCACGAACTGGCCGCAGTCGATCCTGTACTTTTCGATCAGGGCCAGGGCGGTTTCCGGATCGAACCTCTCCATGACGATGACGGTGCCGCCCAGCTTGTGAACGCTCATGCACCAGCGCAGGGGGGCGGCGTGGTACAGCGGGGCCGGCGAGAGGTAGACGCAGCCCTCGGGGAAGCCGAACAGGCCGGTGGTCATCATCTGCAGGGCGTTGGGGGCATCGATCGGCAGGCCGCTCAGGGCCGGCTTGACGCCCTTGGGCCGGCCGGTGGTGCCGGAAGAGTAGAGCATGTCCGAACCGGCCGTCTCGTCGGCGATCGGCGTCGTCGGCATGGCGTCGCGGGCGGCTTCAAAGCTCTCGTAGGGGCCGCGGGTTCCGCCGACCATGTAGAGCTTGAGGTCGGGAACCAGGGTGGCGATCTCGTCGGCCAGGTCGCCCATGGCCGCCGAGGTGATCAGCACCTTGGCCCCGCAGTCGCGCAGGATGTACTCCATCTCGCCGGCCGTCAGCTTGGACGAGATGCAGGTGTAGTAGAGACCCGACCGCTGGCCCGCCCAGGCGATCTCGAAGTAGCGGGCGTTGTTCTCCATGCAGATGGCGATGACGTCGCCGACCCCAAGGCCCAGCGAACGGAACAGCTGGGCGCCCTGGTTGGAGCGCTCGTCGAGCTGTTTGTAGGTCACCGTCTCGCCGGTCCCCGCCATGATGTAGGCGGCGCGGTCGGGGTGGCTTTTGGCGAAGACGGTGGGATGCATGGTTTTTCCTCGAGGACCCCGTTCTTGCGCCGGGTTATCGTTGTTCACTTGAAGGGCGAATAGAAGCGCACCCGGCCCTCCGGCTCAAGGGCGCCGTCGCGGCATCCGGCGCGGGTTTCTTCAAACGGCGAAGGCGAGACGGTCTCCGACCTTGAGGCCAAGGCGGCCGACGGCGCCGGCGGCCAGCTCCAGCAGGTAGCGGCAGCGGGCCCGTTCCGGGTCGGCCGGCAGGGCCTGCGGGCGCCAGGCGGGGGCCGCCGCCTCGATGTGACGAATCGTTCCGTCCGGCCCCAGCCACAGGGCGTCGAGGGCGAAGCGGACCCCGGCCATGGTGATCGGCCGGGGGCGGTCGTCCGGGAAGACGAACAGCATGCCGCCGCGCGGGGGCAGGCTGTCACGGTTCATCAGTCCCCCGGCGCGGATGGCCGGATCGGCGGCCTGCTCGACCTTGAGCACCGTCCCGTCCGGCAGGGTGACCGGCAGGGCCGGGGCGGGATTGGCCAGGGGGCGGCGGCGCAGGGCGGCCGGATCGGCGCCCTGGGCGGCGAGGTCGCGGGCCGCCTTCGGCGCGAAGCCGCGCAGGCGCCAGGCGGCGGCGGCCTCCGCGTCCGCGAAGCCGGCGGCCCGCCAGAGCTCGGTCGTGCGAGCGTCGAACCCGAAGGCGCTCCAGGCATCGGGCGCCGCGCCCTCCAGCGCCAGCCGCAGGTCCTGGGCCAGGAGGCGCAGCTGGCCGGCGGCGAGGGCGGCGTCGTTCTGCAGGTCCAGACGCTGGAAGCGGGTGGGGATGCGCGGCGGATCGGCGATCCAGGCCTGGGCGATGGCGGAGGCGGCGCGGCGGTCAGCGAGGACGGCGCGCAGCGGCCGGGCGGCGGCCTCGTCCTCGGTCAGGGCGGCGGCGAGGACGGCCAGCTCGGTTCGGCGCTCGGCGGTAATGGCGGCCCGCGCCAGGCCGGCGGCGACGATGAGGGCCGCGTCGCGGTCCTTGGTGTCGGGGAGCTTGGCCGTCAGGGCGGCGAGCTGGGCGGCGGCGGCCTCGAGATCCTCGACCAGGCGATGGGCGAGGTCGGTCGGAACGGGCGCGGGACCGCGCAGGCTCTGCAGCCACGGCCGCTCGGCGGCGGCCAGGGCGCCGCGCAGGTTCTGCAGGGTATGCATCCAGGGCGGCGGCGTCAGGCCCAAGCCCTCCAGCATGGCGCGCTGGGCCAGGGCGCCCTGGAAGCCGGCGTTCAGCGCGGCCAGCACCGGCTGGCTGTCGCCGGCCGGACCCTCGGCGCCCTGGCGGAGCAGGAAGGCGTCCATCGCCGTCCGGGCCCAGTCGCGGAAGGCGGCGCGGCTGGCGATGCGGTCGAGGGCGCCCCGCAGTCCGGGCGGCGGCGGCCGGTCCTGGAAGAATTGGAGAATGGCGCCGGCGATAGCGGGATCGGCGAAGGCGGCGAGGCCGGCGACCAGGCCGCGGCCGCCGAGCCCCTGCACCGGCTCGCCCAGCCGGTCCCAATGGAGCTTGAGGTGTTCCCAGGCGGCGGCGCGGACGGCGGGGTTGGCCAGCAGGCCTTCGGCCGCCAGCACGGGCCAGCGGTCGAGCAGGGCCAGCTGGTCGGACAGGCAGGCTGGGTCGGTGAGGGCGCAGAGGCCGGCGACGGCGGCCTCCTCGTCGTCGGCGAGGCGGGCCTTAAGGTCGGCGAAGACGGGTATCGGCTGGGGCGGGTCGAGGCCGGCCAGCCAGGCGTCGAACACCGCCTGGCGCGGGCCGCTCGCCAGCAGGTCGCGCAGGTCGGCGAGGTGGGGGCGCAGCACGGCGGCGGCGCGGCCGGCGGACAGGGCCTCGCCGGCCAGGTGCAGGAAGGCGGGCAGGTCGGTCTCGCCGGCCCAGAGCGCCAGCCAGGCGTCCTCGACCAAAACGACGGCCTCGGACCCGGTGAGGGCCGACAGCGGCGGCGGCCCGTCCGGATAGGTGGTGCGGAAATAGCCGTCGGCGACAGCCCAGCGGACCTCGCCCGGCAGGGTCAGGCTGGCCGTGGGGCCTTCCAGCAGCAGGGTCTGGCGAACCTCGCCGCTTTCGGTGGCGATCCGCAGGTTGACCGGCAGGCTGACCAGGTCGTCGCCCCGCTGGGCCAGGTGGACGGTCCGGTCCCGCCAGCGCAGGGCGATGCGGGCGGGGCCGATGCGGCGGACGAAATCGCCGGCCACGGCGGCGACCGGCTGGCCGCTGGCGGCCTCCAGCGCCGCCCACAGGTCGGCGGAGCGGGCGACGCCGAGGGCGTGGTCCTGCAGGTAGCGGCCGAGCCCGGCTCGCATGGCGGTCTCGCCGATCCAGCCTTCGAGCATGCGCAGCAGGGCCGCGCCCTTGCGATAGGTGAGAATATCGAACAGCCGGGAGGGATCGTCGGGGACCGGACCGCTCAGCGGCCGCGCGCCCGGGCCACTGTCGCCGATGAGGGCGGCGCGCAGGGCGGCGACCTCGGCCGCATCGTCGGCGAGATCGGCGGCCACCGCCCTGGGGGCCAGCCAGGTGGCGAAGCCCTCGTTGAGCCAGAGCTCCTCCCAGCCGGCCGGGGTGACCAGGCCGCCGAACCACTGGTGGGCGATCTCGTGGGCGATCAGGGTGGCGGCCTCGCGGGTCGGGCGGGCGAGGGCGGCCTGGCGCAGGAAGATGGCCCCGGTGTTCTCCATGCCGGCGACGCCGATCTCGGGCAGGAGGACGAGGTCCAGCTTGCCGAACGGATAGGGGACGCCGAGCCAGTCGCCGAAGACGGCCAAGGCGGCGACGGCGGTCTGCAGAACCCAGGCGTCGCTGGGGCCGGGGGCGAGGGTGTGGAGCGAGACAGGGCCCGCGCTGATGGTGCGGAAGGCGCCGAGGGCGAGGGCCATCAGGTGGGTCGGCAGGGGCGGGGACGGGGCGAAGCGGGTGACGCCGCCTGCGTTGGCCGTGACGGCGGCATTGGAGAGGGCGGTCCAGCCTTCCGGAACCGCGACGCTGAGGTCGAGGACGGCGCGGTGGGCGGGATCGTCGAGACAGGGAAAGACGCGGCGGGCGTGGTTGGGCTGCAGCTGGCTGGCGACGAAGCCTTCGCCGCGATAGAGGCCGCGCGGGGTTTCGGACAGGCGGCCGGCGTAGGTCAGGCGGACGCTGGCCGGGTTGGCGAGGGGCGCCGGGGGCGTCACGACCAGCTTGTCGCCGTCCAGGCGCCAGGCGGCGGGCGCGTCATCGACCCAGGCGCCGTCGATGGCGAGGTCGAGGCAATCGAGCATGAAGGCCTCGGCTGCCGCATCGATAGCGAATTCGACCGTCACCTCGCCGGTGAAGGCGCCGGCGGCGGGGTCGGGCGCGAGATGCAGGCGGTAGCGGAGCGGCGTCACGCCTGACCTTTTGGCGGAAATGACCGTTCTGTCCACGGTTCACGCCCTATCGAAGCGGCCCACTATTATACCGCGCAACCGGGCCGAAAGGGCGGTATCCAGCGGGTCGGCCTTGAAAACACTGAGGGAATGGCCCCTACGCCGTCGGTCGGGAGGCCGGGAATGTAGGCCCACGCGTAGGTCGGGGAGTGGTCATCTGCCTGCAAATGTGGGGCGATTTGTGATCGGGCGGCCTACGGCGGCGACGGGGTGGACGAAGCGCCCAAAACGGGGCGAAATGGATATGTCTAGACATATTCATGTGGCCAGGGCGCGGCGATCAGGGTCGCCAGGGCCAGCCAGAAGCCGAAGGGGACGGGGCCGGCGCGGCCGGTCAGGCGCTGAAGGGCGAGGGGCGCGAGGGCGGCGAGGGCGAAGGCGAGGGGGGCCAGTCGCCAGTCGATGAGCATGGCGGCGAGGCCTGCCAGGACGACGTCGCCGAAGCCGAGCCGGGGCGGCTTGCCGGAGAAGTGGCGCAGGGCGAGGAAGGCAATGAGGGCGATCGCGCCGGTGAGCAGGCGAGGCCAGGCGGTCAGGGGGTGCTGGAGGAGATCCAGGGCGATGGCGATGCCGAGCAGGGCGAGGCCGGCCGTGGGCAGGGAGAAGCGGCGCAGGTCGGTGAGGGCCAGGAAGATCAGGATGGCGCCGGCCGGCAGCAGGGACCAGCGGCTGAAGGACGCCAGGACGGTGAAAAGGACGACGAGGGCGGCGGCCATCCACAGGGTCGGGGCCCTGGCGCCGGCCGGCTTCCAACTGGGCCAGGCCAGGCCGAGGACGGCGGCGAGGCCCCCAAGGATCAGGGCCGCGGCGGTTTGCATAGCGCGGCGCCCGGGGCCAGGCGCAGGCGGCGCCAGTCGTGGATATGCCAGGGCCGACCCGGGGTTCCGGTGTAGCGGAGGCGTTGCCAGAGGATGTCGCTGTAGCGGTCGGTGCGCAGGGCGGCGCGAACCTCGACGACGTCGCCGGGGGCGAGCGGCAGGATCTCCGGCGACAGGGCGGTGGCCGGCGGCAGGGGCAGGGGTTGGGGTGCGGCGCGGCCGAAGGTCAGCAGGGCGCGCAGGCAGTCTTCCTCCGAGGGCGAGGCCTCGGCGGCTTTCAGGAAGTCGCCGAGGCGGGCGAAGCTGGCGCGGGCGATGTTGGGGTCGGGACTGGCCAGGGCGCGGACGACCCGCTGGCGCAGGGCCGGCTGGACGATGCCGGCGGCGATGTCGGCGGCGGGGTCGCGGCCGGCGTCGGGCTTGTAGGCGACGGCGAGGAAGGTGAGGTCGACCTGGCGGTTGTTGAGCCGTTCGCTGTCCTCCCAGCGCGGCGTCTGCGGGGCGCCGTCCTTTTCCAGCCTGGCGAGGCCGGCCTGGGTGGCCGATTCCAGGGTGATCAGGGCGAAGAGGTCGGCGTCCTTCTGGCGGGCCGCCTTGGCCTTGACGGTGACCAGGCCCGTCAGGCCGGCCGCCATGCTCATGATGGCGAAGGCCAGCGCCAGGGTCAGGGGCAGGGTGAAACCCCGCAGTCTCGCTCTCGTGGGGCGGGTCCTAGCGCCGGTCACGCCCGAATCCGAGGGTGGTCAGGCCGGACGCGATGTCCTTGGTCACCCGGTCGGCGTCGGCCCGGTCGCGGACCAGGGTGGCTTTCAGGAAGACCACCAGCTCGGTGCGGCCCTTCACATTGGCCCGCTCGCGGAACAGGGCCCCGGCGATGGGGATCTGGCTGAGCAGGGGCACGCCTGAGTCGCCCTTGGTGCGGGTGGTGCGGATCAGGCCGCCGAGGGCGATGACCTGGCCGTTGTCGACGGCGATCTGGGTGCGGAACTTGCGCTGGGCGATGGTCGGCGAGTTGATCTCGGAGGTGGTGGTTTCGGAGACGTCCGAGACCTCCTGCTCGATGTCGATGAAGATGCGGCCGCCCTCGCCGACGCGCGGGGTGACGGTCAGCAGGACGCCGGTGTCGCGGTAGCTGACGGCGTTGACCGTCAGGCTGGTCTGCTGGTCGCCGGTCGAGCTCTGGGTGATGATCGGCACCTGGTCGCCGACCTGCAGGGTGGCGGTCTCGTTGGCCAGCACCAGCAGGCGCGGGGTGGAGACCACCTCGACATCGGTGACCGACGACAGGGCGTTGATCGCCACCTTGAAGTCGGGGCCGAGGTACTGCAGCGACAGGCCGGGGAAGGTGAGGGCGAGGTTGCCGTTGCCGACCGTGGCGAAGCCGCCGGTGACCTCCGGGTTGTTCTGCAGGAACCATTGGACGCCGAGGTTCAGCTTGTCGTTCAGCCGCACCTCCGCGACCGTGCCCTCGATGAGGATCTGCGGCGGCGGCACATCGAGGCGGCGCACGATCTGCAGCAGGTTCTGGTACTCGGCGTCGCTGGCGTAGAGGATGATCGAGTTGCTGCGCGGGTCGGCCGTCACCTGGCCGCCGCCGGGCGAGGAGGCGGCGTCACCCTGGCCGGACAGGCCGCCGGGCGGCGGCGCGGCGGCGCCGAAGAAGGAGCCAACCACCTTCACGAGGTCCTCGGCCTTGATGTTCGACAGGGGCACGACGCGGATGCGCTGTTCGCTCGGCGAGGCCGGCTGGTCGAGGCGCTCGATCCATTTCATCGTCTGGTCCAGCAGGGCTGGCGACTTGGCGATGACGATGATGGCGTTCAGCCGCTCGATGTCGATCATGTCGACCTGGGTGCCGATGGGGCCGTCGGCGCCGCCGTAGAGGCGGCGCACGTCGTCGGCCACGGCCTTGGCCCCGGCGTATTTCAGCGGATAGAACTGGAAGCTGTTGCCGCGCAGCCATTCGACGTCGAACAGCTCGGCGGTACGGACCAGGCTGTTCACCGTGCCGGGGTCGCCGGTGATGTAGACATACTCGCGCACGCTGTCGGCCCGCACCTGGGCGCGGCCCTCGGCGATGGGGGTCAGCACCCGGACCATCTCCTGGGCGCTGACATTCTGGGCCCGGTAGATGGCCGTGCCGCCGGCGAAGAAGCTGCGCTGCTGCGAGGTTCCGCTCGGCAGGACCGAGAAGGCCGGGACATTGCCGGCCGGCACCACGGCCACCCCGCCGCCCGGCGAGGCGACGAGGGCGGCATTGGCGCTGCGCAGGGCCTGGTCGAGGGTGATCAGGATATCATTTTCGGTCATCTCGCCGGTCATCCGGAAGGAGACCTCGCCGGTGACCTGGGGATCGATGCGGAACGGCCGGCTCAGCACCTCGCCCAGCACCGCCTCGACGGCGGCGGGAATCGGGGCGCGGTCCATCAGCACGTTGATCGGGATGCGTTGCGCCGAGCCGCTGGCGGGAACAGGCGGCGTCGCGGCAATGGGAGCGCCGACGGCGTCGTCGCGCCAGCCCTGGCGTTCCGGCGGCGGCTCTTCGCCCACCCGCGTGGCGGCGGCGGCCTCGGCGGCGGGCGAGGTGGGCTGCGACTGGGGCAGGGTGGCGCTGCCGCCCGGCCGGCGCGGATCGCTCGCGCAGGCGCCCAGCAGCAACAGCAGCGCGACCGCGCCGACCCGGATGGCCTTGTTCATTCTGTCCCCTACTGGACCGAGATGTCCCGGTCCGCCCCCTCGCCGCCGGGCTTCTTGTCCGCCCCGAGCGTACTCACACTGAAGCCCCCGCCTTCACCGACCGTGTACTGGAACGGCTGGCCCCAGGGATCGAGAAGCTCTTCCTTGGTGCGCAGATAGGGGCCGGTCCAGCTGTCCAGGCCCCCCGGCCGCTGCACCAGGGCGATCAGGCCCTCTTCGGCGGTGGGGAAGTGGCCGACATCACCGGAATAGAGCTCGACGGCGGCGGCCACGGTCTGGGCTTTCAGCTTGGCGGCGCGCGACTGGGCCTTGCCCATCTGGCCCATGACCTGAGGAATAACGACGGCCGAGATCAATCCAATAATAGCAACCACAACGAGCATTTCAGTCAGCGTATAGCCGGCCCGCTCATCGCGACGTTGTTTGATCTTCCTGCCGGTGTTCAAACCCGCCATTGTATCCACCGACCAACCCTCAGAACTTCAGCAGGTTATGCCCCAGTCCGTTTCGCAGAGTCCATATGGCGACAGGTCGCGCCCGGACTCCGGGGCCGCCTTGCCGACCCTGGCCCAGGGCCGCATCGAGGGCGCCCGGCGGCTGGCCGAGGCGCTGGGACTGCTGGCCGCCGACCGTGAGCGCCTGCGGGCCGCCGTGGCGTCAGCGGGACAGCCGCCGGCAGTGGCGGCCAGCCTGCTGGGCCTGGCCGGGGACGCCGCCATCGCCGCGGCCAGCGCCGCCCTGCACGGCGCCCCGCTGTGGGACGGCGACGACGAGCCGTCGGCCCTGGGGCCGGTGTCGCTGAACGAGAAGTACCTGGCCGAGAATCACGCCCTGGTGCTGGAGGACCATCCCGACCGGCTGGTAGTCGGCCTGGTCGACGCCGGTGGCGAGGATGTGCGGCGGGGCTTGCGGTTCGCGGCCGGCAAGCCGGTCGAACTGCGCACCATCCCCTTCAGCCTGTGGCGGGCGGCGCGGACGCGGGCCGTGGCGGCCGAGGCCCCGGCCGGTCCCGATGGCGGCACGCTGGAAGACGCCGAGCGATTGCGCGACTTCGCCCGCGACGCGCCGGTGGTGCGTTATCTCGACGGCCTGCTGGAGCGGGCCCTGGCCGAGCGGGCCAGCGACATCCACCTGGAGCAGAAGGCCGACCGCTGCCTGGTGCGCATCCGCGTCGATGGGGCGTTGCGCGATCTGGAGCCGCTGGCGCCGGCCTTCGGCTCGGGCGTGGTGGCGCGGATCAAGGTGCTGGCCGACCTCGACGTGGCCTCGGTGCGGGCGCCGCAGGACGGGCGGGCGACGGCCTCGATCCGGGGGGCGCTGACCGACCTGCGGATTTCGACGACGCCGACGGTGTTCGGGGAGTCGGCGGTGGTGCGGCTGCTGACCCGGCACGGGGTGGATTTCACCGTCGATTCGCTCGGCTTCGACGCGGCCTTCCGCGAGACCTTCGCTCAGCAGCTGCGCCGGCCCTACGGCCTGATCCTGGTCACCGGCCCGACCGGCAGCGGCAAGACCACGACCCTCTATGCCGCCCTGCGCAAGCTGGCGACGCGGGAACGCAAGGTGCTGACTATCGAGGATCCGATCGAATACGTCTTCGACGGCATCAACCAGACCCAGGTCAACGAGGCGGCCGGGGTGACCTTCGCCTCCTCGCTGCGCGCCTTCCTGCGCCATGATCCGGACGTCATCCTGGTCGGCGAGATCCGTGACAGCGAGACGGCCAGACTGGCGGTGCAGGCGGCCCTGACCGGCCACCTGGTGCTCGCCACCCTGCACACCAACGATGCGGCCACCGCCCCGGCCCGCCTGGCCGACATGGGGGTCGAGCGCTACCTGCTGGCCGGGGTGCTGATCGGGGCCTCGGCCCAGCGGCTGACGCCTCGGCTGTGCGAGGCCTGCAAGGCGCCGCGGGCGGCGACGGCGGACGAGGCGGCGGTGTTCGAGGCGCACGGGATCGCGGCCGGCGAGGTGCGGCTGCACGAGGCGGCCGGCTGCAGGGCCTGCAACGGCGCCGGGCGGGTGGGGCGCGTGCCGCTGGGCGAGATCTTCACCGTCGACGAGGCCATCGAGCGGATGATCTCGACCGGGGCGCCCACCGCCGACATCCGCCGCCAGCTGTCTGGCCGGGCCGACTTCGCCACCCTGGCCCACGACGCCCTGCGTCACGCGGCCCGGGGCGAGGTGTCGCTCGAGGATGTCTACCGGGCGACGTCCTTATGACGACCTATGCCTGGCGGGGGGTGGACGCGGCCGGCCGGCCGGCGCGCGGCCGGCGCGAGGGGCTGAGCGAGGCGCAGGTGCGCGACGACCTGCTGGCCGGCGGGGTGACGCCGACCGCCATCACCGCCAGCACCGCCCCCTTCGCCCCGGCCCGCACCGGCCTGTCGGTCAATGACGCCCAGGGCGCGGCCTTCGCCGCCGACCTGGCGCGGTTTCTCAAGAGCGGCCTGTCGCTGGGCCAGACCCTGCACATCATCGAGACCACGTCGGAGGTTCCGGTGCTGGCCCGGCTGGCCAGCCACGTGCGGGGCGAGCTGATGGCCGGCCGGCCGCTGTCGGCGGGGCTGTCGGCGATTCCCGGCCAGACCGGCCGTTACCTGCAGGCGCTGGCCAAGGCCGGCGAGGCGACCGGGCGGCTGACCGAGATCCTGGCCGGCGGGGCGGCGGCGCTGAAGGCCTCGGCGGCGACGCGGACCCGGCTGATCACCATGATCATCTACCCGCTGTTCGTCATGGCCATGGCGGCGGCGGCCATCCTGCTGTTCGCCTTCGCCGTGCTGCCGGCCCTGGAGCCGGCCTTCACCGGGCTGGGCGGCGAGCTGCCGGCGACGACAAAGGCGGTGATGGCCGGCGGGCGGTTCCTGCGGCTGGCGGCGCCGATTCTCGGACTGGCGGGCCTTGTGCTGGCGCTGGCCCTGACCCTGTCGCGGGCGGCCCGTGACGGCGCCCTGCGCGGGCTGCACCGGCTGATGCTGACCCGGGCCGGGTTCGGCATCCTGCCGGATACGGTGTTCGGGGGCCTGGCCCAGCGGCTGTCGATCGCGGTCGGGGCCGGGGTGCCGCTGGCCACCGCCTACCGCGTGTCGGTCGAGGCCATCGGGGTCGAGCCGGTGCGGCTGGCGCTCGAGGCCCAGGAGCCGCGGCTGCGCGAGGGGACCAAGCTGTCGGAAGTGTTCCGGGCGATTGATTTCGCCCCGCCGATGCTGGTCGGCCTGACCAAGGTCGGCGAGAGCGCCTCCGACCTGCCCCGGGTGCTGGGCGAGGCGGGCGACGCCCTGTCGGCCCGGGCCCAGGAGAAGACCGAGCGCTTCCTGTCGATCCTGACGCCGGCCATCGTGCTGCTGATCGGCCTGGTGGTCGGGGGCATCGTCCTGGTGGTCTTCCAGGGGCTGATGTCGATCAGCGACATGGTCGAGCTGTGAAGCGGAAGGGGTTCATCCTGGCCGAGGCGCTGGTGTCCCTCGGGCTGGCGACGCTGACCGGGGCGCTGGCCCTGACCCTGCTGGTCTGGGCGGCGCGGACCATCGACCGGGCCCAGGCGCGCATGGCCGCCGCCACCGTCATCGAGCGACTGTACGAGGAGGCGCGACTGACCACGCCGGCCGACCTGCGGGCGATGACCTCGGGGCGGATGGGACGCTACCGCTGGCGGCGCCTGCCGCGCGGGCCGGTCGAGGTCTCCAGTCCGGACGGAGCGCAACGCGTGCGGCTGGAAGTGACCTGGACAGCGGGGGCGCGGCCGGACCGCAGCGCCATCGACGCCGTCATCGTCGGGGGCTCGCAATGAGGCGGGCCAACGGCTTTGCCATGACGGAGGCGCTGGTCGCCATCGGCATCGGCGCGCTGATCATGACGGCGATGATCTATCTGCAGGTCGACTTCATCGGCTGGACCAAGCGGGCGGCGGCATTGGGCCGGCCGGACCCGTCCGACCAGGGGCTGCAGGCGAGCCTGCGCGGCGCTGACCGCTGCGCGGGCCCGGGACGGGTGCTGGCGATCGAGGATACGGGCGGGCTCGGGCTTAAGGGCGAGGCGGACTCCATTCCCTTCCTCGGCCTGCCGGACGGCGCAAGGGCCGACATCGTCACGGCCCGCCGGCCGGACGGGTCCGAGCGGCCCGGCTGGTCGGCCGCGACCATCGCCCGCGACGATACGGCGATTGCGGTCGCGGCCCTGCGGTGCGATCTCCCGGAGGTCTGCGCCTATGATCCGCAGCGGGGGGATTGCGGCAAGCGATGAGTCTGTTCGAGGCCGATGACAGCCGGGCCGCCGAGGCCGAGATCTTCGTGCGCCCGCTCGACCTGCCGACCGGGTCGCTGAAGGCGGCGCGGGAGGCGGTGGCCCTGCAGCTGGACATCCTGTCGCCGCTGCCGGCCGAGCAGACAGCCTTCGCGGTCGAGACGGTCGGCCCGGCCGAGGGCGGCCAGACCCGCTTCGCCGTCGCCTTCGCCCCGCGCGGCCTGTTCGGCCCGACCCCGACCATCGCCGCCCATGGCCCGGCCTTCGTCGAGCGACAGGGCGAGCTGGACGGCGAGACCTACGACTTCCGCTTCGACAATCCCTACCGGCGCGGCGCTGATCAGGGCGACCGGCGCAAGACCCTGGAGCTGGTCTGCGCCTTCGCAGCTGGCCTGGTGCTGGTGCTGGGCGCGACCTCGCTGCGGCTCGGCCAGTCGGTCGAACGAGCGCAGGCGCGGCTCGACGCCACCACCGACCTCGTGCGCTTCACCAGCCGCCAGGTGCGGCTGCAGGGCGACGCCCAGCGGGTCTGGCGCACCGCCGCTGACCAGCGCCACGCGATGATGATCGACTGCGCCTTCGACACGCTGGCGGCGACCGGCGGCGAGGTGGTGCTGACCGACCTGTCGGCCGCCGATGGCCAGGTGATGGCCGGTCTCGCCCAGCCGATGACGCCGGAGCAACTCGCCATCCTGACCGGCAAGGGGGCGCGGGCGACCAACGATAACGGCAACGGGGCCGGCAACCGGGTGATTCTCGATGCGGAGGCGTGCCAGTGAGCCGGACCCTGCCGCAGATCCCCCAGCGCTGGCTGCCGCTGGCGGCCGGCCTGCTGCTGCTCGTCGCCGCCCTGCTGGCGGTGCGGGTCGGCCTGCAACTGCAGGACCTCAGCGCCACGCACAAGGAAACCGCCCTGCAGGAGGGGCTCGTGCGCGACTACGCCGCCCGCACCGGCACGGCGGCAACGGGCGAGGCGCTGGTCGCCGCCCCGGCCAGCCAGGCTTCCCTGGCCGCCGCCGCGCGCATACGCCAGGCGCTGACCGAGGCGGGAATCAAGGTCGTCGAGCTGGAGGTGCTGGAGCGACGGCCGGGCGGAACCAACCTGCAGGTCGTGCGGCTTGGCCTGCGCGGCTATGCCGACGCCCCGGCCGCCGACCGCCTGGCCCGCTGGATCGAGAAGCGCGGCGAGGCGGTGGTGCTGGAGCGGCTGCTGCTGGCCACCGGTGAGCCGGGTGCGCCGGGCGCCGAGATCAGCGCCGACCTGGCCGTGCTGGTCGCCATCCAGGGGGGCGGCGCATGATTCGGCCGCCGCTGATCATCCTGGGCGGCGCCGCCGTGCTGGCCGCCGTCATCAGCTTCTGGCCCGCGAAGGAGCCTGACATGACCGCTGCCGGCCTGTTGCCGGCCAGCGGCGGTCCCCGCATCGCCGCCGCCGGCGTCGAGGAACCGTCCAGCGCCGCCCGCATGACCCGATTCGCCGGGGCGGGCGCGCCGATCAGCGCCGAGGCCGCCGCCGCGCCAGACGCCGCGCCGCCGCCGCCACGGCCCGACGCCCTGCCGGTGCTGGTCGGGGTGATGGGCAAGGATGGCGCCCTGACCGGCTATTTCTCGTCCAACGGCCTGAGCGTGCGGGCCCGGCGCGGCGACAGCGTCGATGGCTGGCGGGTCGTGTCGCTGGGCCGCCGCGACGCCCGGCTGGTCAAGGGGCGCAAGCGTCTGCAGGTGGCGCTGTTTACGGCCCGCGGGGGGCCGCTCAGCCCCGCCATGGCCGCGCCCGAGCGGCGGATGGTCGCCGTCGCCCCGGCCGCCGGGATCGGCGGCGCGGTCACGGCGCCGGCCAGCCCGGCCGGACCGCCCAGGCCGCCCCGCGTGCGCAGACCCCTGCCGCCGCCGCCGGCCGGCAGCAAGGGCTGGTGGAGCGGTCCGCCCGGCGAGGAGCCGCCGGCCGGCTATACCCGGGTTCCCAGGGTCTCCGACTAGGACTCATGCAAAACGCCGCCTGGAGGACCAGGCGGCGTCCGCGGTTCCAGTGAAGATGCGTCAGGATCAGGCCATCACGGCATCGGTCATCACCACCGTGGCGACGGTGCGGGTGAAGGCGTCCTGCTGACGGCCGCGAAGGACCACGCCCTTCACGCTGACCAGGCCGAGGGTCATCTTCCTGGCGTCGCGGGGATAGACCCGGACGACATCGGACGGCCAGGCGGCGTAGTCGGTCGTGCTGGGATCCGTCTTCTGCGCGGTCGGGCTGATCGCGTAGTAGTGGGTGGTGATCCGCTTCAGGTAACCCTTGATGGTCACGGTCTCGGCGGTCGCGGCGACCGCCTTGCCGGCCAGAGGCGCGGCGGCGGCGGCCAAGGCGCTGCCGGCGATGAAAGCACGTCTATGCATCACTAAATCCCCCATCCGCGGCCCTTTCCGCAGACGGTGGAATCTAGCATTCCAACGGTTCGTTAGTCATCCGGAAACCATGCTTAACGGTGGAATTCGACATAGACACACTGTCACGCCGCCGTTTTTCTTCCAAAGGTTGTCCGATTTACCTTAAGATGCACGTTTTGCCTGTGAGGGTCCTTGCGATTGACCCAGCGGCGCCGTGATCAACTGCCAGACAGGGTGGCAAGACTTGGATTGATCCACTTGGCGGCGAGAATTTGCAGCCCCGGGTCGGCGGAGGCGTCGGCGGCGCGGAATCGCTCGCCCGGCCGCTTGGCGTCGAAGGTGGCTCGCTCCGTCATGGCCTCGCCCGCCTCTGGCAGCCCGAACAGGGGGGCGATGCGGCCGGCCACGGCGCCGGGCAGGCTGTCATAGGCGATGGCCTCGCCGCCGCCCTGGCGCAGGCCGGCGACGGCCGCCGCGCAGATGACGCCCAGCGACTGGGCGCAATAGTCGTCGGGCGAGAGGCCGGCCGCCTCCTGCGGCGAGATGCCCGGCAGCGGCGAATCGCTCATGCCGAAGGTCATTTCCGGGGCCCGCAGGCGGGCTTGCGAGGCGAGGACCTCGACCGGGGCCCGGTGCAGGAAGATCCAGGGCGTGGCCGGGAAGGCGCGGCGGAAGATGGCCAGGTCGACCATCGACCAGGCCTCGGTCTTGATCACGCAATGAGCGGCCGGACCGTGGGCGGCGCGCAGGGCCGCGACCACGGCCCGCAGCCGGGCGGCGCGCTGCGCCTCGTCCAGATCGACGCGCCGCAGGCCGTCGCCGATGGCGCGCGGCTCGGACAGCACCAGGGTCCCCGGGGCCGCCGCCAGCATATTGCCCACCAGGGTCGAGCCGCAGCGCGACATATGGAAGATCAGCCCGTCCGGGGCCGGCTGTTCGGCGACGGCGGCCAGGGCCTCGAGCGGCGTGCGTGGGTCCAGGAATCGGTTCAGCGGGCGGGCGCCCCAGGCCAGCAGGTCGCTGCCGTAGAAGGGCGCGGTCGGGGCTTCGCCGCCGGTCTGGACCCAATGGGCGAAGGCGAAATCGAGGGTGGCGATTGTCCAGCCGGGCCCGGCCGGCGGGGCCCCGACAGGCGGCGCGCCGCGGCCGGGCAGGCGTAAGGGGCCGGTGTCCCAGGGCCAGGGCCCTTCGGCCGGGGCGCCCAGATCGGTAAGGGCGGCGCGGAAGCCGGCCGGATCGGGCAGGGCCCAGAGGCGGACCTGCAGGGCCGGGTCGGCCAGCACCCTGGCCCGCAGGTCGAGCCAGGTCTGGACGCTCATGCCGGGGCGCCGGGCTGGTCGGCGTCGAATCGGCTCGCCGCTTCGGCGAACACCCCGTGCACCCAGTCGTTGACGAAGCCGTCGATGACCAGGTGCACCCGGTCGATATCGGCCGTGTTGCGGACGCTGTGGGGCTGGTTGAAGTCCATGTACCAGGCCTCGCCCGGCAGCATGTCGATGCGCTGGCCGCCCAGCCGGAACTCGACCAGCGGGCTGGTGACGATGGGCACATGGAAGCGGACCATGCCGTCCTCGTAGCCGAGATCGACGTCGGTGTGTTCCATAATGCTCGACCCGCCCGCCAGCCGCAGCAGCCGCACGGTGCGCAGGGGCATGGGGAAGGCGGCGACCACCTCCTGGAAATAGGGAAAGCGGACCATGTGCGGCGTGTCGCGGAAGTCGGTCGCGGCCGGCGAGGGGTCGATGCGGCGCGGCAGGCCGCCGATCGAGCGCAGGGCCACGGCGCTCCAGTCGCCCTCGTAGTAGGCGCGGTTGAAGTGCGGCACCCAGTCGGCGGCCTCGACCCGGGCCAGGTCGGCCCGCAGCCGCGCCACGTCGAAGGTCTGCTCGAGGTTGAAGGCGAGGAACATCAGCTTGCCTCTGGCGGCGGCGGCGCCTCCGGCCCCGGCGGCCGGATCATCTTGATGTAGACCTGGGTGTCCTCGATCTCCCGAAAGCCCATCCGGCGATAGAGGTGCAGCGAGGGATCGTTGGAATTGGCCACATAGAGGCTGATCGGCAAGTCGGCGGCGGTCGATTCGGCGATCAGCCAGCGCAGGATGGCCGTGCCCATGCCCTGGTTGCGCAGCTCGGGGATGATGGCCTGGTCGACCAGATTGATGTCGCCATGGGCCCGGTCGACGACGATGCGGCCGATCCGCCGGCCGTTCAGCTCGATGATGTCGAACCGCGCCTCGCTGAACTCGGCCAGATAGCTGTCGGTCTGGGCCCTGAACTGGTGCTGCATCAGCTGGGTCATCAGCGCGTCCGGCAGGCCGGCCTGGTACCATTCGGGCGTCCGCGAATTGCAGAACAGCTCATAGCGGAAGATCAGGTCGTCTGGGGCCTCGGGGCGCAGGACGAGGTCGCCTCCGGACCACGGGATCACGATCGTTTCGGACATTGGCGGCCCCCTTCCGGCAAGGGCTTGTGAGCACCCGGCCGGCAACTTAAGAACGATCCGGTGTAGCCGGGGAGGGGTCGATGACCAAGCTGCTGACCAAGGAAGATTTCACGCCGCATGTCGGAAAGGCGTTCCATTTCGACGGCTTCGAGCCGGCCCTGACCCTGGACCGGATCATCGACTATCCGATGCAGCCGCACCAGACCCGACAACCCTTCCTGCTGATCTTCCGGGGACCGAGGCAGCCGGTGATGGCGACCGAGATCCGCGACTGCAAGACCGAGACCGGCGAGGCCTTCTGGCTGCATGTGGGGGCGGTCCTGACGCCGCCGGGCGACTTCCAGGAATACCAGTCGTCGTTCAACTGACCGGCGGTCGCGCCCGTCGGCGCTGACAGCGGAACGCCCACTCCGGCCGGGCCGGAATGGGCGTTCTGTCGTTCTGCAAAGGACCCTTGATCAGTTCTGCGAGGGGAAGATGCCCTGCAGCGCGATGATGAAGTTCAGCACCGTGAAGGGCTGGCGGTTCTCGTGCGGCTGGCTGCCGCCGACCGTGGTCACCGAGTTGGCGGCCAGGGTCGTCGTCGCGCTGCCGCTGCCGTAGATGTTGACGTTCTGGGTGCCGCCGCCCTGCTTGGCGGCGACGCCGCCGGCGAGGGTCTTGGCGGAGCCCGGCGTCGTGTTCAGGGCCGTCGCCTGGGTCGTCGTGTTGCTGGCCCCCATCGCGTGATTGTGGGTCGGCATTTCCGACATGGTGACGGTGTGGAACTCCTGCCCGCCGACCTGGCCGAGCGTGAAGCCCGAGCCCTGGTGGACCGGCGTGCGACCCCGAAAGTCGGGCAGGGCGAAGGTGGTCTGACCATTGCCGCCGTAGGTCGTGCCCAGGAGCGAGAACAGCGCCTGGTTCTGGTTGATCGGCAGGAACTGGCCGTTGCAGAACGCCCAGCCCTTTGGCGGGTAGTTCCAGGAGATGATCTTGATCTCGGCCAGGAACGGTGTGGACATCGTTTTGGTCCTTCGAAAAGGTCAGCCGGCCTTGGCCGGAGAGGAGATGATGTGGCGGCTACGGCCGGGGCGGGAAGACGCCCTGCATGGCGATGATGAACAGCACGCAGAGGTAGGGCTGCATGTTGTTGTGCGGCAGGCTGCCGCCGGCGAGGGCCGTCGACTGGAAGTTCAGCATCACGTTCGGCGGGCTGGAGGTGTAGAAGGCCACGACCCCGGTATTGCCGCCGTCGTCATAGCTGCCCTTGGCCGGCAGCTGGCTGGCCGGATTGGCGCCGATCGCCGGGTCGGGGTTGGCGTCGTTGTTGCTGGCCTGCATGGCGTGGGTGTGGGCCGGGATTTCCGTCTGCAGCAGGGTGACATACTCGCTGCCCGACTGCTGGCCGAGGAAGTACTGGCTGCCGGTCGTGCTCTGGCCGGCGTGGATCGGCGAGGAGCCTTCCAGGTTGGGGAGGGCGAAGGTCGACTTGCCGTCGCCGCCATAGGTGGTGCCGAGCAAGGAGAAGAGGGCGGTGTTCTGCGAGATGGGCAGCAGCTGACCATTGCACTGCGCCCAACCTTTGGGGGCGAAGTTGCCGGCGAACATGCGAATCTCGGCGACGAAGGGATTGGACATCGGATGGGCTCCAACGATTTTGACGTCGGCGGCGAGCCCGACCGGGCTCGTCCGCGGCGCGAGATTAGTTCTGGCTCGGATAGACGCCGAACAGCGAGATGATGAAATTGACCGCCAGGTAGGGCTGCATGTTCTCATGCGGCTGGCTGCCGCCGACAATCTGGTTGCCGGCCTGGCTCAGCGTCGTCAGCGGCGCGTCGGTGCCGTAGATCACCGTCCCGGCGGGCCCGCCGTTGGGGACGCCCATCATGGCGCCGGTCGGCAGGGCGACCGGGTTCTGGTTGGTGGCCAGCATCGGGTGGGTGTGAACCGGAATCTGCTGGGTGGTCAGAGTGACCGACTCGACCCCGGCCATCTCGCCGATGACGTAGTTCTGGCTGAGGCCCGGCCCCTGGCCCTGGTGCACCGGCAGTCGGCCGGAGAGATTCGGCAGGGCGAAGGTCTCCTGGCCGTCACCGCCGTAGGTGGTGCCGATCAGGTTGAACAGGGTGTCGTTCTCGGAAATGGGAATGAGCTGGCCCTCGCAGAACATCCATCCCGATGGCGGGAAATTACCCGCGAACATGCGAATTTCACCAATATACGGCTGAGCCATGTTCAATGTCCCCTAGGCGCCGCGCCAAGACGTCGGCCGAACCGGTCGGGGGTTGCTGGAACACTGGAATCCCCGGGGCCCCCCACCGCAGATTTGCTAACCGTAGACCACGTTTTCGACAGCGGCAATAGGCCCCTTTCGCGCCCAGCGTGAGTTCGGGACCTCACACGTTTTTCAATACTCAGTTCGCGCTATCCCTTGCCGCGCAAAGGCCCGCGTCGGCTGGCCGACCTCCGCGACGCCGTTCGGGGCGAGATTGTCACCGTGGAGACACCGGCGTGAGAATTCTTTTCGCAAACCATCGTTCGCGGGTCCGAACGGGGTTTACAATTAACAGCCAACGAGATTCTACTGCTTCGCCGCGCGCGGAATCCCGATGTGACTCGGGAGCGTCAGCGCAAGGTCGCGGAGGTCGCGCGTGTCGCCAAAGGATATTCGCGCGGTCCGTGTATTGGGGTATGTATCGAAAATCATGGCCGCCGCGCCGACACCGACCAAAGGTCGGGCGACGAGGGGCTGACGCGGGGGCGGCGGCAGGCCGCGCCCACCTTGTAGATTAAGCCGGGCGCGTCCCGGGGGGAGAAATTCAGATGGCCGCTTCCACGCTCACGACCGGTGACGTCGCCGTAGTCGGTTTCAATACCGCACAGACGGATGGCAGCGGTGATCCCGCCACCACCAACGTCATCCAGTTCGTCCTGCTGGCGCCGATCGGCTCGGGCACGGTAATCTACTTCACCGACCGGACCTGGAACGGCTCGGCCTTCACCGCCGGCGGCGGCGACGGCACCTTCACCTACACGGCGGGCGCCGACCTCCCGGCCGGCACGGTGATCACCATCACCGCCGGTCAGCTGACGACCGCGGGCATCGACCTCGATGAGGCGGGCGACGCCCTCTATATCTTCCAGGGAACCGACGCCAACACGCCGACCACCTTCCTGTCGGCCATCGAGTTCGGCGACAACGGAACCTTTAACGGCAGCCTGGCGAACACCGGCCTGGTGGTCGGGACCAGCGCCCTGGCCATCGACGCCGACAGCGGCGCCTACGCCGGTCCGACCACGCATCAGCACAACGCCCTGGTCAATCCCGGCCAGAGCCTGCTGCAGGCGATCATGGACGCGGCCAACTGGACCACGGACAACCGCGACACCACCAACGCCGACGTGCAGATCCTGCCCGACGTGCTCCTGACCGCGCCCGACTTCCTGATTGTCGGCGCCACCAACGGCGGCAGCGGCGACGGTGTCGTCCTGATCAGCGGCGACGCCACCGTCAGCTCCGGCACGGCCGGCTTCAACCAGGTGCGGGTCTACAATTCCGACGGTGACGAAAGCGCCGGCTACCAGACCATGCATGTCCGGCCGCGCGACATCGTCATCGACACCGTCGCCGGCAAGTACTTCTTCCTCGACAGCGACCAGGCCGGCACCAACCGCATCTACCAGGGCAACCTCAGCGACCTGCTCGGCAACCCCGGCTCGACCAGCGTGCCGACCCTGACCATCCTCTACAGCGACGCCGCCTCGGGCAACGCCTCGCAGATCCTCAACCTGGTCATCGACGAGGATAACCACCAGGTCTTCTTCAGCCACGGCAGCACCATCCAGCGGGTCAACTACGACACCGCCGGCCAGACGCCGGTGACCCTGGTCAACCTCGGCTCCGGCAACCCGAACGGCAACGCCAACAACTTCGTCGACGACTTCACCATCAACTTCGCCACCGGCCACATCTACATCTCCAGCCACCGGGTGACGGCGGCCGCCGACGGCGACATCGTCTCGCGCAACTACATCTACGACGCCAGCGGCCTGACCTCCGGTTCGGCCGGCGCCCTGACCTACGGCGTCCTGCCCTTCAGCCCCGACGACGACGACGCCGGCGTCCTCACCACCCCCGGGGAAGCTTTCCCGCGCGAACTCGGCTCGCTCGAAGGGGTCGAAATCAGCCCCGACGGCACCATGCTGTACTTCGCCACGGCGACGCTGCTGGAAGACACCGACGGCGACGGCGGCACCGGCGGCGGCAGCGGCACCGCGCCCGTTGTCCGTCCGGGCGGCATCTACAGCTACGCCCTGACCGGCAACGCGGCCGGGACCTTCACCCAGATCTATGTCCAGACGCCGGGCGGCGGCGGCCCGCAGGGGCTGCTCGACGATTTCGAAATCGATTTCACCACCGGTCGCTGGTACGTCACCGACACCACCGGCGGCACCGGCGGCGCCGGCGACGAAGGCATCTGGAGCGGCCTGCTGACCGGCGGCGGCGTGGTCTTCTTCGAGAACGTCTCCAACACCAACGGCATGCAGCTCGACGGGTTCGATATCTATCGCGCCCCGACCCTGACCGTGACCTCCAGTGCGGCGACCTACACCGAAACCGCCGGCGCGAACTCGGGCTTCGACACGGCCGTGCAGGTGATCTCGTCCGCCGCGGCGAACGACCTCGACACCACTGGTCTTGCCGACAACCTGGCCGGCGCGGTGATCCGCATCAGCTCGGGCTTCCAGTCGGGCGCCAGCCACCAGGACCGCCTGACCATCGACGGCTCGGTCAGCGGCACCATCGCCGGCTCGGGCATCGCCTACAGCTACAGCGACTCCACCGGCATCATGACCCTGACCGGCGCCGCCACCTTCGCCGAATACCAGGCGGCGCTGGCTCTGGTCCGCTACGCGGTGTCGGGCGACAACCCGACCAACTACGGGGCCAACGGCACGCGCACGATCGCCTTCTCGGTCAGCGACGGCCTGATGGTCAGCGACGAGCAGGGCGTGTCGGTCACCGTCACCGGCGTCAACGACAACCCGGTCAACAGCGTCGGCGCGGGCGGTTCGGTGAACGAAGACGTCGGCAGCGTCGCCGTCACCGGCATCTCGGTGTCCGACGCCGACGCCAACCCGGCGACCCAGGACATCACGGTCACCCTGACGTCCGAATACGGCGTCCTGACCCTGCTGACCAACGTCTCCGGCGGCCTGACTGGCGGCGACATCTCCGGCAACGGCACCGCCTCGGTCACCATCACCGGCACCCAGAACGAGATCAACGCCACCCTGGCGGCGGTCAACGGCCTGGTGCTGGGCTCGATCCCGGCCAACCTGAACGGCGGCATCGACATCACCGTCGCGACCAACGACGGCGGCTTCGGCGGCACCGGCGGCGCCCTCAGCGACAGCGACGTGCGGACCATCACCGTCACGGCGCTGAACGACGCTCCGGTCGTGAGTGGCGACGGGACGGAAACGGCGGTCCAGGTCACCGAGGACACCAACAGCAACTCGCTGACCCAGACCTTCAGCAGCCTGCTGTCCGGACAGTACAGCGATGCGGCCGACAATCAGTCGGGCAACGGTGGGTCGAGCGCCGGCGCCTTCACGGGCGTGGCGGTCATCGCCAACGGCAGCGCCGCTGGCGTTGGTCAATGGCAGGCCTGGAACGGCGCCTCCTGGATCAACATCGGCACGGCCAGTGAAGCGGTCGCCCAGATGTTCAGCGTCAGCACGCCCATTCGCTTCTCGCCGTCCGCCAACTTCAACGGTCCGGCCCCCACCCTGACCGTGGTGCTGGTCGACAACTCCGGCTCGTCGATCACCTTCGGCGAGGACCGCGACGTCTCCACCCGCGGCGGCACGACCCCCTACAGCACCGGCACGGTGGTCATCAGTCAACCGAACATCATCGCGGTCAACGACGCGCCGACGGTCATCGGCGGCACGACCACGACCCTGACAGCGATCAGCGAAGACGCCGTCAATCCGGCCGGCGATACCGTCGCCAACCTGTTCGGCACCCACTTCTCCGACGCGGCCGACAACGTCGCCGGCGGAAGTTCGCCGAACACCTTCGCCGGCATCATGATCGGCATCAACAATGCCAACTCCGCGACCCAGGGCGTCTGGCAGGTGTTCACGGGCGGCAGCTGGATCAACCTGCCGACCCTCAGCCCGACCAACACCTACTTGGTCTCGTCGAGCGACTCCCTGCGCTTCGTCCCGAATGCCAACTATTCCGGTAACCCCGGCAGCATCGTCGTCCTGCTGATTGACAGCTCGGCCGGCCCGGTGGTCACCGGCACCCGCCTGGACTCCTCGCTGACCGGCTCGGGCGGCTCGACCGTCTATTCCAACTCGACGATGACCCTGAGCACCTCGGTCACCGCGGTGAACGATGCTCCGACCGTCAACGCTGACACCACCGCCACCTTCACCGAGGGCGCGGGTGCGATCGCCGTGACGCCGGCCTTCACGGTCACCGATGTCGACAGCGCCAACATGACCGGCGCGACGATCTCGATCTCCGACTTCGTGGCGGGTGATACGCTGATCTTCGTCGACCAGAACGGCATCACCGGCGTCTACAATTCCGGCACCGGGGTCCTGACCCTGTCGGGGAGCGCTACGGTCGCCAACTACCAGGCCGCCATCCGCTCAATCACCTACGACTTCACGGGTGACGCCAACGTCGGCGGCACCGACAACAGCCGCACCGTCAACATCACGGTGACCGACGGCACGACGCCGAGCAGCCAGACCGCCACGGTGATCACCATCGTCGACGGCGGCGGCGACGCCCAGGACGACGCCTTCTCGACCACGGAATCGGCGCCGATCGTCGCCGGCGACCTGCTGGCCGACAACGGCTCGGGCGCCGACAGCGGCGTCTCCGACATCACCGAGGTCAACGGCGCCGCCATCACCTACGGCGTGCAGTTCGCCCTGCCGAGCGGCGCCCTGCTGACCGTCTACGCCAACGGCACCTTCGACTACGATCCCAACGGCGCCTTCGACGACCTCGTCGACGCCTCGGCCGGGGCCGGCAACAGCGACGACACCGACACCTTCACCTACACGGTGGACGGCGGCGACGTGGCGACGGTGACCATCATCATCAACGGTGAGACCGACAGCGGCGACATCTACCTGGGCACCGGCGGTGGTGACACCATCACCGGCAACGGCATCGGCAACACCGTCAACGCCGGCGGCGGCAACGACACCGTCGATGGCCTCGGCGGCGGCGACGTCATCAACGGCGAAGCGGGCGACGACACCCTCAACGGTGGCGATCAGGCCGACAAGCTGAATGGCGGCGACGACAACGACCAGCTGAACGGCGATGAAGGCAACGACATCCTCAACGGCGGCGCCGGCGCGGACGATCTCGTCGGCGGCAACGGCAACGATACCCTGGATGGCGGCACGGGCGCCGACGACATGAACGGCGGCGCCGGCAACGACGTCTACTTCGTGGATGACGCCGGCGACACCATCACCGACAGCAGCGGCATCGACACCGTCAAGTCGCTGGGGACCTACGTGCTGGGCGCCGGCCTGGAACACCTGACCCTGCTGGGCTCGGGCGACTCCGACGGCACGGGCAACGCCTCGAACAACACCATCAACGGCAATGACGGGGTCAACATCCTGTCGGGCATGGACGGGGCCGACAAGCTCTACGGCTTCGGCGGCAAGGATTACCTCGACGGCGGCTCCGGCAACGACGTGCTCGACGGCGGCGACTCCAACGACCAGGTCCACGGCGGTCTCGGCAACGATACGGCCGCGGGCGGAGCCGGCAACGACTCGGTGTTCGGCGAGGACGGCAACGACCAGCTGGACGGCGGCGACGGCGCCGACAAGCTGTACGGCGGCGCCGGCCTCGACCAGCTGGTCGGTGGTATCGGCAACGACTACATGTACGGCGGCTCCGAGACCGACACCCTCACGGGTGGCGACGGCAACGACTACCTCGACGGGGAGGCCGGTCCGGACAAGATGTACGGCGGCCTCGGCAACGACGTCTATATCGTCAACGAATACAATGACGTCGTCAGCGAGAACGTGGGCGAGGGCTACGATGTCGTCCGCTCCTCCGCGGCCACCTACATCATGGGCGACAATATCGAAGCCCTGGAACTGACGGCGGGCGCCGGCGACATCTCCGGCACCGGCAACAGCGCCGCCAACGCCATCACCGGCAACGAGGGCGTCAACATCCTCGACGGCAAGGCCGGGGTCGATACCATCAACGGCGGCGCCGGCAACGACGTCATCTACGGTGGTCTCGGCAACGACCTGCTGACCGGCGGCAGCGGCTATGACGTCTTCGCGGTCCGCCAGGAAAGCGTTGGTCTGGTCACCCTGGAGACCGACCGGATCTTCGACTTCAGCGTCGCCGGCGGTGACCGGGTCGACCTGTCGGCCATCGACGCCAACGCCAACCTGGCCGGCAATCAGGCCTTCCACTTCGCCACGGTGCTCAGCACCTTCAGCGGCGTGGCCGGCGAAGCGACCCTGACCTACGACGCGACCACGGCCTCCACCTACCTGCGCCTCGACGTCAACGGGGACAAGAAGGCGGACTACTCGCTGCGTCTCGACGGCGACCACACGGGAACGAGCGGCAACGTCATCGCGCCCGGGACCTTCCTGGACGGCACGGGCGGCTGGATCCTCTGATCCACGCCCTCCGCGTCTGAACTTTAGCAGCCGGCTCTGGTCATCCAGGGCCGGCTGTTTCATGTCTGGGATTCCCCAAAGATCGCCTCTGGAGACATCGCATGGCCGGCAGCCAGGACTTCGCCCTCGACCCGCGCAACGCCGACGCCCGTGTCTGGCTGAATGGCCAGCTTGTCCGCAAGGAGGACGCCAAGGTCTCGATCTTCGACGCCGGCTTCGTGGTCGGCGACGGGGTGTGGGAGGGGCTGCGGCTGCACAGGGGCCGGCTGGTGTTCCTGGACACCCACCTCGACCGCCTGTTCGCCGGGGCGGCCGCCATCGGCCTCGAAATCGGCATGAGCCGGGACCAGGTGGTTGCGGCGCTGGATGACCTCCTCACCGCCAACGGCATGGAGGACGGCGTTCACCTGCGGCTGATGGTGACGCGGGGGCCGAAGTCGGCGGCCAACCAGGACCCGCGCAATGCCCTGGGCACGCCAACGGTGGTGATCCTGGCCGAGTGGAAGACGCCGAGCCCGTCCATCGTCACCCGCGGCCTGAAGCTGGCCACGGTGTCGATCCGCTGCAGCCCGGCCGAGATGTTCGACATGCGGCTGAACTCCCACAGCCGGCTCAACCTGATCATCGCCCTCAACGAGGCCATCGCGCTGGGCGCCGACGAGGGGATCATGCTCGATCCGCACGGCTTCGTGTCCAGCTGCAACGCCACCAACTTCTTCTGGGTCAGGGACGGCCAGGTGCGCACCTCGCGCGGCGACTACTGCTTCAACGGCGTGACCCGCGGCAACGTCATCCGCCTGTGCGAGCAGAACGGCATTCCGCTGGTGCTCGGCGACTTCCCGCCCGAGGACTGCCGCGCCGCCGACGAGGCCTTCGTCACCGGCACCTTCGGCGGCCTGACCCCGGTGCGGGAGATCGACGGTGTGACCTTGCCCTTGGCCTTGCCGGGCCCGATGACGACGAAACTGAGGGCCCTGTACGAAGCGCTCAAGGACGCGGAGGCGGTTCGATGAGGCTGATGCACGGCGCCACGCTCCCCTATGCTGGGAGGTCTATCGCATTTCGCAGAGAGCCATCGATTGTGAGTTCGCCTCTGGGCTCCCTTCTCCCCTCGCGGGAGAAGGTGGCGCCGAAGGCGTCGGATGAGGGGGCTCCCCGGCCATCGACCCAGCCAGTCGCCAACACCTCAGCGCGGCTGAACGACCTATCGACCCCTCATCCGGCCCTTCGGGCCACCTTCTCCCGCAAGGGGAGAAGGGACCTCTCACGGCGGCTGACCCGGTCTTGGACGTCGGTTGCCGCTTGCGATCGCCCTGCCCTTGAAGGCGAGAGAGGACTTCGATGACCCTGCGCATCGCCATGTGGTCGGGGCCGCGCAACATCTCCACGGCGATGATGCGGTCCTTCGAGAACCGCCCCGACACCGTCGTCGTCGACGAGCCCTTCTACGCCGCCTACCTGGCCGCCACCGGCCTGGACCATCCCATGCGCGAGGAGGTTCTGGCCTCGCAATCCACCGACTGGGCCACGGTGGCCGCCGCCATGGCCGGGGAGGCGGCGGCGCCGGTCTTCTACCAGAAGCACATGACCCACCACATGCTGCCCGGCGTCGACCTGTCCTGGACCGGGGCCTGCATCAACGCCTTCCTGATCCGCGACCCGGCCGCCGTGCTGGCCTCCTATGTGCGCAAGCGCGGCGAGGTGACCCTGGCCGACATCGGCGTCGAGCGGCAGGGCGAGCTGTTCGACCGCGAGTGCGACCGCCTGGGCCGCAGCCCCCCGGTCGTCGAGGGCGCCGACGTGCTGGCCGATCCGCGCGCCGTCCTGACCGCCCTCTGCGCCGGCCTGGGCATCCCGTTCAGCGACCACATGCTGACCTGGCCGGCCGGCCCCCGGGACAGCGACGGCGTCTGGGCGCCGGCCTGGTACGACGCCGTCGAGCGCTCGACCGGCTTTGGGCCGCCGGCCGCCGAGGCCGCGCCCGACCTGCCCGACAACCTGCGGCGCATCGCCGACCAGGCCAGACCTCTCTACGAGCGGCTGGCGGCGCACAAGCTTGTGGCCTGACGCCACGTCACAGCTTGGCGCCGGGACGGGGAGGGGCCAAGGTCCCGGGTAACCAACGATAACTTATCCAGGGAAGAGACCATGGAGCTGCTCAGCCAGACCGTCCAGGAGGCCCGTCCAGGTCCCGATACGCCGCTCGCCTGGCCGGTGCTGGACGGTATCGACCTGACCAACCCGATGAACTTCGCCCATGGCCAGCCCTGGGCCGACTTCGCCCGCATGCGGGCAGAGGCGCCGGTCATGTGGCATGCCGAACCGCGCGAGGGCCCCGGCTTCTGGGCCGTCACCCGCCATGCCGACATCATGACCGTCAACGGCGATCCGGAAACCTTCTCCAGCCAGCGCGGCGGCATCCTGATGGCGGTCGGCAAGCCCGAGCAGCGCCACGCCCTGCTGTTCCGCGCCTCGATGGACGCCATGATCAACATGGACCAGCCCTGGCACCTGCAGCTGCGCCGCGAGCATATGCCCTACTTCACCCCCGGCTACCTGCGCGAGCTGCAGGTCAAGGTGAAGGCCGAGATCACCCGCCTGCTGGACGCGATGGCCGGCCGGGGTGAGCTGGATTTTGTCGAGAACTTCTCCTCGCAGCTGCCGCTGTTCACCCTCTGCGAGATCCTTGGCGTGCCGCCGGAGGACCGGCCGAAGTTCCTCAAGTGGATGCACTATCTCGAGCTGGCCCAGAACATGGCCACCGAGCAGGCCAACCTGGCCGCCGGCCCGACTCTGGAGCTGATGCAGTTCATCCAGGACTTCAACACCAACGTCGAGGAGATGTTCGACTACGGCCGGCACATGCTGCACAAGCGCCGCCAGGACCCCCAGCCCGACCTGATGAGCGCCATCGCCCGCGCCCAGCTGGAGGGTGATTTCCTCTCCGACGAATACCTCGACGGCAGCTGGCTGCTGATCGTCTTCGCCGGCAACGACACCACCCGCAACACCCTGTCCGGCTCGGTGAAGCTGGTCACCGAACACCCGGACCAGCGCGCGATGTTGCTGGCCGACGACGGCCTGCTGCCCAATGCCGTCAACGAGTTCATCCGCATGGTCAGCCCGGTGATCTACATGCGCCGCACCGCCACCCGGGACGCCGAGGTCGCCGGCCAGCGCATCCTCGAGGGCCAGAAGGTCATCATGTACTACGGCTCGGGCAACCGCGACGCGGCCGTGTTCGACAACCCCGATGTCCTCGACGTGACCCGCGCCAATGCCGACAAGCACATCGCCTTCGGCTACGGCCCGCACGTCTGCATCGGCAAGCGCGTCGCCCAGCTGCAGCTGGAGGAAACTTGGCGCCAGCTGCTGGCCCGCTACCCCGACATCCGCTGGACCGGCGACATCGACATCGCCCCGAACAACTTCGTCCACGCCATCCGGCGGCTGGGCGTGGCCTTCAGCAGCTAAAAAGTTCAACAATTTCAAGTGCCGATGAATATGTCTAGACATATTCATCGGGTTTGAGCGGCTCCGGGCGCCGTTTTCCGGGGTTGGGCGGACGGCGTAGGTCCCTTGCCCCTCGGCGGGGCCCACAAAGCCCGCGCATCGGCCTACGTCGGGGCTACGCCGAAGCCTACGCGCCCCGCGCCGAAGCCACGCCAAAACCCACGCCGGCGGGCGTTTCCTCCGCACCTTGGCCGACGTCGCCATTTTTCGTGGGTCGGGGGCGGCGGTATAATGGCCTGCCGCTTCGATAGCCGCGCTTGCCTTCCGTGGGGTAGGGGAGGCTTCTATGCCGCCAAATCAATAGAGGGAGCCGTCCGTGGCCTACGAAACCATCCAGTACGTCGTCGAGGACGGCATCGCGACCCTGACCCTGCATCGGCCGGAGCGGATGAACGCCTTCACCGCCCAGATGATGCTGGAGATGATCGACTGCTTCGACCAGATCGACGCTGACGACGCGGTCAAGGCGGTGATCGTCACCGGCTCGGGCCGCGCCTTCTGCGCCGGGGCGGACCTGGGCACTGGCGGTTCGACCTTCGACTACGCCTCGCGCAACGAGGACGTCCGCGAGAGCGGCAAGGTCGACAACATCTATCGCGACGGCGGCGGCCGCCTGACCCTGCGCATCTACGACTGCAAGAAGCCGGTGATCGCCGCCGTCAACGGCGCCGCCGTCGGCATCGGCGTGACCATGCAGCTGGCCATGGACATCCGTCTGGCCTCGACCGAGGCCAAGTTCGGTTTCGTCTTCGCCCGCCGGGGCATCACCCCGGAAGCGGCCTCATCCTGGTTCCTGCCGCGCCTCGTTGGCATGCAGCAGGCCCTGGAGTGGTGCTACACCGGCCGCGTCTTCCCGGCCCAGGAGGCCAAGGACGGCGGCCTGGTGCGCTCGCTGCACGCGCCGGAAGACCTGCTGCCGGCCGCCCGCGCCCTGGCCCGCGAGATCGTCGACAACACCGCCCCGGTGTCCATCGCCCTGACCCGTCAGCTCCTGTGGCGCAATGTCGGGGCGGCGCATCCGATGGACGCCCACCGCGCCGACAGCCGGGCCATCCAGTTCCGCGGGGCCCAGGGCGACGCCAAGGAAGGGGTCACCTCCTTCCTCGAGAAGCGGGCCCCGAACTACCCGAACAAGGTGTCGAGCGATCTGCCCGACATCTGGCCCGATTGGGAAGAGCCCCAGTTCAAGTAGAGCATTCGTTTCAGGTTTCGCGGCCACTTTCCGTCGCGGAAGCGTGACTCGTCAAAGTAGCAGACCGGGCGCAATCTTTCTCCCGCTGAGACCACACAGAGTCTCACGGGAGAAAACGCCATGATGGATCGCGTGTTGAGCTGGTCGTTCGGCCTGGCGCTCGCCGGGTTGTTGCTGGCCATGAGTTTTCAGAAGTTTTTCGGACTGGATCCCAATCCGGTCTTCGGCCTGATCGCGGCCAAGTCGGGGATCGGCCTGTTCGAGCCCGGCCTGCGGTACGTCACCGCCGTGCTGGAACTGGTCGCGGCCGGCCTGGTGCTCTGGCCCGCCATGCGGCAGCGGGGGGCCATGCTCGGCCTGGCCGTCGCCCTCGGGGCCATCGTCTTCCACCTGTCGCCCTGGCTGGGCTGGCAGATTCCCAAGCCCGGCCCGCTGTCGCAGGCCCTGGCCCAGGGGATGACGGCGGCCCAGATCGACGCCCTGAACCTGCCGACCGACAAGGGGGCCATGTTCCTGCTGGCGGTGGCCATCGCGGCCTTGGCCGGGTTGAGCATCTTGATCGAGCGCCGCAACCTGTTCACCCAGACCCACCCGGCCTCCAAGCCGGAGCGGGCAAGTTTCGCCTGACAACCGGCTGAACCCCCTTCGAGGGCAAGGCGTTCGTCACCGGTAGTTAACGGCGAGGCGTTAGGCTGATCGCCGCAACCGGAGTCCTGATGAGCGAGCCCGCCCCCAAGCGCCCCGTGGAGGACGCCCCCGAACCGTCGGGGGCGACGCCCGTGGTCGCGCCCGTGGCCCGCTCCCGCGCCACCCTGCTCAAGCGTCTGGCCGATGTGGTTTGCCTGCCCGGCAGCCGGGTCAACGCCTTCGAGCGGGCGATGACCTCCGACCTGCTGATCGAGATGCTGCGCGAGGCCGCGCCCGAGGAACGGGCCAAGGTGGCCCGCCGCCTGGCCAACATCGCTGACGTGCCGCCGTCGCTGGCCCGCATGCTGCTGCGCGACACCATCCAGATCGCCGCCAACCTGCTGGAGCACAGCCAGCACCTGGGCGATGCCGACCTGATCGACTGCGCCCTCCACGCCGAACCCGAACACCGCCGCCTGATCGCCCTGCGCCGCGGGGTGGGCGAGGCGGTCGGCGACGCCCTGGTCCGCCGTTGCGAGCAGCCGGTGCTGGAAGCCCTGCTGCGCAACGACATGGCCCGGCTCAGCCACGGCGCGCTGGAGACCATCGTCGCCTGCACCCGCGACAATCCCCGGCTGATCGCCCTGTTGCTGCGGCGGCCGGAGCTGCGGCCCAGCCACGCCTACATCATGTTCTGGTGGGCCGACGCCGACTGCCGGCGGCTGATCCTGCAGCGGTTCGCGGTCTCGCGCGAAGTGTTGCAGGACGCGGTCGGCGACCTCTTCTCGCTGGCCGCCGAGGAAGGCTGGCAGGACCCTCTGACCCGCAAGGCCCTGCAGTTCATCGAGCGGCGCCAGCGCAATCGCGCCGCCATCGAGAAGAGTCCGTTCGGCAGCCTCGACGAAGCGATCGCCGCGGCGCAGAGCGGCATGACCCGCGAACTGGCCGAGGAGATCAGCTACCTCTCCGGCCTGAAGCCGATGACCGGCGCCAAGATCATGACCGACCCGGGCGGCGAGCCGATCGCCATCCTGTGCAAGGCGACCGGCCTGCCGAAGGGCGCCGTCAAAGCCCTTTGGCGCGGCCTGCGGCGGCCGGAAACCGACGGGGCCGGCAACATCACCCCGGCGCTCGAGCGCGTGCTGACCTGTTTCGACTCCCTGGCCGTCGATCGGGCCCAGACGGTGCTGCGTTACTGGAACTGGGCCCTCTCCTCGGCTCTGACGCCCAGCCTGATGAAGGCTATCCGCGACGGCGACGACGACGCCGTCGATGAATTCTCCGCCCCACAGCGGGCGGCCATGCTCGCCTTGGGGCGTGATTTCGCGCGTTGAACGCTGGAATCCGCAGGTTTTGGCTGTTCACTGACGACTATCCGCTCATCCGCAGCCTTTCGGTGAGCAACACTCTACTGTTGTTTCAAATATCGTCGTTGGGGTTGTCTTCATTGGCGACACGGCTTATGCAGCCAGCAGCCGGGCGAGACGTCCGGGCAAGAAACAGCTCAACACTTTCCAAATGGAACCCCCGGCCATGGAAGATAAATCCGCCATCATCGAGATGACGACCGACATCGTGTCCGCTTACGTCGGCAACAACTCCGTGTCGGCCAACGACATTCCGGCTCTGATCCAGTCGGTGCACAAGGCCCTCAGCGGCGTTGCCACCGGCGTCGAGACCGTCGAAGTCGCCCCCAAGGAGCCGGCGGTTCCGGTGAAGCGTTCGATCACCCCCGACTTCCTGATCTGCCTGGAAGACGGCCGCAAGTTCAAGTCGCTGAAGCGCCACCTGCGCACCAAGTACGACATGAGCCCGGAAGAATACCGGGCCAAGTGGGGCCTGGCCAAGGACTACCCCATGGTCGCGCCGAACTACGCCAAGGCCCGCTCGGACCTGGCCAAGCAGATGGGCCTCGGCCAGGGCGGCCGTCAGGCCAAGAAGCGCCGCTAGGAACTGACCGTCGATTCACCATCGACTCGGGAACGCCCGCCGGAGAGTCCGGCGGGCGTTTTCGTTGACTCTCAGGTTGCCTACGGAAACCACAGTTCTCTTTTTGATTGACTCAAAAACAGAATCTTCCCCGGTGCGGCGAAAAAACCCTTGCTCCCGATTCGTCGGTTAAGCGATAGTGAATCACAGGTGATTCAAAGGGTTGTTAAGGATTCTGTAGATGGTCGCGCAACTGGGCGCCTCGGCTCTTGCAGCCCGCGCTCACGAAGAGCTCCTGCGTTACTGGGCCTCTCAGCGCCGATCGGGCCGCCTGCCGGCCCGCGCCGACATCTGTCCGGAAGCTTTCAAGCGCCTGCTGCCGACCGTCAGCCTGATCGACGTCATCCGCCGGGATGACGGCACGATCGACTACCGCCAGCGCCTGGCCGGCACCGGCCTCTACTCGGTCTATGGCCGCGAGATCACCGGCATGAAGCTGACCGACCTCTACAACAGCGCCGCCGCCGACTACTGGCGCACCGAGCTGGACGCCGTGGTCGCCGACCGCAGGCCGCGCGTCGGCTCGCACAGCATGGCCTGGCGCGGCGCCTCCCACGTCTCGACCCTGTGGCTGCGCCTGCCGCTGGCCAGCGACGGCTGCGAGGTGGACATGATCCTCGGCTACGACGCGGTCATCGGCCTGAAGAGTGAGCGCGCGGTCTATTCCAGCGGCATCCGGGCCGCCTAGGTCAGTCGAAGTTCAAGCTAGTTCTGCACAGGCGAGCTTGCGACCGCTACTCTTGCTTCACGATAGATCCAATCCAGGATGGTCCCGAGACCGTTTGCTCGTGACGGCACCAGGTGATTTTCTAGATCCAGTCTTTTGAATGCAGCTTTCGCGTCGAAGGCTAAGACATCAGATGCGCTCTGTCCGTCGAATAGCCGCAACATAATTGACATGATGCCGCGGGTTATCATCCCTTCCGCATCGCCCCTAAGAACGAGCGAGCCATCGCTATCGTGGCTGGTGGCGAACCAAGCGGGCGTGGCGCAACCTGGAACACGATGCTCGGCCGCCAGAAACGCCTCGGGCAAAGGAGGCAACGCCTTGCCCATGTCGATGACATGCCCATATCGGTGCTCCCAGGCCTCCTTTTCGGTGAAGCCATCGCCCAAGCTCTCGAACTCTCCGGCCAGAGCTTCGAATTCATCGACAATTGGAGAAGTCATGCCGGGGCCTTAGCCCCCGATCAGGCGGCGGGCAAGCTCAGCCGTGCGGTCAGGCCCTCGCCGCTGGCGCTGATGATCTCCAGTCCGCCGCCCATGGCGCCGCTCAGCGCCTCGACGATCGGCAGGCCCAGGCCCGCGCCGTTGGCCTTGCGGGTCAGGGGACACTGGCCCTGCTCGAAGGGTTTCAGCAGGCGCGGGATGTCGGCCGGATCGACGCCGGGGCCGCTGTCGCGGATGACGATGTCGATCATGCCGGCGCGAGGGCTGGCCGAGACGGTGACCACGCCGCCGGCCGGCGACCAGGTCACCGCGTTCTGCAGCAGGTTGAACAGCATGGTCCGCAGGCCGCGGCCGTCGGCCATGACGCTGGGCAGGGCGGTATCGTCGCCGATGTCGATGCTGACGCCGGTCTCGCGCAGATCGACGCTGAGCTGCTCGAGGGTGTCTTCCAGCGCATGGTCCAGCGCCTCGGGCCCCAGGCCCATGTCGGCGGCATGGCCCTCCAGCCGGGCGATTTCCAGCACCTGGTTGACGATGGTCAGCAGCTTGTGGCCGCTGGCCAGGATGTGTTCGGCGTATTCCCGGTACTGCGGCGAGCCGAGCGGGCCGTAGAGTTCGCAGGCCAGAATCTCGGAGAAACCGATCACCGCGTTGAGCGGCGTGCGCAGTTCATGGCTGACCATGCGCAGGAAGGATTTCTTCTGCTCGTCGAAAATCGCCCGGCGTTCGGCGGCGGCCTGGTCCTGGAGAGGACCCGGCGGCTCGAAGGGGACGACAGTCTGGAACGCCGCGCGGGTCATTCTGGCCTTTCGCGCCGCGCTTCCGAGCGGCTTCCATGCGGTTGTGCCAGCCGCCGCTTACGAATCCGTTTCCTTGGCGGGCCTATCCACAAAGGCTCCCCCATTGATCCGTCGCCCGCCGATTGTGCGCGCTTCTGCTCGGGCCCCGGCGCGGGTAATGTCTTAACGACCCACAGTGGGGCAGGGACGCCAAGCTCAGGCCGTTGACCGACGATCCGACCGATCACAGTGCCGACGCCCGGACCGAGGCGCGCAAGCCCGCGCGCCCCGATCCCTTGCTGCTGCTCGCTCTCTCGGCCGCCGCCGGGGTGCTGGGCGCCCTGCTGTCGGGCGGAATCGGCGGGCCGCTGGGCGTCCTCTGTCTCAGTCCGCTGGCCATCGCCCTGGTCATGGGCCCCGAGCGAGGCCGGGACCGGCTGACCACCGCCGGAGCACTGCTCTCGATCGCCGCCGCCGCCGTCGCCGCGCTCGGCCAGCTGCTTGGCGTCTCGTTGCCGGCGCCCAGCCCGCCGGTGGCCATGGCGCTGGGCCTGCTCGGCATGGCGGTGATCGTCCTCGCCCTGGGCGCCGGCCTGCTGCTGGCCCGTCGCCGGGCCCGCGAGGCCAAGGACCGCCAGGACAACGAGACACAGCGGCTGACCAGCCTGTTGTCGGGCCAGCCGCACCTGCTGGTCGCCCTCTATCCGCACGGCAAGGTCCGCGCCCTCTACGGCCGCGCGCCGGAGGGCATCGACAGCGACGCCCTGGTTCGGCTTGGTCTGCCGGCGCTGGCCGCCCAGCGCGAGCCGGTGGCCGCCGCCCTGAAGGCGGCCGCCACCGAGGGCAGGGCCGAGGTCGCCTTCGCCCCGCTGTCTGCCCAGGACCGATGGATCGCCGTCTCCTTCCGCCGGGCCGAGGACGACATGATCCTGGCCGTCCTCCGCGACGCCACCACCGACCGCGCCCGCGAGGCGGCCCTCGAACAGGCGAAGACCGACGCCGAGACCCTGGCTAGCGGCAAGTCGCGGTTCCTGGCCAACATGAGCCATGAGCTGCGCACGCCGCTCAACGCCATCATGGGCTTCTCCGACATCATGCGGCAGCGCCTGTTCGGGCCGATGCCCGACAAGTACGGCGAGTACAGCGGCCTGGTGCATGAGGCCGGAAGCCATCTGCTGGACCTGATCAACGACGTGCTCGACATGTCGAAGATCGAGGCCGACCGCTTCGAGCTGTCGCGCGAACCGTTCGACGCCCGCGAGGCGGTGTCGGCGGCCCTCCGCCTGATGCGTCTGCAGGCCGACGGGGCCGGGGTTCAGCTGCGCGGCCTGCTGCCGACCCAGCCGCTGGAGATCGACGCCGATCGCCGGGCGCTGAAGCAGATCGTCCTGAACCTGGTGTCGAACGCCTTGAAGTTCACGCCCAAGGGCGGGGCGATCACGGTGACGGCCCATGGATTCGAGGGCGTCTTCGAGCTGGTCGTGGCCGACACCGGCGTCGGCATCGGGGCCGAGGACCTGGAACGGCTGGGCCGCCCCTACGAACAGGCCGGCGACAGCGACCGCCGGGCCATGGGCACCGGGCTTGGGTTGTCGCTGGTCCGCTCCTTCGCCGAACTGCACGGCGGCGAGATGGGCATCGAGAGCACGCTAGGGCAGGGCACGACGGTGACCATCCGCCTGCCGGTCCTGCTGCCCCCGGTCCAGCCCGCCGAGCCGGCGGGGGACAATGTGGTGGCGTTCAGCCCGGTGCGTTAGCGCGCCCCCGCCGCCAGGAACGCTCTTCCCGCCGCGAAGTCACCGACCTCGACATGCGCCTGGCGCACCTTGTCGCCGTTCGGGCCGATGAAGACGAACTCCACCACCACGGCCTCGCGAGGGTCCAGGCCCGCCAGCGCCGCCTGGGCGGTCGGGGAGAAGCGGAAGGCCCAGCCGGATTTGGCCTCGGCCGGCAGCAGCATGGGGCCGGCGGGCCCGCGGGCCTCGGCGGTGAACACCCGGGAGGCCGAGCGGGGCGAGGTGCGGGCGACCAGGGTCAGCTTGCCGCCCTTGCCGCGCGAACGGCTGTCCAGATAGGGGCCGCTGGTGCGGGTGACGTCGCGGATCACCAGCCGGGCCGCGTAGGGGGTGGCGTTGTCGGCGAAGATGGCGACGGCGGTCAGGCGCGGCGCGCCATACTGGCCCGCCAGTCCGAACTGCAGGCGGTCCCAGCCGAAGGCGCTGGTCTGCGACAGTTTCCAGCGCTCGCCAGACTTGGAGACCGAGCGGTCAGCGCTCCAGCCGGCGACCTCGCCCGGATAGTTCATGCGGGCCAGTTTGGCGTAGCCGGCGAAGGCGCCGCGCACCCGGCCGGCGGCGGTGGCGATGTCGGGCGAGCGGCAATCGACGGCCTTGGCCTTGCGCCAGGCGCGGCCTTCAGTCTCGGCCAGGGTCTCCTTCGGCGCGCCGGCCCGCAGCGCCGCGCCGCGCGCCTGCAGCCGCGAGGCGTCGAGCGCCGCCTTGATCTGCGGCGTGAACAGGGCGCAGCGCTGGTCGGCCGCGCTCATCACGGTTCGCTCATACAGCAGGTCCAGGGCCCCCCGGCGGCATGCGCGGGACGGCTGGTCACCACCAGGGCAACACAGATCAAACCCACCGACCACCAGGCGGCCCGACTCTTGATCTGCTCACGCAGGCTCGTCATCGGTCCGCATTTCTCTATTGTTGTGCGGTGACCATAGCGGCGGGCGCCCTACCATCCGGTTAGCGGCCCGCCGAAGCGTTGAAAGATCATCCTTGCTGCTGTCCACCGACATCTGGGTCGCCGCCCTGATCCGCCGCGCCGAGCTGGGCGGCGCGTTCGCCGCAGTCGCCCGCAAGGGCGACGCCCGGGCCGGCTCGGTGCTGGTCAAGGCGGTCAACCGTGGCGAGGGCGGCGCCCGCCTCTACAGCGAGGCCACCCGGGGCGACGGGGAGCGCTTCTGGATGCAGCCGGTGGCCAGCACGGTCGAGAGCGACCTAGACGCCTACATCGCCCGCACGGCCCGCATCGACCCCGACGTCTGGGTCGTCGAGATCGAGGACCGCCAGGGACGCCACTTCCTGACCGAGGCGGTGGAGTCCCGTTAACCGCGTTCCTTGACGGTCCTGTAAGTGAGACCGGTGCATTCATGTCTGCCCCCAGAATGAGTGCGCCATGCTTTTCCTGCTTAACGATGTGGTCCTGAACCTGGCCCCAACGGAAATGGCTCCGCCGGTCGCCGCCCCGCGGTTCCGCTCGCTGAGCCTGGGCTTTGTCGAGAAACTGGGCCGCGAACTGTTCTCCGAGGAGCCGCTGCTGCACCGCTTCCATCCGGAACGGGCGCGCCGCCTGGCCAGCCTGATCCTGCTCAAGCAGCCGGAGATCAATGCGGCCCTGTTCATCTCCCCCGCCCGGGGATGCGACGAGAAGCTGGTCGCGGTGCGCTACGCCCAGATCGGCTTCGAGGTCATGGGCCTGCTCTACGAGCGCCAGCAGCAGGGTAACCTGACCACGGTCGAGGCTGACCGGCAGGTCTGGCGGCGGCTCGCGGCCTAGGATTCCCGAAGAATGGGGAAGGGTTGGGGCTTCTACTGGACGTAGACCCCGTCCTTTGCTTAGCTCGCTGGGCGGGCGTCTCGGGGGGGCTTCAATGTTTTCGCGTATTCTGACGGCGCTTGCTGCTGTCGTCATGCTGGCCCTGGCCGCCAGCCCGGCCGAGGCGCGGTGGATCAAGGCCGAGAGCCCGCGTTTCATCGTCTACAGCAACGGCTCCGAAAGCGTGCTGCGCGACTACGTCAGCAAGATGGAGCTGTTCGATACCTTCCTGCGGGCCCGTCACGGCCTGCCGGAAACCGGTGTGCCGCTGCGCAAGCTGCCGATCTACCTGGTCAGGACCCGCGACGACCTGCAGGAGACCTGGTACGGGGCCGGCGACGCCATCGCCGGCTATTACCAGCCCGGCGCCTCCAATGTCTTCGCCGTGGCGACCAGCGAAGGGCGCGGCGACGACGACACGATCCTGCACGAATACGTCCACCACTTCATGCTGGGCAGTTTCCCGGGGGCCTATCCGTCGTGGATGGTCGAGGGCTACGCCGAATACTACGGCGTCACCAAGATCACCGACCGCTTCATCGAGGTCGGCCAGGTCAACGACAACCGCGGAGAGAGTCTGCTGGCCGGCAAGTGGATGCCGATGGCCAACCTGCTGGGCAACAAGCGGAGCAGCACCGACTGGGCCTCCTTCTACGCCCAGTCCTGGCTGCTGACCCACTATCTGATGAGCGATCCGGAGCGGTACAAGCAGTTCCAGGCCTACGCCGGCGCGGTCGCCAAAGGCGCTGATCCGGTGAAGACGATGACCGACGTCACCGGCCTGTCGATGGAGGCGCTGGAACAGACGCTGCGCCGATACGCCCGCAGCGGCCTGAAGATCACCCAGTTCAACCGCGGCGGTTTCGCCCCGCCGCAGATCACCATCACCACCCTGCCGCCCTCCGCCGATGACCTGCTGCTGCCCCGCGTGCAGATCGTCTCGCAGTACTACAAGAACGCGCCGCCCGGCTTTCTGGGGACCATCCAGCGCCGGGCCGCCAAGTATCCCGGTGATCAGCTGGCGACGCTGACCCTGGGCCAGGTCGAGGCGGAACTCGGCGACGACCTCAAGGCGCGCAAGCTGCTGAAGGACTGGATCGCCGGTCATCCCGACGATGCCGAGGCCATGTATGTGCTGGGCGTCGCCCTCTATGACGACGCCTTCGAGCGCGAGCCCGAGGAGGCCAAGCCCGACCCCAAGGCCAAGGACGACAAAGCCAAGGACGAAAAGGCCAAGAAGGAGGCGGAGGAGGCGGAAGCCCAGCCGAAGATCCGCAAGATCGCCGACAAGGCGATGATGACCGAGGCCGAGGAATGGCTGAAGAAGGCGTCGATTCTGGCCCCCAACGACTATCGCATCCTCTACGCCTATGCTCAGGCGCGGCGGTTCAGCGGCCAGTATCCCACCGCCGCCGACCTGGACTACCTGATCCGGGCTTACAAGCAGGCGCCGCAGGTGGTGGGGCTGCGCTTCGAGCTGGTTCAGGTTCTGATGGCCAAGCGCCACTGGCGCGAGGCCAGGGCCTTGTTGTCGCCGCTGGTCAACAGCCCGCATGGCGGCGGGACCGCCGCCGCGGCAAAGCAGCTTCTGCAGCGCATCGACGAGGCGGAGAAGGCCGGCGGCTAGGGGACCCGTGACATTTCCGCCTCCGCCCGCTACAGCCCGCCCCATGTCCAATACCCCCGCCGCCGAGGCCGCGCGCCGGCGCACCTTCGCCATCATCAGCCACCCTGACGCCGGCAAGACCACCCTGACCGAGAACCTGCTGCTGGCCGGTGGGGCGATCCGGGCAGCCGGTCAGGTGCGGGCCCGTGGCGAGAACCGCCGCACCCGGTCCGACTGGATGAAGATCGAGCGCGAGCGCGGCATCAGCGTCTCGGCCAGCGTCATGACCTTCGATCACGACGGTCTGATGTTCAACCTGCTCGACACCCCGGGCCACGAAGACTTCTCGGAAGACACCTACCGCACCCTGACCGCCGCCGACGCCGCCGTCATGGTGCTGGACGCCGCCAAGGGCATCGAGCCGCAGACCTTGAAGCTGTTCGAGGTCTGCCGCCTGCGCGACATCCCGATCGTCACCTTCATCAACAAGATGGACCGCGAGGCCCAGGACCCCTTCGCCCTGCTCGACGAGATCGCCACCAAGCTGCAGCTCGACCCCGCGCCGCTCTACTGGCCGGCCGGATCGGGCGGACGGTTCAAGGGCATGATCGACCTGCGGGCCCAGACCTTCATTCCCTACAATCGCAATCGCGACGAAGGGCATGATCCGGCCGTGCCGCTGAACGGCAATGCGGTGGACCGCTACCTCGACCCGGCCGAGCGGGAAGAGGCGGAGGAGGGGGCCATGCTGGTGCAGGAAGCCTCCAAGCCGTTCGATCCGGAAGCCTTCCTCGAAGGCCACATGACGCCGGTGATCTTCGGCTCGGCCCTGCGCCATTTCGGCGTCGATGAGCTGCTGGCCACCCTGGGCGCCTTCGCCCCGCCGCCCAAGGCCGTGAAGGTCGAGAAGGGCGGCCAGACGTCTGAGGTCTCGCCGGGCGATCCCGAGGTGTCGGGCTTCGTCTTCAAGGTCCAGGCCAACATGGACCCCAATCACCGCGACCGCATCGCCTTCTTCCGGCTGACCAGCGGCAAGTTCCAGCGCGGCATGAAGCTGAAGTCGCAGGGTACCGGCAAGCAGATGAGCGTCAACGCGCCCATCATGTTCTTCGCCTCCGACCGGGAGCTGGCCGAGGAGGCCTTCGCCGGCGACGTCATCGGCATTCCCAACCACGGTGTGCTGCGGGTCGGCGACAGCCTGTCGGAAACCGGAACCCTGCGCTTTGCCGGCCTGCCCAACTTCGCCCCGGAAATCCTGCGCCGGGTGCGGGTGCGGGACCCGCTGAAGGCCAAGCACCTGAAGAAGGCGCTCGAAGGCCTGGCCGAGGAGGGTGTCACCCAGCTGTTCCGGCCCGAGCTCGGTTCCGACTTCGTGGTCGGCGCCGTCGGCCAGTTGCAGTTCGAGGTCATGGCCGACCGGCTCGGCAACGAATACGCCCTGGACGTCATCTTCGAAGCCTCGCCGTTCGCGGAGGCCCGCTGGCTGGGCGGGACCGACGCCGACATCGAGAACTTCCGCTCCACCCACCGCACGGCCATGGCCAGCGACATCGACAACAGCCCGGTCTTCCTCGCCAAGTCGGCCTGGGAGATCAACTACGTCGCCGAGCGCTATCCGAAGGTCAGCTTCCAGCGCACGCGGGAGCGCGGCTGACCGTCGCTATGTCGGCTGGCCGCTTGACGGCCTTCCGCCCCCCGGGCTTCATGGAACCTCGGGAGGCCCGGCATGATCGTCATCGCCTTGAGCTTGATGCTGGCGAGCACGGACGGGCCGCCGCCCTATCCGCGGGCGCTGGCCTGCGCCGGCCTGACCATGGCCTGGTCCGATCTCGAAGCCGAGAACAGCTCCGCCGGCGCGAAACTGGCCCGCAGCGATGCGGAATTCTGGGCCTTCGCCGCCATGGATGCGGCGCGTCGTGACGGCGGGATGAAGCCACCGCAGGTCGAAGCGGCGATGGCCAGGGCGACGCAAGGTTCGCGCGCCCGCTTCCAGGCCAATGACGAGAACGCCGCCCGCGAGCTGCTCGATTGCCAGATGCTGATCCCGAAAGAGGGGCGCGGGATCGAGCCGGTCGGCGACTAGTCGGAGCGGATTTGGCCCGGAAAACGCCGGCCCGCTGGGCTCCGGGCAATATGTCTAGACATATTCATCTTGCTAAAGGGGCGGCGAAGCGCCTTGCACGGCCTTCGGACGGGCGGCGTTGGCATTCCGGCTCACCAACCTGTCAACATTCCCGGCCTTGGCGCCTACGTCCTGTCAACGCTGGCGCCAACATTCACAGCGGTTGCGCCACGGGAATATCACGCCCATTCAAGGGCTTGCTGGATGCGATCGTGCTTGCAGCGCCGGAAACCGGTATAATCGTCTGCCGCTTCGCTAAGCGCGGGCGCTGTCGGCGAGCGCCCAGCGGTGGGAGTCGGGCCCCAGCGGCAGGCGGAAGGGACGGGGGTCTTCGCGGCCCTCGCCCAGGTGGCGTTCGAAGGCGGCGATAATCTCGCGCGACAGGCCATCGACATGCTGTCCCGCCTTTCGGTGGGCGATCTCGATGAATTCGATGATCTGCTTGCGGTGACAGGCGCCGCGGAAATAGCGCAACGCCTCGATGATCTCGGCCGTCAGGGGCTCGAGCACCGTCACCGTGGCTTCGTCTTCAAGCCGCACCAGCTTTATCGCCATCACCGACCCCGTCCGTCGTGGTGGAAATTGGGCTCGCCTCAGGGGGGAACCCACGCGGCGGCACCATGACCCGGATCGATGCATATGGCGAATCGATTTCACCCTTATGACGGTTGACCCTCGACCTTGGGGCCGCGGCCCGCTAGGAGGCAGCCCTCCCATGCGTCCTCCCATCCTCGCTCTCAAAGACGTCCGCCTCGTGGACGGCGCCACCACCCTGTTCGACGGGGTCGATCTGGCGCTGGAGCCCGGGGTGAAGGCTTGCCTGGTCGGCCGCAACGGCGCCGGCAAGTCGACGCTGATGCGCCTGCTGATGGCCGAGATCCAGTCGGACGCCGGCGAGCGGTCCGTCAGCCCGGGCGCGCGCATCAGCGTGGTGCCGCAGGAGCCGAAGATCACCGGCGAGACCCTGCTCGACTACGCCACCGCCGGCGGGGCCGAAGGCTATCAGGCCGAGGCGACGCTCACGGAACTGGGCCTCGATCCGGCCAAGAGCACGGCCGGCCTGTCGGGCGGCGAAATCCGCCGCGCCGCCCTGGCCCGGGCCTTCGCCGAAGAGCCCGACGTGCTGATGCTCGACGAGCCGACCAACCACCTCGACATCCTGGCCATCGAGACCCTGGAAGGCATGCTGAAGAGCAGCCGGGGCGCGGCCCTGATCGTCAGCCACGACCGCGCCTTCCTGGAACGCACCACCACCCGCTGCTTCTGGCTGGAAAGCCGCCGGGTGCGCCGCCTCGACAAGGGCTTCGCCGCCTTCGACGACTGGTCGGAAAAGCAGCTGGAGGCCGAGGCCGACGAGTTCCGCCGCCTCAACGTCGCCCTGGCCAAGGAAGAACACTGGCTGCAGCGCGGCGTCACCGGCCGCCGGGCCCGCAACGAGGGCCGCCGCCGCCGGCTGATGGACATGCGCGAGCAGAAGTCCACCGTGCTGCGCGAGGCCCGCGGGACGCTGAACATGGAGATGAGCGTCGGCTCCGCCTCCGGCAAGCGGGTGGCCGAGGCCAAGAACCTGTCCAAGGCGTTCGGCGACAAGGTGCTGGTCAAGGGCTTCTCGACCCGCATCCAGCGCGGCGACCGCGTAGCCATCGTCGGGCCGAACGGGGCGGGCAAGACCACCCTGGTCAAGCTGCTGCTCGGCCAGATCGAGCCGGACGAGGGCACGGTCATCCTCGGGACCAACCTCGAGATTGCCTATATCGACCAGGCCCGGGCCGATCTCGACGCCAGCGCCACCCTCTGGGAAGCCCTGACCCCCGGCGGCGGCGACCAGGTGATGGTCGGCGCCACGCCGCGCCACGTCGCCGGCTACGCCAAGGACTTCCTGTTCCGCGACAACCAGCTGCGCCAGCCGGTCTCGACCCTGTCGGGCGGCGAGCGGGCCCGGCTGCTGCTGGCCCGGGCCCTGGCGACGCCGGCCAACCTGCTGGTGCTCGACGAACCGACCAACGACCTCGACATGGAAACCCTCGACATGCTCGAGGACCTGCTGGCCGGCTTCCAGGGCACCCTGATCCTGGTCAGCCACGACCGCGACTTCATCGACCGGCTGGCCGGCTCGACCATCGGCCTCAACGGCCGGGGCGAGGTGGTCGAGACGCCGGGCGGCTGGAACGACTTCCTGGCCCAGAACCCGGGCTTCTTCACCAGCGGCGTTCAGGTGCTGCGCAGCCAGCAGAAGTCGGCGGCTGCGGTCGCCGCGCCGGCCGCGCCGCCGAAGCCGAAGGCCAAGCTGACCTACAAGGACCAGCGCCGGCTCGAAGAGCTGGAGGGTCTGGTCGCCAGCCTGCCCCAGGACATCAAGAAACTTGAGGCGGCGATCGCCGACCCCGGCCTCTACGCCCGCGACCCGGCCGCCTTTGACCGCACCATGAAGGCCATGGACGCAGCCCGGTCGAAGCTGGCCGCCGCCGAGGAAGAATGGCTGGCCCTCGAGGAAAAGCGCGAAAGCCTGGCCGGCTGAAAACCGGTGGATAACCTCAGGCCCCTTGCCGGGTAAGGGCCCGCGATGACCTGTTCCCGCTTATCCACAAGCGGTCCCCAATTGATCCGACCTCGGTGCACAGGCCAGCGTTTTCAAGCTGTTGCAGCCGTCCGGGAGTGGTGAGACCCTCCCCTTGTCGAGAGGAACCGCGGCGCGGGCGAGACGGGAAACCGGAAGGCCAGGCGAGCGGAACGGCTCCAGACTTTAGGACCGAGGGGAGACCCACGGAGACCGGTCAGGGGTCGGTTGGTTGAAGACCGGAGCAATCCGGACCCCACGCCAGCCACCACCCCTCGGCCACCAGAACCCTTCGGGGGACTGGGTAAGAGGGTGAGGCCGCCGGGCGACCGGATGCTTCGCCCTCTTGCTCGTTTTGGCCTTCCCATTTCCCTGAACCCCTTGGCGACGAACGCCGGTCGCCCTACCTTCGCCAGCGATGTGTGGGAGGGTGGCATGACGTCTCGTCGAATGGTTCTGGCCGGTGGCATGGCGGCGCTCGCGGCGGCCTGTTCCAAGGCTCCCGAAACTCCGCCCGGCAAGACCCGCATCCGCTTCGCCACCGACTGGAAGGCCCAGGCCGAGCACGGCGGCTTCTACCATGCCCTGGCCAGCGGCGAGTACGCCCGGCGCGGCCTCAGCGTCGAGATCAAGCAGGGCGGCCCAGGCGTCAACGTGCCCCAGCTGCTGGCCGCCGGGGCCATCGAGCTGGGCATGGGCTCGAACAGTTTCATCGCCCTCAACCTGGTGAAGGAGAAGGTGCCGGTGAAGGCCGTCGCCGCCTTCATGCAGAAGGATCCGCAGGTCCTGATGGCTCACCCGGACCAGGGCATCAAGGGCATCGCCGACATGAAGGGCCGGCCGATCCTGCTGTCGGCCGCCTCGAAGGAGGCCTTCTGGGTCTGGCTGCGGGCCAAGTACGGTTTCACCGACGATCAGGTCCGCGCCTACAACTACAGCGCCGCGCCCTTCCTGGCCGACAAGCGGTCGATCCAGCAGGGCTATCTGTCCAGCGAGCCCTACACGATCGAGAAGGAGGCCGGGCTGAAGCCGGCCGTCTTCCTGCTGGCCGACGAGGGCTACCCCGGCTACGCCACCATGGTGCTGGCCCCCGACAAGCTGATCGCCCGCAATCCCGACGCCGTCCGCGCTTTCGTCGAGGCCAGCGCGATCGGCTGGAAGGCCTATCTGGCCGGCGACGCGGCCGCCACCGACGCCCTGATCCTCAAGGACAATCCGGAAATGACCCCGGAACTGCTGGCCCACGCCCGTGACGTGATGAACCAGTACGGCATCGTCGAGAGCGGCGATGCGAAAACCCTGGGCATCGGCGCCATGAGCGACGCCCGCTGGGCGGAGTTCTTCAAGGTGACCAGCGAGCAGGGCGTCTATCCGAAGGATATGGATTTCAAGCAGGCCTACACGCTTGAGTTCCTGAAGAAGTAGGCGGGTTCGGTGCGCTCGACCATCCTGGCAGGCAAACGAGCGCGATCCCTTCGGCGGGAGATGTCGAAGCCGGAGGTCTGGCTGTGGACCCGTCTTCGCGTCAGGCTGGAGGGACAGCCGCCGTTCAGACGCCAACACCCGATGGGCCACTACATCCTCGATTTTTTCTGCCCGCAGGCCAAGCTGGTTGTGGAAATCGACGGGCAGGGCCACTGGACTGAAGAGCAGGCGGCGCACGACGCGCGCCGCGATGCGTGGCTCAGGGCCGAAGGGTTGACCGTCCAGCGCATCGCTGCGTCGGAGGTCCTGGCCGACCCGGACGCAATCGCCGACGGTCTTCGCCTTCTCGCCCACGAACTTGCCGAGGGACGACGCTCCACATCCTCACCCGTTTACGGGGGAGGGGGACCGCGAAGCGGTGGAGGGGGCGAGTGACGAAGAGCCCTCTCTCAGAATTGAGCTGGTCGCGCCTTGAGAGGCTGGCGCACGGCCCTCGCCCCCTCCACCACCGGCTTCGCCGGCGGTCCCCCTCCCCCGTACGGCCTTCGGCCTACGTGGGAGGATGGGCGGCCGCACAATGATCGCCGACCTCAAAGCCGTTGAGGTCGAGTACGCCCGTGGGCTGGCGCTGGGGCCGGTCGATCTGACGCTTGGGGCCGGCGAGGTGGTCGCCCTGGTCGGGCCCTCCGGCTGCGGCAAGTCCACCGCCATGCGGCTGCTGGCCGGCCTTGAGGCGCCGACGCGGGGGACGGTGACCCGGGCGACGGAACGCGGCGAAACCGCCCTGGTCTTCCAGGCCCCGACCCTGGCCCCCTGGCTGAGCGCTGCCGGCAATGTGGCTCTGCCGCTCGAACTGGCCAGCATGCCGCGCAAGGAGGCCCGGGCCCTGGCCGCCGACTGGCTGGCCAAGGTCGGCCTGGCCGGCGCCGAGGACACACGCCCCGCCCAGCTGTCGGGCGGCATGGCCATGCGGGTCTCGCTCGCCCGGGCTCTGGCGACCAAGCCCCGCCTGCTGCTGCTCGACGAGCCCTTCGCCGCCCTCGACGAGATCACCCGCCGGCGGCTGGCCGACGATGTCTTGGCCCTGTGGTCGGAGTTCAAGCCCGCCATCCTGTTCGTCACCCACAATGTCGAGGAGGCCGTCTACATGGCCTCTCGCGTGGTGGTCATGACGCCCGGCCCCGGCCGCATCGCCGGCCAGCTGGCTATCGAAGGCCCGATGCCGCGCCCCGAGGGCTTCCGCACCACCGCCGGTTTCCGCCAGGCGGCCGAGGCCATCTCCCGCCTGCTGGCCGGGGGCGTCGCATGAAGCGCCTGATCGACATCCTCGCCCCGCTGGCCCTCGTCGTTGTCCTGCTGGCCGGCTGGGAGATCGCCTGCCGCGCCCTGGCCGTGCCCGTCTACCTGCTGCCCGCGCCCAGCGCCGTCTGGACCAGCCTGATGCAGGACTGGCCGGCCCTGGCCACCGCCGCCTGGACCACCCTGTCGATGGCCCTGACCGCCCTGGCCGTGGCCAGCGTCTGCGCCTGCACCCTGGCCCTGCTGGGCGGCCTCTCGCCCCTGATCGAAAAGGCCATCCAGCCGGTCGCCGTCACCATCCAGGTCACCCCGGTCATCGCCATCGCCCCGTTGGTGATGATCTGGACCGGCCTCGACCACCCCGAGCGCGCCATCATCGTGCTGGCTACCATCGTCGCCTTCTTCCCCATCTATTCGGGGGCTGCCACCGGCCTGCGCGCCGCCGATCCCGACCTCAAGCGCCTGTTCGCCCTCTACGGGGCCGATCGTTGGCAGAGCCTCATCCGCCTGCGCCTGCCGTCGGCCATCCCCGCCCTCGTCGAGGGGCACAAGGTGGCCACCGCCCTGGCCGTCATCGGCGCGGTGGTCGCCGAGTTCGTGGCCGGCTCGGGCGGGGCTCAGGGCCTGGCCTGGCGGATCATCGAGTCGGCCAACCGGCTGCAGACCGCCCGGGTGTTCGCCGCCCTGTTCACCCTGGCGATCATGGCGGCGCTGCTCTACGCGGCGGTCGACGTCCTCGAGCGCCGTATCCTCGCCTGGTGGCGCGGGCGTTAGGGGCCCCTTAAGCCGCAACAGGGCACACTGGCGGGAAGCAAATCTCCGGTCCCCCATGCGTCTTGGCCTCATCCTCCTGTTGATCGGTCTTCCCGGCGCCGCCCTGGCCGCCGAAGACCGCTATGGCCCGAGCCGCAGCCAATCACCGCCGGCCGCCGTCATTGCCGCTTCCAGCCCGGTCCCTCCCGCTCTCCGCGAACCGACCGACTATCGCGGCCGCACCCTGAGCTGGGCCGGCAAGCCGGTCACCGCCGCGCCGCGGGCCGCTCCGGTCACGCCGGCGGCCATCGTTGCCGCACCGCCGCCTGTCCTGGCCTCACGCGCGCCCGAGCCGTCGCGCCTGCCGACCAGTCTCTACGACGCGCCCGCGCCTGCCGCGCAGCCCGCCGCCGCTGGCCCGCAGCCGACGCCGCCCAGCCTGCCGCCGCCGCCCAGCCCGCCACCGCTGGCCGGGACACCCAACTACGGCTACAGCGCGCCGCGGTCCTATTCCGTCGTTCGCGAGTGGGGCGGCACGCCCGACCGCATCCCGACCCCGCCGGCCGCCTCGCAGTTCAGCGGCCGCGAGGTCGCCCTCGACCCCGGCACGCTTGGCGCCGCCCAGCAGCCCGACCCGGCCTCCGATGACGAAGCCGATGAGGAACAGGCCCAGCAGCAGCGGGACCAGCAGCAGCGGGACCAGCAGCAGAAGAACCTCGCCAAACAAGCCACGAAGGATGCCCGCAAGTGACCGCCGAGACTGGACGCCTGCGCGAACTGGTCGACCTGGCCCATGAAGGGTCAAGCGAGCGGCGACGCGATCTCTTGCGCGGCCTGACCGACGCCTTCTTCTCCCGTGACGCCCACGCCCCGGCCGAAATGGCCCTGTTCGACCAGGTGCTTGGTCAGTTGGCCGGCGAAATGGAAGTTGCTGTCCGGGCCGAACTCTCCGGCCGCCTGTCCGCGCGCCGTGACGCCCCGGCCGGCGTCCTGCGCCGCCTGGCCGGCGACCAGATCGAGGTCGCCCGGCCGGTGCTGACCGGCGCCGCCTCCTTGAGTGAGAGCGACCTGATCGTCGTCGCCCGCTCCCAGGGCCAGGCGCACCTGCAGGCCATCTCGCAACGGCCACGCCTGTCGTCGGCCGTGTCCGACGTCATCGTCGAGCGCGGCGACGAGGAGACGCTCAGCGTCCTGATCGGCAACGACGGCGCCGACCTGTCGCGCGAGGCCCAGGAGCGGCTGGTCGACAAGGCCGAAAACAGCCCGCGCCTGCAGGAAGGCCTGGTCAATCGCCGCAGCCTGCCGGTCGACCTGCTCAACGAGATCTACTTCGTAGCCGAAGCCCGCATCCGCGAGCAGATCCTGGCCCGCAACGCCAGCATCGATCCGGCCGAACTGGAGCGAGCCCTGGAGAACGGCCGCAAGCGGCTGGCCGCCCAGGACGGCGCCCTGCCGGCCGACTACGCCCAGGCCGAGGCCGACGTCCAGCGGATGGCGGCCAAGGACGAACTCGGCCCCCGCGCCTTGGCGGCCATGCTGCGCGGTCGTCAGACGACCCGCTTCCTCGTCGCCCTGGCCCATCTGGCCAACATCGACTTCCACACCGCCCGCCGCATCGTCGAACGCCGCGAGCTCGACGCCCTGGCGGTGATCTGCAAGGCGGCCGGCTTCGAGGCCAGCCTGTTCCTGACCTTCGCGGTGCTGATCCTCGACAGCGATGGCGACGCCATGGCCAAGGCCCGGCAGTATGGCCAGCTGTACAACGACCTGCCGCTGGAGGTCGCCCAGCGCACCATCCGCTTCTGGCAGATCCGCCGGCGGACCGGGGACGTCGCCGCCGCCTAGACCGACGGTCTTACGGCAGCTTCGACGTCACGTCCGGAAACTCCAGAACCACCAGCTTGCCCCTGGTCGGCTTGCCGTCGACGTCGAGCGGGGCGGCCGTGAACTTGCGGGCCGTCCACTTGGCCGGGCCGTCATAGGCCTTGCGCGAACCTGGCTCGGCGCAGGGGGTCAGCTTGCCGGTGACGCTGATGCGGCAGACCAGACGCAGCGTCCGGGTCTCGCCGATGGTCTTGGTCGGCCGCACCCGGCCGGTCCACGTCAGGCGCTCCAGCGGGATCAGGTCGTAGGGCAGGCCGTCGGCGGCGAACTTGCCGGGGGCGGTCCAGACGATCGGGACACGCACCAGGCGGCCGGTGACCGGCGCCCCGTCCGGGCCCACGGCCTTCATCTTGTAGAGGCGGGTCAGCTTCAGGCTGGGCCCCGCGAAGCCGGCCTCTGGGTTGGTGTCCTTGATGACCTCGCAGCGGTCGAGGTCGCCCATGGCCGTGGCGCGGCAGATCATCGTCACCGTGCCGCCCTTGCCGGTCTCGTAGGCGGAGACGGGATAGGCGTCGGTCAGGTCGGCGCGCGTCGGCTTGGAGAGCCATTCGGGTCGGCCGAACTCCGGCTCGGCGGGAGGGGTTTCCTGAACGGCCAGGGCCAAAGCGAACAACGACAGCAGCATGGTTTAAGCTTCGGACCGTTCCCTGAGGCGTTCAAGCCCCTGCGCGGCCAGGTCGCACAGGGAACGCAGGCCCTGTTCGGAAAACACTTCCAGGGCGGCGTCGTATGCCATGGCCGCGTTCGCCAGTCGATGGTCGCCGCGGCCGGTGATCTCCACCCGCAGTTCATACAGCCGGGCCAGGCCCAGCTGGGTGAGGGCCCAGGCCGTGGGGTCCTGGCCGGGATTGCGGGCCGTGAGGTCGGTCAGCATGGCGGCCTCGGCGGCGTCGAGCACGGCGAGGTCGCCGGTCAGCTCGGCCAGGCGGCCCAGGCAGTTGGCGCGGCCGGCGGCGACGCAGGCGTGCAGGGCCAGGGCCGTCTCGCCGCCCAGGTCGAAGACGGCCCGGTCGTAGCAGCGCAGGGCCTGGTCGAAGGCGCGCGGGGCGTCGGTCAGTTCGCCGAGCGTCTGCAACGCCTGGCCAAGCTGGGCCTGGATGCGGGTCCAGTCCAGCGGGCTGTGGTCGCGCGGGATCAGCTCCAGGGCGTCGGTCAGCTGTTGCACCCCGTCGGCGGCGGCGATGGTGTCGGCGGTCAGCTCGGCCAGGGCGGCGCGGGCGGCGCCGGCCTGGGCGGTGATGCGGGCGCTCATCAGCGGCTCGTAGTCGGGGTCGAGGGTCCCGGTCGCCAGGGCCAGTTCGCGCAGGGCGCAGTCGATCAGCGGCTGGTCCTTCAGCCGGGCGCCGCAGCCGGCCAGGATGTCGGCCAGCACGGCGCGTTGCTCGGCGGCGGCCATGCGCAGGGCGACATTGCCCTTTCCAGCCTGGTCGAGGCGGCGCAGCGGGGCCTCGAAGCGGCCGGCAGCGGCCAGGGCGTCTTCCACCCCGCCGCCCCGCAGGGCCCGGCGGCCGTCGACGCCGGCCAGGCCGCACAGGGCCAGGGCGCCGGCCGGGCCGGGATCGGCGGCGACGGGCGTCAGGGTGGCGATGACCGCCGCTTCCAGGCCCTCGTCGCCGAACAGCTCGGCCCCGAGCAGGGCGCTGAAGGCCTGCTCGACCCGGGCCCGGGCGACGCCGGCCGGGCGGCGGGCGGCCTCGAACTTCGTGGCGGCGCTCTCGGCGGCGGCGGCGGCCTTGCGCAGGGCGACGGCGTCGCCCGAGCGGCGGGCGACCTCGCGCCAGACCAGGGCGGCGTCCAGCTGGCGCATGGCCGGGTCGCGGGCGCTGATGCGGCCGGCGGCGATGTCGGCGGCCCGGGCCTCGGCCTTCAGCAGCCGCAGGTCCAGCAGGTCCAGCAGGGCCGCGTCGCCGCCGGTCATCCCGTCGCGAGGCGGGCTGGCGGGGGTCTCGAAGGCGCGGCGTAGCTGACGACCGAACTCGAACATGCGGAACTCCGGAACCGTCCCGGACCGGAACAGTCCGGTGGGGGTCATGTCGGTCCAGAGCAAACCCCGATCCAGCCGCGTTTACAACTCGTTAACCATATTTTCCTGTTGAGCGGTCACAAGTCCTCCTCCGGCGCGTAGCGACGGGGGAGGGGGACCGCCGCCGAAGGCGGTGGTGGAGGGGGCAGCGCCGGCTCTTGGCGATGACCATGAATGCAGCTGTCAAAGGCGCGCCAGAACGCGCTTCATCCCGACAGTTCAGCGCTGCCCCCTCCACCACGCCCTGCGGGCGCGGTCCCCCTCCCCCGTGACGCGTTGCGTCCCGAAGGAGGAATTATCAATACGGGATCGGCTCGCTCGGCGCCGGCGGCGCGCTGGCTCCCGGCGGGGCCTGTCCGGGCGGCGGGTCGATCACTGGATCCGGGTCGCGGGTCAGGATTTCCAGTTCGCTGGCCGAGCGGCTGAAGTCGCTCCCGAGCCCCTCGTAGAAGCCGTTGCGCGGGTCGGGCTCGGTTTCCGGCTCGACGTCGGGCAGCAGCCAGTCGAAGTCGCGGGCCGGCAGGCCAGCGTGGGCGGCGACCATGTACTGGCGCCAGATGGTCGAGGGCATGCCGCCGCCGGCCACCCGCTCCATCGGCGTGTCGTCGTCGTTGCCGACCCAGACGCCGGTGACCACGTCCGGCGTGAAGCCGATGAACCAGGCGTCGCGGTAGTTCTGGCTGGTGCCGGTCTTGCCCGCCGCCGGCCGGCCGAAGGCGGCCCGCGTGCCGGTGCCGCGCTCGACGACACCCTTGAGCATCTTGACCATCATGCTGGCGTACTGGATGTCGTAGACCGGCGTGCCCGGCCGCTGGCTGCGGTTGTAGACCGGCTGGCCGTCCTGGGTGACGATGCTCTCGATGATGTAGGGCTGCACCCGCTGGCCGGCCTGCTGGAACACCTGGAAGGCGCTGGTCAGCTCCAGCAGGTTCACCTCGTACGAGCCCAGCGCCACCGACAGGTCCGGCCTGGCCGGAACGGTGGTCACCCCGAAGCGGCGCGAAATTTCGCCGATGGCCGGGCCGCCCACCTCCTGGCCGAGCTTGACCGCCACGGTGTTGATCGACTTGGCCAGCGCCACCTCCAGGGTGACCGGCCCCGAGTAGTTTCCGCCATAGTTCTCCGGCGCCCAGTCGCCGAACTTCACCGGCCCGTCGACGCGGATGTCCTTGGGCAGCAGGCCCTTCTCCAACGCCGCCGCATAGACGAAGGCCTTGAAGGTCGAGCCCGGCTGGCGTTTGGCCTGGACAGCGCGGTTGAACGGGGCGACGTCGAAGTCGGCGCCGCCGACCATGGCCCGGATGGCCCCGTCGCCGCCCAGCGACAGCAGCGCCGCCTGCCGGGCCTTGGCCTTGACGCCATCGGTGCTCAGCACCTTGCGCACGGTATCGGCCCCGACTTTCTGCAGCTTCGAATCGAGGGTGAGCCGCACGGTCAGGTCGGGGGCGTTGGCGCCGGCGATCTTCACCGCCTCGTTGGTGGCGTAGTCGAGGACATAGCCGAGATCCCCCTCGTCCTGCAGCGCCTTGGCCTGCAGCTTCGGCGGATTGTCGATCGCTTCCTGCTCCTGGGCGGCGGTGATCCAGCCCTCCTTGCGCATCCGGTCGAGCACCAGGTGCGAGCGCAGCAGGGCGGCGGCCATGTTCTTGTTCAGCGCCAGGCGCGAGGGCGCCTTGGGCAAGGACGCCAGCAGGGCCGCCTCGCCGATGGTCAGATCGCGGGCCGACTTGCCGAAATAGCTCATCGAGGCGCCATCGACGCCGAAGGTGTTGGCCCCGAAATAGATGCGGTTGAGGTACAGCTCGAGGATCTCGTCGCGGGTCAGCACCCTGTACAGCCGCCGCGCCATCACCGCCTCGTGCAGCTTGCGCTTGATGGTCTGTTCCGGGGTGAGGAACAGGCCCTTGGCCAGCTGCTGGGTGATGGTCGAGCCGCCCTGCACCGTGTGACCGGCCCGCCAGTTGACGACGGCGGCGCGGCTGATGCCGTACAGGTCCAGCGCCCCGTGCTGGTAGAACCGCCGGTCCTCGGCCGCCAGGAAGGCGTGGGTGACGTGCTCGGGCAGCTGGTCCAGGGTGATGCGCTGGCCATAGCGGGGCCCGCGCGTGGCGATCAGCGTCCCCTGGCGGTCGAGGAACTTGATGCCCGGCGCCCGGTTGACGGCGAACAGGGCGGCCCGGTCGGGCAGCGGCGGCACATCGGTCAGATACTTGCGCCAGACATAGACCCCGCCGCCGATGGCCACGGTCACGCCGATGACGAACAGCACGGCCAGGGTGATCCACAGCCACTTCAGCTTGCCGAGCAGCGCCTTGAACCGTTCCCAACCCTGGCCGTCGGAAACGATGCGCTCGCGCCGGGGCTTCTTCTCCCTCGGCGGCTTCGGCGGCTTCGGCGTCCGCGGCTCGCGGGGCGGCCTGGCCTTCTTCTCCTTAACCGGCCTTTCGCGGCGCGGCGGCGGCGCGGGTTCAGGCTCCGGGTCCTCGGCGGCCGGCCGGGAATCGTCGAACCGGAAGGGTTCGAGGCTCCACTTGTCGTTTTCGTCGTTGGACACGGGCTACCTGAAGTCTGAACACGGGAAAGGACGCCTCATCTGTATCCTTCAGAGGCGCGTGCGGTCCATCACGCAAGGATTGTGCCGAACCGGCAAGGACAGGCGGGCTGGCGAGCGCGGCGGATCGGGGGTACTGCCTTGCCCATGCCTCGCCGACCCTTCTGGGAATACAAGAGCCTCCGCCAGATGACGGTGGCCGAATGGGAAAGCCTATGCGACGGCTGCGGTCTCTGCTGCCTGGTTCGCTTCGAGGATGAGGACAGCGGCCAGGTCATCCCCACCCGCGTGCACTGCATGCTGTTCGACAGCCAGCGCTGCAGCTGCACCGACTACGCCAATCGCAAGGCCCAGGTGCCCGACTGCGTCAAGCTGACCCCGCACAACATCGAGGCCCTGCCCTGGATGCCGCCCAGCTGCGCCTACCGCCGCCTGCACGAGGGCAAGACCCTGCCCGAATGGCACCCCCTGGTCACCGGCGACCCCGACAGCGTCCACAAGGCCGGCGTCTCGGTGCGCGGCCAGACCATCAGCGAGACCGAACTCGTCGACCCCGAGGACGCCCTCGAATACACCGCCTGGGACCTGATGATCGACCGGGGGGACGAGCCTTACGACCCGGATTGACCCCCGCGTCTGTCATCCCGGCCGCAGCGCGAAGCGCGGAGAGCCGGGACCCAGGGAGGGACAGGGCGCCGTCCCTGCCGCCGCCGACCCTGTGGGCGCCGCCCCTGGGTCCCGGCTCTCCCCCCGGCTCTCGCCGGGGTCCGGCCGGGATGACAGCGGTGGGCGGGGGAGCGAAGCCTTCCTCCTTCCCAGACGCCGGCCCTGAACCCCCTCAGTGTCGGGACCGGCGACAATATGTCGAAAACCGGCGCCGGCCACGCAACCGCCGCCCTCGCGCGGCGTTGGGGTGTAGCGCGATAGACCGCTCCGACCTGTTCCAACCTGGCCCCTCGCGGCGTCCCCGGCGATCGGCTCGCCTCCCGCGAGCCTCCGGACCCAGCAAGGCCCGCCATGTCCGATCACGCCCACAGCCTCGAGGACATTGCCTTCAGCCTGACCCTGGCGGTGGTCACCGCCTCGCCGGCGCCGCTGCTGCTGCTCGACGGACAGCTGACCGTCGTCGCCGCCAGCCTCTCCTTCTGCGACGTCTTCGGCCTGGCCCAGGCCGAGGTCGTCGGCCGTCCGCTCTACGATCTCGACGCCGGCGAGTGGGACAGCCCCGCCCTGCGCCTGCTGATGGACGCCGCCGTCGGCGGCCAGGCGACGGCCGAGGCCCGCGACATCGACCTCAAACGCCCCCGCCAGCCGGTCCGCAACCTGATCATCCAGGCCCGCCGCCTGGTCTACCTCGACCTCGAACAGACCCGCATCCTGATCGGGGTGACCGACGTCACCGAGGCCGCCGCCGACGCCGCCCGCCAGGAGGCCCTGGTGCAGGAACACAGCGTCCTGCTGCGCGAGGTCCGCCACCGGGTAGCCAACAGCCTGCAGATCATCGCCAGCGTCCTGTTGCAGAACGCCCGCAAGACCAGCTCCGAGGAAACCCGCGGCAACCTCAAGGACGCCCACGGCCGGGTGATGGCCGTGGCCGCCCTGGAGCGGCTGCTGTCCACCTCCGAAAGCGGCGTCGTCGACGTCCAGGCCTATTTCCTCAACCTCTGCCGCAGCATCACCGCCTCGATGATCGCCGATCCCTCGCGGATCCGCCTGACCGTCGAGGGCGGCCACGGCGTGGTCGAGGCCAGGGTCTCGGTCAGCCTCGGGCTGATCATCACCGAGCTGGTGATCAACGCCCTCAAGCACGCCTTTCCGGGCGAGCGGCCGGGCCACATCGAGGTCGACTACAATTTCCACGGCCCCAACTGGGTGCTGTGCGTGCGCGACGACGGCGTCGGCATGCCGCTCACCGCCCCGGCCCGCGTCGGCATGGGGGCCAGCATCGTCCGCGCCCTGGCCGGCCAGCTGGGCGCCGTGGTCGAGACCTCGGCCCGCCATCCCGGCACCCAGGTGTCGATCCAGCACACCAGCATCGCCCTGGTTCATGACGACCCCCGCGCGGCGCGGCAAGACATCGCCGAGACGCCCCGCGCGGAGGAAAGTGCATGACCCCCCCATCCAACCCCCCGGCGACCGGGCCGGGCCGGCTCGGCAAGACGCTGATGATCGTCGAGGACGAGGCCCTGGTGGCGATGATCCTGCGCGACGAACTGGTCGAGGCCGGCTACGAGGTTCTCGACCTGACCGAACGCCACGCCGAGGCCGTCGTCGTCGCCAAGAAGCGCAAGCCGGACCTGGCCCTGGTCAACATCCGCCTGGCCGGCCGCGACGACGGCATCGAACTGGCCGAACATCTCAAGGCCCTCGGCATCCCCGTGCTGCTGATCAGCGGCCAGACCAGCCGCGCCCGCTCGGCCAGGACGGTGGCCATCGCCTCCCTGCCCAAGCCCTACGACGCCGCCGACATGGTCCTCGCCGTCGCCTACCTCCTGGCCCGCATGGCCGGCGAGCCCCCGCCGCCGATGCCGGAAGGGCTGGAGGTGTTCGACGAGGCGGGCTTCGGCATGGAGCCGGTCTAGCGGGCCAATGCGGAATTCCAGGCCGATCTGACAATTCTCAAATGATCGCGCTGGTAGACCGAACGATCCCCTTCCCGGCGCGTTTTAGAATGCTGGTCGAGACCAGCCGTTCCGCCCCGCTCGCCCCCCTGAACCCGTGGCGGAACGAAAGAGGCTCCCCGGCAGCAATGCCGGGGAGCCTTTTGTCTGGGCCATGCCCAGTTGCGGGGAAGGGCTATCGCATATGCATATGCCGGAGCTTTTTTTTCCCTTCTCCCTAAGGGAGAAGGAGGGGCCCGCCGCGAAGCGGTGGGAGGAAGAGGGTTTAAGAGCGGCAGAAGGTTGGCGACGTATAGGACAGGCGGTGTCGGAAGACGGTGAGCCCCCTCATCCGACGCCTCCGGCGCCACCTTCTCCCGCGAGGGGAGAAGGGAGCCCAGAGGCGACCTCACCCTCGCCGCCGCCCGGCGTCTGACAGTCAGCGCCCGGCCGACGGCGTTTCGGAGAGACGACGGCGACCGTCGTCCCGCCTAACGCCTGAAGCCAGGGCATGCCGACCAGCGCACCGCCGCTGTCGCCCTGACAGGAATCGACGCCGCCCTCGCCCCCTGGACCGGTTGCAGAACGAAAAAGGCTCCCCGGCAGCGATGCCGGGGAGCCTTTGTCTGCGGCCCTCTATGCGGGCCGAAGCGGTGCGCCTAAACGCGGCCGCGACGGAAGACCAGGTGGTAGATGAGCAGCACCACCGCCGCCCCGACCACGGCGACGAACAGGCTGTAGAGGTTGAAGCCGGTCACCCCGGCGCTGCCGAACTGATTGAACAGCCAGCCGCCGACCACGGCGCCGACGACGCCGAGCACCAGGTCCATGACCAGGCCGCTGCCGGACTTGTTGATGAGCTTGCTGGCGATAAAGCCGGCGACGATCCCGAGGACGATCCAGGCGAGAATGGACATGTGGTTCTCCGAAGGCCGGCGACGATCGCGAACCCTTGGAGGGGGGAGCGGTTGGGGAGGGGGTTTGTTCCGGGGGGCTGAACTACCGGAAGGGAAGGGAGCACTCCCGCGCTAAGAATTAAGCACGCTCGAATAACACCCCCAACACTGGCCAGACCTGAGCCAAGTCAGTCGTTGCGTTTTTGTTGTGACTGAGAACGATAGGGGGGAAGTCTCCACTGATTTCCAAGCTCTCTAGCACCACCACATCGTTGTCCATGTGGCGAAGTCGCTTGAAGTACCGGTTCTCGTTGCCGTCCCCAGCAATGACCGGATGACCGTCCAACTGAGAAAGTGCATCGGCCGGCGCTAAAGGGGCCCCGACAAGAAGAAGTTGCCCGTCTAAGGCAATCGGCTCGGCGCTTTGGCCCGAAACCTCCACCAATCCGTGGATGGCAGCCGTAATATGATGAATAGCCGACTCGCCGCCACAGTCAGATATTTCATCATCGCCTTGAGTAATCCTGCGGGCAGAGTCAAATATCACTCCGACCACCTTATGCAAATCAAGCGTCGATTGCTTAACCACCAGCGGCGGAGCAATCTGTTGGGGGTTAACGGATTGCGCAGTCAGTACTGCGACATCGCTGTGATTTTCCGAAATTTCCAATCGCCGCGCGACGATTCGATCTTCTACACGGGCAACTACCAGCGATCTAGACGAGGGAGCGCCGAGTTCTCTTACCAACAGCACATCGCCCTTACGCGCCACAGGTTCGAGAGTTGGGGCATTCAGCCTGAACGCCCAGTGCTTCCCCAAAACGATAGTATCTCCAGCCGCTTCCAGCGTCAGATCCATTCGGCCGTCTGCTGCCGAACTGCCGCTGAAAGCTGCCGCCCGGCCGACTATCTTTAGTCGCAGGCTGCGAATTTTGTCGGTGTATCCGTTGGGCAGTTCACAACTGGGCTGCGGGGCATGAAGTGCGTTCAGGCCGCCATGGAGCAGTTGGTGTTCCCTAGCCATGAGAAAGGCGCGGTTGAGGGCCGGAGCGAGGTTTTTTCGCCAATGCTGCTCAACGTCCGTCGCCTCGCCCATGCCGAGTACAGTCCGACCAGCATGGTGGGATAGTTCCATGTGTTTAATGGCAACGGTGCCAGCGTTAAGCTGCCCGATGAGGCGGTTGAACTCTGCTTTGTCCCAAGGGGCATACTTTGCAGCATTCAACTGCCGCAGCTTTTCGCGTGAATCGCCCAGCACGAATCCGGAGAGAACGGATGTGACTCCAGCGTCCTGGCCTCGTAGCATCAGCCGCAGTAGCCCTTCAACGTGCACCCGTACGGCAGCAATGTAGTCTTGGCCAGCAGACGGCGTATTCTCAGCTAAAGCGCGGGTCCATTGCCGATCAAGAGCGGCTCCTTCAAAGATTGCCGCATGACCAAGCTCCGAACTTGCAGAAACGATGATCGCTTCTCGACCCGAGATGCCGCCCAGTTTCGCTAGTTCCAAGAATACTTCGTCGTGGGTCGCCAGTATGATCTGAGTGGGAATCGGACTTCGTTGAAGTCCTGCTATCTCAGCGACCCAACGGTGACGGTGCTCAGCATCAAAGGTTGCTTGCGGGTCATCAAGGACCAGTAGGGCAAGCGGATCACTCGCGTGCTGCTTTACAGCTTCCGCTCTCAGAGCTAGTAAAAATGCCCATAGCAGGGCCCTGAGCCAAGACGTATTAGCAACTAGGGTTGCATCGATCTTGAAGGATTCGTCAAATCCCGCCTGAACCAGCAGGCCTGTCTTCTTTTGGAGTTGGGCACCTTTAAAGGCTAATCGTTCGTTCAGTTGAATTCTCTTCAGAATATCTGAGATATCAGTCGAAAGGGCGCCTATAGCCATCCGCGCTTGAGCCTCTGCAAGGGCGCCCAAGGTTTTCAGCGGGGATAGCTGTTCGGCGATATCTTCTCGGAGACCTTGGAGCTTTTGAAGACGACTGGCTTCTCGGCCGGCTGTCCATGCGCGGCCCAATGCTTCCGCAGCGATCCGATAGGGCGAAGCCTCCCCAAGAGCATCCGACAAGCGGGCAAGGTGCGAGTTGAGGCTTTCAACCTGTTCAGAATTTTCCTCAGAGTGTTCGCCTTCTTCCTCTCTTCGGAGGCCGGCGGCGGAGCCCCACCATGACCGCCAGTCTTCGGAGTGGCAATCGAACCACTCAGCAAGTGAGAGTATTCGCCTGAGCGCAGAGATTCTGCCTCGAAGAGGCTGGCTCGGGTCTGACCCGCTCCGCTCGGGGGAGCTTTCTAGAGGGAGTTCCTCGGAAGGGGCCGCTTTCAGTTGGTTGGAAACCAGTTTCGTGAAGCTTGCTAGGAAGGAGCTGTAACGCTCGCGCTCTACAAAACGCGCAACCAAGCCGTCGACAACTGCTTGTCTAGGCGCAAATGTTGAAGCGTCAGGGATAGCCGCAGCAACAGTCTGATGAATGGCTGCGTCAAATTCCGCCTGAATTGCATTTAGATTATCAATGAGCTGTCGAGTGGCTGCCTGCCCGCTTGAACGCAAATTCTCAATTTCTGCCGTTAATGTCGGGTCGGCCAAAACCTCATCGCACAACGGGCAATCAGCAACAGGGCCGGAGCGGTTCGCCTCATGCCAGTGCGCTGCGAGCGCCTTCATCTGCAGCCTTGAATCGCTCTTGGCCCTGTCATCAAATGCCAATGCTTCGATGATCGCATCTTCTGCCTTGGAGGCGATCCGCTCCAATGCACTTGGAGTTTGAGCAACAACGGCCGCTGAAAGAGCTTCAAGTGTCTTCCAGGGAGCCAAGCTTGCTAAGCCCAGCGTAAGTTCTTCGCGCGCACCGGAAATTGCTCCAGCAACATCCAACTGAACCTTGGCATTCGTTAGGTCCAAACCCTCCGTAAGGTCGTCAGCAATGACCTTTGTGAGTTCGCCGGCTCGCGTCCGAAGTTTCTTGCCAAGCGCCGCAAGATCACCTTGGACATCATCGGTATCCTTGGGCTTGAAGGATTCTACGCGTTCGCCTGTGGGCTCCAAGGCACGGCGAACTTCTGCAATAGCTGTCTCAAACAATGAAGTTTGGTGAAGCAAATCTTTGGAATGCGTCGTGAGATATTCTCGTCCTTTGTGACATAGCCCGTCAGCCAGAAGACCAATGTCTATCAAGTCGTCCAAACCGGTCAGGCGCTGGACCGCCGCAGTAAGGGCGGTCGGTCCCTTCTCAAGGCGCAAACGCGCCATGCGAGCAGGCATAAGCAGCCCAGTCTCCAGGAAGATGTCGGGCACTTGGAGTGTCGGGCTTTGTGGAGGAATGATCTCTCCATCCTTCAGAAGCCGCTCTACTTGGGCCGTGCTACCGTTTGGATCCACGAACGTCAGAGTCACCCGAACCAATGGGTTCGCAGAGAGGCCGCTTTGGTCGGCGGGATAGGAGGCCACGGGAGGCCAAGTTCCGATGGGTCGGTTCTCGCTGTCGAATACCGCAGCACGGTCCTCCGGTTTTTCTGCCGATTGATCTCGAGGCCGTTCGCCGGTGAGTGCCCAAAGAATGGCGGCTACTAGCGATGATTTTCCGCTTCCATTTGGCCCCTGTAGCAGAAGGCTCTCCGCATCGAATTCCAATGTAAATGGCGGACCGCCGCTTATGTTTAGACCGCCAAATCCTTGAGTTTCTAGCTTTTGGAGGCGCCAAGGTCCGCCCAGGTTCGCCTGTGACCCAGGGCCTGATGCCTGTTGTGCAGGATCGTCTTCTGCGGAGCGGGCTTGGGAAAGCCCGTCAACGAAAGCATCGCTGAGCCCCTTAGGTTCTCGCACTGACGAGGTCAGAAGATACGAAAATAGGCGTCGCTGCTCAGGCTTGCTAAGCTGGATAGTCTCGGACTTGTTCGTCGAAGTGGTCCAAGAGACTGGTTGACCCGCTAGCAGCGCGTTCTGAATTTCGGTTTTGGTAAGTCGGTTCATCGTTCCCCCTTTCACAATCATGCCGGGAAACTTCTGCAGGCGCTAGGTGAAGCGGCCGGACAGGTTCGAGGCGTGCCAACCGGGGGCGAACGCGGCAGGCCTGATCGTGTTTGGCTGGGGCACTATGATCCCGGTGCGCGCTCCAGCTGCCTATCCCTCAACGCCCACTAGAACGCCGACCGCCGAACAAACACCTCCTCCTCCTCCGGCCCGACTGCTTTTCCGACGCCCCCGCCCCCTCGCCGCCACCGGCCGCTGCCTCTGCGGCCACATCCGCTTCCGCCTGTTCGACCGCCTGCCGCCGGTCGGCTTCTGCCACTGCTCGCAATGCCGGCGCGCCTCCGGCACAGGCTCCAACGCCGTGCTCAACGTCCGCCAGGACCGCTTCGAATGGGTCGGCGGCGAGGAGCAGCTGCGCCGTTTCGAGACGGCGACCGGCTGGAGCCATACCTTCTGCGGCGGCTGCGGCTGTCCCATGCCGCAGCCAACGCCGGACGGCGGGCGGATGTTCGTGCCGGCCGGGGCGCTGGACGGCCATCCGCAGCTTGGCATCGCCGGCCACATCTTCGTCGGCGACAAGCCGGACTGGGTGATGATCTGCGACGACGCCCCCCGCTTCGACGGCCATGTGGAAGGCGCCGGCTGAGGCCGCGCCCCGCCCTCCGGCAAGATGAATATGTCTAGACATATTGATTTCGCCCCTTTTTCCGGCGTTCCCCGAACGCCGCGACATCGGGTGGTTTCCGGGTGGTTTCGGGTGGGTCTACAGGGCGGTTTCGAGGGGTGGAAATGACGACCCGGATGGTTCCCGGATAGGTCTTAGGCGGTTGATTTATAACAGTATTTATTCGCCGCCCTGTGCTACAATAGCCGGGCTTCGACAGATCGCGGGGGCGAGCGCCGGCGGTTGACCCGGGCGGGGCGGGCGGGGACAAGCGGCGGGTCAGCTTGAGGAACAGCACATGGACCTAGGGATCGCGGGCCGCACCGCCCTGATCGCCGGCGGCAGCGCCGGCATGGGACGGGCCGCCGCCCTGGCGCTGGCCGGGGAGGGGGCGAGGATCGTACTGTCGGCGCGCGGCGAGGCGCGGCTGCTGGCGGCGGCGGGCGAGATCGCGGCGGCGACCGGGGCGTCGGTGACGCCGGTGGTGGCCGACCATTCGACGGCCGAGGGGCGGGCGGCGCTGGCGGCGGCCTGTCCGGCCGCCGACATCCTGGTGATCAGCGTCTCGCCACCGGCCCCGGTCGAGGACTTCCGGGCCATCGGCGAGGCCGACTGGCTGGGGTCGGTGAGCAGCGGCCTGGTCGGGCCGGTGGAGCTGATCCGGCATTTCAGCGAGGGCATGGCGGCGCGGCGCTGGGGCCGGGTGGTCGCCGTCGCCACCGTGGCGGCCAAGTTTCCCAGCGAGACGCGGCTGTTGTCGGGGCCGGCGCGCGCGGCGCTGGTCAACTATTGCGCGGCGGTCGGGCGGCGGCTGGCGCGGGACAATGTCGCCATCAACTGCCTGCTGCCGGGCATGGTGGCCACCGACGGGCTGGAGCGCACCCTCGCCGCCCTGGGCGAGAAGAACGGCCTCGACCGGGCCGGGGCCGAGGCCCTGTTCGCCAAGCAGCTGCGCATTCCGGCCCGCCGGGTGGGGCAAAGCGACGAAGTCGGCAAGGTCATCGCCATGCTGTGCGGCGACTTCGCCGGCTATGTGGTGGGCCAGAGCCTGGTGGTCGATGGGGGGATGACGACCTCGCTGTTCTGAACGGCGCGGGGGCTTGCGGGCCGCCGGAGGTTACGATGCTTCCGACACCGCTACGTCGGTTCCGGCGCGACTCTGTCGACCGGATCGCCTATAAGCCGAACGGGGTTTTCCTTTGATCGAAATCGGTCGCCGCCCCCGCGCTACAGATCGGCCTGGTCCTTTCGCCATGATCAACCCCCTGCAGGGGATTGCCGAGGCCCAGACGCTCGCCCAGGCGATCGTCAACACCATCCATGAGCCGCTGCTGGTGCTGGACGGCGAACTGCGGGTCATGGCCGCCAGCCGGGCCTTCTACGAGACCTTCAAGGTCGATGAGGCGCACACGCGCGGGGCCCTGCTCTACGACCTGGGCGACGGCCAGTGGGACATTCCGGCCCTGCGCCTGCTGCTGGAGACCATCATCCCCGAGCGGGCGGCGATGGACGACTTCGAGGTCAGCCACGATTTCCCGGGCGTCGGCCAGCGCACCATGCTGCTGAACGCCCGCAAGGTGGTCTACGAGACCAGCCCCGATCACACCATCCTGCTGGCCTTCACCGACATCACCGCCCGGCGCGGGCTGGAACAGGAGCTGGCGGCCCTGCTGACCCGGACCGAGGCGCTGCTGGAGCAGAAGCAGATCCTGCTGCAGGAGATGGAGCACCGGGTCGCCAACAGCCTGCAGATCATCGCCAGCATCCTGATGCTCAAGGCGCGCGGGGTGACCTCGCCGGAGACGCGGGACCATCTGCGCGACGCCCATCAGCGGGTGATGAGCGTGGCGGCGGTGCAGTCGCACCTGCACGCCGTCGAGGGCATCGGCGAGGTCGGGGTGGGACCCTACCTGACCAAGCTGTGCGAGGGGCTCGGCCGCTCGATGATCGCCGAGGACCGGCCGATCGCCCTGGCGGTGACGGCCGACGACGGGCGGATGAGTTCGGGCCAGGCGGTCAGCGTCGGGCTGATCGTCACCGAACTGGTGATCAATGCGGTGAAGTACGCCTTTCCCGCCGGCCGCGACGGCGCGCTGGTGCGGGTTGTCTACGAGAGCCGGGGCGAGAACTGGAAGCTGACCGTCGCCGACAACGGCATCGGCAAGACGCCGGGGCTGGCGACGGCCTCGGTGGGCGAGGTGACCGGCGGCCTGGGGACGGTGATCGTCCAGGCCCTGGTCAAGCAGCTGGACGCCCGGCTGGAGGTGGTCAGCGACGACGGCGGCATGACCGTCACCGTCGAGCGGGCGAGCTTCTAGCCGCCCGAAAACGACAGCGTCGGCGCGCGAAGTTGCAATTTTACAACAGTGCCCCTTGCGTGGGCCGCGCGTTGCCTTAGGTAGAGGCCTTCGACCGACTTTGATTTGTGAAGAGGTATCCTTGGCGCGCGACCCCTATCTGGAGCTGGGCGTTTCCCGCAGTGCGTCGCAGGACGACATCCGCAAGGCGTTCCGCAAGCTGGCCAAGCAGTACCACCCCGACGCCAACCCCGGCGACAAGTCGGCGGAGGAGAAGTTCAAGCGCGTCTCGGGGGCCTTCGACATCGTCGGCGACGAGGAGAAGCGCAAGAAGTTCGACCGCGGCGAGATCGACGCCGAGGGCCACGAGCAGAGCCCGTTCGGACGAAGCGGCGGCGCGGGCGCCGGCGGCTGGTCGCCGCGCGGGCCGGCCGGTGGGCCGGGCCCCGATGGCGTCGACCTGAACGACATCCTCGGCGAGATGTTCGGGCGCGGCGGCGGCGGGCGCAATCCCGGCGGCTTCGGCGGCTTTTCGACCAAGGGCCAGGATGTCCGCGCCAAGATCGACATCGATCTGGAAGACGCCATCCGCGGGACCAAGAAGCGCATCGCCTTCTCCGACGGCCGCACCATCGAGGTGGCGATTCCAAAGGGCGCCCAGGATGGCCAGACCCTTCGTCTGAAGGGCCAGGGGGCTCCTGGCCGCGGCGGCCCGGGCGACGCCATGATCGAGCTCGGCATCCGCCCCCACCCCATCTACCGGCGCGAGGGCGACACCCTGATCATGGACGTGCCGATCACCGTTCCCGACGCGGTGCTGGGCGGCAAGGTCGAGGCCCCGACGCCGGACGGCAACGTCGCCCTGACGGTGCCCAAGGGCAGCAACAGCGGACAGCAGCTGCGCCTGAAAGGCCGGGGCTTCATCGACGCCAAGGGCAAGCGCGGCGACCTGGTGGCCCGGCTGGTGGTTACCCTGCCCGACGTCGCCGGCCCGGAACTTGAGCAGTTCGCCCAGGAGTGGAAGGCCAAGCGCCCCTACGCCGCCAAGAAGCGCTGATCGCTCTCGCCTCTCGGGCGCTGGCCCGTGACAGGCGGTCGCGTACCTTGCATAACCTGTTCATTCAGCCGCCATTCAGACGACGGACCCTAGAAGCACAGGCATGAAACGTCTCGTCGCCCTTTTTGCAGCCGCGATCCTGACCGCCGCCATCCCCATGGCGGCGGATGCGCAGGGTCGTGGGAAGGGCAACCGCGACGACCGCCAGGAGCAGAAGGGTGGTTTAGACGCCCCGCGCGAACGGGAAATCCCCCTGTCCCAGCTGATCCGCATGGTCGAGAGCCGCACCGGCGGCGAGTACGTCAACGCCAATCCCCGCATGCAGGGCGGCCGCAAGTATTACTGGATGCGGCTGCGCTTCCCGGGCGGTCGCTTCGAAGACTTCATGGTCGACGCGGCCACCGGCCAGTTCTAGGATTCCATCCATGCGTATTCTGCTCGTCGAAGACGATCCCGACCTGTCGCGCCAGCTCAAGCTGGCCCTTGGCGACGCCGGCTATGCCGTCGACCACGCCCCGGACGGCGAGGAAGGCCACTTCCTCGGCGAGACCGAACCCTATGATGCGGTCATCCTCGACCTTGGCCTGCCCAAGATCGACGGGGTGTCGGTGTTGGAGAAATGGCGGCGCGAGAATGTCTCGACGCCGGTGCTGATCCTCACCGCCCGCGACAACTGGAGCCAGAAGGTGGCCGGCTTCGACGCCGGGGCCGACGACTACCTGACCAAGCCGTTCCACACCGAAGAGCTGCTGGCCCGCCTGCGCGCCCTGGTCCGCCGTTCGGCCGGCCATGCCAGCCCGCAGCTGTCCTGCGGCGGCCTGCGGCTCGACCCCCGCGCCGCCCGCGCCTCGGTCAATGGCGAGCCGCTGCGCCTGACCTCGCTGGAATACCGGCTGCTGCACTACATGATGATGCACCAGGGCCGGGTGATCAGCCGCACCGAGCTGGTCGAGCACCTGTACGACCAGGACTTCGACCGCGACTCCAACACCATCGAGGTGTTCATCGGCAGGGTGCGCAAGAAGATCGGCCAGGACCGCATCGAAACGGTGCGCGGCCTCGGCTACCGCATTATGGCCCTCGAGGGTGAGAGCGACGCGTGAGCGAGGCGCGCGGTAAAGCGCGAGAACGCCTGCCCCTTTTCCGGAGCCTGAGGCGCTCCTCGCTCGTCCTGCGGCTGGTGCTGCTGGCTGGGGTGTGGAGCATCGGCATGCTGGTGCTGGCCGGGTTCGGCCTCAACCACCTGTTCCGCCAGGCCTCCGTCCAGCGCTTCGAGGCCGGGCTGGAGGAATCCATTCGCGGCCTGCAGGCCGAAACCACCGTCGACAACGGTCAGGTCTACGCCCCGCCGATGACCGACGTGCGGGCCTATCGCCCCTACAGCGGCTTCTACTGGCAGATCGCCGAGCTCGACGCCAAGGGCGTGGTCAAGCCGCTGGTGGAGTCGCGCTCGATCTGGGACAGCAACCTGGCCATTCCCGCCGAGGTCGGCCCGGCCGCCGCCAAAACACCGGGGACCAGCGTCTATTTCGACACCGTCGATCCGCTCGGCAAACGCCTGCACGCCGCCGCCCAGGTCGGCTCCATTCCGGGCCGCGACAAGCCGGTGCTGTTCATGGCCGCCGAGAACCGCGAGTCGATCGACGAGGCCGCCAACCGTTTCATCGCCGTCATCGTCGGGGCGCTGGTGGTGCTGGGCGCCGGCCTGATCCTGGCCGTCTATCTGCAGGTCCGCATCGGCCTCGCGCCATTGTTCGGCCTGCGCCGCGAGGTCGCCCTGGTGCGCCGCGGCAAGGCCGAGCGGCTGGTCGGCGACTATCCGGCCGAACTGTCGCCGCTGGCCGGCGAGCTCAACGCCCTGGTGGCCCACAACCAGGATGTCGTCGAGCGCCAGCGCACCCACGTCGGCAACCTGGCCCATGCCCTGAAGACCCCGCTGGCGGTGATGCTGACCGAGGCGCGCAGCACGCCGGGCGCGCTGTCCGACATCGTCGAGCGCCAGGCCGAGGCCATGCGGGCCCATGTCGAGCACCACCTGCGCCGCGCCCGCGCCGCCGCCCGCTCGCAGAGCACCGGCGAGCGCACCGATGTCTCGGCCGTGCTGGACGAACTGGCCGTGACCATGGAGCGAATCTTCCAGGACAAGGGCGTCACCATCGACTGGCGCGCGCCCGACGACCTGTGTTTCCGGGGCGAGCGGCAGGACCTGCAGGAGCTGGTCGGCAACATCCTCGAGAACGCCGGCATCTGGTGCAGGCGCAACATCCGGGCGACCGCCGCGCCGGCCGGCGCCGACTGGCTGACTATCGCCATCGAGGACGATGGCCCGGGCCTGCCCGCCGAACGCCGCGAGGACGTGATCAAGCGCGGGGCCCGCCTCGATGAGAGCGCGCCCGGCTCAGGACTGGGCCTGGCCATCGTCGATGAACTGGCGCGGGCCTACGGCGGCGACCTCGTGCTGGACGACAGCGCCATGGGCGGACTGAAGGTGACGGTCAGATTGCCGCGGGCCGAAGCCTGAAAGGCCCGTTTCGGCCTTCATTAACCACCCCTGCGGCATCTTGGTTACCGCCGCCGTCTGGGCGGCTTTGGGCGTGACCGATGGGCGAGCTTTCGCCGGCCAAGGCTGGACTGCTCCGGATGCTGATCGACAGCGCGCCCGACGGCGTGCTGCGCAAGCTTGAACACGCCCTGTCCGATGACGCGGTGCGCGACGGGCCACTCGGCTCGGTCTGGCTGCTGATCGATCGCGAGACCAAGGACCGGGCCCTGCGCAACCTTGCGCTGGCCCCCCTCGTCGGCCTGTTCAATGGCCCGGCCGCGCAGTTTCCGTCCGGCCATCTGACCCGGCTCTGGCAGCATCTGAAGGCCGCCTGGCCGGACGCCGTCGCCATCGCCCAGACATCGGCCGCCGCCTACAGTCCCGAGGACATCGACCCGGCCACCTTCGACGCCCTGTGCCAGCTGGCCTTGCAGGACCTCGAGGCCGAGGACCGTCCCGCCGCCCTGGCAGGCATCGACGCGGCGCGCCTGGGGCCGGCCCTGACCCTGGCGCCGATCGTTCGCCGCTGCCTGCCGCACCTGGGCGACTGGCTGGCCCGCATGGACCAGGAGCGGCGCGCAGCCGCCCGGCTGGCCTATCGCGACAGCGTCGCCGTGGCCCCGGACGCCGGCCCGTTGTTCTTCCAGATGCTGGCCTCGCGGATGGGCGAGCCCATGCAGATCCTGCGGATCATCTCGGCGGTCATGGACCGGCCGAGCGAACGCTATCTGGCCGCCTCCGACCTGGCCTTCTTCGGGGTCAAGGTCATGGACGCCATCGATGACCACCTGACCAGGGTGCGCAATTTCGACACCGGCGGCGGCGAGGCCGCCGGCAGGGCGGCCGGACGCGCTGTGCATCAGGCCTCCATCGCCATCGCCGAGCTTGAGGAGGCGGTGCAGCTGAACAAGGACGGCGAGTGGGGCAAGCGGCTGGCCGGCCAGAAGCGCGGGCTGGCGCTGTCGGTCGAGGGCCGGCTGAAGGAGATCGAGGCCGCCGTCGGCCAGGCGCTGCCGGTGCAGGCCATCCGCTACAGCGCCCGGCTGATCAAGGCCGCGCCCAAGCTGTCCGCCGATCCCGACTCCCGGGCCGTCGGCCATGCCATGAGCCTGCTGGCCTTCGCCGAGGAAGTTCGCTCCAGCGCCGACAATGGCGGCTTCGGATCCACCCGGGCCCGCATCCTCGAGGCGGTCGAGAAGCACATCGACCCCTATGTCGAGGACGCCCTGGAACACCTGCGCTCGGAAGAGGTCGAGCATCCCGACCGGGTGCGCGCCTTCCTGGTCATCGCGGCCGATATCCTGACTCTGGCGAAGGATGACAAGGCGGCCCAGATCGTCCGTCGGCGGCTGGCCGCGGCCTAGCCGCGCGTTCCGGCGTTGCGCTGGATCAAGGCGCGCGCGGTCTCAAGACGGCCATACAACCCCGGCGCGGCCGGTCAGTCGTGTCCGCCGTCGATTTTGCCGCCTCGCCCCCGCCTCAGATATCCGCTAACAGCGCGCCCATGTCCCTGTGGATCACCGTCCTGTTCTGGACCCTCGCCGCCCTGCTGTCAGCCTTGGCGGCATGGTTGGTGCTGACCTTTGCCCGCCGCCAGGCGGCGGCCCCGGAGGGCGCCGACCCGGGCGTGGACATGCACCGGCGCCAGCTGGCCGAGGTCGATGACCTGGTGGCCCGTGGCCTGCTCAGCCCGGTCGAACAGGCAGAGGTGCGCGCCGAGGCCGGCAAGCGGTTGCTGGCGGCCGATGACGCGGCGCGGCCCGTCACCCTGGCCGGCGGCCGAAGCTTCGCCCTGGCGGCGGCGGTGCTGACGCCGCTGGCCGCCCTGGCGCTCTACCTCTGGATCGGTTCGCCCGGCCGCGCCGACGCGCCGATCCGCGACAGGATCGCGGCCTGGGGCAAGGCCGACCCCTCGACCCTGACGGCGGCGCAGGTCGCCGCGGCCTTGACCGAGGTGGCCAAACAGCGGCCGAACGACCCCCGCCTGCTGCAGCTCCTGGCCCGGGCGCGGCTGGAATCGAACGACCCCTTCGGCGCGGCGAAGGCCCTGCGCGAGGCGGTGGTGCTCGAACCGCGCAATCCCGAACTCTGGGCCCAGCAGGGCGAACTGTTCGTGCTGACCGGCCAGGGCGAGATCGGCCTGGACGCCCGCAAGGCGTTCGGCGAGGCCCTGCGCCTTGATCCGCGCGCCGCCTCACCCCGCTATCATCTGGCCCTGGCCGACATCGCCGACGGCAAGACCGCCCAGGGACTGGCCGGCTGGCGGGCCCTGCTGGCCGACCTGCCGGCGGACGATCCGCGCCGCGAAGGCCTGGCCGCCGAGATCAGCGAGGTCGAGCGCACCGGCAAGCGGCCGGGACCGCCACAGCCGGCCGCCGCCCCCGCCGGCCCCGACATGGACGCCAAAATCCGCGGCATGGTCGATGGCCTGGCCGCCCGGCTTGAGGCCGATCCGGATGACCCCGAGGGCTGGGTGCGGCTGGTGCGCGCCTACGGGGTGCTCGGCGAGACGGCAAAGCGGGAGGCGGCACTGGCCCGGGCCCGCACCCTGTACAAGGACCAGCCGCAGGTGCTGAAGGCCCTGCAGGCGGAAGCGGAGACGGCGCGATGAGTTTCTGGCCCAGATCCCACAAGGCCCGGCGGCGGCTGACCATCGTCCTGGCCTGCGCCCCGGTGCTGGCCCTGGCTGTCGGCCTGACCCTCTACGGCCTGCGCGAGAACATCTCCCTGTTCCTGACGCCAGGGCAGGTGGCGACGGCCTCGCTGAAACCCGGCAAGGCCTTCCAACTCGGCGGTCTGGTCGAGGTCGGCAGCCTGAAGAAGCACGGCGAGGCGATGACCTTCCGGGTCGTCGACAACCAGGCCGGCATGACCGTGGTCTACGACGGCGAGGTCACCAGCCTGTTCAAGGAAGGCCAGGGCGTCGTCGCCGAGGGGGCCTTGCGTCCGGACGGCGTCTTCGTCGCTAAGCGGGTGCTGGCCAAGCACGACGAGAAGTACATGCCGCGCGAAGTCACCAAGGCCCTGAAAAACCAGGGCGAATGGCGCGGCGAGGGGCAGCGACCCGAGCATGACGCGCCGGCACCCAGGCAGGATGGCGCATGATCGTCGAACTGGGCGCCTTCGCCCTCATCCTCGCCCTCGTCCTGTCGATCGCCCAGACCGCCCTGTCGGCGGCCGGGGCGCGCCGGCCGCTGCTGGCCGGAGCCGGGGAGGGGGCGGCGACCGGCGCCTTCGTCGCGCTGATCGTCACGTTCGGGGCGCTGATCCATGCCTTCGTGACCAGCGACTTCTCGGTGGCCAACGTCGCCAACAACAGCCACACGGCCAAGCCCCTGCTCTACCGGGTGGCCGGCGCCTGGGGCAGTCATGAGGGCTCGATGGTGCTCTGGTGCCTGGCCCTGACCGGGTTTGGCGCCGCCGTCGGCTGGTTTGGCCGTGACCTGCCTCGTGACCTGAAGGCCCGGACCATCGCCGTGCAGGGGGCGCTGGGGACCCTGTTCCTGGCCTACACCGTGTTCGCCTCCAACCCGATGACCCGGCTGGCCGATCCGCCCGTCGAGGGCGCCTCGCTCAACCCGCTGCTGCAGGACCCGGCCCTGGCGATCCACCCGCCCATGCTTTACCTCGGCTACGTCGGGTTCTCGGTGGTCTTCAGCCTGGCCGTCGCGGCCCTGATCGGCGGCCGTATCGACGCCGCCTGGGCCCGCTGGATCCGGCCCTGGACCCTGGCCGCCTGGGGCCTGCTGACCATCGGCATCACGCTCGGCAGCTTCTGGGCCTACTACGAACTGGGCTGGGGCGGCTGGTGGTTCTGGGACCCGGTCGAGAACGCCAGCTTCATGCCCTGGCTGATGGGCGCGGCCCTGCTGCACTCGGCCGTGGTGACGGAAAAGCGCGGCGCCCTGCCGGGCTGGACCCTGTTCCTGGCCATCGCCGCCTTCACCTTCTCGATGCTCGGCGCCTTCCTGGTGCGCTCGGGCGTGCTGACGAGTGTCCACGCCTTCGCCGTCGATCCCGAGCGCGGCCTGCTGCTGCTGGGCATCCTCGGCCTGGCGGCGGGCGGGGCCTTCGCCCTGTTCGCCTGGCGGGCGCCGTCGCTCAGCCCCGGCGGCGGCTTCAAGCCGATCAGCCGCGAGAGCGCCATGGTGGTCAACAATATCGTCCTGACCGCGGCCGCAGTGGCCGTGCTGTTCGGCACCCTGTTCCCGCTGATCCGCGAGGCGCTGGACGGACAGACGGTCTCGGTCGGGCCGCCCTACTTCAACCTGATCTTCGTGCCGATCATGGCCATCGGCCTGGTCCTGTTGCCCTTCGGCCCGATGCTGGCCTGGAAGCGCGGCGATGCGCTCGGCGCCGCCCAGCGGCTGGTCTTCGCGGCCTTGCTGGCCGTCGGCGCGGGTCTGCTCACCCTGGCCCTCGTCAGCCCGCGCAAGGCTCTGGCCAGCGCCGGAGTGGCGCTCGGCTTCTGGCTGCTGGCCGGCGCCGTGTCGGAGATCGCCGAGCGGGTGCGGGCCTTCCGGCTTCCCTGGTCGGAGTCGCTCCGGCGTCTGGGCGGCCTGCCGCGCGGGGCCTGGGGCTCCAGCCTCGCCCACTTCGGGCTGGGCCTGTTCATCCTCGGCGCCTGTTTCGAGACCGCCTGGAAGATCGAACTGGCCGAGGTCATGGACGTCGGCCGCGCCGTGCCGCTCGGCGGCTACGAACTGACCCTCGACAAGGTCGATATCCTCGACGGACCCAACTACCTGGCCGAACAGGGGCTGCTGACCGTCCGCAAGGGCGGCAAGATCGTCTGCCAGGCGCGGCCGGAGCGCCGCTTCTATCCGGCCGGCGGCCAGACCACGCAGGAGGTGGCGATCTGCTATCGCGGCCTCGACCAGGTCTACATCACGCTCGGCGAGCGCCGCACGACGGCGCAAGGACAGCCGGCCTGGCTGGTGCGCGGCTACTTCAATCCCTGGGTCCAGCTGATCTTCCTCGGACCCTTGCTGATGGCGCTCGGCGGCGCGGTGTCGCTGTCGGACCGTCGCCTGCGCCTGGCGGTCGGCCGCAAGAGCAAGGCGGTGGCCGCATGAAACGCCTGCTGATCGCGCTCGCCGCCTTCGCCTGCATTGCCGCGGCCTCCGATCCGTCCGAGCGGCTGGCCGACCCGGCGCAGGAGGCCCGCGCCCGTAGCCTGTTCCGCGAGGTGCGCTGCCTGGTCTGCCAGAACGAGTCGATCGACGATTCCACCGCCGAACTGGCCCATGACCTGCGTCAGGTCATCCGTGAGCAGATCGCGGCCGGCCGCAGCGACCAGGACATTCGTGACTTCCTCGTCGCCCGCTACGGGGAGTTCGCCCTGCTCAAGCCGGCGGTCTCGGCGCCCAACGCCCTGCTCTGGGGCGGGCCCATCATCGTGCTGCTGGTCGGCGGCGGCCTGCTGATCCTGCGGCTGCGCGGCCGGCCCGCGCCCGCGGCTCTTTCGCCCGAGGAGGAGGCGCGGCTTGCACAATTGACGCGCGAAGGGCGAGATTGACACCAAGCCGCCGCGATCCTGCCGCAACTATCTCCCGGCTCATGACGCAAAGATAACTTGAGCAGCGTTGCACATCGCGGCAACGCTTCTAACTTGGACGTGGAAACACCGGCGTCATGCCGGCGCAGGAACAAAATGACGATGTCATCGAGAAAGAGTGGATTTGTCGTCGGCGCGATCGCGGGGGTCGGCGTCGCCGCCGCCGCCATGGCGGGCGTGGGCATGCGAATGGCGGACGCCGCCGAGGGCCACTACGCCTCCGCGGCCCAGCTTACCGCCACCAAGGTCAATTTCGCCCCGCCGCCCGGCGCGCCGATGTCGTTCGCCGACATCTTCGAAAAGGTGTCGCCGGCGGTGGTCTCCATCGATGTAAAATCAAAGGTCGATCCATCCAGCCTGCGCGGCATCCCCGGGCTGCCCTTCAACCTGCCGGGCCAGGGCCAGGGCGAGGACGGGGAAGAGGGCGGCGCCGAAGGCGGCCAGGGCGGCGGCCTGCCGCGTCAGCAGTCCTCGGGCTCGGGCTTCTTCATCTCGGCCGACGGCTATCTGGTGACCAACAACCACGTCATCGACGGCGCCGACGAGATCACAATCACCCTCAAGGATGGCCGCGAACTGCCGGCCAAGGTGGTGGGCGCCGACGGCGACACCGATCTGGCGGTGCTCAAGGTCGAGGGCAAGGGCTTCTCCTTCGTCAACTTCGAGGATGACGCCAAGCCCCGGGTCGGCGACTGGGTGATCACCGTCGGCAACCCCTTCGGCCTCGGCGGCACGGCCACGGCCGGCATCGTCTCGGCCCTGGCCCGTGACATCCACGATGGCCCGTTCGTCGACTTCATCCAGGTTGACGCCCCGATCAACCGCGGCAACAGCGGCGGCCCCACCTTCGACACCTACGGCCGGGTGATCGGCGTCAACAGCGCCATCTTCTCGCCGACCGGCGGCTCGGTCGGCATCGGCTTCGCCATTCCGGCCGACCTGGCCGACAGCGTCACCAGCCAGCTGATCCAGAACGGCAAGGTCCAGCGCGGCTACATTGGCGCCTCGATCCAGAACTTCACGCCGGAGATGGGCCAGGCCCTGGGCCTGGGTCCGATCAAGGCGGCGATCGTCGGCGACCTGACCCCCGGGGCCCCGGCCTCCAAGGCCGGGCTGAAGCTCGATGACGTGGTCACCGAGGTCAACGGCGCGCCGGTGACCTCCTCGACGGCGCTGACCCGCGAAGTGGCGAAGGTCCGGCCGGGTGACGTCGTCCGCATGTCGGTCCTGCGCGACGGCAAGCCGGTGAAGATCGAGATCCGGTCGGGCGTGCGGCCGTCCAAGAAGGAACTGGATCTGGCCCAGTCCGGCCAGGGCAATGGCCGCCCGACCCCGGGCGGCGAGAAGCCGACGGCGCCGGCCGAACGGCCCGTGGTGCTGGGAATGGCGCTCGGCCCGCTCGATGCGGCCGCCAGGTCGCGCAACAACGTCGAGTCCGGCGTCGTCGTCGAGACGGTGCGCGCCGATTCCGACGCGGCCGAGCAGGGCGTGCAGCGCGGCGTGGTGATCGTCAGCGTCAACACCCGCAAGGTCGGCAGCGCGGCCGAGGTGGCGGCGGCCGTCGACGCGGCGAAGAAGGCCGGCCGTCCGACGGTGCTGCTGGGCATCGCTTCGAACGGCGCCACCGCCTATGTGCCGGTGAAGATCCCGGGTTAGTCTAGGAGGGGGCGGCCCTGAGTCGGGGCCGCCCTCGATCTTCTGCTGGGGCGGCGCCATGCGTATTCTGATCATCGAAGATGATATCGAAGCGGCCGAGGCCATGAAGCGTGGCCTGTCGGAGGCCGGCTTCGAATGCGAGCATGCCTCGGACGGCGAGTACGGCCTCGAGGCCGCCCGGGCCGGTGAGTACAACGTTCTCATCGTCGACCGGATGATGCCGCGCCGCGACGGCGTCAGCGTCGTCGAGACCCTGCGCCGCGAGGGTGACGCCACCCCGGTGCTGTTCCTCTCGGCCATGGGCGAGATCGACGACCGCGTCGTCGGCCTCAAGGCCGGCGCCGACGACTACCTGGTCAAGCCCTACGCCTTCGCCGAGTTGATCGCCCGGGTCGAGGCCCTGTCGCGCCGTCGCGAGACGGGCGCGGTCTCAACGACGCTGAAGGTCGGCGATCTGGAGATGAACCTGCTGACCCGCGAGGTTCACCGGGCCGGCAAGGACGTCGATCTGCAGCCGCGCGAGTTCCAGCTGCTGGAATTCCTGATGCGCCACGCCGGCCAGTCGGTGACCCGCACCATGCTGCTGGAAAAGGTCTGGGAATACCACTTCGACCCCCAGACCAACGTCATCGACGTCCACATCTCCCGCCTGCGCTCGAAGATCGACAAGGGCTTCGACCGGGCGATGCTGCAGACGGTGCGCGGGGCCGGATACCGGCTCGACCCGTAGACTGTGGTAGGATGGCGAGATGACATCCGATCCTGAACATCCCGAGGGCGGCATGGCCGAGGACGGCAAGCCATTCGAAGACTGGGAAGACGCCTTCATCGCGCGCAATCGCGAGGCGTTGGAACGGATGGTCGGCGAAGCGCGTGCATCCCTGGATCGCGGCGAGCAGGACATCCGGACGGTTGACCAGATTATCGCGGAAGGCCGCGCGCGGCTGGCTGCGGAACGCTAGCGAGGTCTGCGGTGGGGGCTATCCATGTGCGGTCGCCCGAAGCCGGTCGCGATCTCGACGAGATATTCCTGTGGATCGCGCGCGAGGCCAGTGAGGCGCGCGCGATCAAGGTGATCCGGCGCTTGGAGGCGAAATTTCAGATGATCGCCGAGTTTCCTGGTATCGGCCGGCGTCGGGATATGGCCGGCGGCCTGCTCGGTGCGTCGGAGCCGCCCTGGATCATCCTGTATGAAGCCCTGGTCGGCCGATCGGGAGTCCGGATCCTGCGGGTTGTGGATGGCCGCCGCGATCTGCCGACGGTGCTGGGGAAGACCGACCAATGATGAAACTCCCCCGCTTCGTCCGCACCACCACCTTCCGGCTGACCTTGCTGTTCCTGGCCCTGTTCGCCGGGGCCGCGGCGGCGTTCCTCGGCTACATCTATGTGGCCACGGCCGGCGAGGTCAGCCGGCGGGCCGACAACGAGATCACCCGCGAGATGAACTCGCTGGAGGCCACCTATCGTCAGGGCGGGGTCGCCGGCCTGAACACCGCCATCATCGAACGCTCGGCCAGCGAGAAGCCCTTCCTCTATCTGCTGATGGACAAGGACGGGAAGAAGATCAGCGGCACCATCCCTGTCTCGCCGATCGACGAGACCGACGACGGCGAGAACTGGGCCCGGTTCACCCTCACCGACACCGACATGGACGGCGGCGAAATCCGCAAGCCGGCGCGGGGCATGCAGGAACGGCTGGAGGGCGGCGAGATCCTCTTCGTCGGGGCCGACGTCAGCGAGAGCGAGGCCTTCGTCGTCGGCATTGCCCGGGCGCTGTGGGGCGCCGGCGCGCTGATCATCATTCTGGGCATGGCCGGCGGCATCCTGGTCAGCCGCAACGTCGCCCGCCACATGCAGGGCCTGACCGAGGCAGTGGCGGCGGTGCGTGGCGGCGATCTGCGAGCCCGGGTGCGGGTGCGCGGCGTGCGCGACGAGTATGACGAACTGGCTGAGGGGCTGAACGACATGCTTGATCGGCTGGAGCAGTCGATGGGCGGCCTGCGCCACGCCGGCGACGCCATCGCCCACGACCTGCGCTCGCCCCTGACCCGCCTGCGCGCCCGGCTGGAAGCCAGTCTGATCGAGATCGAGAACGGCAAGGGCGATCCCCTGCAGGCGATGGAACAGGCCCTGATCGACGCCGACAATGTGCTCAGCACCTTCAACGCCGTGCTGGCCATCGCCCGGCTGCAGGCGGCCGGCCGGGTGCCCGATCCCAAGCCCTTCGATCCGGGCGAACTGGCCTCCAACATCGCCGAACTCTACGAGGCGGTCTGCGAGGACAAGGGCCTCGACTTCAAGGCCGAGCTGACCCCCCGCCTGACCGTCAACGGGGCCAAGGAAATCCTCACCCAAGCCATCGCCAACCTGCTCGACAACGCCATCAAATATACGCCCGAGGGCGGGGCGGTGATGCTGCGGGTCCGCCGGCGGTCGTCCGGCGAGGTCGAGTTCTCGGTCACCGACACCGGCCCCGGCGTACCGGAGGAAGACCGCGCCCGCGTCGTGCAGCGCTTCGTGCGCCTGGAGAACAGCCGCACCGAGCCCGGCTCCGGCCTTGGCCTGTCGCTGGTCGCCGCGGTCGCCGAGGCGCACGGCGGGCGGCTGGAGCTGTCGGAAGGGCCCGGCGCTGTCGATGGCTCTGGCCCCGGGCTGCGGGTGGCGTTGGTGCTGCCGAGGCCCGAATGACCGGCTTGGGCCCGAGGCTGGTCCCCTGCGGACCGGTGCTCGACAAGAAGCACGCCGAGCGGACCCGGGAAATTGTCGAGAACGAGCTGGGCGCGGGCGCCCTGGACGCCGTTTGGGATGCCCTGGCCCCGGTTCTCGGGGCCTCCCCCTATCTGTCGAGCCTGATGCGGCGACGGCCGGCCTCGCTGGCGGCGACCCTCGACAGCGATCCTGACGAACGGCTCGAAGCCCTGCTGGACGCGGCCCGAGCCCAGGCCGACGAGCCGGAAAACGCTACGGCCGCCAAGCGTCTGCGGCAGCTGAAGGCCGACCTGCATCTACTCTGCGCGCTCAGCGACCTGGGCGGCGTCTGGGACCTCGACCAGGTCACCGGCGCCCTCTCGCGGTTCGCCGACGCGGCCCTGGAGGCGGCGCTGGTGCAGGCGGCGCGGGCCGAGATCGATCGCGGCCGGCTCACCGCGCCGGCCGATACGGCGCGCGGTCCCGTCCCCGGCCTCTTCTGCCTGGCCATGGGCAAGCATGGGGCGTTCGAGCTCAACTACAGCAGCGACATCGACATCTCGGTCTTCTACGAGCCGGACCTGATGCCGGTGGCCGAGGGGGCCGAGCCGCAGGATGTGGCCGTGCGCCTGACCCACGGCGTCGCCCGCATGCTGCAGGACCGCACCGCCGACGGCTATGTCTTCCGGGTCGATCTGCGGCTTCGTCCCGATCCCTCCTCGACGCCGCCGGCCATGCCGGTGCCGGCCGCCTTCGCCTACTATGAGAGCGTCGGCCAGAACTGGGAGCGGGCGGCCTTCATCAAGGCCCGGGTCGCGGCCGGCGACAGACTGGCCGGCCGGGATTTCCTCGGCGAGCTGTCGCCCTTCATCTGGCGGCGCAACCTCGACTTCGCGGCCATCGCCGACATCCATTCGATCAAGCGCCAGATCCACGCCCACAAGGTCGATGACCGGGTGACGGCGGCCGGGGCCGACCTCAAGCTGGGGCGGGGCGGCATCCGCGAGGTGGAGTTCTACGTCCAGACCCAGCAGCTGATCCTCGGCGGACGCCAGGCGGCGCTGCGCTCGCCGCGGACCCTGGACTCCCTCGCCGCCCTCGAACAGTCCGGCCATGTCACCCCGGACGCCGCCCGGCTGATGCGCGAGGCCTATGTCCAGCTGCGGGCCCTCGAGCACCGCGTGCAGATGCTGGCCGACGACCAGACCCACCGGCTGCCGGAGGCCGACGCCGACCGCAAGCGGGTGGCGGCCCTGTGGGGGCACTCCAATCTGAAGCGCTTCGACGCTGCGGTCGGCAAAATCCTCAAGGGCGTCAACGCCACCTATGGCGAGCTGTTCAAGGGCGAGGAGGAGCTGAGCTCCCGCTTCGGCAGCCTGATCTTCACCGGCGTCGAGGACGACCCGGAGACCCTGGCCACCCTCAAGCGCATGGGCTTCGACGACCCGCCCGCAGTGTCCGGCGCCATTCGCGGCTGGCACCACGGCCGCATCAACGCCACCCGCACCGAGCGGGGCCGGGAGCTGTTCACCCGGCTGGCCCCCCGCCTGCTCGACGCCGCCCACGCCACCGGCGCACCCAACGCCGCCTTCCGCCGCTTCGGGGATTTCTTCGAACGGCTGGGGTCGGGGGTGCAGGTGCAGTCGCTGTTCCTGGCCCAGCCGAAACTGTTCGAGCTGGTGGTTCAGGTCATGGCCTTCGCGCCGGAGCTGGCCCGCACCCTGGCCCGGCGGCCGGCGGCGCTGGACGCCCTGCTCGACCCGGCCTTCTTCGCCCCGTTCGAGACAGGGCAGGGGGCGGCGGCCTTCGACCAGGCCCTGGCGGCTGCCGATGGCTTCGAGGCGGCCATGGACGCGGCCCGGCGCGTGCACCGCGAACAGGCCTTCCGCATCGGGGTGCAGGTGATCGGCGGCACGGCCAGCGCGGCCGACGCCGGCGGCGCCTTCGCCGACCTCGCCGACCTCTGCATCGCCGGCCTGGCCCCGGCGGCCCTGGCCGAAACCGTTCGGCAGGGCGGCGCCTTCGCCGGCGAGGTGGCGGTCATCGCGCTCGGCAAATGCGGCGGGCGCGAGATGACCGCCCGCTCCGACCTCGACCTGATGACCCTCTACCGCTCGTCCGATCCGGCCGCGATGTCTGAGGGACGCGGCTGGGGGGCGGAGACCTTCTACGGCCGCTTCACTCAGCGGCTGATCGCGGCCCTGTCGGCGCCGACCGGCGAGGGCGGCCTCTACGAGGTCGACATGCAGCTGCGCCCGACCGGCAGCAAGGGCCCCGTGGCGGTCAGCATGAAGGCCTTCGAAGCCTACTACGACCGCGAGGCCGAGACCTGGGAAATGCTGGCCCTGACCCGCGCCCGCGTCGCCTGGGCCAGCAGCCCGGCCTTCGCCGCCGCCTGCCAGGCGGCTATCGACGCGGCCCTGCGCCGGTCCCGCGACCGGGCCAGGACCGCCGCCGACGTTCGCGAGATGCGCCAGCTGATGGAGGACGAGCGGCCGCCGTCCGGTCCGTGGGACCTCAAGCTGTCGCCGGGCGGCCTGGTCGATATCGAGTTCGCCGCCCAGTTCCTGCAGCTGGCCTGCGCCGCCGACGGCGGGCCGCTGCGCCAGAACACCGGCGACGCCCTGACCGCCCTGGCCGAGGCCAGGATGGCCGATCCCGAGGCCGTGCGGGTGCTGGAGGGGGCCTGGCGGATGCAGCAGGATCTCAGCCAGCTGCTCAAGGTGGCGCTCGACGACGCGGCCGATCCCGACGGCGAGCCCAAGGCCCTCAAGGCCCTGCTGGCTCGGGCCGGCGGGGTGAAGGACTTCAAGGCCTTGAAGGCCGCCCTGGCCAAGGGACGCCTCGCGGCAAGAGCCGCCTATGACCAGTTGGTTCGCTGAAAAAGACTGTCTTGTCAAAGGCTTGACCAATATGTCTAGACATATTCATCGACTTTTCGGCGCCTCGCCGGGCGCCTGTCCAGGCCCGTAGGTCGCCAGGACGCGTTTTCGACCCACAAACCCCGCGCACCAACCTACGTCCCGGCCTACGCTCCAGCCCACATCCTCGCCCCCTCCGCCCACGCAAAAGCCTACGGGCCTTGGCGTTTCGCCGACTTTCGCCCGGTTTCGAAGGGCAGCGCCTTTTTTGTGGGTCGGGTATAATGGGCGCCGCTTCGATAATCGCTCCGGCGACGGAACCCCTTGTCCCCGCCGTTGAAGCTGCGGGGCCGTACACAAGGAGATACCCGTTGATGAAAGCCTACCTGATCGCCGGCGCGCTGCTCGCCCTGACCGCCGGGGCCGCCTGCGCCCAGCCCGCGCCCGGCAAGGCCCGCCCCGACGCCAACGGCGACGGCAAGGTCAGCCTGGCCGAATTCAAGACCAGCCGCACCGCCCAGATGCTGCGCATGGACACCAACGGCGACGGCAAGGTCTCCAAGGCCGAGTTCCAGACCGGCATGGCCGCCCGCAAGGCCCGCGCCGAGGGCAAGGGCAAGGAAATGAAAGGCAAGGGCGGCGATGGCAGCCGGATGTTCGGCATGCTGGACAGCAATGGCGACGGATCGCTGGACAAGGCCGAGCTGGGCAAGATGGCCGAGCGCCGTTTCGGCCGCATGGACGCCGACGGCGATGGCGTGCTGAGCGCCGCCGAACGTCAATCGGCCGGACAAGGCATGATGGGTGGCGGCCGCTAACGCTATAGTCCCCGAGGCGGCCGGCGTCCGGTCGCCGACGGGAGTCCCATTTGACCCTCAAGGGCGATCCGGACGAGGCGCTTGTAGCGCGCATCGGCCGCGGCGATCAGGCCGCGGTCCAGTCCCTTGTCGCCCGCAAGTTGCCGCGCATGCTGCAGCTGGCCCAGCGGATGCTGAACGACGCCGCCGAGGCCGAGGATGTGGCCCAGGAGGTCTTCCTGCGGGCCTGGAAACAGGCGGCAGGCTGGACGCCGGGGGCGGCGAAGTTCGACACCTGGCTGCACCGGGTGGCGCTGAACCTCTGCTACGACCGCCTGCGCCGCCGGCGCGAGCACCTGATGGCCGAGCCTCCCGAGCAGGTCGACACCGGTCCGGCCCCCGATCGGGGCCTGCTGGCCGCCGACACGGGACTGCGGGTCTCCGCCGCCCTGGCAGCCCTGCCGGACCGGCAGCGGGAAGCGGTGGTGCTCTGCCACTACCAGGACCTGGGGAATATCGAGGCCGCCTCGCTGATGGGGATCAGCGTCGAGGCCCTGGAAAGTCTGCTGTCCCGGGGGCGCCGGGCCTTGCGCGCCGCCCTCGCCGACCTGAGAGAATGAGATGATGATGGACGCGCAACGCTTCGAGGCCCTCGCCGACGCCCATGGCGGCGTGATCGCCCGCTGGCCGGCCGAGGTGCAGGACGCCGCCTACGCCTGGCTGGCGCAGGCGCCGGAGGCGGCGCAGGCCGTGTTGACGGACGCCCTGGCGCTGGACGAGGCGCTCGACGTCCTGCGGCCGCCGCAGCCCTCGATGGCCTTGCGGGATCGCATCCTCGCCGCCGCGCCTCGGGGAAAAGCGGGCTGGAGCCTGCGCCGCTGGCTGACCGGCGCGGGGGTCGGAGCGGCCCTGGCGGCGGCCAGTGCGGCCGGGGTGATGATCGGCACTCAGGTCGGTACGGCGCCGGCCGAAGCCTCCGACGAGGCCGTGATCTCGGCGTCCAGCGATGACGACTGGATCGTGCTGCCCGATACGGAGAGCCAGTCATGAAGCCGCGTGGCCTGATTGTCGCCCTGGTCGTCTCGGTGGCCATCAACCTGTTCCTGGCCGGACTGATCGTCGGCGGGGTGGTGGTGGCGCGGCGCGTCGCCGAGGCCCGGCCTGTGGCGGCGGCGGGTCAGAACCGCACGCCCCTGTGGCGGGCCGCCGATGAGCTGCCCTTCCCCAAGCGCCGGGCCTTCCGCCAGATGTTCCGCCAGGCCGGGTTGGAAACCCGTGACGCCATCCGCCAGTCGCGGGCCATCCGCCGCGAGGCCATCGCCTCGATGGAAGCGCCCGACTATAACGCCGCGGCCGTGCTCGAGAAGATGAACCGGGCCCGCCAGCTCGACGGCCAGGCCCGCAGCCAGGTCGAGGCGAAGATCCTCGCCTTCGCCGCCACCCTGACGCCCGACGAGCGCGAGCTGCTGGCCCAGGGCCTGCGCCGGGCCATGGCCGGCCAGTTGCGTGAGCCGCCGGCGCGGGGTGAACGGGCGCCGATCCCGCCGCCGGAGAAGTAGGGTCAGGCGCTCCGCCGCACGGCCTTCGACACCCGCCAGGCCATGAACAGGGCCGGCAGACACAGTCCCGCCGCCACCGCGAACGGCGCGCTCGGGCCGATGCCGGTGAACAGCGGAGCGGCGACCAAGGGGCCGAAGATGCGCGCCAGGGCCCCGGCGGCGGTGTTGAGGCCCAGCATCTCGCCCTGACGGTCGTGCGGCGCCGACTTGGAGATGATGGCCACGATGTTGGGAAAGGCCAGCGACTGCCCGAGCGCCACGACGATCATGCCGAGCACGGCGATCATCCAGTTCTGGCCGACCAGCGGCTGGAAGCCGAAGCCGAGCGCGATCAGGCACAGGCCGCACATCAGGGTCGCCGCCTCGCCGATGCGGCGGGCCATCCAGCCGGTCAGCAGGCTCTGGGCAAGGGCGGCGGTGACGCCGATGGCCAGGAAGCAGAAGCTGATCTCGCGCGGGCCCCAGCTGAACTGGTGCTTGGCCCACAGGCCGAAGGTGGCCTCCATGCCGGCGAATCCGGCCATGGCGATCAGGCTGACGACCAGCACCCGGCGGATGACCGGATGGGCGAGGGCGTCGGTCAGGCCTTCGAAGCGGGCGCGGCGCGGGGCGTCCTTGTGAACGTGACGGGTCTCCCGCACGAACAGGGTGACGCCGATTCCGGCCGTCAGGGCCAGGCCCGCCGCGATCAGCAGCGGCAGCCGAAAGCCGGCCGTGCCCTGGTCCGGATGGGCCAGCAGCCCGCCCAGCACCGGGCCGGTGACGAAGCCCAGGCTGAAGGCGGCGGCTATGAAGCCCATGCGGCCGGCCCGCTTCTCCGGCGGGGTGACATCGGCCAGATAGCCCTGGATGGTGGAGATGTTGCCGGTCAGGATGCCGCCGCCAAAGCGGATCAGCATGGCGATCCACAGGTCGGGGGCGAAGGCCAGCAGCACATAGGTCAGGGCGTTTCCGAAGATGGTCAGCATCAGCACCGGCCGTCGGCCGATCCGGTCCGACAGCTTTCCCCACAGCGGCTCAGCGAAGAAGTTGCCGAGGCTGTAGGCCGAAAACAGGATGATCACCTGCCAGGCCGGGGCCCCGAAGCTGGAGGCGTAGAAGGGCAGCAGCGGGATGACCACCCCGAAGCCGGCGATGTTGATGAACACCACCGACAGCAGGATGATCAGGGCCCGGTTGTCCTGGGTCGTCTTTTGGGGCGGGGGGGCGGCGTCCGACATGAGCCATCGGCTCTACGCCCGACCGGGCCGCGGGGCAACGCGGCGGCCTGGCTCACGTCGGCGCCGGCCGGACTAGACGCGGTACCAGGCCAGGCCGACCTCATCGTTGACGGACCTGGTCTTGTAACCCTGCTGGTTGAGCGTCTGCTCGGTGCCGCCATCGATGAAGATGCCGAGCGTCAGCTTCTGGGATTTCGTATAGGTCGGCGAGACCTCCTGCAGCTTGTAGTAGTCGTTGTTCAGGCCCGAGACGAAGGTCCGGGCGCTGGGGATCGACTGGCACTTCAGTTCGACGACGATCCAGTCCTGCGACTGCAGGCTGGCGCCCTTGTTCAGCAGCAGGTCGGCGCGGCGCCCGTCGCCGTAGGCCAGGGCCTCGCGCTCGACCGAATAGGTGGGATCGACGCCGTTGATATAGGCCGCGATCTCGGCCTGGGCCCAGGCTTCCCAGCCGCCTTCCAGCGGCCAGACCCGGCCGAGGTTCACCAGGTTGCCGGAGGCCCATTTGTACACGAAGTCCAGAAATTCGCCGTCGGTCATGATCATGGTTTTGGTTCCTTCTGAGGAGGGTGGCCCGCCGTCCGGAGCGACCGGACAGCCGGGGCCGTGGCGAGGGGAAGGACCCTGATTTCCGGATAGGCCGCGCGCCGCCCGCACCGTGAGGACAAGGGCGACGTACCTGCTGAACCGCGACATGCAGCTGGTCCTCCGTCGCGGCGAGGCGTCGGGGTGACATCCGGCCGGACAGAGGGGTGACGGCAGAGCAGGCCGGTTGTGAAGGCGCGGCGGCCCCGCGCAAAAAAACAACTAACGGGCGTTCACAATTATGAACGTCGCCCGTCGAGGTTGTGGGGTCGCCTTGATCGGGGCCAGCGATCCCCACAGCAACCGGCCTCGATCCCCAATGGGCCCCAGCGGCCACGCGAAGGAGAATTCAATGGCTATCCCGACCCCGGTCAACGGTCAGATCACCGACGCCGTCACCCAGGCCAACGTCAAGGTGCTCGGCGACGCCCCGGCCATGGCCATGGGCGCGATCTACCAGTCGCTCGCCCATTCGACGGGCATTCTCTACGAGAACGCCACCTCGTCGCAGCAGCAGCTGGCCATCGCCGCCCAAGCGGCGACCAACCAGGGCGTCATCCAGATCTACAGCGTCGACACCATGGCCGGCGCCGTGGCGACCTCGAAGATCGCCCAGTCGGATGTGCCCGACAACATGCTGGCCCTGCTGTCCGCCCTGCGCGCCGTCGGCCCCGCCACCGCGATCGGCTGAGGCTGATCCGCGACCGCCCTTCAACCCGATGAGGATCTAGAACATGGCGCTTCCCACTCCCGTCAACGGCATGATCACTGACGCCGTCACCCAGGCCAACGTCAAGGTCCTGGGCGACGCCCCGGCCATGGCCATGGGCGCGATCTACCAGTCGCTCGCCCATTCCACCGGTATTCTCTACGAGAACGCCGCCTCCTCGCAGCAGCAGCTGGCCATCGCCGCCCAGGCGGCGACCAACCAGGGCGTCATCCAGATCTACAGCGTCGACACCATGGCTGGCGCCGTGGCGACCTCGAAGATCGCCCAGTCGGATACGCCCGACAACATGCTGGCCCTGCTGAGCGCCCTGCGCGCCGTCGGCCCCGCCACGGCCGTCGGTTGAGACCAGCGAACGCGGCCAACACCAACCTGATGAGGATCTAGAAAATGGCGCTTCCCACCCCCGTCAACGGCATGATCACCGATGCCGTCACCCAGGCCAACGTCAAGGTCCTGGGCGACGCCCCGGCGATGGCCATGGCCGCGATCTATCAGTCTCTGGCCCACTCCACCGGCATTCTCTACGAGAACGCCGCCTCCTCGCAGCAGCAGCTGGCCATCGCCGGCCAGGCGGCGACCAACCAGGGGGTCATCCAGATCTACAGCGTCGACACCATGGCCGGCGCCGTGGCGGCCAGCAAGATCGGGCAGTCCGATACGCCCGACACCCTGCTGTCCCTGCTGTCCGCCTTGCGCGCCACCCAGGTGTAGTCCGACGGCTGCGTCCGGCGCCGCCAGCGGGCGCCGAACGCCGCAAGTGACCAAGCGCAGTCGCGGCCGGGTGCTGGCGCCCACCGCATCTTTTTCCGGAGAACGGCCATGGCCGACGACGACAAGCCAAGAGACAGGATTGACCGCAAGGACAGATCTCAACGGGCCGCCGCCGACCAGGACCGGTTGGAGGCCAGCGCCTTCGAACGCGATCGCGACCCGCTGCCGCGGGATCCCGATGGCGGAGACAAGAAACGCCGCCGCAAACGTCGGAAAAATCGCGACAAGACCCGTTGGGACCGCGGGCCGTTCGGCCGCTTCGAGAATTTCGAAGACTACATGCGGATGACCATGGAGATGTGCCGCGATCCGCAAACCGCCAACATGGCGGGCGCGGTCGCCGAGACCATGCTGGCGACCATCGCCACGGGTCCCAGCTTCGCCGGCATGCAGAGCATGGTCTCGGCCAACCAGGCCAACAGCCTGATGTACTACAACGCCGTCGCCAACCAGCAGATGGGCAACATCGTCGGCATGGTGACCACCATGAACTGCGTCCAGGTCCTGCTGGGCAAGCAGGACGACCTGGTGCCGATGCCCGAATTCTCAGTCGCCTCGCGAATGGACCATCCCAATGGCTAGCAAGAGACAGGCGCGGAAGACCTACGACGAGGTGCTCGGGCTGGTGTCGCTGCTCTGCGGCGCCTCGGTCGGCAACGCCGGCGTCCTGACCCTTCTGCATTCGGCGGAAGCGTTCGGGGCGGGGTTGAAAACGGCCCAGCAGACCCATGCCGCCCTGGCGACGGTGCAGCTGTCGGCCCTGACCGACTGCCTGATCAGCCTGCGGCGGGACCAGCCGGTGGCGGCCGCCGCCACCGCCGGCTACGTCGCCGGCGCCAATGCGCTGCCGCCCGGCGCGCCGGTGGTGACGTAAGGAGCGCGCCATGGCCGACGGCACAGTCAATCCGCAGATCACCGACGCGGTCACCCAGACCAACGTCAAGGTGCTGGGCGAAGGCCCGGCCGAGGCGGTGTCCATGTCGGTCCAGGCGGTCGCCCATGGCACCGCCCTGGAAGTCGAGAACGCCGCCCAGACCCAGGGCGGGATGCAGCAGATCAACAACGCCGCGGTCGGCGGGTTGATCACCCAGATCATGAACATCCCCGTCCCATAGGCGGGAAACGGAAGGACCCGATGGCTTACCCCACCCTCGTCAACAGCAGGATCACCGATGCGGTGACGCAGACCGGTGTCGGCGTCCTCGCGGCGGCTCCGGCCATTGCGATGGGTTCGATCTACCAGAGTGCGGCCCACTCGATGTCGATCGTCTTCCAGAACACGGTCCAGGCCCAGATGCAGGCTTCGATCTGCGCCCAGGCCGCGACGAACCAGGGGGTGATGCAGATCTACGGCTCCGGCGCGGCGACTGTCGCCGCCGTCGCCAGCCGTCCCGCCAAACCCGACCCCGCCGTCCAGCTGCTGACGCTGCTGGTCGCCGCCAAGCTCTTGAATCTCTAGACCGAGGGGGACTGAACAATGGCACTGGACACGCCCGTCAACGGCCAGGTCACCGATGCGGTCACCCAGACCAACGTCAAGGTGCTGGGCGAAGCCCCGGCCCAGTCGATGGCCCTGGTCTACCAGAGCATGGCCCATTCCATCTCGCTGGCCATGCAGAACGCCCAGCAGGCGCAAGGGGGGCTGCAGCAGATCGGCAACGCCGTCACCTCCAGCGCCGTCACCATGATCATGAACGCGGTGCAGAAGCCATGACCGCCCGTTTGAGCCCAGGAGGCCGCCGCCATGGCCGATGACGCCGTCAATCCCCAGATCGTCGATGCGGTCACCACCTCCACCGAGTTCGCGCTCGGCTTCGCGGATCTGGGGACCCAGAGCACGGTCGCCGACACCCGCATCTCGGCCGGCGTCGCCATCTCCTATGACAAGGCGGCCCAGGCGGCCGCCATCTCGGTGCAGGACGCCGCCGACTACCAGCGCAACATGCTGTCGATCAGCACCGCCGTGCAGGGCAAGGCGATGGCGATGATCCTGGCCGGAACCCCGACGGAGGGCGCCCTGGTCGCCTATGCGCTGGGCCTGGTCAGTTCCTTCGCGGCGCCGATCGCCGCGGCCGTGGCGGCTGAATCCGTCACCCTGTCCCTGAAGACTTTTCCGCGTGCCTGACCCCAATCAAGGAGACCGCAGATGACCCGTTCCCGTGGAATTTATGGCGAGGCCGAGGCCGTCGTCGACGAGGCCCTGACCGTGGAGTGCGAGACGCGCTGGGAGACCGACGAACTGACCGGTCACCGCGACCGGCGGTTGACCGACCACGAGCAGGTCGGCGCGCTGTGGAAGGCCGTGGTGGCCGTCCGCAACCTGGCAACCAGCATGCAGAGCCCCTCGCGCCGGGACAATCCGTGGGGTGCGCTGGGTGTGACGATCGCCAACGACGCCACCGACATGCTCAAGACCATCAGCGACTACAAGGTCGCGGACGTCACCATCGTCGAAGAAGACGACGACTGAGCCATGCCTGCGTCTGCCCGGACATCGCCGCCACCGCCTCCTCCTCCCCCCGAGGATCCTGTCGTAGCGGAGGAGAAGGCGGCCATCGGCACGGCGTCCACGGCCATGATGGCCGCCGCCGCGACCCTGATCAGCGAGATGTTCGTCATCGCCGCCCAGCGGATGGAAGAGGCGACGAAGGACAAGCTGCCTCCGGACAGTCCGGTGCAGCGCTCCACCGCCGCCATGATCGCCCAGCTGCAGGCGCAACTGAACCGGGCGCTTGGCGTCACGCCGCAGGACGGCATGCCCGGACATGAGCCCAAGGCGAAACCGGGCGGGAACGCGGAGCCTGAGCCGTGAGCGGCCCCAACGCCCAGGCGACCCATCTGTACGACGCCGTCTCCTCCCAGAAGGAGCAGATCGTCGATGGTTTCGCCGAACAGCGCGAAGCCCTGAAAAAAGCCGTCGAGGACCAGCGCCTGGCGGCCATGCCCGAGCATATGCGGCGCGCCGCGCTCGGGCCCTCGGCCGCTGTCAGCGCCGAGATCGTTGAGTTGCTTCAGCGGATCATCGCCCGTGAAGTAACCAGACAACTTGAACTGGCAGTCCGCGCCATGATGACGCAGAGCCAAGCTGAAAAAGCCGCCGCGGACCAAGCGGCGGCTGGGGTTTTGACCAGCGAAACCTAGTCCCGGCGGACTATTTCAACCTGCGGCATTCACAAATTCCTAACTTTCCCGTCAAGGAAGTGTCGAGGGCGATACAATCTTATCGCGAAGTTGTCCGGGGTCGCGCTGAGCGCGCGTGACCTCACGGCTGCCCGCTGTCGCCTGTCGACTCGTACGTGGACCATACGTGGGACCCGCTCCCCGGTGGCAGACGGGGGTGATGGCGAATGAACGTCGTGCGGCTCTTTCCAGTCCCCAGCGAGGAGCTGGAGAGCGACGCCCCGCCGCCGCCCGTCCCGGCCCCGCCCGTGCAGACCGCCGCGCCGCCCATGGCGCGGATGGTCCGCCGCCGCGCCCCCTCGGCGGTGGAGATCCTGGCCGGAGGTCGCCTGACCCCGGCCGGGGTCATCGCCCGGGCGCTCGACCGACAGCCGACGCTCGACAGTTTCTGGGCCATCTGGCTGGCGCATCAGGATGCCCTGCGGCTGCGCAGCCTGCGGCTGTCCGGCGGCAATCGCGCCGACGCCGAGGACGCGCTCAGCAACACCATGCTGCGCGCCGCCCAGGCCTTCATGCGCCAGCCGGTCCAGAACCCCGGCGCCTGGCTGGTGCGGATTCTCCACAACGCCTGCATGGATCAGTACCGCCAGAAGGCCACCCAGGCCCCGATCGAGGGCGATGTCGCCGACACGCCTCCGACCGCCGCCCCGGGCCTGGTCAAGGCCGAGCCTTCGCCAGAGGAGGCGCTGTCGCAGGCCCAGCTGCAGGGCGCCTGGCGTCAGGCCCTGGCCATGCTGCCGGACAGCCTTGTCGATCCCCTGCGGCTGTACCTGGACGACTGGTCGGACGACGACATCGCCCTCCACCTGAACATCAGCCGTGAGCTGGTGCGCAAGCGCCGCCAACTGGCCAAGGAGAAGCTGCGCGCCCTGCTGAAGCTTTAGTTGGCCGGGTTGTGCTTCTCGACGAAGGCGACGGTGGCTTCCAGGGTCTGCAGGCGGGTGTCGCTGCGGGACAGCCAGTGGTCCTCGGCCTTGAGGGTGACCATCTCGACCGGGCGGCCGGCGCCGCGAAGGGCGTCGTACATCCGCTGGCTCTGGTTGTAGAGCACGACGGTGTCGTCCTTGCCGTGGATCAGCAGGACGGGGACGTCGCCGCCGGCGACATGGGCGACCGGCGAGATGGTGGTCAGGTCGCGGTCGCGGCGGTTCTCGACCCCCATGAAGCGCGACCAGTAGCGCTGGGTGGCCGTCTCGCGGCCGTTGTCGGACTTCAGTTCGTCGATCAGGAACTGCTTGAGGTCGGCGACCCCCGACACCGCCACGGCGCAGCGGTAGACGCCCTTGTCGAGGGTGGCTCCGGCCAGGGCCGCATAGCCGCCGTAGCTGGCCCCGACGATGCAGACGCGGGCCGGATCGATGGTCCCCTGGGCGGCCAGGAAGCGGACGCCGTCGGACAGGTCCGACTGCATCTTCTTGCCCCATTCGCCGTAGCCGGCCTCAAGGAACTTGCGGCCGAAACCGTCCGAACCGCGGAAATTGGGCTGCAGCACGGCGTAGCCGCGCGAGGCCAGCCCCTGCGCCCACCAGTCGAAGCCCGGCTGGTCGCGCACGGCCGGCCCGCCGTGCGGCATGACGATGAGCGGCAGCTTCTCGGCGGCGCGCCCCTTGGGCAGAGTCAGGTAGCCGGTGATCTCCAGGCCGTCGGCGGCCTTGTATTTGACGGCCCGCACCTCGGCGACGTCGGCGGCGGTGATGCCGCCATAGACCGAGCCCAGCACGCCGGCCGAGCCGGTGTCGAGGTCGACCAGGGCGTAGAAGGGCCCGGCCTTGGGATCCTCGACCTTGACGACGATCTTGCGGCGGTCGTCGCTCCAGGAGACCAGGTGGACCTGCATCCCGCCATAGGCCTTGCCGATACCGCGCCAGACGGCCTGGTCCTTCTTGTCGAAGAAGCTGTAGTTCAGGACGTCGCCGTCCAGCACCCAGGTCCCCATCAGGGCGTGGGTGGTCGGGTTGCGCAGCAGGCCGTCATAGCGCGGCAGGATGATCTCCCTGGGGGCCGAGCCGTCGGCCGGGTATTCACGGGTGACCAGCCGGTCGCTCTCGTCGTCGCTGGTGATCAGCAGCAGCGACTTCCCGTCCTGGCCCAGGCCCGCCAGGAAGGGAGGGTTGATGGGGGCGACCATGCTGTCGACCTCCTCCCAGCGCTTGTTCCGCTGCAGGCGCAGGGCCCATTCACCGGTGACCGAGTTGTATTCGGTCTGGGCGATCGGCGTGCCATCGGCGGCGACGACCCAGTCGGAGGTGTAGGGGCGGCCCTGCTGGTGGACGCGGGTGGAGCCGTTCGCCAGCTTGATGTCGAACAGGCTGTTGCGGCCCCGCTCGCCGCCGGCCCAGTGAACGCCCTCGACGATGACGTGCGGCTCGCCGCCGATCATCCGCACCTGCGGCGGGCCGATGACGACGTTCATGGAGTCCGGGGCCTTTTCCATCAACAGGCGGGTCTTCCGGGTGGTCATGTCGTAGGCCAGGACCTGCAGGTATTCGCGCTTCGGGCCCGCCAGGCCGGGGACATAGGTGGTCGAGGTGATGGAGATCAGCAGGTAGCCGGAGGTCGCCCACTGGATCTCGCGCACCTTGCGGTCGCCAGCGTTGAGGGTGGCGATCACCTTGCCGTCGCCCACGGCCTTGATCAGCACCAGCCGGGCGTCGCCGTTGGTCACCGCGTAGGCGACCATGCTGGCGTCGGGCGAGATCTGGGCGTCCTCGATCAGGGGCAGGCGACCAAAGGCCGACAAAGGCGCGGCCAGTGATGGGCTTGCGAACGCCAGAGCGCCCAACATCAGGACGACAATCGTCAGGCCACGCGACAACAACTTCATGACTACGCCCCCCAGGCCCGACTGATGGGCCAGTGGCGATGCTAGCAAACCCTGGAAATGCCGTCCGCAACGAAAAACACCCCGGCGCGAGCCGGGGTGTTGAACGTCTTGCCGATGTATCGGTCCTAGCGCGGGGCGAGGATCATGATCATCTGGCGGCCTTCCATCTTGGGCTCGTGCTCGACCTTGGCGACCTCGTCGAAGTCGGCCTTGACCTTGTTGAGCAGCTTCATGCCCAGTTCCGGGTGCGCCATTTCACGGCCGCGGAAGCGCAGGGTCACCTTGACCTTGTCGCCCTCCTCGAAGAAGCGGTGCATCGACTTGGCCTTCACGTCGTAGTCGTGAATGTCGATGTTGGGCCGCAGCTTGATTTCCTTGAGCTCGACGATCTTCTGCCGCTTGCGGGCCTCGTTCTTCTTCTTCTGCTCCTGGAACTTGAACTTGCCATAGTCCAGGATCTTGCAGACCGGCGGATTGGCGTTGGGGACGATCTCGACGAGGTCGAGACCGGCCTCTTCAGCCGCTTCGAGAGCGGCGGAGATGGGCATTTCACCCTGCTTCTCGCCGTTCTGATCGATCAGAAGAACACGGGGAACGCGAATGTCTTCATTCATGCGCGGCCCGTCTTTCACGGGCGGCGTATTGTTAGGGCGGCGAATAGGCTTCTGCTCCGGGCTGTTACGACGAAAGGCGCGGCTCGCCTGAGGCGTTCCGCGTCCTGGCGAGGATATATGACCCTTAGCCCGGTGCGCCGCAAGTCACGTTCAGGGTTCGAAGGCCCGGACGGTGAATCCTGTGCCCGCGGCGCCGCTAGCGGGGCAGCAGCGAGAAGCTGGCGTTGGCCACCGTATCGACGGACATGTCCGCCAGGCTCGGCGCATGCAGCACGGCGACATGGCCGCGCGGGCCGCTGACCGAGGCGTCCGAGTTGGCCGAGAACAGGGCCACGGTCGGGGCCCCGGCGGCGGCGATCAGGTGCAGCGGGCCGGTGTCGTTGCCGACCGCCAGCACCGAGCGGGCGCCGAGCAGGGCGATCTGGGCAAAATCGGTGCGCCCCGTGAGGTCGCGGGCCCGGCCGACGGTCTTCTGGATGGTGCGGGCCAGGGCGCTTTCCTGCGGTCCGCCGATGATGACGATGTCGTAGCCGGCGTTGAACAGCCGGCCGGCCAGTTCCGAGAACTTCTCGATCGGCCAGCGCTTCTCCGGCGCCTTCTCGTTGCCGCCTGGCACCAGCAGCACGAAGGGGCGCGGGGCCTGGGCGCCGGGGGTCGGTCGCTGCTCGGGCGCGCGGCGGATGATCCAGGAGAGGTCGGGGGAGGGGGCGTCGCCGGGGGCGGTCGGCGCGTCCGGCCAGATGCCGGCCACCTGCAGCTGCTCGGCCTGGCGCTCGAGGATGTGCATCCGCTCGCGGTTGGGGTTGCGGTGGCGGAACTTGGCGCCGGCTACCGGGCCCGACCAGGGCGGCGGGAAGGGCCGCAGCATGTTGAACAGCGAGGCCGAGGCGGCATTGCCCTGCAGGTCGTAGACCCGGGCGTATTTGGCGGCCTTGATCGACTTGCGCAGGGCCAGCCATTCGCCGGGATTGCCGGGCGCGCCGTTCGTGTCGACGTCGTTGAAATAGGGGCTGGTCTTGGCCAACGCCTCGAAGGCGGGGATGGTCAGCAGGGTGATGCGCGCGCGCGGGTGGGCGGCCCTGATGCGCCGCATGGCGGCCAGGGACAGCACAAATTCGCCGATGGTCCCGGCCTGTACGACCAGGATCTTCTCGAAACTCGCCATCAGGCCCGACTCTCCAGAATGCGAGCATAGACGGCGAGCGTGGCTTCGCACATGGCTTCAACCGAGTAGAGTTTTTTGGCGCGGGCCTGGCCGGCATCGCCCATGGTCCGGCGGCGGGTGGCGTCCGTGTCCATGGCCTGGCTGAGGCCCCTGGCCCAGGCTTCGGCGTCGCCGACCGGAAGACGCCAGCCGGTCTCGCCCTCGACGACGGTCTCGCGGGCCCCGCCATGGTCGCTGACCAGCACCGGTCGGCCCATGGCCTGGGGCTCGACGGCGGTGCGGCCGAAGCTTTCCGGCTGGGTCGAGGGCAGCAGGGCGAAGTCGGCCAGGCGATAGGCGGCCGGCATGTCGTCGCAATGGCCGACCAGCTTGATGTTGTCGCTCAGGCCGCCGGCGCTGATCGCGTCTTCCACTTCCTGGCGGTAGTCAGTGCGGCCCTGGTCGTCGCCGACGAAGAGGATCAGGAAGTCTGTGCGGCCTTCCGCCTTCAGCCGGGCGGCGGCGTCGACGATGGTCCTGTGACCCTTCAGCCGGGTGATGCGGCCGCCGAGCACGAAGACGGTGCGGCCATCGGCCTTGCCGAGGTTCCAGAGGTCGCGCAGGGCCTGCACCCGGGCGGCGGTGACCTTGCGCGGATCGAAGCGGGCCAGATCGACGCCGCGCGGGATGGAGATGACCTTGTCCGGGGCCGCGTCATGGGCGGCGATGACGTGGTCGCGGGTGTAGTCGCTGTTGGCGATGACGAGATCGCCCCGGGTCATCACCGCATTGTACCAGCGCTTGAGGCCCGACCTGGCGTTGTAGATGCCGTGGTAGGTGGCGACGAAGGGGACCCTGGTCGCGTGCGCCGCCCACAGGGCGCTGAAGGCCGGGGCGCGGCTGCGGGCATGGACGATGCTGATCTTCTCCTTGCGGATCAGGTCGATCAGCCGGGCGGCGTTGCCCATCATCACCAGCGGATTCTTGCTGTGCGCCGGCATCAGAACCAGGCGCCCGCCGTCGGCTTCCAGGCGCGAGGCCATCCTTCCGCCGCGTGTCGCCACATAGGCCCGGCCGCCGGCGTTCACCACGGCCTGGGCGATGTCGATGGCGGTCTGCTCGGCGCCGCCGGTCTCGAGTTCGGGGACCACCTGCAGCAGCGCAAAATCCGGGGGCAGGTTGGCCAAGGCGGCGGTTACTTCCTTCAGGACGCGGAATGGGGTTAGGGAGCGTAGATAGGCCAATCAGGAGCCCGGCGCCATGACCGAGACCAGCGGATTTCTGGAGCGTGAAGACGGCGAACGCCTGGCCTGGAAAGCCGTTGCCGGGCAGGGGCCGACGGTGGTCTGGCTGGGCGGCTTCATGTCCGACATGGCCGGGACCAAGGCCCAGGCGCTGGCCGACTGGGCGATGGCGAAGGACCGGGCCTTCGTGCGCTTCGACTACCTGGGCCACGGCGAATCGAGCGGGGCGTTCCGGGACGGGACGATCAGCCGTTGGCGCGAGGACTCGCTGGCCGTGATCGACCAGCTTACCGATGGTCCGCTGATCCTGGTCGGCTCCTCGATGGGCGGCTGGATCAGCTGCCTGGTCGGCGCGGTGCGGGCCGAACGCCTGGCCGGCATGGTGCTGATCGCCCCGGCCGCCGACTTCACCGAAAAGCTGATGGCGCCGGGCTTTCCGCCCGAGGCCCACGCCGCCCTGGCCGCGACGGGCGAGTGGATCCGGCCCAGCCTCTATGACGAAGGCGGCTATCCGATCACCCGCGGTCTGCTGGAAGACGGCGCCCGCTGGTCGATCCTGCCCGGGCCCGTGCCCATCGAGGTCCCGGTGCGCATCCTGCAGGGCGCCGAGGACCCGGACGTGCCGTGGGCGCATGCGCTGGCGCTGGCCCAGGCGATCAAGGGCGAGGACGTGGTCTTCACGCTGATCAAGGACGGCGACCACCGGCTGTCGAGGCCGCAGGACATCGCGCGGCTGATTGGGGCGGTGGAAGAGCTGGCCGGGTAAAGCGCAGTTCCGCCCCCCAGGGGGCGGGGGACCACGCGCGAATACGCGCGTGGTGGTGGGGGTCACCGTCGTCGAAGAATGACACCTGCGCGATGTCGTCGACCCTTGACCCCCCTCAGTCGGCTTCGCCGACAGCTCCCCCTGAGGGGGAGCGACTGCCGTTCATGCCCAGAACGCCTTGATCCGCTCCGCCTCGGCCAGACCCTGGGCGTGGCCGGCGCGGGCGATGTCGCCGCGCCGTGAGCCGTCCATCAGGTTGGGACCAAAGGCTTCCCCGCTGCCGGCGTCGGGAACGATTAGGGCGGCCTCACCGCCCGCCGCGCGGACCTGGTCCAGTTCGGCGTCGAGGCCGGGCTGCATGAAGGGCAGGAAGGCGGGCGGGGCGACGGCGACCAGCAGGACCTTGCCGTAGGCCTTGGCGAGGTCGGCGTTGGTGCCGGAGCGCATGCCGCCGTCGATGTAGCGGCGGCCCTCGATGGTGATCGGCGGGAAGATGGTCGGCACCGAACAGCTGGAGGCGATGGCGCGGATCAGCGGCGCGGCCTTGTCGCCATCCCAGATGACGAGTTCGCCGTCGGCGGTGTCCACGGCCGTGCAGGCGTAGCCGGTGGGCCAGGGACCCTCGTGCTCGGCCAGCGGGCCGAAGCCGGTGATGAAGGCCTCTTCCGACGGGGTCTGGGCGTCCAGCGCCATCTTCGCCAGTTTAAGGCGGCCCTCGACGGCCAGCGGCTCGCCGGGCGGCTTGCTCATCATGACGCTCATCAGCGGCGTCAGGTCGGGGGCGGGGCGGCCGGTCGGGGCGGCCTCCTTGATCTGGTCGGCGGCGGCGAATTCGGCGCGCAGCATGGCGGCCGGGTCGCGGGTCAGGGCGAGATGGGCCCCGACGAAGGAGCCGGCCGAGGTGCCGAGAATCCAGTCGGCGTCGGAGACATCGACCCCGCCGTCGGCCAGCCCGGCCAGCAGGCCCGTCTCCCAGGCGATCCCCACCGGACCGCCGCCACCCAGAACCAGCGCCTTGCTCATGCTCATCCCCTATTTTTGGGAGAGGATAGCGGCCAGGCCCTCGCGATAGGAAGGGTAGATCGGCCGCCAGCCGAGTTCGGCCTTGGCCCGGGCGTTGGAGACGCGCTTGTTCTCGGCCCAGAAGCGGCGGGCGGGAGCCGGCATCCCGGCTTCGTCGTAGGGAATTTCCGGTGGCGGGGCCTGGCCCATCAGGGCGGCGGCCCAGGCGTTGACCACATGGGTGGGGGCCGGCACGTCATCGACCACGTTGTAGATTCCGCCGGCGCGCGGTCGGGCGATGGAGGCGGCCAGGGCGCCGGCGATGTCTTCCACATGGATGCGGCTGAACACCTGGCCCGGCTTGACGATGTTGCGCACCGTGCGCTCGCGCAGCCGCTCAAGCGGCGAGCGGCCCGGGCCGTAGATGCCGGGCAGGCGGAAGATCTGCACCGTCAGCCCCATGCCGCGCCCGACCTCCAGCCAGTCACGCTCGGCGGCGACGCGGCGGCCAGCCTCGATGCTGCGGGCGTGCAGGGGGGTGGTCTCGAAGCACCAGCGGCCCTCGCGGTCGCCATAGACGCCGGTGGTCGAGAGATAGCCGATCCAGTCGGGAAAGGCGCCGGCCTTGGCGATGGCCGGAACCAGCGCTTCCAGGGCCGGGCAGCCGAGCTCGGTCGGGGCCGGGGTGACCAGGATGGCGGTCATCGGCGGGGCGGCGACCAGGGCGGCCTGGTCGCGACTGTCGACGGGGGTGACGCCGGCGGCGCGGGCCTCCTCGGCCGAGGCCTCCGAACGGACGGCCGCCCAGACCTCCCAGCCGGCGGCCTGCATGCGGGCGGCGAAGACGCGGCCCGTGTAGCCGAAGCCGAAGATGAGGAGGCGGTTCACCCGATCCGCCTACAGCAGCGCCGTCACGGCCTCCCGGGCCGCCGCGCCCAGTTCCGGGTGTTGCAGCGCATAGGCGACGTTGGCCCGCAGCAGGCCGATCTTGTCGCCGCAATCGTAGGTGACGCCCTCGTATTCCAGGGCGTGGAAGGGCTCCAGCGCCATCAGCCGGACCATGGCGTCGGTCAGCTGGATCTCGCCGCCGGCGCCCTTGCCCTGGTCGGCCAGCAGGCTGAAGATTTCCGGCTGCAGGATGTAGCGGCCGGAGATGAACAGGTTGGAGGGCTCGGTTCCCAGCGGCGGTTTCTCGACCATGCCGGTCATGCGGTTGAGGCGGCCTTCGCGGCCGTCCAGCGCGACGATGCCGTACTTGTGGGTCTCGCCTTCCGGGGCCGGCTCGACGACGACGATGTTGCCCCCGACCTGGTTGTAGGCGTCCATCGCCTGCTTCAGCGGGGCGACCGGCGCGTGCATCAGCATGTCGGGCAGCATGACGGCGAAGGGCTCGTCGCCGATGATGTCGCGGGCGCACCAGACGGCGTGTCCAAGGCCCTGGGGCGACATCTGGCGCACGAAGCTCATCTCGCCGGGCCGGGGCAGGTCGGCGAGGACAGCCTCGAGAATGTCGGTCTTGCCCTTGGCGGCCAGCTGGGCCTCCATTTCGACGTGGTGGTCGAAATAGTCCTCGATGGCCTGCTTGCCGCGTCCGGTGACGAAGACGAAGTGCTCGATGCCCGCCGCGCGGCCCTCGGCGATGATGTAGCTGAGGATCGGCCGATCGACGATGTTGAGCATTTCCTTGGGCGTCGTCTTGGCGCCGGGCAGCACGCGCGTGCCCAGGCCCGCGACCGGAAGGACGGCTTTGCGGACAGGTTTCATGGGAGATCAGGTATCCGAACGACGATCACAATTCCAGCCGGGACGGAACGCCCGGAATGGGTGGTGGTTCTGGGAGCATCACAAGTTCACGCGCTGGAGGCCCGCCCATGAAAACCTTCCTGACCATCGCCGTCGCGGCCGGGACCACCCTGGCCCTGATGGCCTGCGGCAAACCGGGGAGCGAGGCGCCGGCGGCGGCCGAAACCACGACCTCGCCGGCAGCGCCGCCGACTGATGGTCCGCCGCCGCCGACCGACGCGACGCCCGCGCCACCGATGTCCGCGCCCGATCCCACCGATCCGACCAGGGTCCCGCCGGACGTGGTCGCACCTGCTCCGGGCGAGGGGGACCAGACCAGGCCGATGCCGCCGAGCTAGGGTAAGTAACCCTACTATCCGACTACCCCGACGAAAGTCGGGGCCCAGCTGGCAGGCGGCAAAAGGTTCAGCGCTGATGAGCGCCTGAGCCTGCAACGTCGGTGGACACTGGGTCCCGACTTTCGTCGGGATGATCGGTGTTGAGGTGGGGCCTGTTGGCCTATTCCACCGTCACCGATTTCGCGAGATTGCGCGGCTGGTCGACGTCGGCGCCCTTCTGGACGGCCACGTGGTAGGCCAGCAGCTGGATCGGGGCGGCGAAGACCAGGGGGGCGATCAGGGGGTCGCAGGTCGGGGCGATGATGACGTCCGCGCCTTCCGGGGCGTGGCGGGCGCCGGCCTCGTCGGTGATCATGATCACATGGCCGCCGCGGGCGACAACCTCGCTCATGTTGCTGACCGTCTTCTCGAACAGGGCGTCCGAGGGGGCGATGATGATGATCGGGGTGTGCTCGTCGACGAGCGCTATGGGGCCGTGCTTGAGTTCGCCCGCCGCATAGCCCTCGGCGTGGATGTAGCTGATTTCCTTGAGCTTCAGGGCGCCTTCGTAGGCCAGCGGGGCCATCGGGCCGCGGCCGAGATAGAGCACGTCGCGGGCCCGGGCGATCTTGGGGGCCAGGGCAGTGACGGCGGCCTCGACGTCGAGGGATTCGCCGACCAGGCGCGGGGCTTCCAGCAGGACGCGGGCGAGGTGGTGTTCCTGGTCCTCGGTGATGCGGCCACGGGCGGCGGCGGCGGCGACGGCGAGCGCGAGCAGGGCGGTGACCTGGCTGGTGAAGGCCTTGGTCGAGGCGACCCCGATCTCCGGACCGGCGTGGGTCGGCCAGAGGACGTCGGCCTCGCGGGCCATGGTGCTCTCATGGCTGTTGACGATGGCGGCGGTCTTCAAGCCCTTCGACTGGCACCAGCGCAGGGCGGCAAGGGTGTCGGCGGTCTCGCCCGACTGGCTGACGGCGATGGCCAGCGTGCCCGGCGTCACGGCCGGTTCGCGGTAGCGGAACTCCGAGGCGATCTCGACGTCGCAGGGCAGGCCGGCCAGGCGCTCGAAGGTGTAGCGGGCGATGGAGGCCGCGTAGAAGGCGGTGCCGCAGGCGACGATCTGGACGCGCTCGACGGCCTTGAAGTCGAAGTCGCCGGGGGCCTTCACTGTGCCGCTGACGGCGTCGAGGTAGGCGGTCAGGGTATGCTGGCAGGCGTCGGGCTGTTCGTAGATTTCCTTGACCATGAAGTGGCGGTGGTTGCCCTTTTCGACCAGGGCGGCCGAGGCGCTGACCAGCTTCACGGGGCGGGAGACGGCGTTGCCGTCGGCGTCGAAGATGCGCGAGGAATCGTCGTCGATGGCGACGAAATCGCCTTCTTCCAGATAGATGATCCTGTTGGTGAAGGGGCCGACGGCCAGGGCGTCGCTGCCCAGGAACATCTCGCCATCCCCCTCGCCGACCACCAGGGGGCTGCCGCGCCGGGCGCCGAGAACCAGGCGGTCATGGCCCTCGATCAGCACGGCCAGGGCAAAGGCGCCGGTCAGGCGGTCCAGCGTGGACTTCAGGGCGACCAGCGGCGCGTCGCCGGCGGCGATGCGGCTGTCGATCAGCTGGGCGATGACCTCGGTGTCGGTTTCGCTTTCGAAGATGCGCCCCGTGGCCTGCAGCTCGGCCTTCAGTTCGGCGAAGTTCTCGATGATGCCGTTATGGACCAGGGTGACCTTGCCGGCCTTGTGCGGGTGGGCGTTGGGCACGTTGGGGACGCCGTGGGTGGCCCAGCGGGTGTGGCCAATGCCGACGGTGGCGGTCAGGGGCTCGGCGGCCAGCACTTCTTCCAGAGCCTTGATCTTGCCCTTGGCGCGGCGGCGTTCGACGCCGCTCCCGACGACGCCGGCGATGCCGGCCGAGTCATAGCCGCGGTACTCGAGCCGCTTGAGGCTCTCGATCAGGCGCTCTGAGACGGAGCTCTTGCCGACAATGCCGATGATGCCGCACATGCTGGGGACCGTCCTGTAGTCAACGAGTAAGCTAAGGCGCCATTAGCACCGCCCGGCGCAAGCGGGGCATGAAAATGCGTTGCAGACTGTTGCGTTAAGACTTTCGGCTACGAAACAAGGCGTCGCCAAATGTTTGTTGGCGAACGGCGTCGGCGGATGCAAAACCGCGTCGACAAGAGGGACTTATGGCCAAACGCTCCTATTTCGGCACCGACGGCATTCGCGGTCGCGCCAACAGCCATCCGATGACGGCGGAGGTGGCCCTGCGGGTCGGCCTGGCGGCGGGCAAGCTGTTCCGCACCGAGGCCGACCGGCGCCACCTGGTGGTCATCGGCAAGGACACCCGCCTGTCGGGCTACATGATCGAGCCGGCGCTCGTGGCCGGGTTCACCAGCATGGGCATGGACGTGCGGCTGTTCGGGCCGCTGCCGACGCCGGGGGTGGCGATGATGACCCGCTCGATGCGGGCCGACCTCGGCGTCATGATCAGCGCCAGCCACAACGCCTTTTCCGACAACGGCATCAAGCTGTTCGGGCCGGACGGCTACAAGCTGTCGGACGCCCGCGAGGCGGAGATCGAGAAACACATGGACGAGGGGCTGCAGGAAGGCCTGGTCGGTCCGACGGAACTGGGCCGGGTGCGGCGGATCGATGATGCGCAGGCGCGCTACGTCGAGATCGCCAAGGCGACCTTCCCCAAGAGCATGAACCTCAATGGCCTGCGCATCGTCGTCGATTGCGCCAATGGGGCGGCCTACAAGGTGGCGCCGCTGGTGCTGCATGAGCTGGGCGCCGAGGTCATCGAGATCGGGGTGGAGCCGAACGGCTTCAACATCAACGACCTGTGCGGCTCGACCCATCCGGCGACGATGAGCGCGGCGGTCAAGGAATACCGGGCCGACATCGGCATCGCCCTGGACGGCGACGCCGACCGGGTGACCATCTGCGACGAGAACGGCGTGGTCGTCGATGGCGACCAGATCATGGCCATCGTCGCCGGGGCCTGGGCGAAGGACGAGAAGCTGGCCGGGGGCGGCATCGTCGCCACGGTGATGAGCAACCTGGGGCTCGAGCGGTTCATGCAGGGCAAGGGGCTGACGCTGGAGCGGACCGGGGTTGGCGACCGCTATGTCATGGAGCGGATGCGGTCGGGCGGCTTCAACCTGGGCGGCGAGCAGTCGGGGCATGTGATCCTGTCGGACTTTTCGACCACGGGCGACGGGCTGATCGCGGCGCTGCAGGTGGTGGCGGTGATGATCCAGACCGAGCAGCCGATGAGCGCGCTGGCCCGGCAGTTCGAGCCGGTGCCGCAGCTGCTGGAGAACGTGCGGTTCAGCAAGGGCGCCAAGCCGCTGGACAGCGACAAGGTGAAGAGTGCGATCTCGGCGGCCGAGGCGAAGCTGAACGGGTCCGGCCGGGTGCTGGTGCGGGCTTCCGGGACGGAGCCGCTGATCCGGGTGATGGCCGAGGGCGACGACGAGGCGCTGGTGGCGCAGCTGGTCGGCGAAATCTCGGACGCGGTGCGGGTGGCGGGGGGGTAAAATCCTCCTTCGGCAGGCCGTAGGCCTGACGGGGGAGGGGGACCGCCGCCGAAGGCGGTGGTGGAGGGGGCAGCGCCGGCGGATCGGGTTGACCCTGAATGCTGTCGTGGCGACCGCGCCAGAACGCTCGTTTTCCTGAAAAGCCGGCGCTGCCCCCTCCACCACGCCCTGCGGGCGCGGTCCCCCTCCCCCGTCGCTCCGCGCCGGAGGAGGAACTGTCAGGGCCGCAACGCCAGCAGCGCGAAACTCGCCAGCCAGTGCTCGCCCATGTAGTCGCCGGCGACGTGGTCGAGCGCGCTGGCCAAGTGGCGGGTGGCGGCGTCGCGGGCGACCGGCCTGGCCGGGTGGCCTTCGGGCAGGGCTGCGGCGATGTTCCGCCAGCACCAGGCGCGCGACAGGTTCAAACCGTCGAGGTGGGCGATCTTGCCGTCGGTGCGGTCACTGACGGTGGCGGGCGTGAACAGGGTGGCGGGCAGGCGTTCGGCCGCGCGGGGCAGGAAGCGGTCGAACCAGGCGGGGAAGTCGGCGCCCAGCACGTGGCGCATGGCCTCGGCCTCCATCAGGGCCGGGGAGAGGAAGTCCTCGCCCGACGGCTCCCAGGCCTGGCAGTCGGCGTCGTCGAGGTGCCAGCGGCGCAGGGCGGCCTTGAGCAGGGACGAGAGGTCGTGGTCCTCGACGTCCTCGGCGTATTCCAGGGCCAGGGTGATGGCGAAAGCGGTGCTGGAATGAACGCCGGTGCGGACCGGATAGGTGGCGAGGGGGATGTAGTCTTGGAACCGGCGGACGAAGCCGTCGGCCAGGGGGCGCAGGTGGGCGAACCAGTCGTCGTCGTGGCGCAGCAGTTCGGCCTGCAGCATCAGCAGCCAGCCCCAGCCGTAGGGGCGTTCGAAGCCGCGTGAGCCGGGGCGGGAGAGGTAGGCGGTCTCGACGGCGACCTTGGCCGGGGTGAAGGCGTCGTCGAACAGGGCGCGGATGGCGGGCGCCTGCGGCATATCCGGATAGAGGCGCAGCAGGGTGGCCAGGGTCCAGTAGCCGTGGACGCAGCTGTGCCAGTCGTAGCTGCCGAAGAAGATCGGGTGGAACTGCTGATGCGGCGCGACGTCGGCGGCGCTCATGAACACATGGTCGGCCTTGTGCGGCCAGGGCTGGCGTACGTGGCCGAGGGCGATGGCGGCGAAGCGGGAGGCGGTTTCCGCCGTCAGTTCAGTAGACGAAGACATACATCAGCACCGTGTTGGCGATCAGCAGGAGCAGGGCCGTGGGGATCTGGGCCTTGATAACGCCGTAGCGGTCGGTGAGGTCCAGCAGGGCGGCGGGCACGATGTTGAAGTTGGCGGCCATGGGGGTCATCAGCGTGCCGCAGAAGCCCGAGAGCATGCCGACGGCGGCCATGATGACCGGGTCGCCCTTGAAGGTCCCGACGATCAGCGGCAGGCCGATGCCGGCCGTCATCACCGGGAAGGCGGCGAAGGCGTTGCCCATGATGATGGTGAAGATGGCCATGCCGAAGGTGTAGGCGACGACGGCGAGGAGGGCCCCGGCCGGGCCGCTGCTGGGCAGGCTGGCTCCGGCGAACTGGCCGATGATCTGGCCGACGCCGGCGGCGGCGAAGACGGCCCCGAGGGCCGCGAGAGTCTGGGGCAGCAGGGCGGCCCAGCCGACGGTGTCGAGCAGGCGGCGGCCTTCCTGGGCGGGGACGGTGGGCCGGGGCCGGATCATGATCACGGCGATGACAAGGCCGCAGAGGATGCCGAGGATCAGGGAGACGAGGGTCGCCTGCTTGGGGTCGACCACGGGCGTTCCGTCGATGGCCAGGGCCTCCACAACCCAGGCGCCGATCTTCCAGCCCTTGAAGAGGAAGGTGCCGGCGAGGGTGACCAGCGGGATGACCAGGGCCGGGATGAACAGCTTGGCGCCGAGGCGGGCGGCGCTTTCGCGGCGCGCCTCCGGGGTGGTGGTGTTGGGCTTGCCCGGGCCGAGGGCGCTCAGACCCGCCAGGCCGGCGAGGGCGAGGACGAGGATGCCGTTGGCGAGGTCGCCGATGTGGTCGCCGAACAGGAAGCTGACGGCCAGCAGGCCCCAGAAGGCGAGGTTGCCCCAGCGCTTGGGGTTGTCGGCGTCGAAGGCGCCGAGCAGGGCCATGGCGGCGAAGAAGACTCCGCCGATGATGTAGAGGACAGGGAGGCCGATCATTGGCCGGGCTCCGGCTCGTTGAGTCTGGCGACCTGGGCGTCGAGGCGCCAGAGGCGCACGCCGTGGATGACGAAGGCCAAGAGGGCGGTCGGGATGGCCCAGACCGACAGGGCCAGCGGCTCGACCATGATGCCGTTCTGCTCGAGGAAGCCCTTGATCAGCAGGATGGAGGCGATGGCGAAGAAGATGTCCTCGCCGAAGAACAGGCCGATGTTGTCGGTGGCGGCGCTCATGGCCCGGACGCGCATGCGGACGGCTTGCGTCAGCGGGCCGTGCCGGGCCTCGGCGGCGCCCTCGGCCATCGGGGCGATCAGCGGGCGGACCATCTGCGGATGGCCGCCGAGCGAGGTCAGGCCGGCGGCCGAGGTGACCTGGCGGGCCAGCAGATAGAGGATCAGCAGGCGGCCGGTGGTGGCGCCCTTGATGGCGGCGACGAGGTCGCGGGCCTTTTCCTGGAGGCCGGCCCGTTCGAGCAGGCCGATGACCGGCAGGATCATCCAGGTCAGGGTGATGTAGCGGTTGTCGTTGAAGGCCTTGCCGAAGGTCTCGAGGGTCTTGATGGCGGCGGGCAGGGGGGCGAGGCCGGTCGAGAGGCCGAAGGCGATGCCGGTCGCCAGGGCGGCGGCGACCACCACCAGCAGCGGATTGAAGCGCAGGACGAAGCCGACGACGACGACGGCGATGCCGATCAGCGGCCAGAGGGACATGCGGTGGCTCCCGTGAGGCGGTGACAGTCGCCGGAGTCTGGTCAGGCGTCTACCGGAGCATCCTCATCGAGGTGGCGCAGCGGCGAGAAGGTGAAGACGGCGCTGACCAGGCCGAGCATCAGCAGGCCGGGGACGAGAATGGCGGTGTGCGGCCCGACCGCCTTGGCCAGGAAGCCGTAGGCCAGGGCGCCCAGCGGTCCGCCGCCCATCAGGCCGAGGGTGAAGACCGACAGGATGCGGCCGCGGCTGACCGCCGGCGCGTACTGCTGGACCAGGCCGCGGCCGAGGGTCATGGCGACGCCGCCGCCCAGGCCCCAGACGAAGTTGAGCACGCAGAGGGCGGGGAAGGGCATCTTGATCGAACAGCCGATCAGCACCAGGCCGCCGGTCGTCAGCGCCGCCATATAGACGAGGCCCTTGCGGCGCAGGTGGCCGATGCGGGTCAGGGTCAGGGCCGAGATCAGCGAGCCGATCCAGAAGCAGAGGCTGAAGGCGGCCAGCGCCGTGGCGATGTGGGTCGGGTCCGGATCGCCCGGCGGGAAGTAGCTCTGCACGATCAGCGGCAGCAGGACAAAGAAGCTGCCCATGAAGCAGATGCCGACGAACAGGGCGCAGACGACGGTCGGGGCGATGATCGGCGAGGCGAAGGCGGCCCGGACCCCGCCGGCGATGTCGGCGGCCATGCGGGCGACCAGATGGCCGTCGCCCCGCTCGGCGACATGGGCCGGGCGCGGGCGCAGGGAGACCGCCGCGACGCTGGCGGCGGCCATCAGCCCGGCCAGGCTGAGCAGCATGCGGCCGACGCCGACGAAGGGGGCCAGGGTGGCGTAGGCCATGCCGAGAATCTGGGCCCCGAACTGGGCCAGGGAGGCGAAGTTGACGGCCCGGTGCACCGAGCGGGCGTCGTCGCCGGGGGCGACGAGGCTGAGCAGGCTGTCGCGGGCGGGGATGGCGAAGGCGCCGATGGTCCCCACCGACAGGGCGTAGACGATGACCAGGCCGTAGGTCAGCCGGCCGCTCATCACCATCAGGCCAAGGGCGGTGAAGGTCAGGACGCTGATCGCGCAGGCGATGGCGACGATGCGGCGGGGCGGAATGCGGTCGGCGGTGAAGCCGCCGACGAGGATCAGCAGGGTGGTCGGCAGCTGCAGGCACATCTGGGCCAGGCCGAAGCGGATCTCGTCCTCCTGCAGCACGACGCGGACCAGATAGGGGAACAGCACCAGCTGCACCCCGAAGGCGAGGAACCAGGCGCCGTGGGCGAACAGGTAGGCGGGGAAGCGGGTGGGCGGGGCGGGGGGCACGGGCGAGGCTCACTGGAAAAAGGGGCCTCGAACCCCGGGGGCTTATCGAAGCGGTTTCCTATTATAGGGGATTGTCGGGCGGCAAAGGGAAGTGTTGTGAAAAAAGTGAATAAAAACAGTCGGAAAGGGTGTGGTTGGGGGCGGAAAAGGGTTGTGGTGGGGTATGGAAAGTGTTGGGGGTGAGGTATGGTATTGGCCGGGTCCAGGTCGGGTGAAGGCAGGGCGTTTCGGCGCTGGAAACGGGACACATTGAATTGCCCCGCGGCGGCGGCGCGTGGCTTGCGCCGTCGGCGGGCGGCAATTCAATGTGTCCCCTCTGCCCAACATGAATATGTCTAGACATATTCATCCGCTCAAAGCGGAGGTCAGCTTCGCCCGATGCTAGAATACTCGAACCCGCGCCGGCGCATTTCGTCGGGGCGGTAGATGTTGCGCAGGTCGACGACGACGGGGGCGTGCATGAGCAGCTTGACGCGGTCGAGGTCGAGGGCCCGGAACTCGTCCCATTCGGTGATGATGACGACGGCGTCGGCGCCCTCCACCGCATCGTAGGGGCCGTCCTTGAAGTCGACGTCGCGGAGCATCTGGCGGGCTTCGTGGCCCTCGGGGTCGTAGGCCTGGACGGTGGCGCCGAGCGCCTGCAGGGCCGGGACGATGTCGAGGCTGGGGGCGTCGCGCATGTCGTCGGTGTTGGGTTTGAAGGTCAGGCCCAGCACGCCGATGGTCTTGCCGGTCAGGTCCTGGGCGCCCAGCGCCTTGGTGACGCGGCTGGCCATGGCCTTCTTGCGGCGGTCGTTGACGCGGACGGTGGCCTCGACCAGCTCGATGGGGCTGCCGGCGTCGCTGGCGGTGCGGACGAGGGCCAGGGTGTCCTTCGGAAAGCAGCTGCCGCCGTAGCCGGGGCCGGCGTTGAGGAACTTGGAGCCGATGCGGTTGTCGAGGCCGATGCCCTTGGCCACCTGCTGCACGTCGGCGCCGACGGCCTCGCAGAGGTCGGCGATCTCGTTGATGAAGGTGATCTTCAGGGCCAGGAAGGCGTTGGCGGCGTACTTGATCAGCTCGCTGGTGCGGCGGCCGGTGAAGACGATCGGCGTCTCGTTGAGGAACAGCGGGCGGTAGAGCTCCTGCATCACCTCTTTCGCCTTGTCGTTATCGGTGCCGACGACGACGCGGTCGGGCCGCTTGAAGTCGTCGATGGCGGCGCCTTCGCGCAGGAACTCGGGGTTGGAGACGACGGCGAAGTCGGCGTCGGGGCGTTTTTCGCGGATGATGCGCTCGATCTCGTCGCCGGTGCCGACGGGCACGGTCGACTTGGTGACGATGACGGTGAAGCCGTCCATCTGGCCGGCGATCTCCTCGGCGGCGGCGTAGACGTAGGAGAGGTCGGCGTGGCCGTCGCCGCGGCGCGAGGGGGTGCCGACGGCGATGAAGACGGCATCGGCGTTGCGGACCGCGTCATTGGCCTCGGTGGCGAAGGACAGGCGGCCAGCCTTGACGTTGCGGGCCACCAGGTCGTCGAGGCCCGGCTCATAGATGGGCATGATGTTGTCGTGCAGGCGCGCGATCTTGCCGGCGTCCTTGTCGATGCAGCAGACGGTGTGGCCGAAGTCGGCGAAGCAGGCTCCGGACACCAGGCCAACGTAGCCGGTGCCGATCATCGCAACACGCATGGGAGGTTCTCGTGGCTGGGGCGGTGGGGCCGCTCTTTATGGGCGGCTTTGAGCATGACGTGGGGGTTGGGGGCAACCTTCGGAAGGGTGGGCCGGCGCGGGATATGGGGAGGGTGGCTTTTGGGCACTGGCAGCGGCCACCAGTTTCCTTCTCCCGCTTGTCGGGAGAAGGTGGCCTCCAGGGCGGCCTCAGATTTCCTGGTTGTACGCGCCGACCTGGGGGTGCTTGCCGAGGCGGGGTTTCATTTCCTTGCGGAAGAGGTCGCGCATGTCGTCGGCTGAGCGGGTGCTTTCCACGACGACAACGATCTCCGGCTTGTTGGAGCTGGCGCGGACCAGGATCCAGCTGCCGTCTTCGAGCGCCACGCGGACGCCGTTGACGGTGATGACTTCCTTGATCTTGCGGCCGAGGATTTCGGCCCCCTTGGCGGCGAGATCTTCGTACTCGGCGACCATCTTTTGTACGACGCCGTATTTTTCTTCGTCGGCGCAGTGGGGGCTCATGGTCAGCGACGTGTAGGCGACCGGCAGGGCGTTCTTCAGGTCGCTGAGTCTCTTGTCCGGGTTGCGGTCGAGCATGGCCAGGATGGCGGCGGCGGCGGTGAGGCCGCAGTCGTAGCCCCGGCCGAGTGGTTCGTTGAGGAAGAAGTGGCCGCTCTTTTCGAAGCCGGCCAGGGCGCCCAGTTCCGCCGACTTGCGCTTGATGTAGCTGTGGCCGGTCTTCCAGTAGACGGTGGTGGCGCCGTTGGCCTCGAGGATGGGGTCGGTGGCGTAGAGGCCGGTCGACTTCACATCGACGACGAAGGTGGCGTTCGGGTTGAGGGGCGCGAGGTCGCGGGCCAGCATCAGGCCGATCTTGTCGGCGAAAATCTCTTCCCCCGTGTCGTCGACCACGCCGCAGCGGTCGCCGTCGCCGTCGAAGCCCAGCGCGAGATCGGCCCCGAACTCCTTCACGGCCTTGCTCATCTCATGGAGCATCTCGTGGTCTTCGGGATTGGGATTGTACTTGGGGAAGGTCCAGTCGAGCTCGCAGTCCATCTCGTAGACCACGGCCACGCCCATGCGGCGCAGGGCGTCGGGCACGAAGGCGCCGGCCGTGCCGTTGCCGCAGGCGGCGACGACCTTCAGCGGGCGGGTGATGCTGGCGCGGCGGGAGACGTCGGCGATGTAGCGTTCGTGCATGCCCTCAATGCGGGTCAGCTTGCCGCCGGCGCGCGGTTTGAACTTCGCGCCAAGCACGATGTCCTTCAGGGCGCCCATCTCGTCGGGGCCGAAGGTCAGGGGCCGGGCGGCGCCCATCTTGACCCCGGTCCAGCCGTTCTCGTTGTGGCTGGCGGTGACCATGGCGACGCACGGCGCCTCGAGGTCGAACTGGGCGTAATAGGCGGTCGGCGACAGGGCCAGGCCGATGTCGAGCACCTCGCAGCCGGCTTCGATGAGGCCGAGGCTGAGGGCCTGCTTGATGGTCAGGGAATAGCTGCGGAAGTCGTGGCCGACGACGATGCGGCTGTGGCCGAGCGACTGGATGTAGGTTCCGAGGCCAAGGCCCAGCGCCTGGATGCCGAGCAGGTTGATGTCCGGGCCGAACAGCCAGCGGGCGTCGTACTCGCGAAAGCCGGTCGCCTTGACCAGGGGTTCGGTCTCGTAGGCGACGGTGTTGGGGACGAGGTCGGAGCGCGGAATAAAGGGCATTGAGCGGAGACTCGTGTGGTCAGACGTAGGCGATCTATACGCGTCAGAAACGGCGAGGTCAGCGGATAGATGCGCGCATGGCGTGACGCATCGATTGATGCTATAATTCGTGCCGAAGAGGAATTGCCATGCGAACGACCGTCGCCCTTGATGATGATCTGATGGCCCGGGCGCGGGAAATGTCCGGCCTGAAGGATGCCGCGCCTCTGTTGCGGGCGGCGCTTACCGCCCTGATCGAGCGGGAAAGCGCGCGGCGCCTGGCGCGATTGGGCGGCAGCGAGCCGGAGCTGGAGGCGCCGCCACGTCGGCGACCAGCGGCCGAATGATCCTGCTCGACACTTCCGTTTGGGTCGGTCACCTGCGAAACGGAGACGCGGGGGTTGAGAGCCTGCTGAACAGCGGGCAAGTCCTTTGCCATTCCGTCGTCATCGGCGAACTGGCGCTGGGAAATCTCGCCAACCGAGCGCGATTGTTGGGTCTGCTCAAGGCTCTTCCAGCCGCTGTCGAAGCGTCCCATGCCGAGGTCATGGCGCTTGTCGAACGCCGCCGACTGTGGGGCCTGGGCATTGGCTATGGGGACGCGCAGCTGCTCGCGGCGACACATCTGACCCCTGATGCCAGGCTGTGGACCCGAGACCGGCGGCTCGGCGAGGTCGCGCGAGACCAGGGCATCGCGGCTTTCAGCGACGGCTGACTGTCAGACGACGCCGGCGCTGAGCACGTCGTGGACGTGCAGGACGCCGACCGGCTTGCCGTCGTCGATGACGAACAGCACGGTGATGCGGCGCTCGTTCATGATGCGGGCGGCGTCGGCGGCCAGGGTCTGGGGCGTCACCGACTGCGGATTGCGGGTCATGACGTCGGCGACCGTCTTTCCGGCCAGGCCCTCGAAGTTGCGGCGCAGGTCGCCGTCGGTGACGACGCCGGCCAGGGCGCCGTCGGCATCGACGACGCCGACGATGCCGAGGCGGCGGGCGGTCATCACCTTCAGGGCCTCGGGCATCGGGGTGGTCAGGCCGGTGAGGGGCGCCTCTTCCAGCTTGTGCATCAGGTCGCCGACGGTGCGCAGCATGGCGCCCAGCTTGCCGCCCGGATGGAAGACGTGGAAATCCTTGGGCGTAAAGCCGCGGCGTTCCAGCAGGGCCACGGCCAGCGCATCGCCGAGGGCGATCTGCAGGGTGGTCGAGGTGGTCGGGGCGTTGAGGTCGCCGGTGGCTTCCGGGGCGTCGGCCAGCTTCAGGACGATGGTCGAGGCGCTGCCCAGGGCGCTGGCCGGGTTGGCGGTCATGCCAAGCAGGGGGATGGCGAAGCGGTGGCAGTAGGCGATGATGTCCGACAGCTCGCGCACCTCGCCGGACTTGGAGAGGGCCAGGACGACGTCGCCCTTGTCGATCATGCCCAGGTCGCCGTGGCTGGCCTCGGCGGCGTGGACGAACATGGCCGGGGTGCCGGTGGAGGCCAGCGTGGCGGCGATCTTGCGGGCCACATGGCCGCTCTTGCCGATGCCGGTGCAGACCACCCGGCCCTTGGCGGCGAAGACGGTCTCGACGGCGCGGGCGAAGTCTTCGCCGAGTTCCGCCGCCTGCTGGTCGAGGGCGCGGGCCTCTGTCGTCAGGACACGGCGGCCGGCCGTCACGGGATCGATGTCGCTCATTGGGTGGTGCGCAGTCCTGCGGTCTTGGCGGGCGTCGTGGGCTCATGACCAAACGGGGCCGGCGAGCGGGCCCCCTGACCTTGCGGCCAGACCAGGGCCAGCAGGATCATGCCGACGGTCGCGGCCAGGGCCAGCGGATAGAAGAAGCGGTCACGCATGGGTGGGGTTTAGCCCATTTCACTGTGAAGGGGAGGGGGTGTCAGGGTCGGACGGGAACGCCGTGGCGGCGAGCGGCGGCCACAAGGTCTTTGTCGAGCGTAAACAGCTCTGCGTCGAGGCGAAGCGCGAGTTCAAGATAGCTGGCGTCATAGACCGTCAGTCCCTCGGCTCGCGCCAGCTGAACCACCGCGCGAGTCGTGGCCGCGTCCAGTCCCGGCTCGAACTGAATCGCCATGTCTTCGAAGTCCGACAGGCTGGCGATCACCGCCGCTGATGAAATGCGCCGCCGTCGCTCCAACATCACCAGAACGTTGGCGACTTCCGCGCGTAGATGAGCTGGTCCAATGGCGCCTGTCCGGTGGACGTCATCTGCAAGCGCATCTGTGATTGCGGAGGCCTCGTCGCCGAGCAACCAACTCAAGACGATTGAGGAATCAACGACTAGCACGGTTCAGGGGCGGCCTTCGTCGCGCAGTTCTTTCAGCTCTTTCCAGGAAAGGCCGTCCAGGTTCATGGCCTTCCGGCGTTCAATGATCCGGGCGAATGCGGCCCGCGATCGGTCCGTATCAACAGCGGTCACCGCGGAAACGAGCCGCGCCACCGGGCGGCCATGACGCGTGATCGTCACTTCCTGACCAGCTTCAACCTGATCGACCAACGCCGATAGTTGGGTCTTAGCTTCCAGAATGCCGACCGTGGTCATGCGCTTTCCTATTCTGACCAGAATATAGACCAGATTTCAGCCGTACGCCAGTCTTGACCCCGCGCCGTCATCGCCTTAGCCCACCGGTTCATGGCTACCCTCATCCTTCTCCGCCACGGCCAGAGCCAGTGGAACCTCGAAAACCGCTTCACCGGCTGGGTGGACGTGGACCTCACCGCCGAAGGCGAAGCCCAGGCGACCAAGGGCGGCGCGCTGATCAAGGCCGCCGGGCTGACCGTCGACAAGGCCTACACCTCGGTGCTCAAGCGGGCGCAGCGGACCGGCGCGCTGGCCATGGCGGCGGCGGGGCAGGGCGATATCGCCTTCACCAACGACTGGCGGCTGAACGAGCGCCACTACGGCGGCCTGACCGGGCTGAACAAGGCCGAGACGGCCGCCAAGCATGGCGACGAGCAGGTGACCATCTGGCGGCGCAGCTATGACGTGCCGCCGCCGCCCTTGGCGGCCGGTGGGGAATGGGATTTCTCGGCCGACGAACGGTATGCCGGCAAGGCCATCCCAGACACCGAGAGCCTGAAGACCACGCTGGACCGCGTCGAGCCCTACTGGACCGCCGAGATCGCGCCGCACCTGAAGGCCGGCGAGACGGTGCTGGTGGCGGCGCACGGCAATTCGCTGCGGGCGATCGTCAAGCTGCTGTTCGGGGTGCCCGACAGCGCCATCGTCGGGGTGGAGATCCCGACGGGCAATCCGCTGGTCATCGAACTGGACGGGGCGTTGAAGCCGACCTCGGCGCGCTATCTCGATACGGACCGCGCCCAGCCGTTGCCGGCGATCTGATGCAGGACGAGACCTTTATGCGCGCGGCCATTGCCGCCGCGAAGGTCAACCTGGGCAAGACCGCGCCCAATCCCGTGGTTGGCTGCGTGCTGGTGCGGGACGGGGTGATCCTGGCCAGCGGGGCCACGGCGCCCGGCGGCCGTCCGCACGCGGAGGACCGGGCGCTGCAGGCCGCAGGCGATGCGACCGGCGCCACCGCCTATGTCACCCTCGAACCCTGCGGCGCGCGGTCGTCGGGCGGGACCTCCTGTTCGCAGCTGCTGGTCGAGGCCGGGGTGGCGCGGGTGGTGGTGGCCTGTGACGACCCTTCCCCGTTCGCGGCCGGGCGCGGGTCGGAGCGGCTCGAGGCGGCGGGGATCGTCGTCCAGACTGGCCTGCTGGCCGAAGAGGCCATGGACGCGCTGGACTATGCGGCCTGGTTCCTGACCCAAAGGTCGTAAGCCGAAAGTTAAGCAAGATCAGGCATCTGTGGTCTCCTTGAGGGAGTCACACGGGCATGAGTTCCGCGGCGGCGTCCGGGCCCAGGCGCCTGACGCAAACGGATGTCGACCTGATCTGCGCCCGTCATGACCGTCTGTGGTCGGGCCGGGGCGGTGGCGCGCGCGCCGTGTTCAGCTTCGCCGACCTGTCCGGGCTGACCCTGTCCGGGCGCAATCTCTGCGACGCCGACTTCACAGGGGCCCAGCTGTCCGACGCCAAACTGGTCGGGGCCAAGCTCGACAACGCCAGCTTCTTCGGGGCCGATATGCAGGGCGCCGATTTCACCGAGGCCTCCCTGCGCCGGGCCGACCTGCGCGGCTCCTGCCTGCGCGGGGCCAACCTGTCGGGCGCCGACATGTTCGAGGCCGACCTGCGCGAGGGGGCCATCGCCGCCGCCGACGCCGAGAAGGGCCTGCGCATCATCGAGCACCAGGTGCGCTCGGGCGACGCGCGCGGCGCCAACCTGTCGGGGGCCAATCTGGAGCGCTCGCGGCTGTCGGGCGTGGTGGCGGTCAAGGCCGACTTCAGCGACGCCATCCTCAAGGACGCCAAGCTGGTCCGCGCCAACCTCAAGCAATGCACGCTGGGCGGCGCCGACCTGTCCGGGGCCGACCTGTCCGGGGCGGACCTGTCGGGCGCGGACCTGCACGACGCCATCCTGGTCGGGGCCAAGACCACCATGTGGAAGGTCGACGGGGCCGACCTCAAGGGCGCGTTGACCGACCGGGCGACCGGCACGGCCGTGGCCGACCTGCCCTACGAACAGATGATCCGCGATCACGCCCGCTGGTGCGAGAGCGCCGGGGCGGCCGGGGCGCCGTCGAAGTTCGACAAGGCCGACCTGAGGGCCCTGGGTTCGCTGAAGGGCCTGAACCTGACCGCCCTGTCGGCCCGCGACGCGGTGTTCTACGGTCTGGACCTGGAAGGGGCCCAGCTGCAGGGCGCCCACCTGGAAGGGGCCGACCTGCGAAGCTGCAACCTGCGGCGCGCCGACCTGCGCGGCGCCCGGTTGACCGGGGCCAAGCTATCAGGCTCGGACCTGCGCGAGGCCCAGCTCGGCCCGCTGCTGATCGCCGCCGACCGCCTGTTGCCGGCCGACCTGACCGGGGCCCAGCTGAAGGGCGCGGACCTGGCGCGCGCCGACCTGCGCCAGGCGCGGATGGCCGGCGCCGACCTGTCGCGCGCCAACTTCACCAACGCCCATCTGAAGGGCGCCGACCTGACGGATACGGTGCGGAGCGGGGCGCGCGGACTCGACTGGTCGCCGCTGACTCCAAGTTGAGCATTTCAAGGTTAACGCTTCGGCGGCCATTGTTCGGCTAACATGCGGACCGACTGATTCGGACCTTTGGGGGCAGGGGCCTTGGTAACTCTAACCAATTCGCCGATGACCGGCCGCCGCCAGATGACGCAGGCGGAGCTGGATATGATGGTCGCCGCGCATGAGCGGTTCCTGGAGGGCAGGCCGGGGGGTAAGCGCGCCTCCCTGCGATTCCTCAATCTGTCGGGCCTGGAGTTTTCCGGCCGCAACCTGGCCGACGCCGACCTGTCGGCCTCCATCCTTGATGGCGCCCGGATGATCCGTACACGGATGGATCGCGCCAACCTGTTCGGGTCCGACCTGCGCAAGGCCAACCTGACCCAGGCCTCGCTGGTGCGGGCCGACATGCGGGGCGCCTGCCTGCGCGGCGCCAACCTGACCCAGGCCGACCTGACCCAGGCCGACTTCCGCGAAGGCCAGATCGCCATCCCGCATCCGCAGAAGGGGCTGAACAGCCTGCGCCAGGAGCCGCGCATCGGCTCGGCCGATGAGGCCATCTTCACCGGGGCCACTCTGGACGGCTCGAAATTTCACGGCGCCTCGGCCTTTGCTGCGGACTTCACCGACTGTTCGCTGAAGGGCGCGACCCTGACCGGGGCCAATTTCAAGGACGCCAACCTGACCGGCGCCGACCTGGCCGGGGCCAGCGTCGGCAACTGCAATCTCGAGGGGGCCGACCTGTCCGGGGCGGTGCTGTCCGGGGTCGATACCGGGGCGGCGAAGATGAGCGGGGCCAAGCTGGATGGCGCGCTGGTCAATCCGACGCGCGAGGCGCTGACCGCCGCCGTCGCGGCCCTGGAAAAGATCAAGGCCAACCAGGCCTGGTGCGAAACCGGCGGCAAGGAAGGCGCGCCCGCCCGGCTGGACGGCGCCGATCTGCGCCCGCTGGGCGAGGCGATGAAAGGCAAGCGGCTGACGGCGATGAGCGCGAAGGGCGCCTGCATGGTCGGCATGAACCTGGCCGGGGCGCAGCTGCAGGGGGCCAACTTCGAGGGCGCCGACCTGCGCGGGGTCAACCTGCAGCGGGCCGACCTGCGCGGCGCCAAGCTGGCCGGCGCCAACATGACCAAGGCCGACCTGCGCGGCGCCGCCGTCGGGGTCCTGCCGCTCGGCCCGGGGCGTGAAAGCCCGGCGACCCTGAACCTGGCGCGGCTGCGCTATGCCCACGCCCAGGCGGCCGACCTGACCTGCGCCATCCTCGACGGCGCCGACCTGCGCGGCGCCAACCTGACGGGGGCGAAGCTGTTTTCGACCAGTTTCCGCGATACGGACCTTGGCCAGACGATCGGCATGGAAGCGGCTTGAGGCCGACTTCTCCGGCGCTCGGCCGGTAGCGCGCAAAGAAAAAGGGCGGCGCTGGGGACGCCGCCCTTTCCCTGTTGAGGCCTGCCTTGGGGCTTAGGCGGCCTTGTCGGTCTCGATCAGGGCCCCGGCCGGGGTGGTGTTGATCGCCACGGTGCGGGGCTTCAGGGCTTCCGGAAGCTGGCGCTCCAGGCTGATGGCCAGCAGGCCGTCGGCGAGGTTGGCGTCGGTCACGACCACATAGTCGGCGAGCTGGAAGCGGCGCTCGAAGTTGCGCTCGGCAAGGCCGCGGTGGAGGAACTTGCGGGCCTCGTCATTGGCCGCCTTGCGACCGGTGACGGTGAGCAGGTTTTCCTTCACCTCGATGGCGAGCTCATCGGGGCGGAAGCCGGCGACGGCGATCTCGACGCGGTAGGCGTCTTCACCGGTGCGCTCGATGTTGTAGGGGGGGTAGCCCGCCTGGCTTTCCTGGGCGGCCGCCGAGTCCAGCAGGGTGGCGAGCCGGTCGAAGCCGACAACGGAACGGTACAGGGGCGAAAAATCGATCGTACGCATGGTTGGTCACATCCTTCTTTGCATAAGCAAGGTTGCGGTTACCGGGCTCATCGACGACCCGTTTGGCCTCGTCTGCGAACCCGTGAAGACCCGGTAGCGGCGTCTTCGATTGATGAATTGGTGAGGGGGGATTTGCTTTTCAAGGGGTGACCGAACAGGGTTTCGCCGCCCCGTTATGAGGGCTAGGCTGCCGCCTCGACTTTTGGGGAGAGCAGCATGCTGGATCGGCGCGCGACACTGGTTCTGATGGGGGCCACGGCCCTGAGCAGCGGAACCGCCTTCGCCAGGGGGGCCACCGACGAGGCCTTGAAGGCCGCCATCGCCGGACCCCAGCGCGGGGCCGCCCACCTCGCGCGCGACCCGCACCGCCATCCCTATGAGAGCCTGACCTTCTGGGGCCTCAAGCCGAAGCAGACGGTGATCGAGATCAGTCCGGGGAGCGGCTACTGGACCGAGATTCTCGCCCCCTACGCCAAGGCCACGGGCGGGACCTATATCGCCGGCGTGGCCGACCTGGCCAACCCGGCCCTGTCCGAAGGGGCGAGGAAGGGACGGGCCAACTTCGAGGCCAAATACGCCGACAAGGCGACTTTCGGCGACATCGCCTACGTGGGGTTCGGGCCGAAGTCGGGGCCGCTCGGCCCGCCCGGCTCGGCCGACCTCGTGATCACTGCCCGCAACGTCCACAACTGGCTGGGCGGCGGCATGCTGGACAAGGTGATGGCCGACTTCTTCGCGGTGCTGAAGCCGGGCGGCATGCTCGGCGTCGAGGACCACCGGGCCGACCCGCTGCCCCAGGCCGAGGGCGCGCCGACCGGCTACATGTCGACGGCCTTCGTCGTCGCGGCGGTCGAGAAGGCCGGCTTCAGGTTGGCGGCCAAGTCGGAGATCAACGCCAACCCCAAGGACGACAAGGACCACCCCTTCGGCGTCTGGACCCTGCCGCCCGTGCGGCAATCGGCCCCTCGCGGCCAGCCCGACGACCCGACCTTTGACCGTGCGCCCTTTGATTCTGTTGGGGAAAGTGACCGCATGACGCTTCGGTTCGTGAAGCCGAAGTAGAAACCGGGATTTTGACGCGGGCGCCCATAGCCGCTATGGCACGTTCGCGAGCGCGGGGGCGATCCTGAAAGTGACAGTACGCATGCGTTCAGATCTGTTCATTCCGTCGCGGCGGGCCCTGGTGGCCGGCGCCGCCAGCCTGGCGCTGGCGGGTTGCGGCAAGAAGACGGCAGAGACCCCGAACGCGGAAGCCCCCAAGGGCGGCAAGCCGGCCGAAATCGGCAAGATCGCCACGATCGGCGACTCCGTGGCCGGCGCCTGGCGCCTGCCCGCCGACAAGGCCCGCGACGCATGGCGCCACCCGGTCGAGAGCCTGACCTTCTGGGGTCTCAAACCGGGACAGACGGTTGTCGAGTTCTGGCCCGGGGCCGGCTGGTACACCGATATCCTGGCGCCGTTCCTGGATGCGACGGGCGGCAAGCTCTACGTCGCCAACCTCGAGCCGTCGGACCCGCAGACGACCGAGGTGGTCGAGGCCTACAAGCGCAAGCTGACCGACAACAAGAAGGTCTACGGCGCCGTCGAGGTCACCGCCTTCGGCCCGACCAGCGGGCCCGTGGCCCCGGCCGGAAGCGCCGATCTGGTGCTGTTTCTGCGCAATTTGCACAACTGGATGGCGGCCGGCATCGCCGACAAGGCCTTCCGCGACGCCTTCGCGGCGCTCAAGCCCGGCGGGGTTCTGGGCATCGAGGAACATCGCGGCGTGCCGGGCGCTGTACAGGACCCGCTGGCGGCTGACGGCTATGTGCAACAGGACTACGCGATCCAGTTGGCGAAAGAGGCAGGATTCTTGCTGTCAGCCGACAGTGAGATCAACGCCAACCCGAAAGACGACAGGAAGCACCCTTTTGGCGTATGGACCTTGCCGCCGACGCGACTGTCCGCCCCCCGGGGGCAGCCGCCGAAGGCCGGTTTCGACCACGCCAAGTATGATGCGATCGGCGAGAGCGATCGCATGACCCTCAAGCTTGTGAAGCCTAAATGACCGTCAGCCGCCGCGTCCTCTTCTTCGCTCCGCTCCTGACCGTGCCGTTGTTCGCGGGACAGGCGGTCGCCGCCACGCGTGAGACCGATGTCTCCAAGGTGTACGTCTTCCTCGACAACTTCCTGCGCATGACGCCGGCCGAGCGGGCCCGGCTGAAGGTCGATTTCTACCTGACCCAGAACGGCAATCCGCCCAAGGGCGTGCGCGCCTGGTGGATCGACAAGGACGGGACCCGCACCGACGTGCCGATCGCCGCCGATGGCCGGTTCGAGAAGGAGCCCAGCCTCAAGCAGCTGGTCGAAAAATCGAAGATGGTCTTCGAAGGTCCGAACGCCGGCGGTTTCTCGGTGCGCATCGGCCTGGTCTGGGGCTCCAAACCGGCGATCGAGATGGACGCCCGCAAGGTGGCCGACTACCTCAACGACGCCAACGCCATCGTCAAGAAGGCGGCCGGCAAGTTCGGCATGGTTGCGCCGAAGATGGTCCAGGTGGCCTTCCCCGGCGGCGGTTCGGGCACGGCGGTGATGTTCGACGGACAGACCGCGCCGCTGCCGATGTTCAAGGGCTCGCCCGCCTTCAACCCCACGGCCCAGGCCAGCGCCGCCAAACTGCGCTTCGCCAAGGCCCCATGGCGGATGGAATTCGCCGGGCCGAAACACTCGGGCGTGGTGTTCGGCTAGGAACCTCTTCGGGGCGAAGGTGTCGCCCGCGTCACTTTTTTCGACGATCTAAACGCTGTTCGCTTGCCCGGCGAGCGCGAGAAAGCTATCGCTTGATCGCCTGACATCTAGGGAGAGCGGCATGAGCAATCTGCAAGAAGTTACCGATCGCGTGAGAGCCGCCGTGGGCGACGATTCCGGTCTGGGAAAGACCCTGAAGTTCGACCTCAAGGGCGACGGCTTCATCCACATCGACGGCGGCACCGTCACCAACGAAGACGCGCCGGCCGATCTGACCATGACCATTTCGCTGGCTGACCTGCTGGAAATGGGCGCGGGCAAGCTGGACGCCACCATGGCCTTCATGAGCGGCCGCCTGAAGCTGTCGGACATGGGTCTCGCCATGTCGCTGCAGCCGAAGATGGGCGCCCTGTTCGCGCGCATGGCCTAAACGCCACACCGAACGGTTTTGCGGGCGGCGCGGAGGGGGTGACCCTTCCGCGCCGCTTTGCATTTCGGCGTTTGGCTGCTTTTCTGTTCGAGGGAGGCCGGGGGCGTTCCGCATGAGGCATTCGATGACCACCACCCGCCGCGCCGCCCTGACGGGTCTGGCCGCCCTGTTGCCCCTCGGCCTGGCCGGTGAAGCCTTCGCCAAGAGCAAGGGCGTCGAGGCCGGCAAGCTGTTCCCGTTCCTGGATCTGTTCCTGAGCATCCCGGCCGCCGACCGCACGAAATTCACCCTGGCCTACTTCTACAAGGTCGAAAGCGGCGGGCCGCTGACCTTCACCCTGGTTGGGCCCGGGGGGACGCGCACGCCGCTGCCGCTCGGACCGGACGGGCGGGTGACCCGGCTGCCGACCCTGGCCGACCTCAAGGCCAAGGCGACGATCGAGATGACCGCGCCGGAGGGCTCGAAATTCAAGGGCCAGATGATGATGCTGGCCAGGACGCCGCCGGCCGCGACCATGGACGCCGGCGAGCTCGCCGCCGCCGTGGCCCAATGCCAGAAGGCCATCAAGGCCAAGGCCGGCCTGATCGGCTTCGCGGCGCCCAAGGTCAAGCGGGTGGTGCTGCATGGCGCCGGCTCGGGCACGGCCGTGGACGCCAAGGGCGCGGCCAGGCCGCTGCCGGTGATCGCCGGCGCGCCGAGCTATGATCCGGAGCTGATGGCGGGCATGGTCACCCTCAAGCTGGCGCGCGCGCCGAGCCGCATCGAACTCGACGAGCGCCCGAAAAAATGACCCTAAACGCCCCCCTGCTTGACATCCCCGAAGCCCCGGTCCCGCCGGGCGCCGTGGGCGAATGGTTCAAGGGGGCGGACGGCGCGCGGCTGCGCGGGGCGATCTTCACCCCGCCCGGCAAGGCGCGGGGCTCGGTGGTGCTCAGCCCCGGGCGGACCGAGGCCATCGAGAAATACTACGAGGTCGTGGGCGAACTGATGGCCCGCGGCTTCGTGGTCGTGGTCCATGACTGGCGCGGCCAGGGGCTGTCGCACCGGCTGCTGCCGGACCGGCTGAAGGGCCACGCGGTGGGGTTCGGCGACTTCGTCTCCGACTACGGCGCCCTGGTCGATCATTTCGCCGCTCGGATGCCGCAGCCCTGGCTGGCCGTCGGCCATTCGATGGGCGGATGCCTGACCACCCTGGCCCTGGCCCAGGGGCAGGCGAAGCGGTTCGTCGGGGCCTTCCTGTCGGCCCCGATGATGGGGCTGCTGACGCCCGGCCGGCCGAAGGCGCCGACGCGGGCCCTGGCCTGGCTGATGGCCCGGCTGCAGGGCGCCAACTACATCCTCAACCAGCCCGGCGATCCGCACGGCAGTCCGTTCGACGGCAACATCCTGACCCACGACGACAGGCGCTATGCCCGGACGATGGCCCAGCTGGCCGCCTGTCCGGAGATGCGGCTTGGGGCCGGCACCTGGAGCTGGCTGGACTTCGCCTTCGCCGCCTCGGCCTGGCTGAAGACGTCGCCGCAGGTGGCGGCGCTGGACCTGCCGGTGCTGGTGCTGGGCGCGGGGCTGGAGGCTCTGGTCGACAACGCGGACCAGCAGGCCATCGTCGCCCGAATGCCCAGGGGCGAATGGCGCAAGATCTCCGGCGCCTACCACGAACTGTTCCAGGAAACCGACGACATCCGCGCCCAGGTCTGGGCCGCCTTCGACGGCTTCGTCGATCCGCTGGTCCCGAAGGTCTAGTGGGCTGACCGCTTGAGGGTGACCAGCGCCGCCTCCAGGCAGGCGCGGTCGCCGGCGAAGGCGAACTGATCGCCGTCGGTGCGGGCGGGCTTGCCGTCCCACTGGGTGACGATGCCGCCGGCCCCCTCGATGACCGGGATCACCGCTTCCACGTCCCAGACCTTCAGGCCGGTATCGAGGGCGAGATCGATCTTGCCCATGGCGACCATGGCGTAGCCGTAGGCGTCGAGGCCCAGTCGCGCCAGGCGGGCGGCGGCCCGGACCTGGGTCCAGGATCCCAGCTCCGGACCGGTCAGGATGGCCGGGTCAGTCGTGCAGATGATGGCCTCGGTCAGTTTGGGGCAGGGGCGCACGCGGATCGGCGTCGAGGCGCCGCGCGCCATCAGCCGCGAGCCGGTGGCCGCCCCGCCGATATAGAGCTCGCCGATGTAGGGTTGGCCGATCGAGCCGAGCACCGGCCGGCCTTCGTGGCGCAGGCCGATCAGGGTGGTCCACAGCGGCAGGCCGGCGATGAAGGCGCGGGTGCCGTCGACCGGGTCGAGCACCCAGACGAAATCGGCGTCGGCGTTCTCCTCGCCGTACTCCTCGCCGATGATGCCGTGGTCCGGGTAGCGGGCGTTGATCAGGGCGCGGATGGCGCGCTCGGCGGCCTTGTCGGCCTCGGTGACGGGGTCGAACACCGTGCCGGGCGGACCGGCCAGCCCCTTGTCCTCGAGCCCGTGGTCGGCCCGGAACAGCGGCAGGATGGTGGCGGCGGAGGCGTGGTTGAGCTCGACCAGGAAGGCGTCGAGCTCGGCGAGCAGGGCGGGGGAGAGGGGCATGGGCCGAGGGGTAGGACCGTCCGCTCCGAGGGGCAACTGGGAAATCCTCCCCCGTCAGGCCTTCGGCCTGCCGAGGGAGGATTTGGCGGTCCTACTTCCCGGTCAGTTCCTTCACCAGGTTCGTCTGCCCATACACCTTGACCAGCGCCTCGGTGATGGCCGCCGTCGAGACCACGACGGTGCGGTTCAGCGTTCCGTCGTAGCCGTACGCCCCGCCCAGGCTGTGGATGTTGCCGTCGAAGGCCGCGCCGATCACCTGGCCCTTGGCGTCGATCACCGGCGAGCCGGAGTTGCCGCCGATGATGTCGTTGGTGGTCGTGTAGTCGAACACCGTGTCGGCGTTGAGGGACGCTTGCTTGTCCAGCCAGGATTTCGGCAGGGCGAAGGGCGCCTCGCCGGTGGCGCGGTCGAAGGTCCCGCCGATCTTCGTGAAGGCCGGCACGGTGGTCCCGCGATAGGTCCAGCCCTGAACCTTGCCGTAGGACAGGCGCAGGCTGAAGGTCGCGTCCGGATAGACGCTCTCGCCATAGACCGCGAAGCGGGCCTGGGCGATGCGCTCGGCGGCCGAATCGACCGGGGCGGTGACCTGGCTTTCCCAGACCTTCCTCAGGGCGCGGCCCTGACCCTCGGTGCGCAGCACGAACTGGATCATCGGATCGTCGCTAGCCTCGATGGCCGCCATGCCGCCGTCCCACAGGGCCTTGCGCACGGCCGGATCGCCCAGCTTGCTGCCCGACACGAGACGGGCCGACAGGCCCTGCGGGCTTTCCTTGCCGAGAATCGTCTTCACGCCCGGATGGTCGACGGTCAGGTATTCCCGCGTCTTCAGCAGCCAGTGCTCGAGCTTCAGCTGGTCGATGCCGGCGATCACCGGCGTGCCCGCCATCAGGCCGCGTTCCATGCGGGCCAGGGCGGCGTCGCTGTAGTCGGGCGAGCGCTCGCCGGCCGGCTTGGCCTTCTCGCGGCTGGCGCGGACCAGGGTCTGAGCCCAGTTGTAGAGGCGGGCGCCGCCGCCGGCCTCGGTCTCCAGCTGGCGATACTCCAGCCAGTTGTCACGGTAGGCGACCTGCGCCTTTTCGACGTCGGCCCAGGGATCGCCGAGCTTCGCCGACAGGGCCGGATCGGCCTTCACCTTGGCGCGCAGTTCGTCCTCGGCGGCCCGCTTGGCGTCCATGAAGCCCTTGTCGTTGAGGGTCAGCTGGCGGCCGTAGAAGACCTTGAAGCCATTCTCCAGCCCGAACAGGGCGTCGCCGGCGGTGCGCTTCTGTTCGTCGCCGCCCTTGGCGTATTCGAGGTAGCGGCCGCGCAGTTCAGAGCGCTGCAGCTGGCCGATCGGGATGGTCAGATCGCGCTGGGTCTCCATCTGGGCGACGGTCAGCAGGCGCTCGGTGGAGCCGGGGTTGCCCACCACGAAGGTCAGGTCGCCTTCCTTGGGGGCCGAGGCGTTCCACTTCAGGAAGTTCTTCGTCGCCACCGGTTTGCCGTCGGCCCCGTAGGCGCGCAGGAAGGCGGCGTCGAGGTCGTAGCGGGGGAAGTTGAAATTGTCCGGGTCGCCGCCGAAGAAGGCGATGTCGAACTCCGGCGCGAAGACCAGGCGCACGTCGGTGTAGCGCTGGAACCTGTAGACCTTGTACTGGCCGCCCCGGTACAGGCTGATCGTCTGGCAGCGGACGCCGGCCTCGGCCCCGCAGACGTTTTTCTCGGCGGCGCTGGCGGCGGCGTCGCGGGCCTTCACGAAGTCTTCGCCCGTCTTGCCGGCCCCGGCGGCGCGGACCTCGGCGGTGACGTCGGTGATCGACAGCAGCACCTCGGCCGTCTGGCCCGGGCACTTCAGTTCCTCTTCGCGCAGGTTGGCGCGGAAGCCGTTCTTCACATAGTCCGTGGTCGGAGACGACAGGGCGCTGGTGCAGCCCTGGACGCAGTGGTTGTTGGTCAGGATCAGCCCGTCCTTGGAGACGAAGCTGGCCGAACAGCCGGCGATGCGCACGGCCGACAGGCGGACATGGTCCAGCCACCGCGCGTCCAGCTTGACGCCGTAGTCGGCCTCGATCTTGGCGGTGGGCAGGTTGTCGAAGGTCCACATGCCTTCGTCGGCGGCGGCGGGGGTGGCGGCGCCGGCGGCGCAAACGGTGGCGACGGCGATGCCGGCCATCAACGCGATACGGGTCATAAACGCTCTTTTCCTCGAGGAATGACGGCAGCTTCCTGCGTCCTGCTGCGGCAATAGCGCGCTGTTGTGCCCCATGGCTAGGATTTCGCCGCGGCCTTACCCCGATTTAACTTGGATGGGGGGGATGCTGTCGTCCATACCCGGGGTCCGTTCGGGAGGGTTGCAGGCGCCTATGTCGCTCGCTTTGGCTACATTGATTTACGAGTGGCGGCGCTACATGGCCGCCGTCATCGCGCTCGCCTGTTCAGGCCTGCTCGTGCTGTTCTTCATCGGCATGTTCATGGGCATCGGCAAGGGCTTCACCGCCCAGATCGACCGCGCCCGCGCCGACATCATGGTGCTGGGCCCGGGCGCCACGGCCCTGTTCAACGGCGGCCCGTCCGGCCTGCCGCGCCGCCTGATGCCGATCGTCATCGGCCACCCGGAAGTGGTGCAGGTCGCCCCGATCGACGGCTCCGGCGGTCGCTTCCAGAACATCACCGAGGTCGACCCCACGGCGCCCGCCGGAACCGTGCCTAAGAATCGCAAGATGGAGTTCGTCAGCGTCAACATCATCGACGCCATCCCCGGCTACGTGACGGTGCCGACCGACTACACCAGCGAGATGGTCGAGACTCTGCGCCAACCCTACACCGTGGCTGTCGACCAGACGGCCCTCGCCCGGCTCGGCGTCAAGCTCGGCGACAAGGCCATCTACAACGGCAAAACCGTGACCGTCGCGGTGGTCACCACCGGTTATCCCAACATGATGCAGCCGACCGTGGTCATGTCTCGCGACACCCTGCGCCTGCTGGGCGAGGCGGACACCGGCCCGCGCGTCGCGCCGCTGATGGTCAAGCTGGCCGATCCGTCCCGCGCCGAAATCGTCGCCGCCCAGCTCAACAAACTTGGCGAGGGCAAGTTCAAGGCCTGGACCCGCGCCGAGCTGGCCGAGGCCAACGAGGGCGCCCTGTTCAAGGAAAGCTTCATCGCCATCATCCTGATCGCGGCGGTGATCATCTCCGGCTTCATCGGCGTGGTCATCACCTGGCAGACCCTGCGCGGCGCCATCATGGCCAACATCAAGGAGTTCGCCTCCCTGCGGGCCCTCGGCGTCTCCATGGGCAGCCTGCGGGTCATCGTCATGGAGCTGAGCTTCTGGGTCGGCGTTGTCGGCATCCTGATGTCGCTGGCCCTGACCTGGGCGGTGTCGCTGCTGGCGGCCATGGGGGCCCTGCCGATGGCGTTCCCGCCGACCATCGTCATCGCCGTTTCGATCTTCCTGCTGATCATCGCCATGCTGTCGGGCCTGCTGTCCCTCGGCGTGCTCAAGAACAGCCAGCCCGCGGACCTGCTGCGATGAGCGCCAAGAAATCCTCCAACCAGCTTGGGACGGTCGCCCTGCAGGCCAAGGGCATCGTCAAGCGCTTCAAGACCGGCAAGACCTACATCGAGGTCCTCAAGGGCGTCGATTTCGATGCCCGCCACGGCGACGTGACCATGGTCATGGGCCCCTCGGGCAGCGGCAAGTCGACCCTGGTGGCGGCCCTGTCGGGCCTCCTGCAACCCGATGCCGGCCATGTCTCGGCTCTGGAGGCCAAGGACCTCTGGAAGCTGTCGTCGGGCCGGATCGACAAGTTCCGCCTCGACCACTGCGGCTTCATCTTCCAGGGCTTCAACCTGTTCCCGGCCCTGACCGCCAAGCAGCAGGTGATGGCCGCCCTCAAGTACCAGGGCGTCTCGCCCGGCGAGGCCAGCCGCCGCGCCCTGCAGGCCCTCGACGAGGTCGGCCTGACCCCCAAGATCAACCAGCGGCCGGCCGAACTGTCGGGGGGCGAGAAGCAACGGGTGGCCATCGCCCGGGCCCTGGCCAAGAACCCCGACCTGATCTTCGCCGACGAGCCGACCTCGGCCCTCGACGGCCAGAACGGCCAGATCGTCATCGGCCTCTTGCGTCGCGCCGCGACCGAGCATGGCGCGGCGGTGATCTGCGTGACCCACGACCCCCGCCTGGAGGCCTATGCCGACCGGGTGATCCACATCGAGGACGGCAAGATCCTGGACGACGTGCGCCGCACGCCCGATCCCAATCCGCCGTCCCTCTCGCACTGATTTCTCAAGGACGACCCCTCAAATGCCCGGATTTCTCCGTAAGCCCTGGTTCTGGATCCTCACCGTCATCGTGGTGGCGGGCGTCGGCGGCTTCTTCCTCATGAAGGCCGGCGCGGCCCAGAAGAAGAAGCAGGACGAGGCCGCCGCCAAGAACATGCCGGTCAGCCCCTTCGCGGCCATCGGCAACGGCAAGGCCGATGTCGAGGGCGGCGTCATCCAGGTCGCGGCCCGCCGCGGCGGGGTGGTCAAGTTCGTCTATGTCGAGGAAGGCGAGGCCGTCGTCGCCGGTCAGATCCTGGCCCGCCAGGAAGACGATGATCCGCGCCTGGCCGTGGCCAGCGCCCGCGCCCGGGTGAACCAGGCCGAGGCGCAGATCGGCGTGCTGCAGGTCAAGCTGAACGCCGCCCGCCGCGAATACCGCCGTCTGGAAGACCTGCTGGCCAGCAACTTCGTGGCCAAGCAGCGCATGGACCAGAAGATGGACGAGATCCGCGATTGGGAAGCCCAGATTGCCGCCCAGCGCGCCACCGTCGCTACCAGCCGCGCCGCCCTGAACGAGGCCGAGTACGCCCTGGAACAGACCGTCATCCGCGCCCCGATCGACGGCCGCATCGCCCGCCGCTACGCCAACCCTGGCGCCGGCGCCTCGACCCTCAACGTCTCGACGATGTTCGACCTCGAGCCCAACACCGCCCGCATCGTCCGCGCCGAGATCGTCGAGGCGGACATTCCCAACGTCAAGGACAACCAGCAGGTCGAGATCACCCCGGAGTCGGACCCCAACAAGGTCTATGTCGGCAAGGTCTTGCGCCGCGCCGGCGTCTTCGGGGCCCGCAAGCTGGCCTCGGACGATCCCAGCCAGCGCAGCGACGAGCGCGTCGTCGAGGTGGTGGTCAGCGCCGACGGCGCCCCGCTGCTGGTCGGCCAGCGCGTGCTGGTCAAGTTCATGAAGCCCGGCTTCCCGGCCGGCGCCGTCCGCGCCAAGCCGAAGACGGACGAAGCGACGAAGAAGTAGGTCGGCGCAGAAGAACAGATCCTTCTCCCGCTCGTCGGGAGAAGGTGGCCCCCGAAGGGGGTCGGATGAGGGCAGCGCCGATGGTGGACGATTTCCACCAAGGCGCTGCCTTTTTCGTCTAAGGCCCGGTGCTGCCCTCATCCGACCGCTTCGCGGCCACCTTCTCCCGACAAGCGGGAGAAGGGTAAGGAAACGCCATGCGCACACGTCTCGACCTCCTGCTCGTCGACCGCGGCCTGTTCGACAGCCGCGCCAAGGCCCGCGCCGCCATCGAGGCCGGCGGCGTGACAGTCGATGGCAAGCCGGCCACCAAGGCATCGCTGGCCGTCGAGGAAGACGCGGACATCGCCGCCGTCGCCGCCCACCCTTACGTCGGTCGGGGCGCCCTCAAGCTTGAGCATGCCCTGAACCTCTGGCCGGTGACGGTCGAGGGTCGCACCGTGCTCGACATCGGCGCCTCCACCGGCGGCTTCACCGAGGTCTGCCTCCTGCGCGGCGCCCTCCAGGTGTTCGCCGTCGATGTCGGCCGCGACCAATTGCACCCGCGCATCGCCGAAGACCCCCGCGTCGTCGAGCTGCCCGGCCAGGACGCCCGCAGCCTCGACATTGACCTGATCCCCACCGCTCCCCAGCTGGTCGTTTGCGACCTCAGCTTCATCTCGGTGACCAAGGCGCTTGGCCCGGCCCTGGCCCTGGCTGCCTCCGGGGCCGACCTGGTCCTGCTGGTCAAACCGCAGTTCGAGGCCGGCCGTGAACGGGTCGGCAAGGGCGTCGTCACCGATCCGGCCATCCGCCAGGACTGCCTCGACACTGTCGCGGCCTGGGTCGCCGAACAGGGCTGGAGGGTCGAAGCCACCACCGACAGCCCGATCACCGGCGGCGACGGCAATCACGAGTTCCTGCTCTGGGCGCGCAAACCTTAGCGTCAATCGACCCGCCATCTCTGTCATCCCGGCCGCAGCGCGAATCGCGGAGACCCGGGACCCAAGGGGTGACGGAGCGTGCTATCGCAGCCGCGACCGTCCTTGCGCGCGGCCCCTGGGTCCCGGATCGCCCCTGCGGGGCGTCCGGGATGACAGGGGGGCGGTATAAAAGGGGGGTGAATGCTCGCCTGTCCCAACAGAAAACGGACCCCGGTTTCCCGGGGCCCGCGTTCAAACCTTCAGGGTCAGTCCGCGATCAATAACGACCGCTGGGACGCCAGTCGCCATTGCGGTTGCGGCAGACTTCAAACCCGTGCCAGCGGCTGCCACGGTACTCCTGCACCCAGCGGCAGTTGTCGCGGCGATAGCTGATCCGCTTGGGATAGCTGGCGCAGCGCACGTTCTTTCGGCCGACTTCCTTGCCCGCGAAGGCGCCGACGGTGCCGCCGACCAGGGCGCCTTCGCCCCGGTTGCCGTCACCGGCCACGGCCGCGCCGAGCACGCCGCCGATGATGGCGCCGGTGACGGTGCCCTTCTTCTCGGCCTGTTTCTTTTCGTAGTTGCACGGCGACTGGCCACGGCCGTAGTCGCGGTACTGTTGGGCCGACGCCAGGGTCGGGGCGGCGAAGGCCGGGATGGTCATAGCGGCCATGACGGCCACGGTTGCGATCTTGCGCATGACAGATACCTCTCTCTGCGTTGGGCTTTCCGGCGGCGGGGGGAGCGCCGGTATCGCCTCTGGGGATGATGAACCGGCCAACCTGAATGGAAGCTGACAGCGGTTCATCGATGTTGCGGGCGTCCATGGCTTGCACCCGGGCGCTCATCGCCATAACAACCAGCCAACCGGCGGGTTCCGCCAGGAGCAAGCTGCTGACCACCTCCCGTGACATTGAAATCACACGCATCGGCGCCCAGGGCGACGGAATCGGCGAGCGTGTCTTCGTCCCTCTGACCCTGCCCGGCGAAACCGTGCGCGCCCGCATCGACGGCGAGCGCGGCGAAATCGACGCGCTGCTGACCACCAGCGCCGATCGTGTGCCGCCGCCCTGTCCGCACTTCGGCGTCTGCGGCGGCTGCGCCCTGCAGCACTGGGCGGCGGAGCCCTATCTCGCCTGGAAGCGCGAGCGGATTGTCGAGGCCCTGTCGCGCGAACAGCTGGAGACAGAGGTCCTCAGCACCTTCGCCTCGCCGCCGGCCTCGCGCCGTCGCCTGGCGCTGCACGCCCGGGCCGCCAAGGGCGGGGCGGTGGTCGGCTTCAAGGAGCGGCGCAGCTGGAAGCTGGTGCCGATCGAGGTCTGCCCGATCACCGATCCGCGCATCGTCGCCGCCCTGCCGGCGCTGCGGGCCCTGGCCAAACCCTTCCTCGAACATCCCAAGTCCGCCCCGACCCTGCATGTCACCCTGACCCGCACGGGCCTGGACATCGACATCACCGGCGTCGAGGCCAAGAGCGGCGGCCTGTCGGCCGACGCCCGCGTTCGGGCGGCGATGATCGCCCAGGAGGCCGACTTCGCCCGCGTCACCATGGCCGGCGAGGCGATCTACGCCACCCGCGAATGCATGGTCACCCTCGGCCAGGCCCATGTCGCCCTGCCGCCCGGCGCCTTCCTGCAGGCCGTGCCCCAGGCCGAGGCCGCCATGGCCGCCTTCGCCGTGGAGGCCGTCAGCGGCGCCGCCCGCATCGCCGACCTGTTCTGCGGCGTCGGCACCTTCACCTTCCGGTTGGCCGAGGTCGGCACGGTGCTGGCCGCCGACTCCTCCGCCCCGGCCATCGCCGCCCTCAAGTCGGCCGCCGGCCGCGCCCCCGGCCTGAAGACCATCACCGCCGAGGCCCGCGACCTGACCAAGCGCCCGGTGCTGTCGCGTGAACTGGCCAAGATCGACGCCGTGGTCTTCGATCCGCCCCGCGCCGGCGCCCTGGAACAGGCCGGCGAGATCGCCCGCTCCAAGGTCGAGCGCGTGGTCGGCATCTCCTGCAACCCCGCCACCTTCGCCCGCGACGCCCGCGTGCTGGTCGACGCCGGCTTCAAGCTGGACCGGGTTCTGCCCGTCGATCAGTTCCTCTGGTCGCCGCACGTCGAGCTGGTGGGGGTGTTTTCGCGGTAGGCTGTGGCCGCCTCATCCTCCCCCGTTTACGGGGGAGGGGGACCACGAAGTGGTGGAGGGGGCGAGGGCCGTGCGCCGGCCTCGCTCGAACTCACACAGATTTCTTCTTCGAAACCCCCGCCTTCCGCGCACGGCGCTCGCCCCCTCCACCATCGCCTTCGGCGACGGTCCCCCTCCCCCGTGAACGGGGGAGGATGGGAGGTTCCGCCACCCCGTCCTCTTTCACGCCGGGCAGTCTCTGCGGCTCCGCCTCTTCGCCCGTCTTCCAGAACGTATGCTTCCGGTGCAGACACGGCTCCGTCCCCACCGGCAAAGGACTCGCCGCTTCGCTCAGCGGAAAGCCATGCACCGGATTGGCCATCGCCCCCCGCAATCCCACGACATCCGCCTGCGGCTTCACCGCCTTCACCACCTCGCCGAACAGATCCATCTGGTCACCGGCCTTGGGCGGAACCTTGAAGCTTCCCAGATTCATGGCCGGCATCTCGCCGTCCAGCCCGAACCGCCGTTTGGCCGCCGCGAACCGGGCGGCGATCAGTTCGGCGACCGGGCCCTCGCCCTTCTGTCGCCGGCCCCAGTCGGCGGTGTAGTCGGCCCCGCCCCGCGTCTGGCGGATCAGCGACATCACCCGCGCCGCCCGCCCCGGATGATCCGACGACAGCCACTGCTGGAACAGCGAGGCGATCTCGCGCGGCAGCCGGATGACGACATAGCCCGCCGTCGTCGCCCCCGCCTCGGCCGACGCCTCCAGCACCGCCTCCAGCTCATGGTCGTTGAGCGCCGGGATGACCGGCGCGAACATCACCGCCGTCGGCACGCCCGCCGCGCTCAGCGCCCGCACCGCCTCCAGCCGCCTGGCCGGGGTGGCGGCGCGCGGCTCCATGCTGCGCGCCAGCTTGCGGTCGAGGGTGGTGATCGACAGCGCCACGCGGCACAGGCCCTCGGCGGCGGCCGGCGCCAGGATGTCGAGGTCGCGCAGCACCAGGGCCGACTTGGTGATCAGGGTGAAGGGCTGCTTGAAGCGGTAGAGCGTCTCGATCACCCGCCGGGTGACCCGCATCTTGCGCTCGGCCGGCTGATACGGATCGGTGTCGCCGCCGATATGGATGACCTCGGGCCGGTAGCTCTTCTTCGACAGCTCCTTGGCCAGCAGCTCGTGAGCGAACGGCTTGAAGAACAGCTTGCTCTCGAAATCCAGGCCCGGCGACAGGCCCAGATAGGCATGGGCCGGCCGCGCATAGCAGTAGATGCAGCCGTGCTCGCAGCCCCGGTAGGGGTTGATCGACTTGTTGAAGCCGATGTCGGGGCTGTCGTTGCTGGCGATGATGCTCTTGGCGTGGTCGGCCTGGATCACCGTCCGCAGCGGCTTCGGCTTCTCGTCGTCCGCCGTCCAGCCGTCGTCGAACTCCTCCCGCTGCAGGCTGAGGAAGCGGCTGGTGTCGTTGGTGCGGGCGCCACGGCCCTTGGTCTGGAGCGGTATGGGGGGCACGGGCGGAGCATACGCCAGCGTGCGAACAAAACAAGAACTATGGTTTGGTAAGGATGGTTAACAAAATGCGACGAAAGGCGAACGCCGCTTCCCACCGGCCCGCTGAGCGGCCATGAACAGGACCATGATTTCCGTGGTGATCCCGACCCGCGATTCCGCCCGCACTCTGCCGGTCACCCTGGCCAGCCTGGTCGGGGCCGCGCTGGAAGGGCTGGTCAAGGAGGTGCTGGTCGCCGACGCCGGCTCGGCCGACGCCACCCTGGAGATCGCCGACGACGCCGGGGCCAGGGTCGTGACCGACGGCGTCGCCGCCGCCTGCGCCGCCGCCCGCGGCGACTGGCTGCTGATCCTGGAGCCGGGCGTGAAACTGTCGCCCGACTGGGAAACCGCCGCCGCCATGCACATGGCCCGCACCTGGGAGCGGGCGGGGCGCTTTCGAGCCTCGAAGGACGGCCGCCGCCCCTCGCGCCTGCTGGCCGAGGCCCTGCGCCTGCCGCTGAAGGGCGACGAGGGCCTGCTGATCTCGCGCCGGCTCTACGACCAGCTGGGCGGGGAGGGGCGCGGTTTGCTGGGCCGGCTGCAGGGCCGGATCGACCGCCTGGACGCGCTGATCACCCGCTAGAAACGCCCGCCCGCCGGGCCTCTGAGCAATATGTCTAGACATATTCATCGAGCAAAAGCGGCGAAACCCCGGCTTTCGGCGGGTTCCGGCGGGCGCGTTGGCATGGCGGTATCCCCAGGCGCCAACATTCCCCGCTCCGGCGCCTACGCTACACCTACGCCGGCGCCAACGTTCACAGCCGCTGCCGCTACCAAATTATCACCTTAAATCAGCGCCTTGCGGAAAATGACCGCTTTCCAAGGCCTTGCCGGGGTATAATGGTAGTCCGCTTCGATAACCCCTAGCGGTCGCTGCGCAGGTTCACGATCCGCTCGTACCGCGCCGCCTGGTCCAGGGTCGGGGTCGGTTGCCCCCACATCCGGCGATAGGTCCAATACCCAAACGCGACTTTCTCCACGTACTCCCGCGTCTCCCTGGCCGGCAGGCTTTCCATGAACAGCAACGCGTCGGCGTCCGGCTCCATGCGCTTGCGGGTCTTGATCACCGCCCCGGCCCCGCCGTTGTAGGCGGCGATGACGCGGAACAGGTCATAGGCGTCGTCGCCGCCGCCCAGGCCCCGCTCCATCAACCAGGTCATGTAGTCCTGGCCGATGCGCAGGTTCACCGGCGGGTCGAACAGCGGCATGATGTTGTAGAGCAGGTGGTCGTCGCCGGCCGCCTCCGCCGCCGAGGTCGGCCGCACCTGCATCAGGCCCACGGCGCCGGCATGGCTGTAGGCGTAGGGATTGAACCGGCTCTCCTGGCGGACCAGGGCGTAGACCAGGGCCTTGTCGAGGGTGAAGCCGCCGTCGGGATAAAGCTCCGGCACGTCATAGGGCTCGGCGCGATAGGGGCGGGCCTTCTTCTTGACCGGGGCGGGGCCGGGGGTCGGCGTCGGGGCGACCTGCAGCGGCACCTTGAGGGCGACGATCAGGGTCTGCCAGTCCTTCTGGTCGGTGTCGCTGCGGGCCAGGGCCAGGCCGACGCGCAGTTCCTGGGCGGCCTCGACCGGCCGGTCGATCTGCACCAGGGCGGCGGCGCGCTGGGCCCGCGCGTCGCGCTCGATCAGGGAGTCGGCCTTGCGCTGGTCGCGGCTCGAGACGCGGATCAGCAGCGGGCTGACAGTGGGGATGTCATCGACCACCGGCCTGGGCGCGGGCGGCGCCTCGCTGGTCTTGAAGGCGATTTCCCGCCCGCCTTCCATCTCCAGCTTCCGCGTCGCGATCAGGCCGTAGAAGGTGTAGGGCGTGCCCGCCGCGCGCTGGAAATAGCCGCGGGCGGCCTGCCGGTCGCCCAACCGCTCGGCGCAGCGGCCGGCCCAGAACCAGGCCGCCGAGCGCAGCCAGTCGTCGTTGCCGTCGTCCTCGGCCACCTTGAGGAAGAAGGCGGCGGCCTCGCTGACCTTGCCCAGCCGCCAGCCGGCCAGGGCGGCGATCCAGGGCTCGTCCGCCGACGGCGCCAGGGCCCAGGCCTCGGCGGTGCGGCCCGAGTAATAGGCGTCGCGGGCCGCGAAACTGGCGTCGCCGAGGGTGGTCTCGTTGCCGGCCTGCATCCAGACGCGGGCGGCGGCGAGGAAGCTGGGCTTGGCCGGCTCGCGGGCCCCGCGCGGCTGGCGCTTCTGGGCCAGGGCGTAGATGCGCTCGGCCCCGCCCAGCTCGCCATGGTCGCCCAGCCAATCGACCAGTTCGGGATAGGTCGCGCGGTAGGCCGTCGGGTGCATCAGTTTGACGAACTCGACATGGCCGATCAGGGAGCGGTCCTTGACCTTGGCCAGGACAGCGTCGGCCTCGTCGAAGTCACCCCGGTCGGCGGCGGCGAAGGCGGCGCGGTAACGGGCTTCATCGGGCTTGGACAGCGGGCCGTCGGCGGCCAGGGCGGGGGCCGCGATGCAGGCGAGGGCCAGCAGGGCGAGGGCCGCCAGAACTCTGCAAAGCTTCACGCCGGCCGCAACCATGCCGAAAACCCCCGAACTCGATTTGACCGGCCCCGATACAGCGATCGCGCCGACAAAAGGTTAAGCGCGGGCGGCTTTGAACCAGAGTTCAACGGCCGCACGCCCTTCAGTGGAGCCCCCCACTGCAAGAGGCGTGCAGCTTTAGGCAGGGCGACCCTGGCGATCAAGCCTTTCGGTCAAGGTCAGCAGGTCAGCCCAGGCCTTCTTCTTGGCTGCCGGCTGGCGCAGCAGGAAGGCGGGGTGAAGTGTCGGCATGGCGGGCAGGTCGAGCGCGCCGTCGGTCGACTTCCATTCGAACCAGCGGCCACGCATGGCGAGAATGCCTTCGTCCCGTTTCAGCACGGCCTTGGCCGAGGCCCCGCCGGCCAGCAGCAGCATGCGGGGCTTCACCAGGGCGACGGCCCGCTCGACGAAGGGGGCGCAGACCGCCTGTTCGGCCGGGGTCGGGGTGCGGTTGCCGGGGGGGCGCCAGAAGACGGTGTTGGTGATGAACACCCGGTCGGTAAGGCCCGCGGCGCCCAGCATCTTGTCGAGCAGCTTGCCGGCCCGGCCGACGAACGGCTGGCCGACCGAATCCTCATCGGCCCCGGGGCCTTCGCCGATGACCATCACCGGCGCGTCGAGGGCGCCGCGATAGAAGACCGACTGCCGCGCGCCCTCGTAGCGTAGTGGACAGCCCTCGAAGGCGGCGATCGCCTCGGCCAGCGCTTCGATGCTGTTCGCGGCCGCCGCCATCGCCTGCGCCTGGTCCAGAGCCGCGCCGATGTCGATGTTGGGCACGCCGGGCCGGGCTGGCCGGATCGGGGTCGGCGGCGGGGGAGGCGGCGCCGGCCGCGCCCGGGCTTTGAGCCGCTCGGCGCCCTCGGCCAGCCGGTCGATCGCCTCGTCGGCATACAGCGCCTCCACCCCCGCGTCGGCCCAGAAGGCGAGCAGGGCCTCGGCGGCGCGGCGGTCGGAGGCGGGAGTCATGGGAGGGCAAGGATAGGGGCCTCAGGCCCGCCGGTCACCCCGGCAAGTTGCGCATATTCGCGGTTTGCGACGCCATTCCCGCTTGACCGCCGTTGCGTCTGGTTCAGATAAGCGTGCCAGAGGATCGAACCGGGGACTGACCATGAGCGACATCGACACGGCCGCCGAAGAGCGCGAAGCCATGGAGTACGACGTCGTCATCGTCGGCGGCGGCCCTTCCGGCCTGGCGGCGGCGATCCGCCTCAAGCAGATGGCCGAGCAGGCCGGGACCGAGGTTTCGGTCGCCGTGCTGGAAAAGGGCTCGGAAGTCGGGGCCCACATCCTGTCGGGCGCGGTGATCGATCCCAAGGCGCTGACCGAGCTGATCCCCGACTGGAAGGAACAGGGCGCGCCGCTCGAGACGCCGGTCACCCAGGACAAGTTCCTGATTCTCGGCCCCCAGGGCGAGCTCGACCTGCCGATGTTCGCCATGCCGCCGTTCATGCACAACGACGGCTGCTACATCGCCTCGCTCGGCAACCTCTGCCGCTGGCTGGCGACCCAGGCCGAGAATCTCGGCGTCGAGATTTATCCGGGCTTCGCGGCGTCGGACCTCGTCTACCGTGAGGACGGTTCGGTGAAGGGCGTCATCGTTGGCGTCGTCGGCGTCGGCAAGGACGGCCAGAAGAAGGGCTCCTACGAGCCCGGCATGGAACTGCACGGCAAGTATGTCTTCTTCGCCGAGGGCGTGCGCGGCTCGCTCAGCAAGATCCTGATCAACAAGTTCGATCTGCAGAAGGGCAAGAGCCCGCAGAAGTACGGCATCGGCATCAAGGAACTGTGGCAGATCCCGGCCGCCAACCATCGCTCGGGCCTGGCCCAGCACACCACCGGCTGGCCGCTCGACAACGACACCGGCGGCGGCAGCTTCATGTACCACTTCGGGGACAACTACGTGGCCATCGGCTACGTCGTGCACCTCAACTACAAGAACCCCTTCCTCTCGCCCTTCGACGAATTCCAGCGCTTCAAGCACCACCCGTCGGTGAAGCCCTACCTCGAGGGCGGCAAGCGCATCGCCTACGGGGCCCGCGCCATCACCGAGGGCGGCTACCAGTCGGTGCCCAAGCTGATCTTCCCGGGCGGCGTGCTGATCGGCTGCTCGGCTGGCTTCGTCAACGTGCCCCGCATCAAGGGCAGCCACAACGCCATGAAGACCGGCATGCTGGCCGCCGAGGAAGCCTTCAAGGCTCTGCAGGCCGGCCGCCAGGCTGACGAGCTGGTCGAATACCAGGCCGCCTACGAGGGCAGCTGGGTGGCCAAGGAACTGAAGATCGTCCGCAACGCCAAGCCGCTGCTTGGCAAGCTGGGCACCTTCATGGGCGGCGCGGTCGGCATGTTCGACATGTGGGTCAACTATCTGACCGGCGGCTTCTCCTTCTTCGGCACCATGAAGCACGACAAGACCGACGCCGCCTCGACGGGCCTGGCCAAGGACTTCAAGCAGAAGGTCTATCCCAAGCCCGACGGCGTCATCAGCTTCGACAAGCTGTCGAGCGTCTTCCTGTCGGCCACCAACCATGAGGAAGACCAGCCGGCCCACCTGAAGCTCAAGGATCCGTCGATCCCGATTAACGTCAACCTGCCCCAGTACGGCGAACCGGCCCGGCTCTACTGCCCGGCCGGCGTCTACGAGGTGCTGTACGACGAGGCCGGAGCCAACCCGAAGTTCCAGATCAACGCCCAGAACTGCGTCCACTGCAAAACCTGCGACATCAAGGACCCGTCGCAGAACATCGTCTGGACGACGCCGGAAGGCGGCGGCGGCCCCAACTACCCGAATATGTAGGGGCTCCATCCTCCCCCGTTTGCGGGGGAGGGGGACCACGCGCAGCGTGGTGGAGGGGGCGAGTGACGGAGAGCTGCCTTCCGACGAACAGGGGCCGGCCAGCCTCGCGTTGACCGCGCACGGCCCTCGCCCCTTCCACCACTCGCTTCGCGAGCGGTCCCCCTTCCCCGTGAACGGGGAAGGTTGGCCTTGCTCCCGCCACCGATTGGGGCAACTTACACGGCATGAAGCGCCTTGCCCTTGTTTCCGCCGCGTCCTGCGCCCTGCTGCTCACCGCCTGCGCCACCACCCCGGCGCCCAGCGCCGAGGACGCCGGCCTGCGTCCGGTCCAGAGCAACCACGATACCGAAGGCCAGTCCGGCTACGGCCAGTTCCTCGCCGGCCAGAAGGCCCAGGCCGACGGCCAGAACGACGAGGCCTCCAGCTACTTCGCCCGGGCCGAGGCGCTGGGCGCCGAGACCGGCACCCTCAAGCACCGCATTTTCCAGGCGGCCCTGTTCTCCGGCGATGTCACCCGCGCCGCCGCCAGTGCGCCGGGCGAGGGCGAGGCCTCGGTCATGGTCGTCCGCCTGGGCCTGCTGACCCGCGCGGTCGAGGCCCTGGCGGTCAATGACGCGGCCACCGCCAAGGCCATCATGATCGACCAGACGGTCGGCTTCCCGCACCGCCAGGCCTCGGTCCTGCTGACCCCCTGGGTCGCGGCGGCAGCCGGCGACGAGGAAGGCGCCGTGGCCCGGCCGGTCCTGCGCGGCGACCGGCTGGTCGAGGTCTTCGGCCTGCTCGGCCAGGCCCAGCTGCTGGAACGCTTCAACCGCCTGGACGAGGCCGAGGCCAACTACAGGATCCTGATGGGCTTCGGCGACGCCTCGGCCATCTTCGCCCCCGACTACGGGGCCTTCCTCGAGCGCCGCAAGCGCGCCGCCGAAGCGGTGGTCGTCTATGACACCGCTCTGAAGGCCCGCCCGGGCGACCCTGCCCTGACCGCCGCCCGCGAGCGCGCTGCGAAGAAGCGCAAGGCCCCCGCCATGCCGACCATCCGCGAGGGCTCGTCCCGCGCCCTGCTGATCCCGGCCTCGGCCATGCTGGCCGACAAGCAGTACCAGCTGGCGCTGGCCTACCTGCGCCTCTCGGCCCGCCTCGATCCCAAGCGCGAGGAGCTTTGGCTGGAGCTGGGCGACGTCTACACCGGCCTGGAAGACGCCGAGAACGCCCGCTCCGCCTATGCCCAGGTCAAGGCCGGCAGCCGCGAATACACCGCCGCCCGCTCGCGCCTGGCCTGGTCGCTGCAGGCGGCCGGCGACTCCGACAAGGCCCTGAAGATGGCCGCCGAGGCGGCCGCCGGCGGCCAGCGCGACGCCCTGCTGACCTACGCCGACCTGCTGCGCGCCAACCAGCGCTATGCGGAGTCGGTGACCACCATCAGCCGGGTCATCGAGATCGACGGCGACAAGGCCGACTGGCGCCTCTTCTACATGCGCGGCGTTTCCCGCGAGCGGGCCGGCGACTGGCCCGGCGCCGAGGCCGACCTGCAGAAGGCGCTGGCCCAACAGCCTGACGAGCCGGAACTGCTCAACTTCCTGGGCTATGCCTGGATCGACCGCGGCCAGAACCTTGGCCAGGCGCTCGACATGGTGCAGCGGGCGGTGTCGGCCAATCCGCGCAGCGGGGCGATGATCGACAGCCTGGGCTGGGCCTATTTCCGGATGGGCGACTATCGCAACGCCGTCGATTTCCTCGAACGGGCGGTGACCCTGGAGCCGGCCGATCCCGACATCAACGACCACCTGGGCGACGCCTACTGGCAGGTTGGCCGCCAGATCGAGGCGCGCTTCCAGTGGACCCGCGTCCTGCAACTGAAGCCCGACGCGGCGATGAAGGCCAAGGCTGAAGCCAAGCTGGCCAACGGCCTGACGGGCGTGACGCCGGTCGTGGCCGAACGCTAGATGTCGCTCAGCCGGTTCGCGCCCGCCAAGATCAACCTCTACCTCCATGTCGGGGCGCTGCAGGCGGATGGCTTCCATCCGGTCAGCAGCCTGATGGCCTTCGCCGATGTCGGCGACCGGGTGGCGGTGCAACCGGCCGAGGCGCTCGATTTCGAGGTCACCGGGCCGTTTGCGGGTGGCCTGGCCCTGGAGCCCAACAACCTTGTCCTGCGGGCCGCCTGGGCGCTGACCAAGCTGGCCGGCGGGCCGGTTCCGCCCTTCCGCCTGATCCTCGACAAGCAGCTGCCGATCGCGGCCGGCCTGGGCGGCGGCTCCTCCGACGCCGGCGCCACCCTGCTGCTGTTGCGGGACGCCCTCGGCCTGCCGCTGCAGGACGAGGCGCTCAACGCCGTCGCCGCCGAGCTGGGCTCGGACGGTATCGCCTGCCTGTGGGCCGAGACGGTGATCGGCGAGGGCAGGGGCGACAAGCTGGTCGTCGCCCCCGTCATGCCGGTGCTCGACGCGGTGCTGGTCAATCCCCGCGTCGCCTCGCCGACCGGGCCCGTCTACCGCGCCTATGACGAGGCCGGCGCCCCGGGGAACGCGATGCGGCCCTGGCTGCCGGAGAGCTTCGAGGACGTGGTCGAGGTGGCCGCCGTGCTGGCCACCTGCCGCAACGACCTGGAGGCCCCTGCCGTCGCCCTGACCCCGGCCATCGGCGAGGTGCTGGAAACCCTGCGCGGCGAGCCGGAGACCCTGCTGGCCCGGATGAGCGGCTCCGGCGCGACCTGTTTCGCCCTGTGCGCCGGCGACATCGAAGCCGAGGGCCTGGCTGAGCGGCTGCAGAGCATGCGGCCCGACTGGTGGGTGCGGCGCTGCCGGTTGGGGGCTTAAAATCCTCCTTCGGCAGGCCGAAGGCCTGACGGGGGAGGGGGACCGCCGCCGAAGGCGGTGGTGGAGGGGGCAGCGCCGGCGGATCGGGTTGATCATGAACGCAGGTGTCTCTGCCGCGCCAGAACGCTTTCTCTCCTGACAAGCCTGCGCTGCCCCCTCCACCACGCCCTTCGGGCGCGGTCCCCCTCCCCCGTCGCTTCGCGCCGAGGGAGGACTAAAACGCCGAAGGGCGTGACGGTTGCCCGTCACGCCCCCCGCTGATCTCCCCCCGGAGAGGGAAGGCAGTCCTACCGAAGACTAGTGGTAGGCCCGCTCCCCGTGCTCGGCGATGTCCAGGCCGTCCTCTTCGGTTTCCGCGCTGACGCGCAGGCCGAAGGTGAACTTGATCAGGACGAAGACGATGGTCGAGGCGATGGCCGACCAGACCACGGCGACGCCGACGGCCTTCACCTGGGCCATCACCTGGACGCCCATGTTGTATTCGGCGGCCGCGGCCTTGGTGAAGTCCACCAGGCCGGCGCCCCCGAAGGCCGGGTTGACCAGGATGCCGGTGGCGATGGCGCCGACGATGCCGCCGACGGCGTGGATGCCGAAGGCGTCAAGGCTGTCGTCATACTTCAGCGCGTTCTTCACGACCGAGCAGAAGAAGACGCAGATCGGCGAGACGATCAGGCCGAGAATGATCGAGCCCACCGGACCGGCGAAGCCGGCGGCCGGGGTGACCGCCACCAGGCCGGCGACGATGCCGGACGCCAGGCCCAGGCCGGACGCCTTGCCGCGGGTGACCTGCTCGACGATCAGCCAGCTGACGCCCGCCGCGGCGGTGGCCACCAGGGTGTTGATCAGGGCGAGGCCCGCGTAGCCGTTGGCTTCCAGGTTGGAGCCGGCGTTGAAGCCGAACCAGCCGACCCACAGCAGACCCGCGCCGACCATGGTCAGGGTGAGCGAGTGGGGTTGCATCGGCTCCTTCTGGTAGCCCGTCCGCTTGCCGAGGATCAGGCAGCCCATCAGGGCGGCGATACCGGCGTTGATGTGCACCACGGTGCCGCCGGCGAAGTCCAGGGCGCCCCAGCCCCAGAGCAGGCCAGCCCCCTTGGTCAGTTCCGCAGGATCCATGCCGAACGCCGAGGTGGCGCCCGCCCACCACCAGACCATGTGGGCCATCGGGTAGTAGCTGAGGATCGGCCACAGGACGGCGAACACCACCACGGCCATGAACTTCATGCGCTCGGCGACGCCGCCGAGCACCAGGGCGGCGGTGATGGCCGCGAAGGTTGCCTGGAAGGCCACGAAGATCAGCTCGGGGATGACCACGCCCTTGGAGAAGGTCTCCACATTGGTGAAGGTCCCGTCGGCGCCGAAGATCGCCCCCTTGAGGCCGACCTTGCTGAGGCCGCCGACGAAGGCGTTCAGTCCGCCGCCGTCGGTGAAGGCCAGGCTGTAGCCCCAGAACACCCAGGCGATGATGCCGATGCAGGCCACGGTGGTCACCTGGACCAGCATGGAGAGCATGTTCTTGGAGCGCACCAGGCCGCCGTAGAACAGCGCCAGACCCGGCACGATCATCAGCAGCACCAGCACCATGGAGACCATCATCCAGGTGGTGTCGCCCTTGTCGGGCGTCGGCGCCGCTTCCTCGGCGGCGGCGGGGGCCGCGACTTCGGGAGCCGGGGCGGGGGCCTCGGCGGCCGGGGCCGCGGGAGCGGCTTCGGCGGCGGCCGGCGCGGCCTCCTGGGCGAAGGCCGGAGCGGCCATCGGCGCCCCGGCGATGGCGGCGGCGAGCATCAGCCCCGCCAACCTGCCGAACTTGAGTGATTTCATTGGTTTATCCCCTGTGTTCTTGATCACAGCGCCGAGGCGCCGGATTCGCCGGTGCGGATCCGCACCGCGTCCTCGAGGTTGAGGACGAAGATCTTGCCGTCGCCGATCTTGCCGGTGGCGGCGGCGGCCTTGATGGCCTCCACGGCCTTGCCGGCGGCGCTGTCGTCGACCGCCACCTCGACCTTCACCTTGGGCACGAAGTTCACCTGGTACTCGGCGCCCCGGTAAATCTCGGTCTGGCCCTTCTGCCGGCCGTAGCCCTTCACCTCGGAGACGGTCATCCCCTCGACGCCAGCCGCGACCAGGGCTTCACGCACCTCGTCCAGCTTGAAGGGTTTGACCACCGCTATGATCAGTTTCATCCGCCTTGTTCGCCCGCCGTTCAGGCGCGCGCCCCTCTGTTTCTTGTGCAGGGGCAGGCTAGCGGGATGCACCGCACGACCCCGGCGCGCGCCGTTAGGGAATCGGCAAGAAAGCGGCGGCGCGCCCGTTCGCTGAGCGGCGCCGTGCCGGCCTGCTCAAAAATGAGGCGCCCATTCCGGGGGTTTCCGTGGGTAAGCTGCGCCCCTCGCAACGGAGTAAATCATGTCCTCGACCCTGGTCGCGCGTCTGGCGCCCATCGGCCTGCTGATCGCCTCGAACGTCTTCATGACCTTCGCCTGGTACGGTCATCTCAAGCACAAGGGCGCGGCCCTGTGGCTGGCGATCCTGACCAGCTGGCTGATCGCCCTGCCGGAGTACGCCCTGGCCGTGCCCGCCAACCGCATCGGCTCGGGCGTCTGGTCGACGGCCCAGCTGAAGACCATGCAGGAGGTCATCACCCTGGTGGTCTTCGTCGTCTTCTCGACCTTCTATCTGAACGAGCCGGTCCGCTGGCAGACCCTCGTCGGCTTCGGCCTGATCGCGCTTGGGGCGTCCTTCGTCTTCCTAGGGCGATAGGCGCCGCGACTTCACGAACGCGTGATCGTGGGCAACCGACTCAGGGCCGCAATCGCTGAAACCGCCGACGGGGGGCTCACCGGTTCATCTCGCGATGGACCAAGACCGTCGAGGAAGCCATGCGTTCCAACCCCGTCCTGAAGACCGCCGCGGCCCTGGCCGTGCTGTCGTTCGGCGCCGCCCTGGCCGGCTCGGCCCTGGCTCAGACCCAGCCCATGCCGCCGGAGGCCGCCGTTCCCGGCGACGGTGGCACGGACGTCACCGCCCCGACCCCGCCGCCGATCGTGCGTTACCCGGACGAGATGGCCGCTGAGGCCGCCCAGCCGGCCGGCATTCCCACCAGTTCGCTCACCCCGGTCGAGCAGGCCTACCTGCTGAAGGCCGGCGATCCGACCGTCGTCTCCAACCCGCCGGTGCCCGACACCCCCGCCACCCGCCGCGCCTACGGCGGTCCGGACTCCAACGGCGGCAAGCAGACTCGCGCCCTCGGCAACTGATCGGTCCTTCCGCCGCCGACCGTGCGTCGGCCGCCTGTTCCCGCGCAAGTGTTCAAGGATAGCGTCATGAAACCCTACCTCCTGTTCTCCGCCGCCGCCCTGGCCACCGTCCTGATGGCTGCCCAGGCCACCGCCCAGTCGGTCCAGGATCCGGCCCCGCCGACCCAGACCACCACCCCGAGCGGCCCGATCGCCCCCAATCAGAAGCGCTCGACCTTCGACCGGAACGACGAGATGCGCGCCGCCGAACAACAGCGGAAGGTCGAAGGGGCCCGCGCCGCCACTCCGGCCACGCCGATGACCGACCCGGCCTATGCCGTCGCCATCGCCTCCGCGGAGCCGGCTCTGGTCACCAACGGACCGGTGCTCGACACCGCCGAAAACCGCGCCAAGTACCCGCCGCAATCGCGGGCCGGCAAGCGCACCGCCGCGGTCGGCAACTAGCGGCCTTCCAATACACCCCAGGCGGGCGATCCCTCGATCAGGCTGTCCGCCGCATTGCGTCACCTCCCCGAAAGACCCGGAAAGGACTTCCCATGACCAAATCGACCCTGCTCACCGCCGCCGCCGCGATCAGCCTGCTGGCCGGCGGGGCCGCCCTGGCCCAGACCGCCGCTCCCGCCACGCCTGCGGCGCCCAAGCCGACCGCCCAGCCCGCCGCGCCGCCGACGGCCGCGACGCCGCCCGCCGCCACCCCGCCCGCCGCAACCCCGGCTCCGGCGACGACGCCCGCCGCCCCCGCCGCCGTGGTCGCCAAGGGCGATATCGTCGACACCCTGAAAGCCTCGGGCCAGTTCACCGTCCTGCTGCGCACGCTCGACGAGACCAACCTCACCACCCTGATCAAGACCAACAAGAACCTGACCCTGTTCGCCCCCACCGACGCGGCCTTCGCGGCCCTGCCGGCCGGCGAGCTGAAGCGGCTGGAGGAAAATCCCCAGGAGCTGCAGAAGCTGCTGACCTACCACCTGATCAACGCCCCCATCGACTCGACCAAGGTCAAGGAAAACGCCGGCAAGGTCGCCACCGTGGCCGGCCCCGAAATCGTGCTCGACAACAGTGGCGCCGCCTTCACGGTGGGTCCCGCCACGGTTACCCAGGCTGACGTGAGGGCGACCAACGGCCTGATCCATGTGGTCGACAAGGTGCTGACGCCGACCGGCACGCCGGTCGCCGCCAACATGACCACCGACATGCCGCAGGGCCGGGTCATCCGCGCCAGCTGGCAGCAGCCGGCGGCGACCGATCAGCCGACCGATGCCGGCATGACCCCGGCCACCGCCCCGCCGGCTGACCCGGCCGATCCCAACGCCACCGATCCGATGACCGGCGCGCCGGCCGATCCCGCCGCCCCGGCCGAACCGGCCACCGCGGCGCCGGTCGCGGTCCCGACCGAGCCCGGCATGGCCCCGGCCACGGCGGTCGCCGCCGCTGCCGCCGAGCCGGCCCAGGTCACCAACGGCCCGGTGCTGGACACCGCCGAGAACCGCGCCAAGTACCCGCCGCAATCGCGGGCCGGCAAGCGGACGGCCGCCAAGGGCAATTGACCCTCTAAGCAGTGTTGAAGCTGAAGTCGGCGGGCCCTATGGTCCGCCGACTTTTTTTGCGCCTGCGAACAGACACCATGATTGCCGCCAAACCGACCTCCTTCCAGGGCCTGATCCTGACGCTCCACAACTACTGGAGCGACCGAGGTTGCGTGATCCTGCAGCCGCACGACATCGAGGTCGGGGCAGGGACCCTGCACCCGGCCACGGTGCTGCGCGCGCTGGGCCCGAAGCCGTGGAGCGCCGCCTACGTCCAGCCCAGCCGCCGCCCGGGCGACGGCCGCTATGGCGAAAACCCCAACCGGCTGCAGCATTACTACCAGTACCAGGTGCTCTTGAAGCCCAACCCGCCGGACATGCAGGACCTCTACCTGGGCTCCCTGGCCGCCATCGGCCTGGACGCCCGCCTGCACGACATCCGCTTCGTCGAGGACGACTGGGAGAACCCCACGGTCGGGGCCTGGGGCCTCGGCTGGGAGGTCTGGTGCGACGGCATGGAGGTGTCGCAATACACCTACATGCAGCAGGTCGGCGGCCTCGACGTGAACCCCGTCGCAGGCGAGCTGACCTACGGCCTCGAGCGGCTGGCGATGTACGTCTTCGGCGTCGACAACGTCTACGACCTGCCGTTCAACGATCGCGGCATGAGCTACGGCGAGGTCTTCCTCGAAAACGAGCGCCAGATGAGCGCCTACAATTTCGAGGTCGCCGACGTCGACACCCTCAAGCGCCAGTTCGAGGACATGGAGCGCCAGGTTGTCCGCATCCTGGAGGTCGGCGTCGGACCGCAGGGCCAGAAGCTGGTCCTGCCGGCCTATGACCATGTGCTGAAGGCCAGCCACCTCTTCAACGTCATGAACGCCCGCGGCGCCATCGCCGTGGCCGAGCGCGCCAGCTACATCGGCCGCATCCGTGACCTCTGTAAACTCTGCGCCAGCGAATGGCTGAAGCAGCAGGAAGCCGCGTAAGACCAATGCCCCAGCTGCTTCTCGAACTCTTCTCCGAAGAAATCCCCGCGCGCATGCAGGCCCAGGCCGCGCGCGATCTCGAACGCATGGTCCGCGATGGCCTGTCCGCCGCCGGCCTGATCAGCGAGGGCATGAAGGCCTTCGCCGGTCCGCGTCGCCTGGCCCTGGTCATCGAAGGCCTGCCGGTCGCCCAGGCCGACCGTGACGAAGAGGTCAAAGGCCCCCGTGTCGGCTCGCCCGACCAGGCCATCGACGGCTTCCTGCGCAAGACCGGCCTGACCCGTGAGCAGCTGACCGAACGCGACGGCGTCTGGTTCGGCCGCATCCAGACCGCCGGCCGCCCGACCACCGAGATCATCGCCGAGCTGGTCGAGGCGACGGTGCGGAACTTCCCGTGGCCCAAATCGATGACCTGGGGCAGCGGCAAGCTGCGCTGGGTGCGCCCGCTGCAGCGCATCCTCTGCGTCTTCGACCGCGAGATCGTGCCGATCAGCTTCGAAGGCCTGGAGGCCGGCGACCTCAGCCAGGGCCACCGCTTCATGGGCAGCGGCCAGGTGTTCCGCGCCCGCGACTTCGACGAATACCGCGAGGCCCTGCTGGGCCACTACGTCGTGCTCGACGCCGAGGAGCGCAAGGAACGCATCCTCGAGGGCGCCCGCACCCTCTGCTTCGCCCGCAACCTCGAACTGGTCGAGGACGAGGGCCTGCTGGACGAGGTCGCCGGCCTCGCCGAATGGCCGGTGCCGATCCTGGGCGACATGGATCCTGCCTTCCTCGACCTGCCGCCGGAGGTCATCCGCACCTCCATGCGCACCCACCAGAAGTATTTCGCCGTCCGCGACCCCGCGACCGGCAAGCTGGCCCCGCACTTCCTGGTCGTCGCCAACATCGCCGCCGACGACGGCGGCAAGGTCATCGCCGCCGGCAACGCCAAGGTGCTGTCGGCGCGGCTGAGCGACGCGCGGTTCTTCTGGGACGAGGACCGCAAGAGCGGCTTCGACGCCTGGCTGGAAAAACTGTCAGGCGTGACTTTCCACGCCAAGCTCGGAACCATGGCTGAGCGCGTCGAGCGCATCGCCGCCCTGGCCCGCGAGATCGCGCCGCTGGTCGGCGCCGACCCCGACACGGCCGAGAAAGCCGCTCGCCTCGCCAAAGCCGACCTCGCCAGCCAGATGGTCGGCGAGTTCCCCGAACTGCAGGGGGTCATGGGCCGCTACTACGCGAATGCCGACGGACTCGATGCCGTGCTGGCCGACGCCATCCGCGACCACTACCGGCCGCAGGGCCCCGGCGACTCCGTGCCGACCGCGCCGGTCAGCATCGCCGTGGCGCTGGCGGACAAGCTGGACACCCTCGTCGGCTTCTTCTCCATCGACGAGAAGCCGACCGGCTCGAAGGACCCCTACGCCCTGCGTCGCGCGGCGCTCGGGGTCATCCGCATCATCCTTGAGTCCGGCAAGCGTCTGGCGCTCAACACGGTCAGCGGCGTCAGGGCCAACGACCTGATGCCCTTCTTCGCCGACCGCTTGAAGGTCACCCTGCGCGACCAGGGCAAGCGCTTCGACCTCGTCGACGCCGTCTTCGCCCTCAACGACGACGACCTCGTCCGCATCGTCGCCCGGGTCGAGGCCCTCGACGGTTTCCTGAAGACCGACGACGGCGCCAACCTGCTGGCCGGCTACCGCCGCGCCGCCAACATCCTCAAGGCCGAGGAGAAGAAGGGCGCTCTGCCGACGGGAACGCTGGTCGAGTCCGCCGGTCCGCCGGAGGAGCAGGCGCTCATCCAGGCGGTCCTGGCGCTGTCTCTCAAGCTTGAGCCCGCGCTGGCCGCCGAAGACTACACGGCGGCCATGACCGCCCTGGCCGCTCTGCGCGCGCCGGTGGACGCCTTCTTCGAAAAGGTGCTGGTCAACTCGGACGTCCCGGAGGAGCGGACCAACCGCCTGCTGCTCCTGCAACAGGTCCAGTCCGCCATGGGCAAGGTCGCCGACTTCTCGCTGGTGGCCGGGTAGCGCCCTCCCTCCCCGAATTGGGGAGGGCAGACGCGCGGTTACGCGCGTCGGGTGGGGAAGTCGGTTCGAGACAGTCGTGACAGTCCCCTGAGAAGCCAAACCGGCGGGGGCCGGTGATCCACTGCCCCACCCGGCGCGCAACGCGCGCCTGCCCTCCCCATTCGGGGAGGGAGGAAATGCGCGATATCAACGACTTACCGAATATGTCTAGACATATTCATCTGTCCGGACGCCCTTCGCCGTGCCTCTGACCATACTCCAGCCCGCCCCGTAGGTCGCCGCGACCGCAATCCGCCCCACAAACACAGCGCCTCAGCCTACACACCGACCTACAGTCCGGACTACATCCGCCGAGCCTCGAACAACGCCAAAGCCTACGGGCTCGGGCCTTCGCGCCGTTTCACTCACGCTCCGGGAACGCGTCGCCTTGTTTTGTAGGTCTCGCGCCGGCGGTATAATGGCCTGCCGCTTCGATAGGCCGACCTTTTGCCGCCTCGCGGGATCAATCCCGGCCCTGAGGGTGTTCCCCCCGACGCTCCGGCCATGTATCTGACCCCCATCCGAACGGGCCTTCGGAATCGCGATGCTTTTTGAGGACGGCTTGATGACGAACCGCTGGGTCTACAGCTTCGGAGGCGGCGGCGCCGAGGGCGACGCTTCGATGAAGAACCTGCTGGGCGGCAAGGGGGCGAATCTCGCCGAAATGTCGTCGCTGGGCCTGCCCGTGCCCCCCGGCTTCACCATCACCACCGAGGCCTGCAACAGCTACTACGCCGAAGGCCGCCAGTACCCGGCCGACCTCGCCGCCCAGGTGGCCGGCGGCATCGCCCATATCGAAAAGATCACCCAGAAGACCTTCGGCGACGCCGCCAACCCGCTGCTGGTCTCGGTCCGCTCGGGCGCCCGCGCCTCGATGCCGGGCATGATGGACACCGTCCTCAACCTCGGCCTCAACGACGCCACCGTCGAAGGTCTGGCCAGGCTGTCCGGCGACCGCCGCTTCGCCTTCGACAGCTACCGCCGCTTCATCCAGATGTACTCGAACGTGGTGCTCGGCCTCGACCACCATGCGTTCGAGGAAATCCTCGACGACCACAAGGACCGCCTCGGCGTCGACGTCGACACCGCCCTGACGGCGAAAGACTGGGAAGCCATCGTCGCCGAATACAAGCAGGCGGTGGACCGGGAACTGGGCAAGCCCTTCCCGCAGGATCCGCAGGAACAGCTGTGGGGCGCGGTCGGCGCCGTCTTCCAGAGCTGGATGAACGACCGGGCCAAGTTCTACCGCCGCATGCACGACATCCCCGAAAGCTGGGGCACGGCGGTCAACATCCAGTCGATGGTGTTCGGCAACCTCGGTGAAACCAGCGCCACCGGCGTCGCCTTCACCCGCAACCCCTCGACCGGCGAGGCGGCTCTCTACGGCGAGTTCCTGATCAACGCCCAGGGCGAGGACGTCGTCGCCGGCATCCGCACGCCGCAAAGCCTGACCAAAGCCGCCCGTGAGGAAATGGGCGACCGCAATCCGTCGATGGAAGAGGCCCTGCCCACCGTCTTCGCCGAATTCCGCGACGTCGCCGCCCGGCTGGAACGCCACTACCGCGACATGCAGGACGTGGAGTTCACCGTCGAGCAGGGCCGGCTGTGGATGCTGCAGACCCGCAACGGCAAGCGTACCGCCAAGGCGGCGCTGAAGGTTGCCGTCGACATGGCCGGTGAGGGCCTGATCAGCAAGGAAGAGGCCGTCGCCCGCATCGACCCGGCCGCCCTCGACCAGCTGCTGCACCCGACCATCTCGCCCGACGCCGTGCGCAGCGTCATCGCCAAGGGCCTGCCCGCCAGCCCGGGCGCCGCCGTCGGCGCCATCGTCTTCTCCTCGGAGGATGCCGAGCGTCGCGGCGCGGCCGGCGAGGCCATCATCCTGGTCCGCCACGAAACTTCGCCTGAAGACATCAAGGGCATGCACGCCGCCCGCGGCATCATCACCGCCCGCGGCGGCATGACCAGCCACGCGGCTGTGGTCGCCCGCGGATGGGGCATTCCCTGCGTCAGCGGCGCCGGCGACATCGCCATCGATCTGAAAAACCGCAACTTCTCGGTTCGCGGCAAGGTGTTCAACGAAGGCGAGACGGTCACCATCGACGGCTCGACCGGCGAGGTCCTGGCCGGTTCGGTCAAGATGATCGAGCCCGAGCTGACCGGCGATTTCGCCGCCCTGATGGTCTGGGCCGACGAGGTCCGCCGCCTGAAGGTCCGCGCCAACGCCGAAACCCCGCTCGATGCGAAAACCGCCCGGCAGTTCGGCGCCGAGGGCATCGGCCTCTGCCGCACCGAACACATGTTCTTCGACGAGCACCGCATCGCTGCCGTCCGCGAGATGATCCTGGCCGATGACGAGGCCGGCCGCCGCGCGGCGCTCGCCAGGATCGCCCCCTTCCAGAAGGCCGACTTCGTCGAGCTCTTCACCATCATGGAAGGCCTGCCGGTCACCATCCGCCTGCTCGACCCGCCGCTGCACGAGTTCCTGCCCCACTCGGAGGAAGACCTCGCCGCCGTCGCCGAATCCACCGGCCTCGACCCTGCCAAGCTGATGCGCCGGGCCCGCGAGCTGCATGAGAGCAACCCCATGCTCGGGCATCGCGGCTGCCGCCTGGGGATCAGCTTCCCCGAGATCTACGAGATGCAGGTCCGCGCCATCATCGAGGCCGCCTGCGAGATCGCCAAGTCGGGCAAGCCCGCGCCGGTGCCGGAAATCATGCACCCGCTGGTCGGCAAGGGCACGGAGATGAAGTTCCTCAAGGACCTCACCGACCGCACGGCGAAGGCCGTCATCGCCGAACAGGGCGTGGCGCTGGAATACCTGGTTGGCACCATGATCGAACTGCCGCGCGCCGCCATCCGCGCCGGCGACCTGGCCGAAAACGCCGAGTTCTTCAGCTTCGGCACCAACGACCTGACCCAGACGACCTTCGGCATCAGCCGTGACGACGCCGGCAAGTTCCTCAACGACTACATCGAAAAGGGCATCTTCGAAAAAGACCCCTTCGTGTCGCTGGACCAGGAAGGCGTCGGCGACCTGATCCGCATCGCCGCCGAACGCGGCCGCGCCGCTCGCCCGGGCATCAAGCTCGGCATCTGCGGCGAACACGGCGGCGACCCGGCGTCCATCGCCTTCTGCGAAGAGGTCGGGCTGGACTATGTGTCCTGCTCACCCTTCCGCGTGCCCATCGCCCGCCTCGCGGCGGCCCAGGCGGCGTTGGCGAAGAAGTAGTCCGACGGCGGCGTAAAGTGTTCGCTCTCCCCCATTTGAAAAATGGGGGAGTGGCTTTGGCGAGCGCTGCAAGCGAGCCAAACCGAGGGGGTCGCCCACCGGCGGTGGAACGCTAACCCCAACCGCCGGCGCGGCCCCGCCTCCTGGTCCGTCGCTCACGCTCCGAACCGTCCTCCGCCCCCTCGCGGGGGCGGAGAGCGAAACACCGTCTATCGCGTTCCACCCTGTCCGCGAATTCACCTGACAGCGCCCGCAACCCGTGCCCTCATCCGCCCAGTTCGGGGAGACACCAATGGCCACATTCGATCCAGCCGCCGAGACGGCGCGCTACCTTGCCGCCCTGCCGCCGGAGGGCCACGCCAAGGCGGTCGCCTACACGCAGGGCGGCCACTGGCTGCTCCTCTGGGGGACGCTGGTCTCCCTGGCCATCGTGTTCATCCTGCTGAAGTCCGGCGTCCTCGCCCGCCTGCGGACCCGCATCGAGGGCCGCCGCCGCCGTCCCTGGCTCACCGCCTTCCTCGTCGTCCTCGTCGCCCAGGCGATCAGCGCCGTCCTGACCCTGCCCTGGGACATCTACGCCAACTGGTGGCGCGAAAAATCCTACGGCCTGACCAGCCAGCCGCTCACCGGCTGGCTGACCGAATGGGCCATCTCGGCCGGCATGGGCCTGGTCGTCGGCTCGGTCCTGCTGATGCTGTTCTACGCCCTGCTGCGCGCCGCCCCGAAGACCTGGTGGATCTGGGGCGCCGGCCTGTCGGCGGCGGTCGGGGCCCTGCTGATCCTGGCCTCGCCCATCCTCATCGAGCCGATCTTCAACGACTACAAGCCGGCCCCGCCCGGACCGGTGCGCGACACCGTCGTCGAGATGGCCGTCGCCAACGGCATCTCGCCCGACCGCATCTTCGTCTATGACGGCTCCAAGCAATCCAACCGCTACACCGCCAACGTCTCCGGCCTGTTCGGCTCGGCCCGGGTGGCGATGAGCGACACCATGTTCAAGGCCGGCGCCGACATCGCCGAGGTGCGCGGCGTCGTCGGCCATGAGATGGGCCACTACGCCCGCTATCACATCCTCATCCAGCTGGGCCTGATGATCCCGCTGCTGATCCTGGCCTTCTTCCTGGTCGACCGGCTGTTCCCGCTGGCCACCCGCCTGCTCGGCGCCACCGATGTGCGCGGCATCAGCGACCCCGCCGGCTATCCGGTGTTCACCGCCATCCTGGTGGTGCTGGGCCTGCTCGGCACGCCGATCATGAACACCATGATCCGCACCGCCGAGGTCGACGCCGACAACTACAGCCTGCGGATCGCCCGCGAGCCCGACGGCCTGGCCAAGGCCCTGGTCAAGACCATCGAATACCGCGCCGCCAACCCCGGCAAGCTGGAGGAGATTCTGTTCTACGACCATCCCTCGGTCAGCTGGCGGGTGCGCAACGCCATGGACTGGAAGGCGGCTAATCCTTCGGCGGATAAGCCCGCGTCCGCCCGCTAGGGTCCTCGACAACGCCCTTGTCGAGATACCCCGGCCCGATGGGCACCTTGCCGTGCCCGTCGGGGATGTCGAGGATGTAGGTCGGCTGGCACAGCCCGCTGAAAGCCCCGCGCAGGGCCCGCATCACAGCCTGGCCCTCCGCGACGCTGGTGCGCAGGTGGCCGGTGCCGGGGGCCAGGTCCATCTGGTGCAGGTAATAGGGCTTGATCCGCGTCTCGACGAAGGACCGCATCAGGGCGCCCAGGGTCTCGGGATCGTCGTTGACGCCCTTGAGCAGCACCGTCTGGCTGACCATGGCGACGCCGCCATCCACCAGCCGGGCGCAGGCGGCCCGTGCCGCCGGCGTCATCTCGCGGGGATGGTTGGCGTGCAGGGCGACCCACGTCGTCTTTCCCGGCGCGCGCAGGGCGGCGACCAGCTCATCGGTCACCGCCGCCGGATCGACGACGGGAATACGGGTGTGGAAACGGACGATCTTCACATGCGGAATGGCGCTCAATCGGTCCATCGTCTCGCGCAGCCGGCGCGGCGACAGCACCAGCGGATCACCGCCGGTGACGATGACCTCCCAGATGTCCGGCCGCGCGGCGATATAGGCCATCGCCTCATCCATCTGGGCGGGGCTCATGTTGCCATGCCCCTCCGGCCCGACCATCTCGCGCCGGAAGCAGAACCGGCAGTAGACGGCGCAGGTATGGGTCAGCTTCAGCAGCACCCGGTCGGGATAGCGATGCACCAGGCCATGCACCGGCGAATGCGCCTCGTCCCCGATGGGGTCGGCCCGCTCCAGCGGGTCCGTCGTCAGTTCGTCCTCGCGCGGCAGGAACTGGGCGGCGATCGGATCGGCTGGTTCGGCCGGATCGATCAGCTCGGCCATCCCCGGCGTCACCGCCACCGCATACCGCGCCGCCACCGCCGCCAGGGTAGGCAGCCGCTCAGGCGCGATCAGGCCGGCGTCGGCCAGGTCATCCAGGGTGCGGAGGGTGCGGGTCACGCGCGCCATATGGCGCCCATTCCCCCCTCTGTCATCCTCCGGGGCCGCGCAGCGGCAACCGGGGGACCCATGGTTGGTCCGGAAAGACTCCCGGCAATCTTCACGCGGAGCGTTGGGTCCCCCGGTTCGCCCTGCGGGCGCCCGGAGGATGACAGGGTTTTGAGACTCTCACGGAACCGGCGTCCACTGCACCTGCTCGATCCGGCTCGCCCCTGTCGCCAGCATGACCAGCCGGTCAAACCCCAGCGCCGAGCCGCAGGCCTCCGGCATCACGGCCAGCGCGAGGTGCAGCTCCTCATCGATCGGATAACGCTCGCCATAGACCCGCGCCTTCTCGTCCATCTCGATCTCGAACCGCCGCCGCTGCTCGGCCGGGTCGGTCAGCTCCCCGAACGCATTGGCCAGCTCCACCCCGCAGGCATAGAGCTCGAACCGCTCCGCCACCCGGGGATCGCCCGCCTTCGGCCGGGCCAGCGCCGCCTCGCTGATGGGGTATTCGCAGAGGATCGTCGCCCGCCCGACGCCCAGCCTCGGCTCGACCTTCTCGACCAGGAGCCGGCTGAACACATCGGCCCAGGTATCATCGTCCGCCACCCGCACCCCGGCCGCCGTCGCCTGCGCCGCCAGCCCGTCCCGGTCCGTCCCGCCGCCGGCCTCCACCGTGCTCAGCAGGTCGACTCCCGCGAACCGAGCCAGCGCCTCCGCCACCGTCACCCGCTCAGGCTCCGCGAACGGATCCACCTGCAAACCTCGGAACGAGAACGCCTTTGTCCCCGCCGTCTCCGCTGCCAGCTTCAGCAACCCGGCGCAATCCTCCATCAACTGCTCGTAAGGCTCGCCCGTCCGATACCACTCCAGCATCGTGAACTCGGGACTGTGCAGCGGCCCCCGCTCGCGATTGCGCCACACCCGGGCCAGGTCGAAGATCCGCGTCTCCCCCGCCGCCAGCAGTTTCTTGGCCGCGAACTCCGGCGAGGTGTGCAGGTACAGCCTCGTCCGCTCGCCCCCTGTTGTGATGGCCTCCGTCGCGAACCCGTGCAGGTGTGCCTCATTGCCCGGGGAGACGTTCAGCGCCGCCGCCTCCACCTCGGTGAAGTCCCGCGCGCCGAACCATCCGCGCACGGCGGCGGTGATCCGGTTACGGGCGATCAAGAAGGGCCGGCGGTCGGCGTGGCGGTCCTTGTCCCACCAGGGGGAGGGGAGGGTCATCGGGTGGCTCCTGCCCAAGGCTGGCGGATTCGCTCGGGACCCTATAGAGAGCGGCCCCAACAGGTTTCAACGGAATCGAGCCTCAGTCCCTTTTCTGAAGGGCGGCTCTGTTCCCGCCCAAGAGGATAGCATGCCCAAGGTTGCCGCCAGCTCGCTGCGCAAAGGTTCGGTCGTCGATGTCGACGGCAAGCTCTACGTCGTCCTGCAGGTGGAGAACATCCACCCCGGCAAGGGCACCCCGGTCACCCAGCTCGACATGCGCCGCATCACCGACGGCGTGAAGGTCTCCGAACGCTACCGCACGACCGAGCAGGTCGAGCGCGCCTTCGTCGACGAACGCGAGCACACCTTCCTGTACCAGGACGGCGAGGGCTACCACTTCATGAACCCCGAGACCTTCGACCAGTACGTGGTCTCGCCGGAAACCGTCGGCGACAAGGGTGTCTGGCTGGCCGAAGGCATGCCCGTCTTCCTGTCGCTGCACGAAGGCAACCCCCTGGCTATCGAACTGCCGGCCCGCGCCACCTACGAGATCGTCGAGACCGAGCCGGCCATGAAGGGCCAGACGGCCTCGTCCTCCTACAAGCCGGCCATCCTCAACAACGGCGCCCGGATCATGATCCCGCCCTACATCGCCACCGGCACCCGCGTCGTCGTCCTGCTCGAAGACGGCAGCTACTACGAGCGCGCCAAGGACTAACTGCCGCTTTGGCTTGACGCACGTCTGTAAAACACCCACCCTCGGGCTAACAGTGCAGGGGGGTGTCATGGCTTGGCGTAAGGGTTGGCTGGGACTGGCGGGGCTGGTTCTGGCGTTCGGCATCGGCAATGCGGCTCCCGCCGCCGATGCGGCCAAGGCGTTGAATCCCCAGCTTTCCGCCGAGAAGCTTGGTGTCAAAGGCGACAACGCCGACCTGCGCATCGCCCGCATGGACATCAGCGTCGAGATCGTCGGCGCCGCTGCCGTAACAACTGTTACGGCCACCTTCGCCAACCCCGGCTCGATCCCGCTGGAAGGCGACTTCACCCTCGACCTGCCGGCCGGATCGCTGATTACCGGCTACGCCCTCGACGTGAACGGCCAGATGCGCCCCGGGGTGCTGGTCGGCCAGCGCAAGGCCGAGCAGGCCTATGAGGCGACCGTCCGCCGCCGGGTCGATCCCGGCATCGCCCAGGTCACCCGCAACAACGCCTTCCGCACCCACGTCTATCCGATCTTCCCGGGGTCCGGCCGCACCATCCAGCTGACGTTCGCGACCCCGCTGTCGGCCGACCGGCCCTATGTCCTGCCGCTGGTCACCGGCCAGCCCCTGGGCGAGGGCAAGATCGAGGTGACCGCGCGCGGCGTGTCGCCGCCGAAGGTGACCTTCCCGGACAGCAAGGTCGTCAACATCGGGGTCAGCAAGGAAGGCCGGATGACCTTCGCCACGACCTGGAAGGCTGTGGCCCTGGACGGCGCCCTGACCATTGCCGACGCCCTGCCCGAACAGGCGATGACCGTCACCCACCACAGCTCGGGCGACGACCTCTTCGACATCGTCGATACCGCGCCGGCCCCCAAGGCTTCCGAGCCGCCGCGCAGCGTCCGTGTCTACTGGGACCGCTCGCTGTCGCGCCGCGACGACGACCTGACCCGCGAGACGGCTTTCCTGACCCGCTATCTGTCAGAGGCCAAACCGGCCAACATCGAACTGGTCACCTTTGCCAGTGACGCCCCGGTCCGCCGCGGCTTCACCTCGGCCGCCGAGGTCGAGACCGCCCTGAAGGCCGTCCGCTACAACGGCGCCACCTCGCTGGCCGGGGTGCTGGAACGGGCCGAGCCGGCCGCCGACGTCTGCCTGCTGTTCACCGACGGCCGCATCACCCTGGACGCCTGGAAGGCCCAGCGGCTGCGCTGCACCCTGGTGACCGTCTCCACCGCGCCGGACGCCGATCCGGCCCGCCTGTCGGCCCTGGCCCGCCGCTCGGACGGCTTCCACATCGACCTCGCCGGCGCCGATCCGGCCGTGGCGGTGGGGCGCCTGTCCAGCCTGCGCCGCGTCGTCGAGGATATCACCGACGCCTCGGGCGAGCCGCTCGAAGCCGTGGTCCTGCGCGACGAGGGTGGCGCCTTCCGCATCGTCGGTCTGGCCCAGCCGGGCGAGGTGGTTGTCAAGCTGCGCGGCGGCGAGGCGCGCCGTTACCAGCGGAGCGTGGGCGGCATCGCCGATCACGACGCGGCCGGCGCCTTCTGGGGCGCCCGCGCCGTCGCCGACGCCGACCTCAACGACAAGCCCGACCAGGACAGGCTGATCGCCCTGGCCCGCCGCTACAGCGTCGCCACCCCGGCCGCCGCCTTCATCGTTCTGGAGACGATCAACGACTATGCCCAGGCCGGCATCGATCCGCCGGAGTCGCTGGGCAAGGAGCAGTTGGCCCAGTACCGCTCGATGACAGAGGGCAAGGCCGCCATGGAGCAGCGCAGGCAGGACGCGCGGCTGGATCAGGTGATCGCCATGTGGGACGCCCAGAAGGTCTGGTGGAAGGCCGAGCACAAGCCCGTCAAGGTCAAGGCCAGGCGTCGCGATGATGCCGATGGGCCGGCCTCCGCGGAGTCCGCGGCGCTCGAGGCCCCGCCGCCGCCGCCGCCGCCGCCGGCGCCTCCTCCCCCCGCGCCACCCCCTCCGCCCATCGCGGGTTCCGACGATGACGGCAGTGTGGGCGAGATGGTGATCACCAGCGCGCGCCGGGAGGAGTCGATCCAGGATTCGCCCGGCGGCGTCACCGGTGGACGAGTTCCCGCCGCTATGAGCCGGCCTCGTCCCCCTTCCGGCGAGCCTGACCGCAAGGTGATCACCGTCGAGGTGGCCGCCTGGAACCCCGACCGGCCCTACCTGCAGGCGCTCGACGCCAAGGGCGCCGACTTCGACACCGTCTTCGCCGAACAACAGGCCAAACACGGCGATCTGCCGGCCTTCTATCTCGACGTCGCTGAGTGGCTGTTCCGCAATGACCGCAAGGCCGAGGCCATCCAGATGGCGCTCAGCGCCCTCGACATGCCGCAGGCCAACACCGCCACCCTGATCATCGTCGCCGACCGGATGATGCGCTATGGCGACACCGCCCGGGGCCTGTGGCTCTACGACCGCATCGCCTGGATGGAGCCGGACCGGCCCCAGCCGCACCGCAACCTGGCCCTGGCCCTCATCGCCGCCGCCGACCAGCCCGGCGTCTCGCCCCAGCTGCGCCGGGCCCGCTATGAGCAAGCGGCCGGCTTGTTGAACAAGGTCATCACCACGCCCTGGAGCGAGGCCTACAACGGCATCGAGATCATCTCGTTGATGGAGGCCAACGCCCTGGTCCCCAAACTCAAGGCCGTCGGCGGCAAGAGCCCGCTCGATCCGCGCCTTGTCGCTTTGCTCGACGTCGATATCCGCGTTGTGCTGGAGTGGAACACCGACGCCTCGGACATGGACCTGTGGGTCGGTGAACCCAGCGGCGAGACGGCCAAGTACAGCTTCCCCAAGACGGCCATCGGCGGCCGCATGTCCGACGATATGACCGCCGGCTTCGGGCCTGAGGAATACCTGCTGCGCAAGTCGCCCAACGGCCAGTACGAGATCCGCGTCCACGTCTACCGGCCCGACACGATCGATCCCAACGGCTCGACCACCGTCCGCGCCCTGCTGTTCAGAAGTTACGGCCGGCCGGACCAGACGGTCGAACGCCTGGAGATCGACCTGGCCGGCGCCAAGGAAGCCGGGCCCCGGATGATCGGCAAGTTCAGGGTCGGGCCGAGGCCGGCGAAGACGCCGGCCGAGGAGTAGCTACCGCGGCTGCATGCGGATGGCGCCGTCCAGGCGGATGTCCTCGCCGTTCAGGTAGTTGTTGGTGACCATCTCATGCGCCAGCTCGGCGTACTCCTCCGGGCGGCCCAGTCGTTTGGGGAAGGGCACCGAGGCCGACAGGGCGGCCTTCACATGCTCCGGCGCGCGGCCCAGCAGGGGGGTGTCGAAGATGCCGGGCAGGATGGTGTTGCAGCGGATGCCTTCGCTCGACAGGTCCCGCGCCACGGTCAGGGTCAGGCCGACGATGCCGGCCTTGGAGGCGGTGTAGGCCACCTGGCCGATCTGGCCGTCCTCGGCCGCGACGGACGCGGTGTTGACGATGGCGCCCCGGTCGCCGTCTTCCAGCGGCTCCAGGGTCAGCATGCCGGCCGCGCTGCGGGTGATGCAGCGGAAGGTGGCGACCAGGTTGATCTGCAGGATGCGCTCGAAGTTCTCGAGCGGGTATTCCTTGATCTCGCGGGTTTCGCGATCGCGGCTGACCGTCTTGGCGCCGCCGCCGACCCCGGCGCAGTTGATCAGGATGCGCTCTTGCCCGTGGGCGGCGCGGGCCTTCTCGAAGGCGGCGGTGACCTGGGCGTCGTCGGCGACGTTGACCTGGCAGAAGGTCCCGCCGATCTCTTTCGCCAGCGCTTCGCCGGCCTCGGCATTGAGGTCGAAGATGGCGACCCGGACACCGTCGGCGGCCAGGCGGCGGGCCGTCGCCGCGCCAAGGCCGGAAGCCCCGCCGGTGACCACGGCGGCAATGGAGGAATCGAGTTTCATGGCGCGTCTCCTGAAATGTTGGAGATGCTGTAAGCACAGGGAGAGAAGGGCGTCGACCGTGACCCAGCGGCAGGCGGCTCGGAGCGTGGCCGCGCCGGCGCCGTGGCCCGTTCCCCCGAACGCACCGTTTGCCGGCGCCGCGGCAATGCGCGGCCACACCCGTCACGGCTGGTTCGCCGTCGCCGTGGTGAAGGGAAGCTACTCGCCGGTACGGCCAAGCCAATCCCCATTTGCGGTATATCGTTCGGATCGGCCGGACCCGAATGCGGAGCCGCGCGTTTCCCGCCCATGCCGACTCGCCTCGATCTTATCGCCACCTTCCAGGAACAGCTGGGCCGCGCCCTTCAGGCTGGCGACAATGAGCGGGCGGCGGCGCTGCAGAGCCGGCTCACCGAACTGGAGAGTGGCCAGGCCTCCTATCTGCGGCCGCAGCAACCCGGGGCCATGGGCCTGGGAACCAGCGACGAGGTTCCCCGCCGCCCGGCCGGCTGGAAGCCGCCCAAGCGGCCCGATCCGATGACCAGTGGCCATTCGCGTCGTCGGGGCTGAATCCATTCCGCGCGCCGCGCGTTGAAGGGGCTGGAGGCAACACAATGTCCGAGACCCGCCCGTTCATGGTCCACACCGCCGACGACGGCCGTGACGCCGGACACACCGTCCGAGCCGAAACGGTCGAGGACGCCGCCTTCGCCTTCGTCGATCGCTGGCATCCGCCGGTGGATGCCTCCGGCGACGTCACCCTGATGGTCACCGACTGCGAGACCGGCCGGCGCGAGTGCCTGCGGCTCGACCTCTCCGACGGAACCGCCGCGCCCTGTGACTGATTGCGCGCGCGCCGCGCATCGGCCACCCTGTCCCCCAGTGGGGGAGCGTCATGTCGCGTCAGCGTCTGATTGTCGTCGAGGATGAGGCGCCGTTGCGCGATCTGTACGCGCGGGCGCTGGAGCAGGCCGGCTATCAGGTGCGCACGGCTGGCGGAGCCCAGGCCTGCCGCCATCTGCTGCGCGAGGGACCCGCCGACTGCCTGCTGCTCGACATCGGCCTGCCCGACCTCGACGGCCTGTCGCTGGCCGCCGAATTCACCGACACGCCGGACCTGGGGCTGATCATCGTCTCTCGCCGTGACGCGCCGGAGGACCGTATCGCCGCGCTCGAACTGGGCTGCGACGACTACATCACCAAGCCGGTGCACCTGGGCGAACTCTGCGCCCGGGTCATGGCCGTCCTGCGCCGCCGCAGCCCGCGTCGCAAGCTGGCGCTGGGGCCGTTCCGCATGGACTTGGAAGCCCACGCGCTCAGCGCCGACGGCGCCGATATCCCCCTGACCCGGGGCGAGTTCGCCATCCTCGCCCTGCTGGTCGCGGCCGGCGGCAAGGTGGTGGCCCGCGAGGCCCTGTTCGAACGGATCAGCCGTAAACCCGACGACGGCGACCTGCGCACCGTCGACATCCTGGTCAGCCGCATCCGCCGCAAGACCGCTGAGACCGCCGGCGGCGAGCGGCTGATCGTCACCGCTCCGGGTTTCGGCTATCGCACCGGCCTCGAAGCGGTCGAATGCTAGAGGCGCTAAATATCGGGCGAGAGGCCGAGCGCCATCGCCTGATGGACGCCCTGGCCGATCCCGCTGTTCGCCTCATCGTCCTGCGCGGCGAGGCCGGGGCCGGCAAGACCGCCTTGGCCCGCGAAGCCATGCAGGCCGCCGCCGAACAGGAAGCCCTCGTCGCCCTCGGAAAGCACGCCGAAGGCGAAGCCGGCGTCCGCGCCGCCGGCCAGGCCCTCAGCCAGCTGCTCGATCAGGCTCTCGAACAGCTGCACGATCCCGAGGCCGGCTTTGCCTCCCTGCGCCAGGCGCTGGGCCCTGCCGCCTCGGTCCTTGCCGCCCTTGATCCCGCCTTTGGCCATGACGAGGCTCCGTCCGGCGCCCCGCTCACCGCCGAGGCCGCCGCCGAGCGTCTGGCCTTCGCCGCCATCCGCTTCCTGCGCTGGGTGGCCGGCCTCGGCCTGCCCATCCTGCTGGTGCTCGACGACTGGGGCCGCGCCCGGGGGCAGGCCGCCTTTCTCTACGAGCGCCTGGCCCGCGAACCGGATCTGCCCGGCGTCACCCTAATCGCCACCGAGCGCAGCGGCGAGGAATCGGCCACCGCCGGCGACCTCACCCTCGAGCTCGGCCCGCTCAGCCGTGAGGCCCTGCATGCCATCGCCGCCGCCCGGCTGGACGGCGACGCCGTCACCGCCTCCGCCGTCCTTGCCCTCTGGCCGGGGCCGGTCACACCGCTCGCTCTGATCCAGGGCTTTGCCGCCTTGACCGAGGCCGGCGCCCTCACGCGCACGGTCACCGGCTGGCGCTTCGACCGCGCCGCCGGAGCCGCTGCTCTGGGCCAGGACGCCGCCCAGCTGCTCCTCGCCCGTGTCGTTGGCGCGGCGCCCGACCTGCGTTGCCTGCTCGACGCCATCGCCGTCTACGGCGACGCCGCTCCCCGCGCCGCGCTCGAAGCCGTCTGCGACCTGGCCGAGCGCGGCCCGCCGGCCCTCAGCGCCCTCGCCGCCGAGGGCTTGATCGAGCTGACCCCCACCCAGGCGCGCTTCCGCCACGACACCATCCGCGCCGCCGTCCTGGCCAGCCTGAAGACGCCCGCCCGCCGCCGCCTGGCCGGCCTATGGGCCGAGCATCTTCGTCGCACCCCGGCTGCCGACCTCGAGACCATGCTCCGCCTGCGCCTGGAAGCGGGCGCCGCCGGCATCAGCCCCGACTGGGCGCCTCTGTTCACCGCCGGGGCCGCCGCCGCCCGCACCACCGGCGCCTCGACCCAGGCCCGCGACTTCGCCGCCGCCGCCCTCAAGCTGGAGGAAGACGCCCATCAGGCCAGCTACGCCGCCGCCCGCGAGGCCGGTCTTGCCGCCGTGCAGGAGGGCGATCTCGCCGCCGGCCAGGAGCTGGCCACGCTGATGGACGCCCGCGCCGACAGCGACGCCCAGCGCCTGGAAGCCGCCGAAACCGCCGTCTTCGCCGCCCGCCTGTCCGGCGACCACGCCCGGGCCTTCCAGCTCGGCCGCGCCGCCGTCCGCCGCTTCGGCCTGTTCGCGCCAGAGAAGGCTTCGCTGCCCGGCATCCTCGCCGCCCTCGTCAGCCTGCGCCTGACTCCCGACACCGCCCCGGCCCGGCGGCCAAGCCAGGGCGCCGCCGCCCACCGCCTGCTCAATACGCTGGGCGCCATCGCCTTCGAGCGCGACCCGGCCATCGCCGTCGTCATGGCGGCCCGCAGCGCCACCCATCCGGCCCTGCGCGGCGGCCCCTTCGCCTCGGCCCTGCGCTGCATGCTCGCCTGCCTGACCGGCGACTGGGCCTCCGCCAGCCGCTGGGGCGAGACCACCTTCGCCCGCCTGGACAGCGACGAGCCGCTGCGCGCCGCCGCCATGCAGCTGGCCCTGCAGTTCGGCCTCGGCCTGACCATCGACGCACCCCGCCAGATGCAGGAAGCCACCCGCCTCCAGGCCCTCGCCCTGGCCGAGGGCGACCTCGGCGTCGCCGCCTACGCCAACCGCGACCGGGCGCTGGCCTCGATGCGCATGCCGATCACGCTTGCCGCCCACCGCCGTGTCCTCGCCGAGTGCAAGGCCAACGCCGCCCGCTTCCAGGATCAGGCCACCGAACCGCTGATCGACGCCCTCACCCAGATGGCCCTCAACCTGGCCGAAGGCGGACCCGAGCCCTGGCGGCTGGCCGGCGAGGTCTTCGACAGCCCCGCCTTCGAGCAGACCTGCGGCCCGGACCTCGAACGCGTCGCCATGGCCTGCATGACCTTCGAGGCCCTCCTGGCCAACGCCTTCGGCGCCTGGGAGACCACCCTCTCGGTCTGGACCCGCATGGGGACCCGCTTCGACAGCCTCAAGCACCATCCGGTCACCGCCATCTGGGCTTTCCACTGCGGCCTGGCTCGGGCCCGGCTGGGCCTGCCGATCCGCGGCTGGGAGACCTTCGTCGTCGACCGTTGCGCCCGGTTCAATACGGTCTCCTACGCCCACCGCGCCCTGGCCCTGAAGGCCGAGACCCAGCTGCGCAGGGGCAAGGCCGCCGCCGCCATGACCACCTACGAGGCCGCCGTCATGGCCGCCGCCCGCTCCGGCTTCCCGATGGAGCAGGGCGTCGTCGCCGTCGCCGCCCGGGCCGCCGCCCTGCAGGCCGGCCGCCCGGACCTCGCCCGGCGCTTCGCCGCCGCCGAACAGACCGCCTGGCGCACGCTCGGGGCCGACGCCATGCTCGGTGACGCTCCCCGGACGTCCACCCAAGCCCCGACCACGGACGAATCCTCCGCGGCCTTGGCGAAGGAGGACAGAGCCGGCCGCGCCAAGACCCGCCTGCTGGCCGGCGCCGCCCATGAGCTGCGCACCCCGATGCAGGGCATCCAGGGCCTGCTCGACCTCGCCGCCGACGACCCGGCCACCCTCGACGTCACCCGCCTGCGCGAAGCCTTCGGCTCCCTCAGCGCCGTGGTCGACGACCTCACCGACCTGGGCGCCGTCGAGGCCGAGCGCGTGGCCATCGTCGAGGCCGGGTTCGCGCCCCTGCGGCTGGCGCAAACCGAACTGCAGCTGGCCGCCGCCGACGCCGCCCGCCGGGGCAGGGCGCTGCGCCTGGAAACGGACGGCGATGTCGCCTTGGCCGCCCTCGGCGACGCCGGCCGCATCGGCCAGATCGTCCGCAACCTGCTGACCAACGCCCTGCGCTATGGCGACGGCGAGACCGTGCTGCGCATCGCCGCCTCGCCGGCCGAGCTCACTTTCGAAGTCCTCGACCACGGCCCCGGCCTCACCGCCGCCGACCAGACCCGCCTGTTCCAGCCCTTCGTGCGCGGCGACGCCTCGGATCGCGCCGAAGGCACGGGTCTCGGCCTCTCCCTCTCGCGCCGCCTCGCCCGCCGCATGGGCGGCGAGCTGACCGGCGACAACCGGCCGGGCGGCGGCGCGGTCTTCACGCTGAGCCTGCCCCTGCGCCGTCCGGGGGCGAGCCCGGACGCCGCACCCCCGCGAAGCTTCAGCGGACCCGCGCTCACCATCCTCCTCGCCGAAGACACCGAGCTGTCGCGCGACACCCTGACCCGCCTGCTGCAACGCCAGGGCCACAGCGTCACCGCCGTCGAGGACGGCCCCGCCGCCCTGGCCGCCGCCCGCGCCGCGCCTTTCGACCTGTTGATCATGGATGTCCGCATGCCCGGCCTCGACGGCCCCCAGGCCCTGGCCCAGCTGCGCGGGGAGGGGATCGCCACCCCGGCCCTGATCCTCACCGCCTCGGTGGATGAGCCGCTGGCCCGCCGCCTGGCCGGCCTCGATCCCGTCCGCCTGGCCCGCAAGCCGCTGACCGCCGCCCAACTCGCCCACCTGGCCAATTTCGCGGAAATCGACAGCCTCGACGCCGTCCTCGGCGAAGACGCCCCCGCCGCCCGCGCTCGGGCCGCCGCCGTCCTGCGCCAGCGCGCCGCCGAGGTCCTCGCCTGGCCGACCACCGGCCTCGCCGCCGCCCGGGAAGCCGCCCACGCCGCCGCTGGCGTCGCCGCCCAGTTCGGCCTCACGCAGCAGGAAGCCGCCTTCGCCGCCGCCGAACAGGCGACCGACGAGGCGGCGATGGCCTCAGCCTGTCAGGCCCTCAGCCGTTTTCTGTGACCGGCGCGGCCTTAAGCGGGCTCGCCCTCGCCCTCATGGAACTCGTCGGCCGGCACGAACGACGCTCCGTCGTCGTCCAGCACCCACACCCCGACGAACGCCGCATGCTCCGGCGTCAGCTCCTCGTCCAGCAGGTCGCCCTCATAGAGCCCGACATTGCTGTAGTCGAAGTCCAGCGACAGCTGATGCGCATAGCCCACCATCTCCTCGGCCATGCGCCGCGAATAGCCCAGCGCCTCGCTCAGATCGCCGAACTGGTCGGTCAGGGTGCTGACCTCCGCCGCATCGCTGCCTTGGGTGGCGCTGGTGGTGACGATAGTGAATGCGGGCATGGGAGGGCCTCTCGGGGCTGAAACAATCCCCCACCTAACCTGATCCCGGCCCCAGCGGGTCGATAATATCAAAAAACTTGTGGACCTCAGTCCTGGTCGCGCCCGGCCCGCTTGCCGTCTCGGTGCCGTTTGGCCACCCGCCGCGCGGCGTCCTTGGCCGACTGTTCGCTCTTGGCCTCCACCGCCGCCAGCTCCTGCCCCAGCTTCAGGAACGAGGCCCAGCGCCCGGCGTCCAGCGCCCCGCTGTCCAGCGCCGCCCGCACCGCGCACCCAGGCTCGCCGCCATGGCCGCAATCGCTGAACCGACAGGCCGCGATCAGCGCCTCGACATCCTCGAACGCCGCCTCCAGCCCCTCGTCGTCGCCGATCAGCCCCAGCTCCCGCATCCCGGGCGTGTCGACGATCAGCCCGCCGCCGGGCAGCCGCACCAGCTCCCGGTGGCTGGTCGTATGGCGCCCATGGTCGTCCCCGGAGCGGATTTCCCCCGTCGCCATCCGCGCCTCGCCCAGAAAGGCGTTGACCAGCGTCGACTTGCCCACCCCGGACGAGCCGATCAGCACACAGGTCTCCCCGACCCCGACATGGGCCAGCAGCGCCTCCAGCCCCATCCCCTGCCGGGCCGAGACCACCACCACCGGGCAATCCCCGGCCAGCGCCGCGACGGCCGCCGTCTGCCCGGCCACATCCTCACAGAGGTCGGCCTTGGTCAGCACCACCACCGGCCGCGCCCCGCTCTGCCAGGCGGCGGCCAGGTAGCGCTCGATCCGCCGCGCGTTGAGGTCGGCGTTCATCGAGGCGACGATGAAGGCCACGTCGATATTGCCGGCGATGACCTGCACCTCGGCCGCGCTGTGCGCCGCCCGTCGCACGAAGGCCGTCCGCCGGGGCAGCACCGCATGGATGGTGGCGTCGCCCTTGGACGCGTTCAACGACAATGCCACCCAGTCGCCCACCGCCGGCGGCCCGTCATCCCCCGCCTCATGGTGCAGCCGCCCCGACGCCTTGGCCCGAACCTCGCCCCGGTCGGTGACCACCAGATAGCCGTTGCGCTGCTGCACCACGACCCGCCCGGGCAGATGGCCGGCCCGCGCGTGCGGCGCAAAGGCGCCGGCCAGCCGCTCGGACCATCCATAGGCGGCGATCACGTCCTGCCCCCGGTCACGCTCCGGTCTCGTCCACGACGATGGTCACCGTCTTGCCCCGCGACAGCGGCTCCCACCCGGCCTGCAGGGCCGAGGCGATGGCCCGCGCCACCAGTTCGGTATCGATCGCCGCAACCTTCAGCATCGGCGCCCCGAACTTCGGCTGCCGCCCGGCCGGAAACTCGACCACCGCCTCGCGCTGGCCCTCGGCGTGGCGCAGGGCCAGCGCCATGCCGCGAAACTCGTTGGCGTCGCTCGACCACTGCGGCTGCCGATGCAACCGCCAAAGGTAGGGGTCTCCACCGACCTCGATCTCAAACTCGGGAACCTGCTTGCGCGCCATGGGAAGGCATTACCCCGACTGGGGCCCGGCAACCACCCCGGCAGGAAGGCCTTATCCAACTCCCCTCTCCCGGACGGGCGCGCGGCTGGACGATCCTCTGAGGTCGATGGGTGGTTTGGGGATGTGGTCATGGGCACTCTGGGGGGGAAGCGGGCGAAAGCGGGACGTGACAGCTTCTGGATCGCCGTGAGTCGCTCGGCTTTACCGGACCAACCTGACTGCGCACAAAAAAGTCCCCGCTTCAGGTCTGGATCGACACGGCGCGCGCAGGCCGATAGCTATGGGCGATGCCGCTTCGCTCTTCGGCAATGGAACATCCATGTACGGTCCCGACATTCTGGTGCGAACGCTCAGCAAGCCGACCAGGGCGGATCGATACGGACATCGCTGGCAGTACCATTCTCGCAGTGATCACCATTCCAAGGTCGCTTGCTGGGGCATCATTTTCGATCTGATGCGGGTGACACCGCTCCTTCGCCGCCATGTCGAAGCCGGCGTCGTGTGGTTCGGCATCAATCACGAGATGCGGGATTTCGTGCACGACCGAAAGAAGAACCTGGATGTCGTGTTGTGCACCGGAACGACCGGCCCTTCGGGTTCACCGCAAACGTTGACCAGCTTGGCGAAAGACTACGACATCGAATTGCTTCCAGACGAGGCGGCCGAACTCGCAGGACTGCCAGTGCTGCGACGGGCTCCTGTTGGTGCGGTGCTGATGGCGCTGGAGGCCAAGGCTTGCATGACTGCTCATCAACGAGCCCTGCCTCGACTGTATGACGAGCTCAACTCATCCCACCTTACCGTGCATGGCGCGACGGATCAGGCAATCGCCGCGGGTTTTGCGATGATCAACGTCGCTGAACGATATCTGAGCCCCGACTTGAACAAGAAGAACCTTGGGACGGATCCGGAGTGGAGCACCCACAACCAACCACGAGACGCAACGCTTGCGGTCGACAAGATTCGCCAGCTACCGAAACGATCCAAGCCTGGCGACACGGGCTACGACGCCTTGGCCATCGTCGTGATTGATTGTCCCAACGACGGTACGCCCGTCAAACTCGTCGAAGCGCCACCGTCACCGTCGCCCGGTGACATCTACGCCTACGCCTCAATGATTGATCGGCTGTCCCATATCTACGCGACGCGGTTCAAGGATCTTTGAGACCCGCCCATGGGCGGCCTCGACCTCACATTCCCAAATCAAAGCAACGCGAAACCCGTGCCTCCGCAGCGCAAGGATGGCTGCGGCGTCGCGCTTTCGATTCCGCGCAAACTTCTCGCTCCAGAACGCGGCATTGGATTTTGGTTTCGTCGCCTTCGGGCAACCTCGATGAGCATGCCAGAAGCAACCGTGGACAAAGATAGCCCAGCGCCGACGACCGTTGGCGAAGTCTGGCGAGCCAGGCAACCGCCTGACGTTCTTGCGGTAGCTAGCGCCCAGCAAGCGGAGGATCGACGCGATTTGGCGTTCCGGCTTCGTATCCTTCTGGCGCTGACGCGCCAGTCTGCGCCCGTGCTGCGAGTCGCCGGCAGAAGGCGTCTTCACTCCGCCGCAAGTTGGGCATAGCGCCCGCCCGGCTGAGCAGCCGAGACTGCCGCCAGATGGCTGCGTATCCGGTCTTGGAAGCCGGGCGCGAAACGCAGTGAGCTTCGTTCCGTACGCTCAAGGAACCCCTTGGTCGCTCGAATAGACAATGGCTTGCCGGGGTACTTCAGGAAATCCGTCAGAGCTTCCCTCTGTTTCCAGACAGGATACGCTCCAATCTCGACGGCCTTGCGGGAAGTCCCGTCGAACCTGGCCGCAGCTGGCCATGAGCCAGAGCTCCGCAATACCTTGTCCCGTGAAACCTCGTAGTGTCCAGGCGAGGTCAATTTCTCCCCGAGCCAACGCGCCACTGGTGTCGAAACAGCGTTTCCCACCAAGGACCATCGCATGGATGCACGCCCGGCTTCTGCGGCGGGAAGTGTCCAGTCCTCGTCGAACCCTTGCAGGCGCTCCGCGTCCCGGATGTCTGGCGTCACCACCAGGCCACTGGGCAGCAAAATCGCAGGCGGGGAGGGGATCCCGATCGTCGACCCGTTCTTGAGCGTCGGAATCGCGTCGGGCGCCCACCCCAGGCCGCGAATGCCTTCAGTCCAATAGAAGCCGTGCGCGTTCACCCCGAGGGCGGTATCCGCCAAAACGGGATCGGCTTCGTCGACCAGCACGACATCGGCAGGATCGGCGTCAGTACAGGTAGCGACGAACAACACGCGATTGCGGCGTTGCGGCAGAAACGCGTGGGTGTTTACGACCCGATATGCCCAGCGATAACCCCGTGTTTCGAACGCCTCGACCAACGTCGCCATCGCGCGCCCTTGGTCCAGTTGGAGCATAAAGGACACATTCTCCAAGACGACCCACGGCACCTTGCGCGCATCCAACAGCCGATAGATCTGGTCGACGAGTCCTGATCGCTTTCCCCCAATGCCCGCAGTGCGACCGGCTTGGCTGAGGTCCTGACAGGGAAAACCACCAACCAGCAGTTCGACGTCGTTGGGCAATGAGTTCAACGACCGCACGTCCCGTTCGCAGGGCACGCCGGGGAAGCGCGCCGCAAGGACGGCACGAGCGGGCTCCCAAATCTCGCAGAACATTGCAGCCTCATGGCCGGACGCGGCCAAGCCGACCTCGAGCCCTCCGATTCCGGCGAACAGTCCCGCAACTTTCAAGCGTGTGGCTCCTGATCAATCATCGCCGCGATTCCTTGTAAGAGTCGCCTAATTCGGCTTAAGCGAGAAGGCTAGGCGGACCAATTGTTCTCATAACGTTCACTATCGCATGCGGGTCGCCCTTTCAACGTCCTGTCTTAGCCCCTCAATCGTCAAACACGCTTCCGCAATCCGCAAACTCCGGCAACCCGAACCCGCTGTTCACCCCCGGCTCCCAGATCGACCCACAGTCCGCGAACTCCGGCAGCTTTCGCCAGCTCTCCACCGGCGCCGTCAGCCGGTCGATCGAGCGGCCGATCAGCGACAGACAGTCCACCTCGTCGTCATACCGGCCCAGCGGAAACGCCACGCATTCGTCGATGAAACAGTCGCCGTCGCCATCGTCGCGCACGAAGATCCGCCCCTCCCGCACCAGGCTCTGGGCCGAGCGCGCCCGCGTCGCCTTGTCCTGCCCCGAGCTCAGCCACTCCAGCGGGCAACTCACCGACCGGGCCCGCATCTTGGCCCGCAGCATCGGCTCCACCGCCCGCTGGATCACCCCCGCCTCGCCGAACCAGCGGCGGATGCCGCCCCGCCGACGGAAGTCGGCGATCAGGTCGCACTGGCGTTCGATCCACTGGTCGGCGCTCGTCTGGCCGCCCCAGCTCGCCACCCGCCAAAGGTTGAACGCCGCATCGACGCCCCACACCGTCAGCCGGGTGAAATCGCCGCCGCCCTCGGTCACCGCATAATCGCTCGACCCATAGTACCGCAGCGTCTTGGGCAGCTCATGCTCCTGGAAGCGCTTGAACCAGCCCCGCTCGAAATAGCTCCCCTCCACCGGCCGCGGCCGTTGCTGGTACAGGGCGTTCCAGGTGCGCGGGTTGAGCTTGAACTGGTTCCAGTGATCCTCGCGCCAGTACTCGGGCCACAGATAGTCCCCCACCGCCCGTCCCAGCGGATCGTCCTCGCGCTCGGCCTGGGCCGGGATCGACACCACCTCCCAGACCTCGCCGTCGCGGCACAGCACCGGGCCCGACCGGCCATCGTAATCCGTCGGCAGCAGGCTCCCGGCCAGGTCATCCTCATGCCAGCGGGTCTGGATCAGCACGATCCGGCCGCCGGCCTTCAACCGGGTGCGCACCGTGTCGTCGAACTCCTCCCGCGTCCGCCGCCGGATCAGCTCGCTGTCGGCCTCGGCCCGGCTCTTGACCGGATCGTCGATGACGATCAGGTCGGCCCGGTTGCCGGTGATCCCGGCCAGCATCCCGGCCCCCATCCACTCGGACCCGTTATCCAGACCCCAGTCGATGACGCTGGCCTGGCCCCGATCCGGCTTCACCCCGAACAGGGCGGCGAACACCGGCTGCCGCGTCACGCTCCGCGCCTTGCGCCCGCGCCGCCCGGCCAGGGCCGTGGCATAGGTCACCGTCAGCACGCTGCGGTTCTTTGCCCGGCCCAGGAACCAGGGCGTGAACACATCGACCGCATAGGTCGACTTGGCCGACCCCGGCGGCATGAAGCCCATCAACCGCCGGATCTCGCCGCGCTCGACGGCCTCCAGCTTCTCCAGCCAGAGCTTATGGTGGGCGGCCAGGGTCAGGTTCCGTCCCGGCCCGGCGCCGGGGATGTCGATCAGCTTGCAGAAGGCGGTAAGGCCGCCCTTGTGGGCCCGCACCCGCCGCTGCTCCCGCTGGCTGGCCGGCGGCGGGGCAGGGGGCTCCGCCGCTTCATGCCGGCGCACCCCCAGCATCGCACAGGCCGCCCGCATCTCTTCCCGGCTGCCGGCCAACCCTCTGGCGACAAAGCTGTCCCACTGGTCCTCGGGCACCCCGTTTCTCAACCAGGCCGCCACCGTCGAGCCCGGCCGAGGAAGACGCCTGGCGATCGCGATCGTCCCGCCGCCATCCTCGAAGATGTCCGCCATTGTCCGCGGGCCGCCGGTTCGCGCCGCCAGCCGCTCTCTCAGCTCGTCCTCGGACGGAACCACCGCATGCTTGCGCACGCCCAACTCGGCGGACGCCTGCCGCAACTCCTCGCGGCTGACCGCCCAGCCCCGCTCGACGAAGCCGGCCCACTGGTCGTCCGGAATGCCGCCGGTCCGCCAGTTCGACACCGTCGGCAGGGGGCGCTGCAAAACCCTTGAGACGTGGGTCGAACCGCCGGCGTCCTTGATGATCTGCGCGGCCGAGCGAAAGCCGCCGGCGTCCGCCGGGGCAGGGGAGTCTGGATTGTCTGACATCGTGTAACTGTATAAAACATACTGGACAAAGTCAATGCCCCTTGGCGGGGTACGTCATCCGAGGGCCGGGCAACCCGCCGCAGTCCCCGCCCTCGGCAAACCGACGCCTGTTCACACGCCGTTTACAGCCGCCGCCATCCCCACGGTGTGTGTAGCCCCCCGAGGGCTCGTCATCCCACCGGCGAGTCCGCAGGCGCGCTGTCCGTCCCCCGCGGCCGGCGTCGCCGGGGGACCTGTGCATGCGTCACTTTGCAGACCCGTCGTCACGCCGCGCCGCCAGCGCCGGCGCCGCCATGCCCCGCACCCCCACGCCCCGCACCCCTACGCCCTGTTATTCCGCCAGCCGCCCGGCCCACCGCCGCGCGGCCGCTTCCGTCTAAGGACAGCCCCCGATGCCCAACCAGCGCACCGAAACCGTCGTCAACACCACCACCGCCGGATCGCAGAACTACCCCACGGTCGCGACCCTGCCGGACGGCGGCTACGTCATCGCCTGGATCTCCTCGGGCCAGGCGGGCGACGCCAACGGCGGCATCTGGTTCCAGCGCTACAATGCCGCCGGCCAGAAGGTGTCGGCCGATGGAGCGACCCTCGGAGCCCAGGAGGTGCTGGTCAATTCGACGACGGACGGGCGGCAGTATTATCCCGACATCACCGTGCTGCCGGACGGCAAGTTCGTATTCGTCTGGGTCAGCATGGATGGCCAGGACGGGTCGGGCGAGGGGGTCTACAGCCGTCTGTTCGGGGCCGACGGCGCGGCGATCGGGGCCGAGGTGCTGGTTCCGGTCACCACCGCCGGGCGGCAGGCCGACCCGCAGGTCACCGCCCTGGGGACCGGCTATGTGATCAGCTGGGCCTCCAACGCCGGCCCCGGCGACGCCAGCACCTACCGCGTCTATGCCCAGCGCTTCGACGGCGCCGGCAATTTCGTCGGCTGGGACGGGGCGGCCAACGGCAACAGCCGCACCGAGACCCTGATCAACACCTCGACGGCCAACGAGCAGGGCTGGAATAACCAGCTGGCCCTCGCCGACGGCAAGCTCTTGATGCTCTACGGCAGCCGCCACCTGGACGGCTCGGTCGATATCTTCGGCAAGCTCTACAATGCCGACGGCACGGTCGCGGCCGGCGAGTTCCGCATCAGCCAGTACGCCCCCAGCGAACAGATCTGGCCGGCCGCCACGCAGCTGGAAGACGGCCGCATCGTCGTCACCTGGAGCAGCTATGGCCAGGACGGCAGCGGCTATGGCGTCTACGCCCGCGTCCTGACCGCCGCCGGGGTTCCGGCCGGCGACGAGTTCCGCGCCAGCACCACGGCCGGCGGGGATCAGTCCAACGGCCCGGTGCGCGAGGGCTCGCAGGTTCAGGCCCTGAGCGACGGGGGCTTCCTGGTCGTCTGGCACGCCGCCGACAACAACGGGGCCGCCGTCTTCTACCAGCGCTTCGACGCCGAGGGCGACAAGGTCGGGGGCGAGGTGCTGGCCAACACCGGCAACTTCATCGGCGACCAGTATGTGCCGTCCATCCGCGCCTTCGAGGGCGGCTTCCAGCTGGTCTGGCATTCGACCACCGGCGATGGCGATGGCTGGACCGTCTACCAGAAGACCTACGCCCTGGAAGAGGCCATCGTCCGGGCCGGCGGCGAGGACCAGGTCAACACCGCCACCGGCTTCAACCAGCGCCTGCCGCAGGTCGCCTCGGCCGCCGATGGGTCCTACGTCATCGTCTGGCAGAGCCAGACCACCTACAACAGCGGCGATGGCTCCGGCTGGGGCCTGTTCGCCCAGCGCTACAACGCCGACGGCACGCGGGCCGGGGCCGAGTTCCAGGTCAACACGACCACGGCAGGGGATCAGCCCTACGACAGCGGCTGGCAGGTGACCCAGCTGGTCGGCGGCAAGTTCCTGGTGGTCTGGGGGACAACGGGCCAGTCCGGCGACGGCGACCTCGTCTCCATCGGCCAGCTGTTCAACGCCGACGGCAGCAAGGCCGGCGGCGAATTCCGCCTCAATGAGACGACCGCCGGCGAGCAGATCTACCCCGCCGTCACCGCCCTCGCGGACGGGGGCTTCGTCGCCGTCTACCGCGGCTATTTCATGAACGGCGGCAGCAGCTACGACGTCTTCTTCCAGCGCTTCGACGCCGCCGGCGCCAAGGTCGGGCCCGAGACCCGGGTCAGCGTCGCCGACAGCGTCAACACCTCCGACGGCTCCGAGCACCAGGGCCGCGTCCTCGGCCTGGCCGACGGGGGCTTCATCGTGATGTTCGCCGACAGCGGCAACGATGGCTCCGGCGAAGGCCTCTACGCCCGCCGCTACGACGTGACCGGCGCCCTGGTCGGCGGGACCAACGCCGACGGCTCGGCCGCGTCCGCCAGCTGGCAGGTCAACCTGCAGACCCTGCACGATCAGTACATGAAGTACGGCTGCATGGCCGCCCTGGCCGATGGCGGCTTCGTCCTGACCTTCTCGTCCAACCACAGCGACCAGTCCGGACTGGCCGTCTGGGCCCAGGTCTACAATGCAGACGGAACCCTGCGCAGCCCGCAGTTGCGGGTCAACGGCGGCCAGTGGAGCACCCAGGCCGACCCCGCCGTCGCCGCCCTGGCGGACGGGAGTTTCGTACTCGTCTGGATGTCCGAACAGCCCGACGCCTCCCACGGCCAGGACATCTACGCCAAGCGCTTCGCCGCCGACGGCAGCGTGCTCAACGAGGAATTCCTGGTCGATACCGTCCATGACCTCGGCAACCAGCGCTGGCCATCGGTCGCCGCCACGGCGGATGGCTTCATCGTCACCTGGGAGCACGAGACCAGCGAATACGGCCAGACCTATGATGGCTCGGGCGGCAGCATCTGGAGCCAGCGCTTCACGGTCGATGGCCTGAACGCGTCCGCCGACACCGCCCACCGGCCGATCCTGGTCGCCGCCGACGTTCATGGCGGCGAAGACAGCGCCATCGCTCTCGACGTCACCGCCGCCCTGTCCGGCGCGGCGCTCGGCACGGAGTCCCTGTCGATCGGCGTCGCCGGCATCCCGGTCGGGGCGACCCTGAGCGACGGCGACGGCCACAGCTTCACCGCCTCGGCCGCGCAGACGAGCGTCGATGTCACCGGCTGGCGGCTGTCCGGCCTGACCATCACCCCGGCGCCGGACTCCGAGGCCGACTTTACCCTGCGCATCCGCGCCACCTCGACCGACAGCGCCAGCGGCGACAGCGTCACCAACGAGGACCAGGTCTTCGTCACCGTCGATGCCCGCGCCGACGCCATGGACATCGGCGGCCGCTCCGAACGGGTCAACAGCTACACGACCGGCGACCAGGTCTTCGACATCGGCGGCGACCAGGTCTCCCGCTCGCCCGTGGCCAGCTGGGCCGACGGGTCGTACGTCGTGGTCTGGCAGTCGCGCGACCAGGATGGCGCCGAATGGGGCGTCTTCGGCCAGCGCTACGCCGCCGACGGCTCGGCCATCGGAACCGAATTCCAGGTCAACAGCTACACGCCGTCCGTCCAGATGGAGGCTTCGGTGGTCGCCCTGGCCGGAGGGGGCTTCGTTGTCACCTGGAGCAGCTTTGGCCAGATCACCCCGGCCGGCGGCGGCGATCCCTACTACAGCTACCAAAGCGTCTTCAGCCGGGTCTACGACGCCGGCGGCAATCCGGGGGCAGAGACCCTCGTCAACAGCTTCAACGGCTACGCCACCTACCAGATGCATTCGGACATCACCGCCCTCAGCGACGGTGGCTATCTGATCGCCTGGCATTCGGACGGCCAGGACGGCTCGAGCTACGGAACCTACGCCCAGCGCTACAACGCCGCCGGCCAGGCGGTCAGCCGCGACGGGGCAGGGGTCGGCGCCGACGAGTTCCGGCTCAACACCACCACCGCCAACGAACAGAGCTGGCCCTCGATCACCGGCCTGCCGGGCGGAGGCTTCATTGCGGTCTGGAACAGCAATGGCCAGGCCGGCGGCTCGGCCCACGACGTGGTCATCCGCCGCTTCGACAGCGCCGGCCAGCCGGTCGGCGCCGAGGCCGTCGTCAACCAGACGCTGGCCGGCAACCAGTTCCACCCCAACGTCACCGTCCTCAGCGATGGCGGCTACCTGATCGTCTGGCAGAGCGACAACAACGACGGCTCCAGCTGGGCGGTCATGGGCCGCGTCTACAACGCCGACGGCTCGGCCCGCAGCGACGAGTTCCTCGCCAACCGCGTCACCGCCGGCGACCAGAGCAAGGCCCAGGCCGTCGCCCTGTCCGACGGCGGGTTCTTCATCGCCTGGCACGGCCAGGGCGAAGACATGTATGGCTACGGAGTCTTCGGCCAGCGTTTTGATTCGGAAGGGGATTCTGTCGGCGGCGAGTTTCCGCTCGACGCCAGCCGCACCTACGGCGAACAGACCTTCCCCTTCCTGGCGGCCGGCGCCGACGGCAGCGTCATCGCCGTCTGGCAGGGCCACGACCCGCAAGCCGACGGCTACTGGGGCGACGGCTCGGGCTGGGGCATCTTCGGCACGCGCTTCCAGCTCGACGCCAATCCGGCCGCCCCGACCGGCGGCGAGAGCCAGGTCAACAGCAAGTCGGCCCACGACCAGTCCGGCGCCGACATCGCCACCCTCACGGACGGCAGCTACATCGTCGTCTGGCGCAGCGCCCCCAGCCGGGGAACCGGCGACATCTCCTCGAACGGCGTCTTCGCCCAGCGCTATGGCGCCGACGGCCAGCCGATCGGTTCCGAGTTCACCGTCAACACCACCCTGACCGGCGACCAGACCAATCCCCAGGTCGCCGCCCTGGCCGGCGGGGGCTATGTCGTCACCTGGCAGTCGAGCCAGGGCGACGGCGCCGGCTACGGTATCTTCGCCCAGCGTTTCGACAGCGCCGGCAATGCGACCGGCGGCGAGTTCCAGGTCAATTCCGGCGCCGCCGGCAACCAGTACGACGCCCAGATCACAGCCCTGACCGGCCCCAACGCGGGGGGCTTCGTCATCACCTGGCACCAGGACAACGGCGAGGTCGAGGCCCGGGTGTTCGACGCCGCCGGCAATCCGGTGGGCGCCGACCTGCAGGTCAACCTGCAGATCCCCCGCCTCAACGGCAGCGACGCCGGCGAATACCTGCCCGCCGTGGCGGCCACCGCCGACGGCGGCTTCGTAATCGTCTGGCGCGACAACGACACCGACGGCTACGGCACGGCGGTCTTCGGCCAGCGCTATGGCCTGAGCGGCGGCGTCGTTACCCGGCTGGGCGGCATGCAGCCCGACGGCTCGGCGGCGACCGACAACTTCCGGGTCAATGACCAGACCTACGGCAACCAGTCCGACCCGCGCGTCGTCGGCCTGGCCGGGGGCGGCTTCCTTGTCGTCTTCCAGTCCGATGTCGCCGACAGCAACGGCGCGGGCCTGGTCGGCCAGATCTACAACGCGGCCGGCGGCCGGGTCGGCGGCGAGTTCGTCATGACCAGCCATGTGGCCGGGACCCAGGTCCTGCCCGATCTGGTCGCCATGCCCGACGGCGGCGTGCTGATGACCTGGCAGAGCGATCACAACGACGGCTTCGACGGCGTCGATGTCTTCGTCAAACGCTTCGCCGCCGACGGCCGCGTGCTGGGCGAGGAGCAGCGGGTCAACAGCTACGGCGCCGGCTACCAGGGCGATCCGGCCATCAGCGTGGTCGGCGATGGATTTACCGTCGTCTGGACCTCGACCGGCCAGGATGGCAGCGGCAACGGTGTCTTCCAGCAGCATTTCACCTTCGACACCGGTCCGAACGGCGCGGTCGCCGACCGTCCGACCCTGTCGGCCGGCGACACGACCGGCGACGAGGACACGGCCATCGCCCTGACCGTCAGCGCCGGCCTTGCCGATACCGACGGCTCCGAAACCCTGACGCTCGAAGTCTCCGACATCCCGGTCGGCGCCACGCTCAGCGACGGGACCCACAGCTTCACCGCCACCGCCGCCGACCGCACGGTCGACATCGCCGGCTGGACCCTTTCCAGCCTGACCATCACCCCGCCCGCCGACAGCGACGCCGACTTCACCCTGACCCTGCGCGCCCAATCGCGTGAAACCGTCGGCGGCGACGTCGCCTGGAACACCGACAGCATCCGCGTCACCGTCAATGCGGTGGCCGAGGTCCAGCTGCCGTTCAACGACGAGTTCGACGTCAACACGACCGCCAACGGCAGCCAGTACGACCCTCAGGTCACCGCCTTCGCCGATGGCTCGTTCGTCGTCATCTGGACCAGCGACAGCAACGCCGGCGGCGCCGCCGAGGACATCATCGGCCGCCTGTTCAACGCCGACGGCACGCCCGCCGGCGCCGAGTTCATCGTCAACACCTACACCGGCTACTACGAGAACCGCCCCGATGTGACGGTGCTGGCCAACGGCGACTTCCTGGTCAGCTGGACCCAGCAGGACGAGAGCGGCTGGGGTGTGTTCGGCCAGCGCTTCGACGCCGACGGCGTCAAGCTGGCCCTCGACGGGGCCGGGCCGGGAACGGCCGTCCGCATCAACGACACCACGGCCCGCGACCAGTACTGGCCCGAGGTCACGGCCCTGGCCGACGGCGGCTGGATCGTCACCTGGCAGTCCTTCGACCAGGAAGCGGCGCCGGGCCAGCCGGGCGACGAGACCTGGGGCATCTATGCGAAACGCTACGCCGCCGACGGCTCGGTGGTGCAGATGTACGATGCGGCCGGCGTCGCCTCCAGCGAGGTGCGCATCAACGTCACCGTGGCCGGCAGCCAGCAGCATGGCGCCGTGGTCCAGCTGGCCGGCGGCGGCTTCGCCTTCAGCTGGTATGGACCCGACGCCAGCGGCGGCGGCCAGTACATCCGCTTCTACGACGCCTCGGGCCATCCGGTGACCAGTCTGGGGACCGACGGCGAGATGCTCGTCAACACCACCACCACCTCGGAGCAGGGGGCCGAGGGCGGCGCCATGGCCGCCCTGACCGATGGCGGCGTGGTCGTCACCTGGCACAGCCTGAACCAGGACGGCTCGGGCTACGGCGTCTACGGCCAGGTCTACAACGCCGACGGCACGACCCGCGGCGGCGAGTTCCACGTCTCCGCCTACGCCTACGACTCCCAGCAGGAGCCGCGCGTCACCAGCCTGCCCGACGGCGGCTTCATGGTCGCCTGGACCAGCGCCAACCAGGACGGCGACAGCTGGGGTGTCTACGCCCAGCGCTTCGACGCCACCGGCGACGCGGTCGGGGCCGAGTTCCGCCTCAACGAAACCACGGCCGGCGACCAGAGCACCCCCGCCATCGCCGTGCAGCCGGACGGCTCCGGCGTCATTGTGGTCTGGGAAGCGCCGGACGGCTCCGGCGGCGGCATCGACGCCAAACTCATCCCGCTGCCCGATGCGGCCACCGAACTGGCCATCGACACCGCCGGCGTCGAACAGCAGGTCAACAGCTACACCACCGCCGACCAACTCTATCCTTCCGTCACCAAACTCGACGACGGATCGTACGTCGTGGTCTGGCAGTCGAACGGCCAGGACGGCTCCAGCTGGGGCGTCTACGCCAAGCACTTCGACAGCGACGGCGACGCCATCCAGCTGACCGATAGCAACGGCGACCCGTTGTGGGTCCTCGACGGCAATGGCGACCCCGTCCTGGTCCCCGACGGGCAGGGCAATCAGGTCCAGGTCCCGCTGACCGAGTTCCGCGTCAACAGCTACGCCAACAGCGAGCAGCGCACGGCCAACGTCGTGGCCACGGCCGACGGCGGCTTCCTGGTCGTCTTCCAGTCCTATGGCAACACTGGAGCCGGCGACGGCGACTGGGGCGTCTATGCCCGCAAGTACGATGCGCAGATGCAGGTCCAGTCGCTGCTGGACGCCGGCGGCAATCCCGTCGCCGAACTGCGCCTCAACAGCTACACCAACTCGACCCAGGAAGCGGTGAAGGCCGCCCTGCTTGAGGACGGCAGTGTCGTCGTCACCTGGCAGTCGGACGGCCTGGACGGCTCGACCTGGGGCATCGCCAGCCGGCGGATCGACGCCGCCGGCCAGCTGGTCGGGGTCTCGGATACGGTGGTCAACACCACCACCACCGATCAGCAGCTCAGCCCGGCGATCGCCGCCCTGACCGATGGCGACTACGTCATCACCTGGAGCGCCTACAATCACGACGGCTCCGAATGGGGCGTCTACGCCCAGCGGTTCAATGCCGACGGCACGCGTGACGGCCAGGAGATGCTGGTCAACACCCTGACCGATTCCGCCCAGATCTATCCCAGCGTGGCCGGCCTCAGCGACGGCGGCTACGTCATCGCCTGGCAGACCTACACCGGCGCCGACGCGGACAATTCCGGCTACGGCATCGCCGGCCAGCGCTATGACGCCGCCGGCAATGCGGTGGGCGGCGAATTCCTGATCAACGGCGTCGGCTACCAGGACCAGTCCCAGGTCACCCTTGTCGCCGCCCCGGACGGGGGCTTCGTTGTCGCCTGGACCAGCTACCAGGCTGATGGCTCCAGCAACGGCGTCGTCGCCCGGCGTTTCGACGCGGCCGGCAACGCCACCGAACCCTATGGTGACGACGTCCTCGTCAACACCTACAGCCTGGGTGACCAGTCGGGCCCGGCCATCGCCATGCTCGACCGCGGCTTCGTGGCGGTCTGGCATTCGCAGGGCCAGGACGGCAGCGGCTACGCCATCGAGATGCAGCGCTTCCAGGGCCAGGGCCTCGAGCCGCCGCCCCTGATCGTCGATGCGGCGCACGGCGGCGATAGCGCGGGTGACCTGATCTTCTCGACCCTGCAGGAGGCGCTCGACGCCGCCGAGGATGGCGACACCGTCATCCTCAAGGGCGGGACCTACAACCTCTCGACCACGGCCGTGGTCGATGTCGACGACCTGCGCATCAAGAACGCAGTCGGCGAGACGGTGATCATCAACGGCCCGGCCGGGGCGGCGGCGCTGGAAGTCGGGGCCGGGCTCAACATCACCCTGCGCGGCGATGCGGTCGAGCGGCTGGTGTTCAACGCCGGGGCCGGGGCCGATGCGGCGGTCGATTTCCTGGGGACCAACAGCGGGACCGAGATCCTGCGCGTCACCATCAACGCCAACGGTGACTATGGCCTGCGCTTCGGCGGCGGCCAGAACGGCGTCTCGATCAGCGACAGCACCTTTGGCGGGGCGGCGGCGGTCGCGCTGGTGCTGGTGCGCGGAACGGCCAGCGGGGTCGCGGCCTCGACCGGCGTCAATGTGCTCGACAGCCTGTTCAGCGGCACGGGCGGCTCGGGCCTGGTGACCGAAGCCACGGGCGGCCAGATCCTCGAGAACGTCTTCAGCGGCGACTTCGCCGAAGGTTTCGCGGCGCTGGTCGCCTGGGCGGCCGGCGGCGACATCCAGGACAACAGCTTCAGCGGCCCGGGGGCCGGCGCCTGGTTCTACGACCTGGCCAATGCCTATGCGGAAGCAACCTTCATCGGCCAGAACGCCTTCCCGGCCGGCTGGGCCTGGGTGCAGGAGCGGGGCGGCGTCTTCTCGACCCTGAAGGAAGCCCTCGCCACGGCCCAGGCCGGCGACACCATCCAGGCCACGGCCGGCGACTACGCCGGTGAGAGTGGCCTGACCGTCGCCGACGACGACCTGAAGATCAACGCCCCGGCCGGCGCCACCGGCATCGTCCTGGCGCTCGGCCCGGGCGTCACCACGGTCACCTTCAACGACGCCGCCGCCATCGACGTCACCGGCAACGGCGCCGCCAACATTGTCCACGGCGGTTCAGGGGCGGACTCCGTCCACGGCGCGGCGGGTGATGATCAGCTGAACGGCCGCGATGGCAACGACCAGCTGTTCGGCGATGCCGGCGCCGACGTCCTCACCGGCGGAAGCGGCGATGACGCCATGCAGGGCGGGGCGGACAGCGACCGCTACGTCGTCAGCCTCGGCGAAGGCCACGACACCGTCACCGACGTCTCGGGCGCGGACGACGTGCTGGCCCTCTATACGACCAACTTCGGCGGCAACGACGGCCTGGTGCTGTCCGGCGCGGCCGGCTCGACGACCGCGACCTTCAACGGCGACGCGACGGCCAACGTCACAGCGACCGGCATCGAGCGCGTCGAGGTCACCCTCGACAACAACGACGGTGTCACCCTGACCGGCGCCGTGGGCGCCGCCAGCGTCCGCATCAGCGGCGGGACGGGGGCCAACGTCATCGACGCCAGCGGTCTCACCTCGGCCACGGCGGTGACCTTTACCGGCGGGCGCGGCGCCGACAGCTTCACTGGCTCGGCGGGCCTGAACGACACGATCGACTACGCGGCCGAAGCCGACCCTGGCGCCGTCACGATCAATCTGGCCGCCGGCACGGCGATCGACACCAATGGCGACACCGATACCCTCAGCGGCGTCGAGAACGTCATCACCGGGGCCGGCGCCGACAGCATCACCGGCTCCAGCGTCGCCAACCGCATCGAAGCGGGGGGCGGCAATGACAGCGTGGCCGGCGGCGGCGGCATCGACAGCTTCGTGTTCCGCGCCGGCTTCGGCACGGACACCATCAGCGACTTCGCCCCGGCCACGGAGTTCCTGCGCTTTGACGCGGCCGTCTTCGCCACCGTCGCCGACGTGCTGGCGGCGGCCAGCGCCTCGGGCGGAAATACCGTGATCTCCGCCGGCGCCAACAGCATCACCCTGACCGGCGTAACCCCGGCCCAACTCGGCGCCTGGAACATCGACATCCTCGGCAGCAATGACGCCCCGACCCTGCGGGCCGGCGCCCCCAGCGCCACCCTGCGCGAGGTTGGCCAGGGCGTCGCCGGCACGGCGGTCTCCACCGTCGCCCTGACCGCCGCCGACGTTGACGGCACGGTCGCGTATGACGCCGCAGCCCTGACCGCCGACGGCTGGGTGCAGGGCCCGGCCGGTGTCTGGACCAAGGACGGCGTCTACGGCCAGGCCGTCCTGACCATCGCCTCCAACAGCCTGGCCTATGCGCTGGACAACGCCCGCACCGCCACCCAGGCGCTGCAGACCGGCCAGACGGTCACCGAGACCTTCACCGTCCCGGTCGTCGATGACGGCAGCCTGACCGCCACCCGGGCCGTGACCTTCAGCATCGGCGGCAGCAACGACGCCCCGGTCGGCGTCGTCGATACCGGCACGGCCGTCGAGGCCGGCGTGGCGCCCGGCGCCAACGCCACCGGCAACGTGCTGACCAACGACATCGACGTCGATGCCGGCGACAGCAAGGTGGTCTCCGCGATCAACGGCGGCGCGGTCGGTTCGGCCCTGGCCGGCGCCTATGGCAGCCTGACCCTCAACGCCGACGGGACCTACAGCTACGCCATCGACAACGCCAACAGCACGGTCCAGGCCCTGCGCACGGCGGCCCAGACCCTGACCGACAGCTTCACCTACACGGTGCGGGACGCGGCCGGCGCGACCAGCAGCACGACCCTGACCATCACCCTCCAGGGCGCCAACGACGCCCCCGTGGCGGTGGCCGATACCGGCATCGCGGGTGAGGCCGGCGTCGCCGCTGGCTCCGACGCCACCGGCAATGTGCTGACCAACGACACGGATGTGGATACGGGCGACTCGAAGACCGTCTCGGCCGTCACCGGCGGCACGGTCGGCTCGGCGCTGAACGGGACCTACGGGACCCTGACCCTCAATGCCGACGGCAGCTATGCCTACGCCGTCAACAACGCCAATGCGGCGGTCAACGCCCTGCGGACCACCGCCAACACCCTGACCGACAGCTTCACCTACACGGTGGCTGACGCGTCCGGGGCGACCAGCAGCACGACCCTGACCATAACCGTTCGCGGGACCAACGACGCCCCCGTCGCCGTCGCCGACAGCGGCACGGCGGTCGAGGCGGGGACATCGGCCGGCTCCGCCGCCAGCGGCAACCTGCTGACCAACGACACCGACGTCGACACCGGCGACACCAAGGCGGTCACCGCCTTCAGCCAAGGCGCCAGCAACGGCACGATCGGCTCGGGCCTGGCCGGCGCCTACGGGACCCTGACGGTCAATGCCAATGGGACCTGGACCTATGTGGTCAACGACAGCAACGCCACGGTCCAGGCCCTGCGCCTGGCCGGCGAGACCCTGACCGAGACCTTCAACTACACCCTGCGCGACACCGCCGGCGCGACCAGCGCCAGCACCCTGACAGTGACCATCCAGGGCGCCAATGACGCCCCGGTCGGTGTTAACGACGCGGGCTCGGCCAACGAGGCCGGCGTGGCGGCAGGCTCCAACGCCACCGGCAACGTCCTGACCAACGATACCGATGTCGATGCCGGGGACTCGAAGACCGTCTCGGCGCTCAGCGGCGGCACGGTCGGCTCGGCCCTCAACGGAACCTACGGCGCCCTGACGCTCAACGCCGACGGGTCCTACTCATACGCGGTCAACAACGCCAACGCGGCCGTCAATGCCCTGCGCCTGAGCACCGACACCCTGACCGACAGCTTCACCTATACGGTGCGCGACACGGCCGGGGCGACCAGCACGGCCACCCTGACCATCACCGTCCACGGCGCCAACGACGCGCCGGTGGGGGTGGGTGACAGCGGCACGGCGGTCGAGGCCGGCACGGCAGCCGGCTCCAACGTCAGCGGCAACGTCCTGGCCAACGACACCGACGTCGATACCGGCGATGCCACGACGGTCTCGGCCGTGACCGGCGGCGCGGTCGGCGCGTCTCTCGCCGGCGCTTACGGCGCCCTGACCCTGAACGCGGACGGCAGCTACAGCTACGTCGTCGACAACGCCAACGCGGCGGTGAATGCGCTGCGCCTCAGCACCGATACCCTGACGGACGTCTTCACCTACACGGTGCGGGACACGGCCGGGGCGACCAGCACGGCCAGCCTGACCATCACGGTCCAGGGCGCGAATGACGCCCCGGTCGCCGAGGACGATACTGGTTCGGCCAGCCTCGGGGTCGATGGCGGACCGTCCAACGACGCGACCGGCAACGTGCTCAGCAACGACACCGACGTGGACAGCGGCGATGGCAAGACCGTCACCGCCCTGAGCGGTGGAACGGTCGGCGCGGCGCTGGCCGGCCAGTACGGCACGCTGACCCTCAACGCCGACGGCAGCTATACCTACGTCATCGACGAGCTCGATCCGGCGGTGGTGGCGCTTGGGCCCACCGACAGCATCTCCGAGACCTTCACCTACACCCTGGCCGACGCGGCCGGGGCGACCGATACGGCTGTCCTGACCATCACCGTCTTCGGGGCCAACGAGTCGCCGACGGCGGTGGCCGATGTCGGCGCGGCGGTCGAGGCGGGCGTGGCGGCGGGCTCGAACGCCAGCGGCAATGTGCTGACCAACGACACCGACCCGGACGCCGGCGACAGCAAGACCGTCACCCAGGTGAAGTTCGGCGCCGCCACCGGCGCGCTCGGCTCGGCCCTGGCCGGCGACTATGGCTCGCTGACCCTCAACGCCGACGGCTCCTACAGCTACGCCATCGACAACAGCGACGCGGTGGTTCAGGCCCTGCGCACGGCCTCGGACACCCTGACCGAAGTCTTCACCTACACCATGCGCGACACGGCGGGCGCGACCAGCACCACGACCCTGACCATCACGATCCAGGGCGCCAACGACGCGCCTGTGGCGGTGGCCGACGTCGGTACGGCGGTGGAAGCGGGCGTCGTCGCCGGCTCCAACGCCACCGGCAATGTGCTGACCAACGACACCGACGTCGATGCCGGCGACGGCAAGACTGTCACGGCGCTCACCGGCGGCACGGTCGGCTCGGCCCTGGCCGGGACCTACGGCAGCCTGACGCTCAACACCGACGGCAGCTACAGCTACGCGGTCAACAACGCCAACAGCGCCGTCCAGGCCCTGCGCACGGCCGGCCAGACCCTGAGCGAGGCCTTCACCTACACCGTCACCGACACGGCCGGGGCGACCAGCTCGACTACACTCACGATCACCATCCAGGGCGCCAACGACGCCCCGGTGGCGGTGGCCGATATCGGCTCGGCGACCGAGGCCGGCACGGCGGCGGGCTCGAACGCGACCGGCAATGTGCTGACCAATGACACCGACGTGGACGGCGGCGACGGCAAGAGCGTCTCCGCCGTCAGCGGCGGAATCGTCGGCTCGGCCCTGGCCGGTCAGTACGGCAGCCTGACGCTGAACGCCGACGGCAGCTACAGCTATGCCATCGACAACGCCCATGCGGCCGTGAACGCCCTGCGCCTCAGCACGGACACCCTGACCGACAGCTTCACCTACACGGTGACCGACACGGCCGGGGCGACCAGCTCGACCACCCTGACCATCACCGTCCACGGCGCCAACGACGCCCCGGTGGCCGTCGCCGATACCGGAACGGCCGTCGAGGCCGGAACCGCGGCAGGCTCCAACGCCACCGGCAACGTGCTGACCAACGACACCGACGTCGATACGGGCGACAGCAAGACCGTCACCGCTCTGACCGGTGGCACGGTCGGCTCGGCCTTGGCCGGCGCCTACGGCAGTCTGACCCTCAACGCCGACGGGACCTACAGCTACGCGGTCAACAACGCGAGCAGCGCCGTCCAGGCCCTGCGGACGTCGGCCCAGACCCTGACCGAGAGCTTCACCTACACGGTGACGGACGCGGCCGGGGCGACCAGCGCGACCACCCTGACGATCACCATCCAGGGCGCCAACGACGCCCCGGTGGCGGTGGCCGACACCGGCTCGGCGACCGAAGCCGGAACCTCCGCTGGCTCAAACGCCAGCGGCAACGTCCTGACCAACGACACCGACGTGGACGGCGGCGACGGCAAGACCGTCTCGGCCCTCAGCGGCGGCGTGGTGGGCTCGGCCTCGGCCGGCGCCTACGGGGCCCTGACCCTCAACGCCAACGGCACCTACAGCTACGCGGTCGATAACGGCAACGCGGCGGTGAACGCCCTGGCCGCCGGCCAGACCCTGACCGACGTCTTCACCTACACGGTGGCCGACACCGCTGGAGCGACCAGCCAGGCCACCCTGACCATCACGGTGAACGGCGCCAACGATGCGCCGGTGGCGGTGGCCGACACCGGCTCGGCCACCGAGGCTGGGACCGCGCCTGGCTCCAACGCCACGGGCAACGTCCTGGCCAATGACACCGACGTCGACAGCGGTGATGCCCTCACCGTCGCCGCCCTCGACGGCGGGACCCTCGGCGCGGCGCTCAACGGCGACTTTGGGGCCCTGACCCTCAATGCCGACGGCTCCTACAGCTACGTCGTCAACGAGGCGGCGGTGAACAGCCTGCGCACCTTCGCCGACACGGTCAGCGATACCTTCACCTACACGGTTCGCGACGCCGCCGGCGCGACCTCGACCGCCAGCCTGACCATCACCACCCACGGCGCCAACGACGCGCCGGTGGCCGTCGATGACGCCGGCGCCGCCAGCAAGGACGGCGACGGCGTACCCATCGACGCGGTCGGCAACGTCCTGACCAATGACACCGACGTGGACAGCGGCGACAGCAAAACCGTCTCCGCCATCACCGGCGGTACGGTCGGTGCCGGCCTGATCGGCCAGCACGGGACCCTGACGCTCAACGCCGACGGCTCGTACCGCTATGTCACCGACGAAAGCGATCCGGCGGTGCTGGCGCTCGGCCCGACCGACAGCCTGACCGAGACCTTCACCTACACCCTGACCGACACGGCTGGGGCGACCGACACCGCCGTCCTGACCATCACCGTCTACGGCGCCAACGAGGCGCCGGTGGCGGTGGCCGATGTGGCCACGGCGGTCGAGGCCGGGGTCGCCGCCGGGACCGACCCGAGCGGCAACGTCCTGACCAACGACACCGACGAGGACGCCGGCGACACCCAGGAGGTCACCCAGGTCCAGTTCGGCGCCACGGTCGGAACCCTCGGCTCTGCCCTGGCCGGCGCCTACGGCAGCCTGACCCTCAACGCCGACGGCTCCTACGCCTACGTCGTCGACAACGGCAATGCGACGGTGAACGCCCTGCGCACGGCCGGCGAGACCCTGACCGAGACCTTCACCTACACGATGCGCGACGCCGTCGGCGTCACCAGCACCACCACCCTCACCATCACCCTGCAGGGCGCCAACGACGCCCCGGTCGCGGGCGATGATCTGGGCGACGCGACCGATGGCGGGCCGAACGGCTCGGGCAACGTCCTGACCAACGATAGTGACGTCGACGGCGGCGATGCGAGGACCGTCTCGGCCGTCACCGGCGGCGCGGTCGGCTCGGCCTTCGCCGGCCAGTACGGGACCCTCACGCTCAACGCCAACGGGACCTGGTCCTACGTGGTCAACGGCGCCAACGCCGCCGTCGCCGCCCTGGGCGCCAGCCAGACCCTGACCGACAGCTTCACCTACACGGTGCGCGACACAGCCGGGGCCATTGATACCGCCAGCCTCGACATCACCGTCCACGGCATCAACGACGCCCCGGTCCTCGACCTGCAGGCCAGCCGCGGCGGCACGGGCACGGTGGTCGGCTTCGGCGACAGCACCGGAGCGGTGTCCATCATCCCGGCCGACGTCCTCATCGACGATCCCGACGACACGGTGCTGACCAGCGCCACCCTGCGCCTGACCAACCCGTCGTCCGGCGACCGGCTGGCCATCGGCAACCTCCCGGCGCTGGCAGCCCTCGGCATCACCGCCTCGGCCTACGACAGCGGCACGGGCATCCTCACCTTGACCGGCCCGGCCAGCGAGAGCGCCTTCCAGCAGGCGCTGCATCTGGTCACCTTCAACAGCACCAACCCCAGCCCGCCGCTCGGCGACCGGCTGATCCAGGTCACCGTCACCGACGGGCTTGCGACCAGCAACATCGCGGTGGCCACAGTGCAGGTGGTCGCCCGCATGACCCTCTACGGAACGGCCGGCGCTGACAACCTGACCGGCAATGTCGGCGGCGACACCCTGCTCGGCCGGGCCGGCGACGATCTGCTCAAGGGCATGGGCGGCAACGACCAGCTGAACGGCGAGGCCGGCATCGACCGCCTCTACGGCGGCGACGGCAATGATCGCCTGGTCGGCGGCGACGACGCCGACAGCCTCTACGGCGAGGCCGGCGACGACAACCTCAGCGGCGATGCCGGGGACGACAGGCTGAACGGCGGCGACGGCGACGATAGCCTGGCCGGCGGCGCGGGCAAGGACATCCTCACCGCCGGGGCCGGCAACGACACCCTACGCGGCGACGACGACGACGACACCCTCAACGGCGAGGCGGGCGCCGACCGTCTCTATGGTGGCGCCGGTGCCGACCGTCTCAACGGCGGCATCGATGGCGACTTTTTGTACGGCGACGCCGGCGACGACACCCTGACCGGGTTCGACGGCGACGACACCCTGACCGGCGGCGCGGGCGCCGACAAGATCTACGGCAACCTCGGCGCCGACCGCGCCTACGGCGGCGACGACAACGACCAGATCCTCGGCGACGCCGGGGGCGACACGCTCAACGGCGATGGCGGCGACGACAAGATCTACGGCGGCGACGACAACGACGTTCTCAACGGCGGCATCGGCAATGACTTCCTGCGCGGCGACGCCGGCGACGACAAGCTGACCGGGGCAGACGGCGACGACGACCTGGCCGGCGGCGACGGCGCCGACATCCTCAATGGCGGCCTCGGCATCGACCTCCTCAAGGGCGACGCCGGCGACGACCAGCTGTCCGGCGATGCCGGGGCCGACAGGCTCTATGGGGGCGACGGGACCGACAGGATCTACGGCGGCGACGACGCCGACCAGGCCTGGGGCGATGCCGGCGCCGATACCCTCCTCGGCCAGGCCGGCGACGACACCCTCTGGGGCGGAGCCGGTCTCGACAGCCTTTATGGGGGCGACGGAGTCGATCAGATCCACGGCGGCGACGACGCCGACACGGTCAGCGGCGACGCCGGCAATGACAGTCTTTGGGGCGACGCGGGGGATGACCGCATGCTCGGTGGGGACGGTGACGATGTCCTGATCGGTGGGATCGGGCTCGACACCATGACCGGCGGTTCGGGTTCGGACCGGTTCGTGTTCAGTACGATCACGGACTCCGCACCGGGGGGTGCGGACCGGATCACCGACTTCAACGGCGCCCTGGACACCGTCGACTTGTCGGCCATCGACGCCAACACGGGCCTTGGCGGCAACCAGGCCTTCACCTGGGCGGCGGCCTTCACCGGCGTGGCCGGCCAGGCGGTGCTGACCTACAGCAGCGTCACAAAGGTCACCACGCTCACCCTCGACAACAACGGCGACGGCGTCTCCGACTTCGCCCTGACCTTCACCGGCCAGGTCACCGGCGGCAGCGGCTTCATCCTGTAGCGCGGGGGAGCCAGCCTCGCCGGGATAAGGGGCGAATAAACACCGGGTGAAATTATCGCGCCTTTCGGACCTCCGAAGGCCGCCGTCCCGCGGCCGTAGGCCGGACCGGTCACGATCCAGCCTACAAACCCCGCCCTTCGACCTACGCCGCCCCTACGCCGCGCCCCACATTCACAGCGTTCCAGGCACGCGCAAAGCCAACGCCGGCAAGCTTTTCGACGGAACCGGCCTTCGCGCCGTCTGCTATAGTAGGTCGCCGCTTCGATAGCGCCGCTTCGCGCGCCGGCCGAACCTTGCTAAGGGGCGCGGCGCCGCCACCTGGAGCCTGCCTTGACCCTGTCCGACCACCTCGCCACCGCTCACCCGGCCCTGGCCGAGCTGATCCTCGCCGTCGCCGACGCCTGCGTGGAGATCGCCGCCGTCGTCCGCCGCGGCGGGGCCGACCACAGCGCCGCCGTCTCGGTGAACGTGCAGGGCGAAGTGCAGAAGGGGCTCGATGTGTTGGCCGACGACATCCTGGTTCGCGTCGCCGCCCGCAGCCCCGCCCTGGTCGCCATGGCCTCGGAGGAACAGGATGACATCATCCCGGTCCGCGACCTGACCGCCGAAGGGGGCTACTACCTGCTGTTCGATCCGCTGGATGGCTCCAGCAACATCGAAGTCAACGTCTCGGTCGGCACCATCTTCTCGATCCTGCCGGCGCTCGGCGCCATTCCGGACCGCCCGGCGGTCGCCGCCGACCTGATGCAGCGGGGCAGAAGCCAGGCCGCCGCCGGCTATGTCGTCTACGGTCCGCAGGTGACCATGGTGCTGACCACGGGGGAGGGCGTCGCGGGCTTCACCCTCGATCCCGAAACCAACATCTGGAACCGCTCCGCCGAGCGCATGACCCTGCCGGCCCGGACCAGCGAGTACGCTATCAACGCCTCGAACTACCGCCACTGGGCCGCGCCCGTGCAGACCTATGTCGATGAGGTCCTGGCCGGCAAGGACGGCCCGCGTGGCCGGAACTTCAACATGCGCTGGGTCGGCTCGATGGTTGCCGACCTGCACCGCATCCTGACCCGGGGCGGCGTCTTCCTCTATCCCTGGGACAAGCGGGAGCCCGACCGCGCCGGTCGCCTGCGCCTGATGTACGAGGCCAATCCGATGGCTCTGATCGTCGATCAGGCCGGCGGCCAGGCCTTCGACGGCATGACCGACATCCTCGACACCCCCGTCACCGGCCTGCACCAGCGGGTGTCGGTGATGATCGGCTCAGCTGAAGAGGTGGAGCACCTGAAGGCGCTCCACGCCAACACCTAGATATCGACGATGATCTTGCCGAAGTGCGTGCCGCTTTCCTGGTGCGCGAAGGCGGCGCCCAGTTGCTCCAGCGGGAAGTGCTTGTCGAGCACCGGCTTGAAGCCGGTCACGTCGATGGCGCGGACCATGTCCTGCTGGTGGCGGCGGCTGCCGACGGTCAGGCCGATCAGCTTGATCGACTTGCCCATGATGGCCACGGTCGGAATCTCGCCGGAGTAGCCGGCCAGCACGCCGATCAGGCCGATGTGGCCGCCGATGCGGGCCGCGGTGATCGACTGGGGCATGGTGCCCGAGCCGCCGATCTCGACCACGTGGTCGACGCCGCGGCCATTGGTGATCTCGCGGGCCTTGCCGCCCCAGCCCGGGGTGGTCTTGTAGTTGATCAGGTGGTCGGCCCCGAGCGCCTTGAGCCGCTCCAGCTTCTCGTCCGACGAGGAGGTGGCGATGACCTCGCAGCCGAAGGCCTTGGCGATCTGCAGGGCGTAGATCGACACCCCGCCGGTGCCCTGGACCAGCACCGTCTCGCCGGCCTTCAGGTGGCCGTCGCCGACCAGGCAGCGCCAGGCGGTGACGCCGGCGCAGGTGATGGTGGCGGCCTCGGCGGCGCTCCAGCCCCTGGGCGCCTGGGTGAAGGCGGTTTGCGGCATGATGACCTGCTCGCGGGCGTAGCCGTCGATGCCGTCGCCAGGCACGCGATTGAACGAGGTTTCCGGCGGCTCGCCGTCGAGCCAGTCGGGGAAGAAGGTCGAGACGGCCAGGTCGCCGACCTTGAAGTCGGTGACGCCTTCGCCGACGGCGACGACCTCGCCGGCCCCGTCGGACATCGGCACACGGTCGCCGGGGGTGGGGATCATGCCCTTGACGACCATCAGGTCGTGGTAATTCAGAGAGGAGGCGCGCAGACGAACCTTGATCTCGCCCTTGCCCGGCTCGCCCGGATCGGCCCGCTCGACCAGAGCCAGCTTGTCCAGTCCGCCGCCGCCGTGAACCTCAATCGCCTTCATGACCGGTCTCCATCCCTTGCCCGCGATGCTTCGGCGGGTCTCAAAAAGAAATCGCCGGGACAGTCAGGTGACTGCCCCGGCGGAAGACAAGCGCTATCGGAAAGGGACTTAGCGACGCACGCCCTTGGGCAGGTCGAAGCGGTCGTTGTTCATCACCTTGCTCCAGGCGCTGACGAAGTCCCTGACGAACTTCTCGGCGGCGTCGTCGCAGGCATAGACCTCGGCCAGGGCGCGCAGCTCGGAGTTGGCGCCGAAGACCAGGTCAGTCCGCGTCGCGGTCCACCGCTGTTCGCCGCTCGCCCGGTCCGTTCCGACGAATTCCTCGTCGCCGGAGTCATCGACCTGTTTCCAGGCGACGCCCATGTCGAGCAGGTTGACGAAGAAGTCGTTGGTCAGCACCCCGACGCGGTCGGTGAACACCCCGTGCTTGCTGCCGCCCTGGTTGGCGCCCAGCACCCGCAGGCCGCCGACCAGCACCGTCATCTCCGGCGCGGTGAGGCGCAGAAGCTGGGCCCGGTCGATCAGCAGTTCCTCGGTCGGGACGCTGAACTTGACCGACAGATAGTTGCGGAAGCCGTCGGCCTTGGGCTCGAGCACCTCGAAGCTGTGGGCGTCGGTCTCCTCGTCGGTCGCGTCGGCCCGGCCCGGGTGGAAGGGGACCTCGATCGGGTGACCCGCCGCCTTCGCCGCCTGTTCGACGCCGACGCCGCCGGCCAGGACGATCAGGTCGGCCATCGACACGGTCCGGCCGCCCTTGTCGAACTCGGCCTTGATCCGGCCAAGCGTGTCCAGCACCGCCTCCAGTTTGGGCGGGTCGTTGACCGCCCAGTCCTTCTGCGGCGCCAGGCGGATGCGGGCGCCGTTGGCCCCGCCCCGGTGGTCCGATCCGCGGTAGGTCGCGGCCGAGGCCCAGGCGGTGCTGACCAGGTCCGAGACCGACAGGCCGGAGTTGGCGATGGCGACCTTCAGCGCCGCGATGTCGGCGGGCTCGATGTCGGAACCCCTGGCCTTGATCGGATCCTGCCAGATCAGATCCTCGGCCGGCACTTCCGGACCCAGGTAGCGGACCTTGGGGCCCATGTCGCGGTGGGTCAGCTTGAACCAGGCGCGGGCGAAGGCGTCGGCGAAATAGGCCGGATCGTCGCGGAACTTCTCCGAGATCTTGCGGTACTCGGGGTCCATCTTGAAGGCCATGTCGGCCGTGGTCATCATCGTCGGCACGCGGCGATCGGGGCTGTGGGCCCCCGGCGCCAGGTCCTCGGGCTTCGGGTTGATCGGCTGCCACTGCTTGGCCCCGGCCGGGCTGCGCACCAGCTCGTACTCGTAGTCGAGCAGCATGTGGAAGTAGTTGTGGGTCCACTGGATCGGGGTCGGGGTCCAGGCGCCCTCGATGCCGCTGGTGATCGTGTGATCGCCCATGCCGCTCTCATGCTTGCTGGTCCAGCCCAGGCCCTGGGAGGCGATGTCGGCGCCTTCCGGCTCCACCCCGACCAGCGAGGCGTCGCCGGCCCCGTGCGCCTTGCCGAAGGTGTGGCCGCCGGCGGTCAGGGCGACGGTCTCCTCGTCGTTCATGCTCATCCGGCTGAAGGTCTCGCGGATGTCGCGTGCCGACTGCAGGGGGTCGGGATTGCCGCCCGGGCCTTCCGGGTTGACGTAGATCAGGCCCATCTGGATGGCCGCCAGCGGGTTTTCCAGCGCCCGGCCGCTCTCCTGGTCGATGCGGGTGGCGCCGACCCATTCTTCCTCGGTGCCCCAGTAGATGTCCTTCTGCGGCTCGAAGATATCGGCGCGGCCGCCGCCGAAGCCGAAGGTCGGTCCGCCCATCGACTCGATGGCGACATTGCCGGCCAGGATCATCAGGTCGGCCCAGCTGAGCTTGGCGCCGTACTTCTGCTTGATCGGCCACAGCAGGCGGCGGGCCTTGTCGAGGTTGCCGTTGTCCGGCCAGCTGTTCAGCGGCGCGAACCGCTGGCCGCCGGCCGAGGAGCCGCCCCGGCCGTCGCCGCTGCGGTAGGTGCCGGCGCTGTGCCAGGCCATGCGGATGAAGAACGGGCCGTAGTGACCGTAGTCGGCCGGCCACCAGGGCTGGCTGTCGGTCATCAGGGCGGTCAGGTCGCGCTTGAGGCCGGCGTAGTCGATCGACTTGAACGCTTCGGCATAGTCGAACGCCGCGCCATAGGGATTGCCGTTGTCGCCGTGCTGCCGGAGAATCTCCAGAGACAGCTGGTTGGGCCACCAGTCGCGGTTGGTGCGGCCGAGCAGGCGTCGCAGCGCGGCGGGTTCCTTGATCGGGCAGCTCAGCGGCGAGCCTTCGTCACTTCCATCGTGGGCCATCGTGTCCTCCAGACGTTGGCGCCGGTCGGGGCCGGCGCTGCAACCCACAGGCGACACCCAAAGGAAGGCCAAGTCCAATCGATAGATATTGGACTTGGCATAGATTTTTTCTGTGGGTCAGGGGGCGGAGAGTTTCAGCGCCGCTTCGATGCCCTTCCAGGGGATGATCTTGAAGTTCTGCGGCTCGGGCGGGCTGACGTTGCGGCCGTCCTGGGTGACCAGGGCCCCGTTCGGGAACAGCGGCCCCATCGGCCGGCTGGTCACATCGAGGCCATCTGTCTCCGACGAACCGTCGATGCCGGCCGGGCCGTTGGCGACCACCGCGAAGGAGCCGACATAGGCATTGTCGCCCTCGCGCCGGAACATCGCATAGCTGTTGTTGCCCTGGCTGGAGAGCACGATGTAGCCCTTGCCGCCGGGCTGCAGATAGAGGCTCACTCCCTCCAGGTCGTCCTTCAGGGCCGGGTTGGAGGCGACGCTGGTCACCTGGGTGCGGTTCTCCGCCCCCTTGGGTTCGGCGTTAAGCCGCCACAGGGCGACATCTTCCTCGGCCACATAGAGCCAGCCGGTCTCGTCGTCGGCGACGCAGCCTTCGGTCTGTGTGGCGAAGGCGAACTCACGGACCAGAACCGCCTTGACCGTTCCGGTGGTCGTCGGATCCAGCCGCCACTGGCGCATCTTGCCGTCGGTGTCGTTGATGAAGACGTAGGTCCTGCCGCCCTTGCCCTGGTACATGCACAGGCCATAGGGGTCGCCCAGGCCCGTGCCCTGCACCCCGTCAGAGACGTTGCGCAGGGTCCCGCTGGCCCCGTCCAGCGCATAGATGGCGATGGCGTTCTTTGTGCGGTCGCTGGCCGTGACCAGGGTGACCGGCTGGCCGGCCAGCTTGAAGCCGTCGCGCAGGTCGACGTTGTTCATCTTGCCGTCGGCGGCGAAGGACAGCCGCTTGCCGGTCAGGTCATAGACCCCGAGGCCCGCCTGCTTGTCGGTGCCGATGATCAGGCTCCTGGCCGGATCGGCCCGGTTCACCCAGATGGCCGGGTCATCGGCCGCGTCGCCGCCCTGGCCGACCGGCTGGGTCTCGGCGATGGGCCGGACGATGGGCAGCGGCGCGGGCAGGGCGGCCAGCGGATCGGCCGGCGCGCCGGCATTGAGCTTGAGGGCGGCGGCGATATCGCCGAAGCGGGCCAGCTTGTAGTTGGCGCCGGCCGGGTTGTCGTCGTCCATGGCCAGGAACAGGCCCTTGCCGGCCGCCAGGCCGCCGGCGTTCTCGACGCCCGCCACCGTGAAGCTGCCCAGGTATTTGTGGCCGTCCTCGCGGTTGAAGACGTGGAAGCTGTTGGCCGAGGCGTTGGAGGTGATCAGGTAGCGGGCGCCCGGGCCGCCATCGACGACGGCGACGCCGCCGGCCTCCTCGGTGATCCGGCCAAGGCCCACCGCGTCGATCAGGGTGGGGATGGTCTCGGCTTCCGGTTCGGCGTCGAACTTCCAGACCCCGACCGCCTGCTCGGCGATGTAGATCGCGCCGCTGACGTCATCGACGGTGCAGTAGCTGGCCTCGGAGGCGATGTGCAGCCGGCGGACCAGTCGTCCGTCCAGCCTTCCCTGGCCGTTGTCGAAGATCGACCACTGCTCGATCTCGCCGGCGGCCCCGAGGGCGAACATGAACAGGCTGCTGTCCAGCGGGCTCTTGTAGAGGCAACCGGATTCCGCCGACAGACCGGCCGACAGCGTTCCGGCCGTGACCTCGGTCAAGCCCTCGCCGACGGTGAAGAAGCGAAGTTTCGACTGCTGGGCGTCGATGACCCCGAGCACCGTTTCGGACTTGCCGTTCAGCGACACGCCGTAGCGGACGTCCAGCCCGACCACCTCGCCGGCCGGAACCGAGGCCAGCCGCGCCCCGTCCGCGCCATAGAGCTCGACCCCGCCCAGGCCGCCGCTGCCGGCGATCCGCATGCCGCCGGCGGCGTCGAACACCAGCACCCCGGTGTTGGCGTCGTTGCGCGCGGTCGGCGCGGTTTCGGCGATCGGCGCCACGGCGGGCAGGGCGGTCTGGGCTTGAGCGCCCAGCGCGACAGAGGCCGCGCCGGCCACAAGCGTCAGGCGCAGGGCGGTCAGCGCACGGTTTTTCCTGGTCATCGGCATCCCCTTTGTTGACGGCACCATCATCGCTCCGATCTCAGAATGCAATTTAATTTCCATTCATGTTGTCAAATAGAATTTTTGTTCGTAGTGTCCGTTTCATCAGCCGTCGGAGCGAGTCTTCGCTCACCTCGCGCTGCAATGAGAAGCAAAGGGGAGGGTCGTATGAAGTCTCGATATCTGTTGGGCGCGCTCATGATGTCGTCCTGCCTGGTGGCGCCCGGCATGGCCGCGGCTCAGGCTCAGGGCGAAGTCGATGAAGTGGTCATCACCGGCCAGCGGGCGACCGACCGCGACTCCCTCGAGAAGAAGCGCGAGGCGACCAGCGCCAGCGAGATCGTCTCGGGCGGCGAGGCCGGCAAGCTGCCCGACCAGAACGTCGCCGAGTCCGTGCGCCGCCTGTCGGGCGTGTCGGTCGCCACCGACAAGGGTGAGGGCCGCTACCTGATCATCCGCGGCATCGAGCCGAACCTGGCCAACGTCACCATCAACGCCCAGACCGCCTCCGCCCCCGAGCCGGAATCGCGCAACGTCAAGCTCGACGACATCCCGTCGGCCCTCATCGGCTCGGTACAGGTGGTCAAGTCGCTGACCCCCGACCTCGACGCCAACGCCATCGCCGGCCAGGTCGATATCAAGACGGTCACCGCTTTCGACCGCAACCGCACCATCCTCAACGCCCGGGCCGCCGTCGGCGGCTTCGAGATCACCGACGAGAACGCCTACGAGGGCGACTTCTCGGCTGGAACCCTGTTCGGCCCGGACAAGTCGTTCGGCGTCGTCGTGGCCCTGAACTGGTCGGAACGGCCTTCGGACTCCGAGGATGTATTGTCGGGCGGTCGCCAGACCGTCGGCGGCGTCGATCTGCCCGTCGAGTTCGACAACCGGGTCTACACCCCTGCCCTGCGCACCCGCACCGGCGCGGTCGTCAACCTCGACTGGCGTCCGACCGACGACATCAAGGCCTACGCCCGGGTCATGTACTCGAAGTTCGACGACAACGAGGTCCGCAACCGCACCCGCTTCTTCCTGCCGACCTCGGCCGCCAGCTATAGTAGCCTCAGCGAGGACGGCGGAACCTTCACCGGCGGGGCCAGCGCCCGCAAGCTGCTGCGGGTCCGCAACGAGATCACCGACACCACCACGATCGCCATCGGCGGTGAGTTCAACATCGGCGAAAGCCTCCTGACCCTCCAGGCCACCCACAACCTGGCCACCAAGGAAGACCCGATCCGCGACGAGATCGAATACCGCTACAACAACACCAGCGGCGGCGGCCCGATCACCGGGTCCTTTGGCAACCAGGACGGGATGCCCGGCGGCGTCACGCTGAGCGCCAACGCCTACAATCCGGCCGGCTACCGGCTGCGCAGCTTCAAGCAGGTCAGCCGCGAGGCCGAGGAAGACCTGAACCAGATCCGCATCGACTATCAGATGCCGCTTTCGGTGCTCGGCGACGACAGCTACCTGAAGTTCGGCGCCAAGTGGCTGGACCGCGACAAGTTCACCGACGCGACCGGCGAGGTGTTCATGTACACCGGCCCGACACGGACCCTCACCTCCGAGGTCGGCGAAACCTACGGCGACACTTTCGGGGGCAAGTATCTCGCCGGTCCGTCGATCAGCTACAGCAAGGTCAACGCCTTCTTCAAAGCCAACCCCGGCCTGTTCGACAGCGACGATGACGACCAGATCGTCGAGACCCTGGGCTCCGACTACCGCGTCCAGGAAACCATCACCGCCGCCTATCTGATGGCCAACCTCGACTTCGGCGACATCAGCGTCATTCCCGGCGTCCGCGTCGAGCGGACGGAGGGCGACACCCGGGCCATCGCCGTCACCCCGACGGCGACCCTGGCCGACGACTACAACCGCTTCGGCAGCTACAGCTACACTGACGTCTTCCCGGGCCTCAACCTGCGCTGGGACGTCAGCGAGAACATCCTGGTGCGGGCGGCGATCACCACCGCCATCGGCCGTCCGGAATACTTCCAGCTGGCCCCGACCGTGGCGGTCGATGGCGACGATGTCAGCCTCGGCAACCCGGACCTGAAGCCCCAGCAGGCGCTGAACCTCGATTTCTCGCTGGACTATTACTTCCCGGACGAGGGCGGCTTCTCGGTGGGTCTGTTCCACAAGAAGATCGACAACCCGATCTTCGCCTCGACCCTGGAAGACCAAACCGGAACCTTCGGCGGGGTGAGCATCGTCAACGGCGACGTCTTCTCCTTCCAGAACGGCACCGAAGCCGAGGTGACCGGCCTGGAGCTGAACTTCCAGAAGCCCTTCACCTTCCTGCCCGGCGCGCTGGACGGCTTCGGGGTCAACCTCAACGCCACCTTCCTGAACGGCAAGCTCAAGGTGCCCGGCCGGAGCAAGGAAACCAGCCTGCCCAAGCAGTCGGACATGCTGCTCAGCGCCCAGCTCTACTACGAGAAGGCCGGCTTCTCGGCCCGCGTCGCCTACACCTACCGCTCAGACTACATCGACGAACTGGGCGCGACGGCCGACGAGGACCTGTACTTCGGCGAGAACCAGACCATCGGCGTCAAGGCGGCCTACAAGGTCACCAAACAGCTCGAGGTCTTCGCCGAGGGCAACAATCTGAATGACGAGACCGACTACTATTTCTACGGCAACCGCCACCGCTTCGCCGAGGCCGAAACCTACGGCCGCTCCTGGCGGGTGGGTCTGAGCTTCACCTACTGATTTCTCCCTGACATCGACTTGCGCAACTTCGGCGGTGGCCTTCGGGCCGCCGCCTTTTCTTTGCGCGGCGTCGAGTCGCCTCACCGGTGTCCCTTCTCCCGCTTGTCGGGAGAAGGTGTCGGCGTAGCCGACGGATGAGGGCGGCGCCGGCCCGTGAAGGTTTTCGTTCAGGCATGGAAAAGGGCAGCCCGGCTACCGCCGGTGCTGCCCTCATCCGACCCGCTTCGCGGGCCACCTTCTCCCGACAAGCGGGAGAAGGGATCGTTACAGCGTCACCACCGCCCCCTTCCGCGCCGACTCCCCGGCCGCCTCCGCGAGCACCAGCGCTTCCACCCCGTCCTCGTATCCGATCGCCGGCGTCGCCCCGCCGAGGATCTCGGCGAAGTGGGCCATCTCGGCGACGTAGGCGGCCGCATAGCGGTCGAGGAAGAAGTTCTGGAACGGCGCCGACGCCGCCCCGGCCTCGGTCCAGACCTGGACCGTGCTCTCGGTGACATTGGCCGCCTGCAGCATGCCGGCCGAGCCGAAGGCCTCGATCCGCTGGTCGTAGCCATAGCCGCTGCGGCGGCTGTTGCTGATCATGCAGATGCGCCCGGAGGCCGTCTTCAGCAGGATCTTCGCCGTGTCCACGTCACCCGCCTCCCCGATGGCCGGATCGACCAGGCAGCTGGCCGAGGCGAAGACCTGGGCGACCGGCTCGCCGAGCATCCAGCGGGCCATGTCGAAGTCATGGATCGCCATGTCCTTGAACAGGCCGCCCGAGACCTTCACGTAGCTGACCGGCGGCGGCGACGGGTCATGGCTGGTGATATGCAGCGTCTCCAGCGCCCCGACCTCGCCGGCGTCCAATCGCGCCTTCAGGGCCTGGAAGTTGGGATCGAAGCGGCGGTTGAAGCCGAGGAACAGCGGCTTGCCCGCGAAGTCCCCGGCCGCGCCCCGGGCCCGGCCAAGATTGAGGTCGATGGGCTTTTCGCAAAACACAGCCTTGCCGGCGGCGATGGCGCGGCCGGCGTAGTCCAGGTGGGTGTCGGTGGAGGAGGCGACGATGACGCCGGCGATGGCCGGATCGCTCAGGGCCGCGTCCAGCGACGTCACCCTCGCGCCGGTCTCGGCCGCCAGGCTCTCGGCCGCAGCCGCCACCGGATCGACGATGGCCATCAGGGTCAGGCCCGGATGGGCCTTGGCGTTGGCGGCGTGGATGCGGCCGATGCGGCCGGCGCCGATGAGGGCGAGGTTGTACATGGTTGAAGACCTTACAGTTTGACGGGCGCGCCGGTGGCCACCGACCGGGCGGCGGCCTCGGCCAGTTTCAGGGAGGCGACGCTGGCCTCATAGCCGGCGGCGGGCCGAGCCTTGCCTTCCAGCATGTCGGCGAAATGGTCCATCTCGGCGGCGTAGGCGCCGGCGTAGCGGCTCATGAAGCCTGGATAGAGGGCGTCGGAACCCGCGCCGGCCTCGGTCCAGCGGGCGACCGTGGTCGGGGCCGGATTGCCGGCCACGGCCATGCCCTTGCTGCCGAACGCCTCGATCCTCTGGTCGTAGCCGCAGCCGCTGCGCCGGGTGTTGCTGATCATGACGATCTTGCCGGACGCGGTCTTGAGGATCACCCGGGCGGTGTCGACGTCGCCCAGTTCGCCGATCATCGGATCGACCAGGCAACTGGCGAAGGCGAAGACCTCGGTGAACGGCTCGGCGACCAGCCAGGCGGCGACGTCGAAGTCGTGGATGGTGAAATCCTTGAACAGCCCGCCGCTGGTCGGCACGAAGTGGGCCGGCGGCGCGGCCGGGTCGTGGTTGATCAGGTGCAGGGTTTCCAGCGCGCCGATGGCGCCGGACGTCACCGTCTCGGCCAGGGCCGCGAAGTGCGGATCGAAGCGGCGGTTGAAGGCGACGAAGATCGGCGCGTCCTGAAAGTCGGCCTTGTGCTCGACCAGCCGCGCCAGGTCCAGGTCGAGCGGCTTTTCGCAGAACACCATCTTGCCGGCCTTCAGGCAGGCCAGGGCGTTGTCCAGATGGGCGTCGGTCGAACTGGCGACGATGACGCCCTTGATTTCCGGATCGGCCAGCACGGCCTCGAAGCTCGCCAGCCCCGCGCCGATCTCGCGGGCCAGGTCCCCCGCTGCCTCGGGTCGGGGATCGACCAGCCAGGCCAGATCCAGCCGCGGATTGGCGGCGGCGTTGCGGGCGTGGATGGAGCCCATCCGTCCGGCGCCGAGTTGAGCGATCTTGATCATGGGGACCCTCCGGAGGTCCGTACTATGGAACAAACATTCCGAACGCAATATCGTTTGGAACGAATGGTCGCCGTGCGTTGTGTTCGGGGCTGGAACGGATATTCTAACTTCGAAACCGCGCAGGACGCTTCCACGGCATGACCGATTCCGAGACTCCGAGCGGCCCGCCGCCCGCCACCGCCGAAGAGCTCCGCGCCGCCATCCTCGAACGCTACGACGGCCTCAGCAAGCGGCTGCAGCAGATCGCCCGCTATGTGCTGGACGAGCCCAACGACATGGCGCTGGAGACCCTGGCCGTCCTCGCCGAGCGCAGCGGGGTGCAGCCCAGCGCCATCGTCCGCTTCGCCAAGAGCTTTGGCTATCCCGGCGCCAGCCAGATGCAGCGTCTGTTTCGCGACGGCCTGCTCAGCGGCCAGTCGGCCCTGGGCTACGGCGAGCGCGTCCGCCGCTTCAACCAGGAGGTCGACGCCCGGGAGAGCGGGGCGGGGGCCCAGCTGCTCGGCGAGTTCGTCGAGGGCAACACCCTGGCCCTGCAGAACCTCAGGCAATCCATCACCGAGAAGGACATGGCCGAGGCCGTGGCCCTGATCCGCGACGCCGAAATCGTCTATGTCGCCGGCTTCCGCCGCGCCTTCCCGGTCTCCTCCTACCTGGCCTATTCGCTGCAGCAGCTGGGCAAGCGGACCATGTTCATCGACGGCGTCGCCGGCCTTGCCCGCCAGCAGGTCCAGGGCATCGGTCCCAGGGATCTGCTCATCGCGGTCAGCTACCATCCCTACGCCGAAGAAACGGTGACGGCCGTCGAGATCGCCGTCGGCAAGGGCGCCAGGGTGCTGTCGATCAGTGACAGCCTGGTCAGTCCGGTCGCCAAGAACGCCACCGCCGTGCTGCAGGTCCGCGAATCGGAAATCCGCTCCTTCCGCTCCCTGGCCGCCTCGATCTGCCTGGCCCAGGCCTTGGTGATCGGCTTCGCCTTCGAGGCCAGCGGCCAGGCCGGCTGACGGCCGCATTCCAATAATGAAATGAATGTTGCAAACACAGAACGAATAGAATAATCGTTGCATAGTCCGGCGCGACGGTCGCGCCACGCTTTCAAGGGCCCCAATGGCGCAGCACGACAAGACGCTGGATTTGATCGCCATCGGCCGCTCGAGCATCGATCTCTACGGCCAGCAGTCGGGCGGGCGGTTGGAGGACATGGCCTCCTTCGCCAAGTACGTCGGCGGCAGCCCGACCAACACCGCCATCGGCGCGGCGCGCCTCGGCCTCAAGGCAGGCCTGGTCACCCGCGTCGGCGCCGACCACATGGGCCGCTTCATCACCGAGCAGCTGGTTCGCGAGGGCGTCGACACCACGGGCGTCATCGCCGACCCCGATCGCCTGACCGCCCTGGTCATCCTCGGCATCCGCGACCGCGAGACCTTCCCGCTGATCTTCTACCGCGAGAACGCGCCGGACATGGCGCTGACCGAGGCCGACATCGACCCCGACTGGATCGCCAGGACCCGCTCGGTCGTGCTCAGTGGCACCCACCTGTCGCAACCGGCCGTCCTCGCCGCCAGCCTGAAGGCCGCCGGCCTGGCCAAGGCGGGTGGCGCCCGGGTCGTGCTCGACATCGACTACCGCCCGGTCCTCTGGGGCCTGACGCCCAAGGAGGCCGGTGAGAACCGCTTCGTCGCCAACGACAAGGTCACCGCCGTGCTGCAGCAGGTGCTGCCGCTGTGCGATCTCATCGTCGGCACCGAGGAAGAGATCCACATCCTCGGCGGGACCACGGACACGATCGAGGCCCTGCGCAACATTCGCCGCGTCACCCAGGCCCTGCTGGTCTGCAAGCGCGGCGCCGACGGCTGCTCGGCCTTCCCGGGCGACATTCCGGACCGTCTCGACGACGGCGTCGTCGGCCGCGGCTTTCCCATTGAAGTGTTCAATGTGCTGGGGGCCGGCGACGCCTTCATGGCCGGCTTCCTGCGCGGCTGGCTGCGCGACCTGCCGCTCGAAAAGTGCTGCGAGATCGCCAATGCCGCCGGGGCCATTGTCGTCTCAAGGCATGGCTGCGCCCCGGCCATGGCCACCTGGCCGGAGATGGAGCATTTCCTCGGCCGCCGCGACCTGCCGTTCCGCCTGCGCGACGATGCTGAGCTCGAACACATCCACTGGGCGACCACTCGCGACGGGGTTCACAACGAGCTGACCGTCCTGGCCGTCGACCACCGCAGCCAGTTCGACGACCTCGTCGCCCAGACCGGCGCCGACCCCGCCCGGGTGCCGGCCTTCAAGCTGCTGGCCCTGCGCGCCGTCGATGCGGTGGCCAAGGGCGACCCGCGCTTCGGCATCCTGGCCGACGGCCGCTACGGCTTCGACACCCTGGCCAAGGCCGCCGACTATCCCTACTGGATCGGCCGCCCGATCGAGTTGCCGCAGTCGCGTCCGCTGCAGTTCGAATGCTCGGCGGACGTTGGCGCCGAGCTGGCCGAATGGCCGCTGAACCACGTCGTCAAATGCCTGGTCTTCTACCACCCGGATGATCCGCCAAGCCTGCGCGACGCCCAGGAATCGCAGCTGGTCCGTCTGGCCGACGCCTGCCGCAAGACGCGTCACGAGTTCCTGCTCGAGGTCATCACCCCCAAGGGCATGCCGGTCGACGCCGGCACCATCGCCGACTGCCTGCAACGCTTCTATGCTCTGGGCATCAAGCCCGACTGGTGGAAGCTGGAGCCCAGTGACGACGTGACCGCCTGGCGCAACATCGAGGCCGTGATCCAGCGCAACGACCCCTGGTGCCGGGGTGTGGTCCTGCTCGGCCTGTCGGCTCCCATCGAGGACCTGATGGCCTCGATCAAGGTCGCCGCCGACATTCCGATCATCAAGGGGTTCGCGGTGGGACGCACCATCTTCTACGACGTCGCCCGCGACTGGCTGGCAGGCAAGATGGGCGACAGCGCCGCCGTCGCCGCCATGGCCGCCCGCTTCGACACCCTGACCAAGGCCTGGCGCCTGGCGCGCGGCGCGCGGGAGCGGGCGGCGTGAATACGGTTCGTCTGACCGCCGCCCAGGCCGCTGTTCGCTGGCTGGCGGCGCAGTATGTCGAGGTCGAGGGCGCCGAGGTTCCCTTCTTCGCGGGCTGCTGGGCCATCTTCGGGCACGGCAATGTCGCCGGCCTTGGCGAAGCGCTGCAGGCGGCGCAGGACGCCCTGCCGACCTTCCGCGCTCACAACGAACAGGGCATGGCCCACGCCGCCATCGCCTACGCCAAGCAGATGCGTCGCCAGCGGGCCATGGTCTGCACCACCTCCATCGGCCCCGGGGCGACCAACATGGTCACCGCCGCCGCCCTGGCCCATGTGAACCGCCTGCCGGTGCTGTTCCTGCCGGGCGACGTCTACGCCAATCGCCGGCCCGATCCCGTCCTGCAGCAGATCGAGGACTTTGGCGACGGCACGGTCAGCGCCAACGACTGTTTCCGCCCCGTGTCCCGCTACTTCGACCGCATTCTTCGTCCAGAACAGTTGCTCAGCGCCCTGCCGCGGGCCATCGCCGTGTTGACCGACCCCGCCGACTGCGGGCCGGTCACGCTGGCCTTCTGCCAGGACGTTCAGGCCGAGGCCTACGACTACCCGCAGGCCTTTTTCGAGCGGCGCCTGCACCGCCTGCGCCGCCAGCCGGCCGACCCGCGCGAGCTCGATGATCTTGCAGCCCTGCTGCTGACCGCCAGGGCCCCGCTGATCGTCGCCGGCGGCGGCGTCCGCTACAGCCTGGCCGAAGCCGCCCTGGCCCGCTTCGCCGAAGCCACCGGCATCCCGGTCGCCGAGACGCAAGGCGGCAAGGGCAGCCTGGCCTGGGATCACCCGGCCAACCTTGGCGCTGTCGGCGTCACCGGCACCAGCGCCGCCAACGCCGCCGCCGAGGCGGCTGACGTCATCGTTGGAATCGGGACGAGATTGCAGGACTTCACCACCGGCTCCCGCGCCCTGTTCGGCGCCCCGGGCCGCCGGCTGGTCCAGGTCAACGTCGGCGCCTTCGACGCCGCCAAGCACGGGGCCATGGCCGTGGTGGGGGACGCCCGCACGGTGATCGAGAACCTGGCCGAGCGCCTGTCCGGCCACCGCGCCAGGGTCGATCATTCGACCGCCGTCGCCGCCTGGAACGCCGCCTTCGATGCCGTCACCGCCGCGCCGGGCGACAACGTCCTGCCTTCCGACGCCCAGGTGCTGGGCGCGGTCTGGCGCACGGCTGACGAGGACGCCGTGGTCGTCTGCGCCGCCGGCGGCCTGCCGGGCGAGCTGCACAAGCTGTGGCGCACGCACCGGCCCGGCGGCTACCACGTCGAATACGGCTTCTCCTGCATGGGCTACGAGATCGCCGGCGGCCTCGGCGTCAAGATGGCCGAGCCGGGCCGCGAGGTGATCGTCACCGTCGGCGACGGCAGCTACCTGATGATGAACTCCGAGATCGCCACCTCGGTGATGCTCGGCCGCAAGCTGACCATCGTCGTGCTCGACAACCGGGGCTTCGGCTGCATCAACCGGCTTCAGGCCGGCACGGGCGGCGCGCCGTTCAACAACCTGCTGGCCGACGCCCGCCACGAGGTCCTGCCCGACATCGACTTCGCCGCCCATGCCCGCAGCCTGGGCGCCCTGGCCGAGAAGGTCTCGACCATCGGCGAACTCGAAGCGGCGCTGGCCCGCGCCTACGCCGCCGACCGCACCAGCGTGGTGGTCATCGACACCGACCCGGCCATCTCCACCGAGGCCGGCGGAACCTGGTGGGATGTGGCGGTGCCGGAAGTCTCCGAGCGGGAGCAGGTCCGCGTCGCCCGCGCAACTTACGAAATCCAGTTGAAACAACAGCGTACCGGGGACTGATCATGACCATCCGTTTCGGCGTCAGCCCCATCGCCTGGGCCAACGACGACATGCCCGAACTGGGCGGCGACACGCCCCTGGACTCGATTCTCGCCGACATCCGCGACGTCGGCTTCAGCGGCGTCGAACTGGGCGGCAAGTTCCCACGCGACGCGGCGACCCTGAAACCCCTGCTGGGCAGCTACGGCCTCGACCTGGTCGGCGGCTGGTACAGCGGCAATCTGCTTGTCCACGACGCCGAGGCTGAGATCGCCGCCCTGCAGGATCACCTGGTCCTGCTGAAGGCCATGGGCAGCACCGTCTTCGTCCACGCCGAGACATCCAACGCCATCCATGGCGCCCGGTCGGTCCCGATGACGCAGACCCCCGTCCTCGACGAAGCCGGTTGGAAGCAGTTCGGCGAACGGCTGACCACGGTCGCCGACTACATCGCCGCGCAAGGCCTGCGCTTCGCCTATCACCACCATCTGGGCACCGTGGTCGAGCGCGCCTCCGACCTCGACGCCTTCATCCGTCACACCGGACCCAGTGTCGGCCTGACCCTCGACACCGGCCACGCGGCGCTGGGCGGCATCAACCCCGCTGAGGTCATCAAGGCCCATCCGGACCGCATCGCCCACATCCACTGCAAGGACATCCGCCGCGCCACCCACAAGACGGTGCGCGAGGCCGGGGCCAGCTTCCTCGATGGCGTGCTGGCCGGGATGTTCACCGTCCCCGGGGACGGCGGCCTTGACTACGGCAAGATCATGCGGGCCCTGTCGGACATCGGCTACAGCGGCTGGATCATCATCGAGGCCGAGCAGGACCCGGCGCTGGCCGACCCCAAAACCTATGCCGACCTGGGCTTACGCACGCTGGAGCGCGAAGCCGAGGCGGCCGGCCTGAAGAAGGCCGCGTGAAATGACCCTCCTCGTTCGCCCCCACGCCCCAGACACCGCCGGCACGGTGCTTGAGGTAACCCCGGAAAGCGCCGGCTGGGATCATGTCGGCTTCAAGGTCGTGAACCTCGCCGACGGCCAGTCGGCCAGTGAAGCGGCCGGGATGCGCGAGACCTGTCTGGTCGTCCTGACCGGCAAGGCCGACATCACCGTCGGGACCGAGACCCACAAGGGCCTGGGAGGCCGCGCCAGCGTCTTCGAGGACGCCGCCCCGGCCGCTGTCTACGTCCCCGCCGGCCAGGCCTGGTCGGTCACCGCCCAGGGCGCCGTCGAACTGGCCGTCTGTTCGGCGCCGGGCACGGGGCAGGGCGCTTCCCGGGTCATCGAGCCGACGAAGATGAGCCGCGAGGTCCGGGGTTCCGGGACCAACACCCGCTACGTCCGCAACATCCTGCCGGAGACCGAACCCGCCGACAGCCTGCTGGTGGTCGAGGTCATCACCCCCGGCGGCCACTGGTCCAGCTATCCGCCGCATAAGCACGACACCGCCACGGCCGGCGAGGAAACGGCGCTGGAGGAGACCTACTACCACCGGCTCAATCCGCCGCAGGGCTTCGCCTTCCAGCGCGTCTACACCGACGACCGTAGCCTGGACGAGACAGTCTGCGTGCAGGACGGCGACGTGGTCATGGTGCCGCGCGGCTATCACCCCGTGGGCGCCCCCCACGGCTACGACCTCTACTACCTGAACGTCATGGCCGGCCCGAAGCGGCAGTGGATTTTCCGCAACGACCCGGCCCACGACTGGATCGCGAAAAAGACCTGAGACCGGACTGTCACAGGATCATGGTCCAGGCTCGTTGGAGCGGACCAAACGAAGAATCGGGGAGGGACGGCAGAGTGTTCAGCAACCTCATCAGGGCCTTCGCGCCGGGGCCCGACGCCCCGCCGCTGACCGACCGGGAGCGGATCGACAGGATATTCCGCCACAACCGGCTGATGGTCATGCTGGCCATCACCGGCGGCTATGGCCTGGCCTACACATGCCGGCTGGCGCTGGGGGTGGTGAAGAAGCCGCTGATCGACGCCGGCATCTTCACGCCCACGGAACTCGGCCTGATCGGCTCGGCCTTCTTCTACACCTACGCCTTCGGCAAGCTGACCAATGGCTTCCTGTCGGATCACCTGAACCCGCGCATGTTCCTGGCCTTCGGCATCCTGGTCTCGGCCCTGGTCAATATCGGCATGGGCTTCAACGTCGTGCTGTGGGTGGCGGTGGCGCTGTGGGGGCTGAACGGCTGGTTCCAGTCTTTCGGGGCCCCGGCCAGCGTCGTCGGCCTGTCCCACTGGTTCTCCAACCATGAGCGCGGCCGCTTCTACGGCATCTGGAGCACGGCCCACTCGATCGGCGAAGGCCTGACCTTCCTGGTCACCGGGGCCCTGGTCTCGGCGCTTGGCTGGCGGGCAGGCTTCTGGGGGCCGGGCGCGCTCTGCGTGGTTACGGCGCTGGGTTGCCTGTGGCTGATGAAGGACCGGCCGCAGACCTTCGGCCTGCCGAAGGTTTCGGTCTGGCGCCATGACGAGTGGGACCAGGCCGCGCCGCCGCCGCCGACCACCAGCCTGTGGAAGACCCAGCTGTCGATCCTGGCCATCCCCGCCGTCTGGGTGCTCGCCGTCTCCAGCGCCCTGATGTACGTCACCCGCTACGCCATCAACAGCTGGGGCGTCCTCTACCTCCAGGAGGGCCGCGGCTATTCCCTGGTCGAGGCGGCCAGCCTGCTGACCATCAACACCGTCACCGGCATCGTCGGCGCCGTGGCCTTCGGCTACGTCTCCGACAAGTTCTTCAAGGCTCGCCGGCCGCCGGCCAACCTGATCTTCGGCATCATGGAGATCGTCGGCCTGCTGATCATCTTCTTCGGGCCCACCAACGTCTGGGTGCTGTCCTTCGGCCTGGCCCTGTTCGGCCTTGGCCTGACCGGCCTGGTGACCAGCGTCGGCGGCCTGTTCGCCACCGACATCTGTCCCAAGCGGGTGTCGGGGGCGGCGCTCGGCATGATCGGGGTGTTCAGCTACATCGGCGCCGCCATCCAGGAGAACATCTCCGGCGGCCTGATCGAGGCCGGCATGAAGACCGTCGATGGGGTCAAGATCTACGACTTCGGCCCCTCGATCCTGTTCTGGATCGGCTGTTCGGTCGCCTCCCTGATCCTGGCCACCAGCCTGTGGAAAGTGAAACTGAGGGACTGATGAGCACGCCTTCCAAGACCCTTCAGGCCATGCTGTCGGCGGCGCATGACGCCGGCGCCGGCCTTGTCGCCGACCAGCGGACGCTGGCCACCCTGACCATCGAGCGCAAGGGCGTCTCCGACTTCTTCTCGGCCGCCGACGTCAAGGCCGAGGAGACGGTGCGTCGTCACCTGGAGGCCTTCGCCCCGACCTATGGCTTCCTCGGCGAGGAGGGCGGGCTGATTCCCGGCTCCGATCCGGACCATGTCTGGGTCGTCGATCCGCTCGACGGCACCACCAACTTCCTGACCAATACCCCGCTGTGGGCGGTGAACATCGCCCTGGCCCGGCAGGGCGAGGTCATCGCCGGGGTCACCTGGTGCCCGGCCCTGAACGAGATGTTCCGCGCCGAGCTGGGGCAGGGGGCCTTTCTCAACGACAAGGCCATCCGCGTCTCGACCCGCGACAAACTTGAAGACGCCGTTCTCGCCGTCGGCATCCCGTTTGCCGCCAAGCCGGAGCACGAGCGGTTCCGCAACGAGATGGCCGCCCTGACCCACCGGGTGGCCGGCATCCGGCGGCTGGGCGCGGGGGCCATCGATCTGGCCTGGGTCTCCTGCGGCCGGTTCGAGGCCTACTGGGAGCAGAAGGTCAGCGCCTGGGACATGGGCGCCGGGGCCATCCTGGTGCGCGAGGCCGGCGGCATCGTCACCGACACCCTTGGCGGCCCGCTCGACCTCCACAACGGCACGGTCCTGGGGACCAACGCCATCCTTCACGACCAGATCCTCGAAGCCATTCGCCCACAGTAGGGAAACCACCATGACCGGACCGCGCATCGGCCGCCGAGGCCTCTTCGGCGCCACGACCCTCGCCGCCCTGCTGGCCAGCGCCCCCAAGGCCTTCGCCCAGGTGCTCGGCTATCCCCGCTGCCTGGAGGGCCCGATGGTCGGCCCGGGCGGCCCCGACCACATAACCATCTGGGCCCGGATGAGCGGCGCCTTCGAGGTCACGGTTGAGGCCAGTCCCGACCGCTATTTCAAGGCCCCGATCGTCAGCGCCCCGGTCACCGCCAGCGCCGCCGACGACTTCTGCGTGGTGCTCAAGGTCGCCGGACTGCAACCCGCCACCCCCTACTATTACCGCCTGCGGATCGGCGGAAAGCCGGACCGCTACCAGCCCGTCCCCTTCAAGACCCGCACCGCGCCCAGGGGCCCGGCCAGCTTCCGGGTCGGCTTTGGCAGCTGCTGCCGCATCCAGTTCGACGCCGACCAGAAGATCTTCAACGCCGTGGTCGAGCAGGAGCCGGACCTGTTCTTCTGGCTGGGCGACAACATCTACGCCGACACCACCGAGCCGAGCGGCATCGCCGACCTCTATCGCCGCCAGCGCAGCGTCGAGCGGATGCTGCCGCTGATCCGCTCCACCCCGCAGCTGGCCGTCTGGGACGACCATGACTACGCCTACAACGACGGCGACCGCACCAACCCGATCCGCGAGCAGTCGCTCGGCTTGTTCAAGCAGTACTGGGCCAACCCCTCGGCCGGCACGGCCCAGACGCCGGGCGTCTTCTTCAAGCACAGCCATGGCGGCGTCGACTTCTTCTTCCTCGACGACCGCTACCACCGCGACCCGACCGGCGATCCCGACGGTCCGTCCAAGACCATGCTGGGGACGGGCCAGAAAGCCTGGCTGAAGGCCGAGCTCAAGGCCAGCAAGGCGCCGTTCAAGATCATCGTCTGCGGCGTCGGCTGGTCCTTCGCCGAGACCGGCAGCGACAGCTGGACCTCCTATCGGCACGAGCGGAACGAGATCTTCGACTACATCCGCGATGCCAGGATCGAGGGCGTCGTCCTGCTCAGCGGCGACACCCACATGGGCGAACTCAACTGCATCCCGCGCTCGGAAGAGGGCGGCTACGACCTCTACGACTTCTGCTCCTCACCCCTGGCCCAGGTCCCCGACAACGACTTCTGGGAACAGACGCCGGAGGTGCGGATGCGGCCGGTGTGGGGCAAGACGGTGTGTTTCGGCATGCTGGACTTCCAGATGGGCGAGACGCCGACCTTGACGCTCAATCTGCACAATGTGGTTGGCGCCCCGCTGTGGGAGCCGCTGGTGCTGACGCCGGCCGACCTGAAGAACGGGGTGTCGACCTGGGCGGCGAAGATCGACAAGGACGAGATGAAACGGCGCAAGGCGAAGGGCGCATAGGGTGGTTTATCGAAGCTGACCCATTATACCACGAAAGTCGCCGGAACATTTGGAAAATAGACCGATATTTCAAGAGGTTGGGACCCACCCGATACCAACCGGGTGTCGGCTTTTGTCGCCGTCAATACCCATCGGAAACCACCCGAAAACCACCCGGTTCGCGGGGAATCGGGCCGATGCCTCAGATCGGCGCGCAAAGGCCCATTCTGGATATGTCTAGACATATTCATCGGGCTGTTCGCCGGGCGGCTTCAGGCTAGGGTGCATCCCGATGAACGCGCCCGAGCTCCCCGATCCGCCACCGCGCGGCAAGCCGATCAGTCCGCTGAAGCGGTATCTGCTGCGGGGGCTCGGCATCGTGATGGTGGCCCTGGCGACGGCGGGGGCGTTCCTGCCCCTGTTGCCGACGACGCCCTTCCTGCTGGTCGCCCTCTGGGCCTTCACAGCCAGTGCGCCGGAGTGGGCCGAGCGGTTGCGGCGGCATGCGCGGTTCGGGCCGTTGCTGATCGCCTGGGAGGAGCGGCAGGCCATCCCCGTTCCGGCCAAGGCGGCGTCGGGGTTGGCGATGGGGGGCAGCTGGACGGCCCTGGCGCTGACCTATCACAACGTCTGGGTGGTGGGCGGCGTCGGCGTCGTGCTGGTGGCGGTGTTCGCCTATGTGGTGACGCGGCCGTCGGCCTGACGCGCCAGGATGAGCGCCCCTTCGAGGCCGGCATGTTCCAGCGCCGCAGGGACCAGGAACCCCGGGCGGCGCACGGCGTCGGCGACGCCGTAGTCGCCGATCTCGGCCAGCATGTGCCCGGCGATGGCGGGGGCGAGGCCGGAGCCGGTCATCACCCCGCCGCCGAGCACGATGCGGTCGGGGGACCAGGCCATGACCAGGCTGGCGCAGAGCTGGCCGAGGTAGTCGGTGACGAGGGCCGCCACGTCGGGCCGGTCGGCGAGGCGCTCGCCGGGCGCAAGGCGTGCGCCGACGGCGGGGCCGGCGGCCAGGCCTTCGGCGCAGGAGGCATGGAAGGGGCAGCGGCTGGCGATGTCGTCGCCGGGGACGCGGCGGACGGGGAGATGGCCGATCTCCGGATGCAGGGCGCCCTTCAGCGTCACGCCATCCTGGGCCAGGCCGCCGCCGATGCCGGTGCCGATGGTGACATAGGCGACCGCCCGGGCGCCCTGGCCGGCGCCCATGGCCTGTTCGGCCAGGGCGGCGGCGCCGACGTCCGTGTCGATGGCGATGGGGACGTCGAAGTGGGGCTTGAGGGCGGCGACCAGGTTGAAGCCGGACCAGCCCGGCTTGGAGGTGGCCAGCATGGCGCCGTAGTCGGGAGCGGCGGGGTCGATGCGGATGGGGCCGAAGCTGGCGATGCCGATGGCGGCCAGCGGGCGGTCGCCGATCATGCCGGCGATGGCTTCGGTGAGTTCGGCGAAGGCGGCCTGCGGGGTGGTGGTCGGCAGGCGGGTCTCGCCGACCTGCCGACCGTCGGCGCCCGTTACCCGGCAGACGATCTTGGTGCCGCCGGTCTCGATGGCGGCGAAGAGGCGGGTCAACGAAGGTCCAGTCCGGCTTGGATCGTCTCGACGGCGCCGGCGATGTGGTAGAGCGAACTTGCCGGCGCATCCTCGATCCGGAATTGGCCGGTGATGTCCATGCGGTCCCGGTAGAGTCCGGCGATGTTGGTCTCCAGATAGCGGAACAGGCCCGTGGCGGCCTGGGCAGCTTCCGTCTGATGGATGTCGCGGCGATCCGGCTCCAGGCCCGCCAGCAGAATGGAGGCCTTGATCCATTCGCACTGGGGCCAGAGCCTGGCCGTCGAGCGGGTGATGCCGAGATCGGTGTTCATCTCGTCGCAGGCCACGCCGCGGCGCCGATCCAGGCCGCGCTGGCCCGCCGCATACAGCCGGCCCGGGACCTGACGCAGGTTCTGGTCGCCGGTGATCATCACCCAACGACCGAGAAGGAAGGCCCACTCGAACTGATGCCCGGGCTCGACGGTTTGCCGACCGGGCTCCCCGGCCAGCGTCCAGTCCGCATCGAAATGCTCGCCCAGGAAGCCGCCGGCCGGGTCAATGAGCCGGTCGCGCGCCAGCGCGACGATCCGGCCCGCCGTTTCCAGCCAGCGCGGGTCGGCGCTGACCGCCATCCAGGCCAGGCAGGCCTCCAGAAGGTGCATGTGGGGGTTGGCCTGAAACGGTGATGCAGCCTGTTCCCGCCACCCGCCCCGGTCATGGCCGAAGGTCCGATCGATGCCCGACAACAGTTGGAGGGCGTCTTCCTCCAGGCGCCCGGGCTCGACCCCGGCGCCGGCGGCGGTCGCCAGAGCGAGCAGGACGAAGGCCTGATCGTAGAGCAGGGCGGTATCGTCCAGGACGCCGCCGGTCTCGCTGACCTGGGTCCGGTACAGGCCGTCCGGCCGTCTGTAGGCAGCTTGCAGGTAGCTCAGGCCGTGATCCACCGCCTGGCGCCAGGGACCGCTCCAGCCCCGGCCGCCGGCCTGGGCGAAGACGTGGGTCTGGCGGGCCTGAACCCTCAGCCGCCGCGGGATATCGGAGGGTCGGCCATCCAGGCCGAGCGTCTCGTGGAACCCGCCGCGCCCGTGGTCGGCCCCCAGGGACCACCAGAGCGGCAGGGCGGAGACGTCCATCCAGCGGCGGAGCCGCGCGCCAATGTCGCCGAGCGGGGGAAGGGACGGCTGGTCGGAGGCCCGGGCCCGTTCGACCAGTCGCTTCAGGTCGCCGGCCTGGCCCAGGTCGCTGATCATCACCTGACCGCGCTCGGCGATGACGGCGATGTTGTGGACGCCGGCCACGGCGATCGTCACGCCGGGGCCGGCCTGGATGAGGCAGCCGGATGACGACTGGGCGAAGGCCGCGCCCGACAGGTTGTTGCCATCGGCGTCGCGAACCGAACAGCCCAGCACCGTGTCCCAGGTGCCGATATCGGACCATTCGAAATCGGCCGGCACGACGAAACAGACGTCCGTGTGCTCCAGCACCGCGAAGTCCATCGAGAGTTTCGGCGCTTCGAGAAAGGCGTCGCCCAGCAGGAAATGCCCGGCCTCGGTTCGGCCGCCGGCCACGGCCGCCCCCGCCGCGGTGGCAATCTCGGGCGCATGGGCCTGCAGCTCTTCGAGCAGTGTCGTGGCCCTGGCGACCAGGATCCCGCAGTTCCACAGGCAGCCGTCGGCGATCAGCCTGTCCGCCTTGTCTCGCGTCGGCTTCTCGACGAAGGCCTCGACCGGGCGAACGCCCCCGTGCGCGCTGGAGACCGGCCGGATGTAGCCGTAGGCCGTCGATGACCAGGTCGGCTTCACGCCCAGGGTGACAAGACCGCCCAGGAGCGCCTGGTCCACCGCCTGGCCTATGACCCGCGCGAAGGCCTCGGTGTCTGGAATATGGTGGTCGGCTGCCAGGAAGAGGCAGACCCCGGCCGGATCCCGTTGGCGCACCAGCCAGGCGGCCGCGGCCATGGCCGGCCCGCTGTCGCGGCCGACCGGCTCGATGACGACCGTTCCCGGGAGGCTGGCCTCCGCGAGGGCGTCCTCGATCAGTCGCGCATGCGCCGCCCCGCCGACGATGAGCGGGGGCGCGGCGTCGGGCAGGGCGCGGATTCGGCCGAGCGTCTGCGCGAACAGGGTCGGGGAGCCGGCCAGGGGAATGAACGGCTTTGGCCGATCGGGCCTCGACGCCGGCCACAGGCGGGTTCCGTCCCCGCCGCACATGATAATCGGATAAAGCAAGACCGTCCCCAATCACTCACCGTGACCCTAGCCCGTGACCGGCGTTGCAGCCAGCCGACTTTCGCTGACGCGATGGTGGCGCCGGACCCTGGCGATTGCCCCCTCAGCCGGAAACACACGCCGCTACGTAGGTTTCCTGCTGGCTGAAACGACCCCAACAACTATATGGACGGGCAGGTGGGGTGTTCGTTCTTTTTCAGGCTTGTCGAGGCCAAGGCCGCGGCGAGCTTCAGGGACTCTCGAGGCACGATTTGAAGTTCGTTCGGCAACGCGTTCTGGGCCGAAGCCTCTCCGGAAACGCGCCGGTTGCGCTGGAGGGCCGGCGCGTCTTCGCCATCGGTGATATCCACGGCTGTGACGACCTGCTGCTGGCCCTGCTGGGCGCCCTGGCGGCGGCGGCGGAGGGGGACCCCGTGCCGCCGGTGCTGGTCTTCCTCGGCGACTACATTGATCGCGGCCCCCGGTCGAAGGAGGTCGTCTCCCTGCTGGTCGAGCTTGCCGGCCAGGACGATTCGGTCCGGTTCCTGGGTGGCAATCACGAAGAGGCGATGCTGGGCTTTCTGGCGGATGTTGAATCCGGCCTAGCGTGGATCAATTTCGGCGGCCGGGCGACGATGCGATCCTACGGCGTCGAGGCGCCTGACGGCGAGGTCAGCCTTGAGGACTGGCGCAGGGTGCAGGAAGCCTTCAAGGCGGCGATCCCGGCCGACCACCTGCGGTTCTTCTGGCAGCTCGAGAGCCGCCTGGAGTTTGGCGACTATCTGTTTGTCCACGCGGGGGTCAATCCGGACCGGCCCCTGTCGGACCAGAAGCAACGCGACCTGCGATGGATCCGGGAACCCTTCCTGTCCGACCGACGGCGGCTGGACAAGGTGATCGTGCATGGCCACACCCCGGCCGCCGAGCCGTTCGCCGATCGTCGGAGAATTGGCGTGGATACCTGGGCCTATCGCAGCGGGGTTCTCACCGCGGCCGAGCTGTCCGGCGGCGATGTGCGCTTCTGGCAGGCGCGCCATGTCGAGGGCGAGATCATGACCGGGCTGTTCAAAGGCGGCTGAGGCCTCAGTAGGTTTGCTTTCGCCCGCACCTGAGGCATCGCCGGTGGCTGGAATCGCTGCCGCTGTCTCGCCACATGTGCCCTTGCAGCATGCACTTGGCCACCGCCCGCAGCTCGGCAAACTGGTCCAGCGACCGTCTGAAAACACTCATTATCCCCCCCATCGATCGCACCCCCGATGTTGGGTAACATGTTCTCCCAGATGTTTCACCTCACAGATTGAGGTGATTATGCTCACTTTGTGATGAAGTCGCGGTAGGTCGCCGCGATGCCGTCTTCGAGCGATATCGTCGGCTTCCAGCCCAGCCCGGCGAGCTTCGATACATCAACCAGCTTGCGCGGAGTTCCGTCCGGCATCGACGCATCCCATTCGATCGTCCCCTCGAACCCGACCACCTGTTTGACCAGCGCCGCCAGGTCGGCGATCGAGATATCCTCTCCTGTCCCGACGTTGACATGCTGGCTGTCGGACCAGTGCTTCATCAGGAAGACCAGCGCATCGGCGCAATCATCCGCGTGCAGGAACTCACGGCGCGGCGTGCCGCTGCCCCAGACGACGAAGCTGGCGTCGCCCCGGACCTTCGCCTCGTGGGCCTTGGCGATCAGGGCGGGAAGCACATGGCTGGACTTCAGGTCGTAGTTGTCGCCGGCGCCGTAGAGGTTGGTCGGCATGGCGCTGATGAAGTCGCGGCCATGCTGGGTCCGGTAGGCCTCGCAAAGCTTGACGCCGACGATCTTGGCCAGGGCGTAGGCCTCATTGGTCGGCTCCAGCGGACCGGTCAGCAGCGCGCTTTCCGGGATCGGCTGGGGCGCGTGCTTGGGGTAGATGCAGGTCGAGCCCAGGAACAGCAGCTTCTCGACGTTCGCCTCATGGGCCGCCCGGATGGTGGCGCTGGCGATCTCGAGGTTCTCGATCAGGAAATCGGCGGGGTAGGTGGCGTTGGCGAGGATGCCGCCCACCTTGGCGGCGGCCATGAACAGGGTGTCGATGCGGTTGTCGGCCAGAAACGCCTTCACGCGGGCGGCGTCCCTCAGGTCCAACTCGGCGCGCGGGGCGACGATGACCTCGCAGCCCTCGGACGCCAGGCGACGGACGATCGCCGATCCCACCATGCCGCGATGCCCCGCCACGAACACGCGCCGACCCGTGAGGTCGTAGAGGGCCGATGTCATGAAACGATGACCCGGTAGGGATCGAACGGCTGGTCCACCGTGGCCATCTCGGCGGCGATCATCTCGCGGACCAGTTCCTCGAAGGTCGTGGTCGCGGTCCAGCCGAGTTTTTCCCGGGCTTTGCTGGCGTCGCCGATCAGCAGGTCGACTTCGGTCGGGCGGAAATACTGGGGATCGATGGCGACCAGGGTCTTGCCGGTTTTGGCGTCGCGGCCCGTCTCGTCAACGCCGGTCCCGACCCATTCGATCTCGCGCCCGACCTCGGCGAAGGCGGCTTCGACGAAGGTGCGCACCGAGTATTTCACGCCGGTCGCGAGCACATAGTCGTCGGCCTCCGGCTGCTGCATGATCCGCCACATGCCTTCGACATAGTCCCGCGCGTGGCCCCAGTCGCGCTCGGCGTTCAGATTGCCGAGGTAGAGAACCTGCTGCTGGCCGCGCTCGATGGCGGCGACGCTGCGGGCGATCTTGCGGGTCACGAAGGTCTCGCCGCGGACCGGGCTCTCGTGATTGAACAGAATGCCGTTGGAGGCGTGGAAGCCGTAGGCTTCGCGGTAGTTCACCGTGATCCAGTAGGCGTACAGCTTGGCGGCGCCATAGGGGCTGCGCGGATAGAAGGGGGTGGTTTCCGACTGGGGGATGGCCTGGACATTGCCGTAAAGCTCGGAGGTCGAGGCCTGGTAGAACCGCGTGCGATCCCCCAGCTTCAGGATGCGCATGGCCTCAAGCAGGCGAAGCGGGCCGATGGCGTCGGCGTTGGCCGTGTACTCCGGCGTCTCGAAGCTGACGGCGACGTGGCTCTGGGCGGCCAGGTTGTAGATCTCGTCCGGATTGGTTTCCTGGACGATGCGGATCAGGCCGGTCGAATCGGTCATGTCGCCGTAGTGCATGTGGAACCGCGTCGGTCCGTCATGCGGGTCGCTGTAGATGTCGTCGACGCGCTGGGTATTGAAACTGGAGGCCCGGCGTTTGACGCCATGGACTTCATAGCCCTTGTCCAGCAGCAGGCGCGCCAGATAGGCCCCATCCTGTCCGGTCACACCGGTGATCAACGCACGCTTCATTCAAATTCCCCAGGGTAATGCGCCGGAAGGCCTAGCGCCGGTCAGACAGCCGGTTCAGCGCCGCGACCGCGCCGTCGATATCCCCGTTGCGGACCGAGTGATTGGTGTCCGGCTGGGCCATCAGCAACGCATGAACATCAGACTCGGCTGGCCCGACAAACAGGCAAGGGCGATGGCTGTCCAGGCAGGCGTAGGTCTTGGACGGGAAGACGTAGCCCCAAAAGGGGTCGCCGAGCAAGATCAGGTGGGCGTCCGCCGCCATCAGGACCGCCGGCAGCTCGTCGAGCGGAACCGGCCCGGATATGTGGATGGGAAGTCCGTGGGTCTCGCAGTAGGCGCGCAGCCTCTCCACACCCACGCCGGTGGCGTTCAACCACAGCCGGACCCGATTGGGGCCCGTCTGGACGTGAATCCGATAGGCCTCCGCGAAGGTCTCCCAGTCGTGGGCGAAGCCCAGATTGCCGGAGTAGAGCAGGACGCAGGCGTCGTCCGCGAAGGGACGCGGCGCCGGCGCGATGCCGGGCTCCAGCCGGACCGGCGAGGTGTCTCGGACGATCTCGATATTGCTCTCCGGCACGCCGCTCTCGATCAGCCGCGCCTTCTGGCACCAGCTCAGCGCCTCGATCCGGTCGGCCCGGCGGCGCAGGGCATGGATCAGGGGCGTCATAGGGCGAAGAAACCGCGCCTTGCCGGCGGCGAAGGCGGTTTCCGGATAGAAGTCGGTGATCCGGTAGGTGATCGTGTGCCGGGGGTTCAGAAGCCGCCAGAACAGGATCATGTAGGAAATGAACGGCGGCGAGCCGGTGACCTTGATTTCGCAGTCGGGGTAGGTCCGCGCGGTCCTGGCGGTCTGGCCCAGCAGTCTGAAATTGGTCCTGATCGCCCACAGGGCGCGCGTCAGCAGGGAGGCGCGGTTCGGGCGCTTCGCGGCGAGGCGGGTAATGGTCAGCCGGCCATCGGCGAACGCCTCTTCTTCCACACCGGGCTTCTCGCCCAGGCCAATGAGGTGAACCCGGCCGCCGGCCTCGGCGGCTTCCCGGGCGCGGAGCAGCTCATATTGGCCCACCGCGCCAAAGGCGGGGGGTAACCAATCGCAAACAACTATGAGCGGTCTCGACATTTACCAACAACTCTCGAATGTTCTTCCGCAACTTAGTCTGCCGCATAGGATTAGCCGTCAGGTGCAACACGTATAGATAACCGCGAAGGGCGCGATATTCATAGATGTTTCAGAGTATTTTTGCCGTTTCCTGATCGGGCGGATATGACCTTGGCGGGATTGCCCGCGACTACGTTCAAGGCTTCAACATCCTTGGTCACCACGGCCCGCGCGGCCACCACCACGCCCTGGTTCAACCTGACCCCGGCGCCGACAAAGGCTTCCGCCGCCACCCAGGCGTTGGCTCCGACCGTGATGTCGCCCGCGACGAGGTCGAAGCTGGGTGAATTGACGTCGTGGGAGGCGCTGCAGAGATAGGCGCGCTGGCTGATGATGGCGCCGTCCTCGATGGCAATGCGCGCCACGCAATAGAGATCGGCCCCGTCGCCGACGGTGACGCCCTTGCCGACTGACAGGTTCCACGGGGCCCACACGCGAACGCCGGGATAGATCGCCGATCCGGCTCCGACCTGGGCGCCGAACAGCCGCAGCAGCAGCCTGCGCCAGGCGTGCAGGGGAACGGGCGAGAGCCTGAACAGCAACAGCCAGACCACGCCCCACAGGCCGCGCCGCAGCTTGTCCGGCAGGCTGGGCGGCGCAAGGCGGTGCAGCGGCGACGGGGGCGGGGCGGAGGGGGTGATCGTCACGTCCTTATCCAGTACCTGGGGAAGGGTCTGCTTCGACGCCTCCCATACCGCCGAACCCTGGCGGAACGATGTAACCTGAAACGCCGGCCGGGAGGAGCGGATTTCGCCCAGGCCCGGGACGACTCCGTTGCCGGCGCTCCGGTCTTCAGGCGGCGGAGGGACCCCGCTCGACCGCCGCGACGACCCGGAACATGTAGTCCGGATGGCCTGGCACGGTGGAGCGGAACAGGACGCCGTCGAAGGATTTCATCGTCAGCCCGAGGCGCTGAAACATCTGTCCGTAGAACTGCTCGGCGAATTCGGGCGTCAGGCTTTCCGCGTCACGGCCGTAGAACGCCGCGCGCCGCTCGAACCAGGCGTCGTGCTCCACCATGCCATAGTCGTCGTTGGGGGCGCTGGGCTTGGCTCTGTAGGGGTTCAGGTTGACGTAGAACACCAGCACGCCGGTCTTGGCCAGGATCCGCAGGGCGCGCGGAAGCGCCTCGAAATGCTCGCAGTAGTCCCCGTAGATGCCCTGGGGATTGTCGAGGCAGATCAGGCCGAATGTGTCACCCGGCTCGGGCTCATGGGCGATGCTGTCGACCTGCCGCACCTTCGCCGTGGGGATGTTCCGCTCGAGATCGGGAATATACTTCGCGTTGATCTCCCAGCATTCCATCTCGTCGACCATGCGGGCGATATGGCCGGTGAACCAGCTGCCGTCCCGCGCGAACATTTCGAGGCCTCGCAACGGCCTCTCCAGGTCGGCGCACCGCGCCTGCACCATCCGCAGGAAGTCGTCGAGCTGCCCCTGGGCGGTCTTGCCGGCGTCTTGCTGACCGGCGGTGGCAATGTCGTTTGGTGTCATTCGAGGAGATCTTTCCTAAGGCGTCGGGGCGGGCCGGCAAGTCGACAGAAAGGCCTTCACCGGCTCCGGTCCCATGGTCATCAGGGGATCGATGATGCTGAGGCCGATGTTGGGGATCGGATCGGGCGCGAGCCGCACGTCCATGATCTCAAGACGAATTCCCGACCGAGCGTAGGTTTCCTTGGTCTGGTAGGCGTCGGCGCCGGCGCCGGAGATATAGGCCTCGGCGGCCAGTTGCGAGCCGATGTGCGCCAGGCGTTCGTCCGAGATGGCGCTGACAGCGAACTCACTGGAAAAGCGGAACGGCGTCCGGATGTCGAGAAGGTCCGCGACGGCGCGCAGGAAGCCCATGTTGAACTCGACCAGGGAGTCCCCCTCGTAGGCATAACAGGCCTCCAGGATCGGATAGATGTCGCTGAAGCAGGCCGCCTTACGATAACGGTCCTTGAGGACGTTCAGGTGACGGGCCCGCCATTTGCCATCGGCCAGCCCGAGCCGGACCTGGTTGATCGTGGACGGAAACTCCGAACGCGTCGGCGTTGAAAGCCAGGTTGGCTCCCCTTCCGAGGCCCCGCGAATTCGGGTCCGCGAAACATAACTCTGTCCGCCCGGCATCTGGACATCGTCCAGGATCACAAACACGTCGGCCGTATGCAGCTTGGCGAAATAGCCGATCCACGGGCAGAAATTTGGCTGGTGGGCGGCGAACTTCATCCGGCCCTGCCCGCGCCCGGCGCCCGGCGTTCGATGAGGGAGGGGTCGTAGGATTTGCAGTTGCGCCCCACGTCGGCGACCTGCTGCTCGAGGCGGTGGCCCAGCCACCTGTTCAGGCGGGCTGTCGGCGTCTCTTCCACGTCGATGCACCACCAGATCGGATGGGTCAGGAGCTGCATGGCGGCGGCGCGGGCGAAGGCCTCCGAATCCAGCGGATGGCCGAAGCGCCACGCCCCCTGGGAGTCGGAATAGTAGGCGATCGCCTCCACGAACTGCGGCTGGTAGGTGTGCGGCCGCCCGGCGAAATGGCCTGGCCGCCCGACCAGGCTCGGCGCCGGCCTGTGGAAGCTTATGCTGCGGACCGGCGCGTCGGCGACGCTCTCCAGCAGCATCCGCTCGCGCTCGGCCTGTTCCTCGAGCTGCGGCCCCTCGGGGTACAGGCTGGCGTCGAAATGCAGCCCGATGGCGTGCCCCAGGGCTGAAAGCCGCCTCAGGTCGTCGCGCACGGCGGGGTCGAGGATATTGTAGAACGGGCTGGTGACCAGGAAGTAGAAGGTGCTCCTGTAGCCGACATCGATCTCTGCGCGGGCGATCGGCGCGCAGTACTCGGGGCTGAAATCCACGTCATGGCGCAGGAAGACATGGCGCCGCCCGGCGTCCAGCGCCTCCAGGTCCACCGCCTCGTAACCGGCGTCGGAAAAGGCCGTCAGAAGCGCGCCGTAACCGGCGGTGGTGAAGGCCCTCATGACGCGGCCCCGCGCGGCGCGTCGTCGGTCGTGTCCGGCGATAGCTGGGCGATCAGGCTATCGACCTTGCGCAGGTTTTCGACATAGCTGTGCTCCAGCGCGAAGCCGCACCTTTTCAGTTGGTTGGCGGGGGCGTTGGCCTCGGCGAGATTGGCGATCGTGCGCTCCAGGAGGGCGGGCAGGTCCCGATTGGTATGGTCGCTCGCCATGACGAACAGATCCGAGCCGACGTAGGGCAGGACCCTGGTGGTCACGATGACCTTGCCGGTGGCGAGATACTCCAGCAGCTTGTGGGCGCCGATCATGCCGCCGAGCTCCGGCGTGCAGTGGAAGATCATCGTCCAGACGTCCACCTGATCGGCCCACCCCAGCATCTCCGTCGGGGAGAGGAGTCCGGTCAGCCGGCAGTTGGGATAGTCCTTGAGCCTCGAAACCGGCGTCGGCACACCCTCGCGCTCGAGCGTAAAGGGTCCGATGAAGACGAAATCGAGCCCGGGATTGGCCTCGATCAGCGCGAAGGTTGTCGGCCAGTCAAAGTCGGGATGATCCAGATGGCCGACATAGCCGACCAGCGGCCGACCGGACTGACGGGCGGGCAGGCCGCCGGACCGCACGAGCTGGCGGGCGTAGGCGGCGTATTCCCGGTTCAACCCGTGCGGCAGCAGCATGACGTTCCGGTTCGTCGTCTCCAGGGCGTCGAGGAAGTGCTGGGACACCGCCAGCAGCAGGTCCGCATTCTTGTCGCCGCTTCGGCCGACCACGAGTTCGTCGACCGGGTGGAAGATCTTCAGCGCCGGTCCGAAGGCCCGAAGGTCGGCGAACTGGTAGGCGTTGTCGAAGTCCCAGACGATGTCGGGCGCATCGCCGATCGCCTTGGTGATCATCCGCGCCTGCCGGCGCATGCCGTGGTCGAACACCATCCTGGACCGGAACTTGATCCAGTAGGGAAACCACGGCCGATAGGAGACCCGGCGCACCCCTTCGATCTCCGTCGGCAGGATCTGGACCTCGCCCGATGGACCGGTGGCGCGCGGCGGCTCGATGAAGAACACCCTGTGCCCAAGCGCGGCCAGCTCGGCGGCATAGTGGTGCTTGGAGACCTTGATGCCGTCCCACGGCTGGGGCGACAGCAGGTAGATCGTCCTTTGCGGCCCGAAGAGCATGGCCGGGGGGCTCAGCCCCTGAGCGAGCGCAGCCATCGCACGGGCCCCCCAAACGTCTTCAGCGCCTTGAAATAGAGGCGCCTCTGGTCGAGATCGGTCCCGTAGTCCTCGTGGGCATGGTTCGGCTGGGTCAGCACCGCCTCGAATTCCGGGCCGCTGAAGCCCAGTTTCTTCGCCACATACTGCTTGTCCTGTTCCTGCAGCCGCTCGTCATAGGGCGGCTGCTGAAGCTCGGCCAGGGCCTGCTCGCGGGTGATTTGGCCGGACAGGATCAGGCTCGAGAGGTGGGCCTTGCGTTTGTCGATGCCGAATTTCTTCGGCAGGATGTAGCCTTGGTAGAACCGGGTGAAGACGGACTCGTGGTGCTTGCCCCCGTAGTCCCTCCAGCCGAAATCCGTCGCCAGGAGGCGGGTCGCCGCGCTCTTGTCGTAGTCGACCAGCTCCAGAAGCGCGGCGCTTGAAATTCTGCGGACACGATCGAAGTAGACCTGTTGCCACAGCCCAAGCGACGGGAGCTTTCGGAGGGGGCGATCCCCGAAGCGCTTGTGGATGGCCTTCAGGTTAACCAGGTCGAGCTTGCGATAGTACCAGGCCTTGGGCAGCAACCACTCGGTGGCGCTGTTGGTGCCGGAGAGCACGTACTTGATCCCCTTGCGCGCTGCGATCCTGTAGAGGGCCCCCATGATCATGTGGTCTGTGGGAACCTCGAGGTCGAGGACGGACGCCTTGAAGTAGGCCCGCTGCACGTCCCGAAACTCTTCCCAATCCATGACGAAGGTCTCGAGGTCGTAGCCCAGACCCGAGACGAGCTTTTCGATGTTGCTGACGGCCAGTTCCGAGTTCCAGCCGTTGTCGAAATGCATGACCAGGGGCCGCAGCCCATGCTGCTTGGCGACGTAGGCCAGGTAGGAACTGTCGACGCCCCCGCTGAGCCCCAGCACGCAGTCGTATCGCTTGCCCCGCCCGGACCGCTTGATCGCCTCAAGCGTCGTGGCCAGCGTGGCGTCCCGCGCCTCGCGGGTCGGCAGGGCCGCCTTGAAGGCCTGATACTCGTGCCAGTAGTTGCTGACGCCGGCGTCGTCGAAGGTGATGTCCGGGTCGGTGGTGTCCATCACGGTCCTGGTGCAGACCTGGAACACACCGCCTCCATCCTTGAGGTTGCCAGCGTCGTCCTGGCGCCAACTCCCGGCCACTGCCATTTTCAACTCAGCCTTTCAAAAACTTTACTACACAACTCATTTTGAGTGGGGTAGGATATAAGAACACCGTTAGATGACGCCTGATATACAAAAAGACTTCCCGCCGCCGCGGCCGAGCATCCGCCCTCGACCACCGCCGCGCGGAAATCGTCGAGTTGGCGCGCGCCGCCGCAGGCCACGACCGGAACGTCGACGGCGTCCGCGATCGCGCGCAGCATCGGCAGATCATAGCCCGCCGAGGTTCCATCACGGTCCACCGAATAGACCAGCAATTCGCCGGCCCCGGCCTCCACCACGCGGCGCGCGGTCTCGACCGGGGAGGGGGACCCGGCGCCCGGGGCGGTCCCCGCCCGAAGCCGGTATCCGCCCAGCAACCGCCGCTCCACCTGCAGGCAGACCACGACCGCCTGGGACCCGTAACGCATCGCGGCCCGCTGAACCAGATCGGTTCCCTCGGAAACCGCCGAGGAGAGGACGACCTTCTCGATGCCGCATCCGTAGAGCCGTTCGATCTGTTCCATCGACCGGATGCCGCCGCCGTAGGCGATGGGCATGAAGGCCTCGCTGACGATATCCTCGACGAAGCTGTAGTTCGGCTCGCGACCCTGGCGTGTCGCGTCGATGTCGAGCAGCACCAGTTCGTCGACCTCCTTGGTGTTGAAGATCCGCACCGCGTTGATGGGGTCGCCGATGTAGGTCCGCTTGCCGAAGCGCACGGTCTTCACGAGGCGACCGCGTCCGTCGATCAGCAGGGTCGGGATGATTCTTACGGTTCTCATGGCCCTGATCTCAGCGCGAGGCTGCCTCGCGCCCTTGCTGGCTCCATCCGGCGTAGGCCCGCAGAACCTCCATCCCATAGCGGTGGCTCTTTTCTGGATGAAACTGCACGCCGAACACCGATCCCTTCTGGAAGCCCGCCACGAACTCGTAGCCGTGGGTCGCGTGGAGGATGGCCTCGGTCGGATCGTCGCACAGGAGGTGATAGCTGTGGACGTAATAGAACCGTGATGGCGCGGTTTCGGCCGATGTGAGCGGACAGTTGGCGCTGGCCCTGGTCTCCGCCCAGCCGATGTGCGGCACGCGCAGGTTGGCGGGCATCCTCGAGCGGTCGAAGGCGACGGTTTCGGCGGCCAGGAAGCCCAGCCCCTCGCGGTCCCCCTCGGCGCTGCCGCGGGTCAGAAGCTGGGCGCCCAGGCAGATGCCGAGGATCGGCACGCCCCGCTCCAGCACCTGCGTCCGCAGGGCGCCGACCAGGTCGCGCTTGATCAGTTCGCCCATGCCGAAGTCGAAATGGCCGACGCCCGGCAGGATCAGGCGTTCGGCCTCGGCGATGGCCCTGGCGTCGGAAGCGACGCAGCTCGGGATGCCGAGGTAGCGCAGCATGTTGACGACGGAGCCGATGTTGCCGGCGTTGTAGTCGATGATGGTGATCATGAGCGGGCCGGTTTCTCAAGCATGGCGCACCTAGACCGACCAGGTCTTGAAGTCCCTGCCAAGCAGGGTCCTCAGCGCATCGACGTCTGGCCTGAAACGTTCGGCCAGCCTGGCCTTGTCCTCATCGGACAGGATCGCCTTCTTGCCATGGGGCAGAAGGGTTTCCCGCAGAAGGCGCGAATCCAGGATCTGGTCGGTCAACCCGGGTGCGATCCGTTGGCCCAGGCGGGCCAGCCGACTATACTTCCACCGATGCGGAACAAGTTTCTCCGTCGCCACATTGGCGACGAAATCGAACGCAGAGCCGTCCTCAAAGGGTTTGACCCCGAGGAAGTCGACGATCTTGTTCATTGTGTCCAGGCGGTGAGCCTTCAGATCCTCGAGATCGACGACCATGATTTGATCCATCGAGTAATGCTTCAGAAAAAAGCTGAGCTGAAAATGGTATGATCCGGTCTTGATGTAGTGATCGGTTTCCAGGGCCCAGGACACCGTCGACCTGTGTTCGTTATAGATGTTGTCCAGCAGGTGCGACGAATACCGCTTGATCGGATCCCGGACCAGGTAGATCAGCTTGGCATCCGGAATGATCTCGGCCATGCGCTCGGGCGCGCCGGCGTAGATGGGCAGGTGAGCCTTGCTGTAGCTCTGCGACGCTTCCCCCCGAACGGCTTTGGAGGGGTCGAACAGGCTCTTGTACCAATCGAGCGGCCGGTCCGAGGCCTCTCCGGAGAAGAAGTTGACCTCCTTGGGGTCTGACATCCCGATATCTGGATGCACATCCAGATATTGATGCAGGCTCGTCGTTCCGCACTTCATGGCGCCGATAATGACGAGGTTGGGCAGGGCGCTCATGTAAACTCCAGGGTGTGCCCATGCCTGGGCTCTTGATCTGTCATCCGGCGAACCGAGGCAGTCACCCGCCGCCTTGCTCCTGGGCGGCGACAGGTGTTTCTCGATCGGGGAACTCGTAGAGTGCGATGGCCCAGTACCCGAAGACCTCCTCGCGCGGCCAGATTTTCCCGATGGACCTCGCCAGCCTCTTCGCGGTCGCTCGCAGGCCCGACCCCTGGCCCGCCGGACCCGGAACGGAAGTGTCCACCACCGGGGCTGCCGCCAGGTCGCCCTCGGAATAGCCGCAGACGGGGCAAATCGGAGAAAGGAAGCCCTGCGGTGTCCGGTCACGCCTCAAATAGCCCAGCACCTCGTTGACATACTTCAGCCTGAGGCGCCGGGCGGGAAACTCGATCCGCGTCATCCGGCCGCCGTGCTCCGTGAACAGGTTCGCGATCTTCGCGTCGTCATAGGTGCGCAGGTGCAGGTCTATGTTGAACCGGGTCTTGCAGGCCGGGCAGACCGTGGTGTCCTTCTCCAGATCCTCCTTGTAGGGGACGCCGACAATCACATAGCGCCGCGACACCCGGACGAGCTCGCGCAGCGCCACTTCGTAGACCCCCAGCGGCAGATGCTCGATCACCTGAAGGCAGCTGACACAGTCGAACGAGCCGTCGGGGAACGGAATGCTCTCGAGTGAGCCCTGGATGGTTTCGAAGGGCGCGTATTTCAGGGCCGCCGCGCTGCGATCCATCCCGACAAGCGCGATGTCAGGCCGCGCCGCCGCCAGGGCGATCCCGAACACGCCGTTGCCGCAGCCCGCATCGAGCAGGGAGCGAACGTCCCTCGGCACAACCGCCGCGGTCAATTCCACGCGCGAACGGTTGCCGCTGTCGGTAAGGGCGTCCCCAGCCCAGAAGCTGTCAGCCTCGTAGTAGGCCTGCTCGAAGGACATCGCCGGACCGGCCGGGGGGGAGTCATGGTTCATCTTGCTAGTGATGCTCGCCATCCCATCGCTAAGTAGACTACGTACATAATAGAGTAAGACACCGAGAACACGTATACGATCGATATCGCCGGCAGTTTGAGCACCAGAACGACCGCCAATATCAAGGCCAGCAGGGCAGTATTGCTGACAACGATGACAAGATCGTGCACCTGTCGCCCGGTGAAGTAGAACACCTGTGAAAGCGGTGCGGAAACCAGGCGCAGCAGCAACATTGGAGCCAGTATGCCTGCGATCTTGCCCGCATCGCCCCACTGTGGTCCGAGCACGAACTCGAAGAGGACGCGCCCGTACAGCATGAGCGCGATGGTCGGCGCCAGCCCCATGCCAAGCAGCACGAAGAATGTTCTCACAAACTCGGGGCGGCAGGAGCCCGTTGCGCGATACATCTCCGAAGCCCGTTGTCGGAAGACCTGCCCGACCGAGCTGCCGAGCAGCTGGATCGGCATGCTCGCCAACTGCCTGGCCCGGGCAAACGCGCCGACCAGGGGGGCCAGGCCAAGCGCGGCAAGGGAAAAGACCGGCAGCTGCTGACTCACGTTGGAGATCAGCACCGCTGGAAGGGTGAAGATCGCGAATCGGCGATGCGACCGGATCAGAACCAGGGTGCGCTTGACGCCAGGTCGCGGCGGCGTCGGAACCATCTGCCGGTAGAGCCACAGGTAGTAGAAGAGCGTCACGAGTTGGGAGAGGAAGTAGCTGACGAACAGGCCGCTCGCGCCCCATCCTGCTACACCCAAGCTGACCGATGTTGCGACGGTCACGACCGCCGACAAGACTTGAGCCTGGGCCATCGTGCCATAGCGCCTGTAACGATTGGCGAGGGCGGCGGTCGCCGCCACCACGGCGCCGCTCGCCGTCGTCAGGGGCAGACCCAACATCCACCACTTGGAGGCGGCGTAGTGGGTGCTCTCTCCCATCCACAGCACGATCCCCAGGGCGAGAACCAGCGCCGCGGCGGAGACAATATAGCCGACGCGCCGGCAAACGACGACCAGGGCGACCGCCCGGCGTTCGCCGTGCTCGGCGATGACGCCCTGCTGGAGCTGGAACGTGCTGACGGCTGACAGGATGGTCGAGGCCGCCATGAAGGTGGCCAGGACGCCGTAGTCGGCGGGCAGATAGAGGCGCCCCAGGATCGGGGCGGCGAGGATCGGGATCACGGCCGAAATGAGTTGCCCCGTCGACAGGGCCGTCACCGCGCGCACGAAGGTGGACTTGATGACCCGGCTGAGCTGGGCTTTCAGGGGAATGATCAGGTTCACGTGGAGTATCCCTGCCGACCAATGCCGCGCGGTTCGTCTCCCCCCGCCGCTTCATACAGCGCGATCATGCGGCCGGCGATGCTGTCCCAGCCAAATTCCGCGCGCATGACCCGCTGGGCCTCCTTGCCGAACCGCTCGCGCCGGGCGGGGTCGCCGAGGAGCGCCCCGATCGCCGCGGTCAGGTCCGGAACGTTACGCTCGACGACGCAGTCCGGTTCAATCCGGCGGACAATATCGCTGGCTCCGACGCCGGGCGATGTGACGACGCTCACGCCCATGGCCATCGCCTCGGCTACGGCCAGGCCGAAGCTCTCGTTGACCGACGGGGCGACAAGGACGTCGGCGCCGGCCAGCAGGGCCCATTTTTCGGCATCGTCCAGCTGACCGGCGAAACGCACCCGGTCGGCGGCGCCGGCCCGGGAGGCGAGGTCTTCGAGCCGGGCCCGTAGCCCGATCTGGTCGGGGCCGGCCAACAGCAGGTGCGCGCCGGGCAGGGCGGTGACCGCCTCGACGGCCAGGTCGGCGCCCTTCGTCCAGTCGAGCCGGGCCAGAAACGCCACGCGCCGTCCCTTCGGCGCCGCGCCCCACAGCCGCTCGATCCCGGCGGCGGACGGCGGGGCCGCCGGCGTGTCGACGCCGTTGCCGATGACGCTCAGCGGCGCCAGGTCGAGCCCCAGGGCCCGCACGCCCCGGGCCTCCTCCTCGGAGGTGACATGGATCGCCGCCGCGCCCGACAGGGCGCGCCGCTCCAGCAGGCTGATCCAGGCGCGCTTCACCAGGGCCGACTTGCCGGCGATCATCTCCGGCAACAGCATGCCGCGCGGGGAGATGACCAGTGGCGTGCCGGCGCGGCGGGCGTGGTGCGCCGCCCTGGGCCCCGGCAACAGGAACATGCCGTTGGTGTGGATCACATCGACCCCGGCCGCCGCGTCCGCCAGGGCCCGGTCCATGGCCGGCGAGTGATAGATCCGCGCCGGGGCGGCGAGGGGAAAATAACGCACTTCGACGCCATCGATCAGAACCGGCGTCTCCAGCGGTACGTCCAGCCGGTCGGGGCCGTCAACATCGGTGGTGAACACCTGCACCCCGTGCCCGGCCCGCACCAGCGCCGCCGCCAGCCCGTGGCTCGAGCGGATGGGCCCGCCGTACCGCGTGGCGGGGTAGTAGTTGGGGGCGTAGATGAGGATTTTCAAAGCGACCCCAGCAGGGCCCGGTGCTCGCTGACGAATCGCCCGTAGCTGAAGAACTCCTCGGCCACCTTGCGCGCCTCGCCGCCCATCCGCGCCCGCAGCGACGGGTCCCTGGCCAGCCGCCCGAGCGCCTCGGCGTGGCTGCCCGGGTCGCGGGGCGAGACGACGAAGCCATTGCGGCCGGCGACGACCGCCTCCTGCGAGCCGTCCTCGTCGCCGACGATGATCGGGGCGCCGCAGGCCATGGCCTCGAGGGGCGTCAGGGGGATGCCCTCTCCCCGGCCATGTCCGCGATCGCTGACCAGCGAAAACACATCGGCGGCGCGATAGATGGCCGGCAAGTCGGCCTCGTCGACCGGGCCGGTGAAGATCACCCGGTCGGCGATGCCATGCTCGGCGGCCAGCGCCTCCAGCCTTGGCCGGTCGTCTCCCCGGCCGGCGATGACCAGGCGCAGGTCCGGATGGGCGGGGGCCAGGCGCGCGACGGTGGCGATCAGCCGGTCGAACCCCTTGTGCGCCGCCGCCCTGGCCAGGCGGCCCAGGCTCATGACCACGGTGTGCCGGTCCGGGTCCGGCAGGCCATAGCGGGCCGCCACGGCGGGATCGGCCGGCCCCGGGGCGAACGTCCGCAGATCGACCGGGTCCCAGACCACGGTCGGCAGACTGTGATGCAGGCCCTCGTCGCGCACGTGCCGGGCGGTGAAGTGGCAGTCGGCGAGCACCCGGTGGACACGGGCCATGGCGCGGCGTCGCGGGGCCGTCAGGCCGCTCCAGATTTCCAGTCCATAGACATTGAGCAGGGTCCGGGCCCCGGCCAGCCGGCCGGCGAGGTTCAGCAGCGGCGTGAAATTGACGTGGGCGCTCCAGACGACGTCAGGTCGCCAGGTCAAGGCCTCGTACAGGGCCCGGGTCGCGAACTGCAGCCGACTCATGATCGAGGCATGGCGGTTGGCGGGGCCGTGCGCCAGCACTGAAAAGGGGGTTTCGAGGCTGTTTTCGTCCGGACCCAGCAGCGACAGGGCGCGAACGTTGTCAGCCCCGCAGATCTCCCGCAGCGCTTCGATCTGATAGCGGGAGTAGCGGCTGATGCCGCCCTTGTCGAAGCAGCCGGGGGTCAGGAAGAGGATGCGCATGGTCCATCAAGTCCGGCTGCCGATGCTGGACGACGCCTCGAGAGCCTCTAGCACAGGAGCAAAGGACTGCTCGTAGTTCCACTCGTCGAGCATCGCCTGGTGCCCCCGCTGCGCCATGCGCGCCCGCTCCTCGGGATGGTCTCGATACCACATTATGACCCGGGCAATATCATCCGGGTCGTCGGGCCGACAGCTCAGCGACAGGTTCCTGTCGCCGAAAAAGTCACGCCATTCGGCCGTGTCGTTGATGATCAGCGGCAGACCGCAGGCGAGGAAGTCGAACGGCTTGTTGGAAGCGCCGGCCATCGGTTCGATGAAGTTCGAGTCGAACAGCAGAACCCCGACATCGGCCGCCCGGGCCGCCGCATACAGGTCGTCGCGCTTGGCCGCTCCCAGATAGGAAAATCTGTGCCCGACCCCCAGCGAGCCCGCCAGCGCCTTCAGGCTGTCAACGTAGCCGTACGTCGAAATCGTCTCGTAGCCCGCGACCCGCAGCTCAACATCGTCGGGGGTCTTTGCCAAAGCGTGGATCAGGCTGGCGGGAAGGCGCCGTGGGCCGATCGAACCATGATGCCACAGGACAAGGCCTGGACCGCTGCGGGGAGCCGGGGGAGGCCCAATCTCGCTCAGGGCCGGCGTGTTGTAGGCGACCGCGATGCGCCGGCCCCCGGTTTCGGCCGCGAAGGTGATGGCCCGCTCGGTCTGCGGGATGACGCACAGGGTTGCCCGTCGCGCGAAGGCGGCCCGCGCCTTCACCAGGAGTGAGCGCTTGCGGCCTGCGTCCAGCCAGGGCGTGTCATGCTCATGCAGAACCGTTTGAACGTGGGGCAGGAAGCTGGCCGCCAGACCAATCGGGTAGACGCGCTCCTGGGAGCAGTAGACGACGTCGGGCCGAAACCGGACCAACTCCTCAATGGCGGCCGCGAAATAGGCGCTGATCGTGGCCCTTGTCGTGGGCCTGGAGATCAATCGTTCGGTCAATCTGGGATGGGCTGAAAGACGCATTTCTGCGCCTGTGCCCTGGCTGCGGACACCCAGGAACCGGACTGTACAACCCCGTTCGAGCAACTGCGCGGCTCCCCGATCCAGCGGCGGGTATGCCGCGGGATCGAAGAACTGGAGAAACAGAATGCGCTTCATCGATGCTCCATCGCGCGATCTTGCGATGAGCGGGCAGGCCAGCCCGGGTGGCTCTCGATGTGGGTCGCTGGAACCCGCCGTCCCAGCGCCAGCTTGAGCAGGGTCAGGACGATCCACGAGATCAGCGCGGTATTGACCATGAAGAAGATCGTCGAAAGCGGTGACACCAGCGCGAGCCCGACAGTGAAGGCCCGGACGAAATCGATGAGCCGGCCTTCCCTCAGGCCGAGGGCGGCGGCCTTGTCCAGCGCCCTGACGATCGCGCCGAGCAGGAGCATTCCAAGGAAGATCCCGGTCGCACCGAAGTTGACGAACAGCTCGAAGATCGGGCCGGAGCCAAAATTGGCGGACTTGGAAAAAACCACGCCGGTGTGGCGCGTCACGAAATCGCTTTGGCTCAGGGTCGGCTTCCCCGGCCAGAGGGCGCGCGGAACGACGGCGGCGGCGGAGATGATGATGCTCCCACCGTTCAGTCGGAGGTCGGAGGCAACGGCGTGGCGCTCCACCGCCTTGCCAACCAACAGGCCCTGGTTCAGGCGGACGGTCAGCCAGTCCAGGCTTTCGAAGTCGGTCGGCGTCAGCAGCTTGGTATGGGCAAAGCTGTTGGAGATGGTCTCGACACGCTTGCTCAGCGAAGCGTTGCTCCAGACCACCGCCCGGATATCTTCCCGGAACGACATCCAGGCCACGAACAGGCAGAGGCAGGCATAGGTGACCACGGCGCCGATGCCGACGATTCGCGCCAGGCCGATCTGCCGGCGCGCCAGCACGGTCAACCAGAAGGCGCCCAGGATGATCAGCGTGATGAAGCCGTAGGAGGTGAACCCCCAGATCACCAGATAGAACAGCGGAATGACCAGAGAGATCGCGTACCAGCCGGCAGCGGCGCGCCAGTTCACCCCCTGCGACAGCACCGCGCCGAGGCAGACGGCGGCGATCGCCAGGGTCCGGCAGACCAGCAGTACGGCATCCACCATAGGAACCGGAATGGACAGGCCGGTCAGGGCAAACCCGGCGACCGACGCCACGCCCAGCGCGAGCATCAGCGGCCGACGGGTGTCTCGTACGTTCTCCAGGAACAGCCTCGGGTCGGGCAAGGCCCGCGCGCGTTCCAGGAAGGATGGAAGCAGGGCGGCCCCCAGGGTGAATCCAACCACGCCCAGCAGCGACAGGCCGGCCCCGGCCAGGACTGTTTTGTCGGAGAAATTCCAGGCGTAGAAGTATGCTTGGAGCTGACTGCCGGCGCGTTGGGGCGTGTAGCTGGGAATGGCGTAGACGAAGGCCCCGCAATACAGGAACGTCATCGACAGGATGAAGGCGATGGGCAGCCCCACGCTGCTCGCCCGCGACCGGATCGTGCGGACAACCACATAGACCAGCATCAGCAGCCAGCACAGGGCGATGACGCTCATCTGAAGGGCGATTGTGTTGTGCACGTCGGTGACTGCTGCGCTGGGGGCTACGGGGAGATGTCGGAATAGCGGAGGCCTTCCGGACGCGCCGGATTGCCCGACGCTACCGTGTTCGGCGCGAGATTGGAAACCAACACGGTCATCGGCTTGAGGAAGCAATCGTCGCCGATGCTATGGCCGATGACAATGCTGTTGAGCCCCAGCCAGACGTTTCGGCCGATGGCGACCGGGCTGGCGACCCGGCCGAGCGACGAGCCTTCGCCCACCACCGGCCCGGTCCGCGCCGACCGCACGGCGTTGGACAGGGAGTAGATCATCGAGCCGGAGCCGATCGTGCAGGCAGACCCGATCGAGACGCCGCCATGGCCCTGGATCACACAGCCGATGGCGACGTGGGTGTTGTCGCCGAGGATCACCTCGCCCGGGGCAGCGGCGCAGTCCGGGTTGTCCATCCAGGTGATGTCGCCGGCGGCGTTGGCCGCGCCGGCGATGATCACCACGTTCTTGTCGATCCACAGCCAGTCGCCGGCCGAGATCAGCTGCGGCGCCTCGAAGCTGACCCCGGTGTCGATGGTCAGGTGGCTGCCGCAGGCCTTGAACCGGCGCCGGTAATAGGCGCGCCGCAGCCGCACGCCCAGCGGACCGCTGATCGGCCGCAGCAGGTCCTCGATCGCGTGGAGGAGGAGGCGCTTAAGCAAGCGCCGCGAGCCCGGCCGTCTCGGCGATCAGGCCATCGCAGATGTAGTCGATGTCGGCCTGCTCCAGCTCGATGTAGGTCGGCAGGTTGAGGCCGATCTGGGCGTACCGGCTGGCGACGGGCGTGGCCGCCTGGGTCAGGTAGGGCATGTGGGACATCGGATAGAAGTAGGGCCGTGTGTCGATGCCCCGGGCCCGCAACCGGTCCATGAAGGCCTCGCGGCGGTCGTGGTCCAGCCCCTCGATCTCGACGCAGACCAGCCAGTGGGCGTGGCGGGCCCATTGCGCCGTGCGGCTGAGCTTCAGGCCGGGGACGCCCTCCAGGCGTTGGCGGTACATGGCGAACACCCGGCGTCGGCCCTCCAGCAGCGCCTCCGACCGTTCGAGCTGGGCGCAGCCGAGCGCGGCCTGCAGGTTGGTCATGCGGTAGTTGTAGCCCAGCTCCTCGTGCCAGTAGCGCCGGGTCGGGCTCATCGCGTGATCGCGCAGCACCCGGCAGCGGGCGATGAAGGCGTCATCATCGGAGGTGATCATGCCCCCTTCGCCGGTGGTGAGGTTCTTGTTGCCGTAGAAGCTGAAGGTCGCGCAGTCGCCCAGCCCGCCGACCGGCTTGCCCAGCACCGCGGCGCCATGCGCCTCGGCGGCGTCCTCGATCACCTTCAGGCCGTGGCGGGCGGCGACCGCGTTGATGGCCGGCATGTCGGCCGGGTGGCCGTACAGGTGAACCGGCATGACGGCCTTCGTCCGGGGCGTGATCAGGCTCTCCAGCGCCGCCGGGTCGAGGCAGAGGGTCTCCGGCTCGATGTCGCAGAACACCGGCGTGGCCCCGGCCATCAGGACGCTGTTGGCCGTGGCGATGAAGCTCAGGTCGGGGACGATGACCTCGTCCCCCGGCCCGATGTCATAGGCCATCATCGCCAGGTGCAGGGCCACGGTGCCGTTGGACACCGCCACCGCGTGGCGGGTCTCGCAGAAGGCGGCGAAATCGCTCTCGAAGCGGGTGACATAGGGGCCGATCGACGAGATCCAGCCCGACTGCACCGCATCCAGCACATACTCCGCCTCGAGCGCGCCGATGGACGGCCGGGAGACGGGATAGGAGCGTTCTGGCATCAGACTTCAGCTTTCACTCAGGCCGCGCCGAGGCCGGCGCGTTTCAGGAGGACGTCCAGCCGGTGACGATAGCTATGCTCGGCGTTCGCCCGGGCGTGTCCGGCCTCGCGGATCGACATCGCCCAGGCCGGTTCGGACCGGGCGCGGGCGAGGTAATCTACTATGTCTTCGACCGAACGATAGACCAGCACCTCTCGCCCGGGTTCGAAACAGTCGGCGACCATTGGCTTGTTCTCGATCAGCTGCAGACCGGCGGCGCCGGCGATCTCGAAGGCGCGGCAGTTGAGGCTGTCTCCCTCGGAGAGGGTCGTGGAGTTGAGGCAGGCCAGAGCCGATCCGAACACCGCGCTCTTTTCGTCCCTGACGATGAACCGACCGGTCGCGGCGGCCGAGATCGCCGGGTCGGCCCATCGCGGCGGCCGCGGACCATGCAGAGCCATCGGCACGCCGGCGGCCATCAGCCGGCGCACCAGGAACTGGCGGTAGCCGTAATAGCTGCCGGCCACCGCGACCTCGTCGCCGATGGCGGAAAAGGCCCGCCGGTGCCAGGCCGGGTTCATGGCCTCGTGCATGAGCTCGGCCGGCTGGCCGACGGCGCGGAACTTCGCCACCGCGGCGGCGTCCTTGATAAAGATGTGGTCCCAGCCGTCGGCCAGCAGGCCCAGCCCCTCCATGTTGGCCGGCGGATCTCCCCACCAGGCGACCATGCGCCTCGCGCCGAGACCGCGCAGGTTTTCGATCACCTCCTGCCGCAGGCTCTGGGTCAGGCAGAGAACGAGATCGGGCGCCGACTGCCTCGCGGCCGCCAGCGCGAAGCGCTCGCCGGGCGTCCAGTGCTCGGGAAAGGCCTGCCGCCAGGCGCGGGTCAGGAACCGCGCCGGGCCGCTTCGAAAGCGGTCTAACGGTCGGACCGGGGTGACCACCTCATGCCCCATGGCCCTCAGGGTGAAGGCCACATTGTCCACAAAGCTGTCGGTGGTCGGGTAGTTGGGTATCAGGACCTTCATGACGCGGGCGCGATCTCCAGCCGACTTTCGGTCTCAACATAGACCACGCCCTCGATCGGGCAGACCAGGTCCTCGCCCAGCCGCGCCCCGGCCCGGCTCATCCAGCCGATCCGCCGCGCGGGCACGCCGGCCATCAGGGCGAAGGCCGGCGCTGGCCCGGTGACGACCGCGCCGGCGGCGATGAAGGCGTAGGCGCCGATCTCGTGCCCGCAGACGATGGTGGCGTTGGCGCCGATGGTCGCGCCGCGCCGGACGATGGTCTTGCGAAACTCCGACTTGCGCTCGATGGCGGCGCGCGGATTGAGCACGTTGGTGAACACGCAGCTGGGGCCGCAGAACACGTCGTCCTCCAGCTCGACGCCGTTGAACAGGCTGACGTTGTTCTGGATCTTGCAGCGGTCGCCGACCGGCACGTTCGGACCGATCATCACATTCTGGCCGATGGAACAGCCTTCGCCGATGTCGCAGCCCGCAAGTATATGGCTGAAGTGCCAGACCTTCGTGCCCTGGCCGATGCTGCAGGGATCGTCGACATAGGCGCTTTCGTGGATCAGCACGCCGGGAAAGCGGTCGTCCTGCCGCATCTGCGGCGCCGCCGGATCACGCCCGCTCATCGTTGCGCCCTTCGCCGGAAGCCAGCACCGTCGCCAGGAAGGGGTGGGCCTCGCCCTCGTCGGGCTCGAGCGGCGCGTTGCGGATGTGCGCCACGGTGGCGATCGAGGGGCGAACCTCGGCCAGGGAAAAGCCGCGGCCGGCGATGACCTCGCGATAGCTGGCGGTGTGAAGGTCGGTGAAGCCGTCGGAAAACTCGATCTCCTCGCCGTCCACGGTGATCGATCGGAAGGTCGATTGTTTCTCACGGACAGCCGGCGGCACGTCGTCGATGTTGATCGACAGGAACCAGCGCACCCGCGCCCGCTCGTACTCCAGATAGCCGGCCGCGCGGTCGGCGGCCCGGTAGTGAACGACGTTGCGGACCAGGTCGCCGAAGACGAAGCTCAGCATGTCGTAGAAGTGCACGCCGATGTTGGTGGCGATGCCGCCCGACTTGGCCTCATCGCCCTTCCAGGAGCTGTGGTACCAGCGCCCGCGAGAGGTCACATAGGTCAGGGAGACGTCGGCGACCGCGTCCTTCGGTCCGCTCAGGATCTTCTCGCGAAGCGCGATGATCGTCGGGTGCAGCCGCAGCTGCAGGATGGTGTTGACCTTCCGGCCTGTCTCTTCCTCCAGGGTCTGCAGACCGTCGATGTTGTGGGGGTTGAGCACCAGAGGCTTTTCGCAGATGGCGTCGGCGCCGGAGCGGAGCGCGAAGCGGACGTTGGAATCGTGAAGATAGTTGGGCGAGCAGATGCTCATGAAATCGACGCCCTCGCCGCGGCGGCGGCACAGATCGATGTAGCGATCGAAGCGTTCGAACTCGGTGAAAAACCGCGCCTGGGGAAAGTAGCTGTCCATGATTCCGACGGAATCGTTGGGATCAAGGGCCACCTCGAGGGCGCCGCCGACCTCCTTGATGGCGCGCAGATGGCGCGGCGCGACGAAACCGCCGACGCCGATCAAGGCGAAACGAGGTGGAGTGTTCATACGGAAAGCGGCCCTTCAGTTGCGCACAATGGTGATAGATTTCGCGGGACCGACGCAAGGGCGCTCTTGCCGGACGGGTGCGCGCTGGGCCGATCGGCCTTCTGATTGACGCTCCGCGAACGCGGGGGCTATTGAGTCACGCGGAAACCTGCGACATGGAGCTGAGCATCTTTCGGTTCACAGGTGTCGCCTCCGCCAGATATACAACCGATCCGACGCGGCCCGGCGCAAGGCGTTCTGCGGAACGACGGCGCTGGTTCTTCACCCTTAACGGCATAATGTCCCGGGACCGACAGTGGTAGAGAATAACGACCCGATCGAACCACCGTACTCGCGGTTTGTCACCGCGAGAGCCACCCGGCCCGGCCCCGTGATTCTGAGGCAGGCGGGTGCGGTCTACAACGGGAACCTCGATGTCAGCGCCTTCGACGAAAGCCAGCGTCAGCTCATCACCAACATCTGGGGCGCGATCCTCAAGCACCGCTGGCTGATCCTGGGGGTCCTGGTCCTGAGTCTCGTGCTCGGTGTGACCAAGACCCTGATGACGACCCCGCTCTATACCTCGAAGGCCCTTATCCAGATCGACCGCGAGGCCTCCAAGGTCATCGACATGGGCGAACTGGCGCCGATCGAATCTGCGAGTGGCAGCGAGTTCATCGAAACCCAGATCGGCCTGCTGAGAAGCGAGGCGCTGGCGCGCCGGACTGTTGTCGCGCTGAACCTGGTCCGGGACCCGGCCATGCGCGAGATCGCCGGCCTGCCGCCGCTCAAGGCCAACCAGACGCCGGCGGAGGCCACGCGGGCCGAGAACGCCCTCACCGGCCTGCTGATGGCCAATACCGAGGTCGCCCAGCAGGGCATGGCCCGTCTGGTCCGTGTGAGCTTCACCAGCCCCGATCCCAAGATCGCGGCCAGGGTCGCCAACGGTCTGGCCAGCAATTTCCAGACCCTGGCCATGGAACGGCGCTTCGATTCCTCGGCCTATGCGCGGAAGTTCCTCGAGGGGCGCATCGCGCAGGTCAAGCAGAAGCTCGAGGAGTCGGAGCGACAGCTCGTCGAGTACGGGGCCGACCAGCAGATCATCAACGTCAATCCGAACGGGGCGGATACGAAGGGCCAGGGCGACAGCGCCGGCCAGTCCCTGACCGCGGCCGACCTCTCCCGGTTCAACGCCATGCTGACCGAGGTCAAGGGCGAACGAATCCGCGCCGAACAACGGTGGCGCCAGGCCGAGCCCCTGCCGGCCCTGTCCCTGCCGGAAACCCTGTCAGACCCCACCGTCCAGAGTCTGCTCGGCAGGCAGGCCAGTCTGCAGACGAGCTACGAGGAAAAGCAGGCGGTCTATCTGCCGGCAGCGCCGGAGATGCTGCAACTGAAGGCCCAGATTGACGATGTCGATCGCAAGCTGAATATCGCCGCGTCGCGGGTCAAGGAAGGTATCCGGGGCCGCTACGAGGTGGCCCTTCGCCAGGAGCGCTCTCTCTCGGCCCAGGTCGAGAGCCAGAAGGGGTCGTTCACCGATCTGCGTCGGCGCAACATCCAGAACACCATTCTCCAGCGCGAGGTGGATACCAACCGCACCCTCTATGACGACCTGTTGCAGCGCTACAAGGAAGTCGGTGTCGCCGGGGGCGTGGACAGCACCAACATCGCCGTCATCGATCCCGCTCGTCCGTCTGGCGCCCCCGTGTCGCCCAGTCTGCCGCGCAACCTGGCCCTGGCGCTCTTCCTGGGCCTGCTGGTGGCCGGCGCGGTGGTCATGCTGCTGGAGCTGCTTGACGAGGCCGTCCGCACGCCGGACGACGTCCAGGCCAAGCTGGGCCTGACCGTGCTGGGGGTGATCCCGGAACTCGAGAAGGGCGTCAGCCCGATCTCGGCCATGGCCGACCCGCGGTCCGACATGACCGAGGCCTACGCCTCGACCCGGGCCGCCACGCAGTTCATTACGCCGGACGGTGTCCCCGCCAGCATTCTGGTGACCTCCAGCCGACCCTCGGAAGGCAAGAGCACCACGGCCCTCGGCCTGGCGAGAAGCTTCGCCAACCTGGATCTGCGTATCCTGCTGATCGACGCCGACCTGCGGAACCCGTCGGTCCACCGCCTGGTGGGCTGCGAGAACTCCAGCGGCCTGAGCAACTGCCTGACCGGGGTAGAGTGGCAGGGCGTGGTGCAGGCCACGGGCAAGTCGGGGATGTACGCCCTGACCTCGGGCCCGTTGCCGCCAAACCCGTCGGAGCTGCTGTCGAGCTCGCGGTTCACGGGCCTGCTGATGGAAGCCAGGAATCACTTCGACCTGATCATCATTGATGGGCCGCCGGTCATCGGCCTGGCCGACGCCCCCATCCTGGGCTCCTGCGCTGAGGCCACACTGCTGGTCATCGAAGCCGGCAAGGCGCGGCGCAGCGTCTCGCGCATCGCGATCCGGCGCCTGGTCCAGGCCAGAGCCAAGATCGCCGGCGCCATCCTGACCAAGTTCAACGCGACCTCGGCCGGGCATGGTTACGGCTACGGCTACAGCGCCGCCTACGCCTACAACTACACCCAGTTGGGCAACAGCACGGACAGCAGGTCGACTTGATCCCGGCGGGCGGCCCGAAAGGCGACGTCCGTAACGGGCTGAGCCTGGCCGTGCTGGCGGTTTCCTTCTGTGTGGCGCTGCTGGTCGGCTGGGCGGCGATCCGACAGGGCATGGCGGCCTGGGCGCTCCGCAAGGACGACCTGTCGGCGGCCGTTCGGTGGTCTCCCGGGTCTTCCACCGTGCTTGCCAAGACCGCCGCCGCCGACCTCAAGGCCGGCCGCGACACGGAAGCGCTTGCGGCCGCCCGGGCGGCGCTCGCCCGGGCGCCCTATGACGGCGCCGCCCTGTGGGTGATCGGCAGGGTGGAAGGGCGCGACGACCGGGCGCGCCGACGCGAGATTGTGCATCAGGCATCCCGGCTGAGCCGTCGCGATTCCGCCGTCAGTTCCTGGCTCATTCGGGACGCCCTCGCCAGCGGCGATGTCAGGACCGTCGCGCTGCAGGCGGACATGGTCCTGCGGCGGCGGGTCGAGGTCGGCGATTCGGTCTTCAGGGTCCTGTATGGCGTCATACAGACACCGGCCGGTCGAGCGGCGGTCGCCGAGCGTCTGGCGCTCAAGCCCCCCTGGCGACAACCTTTCCTGACCAGCGCCGGCCTGGCCGCGGACCCGACCGCCGTCGTCGATCTCCTGATCGAGATGCGCGGGACGGGAGCGTCGCCGACGGATGACGAAGCGCATAACCTTTTCAGACGTCTGGCGGTTCAGCAGCGCTATGATGAGCTCCGCCGGGCCCGCTCCCGAATTTTCGGCGGCCCCGCCGGGGAGGGGCTTGTCTACGACCCCGACCTAAATGGCCTGCCGGGACCGCCTCCGCTGAACTGGGAGCCGCTTTCGGCTTCCGGTGAACGGTACGACTGGAAGCCATTGGCCGCGCAATCCGGTCGGATCCGGGTGGACCGCGCGGGATCGACCTCGACCCCGCTTCTGCGCCAGATGGTCTTCCTCGGGCCGGGCCGCTATTCGGTTTCCGTCGTCGCCGAGAATGCGGAGACGGAAGGCGACCGGGCCTTCACCCTCGAAGTGCAGTGCCACAGCCGGGTTGTCATCGGCCGCGCGCCGATCCAGACCTCGAGCGGCGGGCCGACGACCACCGACCAGTCCTTCGTCGTGCCGCCGGATGGCTGCGCCGCCCAATGGATCCAGGTCATCGCCGGCGCCGACAGTGTCACCGCGACCTCCATCCTGCTGGACCGCATAGACGTCCGCCCGGCCTCGGCAAACGGAGCGACCCGATGACCAGACCGGCGTCGACCAGGGACCGCCATTGGCGAGGCGACTTGCGTCAGGGGGACCTGTTGCAGGCCGGGCTGTTCCTTGCCCTGGCGGCCATGCTCGCCCTGGCCTTGACCCTTGGGGCGGGCACGCGCGGGCGCGAGCTGACCACCCTGGCGCTGCAGCTGATGGGCCTGGCGACGCTGCCAGTCGTTCTGTTCCGCCTGTCGTCGCGCTGGAAACGTCTCGACCCTTGGCCGATTGCCCTCTGCGCGCTGATGCTGCTCGTCCCGTTGATCCAGCTGATCCCCCTGCCGGCGGACCTGTGGGCCCGCCTGCCGGGCCGGGCGCTGGCGGTCGAGACGCTTCGAGTGGCGGATGTGCCGCTGGCGTCCCACCCCTTGAGCCTGACGCCGGACGCGACCTGGGCCGCCTTCCTGTGGATCCTGCCGGCGGCCAGCCTGTTCCTGGCGGCCCTCTGCCTCAACGATCGGCGCTATCGCGACCTGCTGGTCGTCACCATCGGGCTTCTGGTCCTGGGAACGATCCTGGCGGCCATCCAGCACACCACATCCCTGCGCTGGCCGACGCACCCCTTTTCCAACAACGATTTCCCGGTCGGCTTCTTCGCCAACAAGAACCATCAGGCCGGGGCGCTGGCGGTCGGCCTGCCGCTGGCGGCGGCCATCGGCCTGCGGTGGCGCTCCACGTCCCCCCGCTTCAGGCATCTTGGCGCAATCGCCTATATCGGCCTGACCCTGGTGCTGGTCGGGGGCATTGTCGTGACCCGCTCGCGGGCCGGACTCATCATGGGCGGGCTCGGGGTCTTCGCCGGCGGCCTGATCTACTGGCGCGGTCTTTACGCCGCGAAGCTGGGGCCGCGAAGCGGTTGGGTGCTGGTCCTGATCCTCGTGACCATCGCCGCTGTTTTCGGCGTGGGCGGCGTCGCGACGATCAATCGATTCTCGGAGGCCTCCGGCGAGGAGCGCCGCCTCGATTCCTGGCCGACGATCTTCAGCGCCGCCAAGGCGGCGCAGCCGGCGGGGACGGGGCTTGGTTCCTTTGATCCCGTCTATCGCTCGGTCGAACTGGCCGACACCATGTCCAGGCAGTACGTGAACGAGGCGCACAACGAGTATCTGCAGCTCTGGCTGGAAGCCGGGATCGCCTTTCCCATCCTCCTGGCCCTGTTCGCCGCCTGGCTGGCAACGAAGGTCGTCCGGCTTGTTCGGGGCCCGCCCGGCAGGGACAGGTCATACGCCTGGGCGGCGCTGTCCGGCATTGTGATCCTGATGGCGCACTCGTTCGTGGATTACCCGATGCGAACCCAGGCCCTGATCTGCGTCTTCGCCCTGTTCTGCGCCGGGCTGGCGCGTCGCGAGGACGGGGCCGGCGCCTAGGCGGGCGTTGGTTCGGACTTTCGACAAGCCGATGGCCGGGTCGATCGTCAAACCTCGGGGTCGGTGGCGATCGCGCCCACCCCCACCGTCTCTGTTCAAATATTCAACTGAGACGGTGGGCTGGGAATGGTGGGTGCAGTAGGATTCGAACCTACGACCCGCTGATTAAGAGTCAGGTGGCCATTCGTCTACTTTCGCCCGCGCCTGAGAGCGGACAGCATCCTCAGTGAAGATGAAGGCCAGGTCCGGCCAATGGCCGGACCTGGCAAGGTATCGCAGAAGCAGGTCCGCGCGATGTGGCGAGCCTCAATGTGCTATCCCCTGGACGACGATGAGCGTCACCGCCCAGACGATATGGGTCGCTTCTTCGGGCGTCGTCGCGCTGATGCGCATCCAGCTGTCTTCGAGTGGCGCATGGATCTGCTGCTGAACGAGAACGCCATAATCGTCCTCGAGCTTGCGAACCACTGCCGCTGCATCCCCTGGCCACTGCAGGACGACCCACGGCGCGACGCCGCTGATAAGGGTCAGGCGCAGCCGGCTCAGGCCCTCGATCAGGATATCCCTGGCCTTGGCCTGCTCGCCGCGCAGGGCCGCGAGCAGTTCGGGCCGTTCCAGCATTGCGATCGCTTGCCGCACGCCGCCAGTATTGAGCGGAAACGGCGCCTGGATCTGGGTCAGGCGCTCGGCGAAGCGCGCCGAGGGCACCACCCAGGACAGGCGTGGACCAGGCAGAAAGATGTCCTTTGAGGCGACCTGGAGGTAGATCACGCGGTCGAACTCATCGGCCAGATCGCTGAGGTGGAACTGGTCGCTGTATTGCCGGTAGGCGCCATCGACCAGGATCACCAGTTCGGGGTTGGCTTCATGGGCGGCCTTGACGTGCGCCCGGGTGATGGGAGTCAGCAGCGGGTTGCTGCCACCCAACGTCAGCATCAGCATCGCCTTGCCGAGGCCGCGCACGGCGGCGGCGAGGGCTTCGGGCGAGAGGGTGCGGGTCTTCGGGTCGACGCGCAGCGTGATGCGTTCGACGCCGGTCAACAGCGAATGGCGGTCATAGCCATGGAAGTCGCCCTCGAGGCGGATGATCCGCTCGATGCCCAAGGCGGCGGCGATCATCGGAATCCGTTCCAGGCCGGAGCCGCCGAGCAGGACGCGGCTCGGGCTGCACCGCTCGCGTTCGCCGATCAGCTCGCGCAGACGTTGGCATTGCCCGTCGAGACGACGGTTGTCATCATACTCGAGCCCGTCATCGGCCTCGGTGGCGAGGATTTCGTTGAGCTCGGGATATCGCCGTTTGGCGCCCCGACCAAGGCAGTTGCAATCGGCCCTGATGAGGCTCGGTTTCTGGGAGATGGGACAGCGGAAGCGCGCATCGAAGGCGCGCGAATTGGGGATGGCGGGTTGCATCGGCTTCTCCTTTTTGGCTCAGGCCGACGCCAAAGAGTTCAGGATAAAGCCTTGTTGGCAAAGGATTATGGCTCGCACATCGCGACGATTAGCAACCGTTAAAAAGATCGATTTATGATCGGAAGAGCTATCGTGGGTTTTGCTAAACTTAGCAAAACGGTCCGCGCCCATACGAATCAGGCTTCGCGGGACACTCATAGCCATGTTACGCTGAATCTGGCTAAACTTAGAACGGTCCGGATTTGTCTTAAAATTCGCTGTCGTGGGGACAGCGCGGCTCCGGATCGGTCACGGTGAGCTCAAGGCTATATGCCGCGCGCAGGGTTAACAGGACGTTGCGGCGAAGCCCGGGTGGGGCGCATGTCGATGGCGGATGGTGAAAGGCGCGATGGGCGCCCTGATGTCCTAGGCTTGCTGGAAGCCTTGGCGAATTCGCGCGCGCTTCTGACTCAGATGATGAAGGACGACCCTCGGACCGGCGACAATATCGCGGGACTGTTCACTTTGATGATCAATGAGGTTCGAGGGATGCCGCGCCAACCGGATGGCCATGTGGTTGAGCGGCCGAATGGTTCAACGGTGGCGCCAAGGCGGGAACAGGTCACGGCGCCGCGACGGCTGGATGAGGAGAGCTTGCCCTGCATTTACACGGGCAAGGGAATGGTACGGTCAGTCTTCGAATTTCTGGTCTTTCGCTGGCTTGAGGTTCGCGGCGTCAACTGGTGCCAGAAGCAGGACATTTATAACCAGCTGTCCAGGATGGATGCGTTGGATGTGGGCCGGTATGGAGCCTTCTGCACGCGGTTGGCTCAGGCCAAGGTTTTGAAGTATGTGGACTGGCCTGACAATGAGCAATTCGCGAAGATCACGCTGACCGATAAGGGGCGACGACAGCTGAAAGCCTTCAAGGCCGGAGAGTTGAAGGTGGAGCATCGCGACTACCTCGCCAGAACAATCGACTGGTCTGGCCTCTACGATCCTGACGAGCCCGACGACGAGCCGACTGACGCCTAACAGCCCCAGCTTTTCACCGCGCTGTCGCCCCGGCGAATGGTGTCCACATCGCCGCGCCGCAGGCTCCAGCCGTCATGGAGCATACGACGCTCGAGAATTGACAGGGTCCTGGACCGGTCTGGCTCGGCTTCCATCTCGGCCAGGACGAGCATTGCATCGCTTTGCAGCAACCCATGGTGACGGGCTTCGAGATCCTGAACGATGCGCTTCAGGTCTTGCATCGCCTCGGGGGTCGCGGCGTTCTGGGCGATCAGCAGGCGATAGCGTTCGAGTTCGAGTTCGATCCGGGCGACATAGGAGCACTCGCCCTGCTGGACAAAGGGGTGGCGCAGCGCTTCCTCGAGGATTGCGCCGGCCTCGGCGAAATTCGACAGCGCCCGCTGCAGCATGATCTTCGTCGCGTAGAGCGAGATGACGTCGTTGGAGCCGCGTCGCGCCGCCGTCGGGCTGCGCCTGTGCTCCAGGTGGCGATCTATGAGGGCGTCGGCTTCGAGCAGATCTTCCGGAATGCAGGGTCCGCGCCTGACCTTGGCCTCAATGTAGCGGCGCAGGGCGTCACCTGAAAGCTTGTCGCCGCCGCCAAGCTTCTCGATCGCCAGAGCCAGGCCGTAGCCATCGAGGGCGGCGTCGAGATCGCCGGCCCGGAACTTGACGTAGGCGTCGCGGCAGATGAGCCGTCGGGCGGACCGCAGCTTGGCTTTGCCCTCATCGTCCAGCGGCTTGTCGAGGACCAGCACCGCCCTTGCGAAACGGGCGCCGACGGCGACTGCCGGCGACAGCATGTCTTCGACCACCGAGCACGTCCTGCCCATGCGCATCTGGACGAGTGAGTAGGTCGACAGCGTTTCGCTCCAGAGCCGCAGCTGCGTCCCCTCCAAAAGGGGGAAGCTGTCCTGGGTCACGGTCAACCCCATGCGCTGGAAACACCGCATGGCCTTGGCCAGAGCCTCATGGGCAAGTTTGAGGCGGCCGGCGTGCATCCAGCAAACCCCGATCTCGCCGTAGAGATCGACCTGGTCCCAGACATCGAGGTGGCGTGGCCCGCTTCCGTCGTCGGAGCCGTCGAAGAACAGCCCCAGAAGCCGGGCTTTGGTTTCGAACTGGCCGAGGATGCGCGTGACCCGGTGGGTGCGCCGATCCATCAGGTATCGCCGCACAATCTTCTCGAGGCAGAACCGGGTGATGGCGGCCGGAGAGAGGGGCTCGGCCAGCAGATCTTCAAGCGGGCGCAGGTCTTCGTCCGGGGCGGCGCCGGGTTGAGGTTCGTCCAGCAGGTCGCGTACGGCCAGCAGGTGATACAGGACGCCCTCGATCATCTCGATCTCGGCGATTGTGTAGTCGCTCGGCCTCAAGGGCAGGCGGCTGTGGCACGAGATGGCTGCGGTTGCGTGGATCCAGCGCAGTTCGGCCCGATCCCGGTCAACCCCGGGCGCACTCTCGCGCACGTGCCGCGCCAGTTCCTGCCGCAACAGGCTCCGTACCATCGGATTGATGTCGATATGGGAGTCCTGGTCGATGACGAAGGCGATCCGCATCCGTTCGAACAGACCGGTGTCGCCGTTCTGCAGTCTGCGGATGCGCCCCTTCGCCAACAGGTCGTCCAGCCGGCTTTTGGCCACCGGCCCTGGCATCAGCGCGAGCAGGCGCAGATAGGCGTGGGGGTGGGCCTGGGGATCGACGGCGCCGCTGTTGATCGCCTGCAGGTAGCGCTCGAAGAAGGCGTCGAAGAACTGGAAGTCGCCGGCCTTGGCGATGTCGGTGAGGAAGGCTTCGGCCTGGACAGCGTTCGCCTCGCGCAGGTAGTGCGCGGCCGCCGTGATGGAGATAGGCAGCCCCTGCAGGCGCGCCGACAACGACTGCAGGTCCGGCAGGGATAGGCCGCCCACCTCCAGAGCCTGGAACAGCAGCGCGCCTTCCTCGGGCGACAGCCGCTTGGGCGAGACGAACTCGACGCCGGTCGAGGCGTCGAGGCGACCGGAAATACCAAGCGCATCGCCCGTCTTCTCGGCCGTCTGAACGCCGAGCAGGACAGAGGCGCGAACCCCGGCCTGGGCCAGGAACAGCACGAACTCCCGGACTCGATTGAAGGCGGCTGAATCCGCTCGACCGGCGGGGATGGGACTCTCTTGCCGATCGTCAGCGGGTCTCGGATGCGGACGGTTCTGCTCCTGCGACAGACCATCGAGGACGATCAGGAGACGAGACAACTGTTTCAGCCGCGCCGGCAGCGCAGGCGTCAGCTCGGCCGTCGGCTTCGACCTGAGAAAGAAGTCGTTGAGCGCCACGACGATCTGGTCACCACCCAGGCGTGCGCAATCGAGGGTGAAGGTGTTTCGGTCGAAATGATCTTTGCCATGCTCGTTCCACCATTGGGCGATCAGCTGTGACTTGCCGATGCCCTGCTCACCCTGGACGACGACGAGGCGCAAGCTCTGCAGCCGGTTCTTGCGCAGGCCGTGGTCGATCTCGGCCGCAAGCGCTTTCCGGGTGGGCAGGGCCGCGCGCTGAACGACCTGCGGTTTGATGCCATTCAGGCGGACGGGCGAATGATCTTCGCCTGCGGCGTACGCCCCGTCGCTTAGGCCCGACGGGAAGGACGCCGGAAGAACGACGCGGTCTCCCCAGGACGTCAGGAGGTCCTGAAAGGCTTCGGCGCTGTCGAACTGGGCGTCGAGAATGCCTTCGGGCCAGCCGCAGACCTTTTCGAAAAGGCGGGCATGGCCCGGTTTGATGGGCTCGATTCCGCGCTCCACCAGCCCCATCCAGCGGCGTGAGCTCGCAGTAAACTGGGCGAAGAGATAGCCCGCCCGTAAGCCGGACGGCGTACCTTCGGCTTCGCGGCACAGGGCGTAGAACTTGGCTTGTGTCGGATGGGCGCCGGTTTTCGGATCCTTGATGGATTCCCGCCCGGTGCGGATGACATTGCCCAGCACGCGCTGCCGCGCCTCCTCAGGTCCGCCTGGCGGCGGCCGGTCATCGCGATTGCGGCGGGCAGGTCCCTTCACGGCAGCCGGGCTCCGTCGGTCGGCGCGGGAGGTTCGTGCGCAAACATCAGCACAAGGATCGGCACAGCCTAACTCCCCCAAGGCGCGTCGGACCCGCGCTTCTGTGTCCGTTCGAGCACAAGGAAAATGTCTATCTACCGCACAAAGCGGACGGATACTTGGTGAGCCTCCAGCAGCAGAGGGAGGCGCCAGATCGACATATCCTATCGGATGCCCGGGAAAGCCCCCGCCATTCCGAACGACTCTTAGTCAACCAAACCGAGTGCGCGGACGCAAGTCGCTCCGTGCGCCATCACGCGCCTGACGGTGCAAGAAATGCGAGAACTCAAATGACTATGCACATGCCCACGGCGGCCGTCTCGGCCGTCACCGAGCGGACCGCCGAACACGTCGGCCGGGGCCACCCGGACAAGGCCACCGACCAGATGGCCGACGCCCTTCTCGACAACGTCTTGGAGATTGCCAGGAAAGTCGCCGGCGACGACGAGAACTCGCTCGACCACCCCCGCTATCAGCGGACGGCCATCGAGGCCCTGACCAAGGACAACCTCGTCATGCTCAGTGGCGAGATGAAGCTGGGGCCGAAGGTGGCCGCCGCCTTCGATCCGGAGGCCGTTATCCGCGAGGTCTGGCGGAACGTCGGCTACGCTGGTTCGGAGACGATGACGGTGATCAACCACCTGCGTCGCCAGTCGGCCGACATTACGCGGGGCGTCGATCTTACCGGCGCCAGCGAGGGCGCCGGCGACCAGGGCATCATGGTCGGCTACGCCACCAACGAGACCCCGACCATGATGCCGCTTGAGTGGGATATGGCTCAGCGGCTGGCCATGGCCATCGACGAACTGCAGCGGAACAGGACGCTGCCGTGGCTGGGCTCCGACATCAAGACCCAGGTGACCCTGTCGGCCGCTGACGAGGTGATCAAGGTGATCATCGCGGCGCAGCACGCGGAGGAGGTATCGACCGAGGAGGTCCGCCGGGCGCTGATGGAACAGGCGGTGATGCCGCTGATGGGCGACATCGACCCTGATCAGGTGGTGATCAACGGCACCGGTCGGTTCGTGACGGGCGGTCCCATCGGCGACGCCGGCGTGGTCGGGCGCAAGATCGTCGTCGACGCCTATGGCCCGGGTGTTCCGGTCGGCGGCGGCGCCTACTCAGGCAAGGACCCGACCAAGGTCGATCGCAGCGCCGCCTACATGGCGCGGCATGTCGCCAAGGCGGTCGTCGCCCACCGCGTCTCCGACGCCAACGCCTGCATGGTCCGGATCGCCTACGGTATCGGCCAGACCCAGCCGGCCATGGTCACGGCGATGACCGACAACGGTCAGGACCTTGGGGCCTGGGTGCGCCGCCACTTCGACCTCTCGCCCCGCGGCATCATCAACAGCCTCGACCTGCTGCGGATGAGCGAGGGCGGCAGGGGCTGGGCCTATCAGGACGCCGCTGCCTTCGGCCACTACGGCCGGGCCATGTTCCCCTGGGAACGCATCGCCGACGTCGTCTGACGCCTGCCGACCCCTGGGCCCGCCGCGTTCGCGCGGCGGGCCGCTTCCTTCGAGGACCCACCCATGAGCGACCAGATCTTCAACATCACCACGCCGATCTACTACGTGAACGGCCCGCCCCACATCGCCCACGCCTACACCTCGGTGAACAGCGACGTCATCGCGCGCTTCATGCGGCTGGACGGCCGCAAAGTCTGGTTCGTGACCGGCACCGACGAGCACGGCCAGAAGGTGGCCCAGGCCGCCCGCGCCGAAGGATGCGAGCCCCTGGAGTTCTGTGACCGCATCTCGGCCCGCTTTCAGGACATGAACCGGCTGATGAACATCAGCCATGACGACTTCATCCGCACGACCGAGCCCCGGCACAAAAACGCCGTGCGGGCGATGTGGGAGAAACTGAAGGCCAGCGGCTACATCTACGAGGGCGTCTTCGCCGGCTGGTATTCTGTCCGCGACGAGCAGTTCTTCGACGAGGCCGAGCTTGTCGATGGCCAGGCCCCGACAGGCGCCCCGGTCGAGTGGGTCGAGGAACGCAATCTCTTTTTCCGCCTGTCGGCCTTCGGCGAGGCGCTGCTGGAGTTCTACGACAGTCATCCCGACTTCATCGCTCCGGCCTCGCGCCGCAACGAGGTCGTCGGCTTCGTCCGCGAAGGCCTTCGCGACCTGTCCATCTCGCGGGCCAGTTTCGACTGGGGGATCCCGGTGCCGGGCCACCCGGGGCAGGTGACGTACGTCTGGCTCGACGCCCTGCTCAACTACGCGACCTCGGCCGGCTATCCGGACAGCCTGGCGGCCAACGGCGTCTGGCCGGCGGACGTGCATGTGGTCGGCAAGGACATCATCCGCTTCCACTGCGTGTTCTGGCCGGCGTTCCTGATGGCCGCCGATCTGCCTCTGCCCAAGCGTGTCTTCGCCCACGGCTGGTGGACCGTCGAAGGCGAGAAGATGTCCAAGTCGCTGGACAACTTCATCCCGCCGGAGCGTCTGACCGAGCGGTTCGGTGTCGATGGCGTGCGCTTCTTCCTCGTGCGGGAGATGGCCTTCGGAGCCGACGGTGACATGACCGAAGTCGCCCTGCAGCGCCGGATCGTCGGAGAGCTCGGCAACGAGTTCGGCAACCTCGCCCATCGGACGCTGACGATGATCGCCCGCTATTGCGATGGGCGGACACCGGCGCCCGGCGTGCTCACCGCGCAGGATGAAGCGCTGCTGGCCCAGGCCGCGGCCATGCTTCCGGCCCTGCGCCTGCAGTTCGGCGAGCAGGCCCTGCAGGCGGCGACCCAGGTCATCTGGAACGTCGTCGGCGCGGCGAACAAGTACCTGCAGGACGAAGCCCCCTGGACCCGCGCCAAGGGCGATCCCGACCGTTTGAAGACCATCCTGCATGTCGCGGCCGAGACTCTTCGTCGCCTGGCCCTGGTGCTTCAGCCCTTCGTCCCGGATGCGGCGGCGAACCTGCTCGACCAGCTCGGTGTCGGTCCGCAGGCGCGCAGTTTCGCTTCCTTCGATCAGGCCCTTGTCGCCGGGGCGCCGCTGCCTGACCCGCGGGTGCTGTTCCCGCGTCCCGAGTCCGCGCCGCCGCCCGCGGGGGCCATGCCCAGCCCGATGTGAGGTGGAAGATGCTCTATCCGAACGCCAGGACCTTCCTCAACGCGCCCTCCAGGACCATCGCCCTGATGGGCATGTCCAATGTCGGCAAGACTCGCCTCGGCGGGCTGCTGCCCCGCGAGTCGTGGTTTCATTATTCGGTCGACTATCGGCTCGCCACCGCCCACCTGCGGGAGACCATCCTCGACACCCTCAAGGCGGAGATGATGAACAGCCCGACCCTCGCCCGCCATCTGCGGGATGAGGCGATGAGCGTCGATCTTGGGATCTCGTTCAGCAACCTCTCGGTGCTGTCGCACTATCTGGGGATGTTGGGAGACCCAGCCCGTGGAGGGCTTGCGCCGGACGTGTTTCGTTACCGCCAGGCTCAGCACCGCCAGGCCGAGATCGCCGCCGTTCAGGATATGACGACCTTCATCACGAGAGCTCGGCAGATCTACGACTACCCGGACTTCCTGTTCGACGCCAGCGGCTCCCTGTGTGAGTTGATTGACCCCGCCGATCCGGCCGATCCGCTGTTGGGCCTGATCACCCGCAACACCCTGCTGGTCCACATCGTGGCCGGCGAGGCGCACGAAGCGGGGCTGATCGAGGCGGCCCGAACCCACCCCAAACCGCTCTACTATCGTCCGGAGTTCCTGGACGCCGCGGTCGCCGAATTTCTCGAGCAGACCGGGCTTGAAGCGATCGAGCAGGCCCAGCCGGAGGCCTTCACCCGCTGGGTGTTCCCCCGGCTGCTGGCCGCCCGCCGGCCGCGCTACGAAGCGATCGCCCGTCACGGCGTGACGGTCCTAGCCGAAGACGCGGCTCAGGTTGGCGACGAACGGGACTTCCTGACGCTGGTCGCCGAGGCTAGCCGTTAGTACGGTCTGCGCTAAACCTTACCGCGTTCGGCCACCGCTGCTGGGTCAGGTTGATCAAACCGGTGCAGTCTCGTGTCAGGAGAATCCAAGTCTCTATCCGGCAGCTTCGCCCCAGACTGCTTCCCACTGCCAGGCCACAAACTGGGGTTGTGAGCCGACTGCTTGTGTAGAAAACTGCGGCGGGCAGAAGGTGAGGGGGGCAACTTGCAGTCGATATCATTTGCAACGCGGGAAGATCAGCTACTCGCAAAGCAGCGAGAACAACTCGGCCTGCTTGTCGGAAAAATCCTTCAGACTATCGAGGATGTGCGACGGCCCTCGGATGGAAATGGCGAACCCCATCCTCACAATGTTTTCTGCATAGACGGCGGCCGTGGCGCCGGAAAGACCTTCTGCCTTCTAACTCTTGAGCGACTGCTTGCTCAGACTGCCGATCTAATGGCAACAAAGAGGCTGCAAGGCTGGGATGAATTTATGGCGCGATATCGCCACCTTGTAAGTCCGAAGCTAGATAGTCGACCGTTCCTGACGAAGTCTCTTCGCGTTATTTTTCCGGGCGACTTGGAGCGCCAGGAGCTTGTTCTGGAGGCTATATTCGCCGGAATTCGCAACGATTTGGAGGCAGGGATTGCCGACGCTTCGCCGGATCGTAGGGAAAGCGGAGAAGCGCTTCGTCAGTCTCTTATTCACGAGGTCGGCGGGGCCTGGAGTTTCGCGCGTCGACTTGGAGTAGACGCTGTCATTCGTAACAGCTTGGATTATAAGGATCTCGTTCAGCGCTACGATAATCTCAACAAACTCGCAGCTGAACGGCTGACCAGTTGGCGCGCGTTTCTAGACCGCTACCTAGCTTGGCGTGGATTGGAAACGCTGACCATTCTTTTGGATGACTCAGATGTCCGTCCCGAACTGACATTCGACATCCTACAAACCGCCCGAATTGCACTTCACCACCCGCGTATCATTACTGTTATCGCAGGTAACACCGCTTCAATGCGTCGGAGTCTCATTTTGCTGTCGATGCAGCAACTGGGCCCCGCAGTGAGGGCTCTCAACGAGCGTGGCCATGCTACGGCAGAGGACTGGCGACGAGGAGAGCGCATAGAGGTCGAACAGCTCCTTGAAAAAATACTACCTGCGTCGAGTCGGTTCTATCTCGATCGCCCGAATCCGGATGAGGATTTCGCGGTCATCACTGGTGGCAAGACCTTGCTGGGTGTTTGCGACGATGCACTAGAGCACAAGTGTGATGCCTTCGTACGCACTAAAATGCTCTTGGGCCTAAGGTTTGAACTTGAGGGCAATGATCGCCCTTCTTCGAGGCAAGCCAGCGCGCTTCAAGACTACCTTTCATGGTGGCTCTTCAGAACTACCTATGCGCCTCTATTGGGCCCGACGAGTCCCCGACAGATTCGCATATTCAACGAGTACTATGGAACCGCGCGGGATCCCGCGGAGCCGCCCTTGGCGACGCGCAAACGGCTGCCTGTGATGCTGTTCGGCAACCCGGCGAACTATGCGCTCATTCAACGTCTGAGCGACGACGATGCCAACATTATCGAATGGCTGATGCGTCAGAAGCTCCGGTCGAATTGGATGGGCCGCAGGTCCTTTCAGATTAACGGTCGTGAGATCATTGAGGGTACCTACAGCTATAATTTTCTTCGGTATCGTTTGGATGTCGGTCTCGCTCAACCCTTGCGGAGAAACAGTGAGGCACTTTCGCCAGAAGCCCTCTTGCCTTGGGTGCGAGGGCGACAGCGTATGAGGCCATTCTTTCTTCCTCGGGACATGCAAGTCCGAATGCGCAAGCTCGGGGTGTCACACTGGCTCGACCACGCTGCTGTCCCGGGAAACTGCGTATACTTTAAGGATCTTTCCGCCATTCCGGATATATTTTTTGCGCCGAGGAAAGCTCCGGTTGGTCATGAGGGAGGGCGCTGGGAGGCGGAACTCTGGGGGCGCTGGCCAAGCATGTATGAAGCTCGCCGCGACAGCTTCCTGCAGCGCTATGTGACGGAAGTTATCTACCATGGCCTACGACATCTGAAGACCGTTCGCACGACCACACTGAACGAACTTCTTGAGCCACCATATCATGAGCCTGGCGAGGTTCCGTACCGCGACTTTGTGAGCGCTGAGCTCCGGAGTCTGGACCCCCATACCGACAGTGCGGATCGCTTCAAGTTAGTTGGAAAAAAGATCGGAAAGTCCGCTGCCAATCTGCCGAGCCAAGAGAAACTCGACGCGCGACATCTCGCACGATACGCCGCCATCGCAACAGACCTGAGGCGAGCATGGGCCGCAGTCCGGATCTTTCAGAGTTCCGTGCAGGCCGATCAGGATAGCGAAGTTCGAGATTGGCAGTCCTCCACGTCGCGCGCGATGCTTGACCAGCTCCGGAACGCTGACCGGATGCGTTTATACAGCGTTGCGGATTTGCGCGAGGTGCTGGCATTGGACGACTGGGCGGCGGGTGTACTGCCGGTCTTCTCCCAGGCAAATGTGCTAAGGATCGCCAGCTCAGCACAAAGCGACAACGATCTCGAATCGCTTCTCGCCCTTCTCAAGGGCGATCGGGCACCTCCTCAAGACCAGAAGGCGTTCCTGCAGCTTTGGGTCCGCGGATGGCGGCAGATAGGTCGACTAACCTGCGATAGATGGCCATTGGGCCAAGATCTCGAAGAAGAGCTTTTCTCCGTCTCTGATCCCGCGCTGATGCTAAATATCTTCGACCTAAGCCCATCGACCAACGCCCAATGGCGGCGAGCGCGCAATATTGTCTGGTTCATGCAAGGAATCGCTCCCTCGCTGCCAGCGATGATCCACGCTGACCTTATCAGCCACGCGCACCGCTATGAGCAACTTCGCGCTCACGCACAGGATCGAGATCTGTCCAAGGAGCGGAGGGAGATTGCAGCCGCTCTAGAGTCCACGATCCGCGATTGGTCTTGCCTTCTTGTGCAGCTCGCAGGAATGACCCGATACCTGAAGATGAAGTGTTTGCATCTTTACTGCTGCACAGTCACGGACCATGCGCTGGAGGCCTTGCAGCGACCGGAGCGGTCCGTCTCAGAAACTGTTGACCTTGCCGCTCTTCGTTTGCCGCTCGCAACAGCCAAAGTTATGCGAGCTGTAGTCGACGCCGGGGGCCAGACATCGACAGACAACAACGGACTAACGCGCGAAGAATCTTTCTGGTCGCTGGTGCGAGAGCGACTTGGTGAAGGCAGGGTAAAGACGAACATCAACATGTTGCCGGACGCTTCTCCATCGACGCTATTTGGCGATCGATGGCTTGAAGACGTAGTGCCCCGCCTCTTAGGCGGGGAGGGGCTTAGTGACGAAGATGGCGTCGCCTACGCAGGGCTCTTCGGTGAGACCGAACAGTGGCTTTGGGCTGCCTATTATATGCTCGGCCTTGCAACTGCAGAGGTAGGCACCTTTTTCCAATCAAGGGGCGATCCACTGTCGCAGGCTGCAGGCGACTGACGATGCACTCGGCCCTTCCCCTAGAGCGGATGGTTCTGCTGACCCTAATCTGTTGGCGTCGACGCGTACTGCAGCAATCGACATCGGCTGCAGTGTTAGGAGGCCTCAGGGCTCGCCTCACAGGCGAGGTTCGCAATCGCTTTCCGATTGAGACCGCTCTTGTCTCCGATACGGACCTTGAAGCTGCTGCCGACGGAGTTCTTTGGCGGCCTGAAGAGGACGGGAGGCTGCAACCGACCGACCTGGTCGATTGGTGGCGAAGTCTCTTTGGCGCTGCGGGGATAACCCTGTCGTTCGCTGACCGGGAACCAACGGTCTCCGTTGACGACCTCGAGTCGTGGGAGGCCCTACTCGACCATGTGGATGCAGATGCCCTTGTGACCGCTTTTCTGACCTTCCAACGCTCCAGTTCCGATCCCGACGCTGACATTAGGGATCTCACCCACTGGGGCGTCACCGTGCGAGCGGGTGACCGGAGTTTGGCGGCGCTCGTCCGGCAGGGAGTGTCGGATCTTCACGTCCACGCGGGCGGCGTTCGATTCGCGCATTTGGCATGGTTTGACCTGATGGACGCGCAGACCGAAGCAAAGACCTTCTCTGGTCTGCGTGAAAAGGAACAAACTTATGTGGCTTTGGGCTGCCGATGCCGGAGCGACCTGTGGAATCTACTCGGCGTTCGATATCGCCCGTCCGAAGATGCGCCCCTGAGCGATCTGGAAGAACAATGGTGGCGCTGGGATAGGCGGCGGTTGCTTGGCGAACGCATCCTATTGGCGAGGGCCTGGCAATCAGCCAGAAAAGCGCCGGCGGTCATGCGTGCACTTGATGCTTATCTCTTCGCCAAATCCTGCTTCTTCTCCGAAGCTCGCCAGCCAGGCCATACTGCTCCTGGCCTCAGGGTATTTGAACGTTATTTCCGCTACGTGGCCAGGACCCCTGGATTTGTGGGAGGGGAAGTCAGCGCGCGTCTCGCGATGCTTCCTTTTGGTGACGCTCTAGCGTATCTCGCGGACTGTCCCAATCTTGAGCGCGTTGAACTAAGAGCCGCGCCAGCTGGCACAGCATCGGACTATGGTGGGCTTGCGAAAGCGTTTGGACAGCTCGTCCAACGGTTCAATTCAGCACGCGGGACCAATACCGACGTGCGACTTGCCATTCACTTCAAACGCAGTCGTCGCACATCCGATAGATCCGGCGGACTGTCCCCATTGTCAAAGACGCTACGGACTTTGGACCGAGAGTCGGCGGCGCTTCGGACGGCGCTGGCCGATCCCGCCTTCGGACCGCACGCCCGCTACTGGCTTTCGCGTTTGGATGTTGCTGGCTGGGAGCGTGACACACCGGCTGCTTACTTCGCACCTTATCTGCGCCTTGCGCGAGGTGATGATCTAGCGCTCCAAGATCTTGAAGAGCTAGATCCGGAAGATCCACGCGCCCCAGAGTTCGAGGCTTGGCTCGCCCTTCGTGATCGACACGATCACCGCCCCTCGCTCGCCGAAGCGCGCCTCGGTCTTACTGTTCACGCCGGAGAGGACTTCGCTGATCCTTTGGACGGTCTCTGCCAGATCGCGACGGCAATGCAGGCGTTCGACATGAAACCTGGGGACGGGATTGGGCATGGTCTCGCCATCGCGGTGGATTTGACACGGTTCGATTCAGAGCGCGCTGGTTTTGCCCGCATTCGCCAGGGGGCTCATTTGGATAGTCTGCTCTGGCTCTGTACACTGCGGACGAAGACGAGATCGCTTGACGATTTCCCAGCCGTTGCCGATCGCGTGCGGCGCGAGGTCGAGCAGATAGCTCACACAGTCTACGGATTGCGTTGCTCTATCGACGATCTGCTTTGGCTTCGACAAGCCCGGATCCGTCCCAAAAGCCCGAACGGTCTCTCGCGGGTTCGCCAGCAGCTATGGCGCCTAGACGTGCGCACCGACGTCCGTTCTCGCCTCGACATACTACTGCCGCTACCCCCGGTGCGATCCGTTCTGCAAGATGCCGTGGCGTGGGCTCAGGAAGAAGTGCTTGAGCAAGCGATCTCCCGCCGCGTCGTGGTGGAGATGAACCCGGGGTCAAACTGGCGCGTGTCAGCGTCGCGCGAGCTAGGGCTTTCCCCGACCGTTCGTATCCTTCAGCACATTGAGCGAGGTCTTCTCGCTAGCATCAATACTGACAATCCGGGCACATTCCTCTCCAGAATTGAGAACGAGTACGCGCTTCTGCTGGCAGGGTGCAGGGCGACGGGAGTTCGGGAAGGCGTCGCACGTGATTTGCTTGAACGCGCACGTATGATTGGATTGCGCGAAACATGGTGGCCTATGCGCGATGGCCACGCGCCGCAGTGATTGCAGGCAATACTCTTTCAGTCCCACGACGAGAAATTCCAGCGCAAATGGGTGACGTTCGTTGGACAAGTCTCTAGGGCAACCGAAGGAACCCATTGCGCGCAGCGCCTGCAAACTCGCATCCTAAAGAGCGGCATTTTTGCCCTGCTACTGACTGCAAACTGCCACGCATTAGGTCGCCCAACGTTCCGGTTTCAGCGTAATTTCGCTCGATCGAACGCTCGAGGCGCACTCCAGAAGGCTGGTTCTAGACCATGCTTGTCTGTTCCCTCGATCAGATGTTTGCGGTCTGCCGATCAAACAACGAGGTTCAGGCAGACATGAACAATACGCCACAAGCAGGCATGATCAGACGATAGTGGACATTACGACAAGTGCACTGAAAGAGGAGGCGAGGGGAGGGCGCTGCAACGCCCTCTGAGCTCTCTGATCAGTGCGCCAGGATGGCCAGCAGCAGCAGGGCGACGATGTTGGTGATCTTGATCATCGGGTTCACGGCCGGACCCGAGGTGTCCTTGTAGGGGTCGCCGACGGTGTCGCCGGTGACGGCGGCCTTGTGAGCCTCCGACCCCTTGCCATGGGTGACCCCGTCCTTGTCGGTGAAGCCCTCTTCGATGATCTTCTTGGCGTTGTCCCAGGCGCCGCCGCCGCTGGTCATCGAGATGGCGACGAACAGGCCGGTGACGATCACGCCCATCAGCATCGCGCCGAGGCCGGCGAAGGCGTTCTGGCGGGTGGTGATGGCGTCGAGGATGAAGAACAGCGCGATGGGCGACACGACCGGCAGCAGCGACGGCACGATCATCTCGCGGATCGCGGCCTTGGTCAGGATATCGACGGCGCGGCCGTACTCGGGCTTCACCTCGCCGGTCATGATGCCGGGGTTTTCCCGGAACTGACGGCGGACCTCATGCACCACCGCTTCGGCGGCGCGGCCCACGGCAGTCATCGACATGCCGCCGAACAGGAAGGGCAGCAGCCCCCCGAACAGCAGACCGACGACGACGTAGGGGTTGGAGAGGTCGAAGGCGACGTCGCCGAGGCCGAAGAAGAAGGAGCCGTCGACGGCGTTGGCCGCGAAGAACTTCAGATCCTCGGTATAGGCGGCGAACAGCACCAGGGCGCCGAGACCGGCCGAACCGATCGCATAGCCCTTGGTGACGGCCTTGGTGGTGTTGCCGACCGCGTCCAGGGCGTCGGTGGTGACGCGGACCTCCGGGGGAAGACCGGCCATTTCGGCGATGCCGCCGGCGTTGTCGGTGACCGGGCCGAAGGCGTCCAGCGCCACGATGAAGCCGGCGAGCGACAGCATGGTGGTGGTGGCGATGGCGATGCCGAACAGGCCGCCAAGGGTGTAGGTGACGATGATGCCGACGATGATCACCAGCGCCGGAAGCGCGGTGGACTCGAGGCTCATGGCCAAGCCCTGGATGACGTTGGTGCCGTGGCCGCTGACCGAAGCCTGGGCCACCGAGCGGACCGGGCGGAAGCCGGTGCCGGTGTAGTATTCGGTGATCATGACGATCAGGGCGGTGACGGCCAGGCCCACGACCCCGCACCAGAACAGGCCCTGACCGTCATAGGTGACGTCGTAGACCGTCACCGTTCCGGGCAGCAGGCTGTTCGTCACCCACCACAGGCCTGGAATTGACACCGCGCCGGCCACTGCCAGACCCTTGTAGAGGGCGCCCATGATGTTCAGGCTCTTGCCCAGGCGAACGAAAAAGGTCCCGATAATCGAGGCGATGATGCCGATGGCACCGATGCCGAGCGGGATCAACATCATGCTGTCCACGAAGCGGGCTTCGCGGAACAGGGTCGCGGCCAGGACCATGGTGGCGACCGTGGTCACCGCATAGGTCTCGAACAGATCGGCGGCCATGCCGGCGCAGTCGCCGACGTTGTCACCGACGTTGTCGGCGATGGTGGCGGCGTTTCGGGGGTCATCTTCCGGAATGCCGGCCTCGAGTTTGCCGACCAGGTCGCCGCCGACGTCGGCGCCCTTGGTGAAGATACCGCCGCCGAGACGGGCGAAGATGGAGATCAGCGAGGCGCCGAGGCCAAAGGCGACGAGGGCGCCGCAGATCTGCCGTCCGGCGCCGTCCAGCCCGGCGAGGTCCCGCAGCGCCCAGTAGAAGAGCGAGACCCCCAGAAGCGCCAGGCCCGCGACCATCAGGCCGGTGATAGCCCCGGCCGAAAAGGCGACGCCAAGCCCCTTGGCCAGGGATTCCGAGGCGGCGCGCGCGGTGCGGACGTTGGCGCGAACCGCGATGTGCATGCCGCCGAACCCCGCCAACCCCGACAGCACCGCCCCCAACAGGAAGCCTGCTGCAGCCAGCCAGTCGAGGACAAAGCCCAGCGCGATAAACAGCGCCAGGCCGACGACGCTGATGCTCAGATACTGGCGTTTGAGGAAGGCCTCGGCCCCTTCGCGAATGGCATCGCCCACCGCCTGCATCCGCGCCGTCCCTGGCGACAGCCGCATCAGGCCGACGGCCTGAAAAGCGGCGTAGGCCACCGCGACCAGGCCGGCGGCGATCGCAAAGAGCAGAAAGTCAAAGGTCACGGCGGAAATCCTTCAGGAGGAAGCGAGCGGCCAGCGGTGTCATGAAATCCCGGCGCCCCCAAGGGCCGACACGCCCGAGAGCAGGCCAGACATCAGGATGCCGATCATGACGCCGAGCACGATGATGAGCGCCGGGCCCAGCCATTTTGTCTGTGATTTGATGGCGCGCAAGGCCCGCGCCTGTTCCAGCACCCCGGCCCGCTCCAGCATGGCGCCGAGGGTGCCGGTCTCCTCGCCGATGCGGGCCATCTGGGCGAGGCTGCGCGGCGCGGAGGGAACTTCGGCCAGGGCCTGAGACAGGCTGGCGCCGCCGCGGACCGCGGTCGCCAAGCCATCCAGCCGCTCGGCGGCCACCTTCAGCCGAACGGAGCCGATCGCCAGACGGATGGCTTCGGGCGCCGGCGCTCTGGCCGCGAGAAGATGGCCCAGCGCCTTGGAGAAGCCGCCGAAAACCAGTCCCCGCACGACGCCGCGCAGTGGCCCGTCGAGCAGGAAGCGTTGAAACCAGACCTCCAGAAGGCCCATGCGCCAGGCCCCGGCCAACCCGAGGGCCAGCGCCAGCAGGGCGACCGACCAGGCCAGCGGGTGCTCCGTCAGAAGCTGGCTGACGGCGATCAGTCCGCCAAGAACAAGCGAGGTCTCGCCGCCGGACTCCTCGATAATCGGCGCCAGGGCGGGCACGACGAATAGAATGATCATCAGGACGCTGGCCAGGGTCATGAGCAGCACGAAGCCCGGATAGCTGAGGGCGCCGCCGACCTGCTCTGCAATCTCAAGGTCGCGCTCGATCGTCGTGGAGACGGTCTGCAGGGCGTCGGGCAGCGCCCCTGACGCTTCGCCTGCCGCGACCAGGGCCGGCAGGAAAGGATAGCGGGCGCCGAGCACGCCGCCGAACGCCTTGTCCAGCGACACCCCCTTGGCGATTTCGTCGGACAACGCCCGGGCGGCCGCTCCGGCGCTGGTCGAGGCGCCCGCGTCCATGATCACCGATAGGGCGCTCTTCAGCGACGCACCGGCCTGCAGAAGCGCCGCCAGATCCGCTGTCAGTTCGCTGACCGCCCGGGGGCTCAGCCGGACCTGGCCGGCGGCCGTCGCCACCCGCACCGGGGTCAGCCTGATAGGCCGCAGACCTTGCTGGCGCAGGGCCTCGAAGGCGGCACGCTCGTCGGAGGCCGTCAGAGATCCGGAGATCCGGGCGCCGGCCGGATTGGCGGCGGTATAGTCGTATTGCTGCGCCATCATCCGCCGCCCAGCACCGCCATCAGCTCCTGGACCGACACCAGACCATCCAAGGCCTTGGCCACGCCGTCGGCCGTCATCGACCGCAGGCCGAGCGCGTTGGCCTGTTCGACCAGACGCGCCTGGTCCGGGTCGCGTGCGAGGCTCCGCAGGAAGGCGTCGTCAGCGAGGAAGATCTCGCTCAGGGCCAGTCGTCCCCGTACCCCAAGGCCGCCACAGGCCGGGCACCCCGTCGCGGTATAGTAGGGTCCTTCTGCCGATCCCCCGGCGCTTTCGACGTATCGCCGCTGCGCTTCGTTCAGCGGATCGACGGCGCGGCAGTGCTGACAGAGCCGGCGGGCGAGGCGCTGGGCCGCGGAGCCCAGGAAGGCGGCGGCCAGCTGGTAGGGTTCGATCCCCATGTCGATCATGCGCGGAATGACCCGAAGGGCGTCATTGGCATGGACAGAGGCGAGGACGAGGTGACCGGTCATGGCGGCCTGGATGGCGACGGCGGCGGTCTCCGCATCGCGAATTTCCCCGACCAGCAGAATGTCCGGATCCTGGCGCAGAAAGGCCCGAAGCGTGGAGGCGAAGGTCAGGCCGATGGAGGGAGCGATCTGCGTCTGAACGACATGATCGAAATGGTACTCGACCGGATCCTCGATGCTCAGGATCTTGCGGTCCGTTCCCGCCAGTGAGTTGAGCAGAGCGTAGAGGGTTGTGGTCTTGCCGCTGCCGGTCGGTCCGGTCACGAAGAAGATGCCGTGCCGAGCCTTGGAGGCCCGGTTCATCAATTCGGCCTGGCCCCCCGAGAAGCCAAGGCTGGCCAGATCGAGCTTGACGTTGTTGCGGTCGAGGATGCGCAGCACGGCGCCCTCGCCAAACACGGTGGGCACGACAGAGACCCGCACCTCGACCGGCCGCCCCTCGACCACGAAGGTGGCGCGACCGTCCTGCGGAAGCCGCTTCTCGCCGAGGTCGAGATCCGCCAAGACCTTGATGCGGGCGATGGCTGCGGCGCCGACCTCCAGGCTGACAGCGCCATGGACGATCAGCTGACCGTCCAGACGAAGCCGTAGTCTCAAGTCGTGCCGGCGCGGTTCGAGATGGATGTCCGAAGCGCCGCGATCGACGGCCGCGCCGACCGTTATCGAGACGATCCGGGCGCCGGCACTGTCGGCGGTGGCGTCCGACAGCCGTTCCAGCTCGCGGTCGATCCGCGACACGGCCTCAGCAATCGGAACTGGAATGACTGTGGCGTAGCGCTCGGAAAAGACACGTCGCCATTCAGAAGGCGGCGCGGCCTGAACTTCGATGACCAGGCCGGTGGCGAACACCAGGCCGGCAATCGCCTGGTCATCCAGCGGGTCGCAGGCCGCAACCAGCAGCCGGTCCCCGCGGCGCTCTAGCGGCAAAAGACGATGCCGCTTGAGGAAGTCCACCGAGACCGACAGCTCGGACATTTCTTCGGCCGGCGGGCTTGCTTCACTGTCCCAAACCTGACACCCGGCGGACTCGGCATAGGCGAGCGCAAGCCGGTCGTCGGACAGCACCCCCAGTTGGTTGAGAACGAATTCGACGGGATCGGAGCCACGGTCGGCGAGCAACTCGGCCCGCGACAACTCCGCTGCCGACACGACCGAATCATCGACCAGCCGGCGGAGCAGGGCTTCGCGCTTTGACAGGGAAAGGTCGCTGGGCATTGGCGCGTCGCGTTGCAGCTAGGGTGCGTCGTTGGGCGCGGTGAGGTCGGCGGCGGCCCCGCGGCCTTCCGGACGCTTGTCCGAGCCAAGTGTCCAGACCTCAAACCGCTCTCCGTCCTTGGCGACGGAATAGAGATAGGCCTGGCCCCAAGGATCGCGACCGGCCTTTTTCCCGCGCAGGTAGGGGCCCAGCCAGCCCTTGACCCCCGCTGGCTCCTTGACCAGGGCCATGACACCCTCGGCGTCAGTCGGATAACGCCCGACATCGTCCCTGAAAGTCTCGATGGCCGTGGCGACGGTTTCAAGCTGGATTTCGGCGGTCTTGGCGCGCGCCCGGCTCATTTGCCCGACCAGAGCTGGCGTAAGCACGGCCGCGATCAAGGCTATTATGCCGATGACCACCAGCATTTCGGTAAGGGTGTAGCCGTTGGTGGGCCTAGTGGACTTCATTCGCCTTGACCTCCTGAAGGCGTTGGTAGCAGCGGGTCGGGTCCGGCGCGTTCATGGCTTCGATCCGCGTGTCCAGTATCGCCATCGGTTGCGCAGGGTCGCCAGTAAACCGCACTATGGCATCGGCGCCACGACCTTCCGTGTAGACGACCAACCGCCAGATTTCCCCCGGCCGCCAGTTTATCGCTCCGCCTACTGGCGGGACGGGCGGGCGGGCCGACAGCTCCGGCGAGGCGGACAGGGAGGAGAAGAATGTGGGAGCGCAATGCCGCCACAGTGGACTGTCGGAGCGGTTGACGAATAGTCGGCGGCGGGCCCCTAGACTGCTGTCGCCTCCTGGCGTGGGGCCCACCCCGCCACGACCCGCAAGCTCGGCGACCAACTCCGGCGCGATGGTCTCAGCGTTGTCCGCGGCGGCCTTTAGGCCCTCTGGCTCGGCTAGAAATACCGCTCGGCGACCATCCAGCTCCGCAGTCCAGGACAGGGAAAACGTCTGCTCTTCCCGCATGACCGTATCGGCCGCAAGGACCAGGCCGCCCTCTAAGCGGGCCGCCTCCTCCGCCCGAGCAGCCGCCCGCGTGGCGTGTCGATACTCACTATGCGCCAGTGCCAGAAGCACCGCCGCAATCGTTGCCAGCGCGAACGCGAGGGTCCCGAAAGCGGCGGTCGCGTAGCCGTCCTCAGCGCTCATCCAGAAGGCCTCTCGCGCGCATCTGAGACATACCGGCGGTCAGATCGGCGAGCAGGTTATCCGCGTCCGTCGGGGAACGGACGATGGTCGCGCTGATCAGGATGATCAGTTCCGTCCTTTTGCCGTCGTTGGTCGTGCGCTTGAACAGTTCGCCGAGCAGGGGGATGTCCTGAACCAACGGTGGACCGGAAGAACCCACCGACTTGGAGGAACTGATCAGCCCGCCCAATGCGACGGTTTGGCCCTCCTGGACGATCAAATTGCCTTCAATCTTTCGCTGCTGGATCGTCGGCGAGTCGATCCCGGAGGAGGTGGTTCTGGCAACCGCGCTGACTTCCTGTGAAATCTCGATCAGGACGGTTTTATCGCCGCTTATCCGCGGCGTGACTTTGAGAATGACGCCGGTGTCCCGATACTCTGTCGAGACCACCACGGGTGCATCGTTGCTGTTGCTGCTGCGGCTCGATTGGACCGCGACTGGAACCTGGTCTCCGATCTGTAAGGTCGAGGCCCGATTGTTTAGCGCAAGAATCTTTGGTGAGGAGACCACCTCGACATTGGTCTTCGAACTCAGGGCCGTGATCGCGGCGCGGGCATCATCGCTGATGTAGGTGATCGCCAGTCCCGGGAAGGTTGGGCCGACCGACCCATTGCTGTTGCCGGTCGAGGTGATGGTCAGGGCGCCGCCACTGGCGATGGTCGACCAATCGACGCCGAATCGGAAGTCGTTGCTGAGTGTTACTTCCAGAATTTTGGCCTCGATCAGAACCTGATCGGGCTGAGCGTCCAGTTCGGACAGAATGCGCTGAATCTGAACCCATCGAGATGCGGGAGCGGCGACGATCAGCGTGTTGCTGTCGATGTCGAAACTCACCTTCACGTCGGAAACGGCGGAGGCCGCCGCTATCGGTCCGACGGGTGGCAGGTCCTGGGCTGCCGGAGCGGCAGGCCCCTCGGCGATCTCCAGGGCGCCGGTGCCAAGAACGGCGCTCAGGCTCTTTGATAGGTTTTCAGCAGAGGTGTTGCGGGCTTTGTAGAGCCAAAGCGAATTGCGCTCTTCGCGAGATGGGGCGTCGAGCCGGTCGATCCAGGCGAAGGCGGCGTCGAGCGCGGCCGGCGACCGACCGATGACAACCAGGCTGTTCATCCGCTTTAGGGGCACCACCGTCAGTCCGCTGGTGCCGGAGGCCTGGATCAACCGTTGAGTCTCGGCGGCTACGATCTCGGCCGGGGCTGACCGCAGTTCATAGTAGCGGATACGCGAGCCCTGCAGGTCGCTACGGTCAAAAATTGCAATGATGTCGCGCACCGCCGCGATTTCTCGCGAGGTGCCGCCCACCAGAACGAAGCCCAACTTGTCATCGACATGGACGACCAGGCCGCTTGGTGAAAGCGTTGAGATCGCCTTCACAACTTCGGACGGCGTCGCATAGGTTACGGTGATTGCTTCAATCCGATAGCCGGTCGCCCCCCGGCTCTCTTGCAGCGAGGGGGCCTGGGCCATTGTCTTGGCCTTGGCGCGGGGGGTTATCAGATAACCGCTTGCTGTTCGGACCAGGGCGATGTCGTTGGCCGCCAAAGTGGCTTCGAACGCGGCCAGCAGTTGTTCGCGACTTAATCGGCCTTGCACGCTGAAAGACAAAGCGCCGCGCACCTCGGGATCGATCGTGAACGAGAGGCCCAGTCGATTGCCCAAGACCTCATTGGCCACGTCGCGGATGTCCGCATTGTCGAAAGCCAGAGCCCCAGCCGGAACCGAAGCGCCCGCAGCCTGCGCTACGGTGGCGGAGGTTGGAATGAATAACGCGAGAGATGCTGCACAGAGCAGCGTGGCAAAAATTCGCACGGGGACGAGGGTGCTCAGATCGAATTGGGGTTGAGGACGGGGCCCGGGCCCTCGATCCGACAAGGTGTGAAACGGGATCGCTGCTAAGACGCCGCGCCTTGCACGGATACGACAATCCGGCCAGCCTGCTGATAGCCGCTCGAATGGCCAAAAACGTAGTCGATATTGCAGACCATCGTGATGCCAGATCCCGCGACGGTCGGCGCGGTGAACGTCAGCGTGGTAGCAGTCACCGAGGTCGAGCCGCAGGAGCCCGCGCCGCCGCTGGTAGAGGCCGAAATGAGCGCTGGGGTGGAGCCATCGCTCGCGCTGCCCAGCTGGCCCATGGTCCATGATGTGTTCCCGGCCGACGCAACGGTGCTCAATGGGTTCGTTGCTGTCAGCGTCACGGGCACAGTTGGCGGTGTTCCGGCCGTTTGGGAGCCACAAGTTGGGCTACCGCTCGGTGCGGTAATGGTTTTGGCTGTCCGATTGCCGGCCGGATCGTAGGTATATGTCACGAGTTTCGGCGGTGCGGACGGGTACAGGACACAGCTCAGACGACCCAAGGCGTCGTATCCCACCAACGTCTGAGCCTCCCCAACGCTTGGAACGAGCAAGACGCCAACCGCCAGCAGGCTGAGAAAATGCTTGAACATGGCCACCCCCAAACACACCCCAATAGTTGCTACCTAAGCGAAAAAAAATGCCAGAACAATCTCATCCTGCACCTGTCGCCAGCGACCGGCTGTCATTCCCTCATTCACCCTTCGGTTGGTTCGCCGAGGCTGGCGCCGAGGCTGGCTCGTTGGTAGGCGGCGACGGACCAGGCCCTGTCGTCGCCGGCCTCGGTGGCGGCACCAGCCCTGTCGCCGCCGGGAGGGGCTCGCCGCCGGTGGGCGTTGGTGTTTTGAACAAAGCTAGACGCCTGGTTTCGCCGCCCAGCGAATATTCGACGGCGTCTCTTCTTATGGAGAGTAGGGTCAGTCCGTCCTTGCTTTGCCCCACCATAAGCCAAATGCGTGTTCCCGACCAGGCGACCAGAGCGGCCCGGCGCCTCGGGGAGAGGCTCACACCGACCAGTCGCAAGTCGGCGCCAGGTGGCGGCCCGGTGATGGCGGCGCGGGGCTCAACCGTCGGCGGTGCGATGACTGGAGCCGACAGGGCGTCGGCGATGACGACGGACCGACCGGCGAAGTCTGCAACGGCCGGCTGTCGGACCGGCGGCGACGGCGGCTCGAACAGGCGGGCCGCCAACCAAGCGAGGCAGCCAGCGATGACGCCAAGCGCCAGGGCTATGGAGAGGGCCCTCATGATTTCAGCCTGATCGCGCAAAAGACAGTCGCCTTGAGTCGCCATCGGACCTGCGTACCGTCCGCAGCGGCGTCGAACGCCTCTACGAAGAGTGTGGGTCTCTGATCCGCGAGAATCTTGCTGAAGTTCAGGCCAGCGGTGTAGGCGGCGTCGAACTCTATGTTCAGGGTCAGCGTCGAAAGCTCTCCTGATGATCGCGCTACCGGCGTGATTTCCAGGCTCTGGATTTTTACACCAGCCGCAGTAGCGGCGTCCAGGATGCGGCGGTTCAGCAACGCCATGGCCGGCGCAAGGTCCGTTTGACAGATCGCGCCCGCCGGGAATTCGGTTGGCGCTGTTGCGACGGCTGGAAGCTTGGCGACCGCTGCGGCTTGGCGTGCAAGGCTCTGTCGTCGCTGGTCTTCGCCCGGCGCGCGGCTGGCGACCCAAAGCCCCCAGAACGTCAGGACTGCGGCCAGGAGCGCGGCCGCAGCAAGGCCGGTCATCGGCAAAATGGCGATGGGGCGCTTGATCAAGGCCGAGCATCCCCAGCGGTGGAGGCCCGTTCGATTCGCCAGCGATCCGGTCCGACCTGTTCGATGGGCCGGTCTTTTGTCACGACCGGCAGCCTGCCTGGGTGCGTCTGCACGACCAGGCTGTCGGGTCGCCATTCGATAGCGGTCACTCCAACGGTCGGATCCTTGGCCCGGGTCAGCCAGACAAGATCTTCCAGGACGGAAGACATTTGTTGGTCTCTCAGGCCGGCGGCGGCCAAGACGGCGTGCTCCGAGATTTGGCGTTCGGTCGCCTCACCGGCGCTGCGGGCCGCCCGCAACGCAACGCGCTCGTCCTCCAGCACTTGATCGGTGACTTCGCGATCAGAGGCGGACAGAACGAGGCAACCGGCTATCAGGCCGGCCGCGCCGATAGCCGCCGCAACGAACGGAATTGCCGAGCGCGTCCGACTTCCCGAATTCGCGGCGCCGCCCACGGAGAAGACCACCTCCCGGCCGCCAATGGTATGGCTATGGCTGACGGGGCCGGTGACGTCGCAACTGCGGAAGTAGGCGGCGGCGAAGCGCGCTGACGCGCCGGGGCGCCAGGCATCAAGACGCCTAAGGTCCATCGACACCTGGCCATCCGGCAAGGGCGAGGCATGCTGGGCCTCCAGCCGCATCAGCCGATGTTGATCCCATGGGGGCCCCGGTGGGGCTGTGAAGGTGAGAACGAAAGGTCGGATCGCAGTCGGTTCCACCTCGGCAGACACGCCGTGTCCTTCATCGGAAGGCAGGTTGGATGGGGCTGCCGCGTCGTTCATTGAGGGGTTTGGCTCGTTCGAGGAAAGCAGCGGTGATTGGAGTCGTCATAGGCGCAATCGGACGCCTGCTGGGCGGAAAAATTTGTCGCCGCGATCCGTTCGCCATAGTCTGAAACGATGGCAATTCCCAGCAAGCCGGAAGCGGAGCCCGGTGCGGGATAGTGACGGGCGGGCGGCTGATCGGCCGTCAGATATCGGAACGACAGACCAGCTCGCGGCAGAGAAATGACCCGCGTCTCCGGCCCGGCAAGAATCAGCCGAGGTCGCGGATGGTCGGTGATCTGCAGCGTGCAGCTGGCGGCTTCGGCGCAGGCGAAGACGAGCAAACTTTCGCCGCCGCGGGCTGAGGGCTCTACAGATGAAGTCGCCCCGGAGTAGGGGCCAGCGCCCAAGGCATGCCGCAGAAAGCTATCGACCGCGCGGGCCCGAGACACCTTGTCGGTGGCGCTCAGAACGCGCTTGCTGAGGCCGGCCTGCACCCGCGTGGCCTGCGCGATAGCGGCCATGGCCAAGCCGAGGACCAGCAAGGCGACCAGCATTTCCGTCAGGGTGAAGCCCGTCCGCCGTCGTCTCGCGTTGGTCACGGGGTGGTCGCGCGGCAAAAGCGATGGGTCAACAGACGGCGCGGTTTGCGATCCGCCGTCGCGTGAGCCTCTATCCGGCAGACCGCCCATCCATCGGCTGCGCCGCTTGAAGAGATGCGGATTGCCGTGACTCTCCATTCCGGTCCCGCAATCTCGCCTCCCCGCTGGAGGGCCGTTCGCCATTCCGCGTCCAGGCGCCATTGCAGCATCTGCGTCGTCCGCTGTGATTCGAAGGCGCGCCGAGCCGATCGGAGCCCTTCGCCGCCAGCGTGCATTGCGAGAGCCAGGCCGAATCCCAGCACGCTAATTCCGACGAGCATGTCGGTGAGTGCGTAGCCGCTCTGACGGCTTTTTGGTTGCATTGATGCCCCCGGTGACTGGTCGCGACAAAAGTCTGGATACGATTGCTGGTCAAGCTTGACGGCAATGCAATCTTGGCTTGGAGTGCGCCCAGGTTGTTTGGGGTCGAACGCGAGGGGCGTCGCGTCTTTCGGGGGCGGGGGGATTATGGGGTCTGTGACGGCGGTGGCGACGGTTGTTCGCTCGTGGAAGCTGCTTGGGCTGTCGGTGATCGCCCTTGCCCTTGTAGCCGGCGTCCTGGCCTACCGCATTCCATGGGCATTCGCTCAATCAGGCGGCGGCACATCGACGGCCCTGCCGGCTCTGCCTTCCGTGACGATCGTTCGGGGCGTACCGATCACGCCGACGGCGGCGGATAGCTATTTCGCGGGTCTTCCGACCGCACTGACGACGACCCACACGGACGGTCTGTGCCAGCGTTATCCGGGTAACCCGGACATTTGCCCCGCTGCTGGCCGGCCCCGAGCACCTGAGGTCAGGGAGCTGGCGCGTGCTCTGCGGCACGACCCCAACCTGATCTACGAGTACGTCTACAACACCATTGAAACCGAGCTGATGTTCGGCAGTCACAAGGGTTCGCTGGGCACGATCATCGATCAGTCGGGGACGCCGTTCGACCAGGCCCAGCTGATGGTCGATCTGCTGCGGGAATCGGGAATCGATGCGCGCTTCAAGTATGGCTGGGTCAACTTCTTTCATCCCGAAAGTCAGGGGAAATGGGCGCCCGGAGCAGACGAGGCCGCTGCCTGCATGGTGCTGGCGACCGGGGGGATTCCCTACGACAACGAATGCGCGTCGAAGGCGCAGAATTTCAAGGTCGCCCAGATCTGGGTTGAGGCCTACATCGACGGCGCCTGGCGGTTCTTCGATCCGTCCCTGAAGAGCCACGAGGGGACGCGCGGGATCAACACGACTGCCACGGACGGCTTGCGGGCGACGGTCGGTCTGACCAAGACGGCGATCGAGAATGCCGCGACGCCGGCCTTGGCGACAGAGGGCGCGGGCGATATCCGCACAACCGGCGCCTTCGACCCGGGAGGCCTGAACGGCCTGCTTCAGGGATCCGCCGAGGACCTGCTGGACCGCATTGAGAATGATCCGGCGCTGCAGGGCGCAAATCTTACGGACATCATCGGCGGGCGTCGAATCCTACCCGAGACCAGGCCGGCCGGAGGTTATCTGCGGGCGGCCCCAGACAACGGTTTGGGAACGCGGTATTACGCGACGCAGACCTGGACGGAAATTCCCGACGCCTACCGGGCGACGGTGAAGCTGTCCTCTGAGGTGGCGACGACCCCGACGCCGACCGTCTATATCAATGCCACCTTCTTTGCCGACGAGATCTACGGCCGGCGTCTGGAACTGGTCTCCAAGCAGGGCGGCGAGGAGCCGGTCACCCCGACCACGGAGACCTGGACGCCGCAGCTGATCCTGGACGGGGTGCGGCTGGACATCGGCGCGCCGCTGCCGGGGACGCTGCATCAGAACATCGTGCTGCAGATCACGGCCGACCACCCGTTCCCGGCCTCGGGCGGGACCTACGGCGATGCGATCGTCACCAAGCAGATCAAGATCCTCGATGCTGCGACCCTGGTCGTCGCCTGGGGCTCGACCTCGTCGCGGATGGTCGACAAGTGGGCCACTGAGTCGGCGTTCGAACTCCTCTCGGCGACCATGATCTCCAACCCGCTGGGCGAACAGCCGGATGCCCAGCCTTCCGGCAATGGCCTGCGCGCCCAGATCGCCGCCACATGGCTGGCCCAGTTCAGCTGGGCCACCCATCTGCATGCTGAACTGGCCGACGCCGAGCCGATTATCCTCCATACCCTGGGCGTAGTCAGTCAGGATCAGAACCTGGCGCGAATCCCTGACCCGCCTGTGCAGCCAGGGATGGAGATCGGCGGCGACCCAAGCGGCGTATCGACCTACGACGAGATCACCGTCGTCGATCTCGAGACGTCATTCGGTCTGGTCTCCCGGCAGACGGAGGTCGATCCCAAGGTGCGTCGCGGCGCGCTCCACGCCATCGCCGCGACGGGCGCCGCCCTTGAGGGCAGTGTGATTGCTCAGCTGGTCGACAGTCCCGATGCGGCATCGACCGCGGCGCGGTTCGCCTGGGGTCTGAGCCCGGAGGCGAACGAGTCCCCGTCGCAGAGCGCGCGGCCGTTCTACTACCTGACGGGTGGCACGACGGCGGCGCGAGGCCTGGCGGCCGACTCGTTTGCAGGCTCAACGATGTTCGATGGCGGTACGACGGAAGTTGCTGCCTACAACCCTTCGAACGATGGGTTCGATGCGCTGCCGAAGATCCTGCTCCCGATGGTCGACAACATGCGGGGCAAGCTGTCGGGGACCGTCAAGCAATATGCGGCGGCGGACTACGATGTGACCGTATCGGCCGAGGCCTCGCTCGGTCCGGGTCACCGATACGGGTCGGAGTACGGCGAATACACCTACACGATCGAGCACCATATCGGCGGCACGACGACTGGCTACGCCGGCTGGAGCTGCATTCCCGGGCCTCGCTTTCCGGGCGCGTCGCCGCCGCCAGATACCGTAAACCCGAATCTTCCCGAGAATGACTTCGATTGGTTGCAGAACTACGACTGCGATATGGGCGGCACCTGGGGGCACCTGGAGTTCTATTCTGAAGTCGGAGAGATAAACACCGGCGACACGGTCACCCGCACGCGGACGCATTTTTCCCGCCTGCCCGGCCTGCAACGCGGCGGCGCGTTGCTGGCGACCAGGTACGATCCGAACAACGCCGATGAACCGGTCGCCATCGCCAATGTGCTGACGCGCTACGGCCACCCGACCAAGGGCGGCGGCGGTCCCGCGGTGACGGCGGCGTCGGACTTCAAGCCCAACGAGGCGGCCCAGAGCCTGAAGGACCGCTTCGTGGATCGCTCGTCGGCAATGGGCGTCGATATGCGCAAGGGCCAGGCCGGCTTCCGAAGCCCGGTGCTGGCCTCGGTCGGCACAGGGGAGTTCCCCTATCGGCTGGATCGCGTCGTGGAACTGCGTGGGGGCACGCTCGGCTTCGTGCCGTCGGTCGACCCCACCCCCGGTACGGCGCCCACCCGCCGTGAAGGTCCGGTGACCAACTGGGATCACTCGGCGGCGATCTCCAACTCGGGGTTCGAGGGCATGGGACAGAGCCGGGTCGAGGCGGCTGTTCCGACGATCGTGGCCTTCATGGCGATGCAGGAGACCTGGGGCCAGATGGCCAAGGGCGGCCGGCGCGATGTGATCGGCTCCCTGGCGGCCGACTGGTGGGCCAAGCGGCTGCTGTTCAACGTCGTCACGGTGTTCAGCGGGGGCGACGCCCAGCAGTTCGTGCGTTTGATCGACGACAGCTTCCGGCCGACCGAGGGGGGCGCGGCCAAGCTGGTCATGACCGGCGACCGGGAAGTGAAGCGGCCCAGGACGCCGAGGACGCGGGAGATAGGCGCCGATCAGAAGGAATCGGTCAACCGCGCCTGGAAATACAACGGCGTGAGCTTCGAACTGACCAATGCCAACGGCGACAGGAAGACGTTCGAATACTGGGGCGCCCAGCAGTTCACGGATGCGGCCTATCTGGACGCGGACCACGGCTGGCGGATGACCAAGTGGTCCTTCCCGCAGGGAGTCGAGCTGAAGGTCGACTACTACGCCCTCGAGCAGGTTCTGGGCGGTTACACGGGAGGCTTCAGCAGCATCCCCAGCCATGTGGGTCTCTACAAGTCCGGGCTGACGGCCACGGCGATCGGCCCGGGTCTGGAACTGCCCAAGATCGTCTCGACGGCGAGCCTGGACACGGCCAGCGGCTATCCGTGCGCCTCGCTGTCGCTGACGAACAGCGAGAACGAAACGACGAGGGTGACCTTCCGGCGGCAGATGACCCGCACGGTCAACCAGCGTCCGGACCTTGAATGCCGACCTCTGGAGGTGTTCGGGCCGTCTGATCAGGTGGTGCCGTCCCTGCGCTACACCTATGACTCGACCAACCGGGTCATGGAGGCCAGGGACGCCACGGCGATCCGCCAGCCTGGCCGCGGGCCCCATCAGTTCTTCATCGCCGATGGCTACCGGGGTGAGCGCCAGGACCCGGCCGGTGGTCGCTACGCGTCGGAGACCCTGCGCGGCGGGCGCGAGACCCGGCACTACGACGAGCTGTTCTTTGCGCCCTATGGGACCGAGACCGCCCGCCCGCCGGTGATCACCCGGCTCGACGGCCGCGGCCGCGTCCTTGAGCGGACCTTCCCGGAGGGCGACAAGGTCGCCTTCACCTACGACGCCGTCGATAACCCGACAAAGCTGACCAAATACCCCAAACCCGGCTCGTCTCTGGCGCCTCAGGAGATCAAGGCCAGCTGGAACACGACCTGGAACAAGCCGGAGTGGATCGAGGACGCCCGGGGCAACCGCACCGACTTCACCTACTACGACACCGGCAATGGCAAATCGCTGTTGAAGGAGGCCAAGCGACCGCTGGCCACGTCCGCCAGCACCCTGCGGGCGACCTACAAGTTCGAATACAATGACATCGGCCTGCTCAGTCGATCACAGGATCCGGACCTGATCTGGACCGCTTTCAGCTACGACGCGCTGGCCTGTCCGACGCTGGTGCAGGTCGAATACGTCGCGCAGAATCTGAAGAAATACTCCCGCTGTGACGCCTATGGAAACGTCGCCGAGGTGTGGGACGAGCGCGGCGAGACAGCCACGAAGACAACGACCACCTTCGACAGCCTGCGGCGGCCCCTGGAGGTCGTCGGCCCGCTCGGCGTGCGGGCCAGGACGACCTATGACAAGGACGGTCGGCCGACCAGGGTCGAGAAGTTCTACGACGATCCGGCGGTGGCGGGGGTTCCGGCTCTGACCGACGCAAGCGCCTGGCGGGTCTGGAAGACCGGCTATACGCCGACCGGCCAGATCGCCTGGACCGAGGATCCCGACCACGACGTGGCGCTGTTCGAGTATGACAAGCTGGACCGCAAGACGGCGGCCGTGGCGCCGACCGGCGAGCGGAGCGAATGGGTCTACGATCTTGGCGGCCAGCTGCGCATCGTCAGGAGCGCGGTGGGGGTCACCTGTACGGGCGGGATCGCCTGCGTTCAGGACACCGAGACTTACGCCTACACCCTCAACGGCCAGAAGGCGTCGCTGACCGATGCCCGGGCGCTGGGCTCGACGACCTTCCAGTACGACGGCTTTGACCGTCTTATGAAGACCATCTTCCCGACGGACAGCACCTATGAGGAGTCGACCTATGACGCCTCCGGCAATGTCCTGACCTTCCGCACGCGAGAGGGTCGCTACATCGTCGCCGGCTACGACAACCTCGACCGCAAGATCTGGGAAAAGGGTCTTCGCGACCCGGTCAAGACCTGCCTGGCGCCGACCCCTGTCTGCGAGACCGATGACCCGCCGGAAGAAGCCCGGATGCGGGATGCCGCCTTCACCTACGAACTGTCGGGGCGGATGGAAACGGCCAGCACCGACCAGGTAATCAAGAGCTGGGAATACGACGACGCCGGCCGGCCCAAGAAACACATCACCCAGGTTCTGGGCGGCGCCGGCGTCTACTTCACGCCGGTCCCGACCACCATGACCCGGGCGTTCGAGTACGAATGGGATGTGGTCGGCAACCTGACCAAGCTGGTCTATCCGGAGGTCGGCTTCGAGCAGACCAGCGGGACCGGCGACGCCGCCCACAAGGGCGGCCTCTACGCCACCTACAGCTACGACGTCCTGAACCGGATGACGGGGGTGACGACGACCGGCGTCAACATGACTGGCCTGCCGGCGGCCTCGGTGACGATCGCCTATGACAACCTGTCCCGGCGGACCCAGCTCAGCTTCGGCGACGGCAGCATCCAAAAGTACTACTACGAGCAGGACGACGACCTGCTGCAGTTGGAGCATACCTTCCCGCTGGGGAGCGGGAGCAACAACGTCACCTTCAGCTATGCCAACGACAAGTCCGGCCGCCAGATCAGTGAGACGATCGCGGTCAACAACGGCTCGACCGACTATCTGTACAATCCGGCGACGGTGGCCTCGGTCTACGATCCGGCCAACGGGCTGAACCAGTACCCCAAGGTCGACACCAAGACCTTCACCTACCGGACCGACGGTCCGATGACCTACGACGGGGTGCGCTACTTTGCCTATGACGAGCGGCGCAACCTGACGCTGGCCCGTCAGGGCGCGCTGACGGCGGGCAACTACGAGCAGGATCTGTACGACGCCCTGGGAGCCCGCTGGTACAGCGCCCGGGCGGCGACGACCATTGCCGACACCCGGCGGGTCGAGCTGACCGATGGCCTGCGTCCTGAGGTGGCGGTCGAGGAGATGATCAACATCCCCGAGGGGACGACCGATCAGGACGCTGCCGGGGGGCGGTTCTCGGTGATGGGGCCGAACCCCGACGAGCGGCTGATCTGGATCGACGCCACGGCGACGGCGCTGCAAGTCCGCTATGTGCACGCCAGCCGCCGGGGAGATGCTCGCATCCTCTCCAAGGGCGGAGCGCCGGAGCGCAAGTACACCTACAGCGCCTTCGGCGAGAGCACCGACAACGTCACCGGCTATCCTTGGCGGTTCACCGGCCAGCGGTTCAACAGCTGGACCGGGCTGTATCACTTCAAGGCCCGGGCCTACTCGCCGGCGTTGGGGCGGTTCATGCAGCCTGATCCCATCGGGTATGAGGATGGGCCGAACATCTATGCGTACTGTACTAGTGATCCAATAAATTGCCTGGACCCCCTAGGCACCTTCGCCGATGAGAAATTCAATCCGAAGTTTGTCAAGCCGGGCGAAAAATTTGGGGATGGCAAGCCACGAGCCGGGGGGCCGGTGACAATGGCTATAGGGACAACTCCAGAACCTTTGGCTTAATCATGGGGATAATCCGACGCTCGCCGTGGGGCCTAGTCTCGCAGCTTAGTGGTGATACGCCCGTAGCCAATCCGGATTTTAGTCCGTGGTCCGGCGACCAATCTCCCAATGCCACGGGCAACATAATTCGAGATCATTTGACTCGTAGTGATCTTGAAGCGGCACGCAACGAATATTTTGGTATACGATCCTATGACAAGCCCGGCGGCGGGGAGTTTGACCATGTAAATGAAGTCAACGAAGCGATTTCTGGGTTGTCAGACCGTGCAGCGCAGATAAAAGGCTGGATCAATAATGGAAAGATGCCGTCAGCGAGGAATGATTATTATAAGGCCGAGTTAAAGGTAATCAAGAACGCTATAAAGGACGCCAATGGCTATCTGCCGCCTGTGAGCAGGAGTAAGGCGTTGGTGGTGCAGTGACAATAGATGACCTGCGGCAGAATTTAGTCTCCGGGAACTGGGGCGGAGTGCAGGGGGAGGTCGAGTATGCCCTGCGATCAATGGACGACTACGCGCTTTCCGAGCTTTTAATGCCATATTTAAAGTATGTGGCTCATCTCAATTTAGATCTATTGGGGGGGATTTTAAATTGTACTAATAATGTTGAAGTTCTTCGAGCTGGGGTGGTGGGTATTGGCCTTCGTGGGGTCCACTCTCCAGCCATAACGAAAATTATAGTTCAACTTGCAGCGGGCAGGGGCCGGGGGGCGGACTTGCTTGTGAGGTGCGCCAGCCTTCGCGCGCTTCCACGGATCACTGCGCTGAACAGTGAAGTGAAGGATACTATTCTTTCGTCATTAGATTCCGGTGATGAGACTGTATTGAAATCTGCCGCTTTGGCTGCTCAAGAGTTCTACAGGGATTTAAATTCAGAGGGCCGTGCGAAAAGCGCAGAAGGGTCAAAAACAAATGCGCTCAAGCCTGATTTGATCAAGTGGCTTCGCGGGTTACGGTGAAAGTGCATTAGTCTTGCGCGGATCGGCTTTCTGCCGCAGTCAGGCGTGGCCCGCCTCGCCCTTGCAGAGGCGCCTAGTGTGTCGGTGGGGAAGGTTGTGAATGCCGCTTTGGACATCTCTCCGGCAGCCATGGCGAACTCGCGGCGCCTGATACCTCCCGATCCGCAAACATGGCCGTCGATCAGCACATTGTACGGCGGATCCGTGAAGATCAGATCGACTCGTATCCCGACCTCGCCCGCAGGCAGCGACGGGTTCGAGAAACCTCCGGTTTCTGAAGGGGGGAATGTGGGGACATGCGCCACTTTTCGCCAATCTTGGCGGTTTCGGATGATCCCCCGACAGGCGCGGCCGTTGTCGCCGCGAGATATCCGGTGGCCAATGGCCTGAACCAGTACCCCAAGGTCGACACCAAGACCTTCACCTACCGGACCGACGGTCCGATGACCTACGACGGGGTGCGCTACTTCGCCTATGACGAGCGGCGCAACCTGACCCTGGCCCGCCAGGGCGCGCTGACGGCGGGCAACTACGAGCAGGACCTGTACGACGCCCTGGGAGCCCGCTGGTACAGCGCCCGGGCGGCGACGACCATTGCCGACACCCGGCGGGTCGAGCTGACCGACGGTCTGCGTCCCGAGGTGGCGGTGGAGGAGATGATCAACATCCCCGAGGGGACCACCGACCAGGACGCGGCCGGCGGCCGGTTCTCGGTGATGGGGACGAACCCTGACGAGCGGCTGATCTGGATCGACGCCACGGCAGCGGCGCTGCAGGTGCGCTATGTGCACGCCAGCCGCCGGGGCGATGCGCGCATCCTCTCCAGGGGCGGGGCGCCGGAGCGCAAGTACACCTACAGCGCCTTCGGCGAGAGCACCGACAACGTCACCGGCTATCCCTGGCGGTTCACCGGCCAGCGGTTCAACAGCTGGACCGGGCTGTATCACTTTAAGGCCAGAGCCTACTCACCCGCACTCGGAAGGTTCATGCAGCCCGATCCGATTGGGTACGACGATGGGCCGAATATCTATGCGTACGTGAAAAACGACGCGATGAATGCGGTAGACCCTACTGGCCTGCAATGTCTCACATGCGAAAAGGGAAACATAAGGGAGAATGGCGAAGTAGGGGATTACTTCAATGCGAGCGCTTACCTCAAAAGCTCAATCCAGGACAATTATGAGGGGTGCGGTCTTCGGTGCGGTGAAAGGTATACGACAACCTACCAGTTCATGGAACTGAATGCGGTTCCTGGCGCTGGAGGGGGGACCAAGCTGGGAGCGTATGAGGTTTGGGATAGCTGGGAAGGAAGAGTCGTCGAGGCAGGAGATTTTGTCGGCGTTAAACTAGTGCTCGGTGTTGAGTTTTCATTGGAGGGTGGGGTCGAAGCCGTTATTGGCAAGCCAAAGGATGGGGCTAAAATTCAACTCGATGTTTCAGTTGGTCCGCTAAGCCTGACGATCGATCGTGACGGAGCTAGCCCAAATTTGGTCTATAAAGGCGGATTCAATGCGACCGCTATTGCTAGCGGTACCCTTGGCTATGTCAAAATTAATCATGAGCCGAGGTATGTCGACTATGCTAAGGGAGAGGGTGAGGGGCGCAGGAAAAAGCCGTGAGTCCTAGACAATCATATCTAGTTCTGAACGTTCTATGTGTTGCGGGTATCAGCCTCTGCATATTTTCGCCCGACGTTTTTGAGTTTCTCGGGATTCTATACCTTCGCTTGCCAATAATTATTGGATTGATCCTTGTTGGCGCTTTCGGATCCTATGCCATTGGCTGCACGTTCTGCGGTCATCCGATCATACTTCGTCGATATCCTGAAGGTTTTCCATTTGGCCGATATTACTACTTGCCTTGGCCGCCAAAGGTATGTGCAGAGTGCGGAGAAGAGCTATGATTGAATTTCTGGCCATTCTTCTGAACGGGCCGCATGTTCAGAGAGATTTGAGTTTAGTTCCTTCGTCTGTCCAGTTGATTGGGGCCAGTAAAAATTCGGTGGTATTTGGCAAGCGCGGAGTCCAAGAGGGGCGCGAACTAGTGAGCGTGAACATTATAGTTGTGACCAAGGGGCCCATGGAGGAGCTGTCGGACGAGTTTCCGAGAGTGCTTCGGTCAGCTTACATTCAATCGAGCTTGATAGAGGTCAACTGCGAAGCAAAATCTGGCACAATAAAGGACTTTGTATATATTGATGAGCGTGGGTCTTCTTGGCGGCCGCTGATTCCGGCACGAGATCTTCGTGAGGCATCACGGTTTGTGGAGTATGTAGTGTTGGCCTACGCTTGTGATCTATCCGACGTTGGGCGCGGGGAGTTCGTCATTGGGGGAAGCCTTAAGACGCTGACGGAGATCGCGGAGGATCAATTCGAAGATCTGACGTCCTACTCACCCAGTAAATAGCGGCAGGAGGCCCATGAGCGGATAAGGTGATTGCAGTGACAGTGCAATATCTGTGCGCGAATCCGCTTTCTGCCGCAGTCGCGCATGGCCCGCCCGTCTTTCCCGAGATACCACAATCTACCGGACCGACGGTCCGATGACCTACGACGGGGTGCGCTACTTTGCCTATGACGAGCGGCGCAACCTGACGCTGGCCCGTCAGGGCGCGCTGACGGCCGGCAACTACGAGCAGGACCTGTACGACGCCCTGGGAGCCCGCTGGTACAGCGCCCGGGCGACGACAACCATCGCCGACACCCGGCGGGTCGAGCTGACCGACGGGTTGCGTCCCGAGGTGGCGGTCGAGGAGATGATCAACATCCCCGAGGGGACCACCGACCAGGACGCGGCCGGCGGCCGGTTCTCGGTGATGGGGCCGAACCCCGACGAGCGGCTGATCTGGATCGACGCCACGGCGACGGCGCTGCAAGTCCGCTATGTGCACGCCAGCCGCCGGGGAGATGCTCGCATCCTCTCCAAGGGCGGAGCGCCGGAGCGCAAGTACACCTACAGCGCCTTCGGCGAGAGCACCGACAACGTCACCGGCTATCCCTGGCGGTTCACCGGCCAGCGGTTCAACAGCTGGACCGGGCTGTATCACTTCAAGGCCCGGGCCTACTCGCCGGCCTTGGGGCGGTTCATGCAGCCCGATCCCATCGGGTATGAGGATGGGGCAAATATCTACGCGTACGTCCAGAATGATCCGATCAATGCGAATGACCCAACCGGCCTTCTGACAATCATTATTACAGGCGCTGGAGAAAGATCTGGGATTAGCTATCATAATTCAAAGGACTATGCAGAGCGCCTGGCTGGTTTGAAGCCTGGTGAGAGAATTGTCGTTATAGATTGGACGAAGACTGATGAGACGCTCGCGGGGCAGATTTCGGCAAATATGCTGGACTCGCAAGAGCGCGGAGAGAAAGAAAATCTCAACATCATTGGCTTCAGTATGGGCGGTCCTAGAGCAATGATATTGACTGAAATGTTGGGTCAATCTGGCGTAAAAGTCGACAATTTGACCACCGTTGATCCAGTTGGGCCTGCTACATCGACGCCCTTTACAATTAAACCTGGAACGTGGACGAACATTACTGCGACTGGCACGATAAGAACGGTCGGTGATTTCTTGGCGTGGTTGGGTGGTCGTACAATGGTCGAGCGCGGTGGCAATAAGCCCGACACGCAAATAAATTCTTCGGCGCCACATGACTACCTCGGTGAGCACATGCAGGAAGTGGGGCCGAAGGGGAAAACTGCTGAGGAAATCCTTGAAAGGACGATGGAGTGAAACTGTCGCAGGCCTCCCTGATAGCTGGAGTGGCGTTAGCCAGCTTGGGCTCGTGCGGCAGCGACGCCGGCGAGAGTGCTCGGCTGGACATCGAGAGCATCTCGGTCGTCCGCAGGTTGCCGCGCCAGGCCGTGCTAAGCGTCAATTCGGCAGGGTGGGTACGGGAACTGTCGTCAACGGCCGGAAGCAAGAGGACCGTTGTTGGGTTGAGCTATTGCAACGATTTGGGGTGTTTCAGGATTCCTGCTGAATTTATTGAGGTAGATAGAAAGGGCGCGTTAAGCTTCTCAATTTTTTGCCCTACTTATGGCGTTCGCCAAGACCAAAGCGGAGAAATGATCCGAGACCTCAGAGAAGATCTAAAGAACGTGAGAATTGACGTTGGAGAGTATTACTTTGGAACAAACTTCGGCCGTTCTATATCAAGCGGCAATCTGCGGGGCGCGTTCTCTCCATGCAGCAATGAGAAATAGAGCTGAGGAGCTTGGGTCGTAACTTCCGAGGGCCAAAGCGCATTTCGATGAATATGGCTTCAGCCATCGAAGCTCTTCAGCCTCTTCAAGACTGAGAGCTTGAGCGCTTGAACAGGCACCAGTTATATCCAAGCGTGGCGGATACTGACGATCTCAAAATTGGCCCGCTGATCGCAGCCTCGGTCTATGACCCTACAAACAGACTGAACCAGTACCCCAAGGTCGACACCAAGACCTTCACCTACCGGACCGACGGTCCGATGACCTACGACGGGGTCCGAAACTTTGCCTATGACGAGCGGCGCAATCTGACGCTGGCGCGTCAGGGTGTGCTGACGGCGGGCAACTACGAGCAGGACCTGTACGACGCCCTGGGAGCCCGCTGGTACAGCGCCCGGGCGGCGGCGACCATTGCCGACACCCGGCGGGTCGAACTGACCGACGGGTTGCGGCCGGAGGTGGCGGTCGAGGAGATGATCAACATCCCCGAGGGGACCACCGACCAGGACGCGGCCGGCGGCCGGTTCTCGGTGATGGGGCCGAACCCCGACGAGCGGCTGACCTGGATCGACGCCACGGCAGCGGCGCTGCAGGTGCGCAATGTGCACGCCAGCCGCCGGGGCGATGCGCGCATCCTGTCCAAGGGCGGGGCGCCGGAGCGCACGTACACCTACAGCGCCTTCGGTGAGAGCAGCGATAACGTCACCGGCTATCCCTGGCGGTTCACCGGCCAGCGGTTCAACAGCTGGACGGGCCTCTACCACTTCAAGGCCAGAGCCTACTCACCCGCACTCGGCAGGTTCATGCAACCCGATCCCATCGGCTATGACGACGGGCCGAATATGTACTCATACGTCTCCAACAGTCCGTTTGAGAGCGCGGACCCGACAGGGACGTCGGAAGTCGAGATCACGCTGACGCCGACTGTGAGACCGGCACGCCGCGGGCCGCCGATCCGTGGAATGAAGGCAAGGGAGCGGTTCACAAGCCGCGCGAGAACCGCGGATACGACTGTAACGATAATCCGGCCTGGCGGGATTCGTACCTTTGCAACAATCAAGGGTGACGCCGCGTACAATATTCATTCACAAAGGGCGCTTACCGCCTTGATGACTGAGTTGACCGGCTGCTGTCTGAAGTCCATTGAAAAGCCGCTAGATGATCGTCACCTAAGATTTACCCCGGCCAATCACGCCCGAGACGGGGACCGGATCAGCCTTGACTGGTTTTCTGAGAAAGGAAAGCTTCCTGGGAAATCAAAGTATGCTGGATTACCTGCCTGGCGCGACCCCACTTCCGGATACTGGATCCAGGAGAACGAAGGACCAGAACATGGAGGTTCGCAATGGAAGCTGTACTCGAAAAAAGGGGTAAGACTTTATTCCGTTAACGAACGGGGTACTCTTACCAGGGAATGATGATCTCCTTATTCTGTCTAATATGGTGCTGAGATGCATGGTGTGGGTCAACGTGCGCGGCAGAACCCGCGATGTTACGTTTCGGCGTTCGATCATTGGTTGAGTGAAGACGAGTACAGGGCCTTGAAATGGGTTAGCTTTAACGGTGCGGTCGAGCTGAAGCAGCTTAGACCATTCTTTGATTTGTGTGAGCGCTACATAAAATTTTACTTAGAAATTTCTGAAGGATCTGCACTATCAGAATTTTCTGGCGGCGATGCAGTAGAGCTTGAGCGGATTGAACTACCCATTCTAATTATGGATTCTTTATTAGATAGACACTCAGAGCTTGGTACGATATTTCTAATCAATGAAATAGACGTCGAGATTTCACTTCATAGTGTTTTTGCTCACAGTCTTTATGTGGATGACAGTCCAACATTGGATGCGGTTGCAGAGTCCGCACGTAAGGAAGGGCTTTATATATTGGAATTGCAGTGACCGCGCCGGCCGTACTCGGGCTTCACCTCGCCGGTCATGATGCCGGGGTTCTCCCGGAACTGGCGGCGAATCTCTTGCACCACCGGTTCGGCGGCGCGGTCCACGGCGGTCATCGACATGCCGCCGAACAGGAAGGGCAGCAGCCCCGCGAAGAAGACCTTCACCTACCGGACCGACGGCGCGATGACCTACGACGGGGTGCGCTACTTCGCCTATGACGAGCGGCGCAATCTGACCCTGGCCCGCCAGGGCGCGCTGACGGCGGGCAACCACGAGCAGGACCTGTACGACGCCCTGGGAGCCCGCTGGTACAGCGCCCGGGCGGCGACGACCATTGCCGACACCCGGCGGGTCGAGCTGACCGACGGCCTGCGTCCCGAGGTGGCGGTGGAGGAGATGATCAACATCCCCGAGGGGACCACCGACCAGGACGCGGCCGGCGGCCGGTTCTCGGTGATGGGGCCCAACCCCGACGAGCGGCTGATCTGGATCGACGCCACGGCGACGGCGCTGCAGATCCGCTATGTGCACGCCAGCCGCAGAAGGGATGCGCGCATCCTCTCCAAGGGCGGGGCGCCAGAGCGCAAGTACACCTACAGCGCCTTGGGACGACATCGACGGTGTCTCGAATTTATTCCCGCAACGAACTTTTCGACCAGCGGCGGGATGCGCTCGCAAAGTGGGCGGACCTCCTGGAGGGGATTTTGGGCGCTGCCAGCGAAGCCTCCAGGGGCGTGCCCGAATTTGCGGGCGATTGGACAAAGACGCCGAGGCGAATTTAATTCGCCTCGGCGCAGGCCCCGAAAATTGCGCCTGGAGTTTCCGCGATTCACGTCTGGGACGGTCGTGCCGCCATAACCTCACTATCGAAATCGATAGTGAGGAGTGCAAAATGATAGACGATCGCGTCCGCGCCGCTCTCGAGAATGATATCGCCGCCCGACTGCTGGAAGGCGGGGGCAAGCGGTGGAAGGAAATTCAGAGCCGATACCCTCAGGTTTCCTCGGCAACCTTTTTCAGGCTCGTCGACCAGGTGAAGGCGAGCCACCGCGAGGCGACTGAACAGCTCCCCGCCGAGAAGGCGGTGCTGGCCGGAGAAATGCTCAGCGAAATTCCCCGACAAGCGCCGAAGTGGGCCGGGGAAGAGGCCGGGCTCCGGGTTCCGGTCCCGGCTGAACGCTTGATCTCAGAAATTGCCAGGCTGTTCGATGACGCAAATCTGCTGCGCAGGCACGCCTGGCTGATGGTGGCGCTGTATGAAATTCAGACGCGGAGTTTGACGCCAAGTCCGAAAATTCCGCCGCGCATTTCCAACGATGGGCAGGCCGAAGCGATTCCCTCTCCGTAGCGAATGGTGACGGTTGAGAAGTCCTGATAGGGATTTACTCAACAGGTGGAACCCAATGAGGGAACCCAGAGAGTGTTCTGATAGCGTCCACCCCCACCGTCTCTGTTCAAATATTCAACTGAGACGGTGGGCGGGGAATGGTGGGTGCAGTAGGATTCGAACCTACGACCCGCTGATTAAGAGTCAGCTGCTCTACCAACTGAGCTATGCACCCGTATCGACGGTTCGGGCGTACCCGGCGGCGAGGGCGCGGAACATACTCGAAATTGCTCGGGACACAAGGGGCCTAATTTGGCGAAGCGAGACATCACCGGCGCGGTCGATTTTCCCTACCTCGAAAGCTTCGCCGCGGGGGACTTCGGGGTCATCGACGAGGTGCTGAACCTGTTCCGCGAACAGGCGACCATCTGGTCGCGGATGCTGCAACCTGGCGACCCCGGCTGGAGCGACGCCCTGCATACGATCAAAGGCGCGGCGCGGGGAATCGGCGCCAATGCCCTGGCCGACGTCTGCGAACGGGCCGAGCGGGATGGGACGGGCGTGCTGCCGGCCGTGCACGCGGCCCTCGACGCGGCGCTGCTCGACATCGCCGCCTATCAGCACGAGCAGATGCTGCGTTCGCTGAAGGGCTAGCGGGTCTTGTCCCAGACGCCGAACTCATAGGCGATGCAGCGGTCCACCAGGGTGCGCCAGACCGGCTCGGCGATGGCGTGGCTGAGGCCGGCCTCGGTGGCCGCGGCCTTGACCTTGGCGACCACGTCCTCGATCCGCGCCACGTCGCGCACGACGCCGCGGTCGGGTTTGATCCGCGCGGCGGCGTCCATATAGCCCTGGCGCTCGGCCAGCAGCGCCACCAGGGCGCGGTCGAGGGCGTCAACGCCGACCCTGACCTCGGCCATCGTGGTGCAGTCCTGCGGCGCGACCCGGGGATCGACCATCACCGAAACATCTTTGGGCATGAAGAACTCTAGATACCTGCGCCGTTGTCGAGGGTCTGGAGGGCGGCTTCGTGGGCGGCCGCCTCTTCCATCAGCCAGGAGACGAAGGCCTTCACCTGAGGCAGCCGTCCCTTGGTCTTGGGGTGGACGACGTAATAGGCGAAGTCTACCGCCGTGGCGATGTGTAATGGCGTCACCAGGCGCCCCGCGTCGAGATCGGCCTGCGCCAGCGTCCGCTTGGCCAGGGCCACGCCCCGGCCATTGACCGCCGCCTCGATGACCAGGCTCGACTGGTTGAAGCGCGGCCCGCGCGTGCCGTCGACGCCGCGAATCCCCCGCGCCGCCAGCCACATGGCCCAATCAGGGCAGCTGTCGTCGGCGTCCGGGCTGCCGTCGTGCAACAGGATGTGGTGGCTGAGGTCGGAGGGATCGTTGAGCGGGTTCTCGTTGAGCAGGCCCGGGCTGACCACCGGAATCACCGTCTCGGTCATCAGCTTGATGACCTCCAGGCCCGGATAGCGCCCGCCGCCGTAACGGATGGCCAGGTCAATTTCCCCGGAGGCGAAGTCGACCACCTCCATGCCGGCCGACAGCCAGACGTCGACCTGCGGGTGCTTCTCCTCGAACTTGCCCAGCCGCGGCACCAGCCACTTGGCGGCGAAGCTCGGCGCGGCGGTCAGCGTCAGGCGCCGGCCATCGACGGCGGCCGTCAGCAGGCTCGCCGCCTCGGCCAGCCGGTCGAAGGCCTCGCGCAGGGCGGGCAGGGCGGTCTGGGCCGCGTCGGTCAAGAGCAGGCCCTTGGGCGTGCGCTTGAACAGGGCCGCCCCGACATAGTCTTCCAGGTTCTGGATCTGCTGGCTGACCGCGCCCGGCGTCACCGACAGCTCCTCGGCCGCGCGTGAGAAATTCAGGTGCCGCGCGGCCGCCTCGAACGCCCGCAAGGCGTTCAGCGGCGGCAGGCGCCTGCGATGATCAGAGGGTGTATCCATCCCCAAGTTTTCCTGAACGCCCCGGCAGAAGTCCTAGTTTGCGAAGTGGTCTTCGCGAGCCCAGTTAGCAAGTGTCCGATGGCGTCACGGCCCTTTTCGCCATCGGGTATCGGGCGGGGCGGGTCGTTTTCGGCCCGCCTCGACCCTCTCGCCGCCCTTATAGAGAAGCTATCGCGCCATGTCCCGGCCTGTCCGTCCCGCACCCGCCAGCAAGCGCCCCAACAAGGGTTTGGTCGCGCTGGACGGTCGTGCGACCAGGCCCGGCCCAATGGCTGGAATGGTCTGGCTCGTCGGCGCGGGCCCGGGCGACCCCGACCTGCTGACCATCAAGGCCGCCCGTGTCATCGGGAGCGCCGACGTCATCGTCCATGACGGCCTGGTGTCCAGCGACATTCTCGATCTGGCCCCCGCCAATGCCCGGCTGATCGACGTCGCCAAGCGCAAGTCGCGCCACACCCTGCCGCAGGATGACATCAACCAGCTGCTTGTGGCCCTTGCCGAGCAGGGCCTGACCGTCGTTCGCCTCAAGGGCGGCGATCCCTTCATCTTCGGCCGTGGCGGCGAGGAGCTGGCCGCCTGCCGCGCCGCCGGCATCGAAGCCCAGGTCATTCCCGGCGTCACCGCCGCCCTGTCCGCCAGCGCGTCGGCCGGCGCCCCGCTGACCCATCGCGGCGCCGCCCAGTCGGTCACCTTCGTCACCGGCCACGCCGCTCATGGCGAGCCCGATCTCGACTGGCCGGCCCTGGCCCGCCCCAACCAGACCGTCGTCATCTACATGGGCCTCAGCACCGCCGGCCTGATCGCCGAGCGCCTGACCGCGGCTGGCCGGGCCGCCTCGACGCCCGCCCTTATCGTCGTCAACGCCAGCCGCGCCGACGAGCAGCGCCTGCCGACCACGCTGGGTAAGCTGGCCGAGACGGCCGCCGGCCTGTCGGGTCCGGCGCTGCTGATGGTCGGAGAAGCGATGGCCATGGCCGCCTCCCAGTTCCTCCTCCGACCCGAAGAGGCGGGGGAGGGAGACCGCCAGCCCGGCTCAGGGCTGGTGGTGGAGGGGGCAGCGCCGGCCCTTCAGGCAAACGCGCGTTCTGGCGCGTCCGCCAACGACAGCTTTCAGGGTCAACCCGCACCGCCGGCGCTGCCCCCTCCACCACGCGCCTACGGCGCGCGGTCCCCCTCCCCCGTCGCTGCGCGCCAGGGGAGGATTTGATGAAAGTCCTCACCGCCAACCGCCTGATCGATGGCGAGGTTGTCTTCTGGCAGGCCGGCCAATGGGTCGAGCGCTTCGCCGACGCCGACATCTTCGACGGTGACGCCGGAGAGTCCGCCGTCGCCGTCGCCAAGAGCCAGCCGACCGTCATCGTCGAACCCTACCTGATCGACATCGCCGAGGGCCCCGCCGGCCTCGCCCCGGTCAGCTACCGCGAGCGCATCCGCGCGCTGGGCCCCACCAACGAACCCACCCACGGCAAGCAGGCCGAGGGCGGCGCCGCCATCGCCGCTCTGCAGGCCGCCACCGGCGCCGCCCGCTCGACCGGCCGCGTCGATCTGATCCGCAGGAAGTAGCCCCATGTACAGCTACGACATCATCGACCAGGAATTCCTCGAAGACCGCGCCGCCGAGTTCCGCGGCCAGGTCGTCGCCCGCCTGGCCGGCGACATCACCGAGGACCAGTTCAAGCCGCTGCGCCTGATGAACGGCCTCTACCTGCAGCTTCACGCCTACATGCTGCGGGTCGCCGTCCCCTACGGTTCGCTGAACCCGACCCAGCTGCGCGCCTTCGCCCACATCGCCCGCACCTGGGACAAGGGCTATGGCCACTTCACCACCCGCCAGAACATCCAGTTCAACTGGATCAAGCTGGGCGATACGCCCGACATCCTCGACCACCTGGCCGGGGTGCAGATGCACGCCATCCAGACCAGCGGCAACTGCATCCGCAATGTGACGTCGGACCCCTACGCCGGCGCCACGGCGCAGGAGGTCGATGACCCCCGCGTCTGGTCCGAAGTCCTGCGCCAATGGTCGACGCTGCACCCCGAGTTCAGCTACCTGCCGCGCAAGTTCAAGATCGCCGTCACCGCCTCGGAGACCGACCGCACCGCCGCCCGGGCCCATGACATTGGTCTCAAGGTCCTTCGCAACGCCGACGGCGCCCTCGGTTTCGAGGTCATGGTCGGCGGCGGTCAGGGCCGCACGCCCTACCTCGCCCCGACTATCAAGCCGTTCCTGCCGGCCGCCCGGTTGATCAGCTATCTGGAGGCGGTCCTGCGCGTCTACAACCGCCACGGCCGCCGCGACAACGCCTACAAGGCCCGCATCAAGATCCTCGTCTCCAGCCTCGGCGCCGAGGAGTTCGGCCGTCAGGTCGAGGAGGAGTGGCTGAAGATCGGCGAAGGCCGCGACCTGCCCGACACCGAACTGGCCCGCATCCGGGGCAGCTTCCTCAAGGTCCCGTTCGAAACCCTGCCGCCGAAGTCGGATGTCTTCGACGCCGAGCAGGCCTCCGACCGGGCCTTCGCCCGTTTCGTGCGCAACAACGTCAAGGCCCACAAGCAGCCCGGCTACGCTATCGTCGAGATCAGCCTGAAGGCCCCCGGCGCCACTCCCGGCGACGCCTCGGCCGAGCAGATGGAGGCGGTCGCCGACCTGGCCGAACGCTATGGCCTGGGCGATATCCGCGCCACCCACGAGCAGAACCTCGTCCTGCCGCATGTGAAGCTGGACGACGTCCCCGCCGTCCACCGCGCCCTGCAGTCGGTCGGTCTGGCCACCTCCAACATCAGCCTGATCAGCGACATCATCGCCTGCCCGGGCCTCGACTACTGCGCTCTTGCGAATGCGCGGGCCATCCCGGTCGCCCAGTCGATCCAGGACCGCTTCGCCGACGCCGACCGGGCCGAGGACATCGGTGAGCTGAAGATCAAGATCAGCGGCTGCATCAACGCCTGCGGCCACCACCACGTCGGCCACATCGGCGTGCTCGGCGTCGACAAGAAGGGCGAGGAATTCTACCAGCTCAGCCTCGGTGGCTCGGGCGCGGAAGACGCTTCGCTTGCCTCGATCCTCGGTCCGGCCCTGCCGGCCGACAAGGTGGCCGACGCCGTCGACAAGCTGGTCGAGACCTACCTGGGCCTGCGCCAGAAGGACGAGCGCTTCCTCGACACCTTCCGCCGCGCCGGCATGGCTCCGTTCAAGGAGGCCGTCTATGCCGACGCTCATTAAGCTCCAGAACGGCCAATTCTCGGCCGCCGAGGATGTCTTCACCGACGTCGCCGACGAGGACGCCATTCCCGAGGGTCCCGTCATTCTCAGCCTGGCCCGCTTTCAGGCTGAGGGCGACGCTTTGGTCACCGGCAACCGCGCCGTCGGCGTCCGGCTGCAGACCGACGAAGCGGTCGAGGACCTGGCCTACGACCTGCCGCGCCTGGCCCTCGTCGCCGTGGTCTTCCCGAAGTTCCGCGACGGCCGCACCTTCACCACCGCCACCCTGCTGCGCGAGCGCTTCGGCTATGCCTGCGAGGTGAGGGCGGTCGGCGATGTCCTGCTGCAACAGGCCAACTTCATGGTCCGCACCGGGTTCGACAGCTTCGCGCCCGCCGACGGCGCCACACCAGAACAATGGGCCAAGGCCGCCGGCCTCTTCCGGCATGTGTACCAGCGCGCGGCCGACCACCGCCCGCCGGCCTTCGAGGAGAGGGGCTGATGGCCTTCGACCAACTCGAGCGCCCGACCTCCGCGGCCCTGTTGGACGCGGAGCTGCGCAGCGCTCATCCGACCACCATCATCGAGGCCGCCGTGGCCACCTTCGGCGAGCGCCTGGCCCTCGTCTCGTCCTTCGGGGCCGAGAGCGCCGTGCTGCTCCACCTCGCCGCCCAGGTGAAGCGGGACATCCCCGTCCTCTTCCTCGACACCGGCATGCTGTTCGGCCAGACCCTCGACTACCGCCGCCAGCTGGCGTCGAAGCTTGGCCTGACCGACGTGCGCGACCTGCGCCCGCGCTTCCAGGACCTCGCCGTCGGCGACCCCGACGCCAACCTCTGGAAGACCGACACCGACGCCTGCTGCAACATCCGCAAGGTGCTGCCGCTCGACCGTGCTCTGGAGGGTTTCGACGGCTGGCTGACCGGCCGCAAGCGCTTCCACGGCGGCGACCGCCTGCGCCTGGCGGTGGTCGAACAGGCCGACCACCAGGTCAAGTTCAACCCCCTGGCCAACTGGGGCAAGGAAGAGCTCGACGCCTACGTCGCCCGGCACGACTTGCCGGCCCACCCGCTGGTGGCGCAGGGCTTCCCTTCGATCGGCTGCTGGCCCTGCACCAGCCCGGTGGAAGAGGGCGCCGACGTCCGCGCCGGCCGCTGGGCGGGCCAGGACAAGACCGAATGCGGCATCCACGTCGCCCGGGCGCATGTCGCGCCGACGAATGTGGGCGGGGATATCTGAGCGCGCGCCGCTCTCGCCACCGCACCGCCGTCATCCTCGGGCTTGTCCCGAGGACCCATTCATCCGCCGCACGAACGTCAGACGTCCTGACGCCGCCCCGTCGGAGCCCGCCATGCAACGTTTCGCGAAAGCTGAACCATGGGTCCTCGGGACAAGCCCGAGGATGACGGTGGAGGTGGGGGCAGGGGCGCTGCCCCTACCGCGTCGCCGCGATCCGCTGGCCGGACTTCGGGCAACCCGTGAAGGTGCCGGCCTTCATGACCTGCACCGTGCGGGTGTTGATCTTCATCAGCGGGCCCATCGATCCCCGGCCGTGGCCGGTGAACAGGTCGACATGGCTGCCACGCACGCCGCCGCCGGTGTCGGAGACATACCAGTAGCCGTCATGAACGCCGCCGTCGGGCATCCGCAGGCCAACCGTTTCCGGAATGAAGATGATCGAGCGTTTGGGCGCGACGCGCGGGTCGGTCGCCGCCGTGCGCATGGCCACCACGGGGCAACCCAGCGAGTCGCGGGCCCCCGCGCCGCCGCCGCCCGAGTGGTACAGCGTCACGCGCATGTTCCAGTCGGCCTCGCCGGGAACGGTTTTGGCCTCACCCGCGTTGTCGGCAGGCAGGATCGCATCGTCCGGAATGGGCGACATCGTTCCACGGAGTCCCGCTGTAGGGGTGGGGCTCTCGGTGTTGATCCGCGCGATAAGATCCCCGATGGGATCGCCGTTTGCGCTGCCCGGAATCCCCTTGAGGGTCTGGGCGGACGAAGAGTTTGCAACCAGCATAAAAGCCAGTGCGGCGAGGCATGTTGAGGTACGCTTCAACAGCGGTCCCCCCTTTGTTTCTCGACGACAGGTCGGGGCTAGGTAGCGGCCACTCGCCTAAAAGGCAACCCCAGTCAGTCCCGCAGAGAGAAAAACCATGAGTATCACTGTGTTCGGCGACAGCATCAGTGGCAATTGTCTGAAGGTAAAGTGGACGGCGGACCGAATCGGCACGCCGTATCGCTGGGTCGAAACCGACATCCTCAAGGGCGAAAGTCGCACCCCTGATTTCATGGCGCGCAACCCGGCCGGTCAGGTTCCTCTGGTTGTCCTGGAGGATGGTCGCGCTTTAGCGCAAAGCAACGCGATTATACTTCACCTTGCTGAAGGGACTGACCTTGTCCCCAAGGACTCGTACGAGCGCGCCAAGATGTTCGAGTGGCTGTTCTGGGAGCAGTACAGTCATGAGCCCTATGTCGCCGTCGCCCGCTTCCAGATGGCCTATCTGGGCAAGGCGGCCTCCGATCTGGACCCGAAAATCGTCGAGCGCGGCAAGGCGGCTCTGGCCCGTCTGGAGATGGCCCTGGAGGCCTCGCCCTTCCTCGTTGGTCACCACCTGACCCTCGCCGACATCGCCCTGGTCGCCTACACCCGCGTCGCCCACGAGGGCGGTTTTGATCTCTCCAACTATCCGGCGACGAAGGCCTGGGTCGGCCGGGTGGAATCGGCGCTCGGCATCTAGGGGGCCGGTACGCCTCGCCGCGCCGAACCGGTGCCACCACCCACGAAAACCCGTCGCCGCCACCCACGCGGTCCTGCCTGAAGCCCGTCAGGACACCGGCAGGCCCATCACGCCTAACCGACGGAAATCCCGAGGAAAATTCACGCCTTGAGGCCCTTCTCGTCTTTCCCGGCCCCTCAAGTGCTATAATGCTCCGCCGCTTCGATAAGGCCCCGCCATTTTCAGGCCGCCGCTTACCGCCTAGGGTCCGCCCCCCATCCGGAGTTCACGTCCCTTGCGTCACCGTCCCCTGATCGCCCTCGCCGCCGCCGCCGTGCTGGGCGGCCTCGTCGTCACCCAGGCCCTGGCCTGGGGCGCCAGCGGCCACCGCCTGATCGGTCAGCTGGCCATCGAGGCCCTGCCGGCCGAAGTTCCCGCCTTCCTGCGCGGTCCCAAGGCGGTCGCCGCCATGGGCGAGCTGGCCCGCGAGCCCGACCGCTGGAAGGGCGCCGGCAAGCTGCATGACAGCGACCGCGAGGGCGCCCACTTCATCGACATCGATGACAACGGCCTGGTGTTCGGCGTCATGCCGCTGGCCGATCTCAAGCCGACCCGCGCCGAATACGAAAAGGCCCTGCAGGAAAAGGGACTCGACGGCTGGAAGGCCGGCTGGCTGCAGTATTCGATCATCGACGGCTACCAGCAGCTGACCCAGGATTTCCGCTACTGGCGCGTCCTGACCGCCATGGAGAAGCGCGCCAAGGGCCCCCAGAAGGCTTGGTACAAGGCCGACCGCCTGCGCCGCGAACAGCTGATCCTGCGCGATCTGGGCGAATTCGCCCACTACGTCGGCGATGGCTCGCAACCGCTGCACACCTCGATCCACTACAACGGCTGGGGCGATTTCCCCAACCCCAAGGGCTACAGCAACGACCGCCTGCACAGCGCCTTCGAGGGCGAGTTCGTGGCCCGCAGCGTCACCCTTGCCGGGGCCCGCGCCGCCCGGCCGGCCCCGCGCGACTGCGCCTGCACCATCGAGCAGCGCACGGTGGCCTACCTCGGCAAGACCAACGCCGAGACCGAACCGCTCTATGCCCTGTGGGGCGAGAACGCCTTCAAGACCAATGACCCCAAGGCCGTCGCTTTCGCCACCGACCTGATCGGCTCCGGGGCCGGGGAACTGCGCGACATGGTGGTCATGGCCTGGCGTGAGAGCGCCACCGGCAAGATCGGCTGGCCCGCCGTCGCTGTCGAGGACGTGGTCGCCGGCAAGACCGATCCCTGGGTGCCGCTGCTGGGCAAGGACTGATGCTGGAGTTCGGCCTCCGCGACCCGGAGAAGGCCTACCGCCTGCGTCCCGCCGCCTTCGGCGTCTGTGAGCGGGACGGGCTGATCGCCTGCGTCCACGTCACCCGTCCCGATGACCGCAGCTACCACGACCTGCCCGGCGGCGCCGTCGACGGCATGGAAAGCGAGGCGGAGGCCCTGATCCGCGAGTTCGGCGAGGAAACCGGCCTGATCGTCGAGCCCGCCGCCCTCATCGTCCGCGCCAGCCAGCTGTTCCTCAAGAGCGACGGCGAGCCGGTCGAGAACGAAGGCGGCGTCTACCACGCCCACCTGACCGGCGAGAACGTCGCCCTCAAGGTCGAGGACGATCACACCCTGGTCTGGCTCGATCCCCAGGAGGCCGTGCTCAGGCTGCGCCACGAGAGCCACGCCTGGGCGGTGGCGCGGTGGTTGCGGAGCCGCGCCTAGTCCGACAGTCTGCCGGCATGACAACAATCCGCGCCCCGCGAACCAAGTCGTCGATCTTCTCTCTGGTCGTCAGCCTGGCGTTGTTCGCCCTTGGGTTCTTGAAGTTCACCGAGCCTGACACGTCTGTCCTCGAGCGCGTGTTCGTGGTGCTGATCACCTGCATGTGGGGCGTCTTCGCTGTGGTCGGCGCCTTGTCCGTTCTATTTCCGGACCGCCTGAAGCTCGACGACGAGGGCTTCGCTGAGACGAGCCTGTTCGGCATAGCCGACCGCTACCACTGGGCCGACATTGAAGCTTTCCATGTGGTCCCGGCCGGAAACCGGAAGAAGGACCGCGTTGGCTGGATCTACGCCGCGGAGCCGGATGCCGCCGGCGCTGAGCGGTATTCGGACAGCTTTTCCGATCGTTGGCTGATGCCCGCCGCCGAACTCGCCGCCCTGATGCAGTCCCGCCTGGAGGCTTCCCGCCGATGACCAGCTTCTACGACCGCCACATCATGCCCCGGCTGATCGGCTGCGCCTGCGGGGCGAAGCCGATCACCTATCAGCGCCGCAAGGTCGTGCCGAAGGCGGCCGGCAAGGTGCTGGAGCTCGGCATCGGCGGCGGCATGAACCTGATCCATTACGACGCCGCCCAGGTGACCAGCGTCTCGGGGGTCGATCCCTCGGCGGAACTCCGCGCCATCGCCGCCAAGGCCCCACGGGCCGATGGCCTCAAGGTCGATATCCAGGACGGAACGGCTGAGGCGCTCCCCTTCGGCGACGCCAGTTTCGACTGCGTGGTCTGCACCTTCACCCTCTGCAGCGTCGCCTCGCCCCCGGCCGCCCTGGCCGAGGCCAGGCGGGTGCTCAAGCCCGGCGGCCGCTTCCTGTTCTGCGAGCACGGCCTGGCCCCCGATCCAAAGGTGGCCCGCTGGCAGGCCTTCATCGAGCCCCTGTGGAAGCGTCTGGCCGGCGGCTGCCACCTGACCCGCCCGGTCGGAGCCACCATCACCGCCGCCGGCTTCGCCCTCACCGATCTGAACAGCATGTACCTGCCCAGCACGCCCAGGTCGGTCGGCTGGAACGAATGGGGCGAGGCCAGAGCCTGACGCTTATGGTCAACTGACGCGTTGACGCTCTCCATACCGACGTTCAAAACTCGTCCCGCCTGCTTCGGGGGCGAGACGGGGTTCAAGGCCAGCGGAATGGATGATGCGGCCTTCTTCAATGGGCTCGAGCAGACCCGGGGGCTCGTCGAGCGGCGCCTGGTCCAGCTATTGCCGCCTGACGGTCAGGCCCCGGCCGGCCTGATCGGCGCGGCCCGCTACGCCGTCCTCGCGCCCGGCAAGCGCTTCCGGCCCATGTTGGCCATCCTGGTCGCCCGCGACTTCGGAGCCATCGACGGCTCCGCCATCGACGCCGCCTGCGCCTTCGAGATGGTGCACACCGCGTCGCTGATTCTCGACGACCTGCCGTCGATGGACGACGCCAGCCTGCGCCGCGGCGTCGCCACCACCCACCGGGCCTTCAACGAGGCCAACGCCATCCTCGCCGCCGTCGCCCTGCTCAACCGCGCCTTTGGCGTCATTGCGGACGACGCCGGCCTGACCGACGCGATCAAGGTCGAGCTGATGGCCCGCCTCTCCGAATGCGTCGGCTTCCGCGGCCTCGTCGCCGGCCAGGCCCGCGACCTCGACCGCCGCGGCAAGACCCTGAGCAACGACGAGATCGACCTGCTCAATCACCAGAAGACCGGCGTCCTGCTGGTCGCCCCGGCCCAGGCCGGCGCCCTGATCGCCGGCGCCGACGGAACCCGTCTGGCGGCCATCGGCGAGTTCGCCCGCCGCCTCGGTCTCGCCTTCCAGATCCGCGACGACATCCTCGACGCCGAGGGAACCGCCTCCGAAGGCAAGGATCTCGGCAAGGACGCCGGCATGCCGACCCTGGTCACCAGCCTCGGGCTCGCCGGAGCCCGCCAGGCCATGCAGGGCTACCTCGACGCCGCCCGGGACGCCCTGGCCGAGGCCCGCTGCGGCGACCATGCCTGGCGCTATGCATCGGCTCTCTTCGGCCCTCGCAAGGTCGCCGCGTGACCGAAAGCCGGCCCATCCTCAATGTCTGGGGCGCCGAACTCAGCTACGGCCGGCGCAAGATCCTGCGCGGCATCGACCTGACCCTGCGCCCGGGCGAGATCTACGCCCTGCTGGGTCCCAACGGGGCCGGCAAGACCACCCTGATCCACGCCATCTGCGGTCGCATGAAACTCTCCAAGGGCGACATCGCCCTGGAGGGACAGAACCCCTGGTCCACGCCGGTCTGCCGCGCGGCGCTGGGGCTCGTTCCGCAGGACATCGCCCTCTACAACCACATGACCGTGCGCGAGAACCTCGAGACGTTCGGCCGCCTGGCCGGGGTCAAGGGCAAGCTCCTGCGCGACGCCGTGGCCCGCGCCATCCATCTCTGCCGGATCGCCGAGCGCGAGAACGAGCCCATCGGCCGCCTGTCGGGCGGCTTCCGCCGACGGGTCAACATCGCCTGCGCCACCCTCCACAGTCCCCGCCTGCTGGTTCTCGACGAGCCGATGGTCGGGGTCGACCCCGAGGCCCGCGAGGCGCTGGACGGCGTCATCCGCGATCTGCGCGACACCGGCGTCTCCGTGCTGATGATCACCCACGACCTCGACCAGGCCGGCGACCTCGCCGACCGCGTCGGCTTCCTGCGCGAGGGGCGGAAGGTCATGGAGGGCTCGCCCCGCCACCTGATCACCCAGGCCTTCGGCGAAGAGCTCGAAATTCTCGTCCAACTCGACGAGGACCCCGACAGCAACGACGAGATCATCCTGACCGCCGCCGGCCTCGAACGGCGCGGCAAGACCAATCTCTGGACCATGCTGGACGCCGGCGGCTACGCCACGGCCGGCCGGCTGGACGGCAACCTGCGCATGGCCGGCGTCACGCCGCGCGAAATCCGCGTGCGCCAGCCGTCCCTGCACAACCTCTTCAGCCTCGTCGCGGATTGGCAAGACGCCGCATGATGTTCGCGATGTTCCGGGTGATGCTGCTCCGGCTGCTGCGCGATCGCGGCGCCCTGGCCATGACCTTCCTGCTGCCGCCGCTGGTCTTCGTGATCTTCGCCACGGTGTTCGCCGGCTCGACGGGCGAGAACATCAAGCTGAAGCTGGTCATCGCCGACCAGGCCCGGACGCCCGCCTCGGGTCGCCTGGTCGAGGCCCTGCTGCAGGACGGCCACCTGCGGGCCCTGAGCGCCGACCCAAACACCGCCAAGACGGTCCGCCGTCAGGTCCGGGCCGGCAAGGCCGACGCCGGCCTGATCATCCTGTCCGACCCGGCCGGGGCGGGGACCCCCTTCCTGATCGTCACCGACACCACCCGCGCCATGGCCGCGCCTATGACCCGGGGCCGCATCCAGGCCGCGCTCAGCGAGCGCCTGCCCGACATCATGCTGGAGAAGGCCCTCGGCATGGTCGAGCCGGCCTATGCCCCCCTCTCGCCCGGCCAGAAGTCCCAGGCCGAGGCCATCGTCGACAAGGTCCATGACGACGCCAAGGCCGGCCGCGCCGTCCCGGCCGCCCAGGACATGTTCGCCACCGAGGCCATTTCCGGGGGCGGCAAGAGCCGCGGCGCCATCACCTACTACGCGGGCGCCGTGACCATCCTCTTCGCCCTGTTCTCGGCCGTGAACGCCGCCATGACCCTGATCGAGGAGCGCCGCGCCGGCGTCGCCGACCGCATCCTGGCCGGCGCCGCCGGCATGGTCCCGGCCCTGAACGGCAAGTTCCTGTTCATCGTCCTGCAGACGGTCCTTCAGGCCGCCGCCATCTTCCTGGTCGCCCAGCTGCTCTACGACACCCAGGTGCGCAGTCATCTGCTGCCCTGGCTGGCGACCAGCGTCTGCGTCGGCGTCTGCGCCGGCGGCATGGCGCTTGGCATCGTCTCCCTGACCCAGACCCGGGACCAGGCGCAGCTTGTCTCCACCTTCCTCATTCTCATCCTGGCGGCGGTCGGCGGCAGCATGGTGCCCCGCTTCCTGATGCCGCCCTGGCTGCAGACCCTGGGCTTCTTCACCCCCCACGCCTGGGCCATCGACGCCTATCAGGCCCTGCTTTGGCGAGACGCGGAGTGGACTTCCCTGTATCCTGCCTGGGGGGTGTTGGTTGGCGTCGGCCTGGCGGGGCTGATGCTGGCTCATGTGATGGCCCGCCTGGTGCGCCGATGATCTTTCAGGTCCTGACCTTTATCGCCCTCTACCTCGGCTCCGTGGTCTTCATGGAAGGCTTCGCCTGGGTCATGCATCGGTACGTCATGCACGGCTGGGGCTGGGTCTGGCACAAGTCGCACCATGAGCCGCGCACCGGCAACTTCGAGCTGAACGACCTCTTCGCCGTGGTCTTCGCCGCCCCGGCCATCGTCGGCATCTACCTGGGCGTCCATGGCATCCCCTGGCTGCTGCCGGTCGGCTGCGGCATCACCACCTACGGGGCCATCTACTTCCTGTTCCACGACGGCCTCGTCCACCGCCGCTTCCCGATGCCCAAGGCCAGGAGCGCCTACTGGAAGCGGCTGATCCAGGCTCATCGGTTCCATCACGCCATCCACACCAAGGAAGGCGGCGTCTCCTTCGGCTTCCTGATGGCGCCGGACGTCCGCAAGCTGAAGGCGCAGCTGGCCGCCCAGGGTGTCGCGGCCGACGAGGGTTGACCCCAGGCGTCAGGACGCCCATTCCTCCGCCCGGATCAGATGGCCGGGCGATCGCGGCGCGCAAGCGTCGAGGAAAGTCCGGGCTCCACGGTGACAAGGCGGCGGGTAACGCCCGCCGGGGGCGACCCCAGGGATAGCGCCACAGAGAGCAAACTGCCTCCCTCCGGGGAGGTGAGGGTGAAAGGGTGGGGTAAGAGCCCACCGCGGGGCTGGTAACAGTCCTGGCACGGCAAGCCCCGCCTGGAGCAAGACCGAATAGGGATTCCGCGCCTGATAAGTCGATCCTCGGGTCGATACTTCAGGCAGGACCGTCACCGGTCCGAGGCGTCCGGGTTGGTCGCGAGAACCGTCCCGCGAGGGGCGGTCCAGAGGAATGATCGTCACCGGCCGTTCGCGGCCGGGACAGAACCCGGCTTACAGGCCATCTGATCCGCTTTCCTCCCCACGAACCAGAACCGGCTTATCCCCGTATTACTTAACGCGTTCCATGTATGTTCTGTGAATCGTTCGGTTTCATTAACCAAACCACGGAAAACTGCCGTTGAATCCACACTGAATCTAGCATTGAGGCATTCCGTCCCATTGCCGCCCAATTCGTCCCATGTTAACCCAAACACACTCGGCGCGGGGTGCTTCAGCGGCCGATGGGCGGGTTTTTCCGAAGGGCAGGGACGCGGTGTTCTTCTCGACGTTCGAGAAACAGTTGGACGCGAAACGGCGCTTGGTGGTGCCGATGGAATTCCGCGCCGCCCTGTCCGGCCTGTTCGACGGCGTCTTCTGCTTTCCCTCCATCGAGTTCGACTGCATCGAGGGTGGCGGCAAAAGCCTGTTCGACCGTTACCAGTCGGTGATCGACGAGTTGCCCTTCGGCGATCCGCTGCGTTCGGACTTGGAACTCTCCATCAACGGCGGCCTGGCGAAGATGAGCTTCGACGACGCCGGCCGCATCACCCTGCCGCCGCAACTGTGCGACCAGTTCGGCCTGACCGACTGGGTGGTGCTGGTGGGCCTGGGCGAACGCTTCCAGATCTGGCCGCGCGACGCCTTCCAGGCCCGTCGCTCGGCGGCTCGCGAAGGGGCTCGCGAGGGGCTGGCCGCCCTGCGCGCCGCCCAGCGTGCGCAGAAGCTGGGGCAACCCTGATGAGCAGCCCGGAACAGCCCCACATCTCGGTCATGCTGCCGGAGGTGCTGGCCGCCCTGCGGGCCCAGCCCGGCGAGACCATCATCGACGGCACCTTCGGGGCCGGCGGCTACAGCCGGGCGATCCTCGACACCGGCGCCTCGGTCATCGCCTTCGACCGCGACCCCAGCGCCCGCAAATTCGCCGCCCCGCTCGAGGTCACGGGCCGTTTCCGCCTGATCGACGACCGCTTCTCGGCGATGGCCGCCCGGCTTGGCGATGGCAGCGTCGATGGCGTCGCCCTCGATCTCGGCGTCTCCTCCATGCAGCTGGACGAGGCCGATCGCGGCTTCTCCTTCATGCGTGATGGCCCCCTCGACATGCGCATGGGCGCCGACGGCCCGACCGCCGCCGACCTGGTCAACACCCTCGAACATGCCGAACTGGCCCGCATCTTCTACGTCTATGGCGAGGAGCGCGAGAGCCGCCGGGTGGCCAGCTTCATCCTGCGTCGTCGCGACGAGACCCCCTTCACCCGCACCCTCGACCTCGCCGAGGTCATCGAGAAGGCCCTGGGCGGCCGGCGCGGCGCCAAGACCCATCCGGCCACCAAGTCCTTCCAGGCCCTGCGCATCGCGGTCAACGAAGAGCTCAGCGAACTCGAGGCCGGCCTGTTGGCCGCCGAGCGGGTGCTGAAGACCGGCGGCCGTCTGGCCGTCGTCACCTTCCATTCGCTGGAAGACCGCATCGTCAAGGCTTTCCTGGCCGAGCGGGCCGGCAAGACCCCCGGCGGATCACGCCATGCCCCGCCCGTCGCGGCCGGCGCCCCGGCCTCCTTCGAGCTCATCCACAACGGCGCCAAACAGGCCTCCGACGCCGAGTCGGCGGTCAATCCGCGCTCCCGCTCCGCCAAGCTGCGGGCCGCCGTCCGCACCGCCGCCCCCGTGTGGAGCGCCGCCGCATGAGCCTGCTCGAGCACCGCACCCGTGGCTTCCGCACCATCAACGTCGTCTTCTGCGCCCTGCTGGCGGTGACGGCCGTCACCGTCCTGCTGGCCAAGGCCTATGCCGGCCGCGAGGTGCGCGACATCGCCCGCACCGAACGCTCCATCGGCGAAGAGAACAAGCGCATTCGCCTGCTCAAGGCCGAGGTCGCCCACCTGGAGCAGCCGGAGCGCCTGCAGCGCCTGTCCAAGCAACTGCTCGGCATGGCCCCGTTGGCCGCCACCCGCGAGGGCGACATCAACAGCCTGCCGGCCATCGCCGCCGGCTACGAGCCGCCGACCCCGATCGCCACCCCGACCGCCCCGGACGTCCAGCCCGAGGAAGTCCCCGGCATCGACACCCCGGCACCGGTCGTCGCCGAGGCCGGCGCGCCCGTGGCCGCCAACCCCGCGGAGACCGGCCAATGAGTCTCGCCGATCTCACGCCTCATCGCTATCCGCGCCCGGTGCGCTGGGCCATCGACTGGCTCTGGCGCATCGAGCACGCCTTCGAGCGGGCCAAGGCCTCTGGCCGGCCGGAAGACGACGCGCGGGTCCGCATCCTGGTGGTGCTGGCCTTTTTCGCCGTTCTGTTCGGCCTGATCGGCGGCGGGGCCATCTTCGCCGCCGCCTTCAGCGACGCCGGCAAGAAGGGCTCGATCGCCTCCCTGCCGCTGAGCGCCAAGGCCGACCTCGTCGATCGCAACGGCCAGCTGCTGGCCGCCAACCTGACCCACTACAGCCTGTTCCTCGACCCGGCCGACGTCTGGAGCCGGCGCGAGACCCGCAAGGAATTGCTGGCCCGCGTCCCCGGCCTCAAGCCCTCGAAGTTCAACGACGTCATGAACAAGGGCAAGCGGCGCGTCCTCGTCGAGGGCCTGACCCCCGAGGTCCGGGCCAGCATCCATGACCTCGGCCTGCCGGGCGTCAGCTTCGAGGAAAGCCCCCGCCGGGTCTATCCGATGGGCCCGCTGGCCGCCCACCTCGTCGGCTTCTCCGACCCCGGCGGCCAGGGCCTGCAGGGCGCCGAGCGCGGCCTGATGAATGAGATGCGGGCCGGCTACATCAGCGGCGAACCGGTCGCCCTGTCCATCGACGTCCGCGTCCAGGCCGCCCTGGAAGAGGAGCTGGCCGCCGCCGTCTCCGAGTTCCACCCGCTCAACGCCGTGGGCATCGTCACCAACGTCCACACCGGCGAAGTCATCGCCATGGCCTCGCTGCCGGAGTTCGATCCCAACCGCTTCGGCAAGTTCGACGAGAGCCAGCGCAAGAACCGCGCATCGGCGCAGCTCTACGAGATGGGCTCGACCTTCAAGACCTTCACCGTCGCCGCCGGCCTCGATACCGGCGTTGCCTCGATGGACTCGACCTTCGACGCCCGCACGCCGCTGAAGATGGGCTACCGCACCATCCACGACTTCCACGGCACCAACCGCATCCTGACCCTTGGCGAGGTGTTCAACCACAGCTCCAACATCGGCACCGCCAAGCTGGCGCTGGGTATCGGGGTCGATCGGCTGAAGCACTATTACGACGCGCTGGGCCTGACCCGCCGCCCCAAGCTGGAGCTGTTCGAAACCGCCACCCCGCTGGTCCCCAAGGTCTGGAACGACGACGCCCTGGCCAGTGTGTCCTTCGGCCACGGCATCAACGTCACCCCCCTGGCCATGGCCCAGGCCATGGGCACGCTGCTCAACGGGGGCACCTTCGTGCCGGTCACCATCCTCAAGCGGCCCGCCGGCTACCAGCCGCAGGGGGCCCGCGTCTTCTCGGAGGACACCAGCCGCGCCATGCTGCGCATCATGCGCGGCAACGTCGTCGAGGGCACCGGCCGCCGCGCCGACGCGCTCGGCCTGTCGGTCGGCGGCAAGACCGGCACCGGCGAGAAGTACGATCCCACCATCCGCCGCTACAGCTCGACCAAGCAGGTGGCCTCCTTCGCCGCCGTCTTCCCGACCGAGGGGCCGCTGGAAGCGCCGCGCTATTTCGTGCTGATCCTGCTCGACGAGCCGACCGGCGGGGCCCGCACCGGCGGCCTGGTCGCCGCGCCGGCCGTCGGCCGGGTGATCGACCGCAGCGCCCGTTTCCTTGGCGTCCCGCGCCAGATGCAGCGCCCGCGCTTCGACATCGCCGCCGTCCACGGGAGGCCGAACCTGTGACGTTGCTCAGCGCCATCGTCGGCCAGACCGTCCCGGTTGACGTCGAGATCACCGGCGTCACCGCCGACAGCCGCAAGGTGAAGCCGGGCTTCCTGTTCGCCGCCCTGCCGGGCAGCAAGGCCGACGGCCGCGCCTTCATCGCCAAGGCCCTGGAGAGCGGCGCCGCCGCCGTGCTCGCCCCCGAGGACGTCAGCGGCCTTGCCGTGCCGGTCATCCATGCCAAGGACATTCGCCGGGCCTACGGCCTGGCCGCCGCCAGGTTCTGGGGCAGGCAACCGGCAACTTGCGTCGCCATCACCGGCACCAACGGCAAGACCTCCATCGCCGCCTTCTGCCGCCAGATGTTCCGCACCCTGGGCCGCACGGCCGGCAGCATGGGCACGCTGGGCGTCGTTGTCTCGGCGCCGGGCAAGGACGATGTCATCCTCACCCCGCCCGGCCTGACCACCCCCGATGCCGCCGACGTGGCCGAGCTGATGGCCAGGATGGCCGACATGGGCGTCACCCACGTCGCCCTGGAAGCCTCCTCGCACGGCATCGACCAGCGCCGCCTCGATGGCGTCCTGCTGACCGCCGCCGGCTTCACCAATTTCACCCAGGACCACCTCGACTACCACGGCACCATGGGCGCCTACCGGGCCGCCAAGCTGCGCCTGTTCGACACCCTCCTGCCGACCGGGTCCACCGCCGTGCTCAACGCCGACAGCGACCAGTACGACGCCTTCGCGGCGGCCGCCGTCACCCACGGTCACACCCTGATCTCGACCGGGGAAGCCGGGGAGGGGATCAGGCTCCTCGACCGCATCCTCACCCCCGACGGCCAGACCCTGACGATCGAGCACAAGGGCGCCCGCCACATCGTCCGCCTGCCGCTGGCCGGCGGCTTCCAGGCGGACAACGCTCTGGTCGCGGCCGGTCTCTGCATCGCCGCCGGGGAAGAGCCGAGCGCCGTGTTCGCGGCCCTGGAGCAGCTCGACGGCGCGCCCGGTCGCATGCAGCGGGTCGGGACCGGGCCGCGCGGTGGGGAAGCCTATGTCGATTACGCCCATACCCCCGACGGCCTCGAAACCCTGCTGAAGGCCCTGCGCCCGCACGTCCGCGGCAAGCTGATCGCCGTGTTCGGGGCCGGCGGCGACCGCGACGCCGGCAAGCGCCCGCTGATGGGCGAGATCGCCGCCCGGCTGGCCGACGTTGCCATCGTCACCGACGACAATCCCCGCTCCGAAGACCCGGCCAGCATCCGCGCCGCCATCCTCGCAGCCGCGCCCGGCGCCCGCGAGATCGGCGACCGCCGCGAGGCCATCCGCGCCGGCGCCGCCATGCTGGAGGACGGCGACGTCCTCGCCGTGGCCGGCAAGGGTCACGAGCAGGGCCAGCTGGTCGCCGGCGTCAACCATCCCTTCGACGATGTCGCCGAGACCGCTGCAGCCCTGGAGCTCAACCGATGAGCCTCTGGACCGCCGCCGAGATCGCCGCCGCCACCGGTGGAACCGCCACCGCCGACTTTGCGGTCAACGGCGTCTCCATCGACAGCCGCTCCATCGACGCGGGGGACCTGTTCGTCGCCCTGGCCGGGGTGCGTGACGGCCATGAGTTCGCCGCCAAGGCCCTCACCGACGGCGCCGCCGGCATCCTCGCCTCGAAGCCCGTCGATGGCCCCTCGGTCCAGGTCGCCGACACGCTTCGGGCCCTGGAATTGCTCGGCATCGCCGCCCGGGACCGCTCGTCCGCCCGCCGCTGCGCCGTCACCGGCTCGGTCGGCAAGACCAGCGTCACCCAGGCCATCGCCGCGGGCCTGGCCCTGGCCGGCCCGAGCCACAACTCGGTCAAGAGCTACAACAACCACATCGGCGTCCCGCTCACGCTTGCCCGGATGCCGAAGGCGACGCAGCGCGCCGTCTTCGAGATCGGCATGAACCACGCCGATGAGATCACCCCGCTGTCGAAGTTCGTCCGCCCGCATGCCGTGGCCATCACCACCGTCGGCCCGGTTCACATCGAGAATTTCCCGGACGGCGAGACCGGCGTCGCCAAGGCCAAGGCCGAGATCTTCGACGGCGTCGAGCCCGGCGGCGTCGCCGTCCTTAACGCCGACAACCGCTGGTTCGACCTCCTTGCCGACAGGGCCCGCGTCGCCGGCGCCAGGGTGCTGTCGTTCGGCTCAGGCGAGGGCTGCGACGCCCGCCTGACCGGCTTCGATGTCGATGGGGCCCGCGCCACCGTCTCCGCCGTCCTGCACGGCCAGACCCTGCGCTACGACCTGCTTCAGACGGGCCACCACTGGGGCCTCAACAGCCTCTGCACCCTGCTCATGCTGGAGGCGATGGACGTCGATCGTCCCACCGCACTCGCCGCCCTGGCCGCCTTCGAGCCGCTGGCGGGTCGCGGGGCCGAGAAGGCCGTCGGCAAGCCCGGCGCGCCCTTCACCCTGATCGACGAGTCCTACAACGCCAACCCGATCTCGATGATCGCCGGCTTCCGCACCCTGGGCGCCCGCAAGGTGGCGGGGCGGCGCATCGTCGCGCTGACCGACATGCTGGAACTCGGCCCCGAGGGCCCGGCCATGCACGCGTCCCTTGCCGGGCCTATCGATGAGGCCTCCGTCGACCTTGTCTTCGCCGCCGGGCCGCTGATGAAATCCCTCTGGGAAGCCCTTCCGGCGACTCGCCGGGGCGGCTACGCCGAGACAGCGGCCGACCTCGCGCCGCTGATCGCACAGGCCATAGAGTCCGGCGATGTGGTGATGGTCAAAGGCTCCAACGGCTCGCGCGCCGGCGTCATCGCCGCCGCCCTGGCCGATCTGGGCCGCGCCGGAGGAGGCGCCTGATGCTCTATCTGCTCTATGCATGGCTGAAGGCGGAGGCGATCTCCTTCCCCCTGCTCAACCTCTTCCAGTACCAGACCTTCCGGGCCGGCATGGCCTGGCTGACCGCCTTCGTGGTCGCCGTGGCCATGGGCAGCCGCTTCATCCGCTGGATGAAGACCAAACAGGGCAAGGGCCAGCCGATCCGCACCGACGGGCCTGAGCGCCACCTCCTGGAAAAGGCCGGCACTCCGACCATGGGCGGCTTCATGATCCTGGCCGGCATGATGGTCGGCACCCTGCTGTGGGCGGACCTGAGCAGCGTCAAGGTCTGGGTGGTCATCTTCGTCACCGGCGCCTACGGCCTGCTGGGCTTCCTCGACGACTACGCCAAGGTCACCAAGCAGACCACGGCCGGCGTCTCGGGCCGGATGAAGCTGTTGATCCAGGGCCTGGTGGCGGTCACCGCCGTGCTGATCCTCATCCTCTTCGGCCAGACTCCCAACGAGGCGCCGCACCTGACCACCTCGGTGGCCTTCCCGCTGTTCAAGAACCTGATCATCGACCTCGGCTGGTTCTACCTGGCGTTCGGGGCCTTCATCATCGTCGGCGCCTCCAATGCCGTGAACCTGACCGACGGCCTCGACGGCCTGGCCATTGTGCCGGTGATGATCGCCGCCGCAGCCTTCGGCGTTATCGCCTACCTGGTCGGAAACGCGGTGTTCGCCAACTACCTGCAGGTGCCCTTCGTGCCGGGCTCGGGCGAGCTGGCCGTCTTCTGCATGAGCATCATCGGCGGGGGCATGGGCTTCCTCTGGTACAACGCCCCGCCGGCCAAGATCTTCATGGGCGACACCGGCTCGCTCGCCCTCGGCGGCTCGATCAGCGCCGTCGCCGTGGCCGCCAAGCATGAGATCGTGCTGGGCATCATCGGCGGCCTGTTCGTTGTCGAGGCCCTGTCGGTGATGATCCAGGTCGCCTACTTCAAGCGGACCGGCAAGCGCATCTTCCTGATGGCGCCGATCCACCACCATTTCGAGAAGCTGGGTTGGGCGGAAAGCACCGTCGTCATCCGCTTCTGGATCGTCGCCATCATCCTGGCCTTCATCGGCCTTGCAACCTTGAAACTCAGGTAGGGAGACCGCGCGCAGATGATCCCGGTTCCCGGCTTTGAAGGGCGCACCGTCGCCGTGTTCGGCCTAGGCCGGACCGGGCTGTCGGCCGCGCGCGCCCTCATCGCCGGCGGCGCCAAGGTGGCGCTGTGGGACGAGAACCCCAAGGGCCGCGAAGCGGCCGAAGCGGAAGGCCTGACCCTGGTCGATCTGGAGAAGGCCGACTGGTCTGGCTTCGCCGCCCTGATGCTGTCCCCGGGTGTGCCGCTCACCCACCCTGTGCCGCACTGGACCGTCACCCGGGCCCAGGCCAACGGCGTCGAGGTGCTGGGCGACATCGAGCTCTTCGCCCGGGCCGTCAACGCCGCGCCGGCCCACAAGCGGCCGAAGATCGTCGCCATCACCGGCACCAACGGCAAGTCGACGACGACCGCCCTGATCGGCCACATCCTGCGCAGCGCCGGCCGCGACGCCCGCATCGGCGGCAACATCGGTTTTGGCGTCCTGGGCCTGCCCGACATGCACGGCGGCGCTGTCTATGTGCTCGAACTGTCCAGCTACCAGCTCGACCTGACCAGCAGCCTGAAGCCCGACGCCGCGGTGCTGCTCAACATCTCTCCCGACCACCTCGACCGGCACGGCGGCATGGAGGGCTATGTCACCGCCAAGAAACGCATCCTGCTCAACCAGGGCAAGGGCGACACCGCCGTCATCGGCGTTGACGATGCCTGGTGCCAGCGGATCTGCACCGAGATCACCGCCGCCAACCGCCGCACCATTCGCCCGATCAGCGCCGGCAAGGCGATGGGGCGCGGCGTCTATGTCCTGTCCGGCGTCCTCTACGACGCCACCGGCGATCGGACGGTCGAGGTCGCCGACCTGACCATGGCCCGCTCGCTGCCCGGCAAGCACAACTGGCAGAACGCGGCCGCCGCCTACGCCGCCTGCCTGGCGCTGGGTCTCTCCAGCGACGACGCGGCCAACGGCCTGATGACCTTCCCGGGCCTGGCCCATCGGATGGAGACCGTGGCCCGGATCGGCCGCGTCCGCTTCGTCAACGACAGCAAAGCGACCAACGCCGACGCCGCCCGTCAGGCTCTGTCCAGCTACCCGAAGGTCTACTGGATCGCCGGCGGCCGGGCCAAGGAGGGCGGCATCGAGGCGCTGGCCGACCTCTTCCCGCGCATCGAGAAGGCCTACCTGATCGGCGAGGCCGAGGAGGCGTTCGCCGCGACCCTGAACGGCAAGGCCCAGGTCGTCCGCTGCGGCCAGCTGGACGCCGCCGTGGCCGCCGCTTTTGCCGACGCCTCGGCCGGCGAGGAGGAGGCCATCGTCCTCCTCTCGCCCGCCACCGCCTCCTTCGACCAGTACGCCGACTTCGAGGCCAGGGGCGAGGCGTTCCGCGCCGCCGTCGAGACCCTGAGCCAGCCCGCCGCCCGCGAGGCCCGCGCATGACCACCGCCGAGTACCCCGGCCACAACAACCAGCATCTGGTCTCCAGGGCCAATCGCGGGGCGCTGGCCAACTGGTGGTGGACGGTCGATCACGCCTTGCTGGCGGCGACCGGCATCCTGATCGCCATCGGCGTTCTGCTCAGCTTCACCTCCAGCCCGGCCGCCGCCATCCGCCTGCGGCTGGACGACCCGCTGCATTTCGCCATCCGCCAGGTGATCTTCGGCCTCGGCGCCTGCGGCCTGGTGCTGGCCATCTCCATCCTCTCGCCCAGGGGGGTGAAGCGGGCGGCCTTCTTCATCTACATCGGGGCCATCCTCTGCATGGCCGCCCTGCCGTTCCTGGGCCACGAGGCCAAGGGCGCCACCCGCTGGGTCACCTTCGCCGGCTTCACCCTGCAGCCGTCCGAATTCCTCAAGCCGGCGCTGATCGTGCTGGTCGCCTGGATGTTCTCCGAGGGCCAGAAGGGGCAGGGGGTGCCGGGTGTCTCCATCGCCTTCGGTCTGTATTTCGTCGCCGTGGTGCTGCTGATCATCCAGCCCGACGTCGGCCAGACCATCCTGATCACCATCGCCTTCGGGGCCGCCTTCTGGATGGCCGGGGTGCCGATCAGCTGGATCCCGATCATGGGCGGCGCGGCGGCCGGGGGTCTGGGCCTCATCTATGTTCTCCTCCCGCACGCCCGCAGCCGGGTCGATCGCTTCCTCAGCCCCGAGGGCGCCGACACCCACCAGGTCGACAAGGCGGCCCAGGCGATTGCGAACGGCGGCCTGTTCGGACGGGGCCCCGGCGAGGGCGTCATGAAACAGGGCGTCCCTGACCTGCAGACCGACTTCATCTACTCGGTCGCCGCCGAGGAATACGGCCTGGTCTTCTCACTGGCCCTGATCGGCGTCTTCGCCTTCCTGATGGTGCGCGGCCTCTACAAGTCGATGCGGCTGCAGGACAGCTTCGAGCAGATCGCCGCCGCGGCCCTGTTCGTGCTGGTCGGCCAGCAGGCGATCATCAACATGGCGGTCAACCTCAACCTCGCCCCGACCAAGGGCATGACCCTGCCGTTCATCAGCTATGGCGGCTCCTCCATGCTGGCCATGGGCCTGACCATGGGCATGGCGCTGAGCCTGACCCGCAAGCGGCCAGGGGCCTTCGAGCCGGAGAGCAACCGCGTCGGCCCCTTCGCTCCCTGACGTCGGCGGCGCCATGGCTGCACAGCCCCGCGGTAGTCACTTCCGGTCATCCATGTCACAAGCCCGCCACCTGAGCGTTCGATAGAGAGGTTCCGCCATGGCCGCCCGTCTGGCCGTCATCGCCGCAGGAGGCACCGGGGGCCACATGTTCCCGGCCCAGGCCCTGGCCGAGGCCCTGACCCGTCGCGGCTGGCGCATCGTGCTGGCCACCGACGAGCGCGGCGCGATGTATGCCGACAAGTTCCCGGCCGACGTCCGCCTGACCCTGTCGGCAGCCACCGCCAAGTCCAGCGACCCGATTGGCATGATCAAGGCCGGCTTCGCCGTCCTGCAGGGCGTGCTGCAGGCCGGCGCCGCCTTCAAGCGGATGGACCCGGCCGTCGTCGTCGGCTTCGGCGGCTATCCCAGCCTGCCCAGCCTGATGGCCGCCTTGAGCCAGAAGCGCCCGACCGTCATCCACGAACAGAACGCCGTGCTCGGCCGGGTGAACCGTTTTCTCGCGCCCAGGGTCACCGAGGTCGCCTGCGCCTTCCCGACCCTGGAAAAGGCCACTCCCAAGGTGAAGGCCCGGGCCCGCGTCGTCGGCAATCCGGTGCGACCCGAGATCAGCGCCCTCTACGACCAGGCCTATGCACCGCCCGCCGACGGCCAGCCGATCAAGATCCTCGTCACCGGCGGCAGCCAGGGCGCCCGCCTGCTCAGCGAGCTGGTGCCGGAAGCCATCCTGCGTCTGCCCGAAGAGACCCGCCTGCGCCTCGAGGTCCAGCAGCAGACCCGCAAGGAGTCGATGGACATCGCCCGCTCGACCTACCTCAATGCCATGGTCAAGGCCGAGGTCGCGCCCTTCTTCCGCGACATGGCCGGCCGCCTGGGCGCCGCCCACCTGGTCATTGGCCGGGCCGGGGCCTCGACGGTCTGTGAGCTGGCCGTGGCCGGCAAACCCTCGATCCTCATCCCCCTGAAGATCGCCACCGACAACCACCAGCGCTTCAACGCCAAGCTGCTCGAAGACGCCAACGCCGCCGCCGTCTGCCTGGAAGAGGAACTGACGGTCGACAGCCTGGCCGGCGCCCTCAAGGCCCTGCTCAAGGACCCCGCCTGGCTCGCCCGCATGGCCGCCGGCGCCCATGGGGTGGCCAAGCCCGACGCCGCCGAGGACCTCGCCGACCTCGTCGAACGCACTGCCAACCGCTGATGACAGTGCGGCTGGCTCCTTTCGACCCGGCCGTTCACGCGGACCTCGTCACGCCCCTGGCCCAGCTCTGGCTCGAAAGCTGGCGTTCGACCGGGACGGCCAACGAGGAAGTGGTGCTGGTCGAAGACCTCGCCGTCCGCGTCCGCGAGGAGACCGCCACGGTCTGGGAGGTCACCCTGGCCTTCCAGGATGACGCTCTCGCCGGCTTCATGGCCCTGCGTCCGCACGACAACTGCCTGGACCAACTGTTCATGGCCCCGACCGCCAAGGGCCAGGGCGTCGGCAGCAAACTGATGGAATTGGCCAAACAGCGCCTGCCAGACGGCATGTGGCTTCGCACTGCCGAAGCCAATCACGCCGCCCGCGCCTTCTATGAAAGGCGCGGCTTCCACCATTACGACACCGACCAGCACCCGACGCTGAACTACACCCGCGTCTTCTACCGTTGGCCCTGAGCGCCATCGGTCGGCGGCGCCGCTTATCGAAGCGCCATCCATTATACCGCGCGGCGTTCGACCTACAAAAGAAGGCGGCGCCGTTCGGGCGCCGGCGAAAACTGGCCGAAACCCTTGCCCCGTGGGCTTTCGCGTAGGGTGGGCCTGCGAGGCTGTAGCCCGGGGCGTAGGCTGTTGCGTGGCCCAAGCGCAGGATTTGTAGGTCGAAACCGCTCCGTGGCGACCTACGACGATGGCCAGGTGAATTGCCGCAAGGCGTCAAACGGCCGAAAACGCCGCGGATCGACATGAATATGTCTAGACATATTTGTTAAGCCATTGAAAATAATCTATATTTCATGCATCGGGCGCTCGCCTCCGGACCGTCCCGCGTCAATCGGCATCGCCCGTCGGGATCCATCGCCGGCCGGCGACGACCGCCGCATCGACGCCACGGATATCGGCGACGCCAAGCGGGGACGCGCCCTCGCACACCACCCTGGCCGCCTCGTCCTCGATGCCGCCCGGCGCGATCTTTGCCATTTCACCGCCGCCGCCGGTCACCGGCCCTTCGATCCCGTCAGCCCGCACGCTGGCGAACCCCATGCCCCGCGCCGTCCAGCCTGAGCAGTCCACCTCGAACCAGCGCCAGCCGCCGACATAGGCGACGCCGCCGGCCGTGAATCCGGTCTCCGTCACCTGCAGGACGCGAAACTTCGCCCTCGTCCCGGTCCGCTCGATGCTGTCCAGATCGGTGAACATGGCGAAGGCGCCCAGCTGGGTCGGCCGCAGGGTCGGCGCGTCGGCCGCCACCGCTCCGCCGGCCACCAGCACCGCCGCCAACGCGAAGCCATTCCCCCACGGCGCCAAATCCTCTAATCCGCGTCTCATGATCGCCCGTCGCCGCCCCGTCCCGTTCGAACTCGGTCCCGTCCACTTCATCGGTATCGGCGGTATCGGCATGAGCGGCATCGCCGAGATCATGATCCGCATCGGCTACACCGTGCAGGGCTCCGACATGAAGCCCAGCGCCAATACCGAGCGCCTGGAACAGCTGGGCGCCCGGATCTTCATCGGCCATGCGGCCGAGCATGTCGAGGGCGCCTCGGCGATCGTCTATTCGACGGCGGTTAAGGCCGACAATCCCGAGATCGTCGCCGGCCGCGAGCGCCGTCTGCCGCTGGTGCGCAGGGCCGAGATGCTGGCCGAGCTGATGCGGCTGCAGTTCTCGGTCGGGGTGGCCGGCACCCACGGCAAGACCACCACCACCTCGATGGTCGCCGCCCTGCTCGACGCGGGCGGGCTGGATCCGACGGTGGTCAACGGCGGCATCATCAACGCCTATGGCACCAATGCGAAGGTCGGGGAGGGCGAGTGGATCGTCGTCGAGGCCGACGAAAGCGACGGCACCTTCCTCAAGCTCAAGTCGACCTGCGCCATCGTCACCAACATCGACCCCGAGCACCTCGACCACTACGGCGACTTCGACACGGCCCGCAAAGCCTTCAAGGACTTCGTCGAGAACATCCCCTTCTACGGCTTCGCCGCCGTCTGCCTCGACCATCCCGAGGTCCAGGCCCTGGCCGCCAAGGTCGAGAACCGGCGGCTGATAACCTACGGCGTCAACCCGCAGGCGGAAGTCCGCGCCCTGAACGTCAGCATGGGGCCGGAAGGGGCGAAGTTCGACGTGCAGTTCACCGCCCTCGACGGCGAGCGCCGCGTGCTGGAGGGCCTGGCCCTGCCGATGGCCGGCGACCACAACGTCGCCAACGCCCTTGCCGCCATTACCGTGGCCCGCGAGCTGGGGGTCGATGACGCCTCGATCAAGAAGGGCCTGGCCGGCTTTGGCGGCGTCAAGCGGCGCTTTACCACCACGGGCGTCGTGAACGGCATCCGCATCGTTGACGACTACGGCCACCACCCGGTGGAGATTTCGTCGGTGCTCAAGGCGGCCCGCTCGATGACTCCCGATGGCCGGGTCATCGCCGTGGTGCAGCCGCACCGCTTCACCCGCCTGCGCGACCTGATGGCCGAGTTCTCCGCCTGCTTCAACGACGCCGACACCGTCATCGTCGCCGATGTCTATACGGCCGGCGAGGCGCCCATCGAGGGCGTCGATCGCGATCACCTGATCGAGGGGATGAAGCGTTTCGGCCACCGTCGGGCGCTGCCGCTGAACAGCCCCGCCGACCTGCCGGCGATGATCGCCGAGGAAGCCCGGTCCGGCGACCTGGTCGTCTTTTTAGGGGCGGGGGACATCACCAGCTGGGCTTATGCCTTGCCGGGACAACTCGAGGCGCGAGGGTGACCCCCACCGCGTTTCTCCGCGACATCGAGGCCGAATGCCGTCGCCGCCGGATTCCGACCAAGCACCTGCCGCAGATCGACAAGGGCCGGGGGCTGAGCACCGGCTACTGGCTGGACGTGCACGAGCACCCGACCCAGCGTTTCGAGATGTTCCACTGGGACAGGAACGTCCGCACCCCGGTGTTCGAAACCTATGACCCCGCCGAGGCCGAGCGCCTGATCCTCTGGCACGCCGACACCGCCGCCCGTAAGGCCAATCCATGACCGACCTCCCGCAAGTGCGCGGCAAGCTGCTGCGCGAAGAAGCCCTTGCGCCCTTCACCTGGTTCCGCGTCGGCGGTCCGGCCGAGGTGCTGTTCCTTCCGGCCGACGAGGAGGACCTGTCGGACTTCCTGCGCGAGCTGCCGGCCGAAACGCCGGTGACGGTGCTGGGCGTCGGCTCGAACGTCATCGTCCGGGACGGCGGCGTGCCGGGCGTGGTCATCCGCCTGGCCGGCAAGCACTTCGCCGAAGTCGTCATCGATGAGGAAGACAACCAGATCATCGCCGGGGCCGGGGCGCTCGACGCCGCCGTCGCCCGCGCCGCCGCCAATGCGGGGCTGGCGGGGCTGGAGTTCTACGCCGGCATCCCGGGCACCATCGGCGGCGCCCTGACCATGAACGCCGGCTGCTACGGGGCCGAAACCAAGGACGTGCTGGTCAGCGCCTGGGGCTACGACCGGTCGGGCGACATGCGCGTCTTCGAACTGGCCGACTTCGGCTACACTTACCGGCACAGCCAGGTTCCCGAGGACATCATCTGGATCCAGGCGATTTTTCAGGGCCGCAGCGACGATCCGGCGGCCGTGAAGGCGCGGATGGCGGAGATCACCTCGCGGCGCGAGACCACCCAGCCGATCCGCGAAAAGACCGGCGGCTCGACGTTCAAGAACCCCGAGGGGCATTCGTCGTGGAAGCTGGTCGATGAGGCCGGCTGGCGCGGCAAGATGCACGGCGGGGCGAAGTTCTCGGAGCTGCACAGCAACTTCATGATCAACACCGGCGAGGCGACCGCCGCCGACCTCGAAGGGCTGGGCGAGGCGGTGCGGGCCGACGTGAAGGCCAGGACGGGCGTGCAGCTGGATTGGGAAATCAAGCGGATCGGGCGGCCGTAGTGCGGGCGGCCGCCGTTCCCGCCTTCACCCACCCCCACTGCTATCGTCATCCTAGGCCTTGTGCCTAGGATCCCGGGTTCGGCCGCGACAAGCCCTACCGTTGAGGCGCGGCCGCGCCTCCACCCCGCCGTGAGAGCCAAGCGGACAGCGGGATCCTAGGCACAAGGCCTAGGATGACGATAGCGGGGGAGGGGGCGGGGCCGGGCCCGGGGGAGCCGACGGCCAGTCGTCGAACTGGGGCGGGACGGGTGTCCAGTTCATCCTCTGATCATACAGGTCATCCCAGTGTGGATTGTCGCGTTCGATCAGGTTGATCTTCCACTCCCTCGGCCAACGCTTGATCGACTTTTCCCGCTGGATCGCCTCCGTGATCAGGGCTCGACGCTCGTACCAAACCAGCCGCTTCAAACCGTACCGCTTGGTGAAACCTTCGACTTCACCTTCACGGTGTTGCCAGGCGCGAAACCACAGTCGGCTGGTCACTCCGGTATACAGCGTCCCGCGATGCCGGTCGGTCATGATGTAGACGGCAATGAACGTCCTGTGGCTCGCCATGAGAACAATGTTCTACAATTGTTCTCGTTCGTCAACGCTCACCCCAGCATCTTGCCGCTGTCCACCACGGGGCAGCTTACCGTCGGCCTGGCGATCAGCACCCCTGCCGCCAGCACGGTGTCACCAACTGCACGCACCCTTCACTTGACTCGTCGCGCGTGGTGTCGCACCCGGCCAGCATGCGCAAACAGCTCCTCGCCTTCACGGCCGGCTTCGCCCTTCTCGCCAGCAGCCTGCCCGCGGCGGCCCAAAGTCCCGCCATCGCCCAGACCCGGCGACAGCCGACCTACGAGACGGCCGCCGCCCTGCGCGACAAGGCCCTGACCGACACCACGGCCTGGGACCTGACCGAGTCCCTGACCACCGAGATCGGCCCGCGGCTGGTCGGCTCGCCCGGCATGGAGCGGGCCAAGGACTGGGCGGTGAAGACCTTCGAGCGCCTGGGCTTCAGCAACATCAAGGTCGAGGAATTCGCCAAGCCCAGCTGGACGCGCGGCGCGGAGTCGGCGGTCATCGTCGCCCCCTACGACTGGTCGATCGCCATGGTCGGCCTCGGCGGTTCGGTTTCCACCCCGACCAAGGGCATCGAGGCCGAGATCGTCGTCTTCAAGGCCTATGCCGACCTGCTGGCCGCCCCGGAAGGTTCGCTGAAGGGCAAGATCGCCGTCGTCACCGCCCCGATGGTGCGGACCATGGACGGCTCGGGCTACGGCGCCGCCGGCATCGCCCGGCGCGCGGGCCCGTCGGAAGCGGCAAAGCGCGGCGCGGTGGCCTATCTCGTTCGCTCGATCTCGACCTCGGATCTGCGCAGCCCCCACACCGGCGGCACTTCCTATGTCGAAGGCGTCGCCAAGATACCCGCCGCCGCCATCGGCGTGCCGGACGCCGAACTGCTGGAGCGGCTGGCGGCCAAGGGGCCGGTGAAGATCAAGCTCAACATGGCCTCGAGCGTGGATGAGAAGGACGTCGCCTGGAATATCTCCGGCGACATCGTCGGGTCTTCGAAGCCGGACGAGGTGCTGGTCATCGGCGGTCACCTCGACAGCTGGGATGTCGGCACCGGGGCCATCGACGACGCCTCGGGGATCGGCATCACCACCGCCGCCGCCAAACTGATCGGCGATCTCCCCAGACACCCGGCCCGCACCATCCGCGTCGTCATGTGGGGCAGCGAGGAGCGTGGCGGCTCCAGCGAGGCCTATGCCGCCACCCACGAGGCGGCGCTGGGCCAGTTCATCGTCGCCGGCGAGAGCGATCTGGGGGCCGACGCGATCTACAAGATCGCCCTGCCCAAGGGCGCGGTGGCCGACCCGCGCATGGCCGACCTGCCGGCCCTGATGGCCCCGCTGAAGGTCATCGTCAGCCGCGAGCCGGCCGCCTTCGCCGGCTCCGACACCGAAGGGCTGCAGGCGGCCGGCGTGCCGGTCATGCAGCTGAGCCAGAGCGCCCTGCGCTACTTCGACCTGCACCACTCGCCGGACGACACCCTCGACAAGATCGACCCCCGGCAGATGCAGCAGAACGTCGCCGTCTGGGTCTCCATCCTGTGGCTGATCGCCGACAGCGACATCGACCTGCGCACGGTCGGGGCGCCCAAGTGAGCGGCAAGCTTGCCGGTCATCACGTCGCCGTCCTGCTGGGCGGGCTGTCGTCGGAGCGCGAGGTCAGCCTGGTCTCGGGCAAGGCCTGCGCCGACGCTCTCGAACGGCTGGGCGCCAGGGTCACCCGCGTCGATGCCGGCCGCGACCTGGCACAGGTCCTGGCCAACCTGAAGCCCGACGTCTGCTTCAACGCCCTGCATGGCGAATGGGGCGAGGACGGCTGTGTCCAGGGCATCCTGGAGACGCTGGCCATCCCCTATACCCACTGCGGCGTGCTGGCCTCCGCCCTGGCCATGGACAAGGCGAAAGCCAAGGCCGTGCTGGCGGCGGCCGGCGTCACCGTGCCCGGCGGCGGGCTGTTCAATCGCCACGACGTCGCCCGCGACCACGTCATCCCGCCGCCCTATGTGGTCAAGCCGAACGCCGAGGGCAGTTCGGTCGGAGTCTTCATCGTCATGGAGGGCGCCAACCGCCCGCCGCACGAGGTCGGCGTCGAATCCTGGACTCATGGCGAAGATGTGATGGTCGAGCCCTTCATCGCCGGTCTGGAGCTGGCGGTGGCGGTCATGGACGGGGTGGCCCAGGCGGTCACCGAGATCGTTCCGACCAGTGGCTTCTACGATTTCGAGGCCAAATACGGTGAGGGCGGGTCACAGCACCTGATCCCGGCCCGCATGCCGAAGGACGATTATGACAAGGCTTTGCGCCTCGCCGAGCGGGCTCATGCCGCGCTTGGTTGTCGCGGGGTTACCAGAAGTGATCTTCGTTATGACCCTGTTAAGCGTGATTTGGTTCTCTTGGAGGTCAATACACAACCTGGCATGACGCCCACCTCCCTCGCACCGGAGCAGGCGGCACACCAGGGCGTGTCATTTGATGACCTGGTGTTCTGGATCGTGGAGGACGCGTATGCCCGCGGCGGTGCGGGGGGGCGGACGCAAAATCGTCAACCCTCGGGGCAAAAGCCCCAGTAGTCCAAAGGCAAGACCGGCTGCGCCCAAGGGGGGGCAGGCGGCCATGAAGCTGCGCGCCGCGCGCGGCGTTGGATTGTCCCCCAAGATCGCGGTCGGCGCGGCCGGCGGCATCCTCGTTCTCGGCCTCGTGGTGGCGCTGGCCACCGGCCATCGCGGCGCCGACCTGGCCGATTCAATGACCCAGGCTTTGGCCACCCAGACCACGGGCATGGGCTTCACCGTTCAGGAAATCCACGTCGCCGGCGCCACGCCGGCCGGCGAGGAAGCCATTCGCGCCGTTCTGGCCCCGGCCAAGGGTCAGGCCATCCTCGGCCTCGATCTCGCCCTGGTGCGGGCGGGCGTCGAGAATGTCGGCTGGGTCGAGAAGGCCAAGGTGGTTCGCCTGCTGCCCAACACCCTGATGGTCGAGGTGAAGGAACGCGGCGCCCTGGCCGTCTGGCAGAAGAACGGCCGGCTGATGGTCATCGACGGCGCCGGCCGCACCATTCCGGAAGCCGACCCGGCCGCCTTCCCGCAGCTGCCGCTGGTGGTCGGGCAGGGGGCCGAGGCGGTCGCCGGCGATATCCTCAAGTCCGTGGCCAGCCGTCCACGCCTGAAGTCCCGCGTCGAGGCCCTGGTGCGGGTCGACGAGCGCCGCTGGGACATCCATCTGAAGGACGGTTCGATCATCCTGCTCCCCGCCGTCGACGAGGAGAGCGCCCTGATCGAGCTGGACCTGCTGGACCGCCGCGATGCGATCCTCGAGGCCGGCCTCGAGCGCATCGACCTGCGCGAGCCCGGCGCCCCCGCTTTTCGCCGTCGTCAGACGGCCCAGGTAGCCGCTCCTGTCGAAGGTGGCGTGTGATGATGTTCAAGGTGTCCCGCCCGTGCTGAAGACCGCGCAACGCAACGATGGCAAGGGTCGCAAGGCCCAGGATACGCTGAAGGCGGCGCTCAGCCGCCAGCCGCTGGTCGCCGCCGTCGACCTCGGGGCCAGCAAGGTCGCCTGCTTCGTCATGAAGCCCGAGGGCGTGCGCAAGGCCGACCGGACCCTCACCGCCGCCGGCGTCGGCTATGTGCAGTCGCGCGGCATCAAGGGCGCCGCCATCGCCAGCATGGACGACGCCGCCGAGGTCATCGCCCTGGCCGTCGAGCGCGCCGAGGGCGTCGCCGGCGCCGCGGTGCAGGCCGTCACCATCGCCACCGCCGGCGGTCAACTGGCCAGCTGCCGGGTGTCGGCGCGGGTCTCGCTCGGCGCCCGGCCGATCAGCGACAACGACTGCTCGCGCGCCCTGGCCGCCGCCCTGGCCGAAATCCGCCTGCCGGGCCGCAAGCCGATCCATCTGCTGCCCATCGCCTGGTCGGTCGACAACCAGAAGGGCGTTCGCGATCCGCGCGCCATGTTCGGCAAGAGCCTGGGCCTGGAGCTGCTGGTCGTCTCCATCGCCGAGAACACCTTCCAGACCCTCAGCCACTGCGTCGAGCGGGCCCACCTTGAGTTCGAGGGCGTGGTCGCCGCGCCGTTCGTCTCGGCCCTGGCCGCCCTCGAAGAGGACGAGATGGAACTGGGCTGCGTCTGCATCGACATGGGCGGCGGCTCGACCTCGGCGGCCGTGTTCGCCAACGGCAGCCTCGTGCACATCGACAGCCTGCCCGTCGGCGGCGAGCATGTGACCCAGGACATCGCCCGCGGCCTGTCGACCAGCCGGGCCGGCGCCGAGCGCATCAAGACCTTGCACGGGTCGGCCATCGCCTCGGCCAACGAGGACCGCGAGATGATCGAGGCCCCGCCGCGCGGCGACGACCCCGGCGCCGGCCCGGTCATCGCCCCCCGGTCGCTGCTGAAGGGCATCATCGCCCCGCGCGTCGAGGAAACCCTTGAGCTGCTGCGCGACCGGCTGAAGAACGCCGGCGTCATGATCGAGCCCGGCGCCAGCGTCATCCTGACCGGCGGCGCCAGCCAGCTGGCCGGGGTGCGCGAAGTCGCCGTCCGGGTCTTCGACCGTCCGGTTCGCCTGGGGCGTCCGCGCCGCGTGCCGCACCTGGCCGACGCCGTCACGGGACCGGCCTTCTGCGCCGCCGCCGGCATCCTGCACCGCGCCGCCTTCGGCCCGCGCGAGGCGGTGTCGGCCAAGCTGCTGGCCACCATCAAGAAGCCGCGCGTCCCGGTCGATCCCAACGCCAACGGCATCGTCAAGACGCTGAGCTGGCTGCGCGATAACCTCTAGGCCGCCAAGCATCGCCGCAAGTGAATCGGCCGCCCTTCACCGGGGCGGCCGATTTGCGTCGAGATGACTCAGTTCCGACTCAACTATCCCCGAAAACGCGAGGTAACCCACAACTGTTGACAGCTGCGACGAGCCGTCGCGATTCGCGCAAGCCCTTATGTCGTAACAAAAATCCTCAGTTCACGGCTGGCCAGCGGGCCGACTCACGGTAAGCGGATTAACTGCCGATTAACGATGCAGGTCGTCTAGTTAACGGGTCGTAAGGCATATCAGCGGGTGGGTCGCTGATGGCCGTGGCCAACGACTTCACAAGGACGCGGGGTCCAGACTATGAAGCTTTACGCTCCTCAAACCACCGAACTGAAGCCGCGTATCGTGGTGTTCGGAGTCGGCGGCGCCGGCGGCAATGCCGTCAACAACATGATCGAAGCCGGCCTCGAGGGCGTTGAGTTCGTTGTCGCGAACACCGACGCCCAGCAGCTGGCCTTCAGCAAGACGCCGCTGCGCATCCAGCTCGGCGTGCAGGTGACGCAGGGCCTCGGCGCCGGCGCCCACCCTGAAGTCGGCATGAGCGCCGCCGAAGAGAGCACCGTCGAGATCGGCGAGCACCTCGACGGCGCCCACATGGTCTTTATCACCGCCGGCATGGGCGGCGGCACCGGCACCGGCGCCGCGCCGATCATCGCCAAATGCGCCCGTGAGCGCGGTATCCTGACGGTGGGCGTGGTCACCAAGCCCTTCCACTTCGAGGGCCGCCACCGCATGCGCCTGGCCGACTCCGGCATCGCCGAGCTGCAACGCTACGTCGACACCTTGATCGTCATCCCGAACCAGAACCTGTTCCGGATCGCCAACGAGAAGACCACCTTCGCCGAAGCCTTCGGCATGGCCGATCAGGTGCTGCACTCGGGCGTCCGCTCGATCACCGACCTGATGGTTCTGCCCGGCCTGATCAACCTCGACTTCGCCGACGTCCGCACGGTGATGACCGAGATGGGCAAGGCGATGATGGGCACCGGTGAAGCCGCCGGCGAAGACCGCGCCCTGATGGCCGCCCAGAACGCCATCGCCAACCCGCTGCTCGACGAAGTGTCTCTGAAGGGCGCCAAGGCCGTGCTGGTCAACGTCACCGGCGGTCTGGACATGACCCTGCTGGAAGTCGACGAGGCCGCCAACGCCATCACCGAACAGGTGGACGCCGACGCCAACGTCATCTTCGGGGCCGCCTTCGATCCCTCGCTGGAAGGCGTCATCCGCGTCTCGGTGGTCGCCACCGGCATGGACGGGGCCTCGATGGCCGCCATCGAGCCCAGCCGCCAGCGCAACACCACCGCCAAGCCGCTGATCGCCGGCGACATGCGGGCCCCGGAGCCGGCCCCCGTCGCCCGTCCCGAGCCGGTCGTCGCCAGCATTCCGGAACCGGCCCAGCAGTACTGGAGCCAGCCGGCCGCGCCCGAGCCCGAAGCCATCCGTCCCGAGCCGGTGACCATCGCCGGTCCGGCCTTCGAACCGGAAACCGCGCCGAAGGCCGCCGACTATGGCCTGTTCGACGCGCCGGTCCGCCAGCCGGAGATCCGCACCGCCGCCGTCGCCCCGCCGCAGCAGCGCACGCTGATCGTCGATCCGCTGGTCGATGACGCGCCGGCCGAGGACTTCACCATCGACCCGCATTTCGAGCAACGCGAAGAGCGCAAGACCGGCTGGATGAGCCTGTTCGGCGGCCGCCGTCAGCCGTCGGCCTACGAACAGTCCCCGCCGCCCCAGGCCCGCGCGGCCTTCGGCGGCGGCGCCCGCCCGGCTCCGCAGCCGGTCGAGGACCTGCACCAGGAAGAGGAAGGGGACGATCTGGAGATCCCCTCCTTCCTCCGCCGTCTGGCCAACTAGCCAGCGACTCAGTCGAGACTGGAGAGGCCCCGGCGTTCGTCGGGGCCTTTTCCTTTGGAGCATGACGATGGAACCCCGCCTCGGCGTCGGCGCCTGTATCCTTCGGGACGGAAAGCTGTTGCTGTTCCGCCGCCTGCGGGCGCCCGACAGGGGCTGCTGGTCCATCCCGGGCGGCAAGATCGACTTCCTGGAGCCGATCGAGAACGCGCTGCGCCGCGAGGTGGCCGAGGAAACCGGGCTGCTGCTGGGCGAGCTGCGCCTGCTCTGCGTGACCGACCAAATCTATCCGGAGGCGCCCGAGCACTGGGTCGCGCCGACTTATCTGGCCGAGAGTTTCACCGGCGAGGCGGTCAATCTTGAGCCCCAGAAGCACGAGGGCATGGACTGGTTCGCCCTCGACGCCCTGCCGACGCCGCTGTCGATGGCCGTCAAGGCGACCCTGCCGGCCTTGAAGAAGGCGCTTGGCTGAGCCATTTTCGATGTTCGCGCGAGCGGTGAAAAGTCAACAAATTCAGCCTCTTCTCCGCGTAACAATTCGAAACAGCTCTTGCTTTGCTGCATTGCGAAGAGACGCCTACAAAGACGACGGGGCGTGATGCGGTCAGTTCGATCGCACAGCAGCAGTTCGAGGATCGGTCTTGTCCGTTTCGGCATACCATCAGCACACCGTCGGCGGCCCCGCGATCTTCGCGGGCCTGGGCCTGCATACCGGTGAGCATGTCCGCGTTTCGATCCGCCCCGCCGGGCCCGACGCCGGCATCACCTTCGTCCGCACCGATGTGCGCGACCGCGACAACGCCGTGCGCGTCTCGCCGGAAGCGGTGGTGAAGACCCAGCTGGGCACCGTCATCGGCAACGACGCCGGCGTCACCGTCTCGACCATCGAGCACCTGATGGCCGCCATGGCGGCGCTCTCGATCGACAACGCCGTCGTCGAACTCGACGGTCCGGAACTGCCGATCCTCGACGGCTCCGCGCAGCCCTTCATCGAAATCCTCGACCGGGTCGGCCGTCGCCGCCAGGAAGCGGCCCGCCGCTATATCGAGTTGCTGGATACCGTCGAAGTCGTCGAGGGCGACAAGCGCGCCAGCCTCAGCCCGTCCGAGCAGTTCGAAGTCGCCTTCGAGATCAAGTTCGACGCCGCCCCGATCGGTACGCAACGCGTCGATCTGGTCGTCGATGAAGAGTCCTTCCGCGAGGAACTGGCAGACTGCCGCACCTTCGGCTTCGTCCGCGAAGTGGAAGCTCTGCGCGCCATCGGCCTGGCCCGCGGCGGGTCGATTGACAACGCCGTTGTCCTGGATGGCGACCGCATCCTCAATCCGGAAGGCCTGCGCCGCCCTGACGAGTTCGTGCGTCACAAGGCGCTCGACGCGGTCGGCGACCTCTATGTTCTGGGCATGCCGATCCTGGGCCGTTTCGACGGCCTCTACGCCGGCCACGGCCTGAACAACCTGGTCGTCCGCGCCCTGATGGCCAACCCGGACGCCTGGCGCGTCCGCACCTGGACCCAGGAACTGGCCCAGGCGGTTTAATCCCTTCTCCCGCTTGCCGGGAGAAGGTGGCCCTCGGACTCGATCCGAGGGTCGGATGAGGGCAGCGCCGGCTTTTCAGATTGAAATATGTTCTGGCGCGACGGGCGCCGCCGCCTCGATTCCCTTGTCCTGAACCCCCGGCGCAGCCCTCATCCGACCCGCTGCGCGGGCCACCTTCTCCCGGCAAGCGGGAGAAGGGCGTTTCTTGTGAAAAACGCCACATTTGCGCCCGCCCTTGCGTGGTGTAGATACCTCTGCCAACGGCGCGGGGGCGCCCGCGTTGGAATTCGATTGTGAGGGTTCGTGCTGCCTCTTTCCTGGAGCCGTAAGGCCATCTTCGCCGCCGCCGTCGCGGGGGCCCTGGTCGTTACCGGCTGCGCGGGCCAAAAGCCCAAGCCGCGCCTGGCCTATATCGAGCGCCCCGTGGAGCTGCTCTACGCTACCGGCGCCGACCGCCTGGACGCCAGGCGCTGGGCCGACGCCATTTCCTACTTCGAGGAGGTGGAGCGTCAGCACCCCTATTCGGAATGGTCCCGCCGGGCGATTCTGATGACGGCCTACGCCAACTACCAGGCCAACAACTATGCCGACGCCATCGAGAACGCCGACCGGTTCATCAACCTGTACCCGGGCAACCCCTCGACGCCGTACGCCTACTACCTGAAGGCCATCTGCTACTTCGAACAGATCGTCGATGTCGGCCGCGACCAGGCCGCCACCGAACAGGCGCTCGTGGCCCTGCGCGACGTGCAGCTACGCTTTCCCAAGAGCGAGTACGCCGTCGACGCCACCTACAAGCTGGACATGGTCTACGACCAGTTGGCCGGCAAGGAGATGGAGGTCGGGCGCTGGTACCTGCGCGAGGGCCAGACCATCGCCGCCATCGGCCGCTTCCGCACGGTGATCGACAAGTACCAGACCACCAGCCATGCGCCGGAAGCCCTCTATCGCCTGATCGAGGCCTATCTGACCGTCGGCCTGGTCGGCGAGGCGCAGCGCACCGGCGCCATGCTGGGCTATAACTTCCGCGACGATCCCTGGTACGGCGAAGGCTACAGGCTGCTGACCGACAAGGGCCTGCAGCCTGCCGTCGCGCCGCTGACCCCGGGCGCCAAGCGCAGCATCCTTCAGCGCGTCACCGGGCTGGGCAAGAACAAGGGCCAGACGATCGCCCCGCCGGCCGAGACCAACGCCCCGGCGCCCTCCGCCTCGGCGCCCGGCGCGCCGGTCCAGACGCCCGAACCGCAGCCGCCGGTGACCCCGCCGGGCACGGAACCGCCGCCGCCGACGTCCGATCCGATCGCCGAGACGCCGACTCCGCCGACCCGCTAGGTGGTGTCGGCGAGGATGGGTTTGTTCTCGCCTTGTTCTCGTGATAAGGGTTTCGCCTGCTTCGCCGCGAGCGGGGCTTTGAGCGAACCCGATTCGAGACGAAGCTGACCGCATGCTGATCGGCCTCACCATTCGCGACGTCGTGCTTATCGAGCAGCTCGACCTCAATTTCGGACCAGGCCTGACCGCGCTCACGGGCGAGACCGGGGCCGGCAAGTCGATCATCCTCGACGCCCTGGGGCTGGCCACCGGAGCCCGCGCCGACGCCGGCCTGGTGCGGCGTGGTGCGGCGCAGGCGGCGGCGACCGCCATGTTCGCGCTGCCAGCCGATCATGCGGTCTGGGGCCTGCTCGAAGAGAAGGGCCTCGACTATTCGCCCTATGAGGATCTGGTGCTGCGTCGCCAGCTGTCGGCCGACGGCCGGTCCCGCGCCTTCGTCAACGACCAGGCGACCAGCGTCGCCACCCTCAAGGAGATCGGCGGGCTGCTGCTCGAGGTGCATGGCCAGCACGAGACGGTCGGCCTGCTCGACGCCCGCACCCACGGCCGCCTGCTCGACAACTTTGGCCAGGTTTCGGTGGAGGCCGTCACCGCCGCCTGGAGCGGTTGGCGGTCGGCGCGCGAGGCCCTGAAGGCCCTGCGCGAAAAGGCCGACCGGGCGGCCGCCGAGGTCGAGGAGATCACCCTGCGGCTGTCGGAGCTGGACCAGCTGGCCCCGCGCCTCGGGGAGGAGACGGAGCTGGCCGAGGAGCGGGCCCTGCTGGGCGCCGCCGAGAAGGCCCTGGCCGACATCTCCGCCGCCCGCGAGGCCATCGAGGCCGGCCAGATCGGCAGCCGCCTGGCGACAGCCTTCCGGGCCCTGGAGCGGGCCCGCGAGCGGGCGGTGCAGGCCGGCGCCGGCGATGGCGGCGCGGCCCTGACCCGGCTGACGGCGGCGCAGGAGATCATCGACCGGGCCGTCAACGAAGCGGAGGAGGCGGCCGCCGCCATCGACGCCGCCGCCGACGCCTTCGAACTGGATCCGCAACGCCTGGAACAGGCCGAGGAGCGATTGTTCGCCCTGCGCGCCATGGCCCGCAAGCTGTCCTGCGCGGTGGAAGACCTGCCCGATCTGCGGGTGAAGTTCGCCAAGGACCTGGCGGCCATCGAAAGCAACGCCGACGCCCTCAAGGAGGCCGAGGCGGCCGAGGACTGGGCTCGCGACGCCTACTTCACCGCCGCCCGCCGGCTGTCGGCCGAACGCCGCGCCGCCGGCGACCGCCTGGCCGCCGGGGTGATGGCTGAACTCGGCCCCCTGAAGCTGGAGAAGGCCCGCTTCCAGGTCGCCGTCGAGGAAATGGCCATTGAGCGCGCCGGGCCCCTGGGCCTCGACCGCGTCGCCTTCGAGATCAGCACCAACCCCGGCGCGCCGTTCGGACCGCTGGAGGCCATCGCCTCAGGCGGCGAGCTGGCCCGTTTCGCCCTGGCGCTGAAGGCGGCCCTGGCCGGCCGTGACGATGCCCAGCCGCTGATGATCTTCGACGAGGTCGATCAGGGGGTCGGCGGCGCCGTGGCCGACGCGGTCGGCCTGCGCCTCAAACGCCTGGCCGCCGGCGCCCAGGTGCTGGTGGTGACCCATAGCCCTCAGGTGGCCGCGCGCGGCGACGCCCACTGGCGCATTGCCAAGGCCGGCGATAGCGAAAAGACCCGCACCTCGGTCGAAACCCTGTCCCCCGACGCCCGCGAGGAAGAGATCGCCCGCATGCTGTCGGGCGCCGCGGTGACGCCGGAAGCCCGGGCGGCGGCGCGGGCGCTGATCAGCGCCTGACCTCCCTCCCCATTCGGGGAAGGAGGTCTCGCGCGGGGAAACCCGAGCGGCTAGAAACGAGTCATGATCCCCGTCGACGACCTGACCGAAGCCCAAGCCGTTGAAGAACTCACCCGGCTTGCCGATGAGATCACGCGGCATGACCTGGCCTATCATCGCGACGACGCCCCGACGATCAGCGACGCTGACTACGACGCCCTCAAGCGGCGCAACCTCGACATCGAGGACCGTTTTCCGCACCTGATCCGTGAGAATTCGCCGTCCACGCGGGTGGGCGCGCCGCGGGCCGAGCAGTTTTCGCCGGTGACGCACGGCACGCCGATGCTCAGCCTCGACAACGCCTTCTCCGACGAGGACGCGCTGGAGTTCGATGCGCGGATCCGGCGGTTCCTGAAGCTTGATGAGACGCCGATCCGCTACACGGCCGAGCCCAAGATCGACGGGCTGTCGGCTTCGATCCGCTATGAGAAGGGCGTCTTGGTCCAGGGGGCCACGCGCGGCGACGGGCGGGTCGGCGAGGACGTCACGGCCAACCTGCTGACCATCAGGGACATCCCGCACAAGCTGGCCGGGTCGGGCTGGCCCGAGGTGATCGAGGTGCGGGGCGAGGTCTATCTGGGCCATGCAGAGTTTGCTGCGCTCAACGCCGCCGCCACCGAGGCCGGCGACAAGACCTACGCCAACCCGCGCAACGCGGCGGCCGGCTCACTGCGCCAGATCGACAGCACGATCACGGCCAGGCGGCCGCTGAAGTTTTTCGCCTACGCCTGGGGCCTGCTCAGCGAGAAATTCGCCGACAGCCAGTGGGAGGCGCTGGAGAAGCTCAAGAGCTGGGGCTTCCAGACCACCCCGCAGTCGGTCTGCGTCGAGGGCGCCGAAGGGTTGCTGGCCGCCTACGCGGCCATGGAGGCGGCGCGGCCGAACCTCGGCTACGACATCGATGGCGTGGTCTACAAGGTCGACAACCTCGACTGGCAGCGGCGCCTGGGCTTCGTCTCCCGAGCCCCGCGCTGGGGCATCGCCCGCAAGTTCCCGGCCGAGCAGGCGCGGACGGTGCTGGAAGCCATCGACCTGCAGGTCGGCCGCACCGGGGCGGTGACGCCGGTGGCGCGGCTGAGGCCCGTGACGGTCGGCGGCGTCTCGGTGACCAACGCCACCCTGCACAACGCCGACGAGATCGCCCGCAAGGACCTGCGGGTCGGCGACACGGTGATCGTCCAGCGGGCCGGCGACGTCATCCCGCAGATCGTCGGAGCCATCCTCGAAGCGCGCCCGGAGGGGGCCGAGCCCTTCGCCTTCCCGGACCACTGCCCCTGTCCCCTGAAGACGCCGCTGGCCCGCGAGACCACGGCCAGCGGGGCCGAGACGGTGGTGCGGCGCTGCACCGGCGAGCTGGCCTGTCCGTTCCAGCGGATCGAGCACCTGAAGCACTTCGTCTCCCGACGGGCCTTCGACATCGAGGGCCTGGGGGAGAAGCAGCTGCAGGGCTTCTTCGACGACGGGATGATCCGGGAACCGGCCGACATCTTCCTGCTGGAAGAACGGGACAAGACCTCCCTCAAGAAGCTCAAGGACCGCGATCGGGCCGGGGAGACCAGTGTCGCCAACCTGCTGGCGGCCATCGAGAGCCGGCGGACCATTCCGCTGGACCGCTTCATCTATGGGCTGGGCATCCGTCACATCGGAGAACAGACGGCGCTGGTCATGGCCCGCGGCTATGGCAGCGCCGCCGAGTTCCTCAGCGCCATGGACAAGGTGGCGGCCCGCGACCCGGAGGCCATCGCCGAACTGGATGCGCTGGACCAGATCGGCGACGCGGTCATCGAGGCGGCGGCGGCCTTCTTCGCCGAGGATCACAACCGGGGCATGGTCCAGCGGCTGCATGACCAGCTGACCGTCCAGGACGCGGAGAAGCCGAAGACCGACACGGCGGTGGCCGGCAAGACTGTGGTCTTCACCGGCGCCCTTGAACGGATGACCCGCGACGAGGCCAAGGCCCAGGCCGAGGCGCTCGGGGCCAAGGTCTCGTCATCGGTGTCCAAGAAGACCGACCTCGTCGTCGCCGGACCCGGCGCCGGCTCCAAGCTGAAGACGGCGACCGAGCTGGGCATCCAGGTGATGACCGAGGACGAGTGGCTGGCGATGGTTAGCGCGTAACGCGCGGTCAGTAGTAGGCCTTCAGCATCAGGTCATAGGTCTTGCCGGCCTCGGTGGTGATCTTCAGCGTCGCCCCGGCCGGCTTGGTGCGCAGGGCGCCTAAGCCCGCCTCCTTCAGCGGCGCGCCGTCGATGGCGATGACGACTTCGCCCGCCGCCATGCCGGCCGCCTCGGCCGGGGAGCCGGGAGCGACCATCAGCACCTTGGCCTTGTCGGCGCCGGGCTGCATCCGCAGGCCGGTCAGGTCCCGGGGGAAGGGATTGGCGACGGCGGCGGTCGGCTGCAGGAACAGCCGGTCGTGGCTGAAGTCGGCGTACATCCGGAAGCGCGACAGGATCGGCAGGCCGATGTTGCCCAGGGTGCGGTTGCTTTCGGCGCTCTCGCCCCGGTCGTCGGTGAAGACGGTGGGGATGTCGCTGAAGGTGGCGCCGCCGAAGGTCAGGCTGTGGACCGTCGCCACCTGCTGTTCCCGCAGGCCGCCGACCGCGCCGGACAGGGTCTTCGACTTTGCCCGCCCGTCGGCCAGCAGGCCATTGGCCTTCCAGTAGGCGGAATAGACGATCAGCGGGCCGCCGTTGCCGATGTCGAAGTCGAACTGCACCGGCGGCCTGCCCTCGACCGAGACCGGCACGGAGCGGATGCCACCCGCCATGATCACCGGGGTCTCGATCGCGCCGGCCGGGGCCTGGAAGACCAGGGGGTCGTGGAAGGCGATGGTCTTGCCCTCGAAGTCGAGGTCGACGACCAGTTCGTTGAACACCTCCTTGCCGAGGACGACGGGCAACGGTCGCCCAATGAGCTTCTCGATGGCGGACAGATCGATGAGGGCGACCGTGATGTTCTTCAACTCCATCGCGCCGATGCGAATGGTGACGCCGCTGGCCAACTGGGCCTCTTGCCGCCCGCCGGTGCCGACGGCGACGACGGCGGCGCTGGGCCTGATGCCCATCTTTTCGGCCCAGGCCTTGTCGATGACGGTGGTCTCGGCGCCGCTGTCGAGCAGGACGTGGGTGGCCTGGCCGTTGACGGTGGCGGGGATGTAGATGCGCGAGCCCAGATAAAAGTCGAAGGCCAGCGGCTCGGTGCGTTTGGCGCCTTGGTCGAAGCCGTAGATGCGGACCGGGGCGGGCCTGGCCCAGGTGGCGTCGGCGAGCCGGGGGTTGAGGTCCATGCGGCTGAAGGTCAGGGCCTGTTCGAGCGGATCGTCGGCGGTGCGCTGGGTCTCCCTGAACGGCATGAGCACGCCCTCGACCTTTCGCCAGTCGGCGTAGCGGACCAAGGTGATGCGCTGGTCCTCCAGCTGGCGCTGGGCGACCAGTTCGCCGGTCCCGGGATCGATCAGCAGGTCGTAGCCGTCGGCGTCGCCGAAGCTGATGTGCAGGGCCTGGACCGTGCGGCCGTCGAGGGTTTCGGTCTGGCCGAGCGTGACCCGGGCCCCACCGGCCCCCTGCAGGGCGTCGTCGAAGGTCAGCAGGGCCCGGCGGCGGGCGGCGGCCTGCTCGGCGGCCGAGGGCGTCTCGATCTGGCCGCTGAGGGTGACGCTCCAGGCGGCGGCCGGGCCGACGTAGGTGTCGGTCTTCAGGCTGCCGAACTCGACGCGCTCGCGGATCCGGTCGCCGGCCTGCCAGCGGTGCGCGGGGCCGCCGTAGGCCCCGACCGCGCCGGTCCCCTCGGCCTCGACGCCGACGGCGCGCTGGAAGGCGGGGCCGCCGCGCCAGGCGATATAGCGGTCCTTGAGGTCGGAGAGCTCGTCGGCCCGGGCGGGGAGGGCGGCGAAGGCCAGGATGGCGGCCGCAGTGAAGGTTGAGAGGCGGATCATTCGGCTTCTCCGATGAGGTCGCGCAGGCCGGGCGGGCGCAGGGCCAGCAGCGAGAGGTGGGCGAGGGGATCGTGGGCGGGGGCGGCGCGCTGCAGGCGCAGCTCGGCGGAGAGGCCGCTGTGCTGCAGGCAGGCAAGGAAGGGACTGTCGCTGGCGACACCCTGGGTGAGGGTCTCGCCGCCGGGGGCGATGAGGGCGGTCAGCTGTTCGCGGGCGTCGGCGACGATGGTGATCTGTTGGCCGGGCCAGCGGCTGTTGACCAGTTCGGCCGAGGCGGACTGGACGGTGGTCAGGGTGGTGGCCGAGGGGGCGTAGATCAGTCCGGCGACGGTGACCCCCTGAGCGGCCGCCTGTTCGAGGGCGGCTTTCAATAGTTCGAAGGGTTCGGGGGAGAGGTCGAAGAGGATGGCCTCGCGGGCGGCGGCGATCATCGCCCGTGCGCGGGCGTAGGCCTGCTGGGGCGTGCGCAGGGCGTAGAGGCGGGCGTCGCCGGCGGCGGCGGGCAGGCGGCTCAGGGCGTCGAGGGCGGCGGCGCTCCGGCGGGCATGGGCGGCGTCGAGGGCGCTGACCAGCTCGGCGGGCGGGGCGGCGCGCCAGGTCTTGGCCTCGGCATCCTCGGTCAGCACCGCGCCCTTCTGGGAGAGGGCTTCGAGGGCCTGGTAGGTGTTGGCCGGGGCCTTGCCGATGGCCTTGGCCAGGCGGTAGCCGGTGGCCGGGCCGGAGCGGACCAGCTCGCAGTAGAGGCGGGCCTCGGTGTCGGTGAAGCCCAGGCCGGCGAGGGCTGCTTCGGGCGTGTCGTTGTTAGTAGTCATAACTACTACTAACGACACGGGCTCGTCCAAGGTCCAGTGAAACCTTGGTAATGCGGGTTCAGGCCGGTTGCGGTTTGGGCTTTCCGAGGTCGACCAGGGCCGCGACGCCGACGACCACCAGGAAGACGATGAGCGCGGTTCGGCCGTAGGCGACGGTGGAGCCGGTCGGCACGGTCAGGCCGGCGACGATCTGCAGCACGACGAGGAAGGCGATGAACAGCAGGGCCGGCCAGGGGGAGCGGGACCAGGCCCCGCGGCTCCACAGCCAGGCGCCGCCGGTCAGGGCGATGAGGCCCATCTCCAGGGTCTTCTCGGCGTCGGGATAGTCCCACCAGCCAAGGCCGACCTTGGGACCGCCCATCCACAGTTCGAGGTCCGGCCGGTGGACCAGGAAGTCGAGCGCCCAGTGGCTGAACACCACCAGGCCGACGGCGATACAGGCGCCCCAGGGCAGGCGCAGTAACCACTTGCAGAGGGCCAGGGCGGCGAGCGACCAGAGGACGGCGGCCGGCAGGCTGTGGGTCCAGGGCATGTGGTAGAGTTCGAGCGGGCTGCCCGGCAGATCGGGGTTGAAGCGGATCTTCTCGACGCCGGCCATCACCAGGCCGGCCCAGCCGATGTCGACGAGCTGGGCCCCGGCGACCAGGGTCCAGAGCGGGGCGCGAGGCTCGACGGCCTTGGCGGCCAGGGCGGCGGCGTAATGTCCGACAAACATGGCGTTGAGACCCCCCCGTGGCCGCGCCGCTATCGAAGCGGCGGGACCATTATACCGCAGATCGGCGAGGGAAGGTCAAAGATGGACCTCGGTTCCTTCTCCCGCTTGTCGGGAGAAGGTGGCCCCCGAAGGGGGTCGGATGAGGGCAGCGCCAGCTCTTGACGAGTGGCGCTTCAAAGATCAATGTTCTTGTTATGTTCACTATGCAGAACCAGATCAGGGCAAGGGTGATGCGGCAGGAGCCGACCTCGACTGAGGCTTGGCTGTGGAAGCACCTGCGAGGGCGGAAGCTGGCCGGCCTGAAGTTTCGGCGGCAGGTTCCTATTGCTGGGTATATCGCCGACTTCTTGTGTTTTGAGGTCAAGCTGATCGTCGAGGCCGACGGGCCGACGGGCCGACGCATGAGGACAGCGCCTACGATCGGGAGCGGGACGCACGTTTGCGGATCGCCGGGTATCGGGTGCTGCGGTTCAAGAATGCCGAGATCGGCAGCGATACCGCTAAGGTATTGGACACCATTCGGATGGCGGCGGGGCGATAGTCGGCCGGAGCCGGCGCTGCCCTCATCCGACCCCCTTCAGGGGCCACCTTCTCCCGACAAGCGGGAGAAGGACTTGTGATGGGTCGAGTGCGCTGCGGCCCCACTACTACTGCTGCTGCTGTTGCTGCTGCTGTTCTTCGCGGAAGGCGTCGACGCCCCTGCGGCGGCCGCCGCGGAAGGTCGGGCGGGGGAGGTGGAAGAACTCCGGTTCCGACACCGCCGACTTGGCCTTGGTGACCGCGACATCGACAGCGAGGTGGCTTTCGCTATCGCCTTTGTAGACACCGCGCGAGGGCGGGACGTCGCCGTAGTCGCGGCCGATGGCGACGGCGACGTGGCGCTCGCAGGTCAGCATGTTGTTGGTCGGGTCGAAGCCGACCCAGCGGTGGGACGGCAGGAAGACCTCGACCCAGGCATGGGTGGCGTCGGGGTCGGAGCGGTCGCCATGTTTGCGGTCGTTGAACAGATAGCCCGAGACATAGCGGGCCGGCAGGCCCCAGCTGCGGGCGATGGTGATCATGATGTGGGCGAAGTCCTGGCAGACCCCGGCCCCGCGCGCGAGCGCCTCGTCGATATGGCTGTCGGCGCGGGTGACGCCGGGCTCGTAGGCGAAGCAGGCATAGATCGTCTGATTGAGGTAGCGCAGGCGGCTCAGCGGGTCGCGGATCTGGCTGGCCTCGAGCGCCTTGGACTCCATGAACTGCTGCAGGGCCGCGGTCATCTGGGTGAAGCCGTGCGGATGCAGGAAGTCGAAGCATTCAGCCTGGGTAAAACTGCTCTTCAGCCGGTCCCATTCGCCGAGGTCGAGGCGCTCGGGCAGTTCCGGCGGGTCCTGGGTCTCGACGCAGGCGCGGGCGACGATGGTCAGCTCGTCGTGCGGCTGGGGCACGTCGAAATGGTGCACGGCGTTGCCGAAGGGGTCGATGTAGCTGAACAGCTGGGCCCGGGGCTCGAGCTCCAGGTCGAAGCTGATCAGCCGCTGGCGGATCGACTTCTGGGGCTGCATGCGCAGCTCCATCAGGCTTTCCCGGATAGGGCGCTCGTAGTGGTAGCGGGTGACGTGGCGGATATCGAGCAGCATCAGGCCGGCAGCCTCATCTCGAGCGGGTAGGCGACAAAGGTCTGGTAGAGGGCCTCGTGGATGCGGCCGCAGTCGGCGACGACGCTGGCCAGCAGGGCGGCGGCGCCGTTGGCCTCCAGCTCTTCCAGATCGGTGAATTCGAGGCGCGAGCTGAGCCGGCCGGCCAGGCGTTCGGGCCGGCCGCGTCCACCGAAGGCGACGTGGCTGGCGATGTCGGCCATGGATTCCTCGATACGGGCGGTCGCGAAGCGGATGGAGCGCGGGAAGTCCTCGTCGAACAGCAGGAAGTCGAGGATGTGCTTGGGCTCGATCTCGGCGGTGTAGGTGCGCAGGTAGGGTTCCAGGGCGCAGCCCATGCGCAGCACGTTCATCAGGGTGACGTGGTCGCCGGTCGGCGTGGCGCCGTCGCCGAAGGCAGCCCGCAGCAGACGGGCGATCAGCTGGGCCCGCTCGATGTAGACGCCGAGCATCAGGAAGCGCCAGCCCTCGCCGTGGCTCATGGTGGCGTCGGCGGCGCCCTTGAACAGGTGCAGGTCGGCGATGACCTCGTGCAGGAAAGCCGAGTGCTGGCGGTCGAAGGTGCGTTCGGCGCCGCCTTCGGTGACCCGCAGGTAGAGCAGGTTCAGCCGCTCCCACATCTCGGTGGTGATCTGGTCGCGGACCTGGCGGGCGTTTTCCCGGGCCCGGGCCAGGGAGCGGCGCACCGAGTTGGCGTCGTCGCTGCCAAGCGTCAGGTCCTTGGCGGTCTCGAACAGGTTGCTGTCGGCGGCGGTGACGTCGTCGCCGAGCGCCGAGAGGGCGATGCGGGCCGTCTCGTTGGCGGCCATAGAGCGGTCGAGGGTGGCGTTGAGGGTGACGTCGGCCAGGCGGCAGACGTGCTCGGCCCGCTCCACATAGCGGCCCATCCAGTAGAGGCTGTCGGCGACGCGGGCGAGCATCATGGCGCTACGTCTCCCATACCTTCTCTTGGGGGTCCCAAAACCCAGGTGTCCTTGGACCCCCCGCCCTGGCTGGAGTTGACCACCAGGCTGCCCTTCCGCAGGGCCACCCGGGTCAGGGCGCCGGGGGTGACGACGATCTTCTCGCCCGACAGGATGAAGGGCCGCAGGTCGACGTGGCGGCTCTCGACCCGGCCGTCGATCAGGCAGGGGGCGGTGGAGAGCTGGATGGTCGGCTGGGCGATGTAGTTGTTGGGGTCGGCCTTGATGGCTTCCGCGAACTCCTCGCGCTCCTTCTTCGAGGCGTGCGGTCCGACCAGCATGCCGTAGCCGCCCGAGGCGCCGACAGCCTTGACCACGAACTTGTCGAGGTTGCCCAGCACATGGTTCAGCTGCGCCGGCTCGCGGCAGAGGAAGGTCTCGATGTTGGGCAGGATGGCGTCCTCGCCCAGGTAGTAGCGGATGATCTCGGGGACATAGGCATAGACCGCCTTGTCGTCGGCGACGCCGGTGCCCGGCGCATTGCAGATCACCACATTGCCGGCCCGGTAGGCGTTGAACAGACCGCCGACGCCCAGGCTGGAATCGCGGCGGAAGGTCAGGGGATCGATGTAGTCGTCGTCGACCCGGCGGTAGATGACATCGACCCGCTGCAGGCCGGTGGTCATCCGCATGTAGACCATGTTCTCGTGGATCACGAGATCGCGGCCCTCGACCAGCGGCACGCCCATCAGACGGGCCAGGTAGGCGTGCTCGTAGTAGGCGGAATTGTAGACCCCGGGCGTCAGCACCACGACCTGCGGGTCTGTCCGCCAGTCCTGGGCCATGCTCTTGAGGGTGGTCAGCAGCAGGTCGGGATAGCGCTCAACGGGCCGCACGCTGGCGGCTCGGAAGGCGCCGGGGAAGGTGCGGCGGGCGGCGTCGCGGTTGGCCAGCATGTAGGAGACGCCGCTGGGAACCCGCAGGTTGTCCTCCAGCACATAGAAGGCGCCGTCCTGGCCGCGGATGAGGTCTGACCCGCAGACGTTGGCGTAGGCTTTGTGCGGCACATAGAGGTGCTGCATCTCGCGGCGATAGCTGGGGGCGCCCAGCACCAGGTCACGCGGGATGATGCCGTCCATCAGGATCTGCTGCTCGCCGTAGATGTCGGCGAGGAACATGTTGAGGGCCCGCAGGCGCTGGGTCAGGCCGGCCTCGATGACATCCCACTCGGCCGAGGGGATGATGCGCGGGATCAGGTCGGTAGGGATGATCCGCTCGGTCGCCGCTTCGGCGCCATAGACGGTGAAGGTGATGCCCTGCAGCAGGAAGCTGCGCTCCAGGGTCGACTGGCGGGCGTTGAGGTCCTCGGCGGAGAGACTCGTCAGCCGTTCGTGCATCACGCCGTAGTGGTCGCGCACGGCGCTGGCCGGATCGTACATCTCATCGAAGGCAGCGCCCGGCGTGTAGAAAGGCTGGGCCATGGGAAGGCTCCGGGTCTGGCCCTGGCTCTGGTCGGTGGTGCGGCTATCGGCCAATTGAACTTCAGTCCCCCAGATCACTCGGGCCGCTGACGGCCTCTCATCCAACGCTTCACTAGCCGTTCCGGCGCCATCGCGCGCGCCGATCGGCTGAGTCGGCGACCGCAAATCGCCGCTGCCTGACATTTGTGCAGGGTTTGGGCGCGGTGGGAAGCGGGGAGGGGCGGCCCGATGACGCGGAATGCACAGGCGGCGCGGGGGTGCCAAGCGCTGACCTGCTGTGATGGGCGGGAAGGGGCGGCGCAATGCTCGCGGGCCTTGCCGGCCCCGTCACGGGTGCGGGGGCAGCGATGCTCAAGGATCTACTTTGGCGAAGCCGATGACGGGGGGTATCGTCTGTGGCTGGCCCACCGCGCGGTCAGGGCGTGACGACGACAATGGCGGCGGTGGCGAGCATGGGTCGAGGTCGAATTTTGTGCACTGTCACCGCAATTGGCAATCAGCCCGCAGCCAGGAATGCGTAGCCATCGGCTTCTCGTCTTGAAGCAGCACATTTTGAACGAGGCGGAATTCATGACCCCTGGTGACGAGGGACGACCCGTCCTAGAAGAAACGCCCCCTGCGCAGTTCAATGACGAAGCCCGACCGTCGCCTGTGCTAATCACAGCGGAGGAATTCCTCGCTTCGGGTTTCAACGGCCTGCTCCGCAACCTCGCGACCTGTGATGGTTTCGCGTTTGCGCAAGCGATCGGCAACGGTAAGCTGAAGGCGGAAGAACGCGGTGCGCAGACCGACGCGGCCGCGCTTCAGTTCCTGGGCGTGCTTTGTATGGTCGTGCTGCGCGCTGAAGAACGAGCGCAGCCTTGGGGCCCAATGTTTACGAACCCTGACGGCAGCCGCTCCGCCGTGCCAGACGACTTTAGCCGCGCACAGTGGGACGAACTGGCGGCAATCTTGCCGAAGGTCGAGCATCCCGCACTGCGCGCCAGGCTAGCCGATATGGCTTGGTGCAATCAGCACAGTCGAGGCCAAGCGGCCGCGACCGCCGTCGATGCCTATTGCGAATGCGCCGAAGCGATCCTGTCCGGAAAGTTCAAACCCGCGCACGAACCCGCAACGGAAATTTCGTTCGAGGTTATAGAGATTGTTCGGCGAGCCTTGCAGATGGCGAAGGTGAACGGTGGACGCAAAGCCAAACTGCCGCCGCGGACGGTCACGCTCTTCGAACAATGCTATGCTGCGACTGTCGAGCGACTGGCCTTCGTAGCCTTCATCCGGCTCGCCGAGATTGGCGTCCATTTTGACTTGCTGGCTCTGGCTGACGCTGCGGCCGACGCCGAGAAAGTTGCGGCTGGCGGGACGGATCACGCCTACGCCATGGCCGTGCGCGGCGTCTGGGAGTTTGGCGCGGCCCTGTACGAACGGATCGGCGACGACGCGGGACGCCAGCGCTGCAAGAAGGGCGCACTCGGGCAAATCCTGGCGCAGCGTGACAAGGCCCATAGCCCGGCGGCTGCAGGACACATGGTCCTTGAAGCCCTTCAGGCTATGCGCGGTATCGACGGTCTTGAAAGCCAGGAGGTCGAGCTTGAGGCCGAGCTGCGCCGTCTGCAAAAGGCCGCTCTCAAGGACATGGCGCCCTACAAAATCGAGTTCGATTTCTCAGACGGACACAGGTTCACCGAGGAACTGTACGCGAACCTGCCCTTCTCAAAGGCGATGATCCAGTTTGCGTTCCTGTCTGACTCCAGGAGCCGGGAGGAACTGCGGGCGGAAGCGCTCCAGTCGCTCAAGGACTTTCCGCTAAGCGGCATGTTCGCTGGCGTACACCTAGACCATGAAGGCAAGCCCATCGCCCGCTCCGCCGGTGCCGGGTTGGGCGACGATCCGCCCGAAACTTGGTTCCTCCAGAAGATCGAGCAAGCCGAGCATCTGCGCCGCATCGAACTGAACGGCGCGTATATCGACAAGGCGCGCGTGCTGATCAACGCCACCCGCCTGATCTCCGCGCACCACTTTCACCCCATCGTTGCGCAATGCCCCTTCATCCCGCCGTCGCACGGCGTGCTGATGGCGCACGGCTTCGCGCGCTACTTCCAGGGCGACTTCATGTCGGCGCTGCATATTCTGGTGCCGCAACTTGAACCCTGTCTGCGCCATATCCTTAAGCTGAACGGTCTCGATCCCGCGAAGCGGTTTGATGACGGGACGGAGGAGGACATGCATCTCGGCAATCTCCTCAACTTCATGCGCGAACCGTTGGATCAAATCATGGACCCTGCGACCGTCTACGAGATCGAGCGTCTATTCGACGCTCGACCCGGCTTGCGCCTGCGGCATCACATCGCTCACGGCCAGATCGGGGCTGGCGGCTGCTTCAGCCACGACGCCGGCTATGCCTGCTGGTTCATCTACCGCCTGTGCGTTCTGTTCGTGGCTGAAGTCTGGGACGAGAAGATCGCCCCAGCGCTGGAAGCCGAGTTCGCCTGAACGGCGGCCCCCGCCTACTTCACCCCATCAAGAAACTTCTCGAACAAAGGGCCTATAAACGGAGACGCGATGGCGAAGAGTGCGGCAATCGCCGCAATGATCACCGTGAGCAGCCCGTACCGCACGACCCGACTTTGAAGTTCCGTGCTGACGAACCGTTCTGCGATCGGCTCCTCGTAGTCGTCAAACTCACCGTTGCTGAGGCCGCGCCGAACTCGGCTTATGCCCAAGGCTCTCAGCATGTCGTGAAAGTCTCTTGGCGTGTAAGCCGTGTACTGGCGTTGCCCTCGGCCGGCACCCAGCAATTGCCAAGCGGCACCGCCGCGCTTTTCATCGAAATCGTCGCGGACATTGAACACCATTGGCCGCCTCTCCATGGCCGATGGCCCAAAACGGCACATCGGGTTGATAGACAGCCTGTCGTTGCAATTTTGAATCCGGTCTAGCTGTGCCGCGCTCGGCGTCGGCTTGCTGCCAACTAAGTTCGCAGCGCCTTCCCGCCGAGCAGTCCGACCAAGGCGCCCATTGACGTGGTCAGGGTTAGCTTGAAGGTCTCAACGACTGGGCCGATACGGGACCAGGAATCAGCCTGAGTGCTCAACGTGCCAAAGACGGTGAGCTAGATGAGGGCAAAGCCCGAAAAGGTGAAATACCCAAAACAATAAGCGCAGCCATTCTATGAATATTCTCTGGCCTGCTTGATGAATTCGGAAATCCCATCGGGGCATTCCTTCGAATTAATACTCAATGCGGTACGCTTTTGACGCTCGCCTCACGTGATAAATTTGCGCCCTCACAAGCCATAGCGCAATCAGCGCCATTTCTACGCTGTATCCATTTTCTTGAGCATCTAGCAAGACCAGATAGCTGTATATTCCCTGCTCATGACGGATTCCTAAATGCCGCCGCATCCCGGCGCTACATCCTGCTCAATCTGACGCGCGAAAATCGTTCCCTTTTTTTGCACTGCCGGGCCGGCCAGAACTGCTCTAACTGCTGATGCTCCCCATTTTGCGTAGCGGCCCGCCGTGGCCGCGCGCCGCCGGAGCGTCGCCATGGCCAGCTATCCCGCCGTTTTCGAACTGTCGTCGCTGAACGGCGTCAACGGCTTCGAGGTCCACGGACAGTACATCTTCTCCAACGTGGGACAGGTGGTCGCCGGCCTGGGCGACGTCAACGGCGACGGTATCGGTGACTTCATCGTCGGGTCCTGGCGGCACCGGGTGAACGGCGGCGGGCAGTATGGCGCGGCCTTCATCATCTATGGCCAGAACGTCGCCGGGGTGGGCGCCTTCCCCTCCGACTTCAACCTGCAGGATATCAATGGCACCAACGGCTTCCAGCTGTTCGGCATCGCCTCGGGCGATCTTCTCGGCCAGTCGGTGTCCTCGGCGGGCGACGTCAACGGCGACGGCGTCAACGACATCCTGATCGGGGCCGACTCCGCCAACCGCCAGCCGAACCAGTACAATGGCCTCGGCAGCGCCTATGTCATCTTCGGCCGCAACACCGCGGTGGACGGCAATTTCCCCACCACCTTCAGCCCCGCCGCGCTGGACGGGACCAACGGCTTCGCCATTCCGGGCTATGTCGCCTTCAGCCGCGTCGGCCTGTCGGTGGCCTCGGCCGGCGACGTCAATCATGACGGCATCGGCGACCTGATCATCGGCGGCGGCGCCAGCGGCACAAACGCCGGGGCCGCCTATGTGGTGTTCGGCAAGGACACTCTGACGGCGGGCGATTTCGCGGCCAGCATCAACCTGACCGGTCTGGACGGAACCAACGGCTTCACCATCACCGGTTCGTCCAACGAGTTCATCGGCCGCTCGGTATCGTCGGCGGGCGACATCAATGGCGACGGCGTCGACGACCTGCTGATCGGGGCCCGCATCGCCGATCCGAACGGTGTCTACGACGCCGGCTCGGTCTTCGTCGTGTTCGGGCGCAATAGTCAGACGGGCGGCGTGTTCGGCGGGACCCTGGCCCTCTCCGGGCTGGACGGGACCAACGGCTTCCGGATCGACGGCCTGCGCGACCGCAGCCTGACCGGCAGCACGGTGTCGGCGGTGGGCGACATCAACGGCGACGGCTTCACCGACTTCGCCCTGTCGGCGCAGCAGGGCGGCGACGGCTGGGTCGGCCAGACCTTCATCGTCTTCGGCCGCGACGGGGCGACGCCCTATGGACCATCGCTCGACCTGGCGGCGCTGGATGGCAGCAACGGCTTCCTGATCACCGGCGCCGGCTCATCGGTCAGTTCGGCCGGCGACTTCAACGGCGACGGCATCGGCGACCTCATCGTCGGTTCGATGAGCAGCAATGCCGCCTGGATCGTGTTCGGCCGGAAGACCTCGGTGGTCGGCAATTTCGGCGGCAGCGTCGATCTGGCCGCCCTGGACGGAATCAACGGCTTCAAGCTCAACGGCGAAAGCAGCAACGGCCGAACGGGCGTTTCCGTGGCGGCGGGCGGCGATATCAACGGCGACGGCTACGACGACGTGGTGATCGGCGCCTCGGGCCGTGACGGCGAGGAGATCGGGGGCGCCTATGTAGTCTTCGGCCATGCACCGGTCGCCACCCCGATCGTGCGAACGGCGGCGCCGGCCGGCGAGACCCTCACCGGGGCGGAGGCGGCTGACGTCCTGACCGGCAACATCGGCAAGGACACGCTCTACGGCCTGGACGGCGACGACACCCTCGACGGCGGCGACAACAACGACCTGCTGATCGGCGGCGCGGGCGCCGATATCGTCCGGGGCGGCAATGGCGGCGACACCATCTATGGCGGCGACGGGGTCGACGACGTCGATGGCGGCACGGGGGCCGACAAGCTGTACGGCGACGGCGGCGACGACGTCATCGTCGGGGCCATGGGCAACGACTACATCTACGGCGGGGCCGACAACGACAGCATCACCGGCGCCGAGGGCAACGACATGATGGACGGCGGCACGGGGGCCGACGCCATGGCTGGCGGGGTCGGCAACGACGTCTACATCGTCGACGACGGCGGCGACACGGTCACCGAACTGTTCGGCGAGGGCAGCGATATCGTCCGGGCCTTTATCAGCTTCGAACTGGGCGACAATCTCGAGACTCTGCAGATGCAGGGGACGGCCGACCTCGACGGGACCGGCAACGCCGGGGCCAACAACCTGCAGGGCAACAGCGGCGCCAACCGGCTGTCGGGCGCTGCCGGGGTCGACACGATCAACGGCAACGACGGCGACGACATCATCCTCGGCGGCCAGGGCAACGACCTGTTGCGCGGCGGCACGGGCACGGACACTTTCCGCGTCGAGCATGCCTTCAGCGGCGCGCTGGAAACCGACCAGATCTACGACTTCCAGACCGCCGAGGGCGACCGGATGGACTTCTCCGATGTCTTCGCAGGGACGCTGGCCAAGGTGTCCGCCTTCACCCACACGGCCGGCGAAATGACCCTGACCTTCGCCTCGGGCCAGACCACCGTGCGCCTCGACATCGACGGCAACGGCGTCGCCGAATACCAGGTGAAGATCAACGGCGACGTCACCGCCGACTGGAGCGGCTGGCTGCTCTAGCCGGCGGGCTTGCCGTCCGGCGTGGCCATGCCCTGAACCTGGTTTTCCGCGTCTTCCTCGGCCCCGCGGGCCAGATCCTCGGCGGCGTCGTTGGGGGTGACGCCCTCGGCGGCGGCGCCGGCGGCCGCGTGCTTGCGCGGCACCTTCAGGCGCAGGGCGTCGCGGGCGGCGTCGCCCTCCTGGCCGAACAGGCCGCGCAGGCGCAGCTCCTGCTGCGGGAAGGGGATCTCGAAGCCGCCGTGGCGCAGGGCGTCCTCGATGGCCCAGGTGTAGGCGGCATGGGCGGCGTTGGGGCGCTTGACCGCTTCCAGGGTCGGCCAGACCACCAGCTCGAACGACAGGGCGCTCTCGCCGAAGCCGACCAGCCAGACCTGGGTCTTTCGGCGGGGGGTGTCCTCCATGGTGAAGGGCACATCGTGGGCCGCCTTCAGCACCGCGTCGCGGACGGCGGCCTTGTCCGAGCCATAGGCGACCCGGAAGGGAATGTGCATGCGCCGGGCGCTGTTCTGGTGGGTCCAGTTGGTCACCGGCTGCTCGATGAGCCGGCTGTTGGGCACCAGCACGTCCATGTCGTCGTTGTTGCGCAACCGCACGGCGCGGGGGCCGATCTCCGCGACCACGCCGCGCTCGCCGGTCTGCAGTTCCAGGTAGTCGCCGATGCGGATCAGGCGGTCGAAGATCAGCACCAGGCCGGAAATGAACTCCTTGACCACCCCCTGCAGGCCAAAGCCCAGGCCGACGCCGAGCGCCCCGGCGAACAGGCTGAGGCTGGAGAGATCGACGCCGAGCGCCGAGACGCCCATGTAGATGCCGATGACCACGGCGCCGTAGGTGGTCAGCTTCTCGGCGATGTAGATCGACGGCGCCGAGCTTGGCGCCCGGTCCCGCACCCGGCGGAACACCCGGCCGGCGATGCGCGAGACCAGCAGGGCCAGCAGGATCAGGAGGACGCAGGCGACGATGCCGCCCGGCGTCAGATAGGACTTGCCGACCATCAGCAGCTTGAAGTCGGCGATGTTGCTCAGGTCGCGCGCCAGTTCGTGGATTTCGCGCGGAATGAAGTCCAGGGCCATGACGGGGAGCATGCAAGCCCCGGCGTCCGGAAACAAGGGCGCGCCGCGCGGGACGCGACCTTCTGACTCGGCGAAACCGCTTGGGGCGGGCGGGGCGCGACCGCTATAGACCGGCTGGATGGGGTGGGCGGAGTCAGCGCCTGTCCGGGGGGATGTTTCATGGCATTTGCGGCGGTGCTCAATCTCGACAGTCTGAACGGGAGCAACGGCGTCCAGTTCAACGGCCTGCTCGGCGGCGACCAGTCCGGCTTTTCGGTGGGCTGGGCCGGCGACGTCAACGGCGACGGCTTCGCCGACCTGATCATCGGCGCCCCCTACAACGACGCCAGCGGGGCCTATTCCGGCTCGGCCTATGTGGTCTTCGGCCATGCCGGCGGCTGGAGCGCCAATGTCGCCCTGGACAGCCTGGGCGGAACCAGCGGCTTCATCATCGAGGGGCGGATGGGCAATGAGGAGGCCGGGTTCTCGGTGTTCTCGGCCGGCGACCTCAACAACGACGGCTTCGACGATGTCGTGGTCGGGGCGCGCAAGGCCGACCTCGCCGGGCTCGATTCGGGCGCGGCCTATGTGGTCTTCGGCCATGGCGGCGCCTGGTCCACCGTCGATCTGGCGGGCCTGAACGGAACCAACGGCTTCCGCGCCACCGGCGAGGCGGCGGGCGATTACGCCGGCGGCTCGGTGACCACGGTCTCGGACCTCAATGGCGACGGGATCAACGACCTGGTGGTCGCGGCCCGGCTGCACGACGGCAACGGGCAGGACGCCTCGGGTTCGATCTATGTGCTGTTCGGCAAGAGCGGGGCGTTTTCGACGACCCAGGCGCTCGGCGGGCTGGACGGGACCAACGGCTTCCGCATCAACGGCGAGACGGCCAACGACCTGGCGGGGGTCTCTGTGGCCTCGGCCGGCGACGTCAACGGCGATGGCTTGGCCGACCTGATCATCGGCACCAAGTACGCCGACCCCAACGGCGCCAACTCGGGCAGCGCCTGGGTGGTGTTCGGCCGGGCCGGCGGCTTTGCGGCCGACCTCAATCTCTCGACCCTGGACGGGACCAACGGCTTCCAGCTGAACGGCGCGGCGGCCGGCGACAATGCCGGCACCTCCGTGGCCGGGGCGGGCGACGTCAACGGCGACGGCTACGCCGACATCGTCATCGGGGCCGAGGCCATCGACCCCAACGGCCAGAACAACGCCGGCGGGGCCTATGTGGTGTTCGGCCATGGCGGGACCTGGAATGCCGAGATCGCGCTCGGCGCGCTGAACGGGACGGACGGCTTCCGGATCAATGGCGAACTGGCCCTCGACCGGGCCGGGCGGGCGGTGGCCGGGGCTGGCGACATCAACGGCGACGGCTGGGCCGACATCCTGATCGGCGCCTACCTGGCCGACCCGAACGGGCGCAGCGCCAGCGGCGCGACCTATGTGGTCTATGGCCGGGCCGGGTTCGGGGCGACGCTGGACCTCTCCGGCCTGAACGGAACCAACGGCTTCGAGATCGACGGCGAGCTGGCCAACGACCAGTCGGGCCGGGCGGTCAGCGGGGCGGGCGACGTCAACGGCGACGGGCTGGACGACTTCCTGATCGGCTCGCGCGGCTCGGACGTCGGCTACAGCAGCTCGGGCTCGACCTTCCTGGTCTTCGGCCAGTTGAGCGGAATCGTCTTCGACGGCACGGCGGCGGCGGAGAGCAGGTCGGGCGGCGCCTCGGGCGACCGGCTCAACGGCGGCGGCGGCAACGACAAGCTGTTCGGCTTCGCGGCCTATGACATCCTGGATGGCGGCGACGGCGCCGACTACGTCTTCGGCGGTGACGGCAACGACTGGCTGATCGGCGGAGCCGGCAACGACACCCTCAACGGCGAGGCCGGCAATGATCGCGCCGAGGCTGGCGTCGGCAACGACATCCTGAACGGCGGCCTGGGCGCCGACCGGCTGTATGGCGGTGACGGCAACGACATCCTGAGGGGCGACGACGGCGCCGACCAGCTGTTCGGCGATGCCGGGACCGACACCCTGACCGGCGGGGCCGGCGACGACCGGCTGGAGGGGGGTGACGGGAACGACACTCTCGACGGCGGGGCCGGAGCCGACACGCTGATCGGCGGGCTGGGCAACGACATCTACCTGATCAACGACCTGCTCGACACCGTCGTGGAACTGGCCGGCGAGGGCTACGAGATCGCCAAGGTTTCGGTCGACGGCTGGGTCATCGCCGAGGGCATCGAGGCGCTGCAGATGACGGGCTCCGGCGACATCGGCGCGACCGGCAACGACTCCGCCAACAACATGAAGGGCAATACCGGCGACAACCGGCTGGACGGCGGAGCCGGGGTCGACACGATCGACGGCGGGGCGGGCGCGGACATCATCATCGGCGGCCTGGGCAATGATCTGCTGCGCGGCGGTTCGGGCGGGGACACCTTCGTGGTCGCCCACGCCTTCGGCCCGACCCTGGAGACCGACCAGATCTATGACTTCGTCCGCGCTCACGGCGACCGGCTCGACCTCAGCGGCATCGACGCCGACACCCTGGTCGAGGGCGATCAGGCCTTCACCCTGGTGAGCGCCTTCACCCGCCATGCCGGCGAAATGACCCTGACCTTCGCCTCGAACATCACCACCCTGCGGCTGGACGTGAATGGCGACGGCAGGGTCGATTATCAGATGAAGATCAACGGCAACGTCACCGGCGCCAGCGGCGACTGGGCGCTGTAGCGGTGGCAGGCTAGTCTGGCCGAATGGACCAGAGCCTGCCGATCATCGATGTCTCACCGCTTTTTGGTGATGACGCTGCGGCCCGCGCCCGGGTCGCGGCGCGGATCGGCGAGGCCTGCCGGTCGCTGGGCTTCTTCTATGTGAGCGGGCACGGGGTTTCGGACGCCGTGTTCGCCGAGCTCGATCGCCAGTCGCGGGCCTTCTTCGCCCTGCCGGAGGCGGACAAGGCGGCCATCGCCATGAGCCGGGGCGGGCGGGCCTGGCGGGGCTGGTTCCCGCTCGGCGGTGAGCTGACCTCGGGGCAGCCGGACCGCAAGGAGGGGCTGTATCTCGGCCAGGAGCTGCCGGCCGACGATCCGCGCGTGCAGGCCGGGCTGCCGATGCATGGCGCCAACCTCTGGCCGGAGGCCTTGCCGGCGTTGCGGCCGGCGGTGGAGGCCTTCATGGCCGGCACGGCGCGGGCGGCCCATGCGGTGCTGGAGGGTGTGGCGCTGAGCCTTGGGCTGTCGGCGGACTATTTCGCCCGCGCCTATACGGCCGACCCGACCGTGCTGTTCCGAATCTTCCACTATCCCGCCGCGCCGGCCGGCGATGCCGGCTGGGGCGTCGGCGAGCATACCGACTATGGCCTGCTGACGCTGCTGGCGCAGGACAAGCTCGGCGGGCTGCAGGTGAAGACCCCGTCCGGCTGGATCGAGGCGCCGCCCGTGCCGGGGGCCTTTGTCTGCAACATCGGCGACATGCTGGACCGGCTGACCGGCGGCGAATTCCGCTCGACGCCGCACCGCGTGCGCAACACCAGCGGCCGGGACCGATTGAGCTTTCCGCTGTTCTTCGACCCGGCCTTCGACGCGGTGATCCGGCCGCTGCCCGGACGGGAGAAGGCCCCGCCGGGCGAGCGCTGGGACGGGGTCGATCCGGCCGGGTTCGCCGGGACCTACGGCGACTATCTGCTGGGCAAGGTCGGCAAGGTGTTTCCGGAGCTGGGCGCCGCGGTGATTTCGGCGGGGTGACATCCCGGGCGAGCCTCGCTAGGACTGGCCATGGGGCGCTTCGCAGGGATGAATGGTTTGGCGACGCACCGCCTTTTGCTCTTTGCCGTCCTCAGCGCGGGCCTCACGGTCCCGCCGCTCGCCGCGCGAGCCGAAGAGCCCAAGGCCAGTGTCCAGGGCGTCGAGGACGACGACCTGCGCGACCTGATCCGCAAGGCCATCGGCACGGCGGACAAGCCGGCCAGCTCCCGCTTCGAGGCTCGCCGTAGAGGCCGCGAGGCCGCCGAATCCGCTACCGCCGTGCTGCGCTCGGAAGGCTTCTACGCCAGCGAGGTGACCACCGACCTGGGCGATGGCGAGGAGAACGCCGACGCCGAGGCCGCCCCCAAGGCCGTGGTCAAGGTCGAGGAAGGGCCGGTCTTCCATATCAAGCGGCCGTCGATCGCCTGGGAAAACGAGGCGCCGACGCCGGAGGTGCAGAGCGCCGGGACGCTGGCCATGGCCCTGCGCCGCGGGGCGCCGGGCCGGGCCAATGACGTGCTGGCCGCCGAAGGCCGTATCGTCTCGGCCATCCAGCAACGGGGCCATGCCGACGCCGAGGCGCTGCCCCGGGAAGTCATCGTCGATCATGCCGACAAGACCCTGATGCCGACCTTCAAGATCGACGCCGGGCCCTTGGTGAAGCTCGACGGGCTGGTCCTCGACTATCGCGGCCGCACCGACAAGGCGTGGATCAGGAAGCTGGTCCCCTGGAAGCCGGGCTCGGTCTACGCCCCTGACGAGATGGGCGAGCTGGAGAGGCGCCTGCGCGAGACGGGCGCCTTCGACACCGTGCAGGTGGCCTTGCAGCCGGCCGACCAGCTGACGCCGGAGGGCTGGCGGCCGGTGCTGTTGACCCTCAAGGACCGGCCGCGACGGTCGCTGGAGATCGGGGCCGGCTATTCGACCAGCGAAGGGGCCGGCCTCGACATCACCACCACCCGCTACAACAGCTGGAAGCGGGCCGACACGCGGATCATCGCCCTGCGCCTGGCCGAGTTGCAGCAGCGGCTGGACTACAAGGTCTCGCTGCCGCACTGGCGCGAACCCCGCCAGACCCTCAGCCTGACCGCCAGCGTCTATAACGAGGTCACCGACGCCTATGACCAGACCGGCGCCTCGCTGATCGCCGACGTCACCCGGCGCAGCGGCGTCAACGCCTACCTGACCTATGGCGTCTCTGTGGACGGCGGCCGGGTCGCCGAGATCCTGACCGTCGGCAACGTCGTGCTGCGGGGCATCGACCGCGACCTCTACAACGTCGCCCTGCTGGGCGCCCTGGCCATCGACCGCTCGAGCGATCCGCTGGACCCCAAGAGTGGCTGGCGCGTGGAGGCCCGGGCGGAGCCGATCGTCACCTTCGGCGACGCCCAGCTGACCTATCTGAAGCTGACCGGCCAGGGCAGCTACTACCTGCCCCTCGACGAGGCGGAGCGGTTCGTCATCGCCACGCGGGTGAAGGCCGGCGTGATCAGCGGGGCCGACTCCGCCGATGTGCCGGCGGCGCGGCGGTTCTATTCGGGGGGCGGTGGATCGGTGCGCGGCTATGGCTACCAGGGCATCGGGCCGCGTATCAGCTCGACGCCGCTGGGCGGCATTTCCCTGGCCGAAGCCTCGGTCGAGTTTCGGTATCAGCTGACCGAAAAATGGGGCGCTGTGGCCTTTATCGATGGCGGGGCCGTGGGAACCGACAATTTCCCGCACGGGGATGACTTCAGCGCCGGGGTCGGCTTCGGCGTCCGTTACAACCTGGGCTTCGGACCGATCCGCGCCGATATCGCCTTTCCCCTGGACCCGCGCGACGACGACGCGCCGTTCCAGATCTACATCAGCATAGGGCAGGCGTTTTGAGCGGCCCAGACGACACCCCCGCCGCGCCGGTCCGGGCGAGAAACCATCTGCGTCGGTGGTTCCCCAGCAGCGCGCCCGGCTGGATCATCCTGATCTCGGCCGTGGCGGTGATCATCGTGGCGACGGTGGCCGTGGGCCTGCGGTTCGGGCTCAACACCGTGCCGGGGCTGGCCTTCATCGAGGCCCAGGCCAACGGGCTGAAGATCGGCCGCTACGGCAAGCTGAAGATCGAAGGGGTCAGCGGCGATATCTGGCGCAATGTCTCGATCCGCCGGCTGACCATTTACGACGAGAAGGGGACGTGGCTGGAGGGCCGGAACCTCAACATGAAGTGGCGCTATCACGAGCTGTTCGCGCGCCGCTTCCACGCCGACGCCATCGCCGTCGAACAGCTGACCCTGATCCGCCGTCCGACCCTGACGCCAAAGGAGAAGTCGGGATCGCTGCCGGTGACCGTCCTGATCGACGCCCTGCAGGCCAAGGTCGACTCCCGGCCGGCCTTCAGCCAGGTCGAGGGCCGCTTCGATCTCTCCGGGCGGCTGGCGCTGCAGCGGGGCGGCGGCACGGCCGGCCAGTTCGTGGCCCGCAGCCTGATGCATCAGGGCGACTTCGCCGACGTGGCCTTCGACCTGGGCCGCTCCGACGCCCTGATGGTCAATGCCCGCGCCTCCGAGGCCAGCGGCGGCGCCCTGGCTGGGGCGCTCGGCCTGGACGCCAAACAACCCTTCGCGCTCGACGCCCAGGCGCAGGGAACCACCAAGGTGGGGCAGTTCAAGCTGCTGGTGAGCTCCGGCCCCAACCAGCCGGCCAAGGCCGACGGCAGCTGGGACGCCACCGGCGGGGCGGCCAACGGCTATGTGCGGCTCGACGCCTCGCGGCTGACGGGCCTCTACGCCCGGCTGTTCGGCCCGCAGGTGAAGTTTGACATCGCGGGGAAGAAGGGGGCCGGCGACTTCTATGATCTGAACGCCCGGCTGGATTCCGAGACCCTGTCGGTGACCGCGGTCGGTCCGGCGAACCTCGGCAAGCAGATGGCCGGGCCCGGCGGCCTCGCGGTGACCGGCAATACGCCGTCGATCGAGCGGCTGAGCTTCGGGACGGTCAAGGGCCAAGCCAACTTCGTCGGTCGGTTCAACGGCGACATCAACAGCTTCACCCTGCGCGGCGACGCGCGCGGGGCCAATGTCAGCCTGGCGGGATACACGCTGGGCTCGGCCTCGGGGCCGGTGACCGTGGCCCGGGCCAAGGGCGAGATCGGCATCGTCACCAGCCTGGCCGGAGCCGGCGGGCGCGGGCAGGGGTATCTGGCGGCCTTGCTGGGCCAGCGGCCGACGGCCGACGGCGACATCGCCATCCTCAAGGACGGGCGGGTGCTGCTCAAGCGCGTGCGGGCCAACGGGGCGGGGCTGAAGGTCGATGCCAGCGGGTCGCGCGGCCTGCTCGGCGGGCTGTCGTTCAAGGGCCAGGCGGAACTGTGGAACTTCGGGGCCGCCAAGCTGGGCGGCAAGGGCCGGTTGGCCGGGTCGTGGTCGGCGGACCAGGGCGGGGCCGGCAAGCCGTGGGTGTTCACGGTCGACGCCAGGGGAACCGGGCTGGCGCTGGGCGTCAGCGAGCTGGACCGGCTGCTCGGGGCGGCGCCCCGGCTGCGCGGCAAGGCCAGCCTGCAGCCCAGCGGCCAGGTGGATGTCGCCGAGGCGCGGCTGGACGGCGACAAGGCCTTCGCCAAGGGGGCCGGCCGGCTCGGCGCCAAGGGCGATCTGGCCTTCAAGCTCGACTGGAACGCCGAGGGGCCGTTCCGCATCGGTCCGGTCGAGGTGGCGGGTAAGGCCAAGGGCGATGGCGCCATCGGCGGATCGCTGTCGGCCCCGCGCGCCGACCTGACGGCCCAGGTCGACCAGATCGACCTGCCACGCCTGCCGCTGCGCAACGCCGCCCTGACCCTGACCTTCATGCAACGGCCGGGCGGCGGCGACGGCGCTTTCGCCATGACGGCCGACAGCCAGTACGGACCGGCCCGGCTGCGCACCGATTTCGCCTTCACGCCGGGCGGGGTGAACCTGTCGGGCCTCGACGCCGACGCCGGCGGGGTCAAGGCGCAGGGGGCGGTGGCGCTGCGGCGGGGCCGGCCATCGTCGGCCGACCTGGTGCTGGCCATCGGGCCGGGCGTGGTGCTGACCGAGGGCGCGATCACCGGCACGGCCAAGGTCGTCGACAGCGCCGGCGGGGCGCGGGCCACGCTCAACCTGGCGGCCAGGGACGCGGTGCTGCGCGACGCCGCCGGCCTGACGCTGGATACGGCCACGATTACCGCCGACGGCCCGCTCGACCGGCTGCCGCTGCGCATCCAGGCCAGCGGGGCGGCGCCGAACGGGGCCTACAGCCTGGACGCCAGCGGCATCCTGACCGAACAGCCGCAGGCCCAGGGCTGGCAATTGACCCTCGATGGGGCCGGCAAACTTGGCCGCACCCAGATCCGCACCACCGAGACGGCGCGGCTGGTGTTCGGCGGGCCGGTCACCGAGGCCCACCTGAAGCTGGCCGCCGCCACCGGGCAGCGCGGCGACAACCCGGGCTCGGCGACTGTCGACGCCCGCATCGCCAAGGGCAGCGCCGACATCGTCGCCGATATCTCCGGCCTGCCGCTGGCCGCCTTCAACCGGGATCTGGCCGGGCGGGCCGACGCCAAGCTGACCCTGCGCGGTCAAGGCGAGACGCTGACCGGGGCGCTCGACGCCACACTGAAGAACGTCCGGGCCCGGGGCTCCGGCCAGACCCTGACCCTCGACGGCCAGGTGCAGGCCCGGCTCAACGACCGCAGCATCACCATCGAGGCCAGCGCCAGGAGCGCCCAGGGCCTGCGGGCCGAGGGGGCCTTCGTACTGCCGGCCGTGGCCTCGGCGGCGCCGCTGCGGCTGGCCATCGACCGCCGCCGGCCGGCGGAAGGGACGTTCAGCGCCAATGGCGAGATCAAGCCGCTGTGGGACCTGCTGATGAGCGGCGAGCGCTCGCTCAGCGGCCAGATCGCCCTCAACGGCAACCTCGGCGGCACCCTGGCCGACCCCCGCCTGGTGGGGCAGGGGCAGCTGACCGGCGGCGCCTTCGAGGACGGGGCGACCGGCCTGAAGCTGCGCAACCTGACGCTCACCGCCGCCTTCGCCGACAACGCCATCGACGTCAGCCAGGTCAGCGCCTCCGACGCCAACGGCGGCAAGGCGTCGGGCTCCGGCCGGGTTAGCCTGCTGCGCCAGGGGACCAGCAGCTTCCGGCTCGACCTGACCCGCTTCCAGGTCATCGACAACGACATTGCCCAGGCCACCGCCAGCGGCCAGGTGACCGTCAACCGGGGCGCGGCGGGCAATCCGCGCGTCGAGGGCTCCCTGCGCATCGACCGGGCCGAGATCGCCGCCGAGCCGCTGAGCCCCAGCGGCGTGACGCCGATGGACGTTGTCGAGATCAACAAACCCCGCACCCCTGCGGCCCGCCGGGCCGAGGCGGCCGAGGCTGCCCAGACCAAGGGCGCGGCGATCGACCTGGCCATCGACCTGCGGGCCCCGCGCGGCATCTTCGTCCGCGGCCGGGGGCTGGACGTCGAGCTCAGCCTCGACGCCAACGTCGGCGGCACCACCGCCCAGCCGCAGTTGACCGGCACGGCCCGGGTGGTGCGCGGCGAGTACGACTTCGCCGGCAAGCGGTTCGAGTTCGACGAGCGCGGCAGCGTCACCCTGTCGACCGACCCCCGCAAGATCCGCCTCAACCTGACGGCCACCCGCGAGGATCCGTCGATCACCGCCGTGATCCGCGTCGAGGGCACGGCGGCCAAGCCGGAGATCACCCTGACCTCCTCGCCGCAGCTGCCGCAGGACGAGGTGCTGAGCCGGGTGCTGTTCGGAAGCTCGGCGGCGCAGCTGAGCCCTTACGAGGCCGCGCAGCTGGCCTCGGCCCTGGCGGCCCTGGCCGGCGGGGGCGGCTTCGATGTGATCGGCAACGTCCGCGAGCTGGCGGGCCTCGACCGGCTGACCATCGGCGGCACCGAACTGACCGGCGTCACCGTGGCCGGCGGCAAGTACCTGACCAACGATGTCTACTTCGAACTGATCGGCGGCGGCCGCGAGGGCGGGGCGGTGCAGGTCGAGTGGAGGGTGCGCAAGAACCTGTCCCTGGTCAGCCGCATCGCCGGCAGCGGCGAGAGCAAGCTCTCGGTCCGCTGGCGGCGGGACTACTGATTTGTCGAGAGCCCGTCCGGGCGGCCGAACCGCACACACTTCGGCCTGACGGGCTCTAGAACCGCGTCAGTTCGGTGAAGCCGCCGAAGATCATCCGCTTGGGGTCGAAGGGGCAGTCGGGCGCCGCCATGCGCGGATCGGCCATCACCTTGGCGTTGACCTCGTCGCGCTTCTCCTTCGACTCGTAGGTGATCCAGGAGAAGATAACGACCTCGTCGTCCTTGGCCAGGACAGCGCGCGGGAAGCTGGTCAGCTCGCCGTAGGGCGTGTCGTCACCGACGCATTCGACGTAGCTGAGGGCGCCGTATTCCATCCAGATCGGGCCGCACAGGTCGGTCACCTTCTTGTACTCGTCGATCTTGTCCTTGGGCACGGCGAGTACGAATCCGTCGACGTAGGCCATCGTTGTCTCCCTTGGTTTGTGATCTCAGGACGTTGCGGCGGCCCCGGTTCCGACAGAGCCGCGGTGATTTTTCATGCCGGGGCCTGCAGCAGTTCAACGACGTAGCCGTCGAGGTCCTTGCCAAGACCGATCATGGCGCCGCCGAACGCCTCGACCGGCGCGGGGCCGAAGGTCATCATGCCGCCGGCCTCGACCAGGTTGGCGGCCACGGCCAGCGGGTCGGTGACGTAGAAGACCAGCTTGATCGGCAGGTTGCGGTAGCGGCGGTCGCTGCCGTCGGTCCAGTGCATCAGCACCAGGGCGACGCGGCCGTCATGTCCGAGGATGATCTCGTCCATATAGGGCAGCTTGATCCGCTGCAGCTCCTTCATGCCCAGCGCCGCCTTGTAGAAGGCGGCGGAGGCCTCGAGGTCGCTGACCCCGATGCCGGTGGCGCCGAGGTAGTCGGGGGATCTGGTCATGGGGCTCGCCTGAATAAGGACGAGCCTGAGGTCAGAGCTCGTCGAAGGGGGGCGGCAGTTCGCCGGACTTGAACAGCAGCACGGGGCTCTCGTCGTAGTCGCCCATCTCGGTGTCGGCCGAGATGCTGTAGGCGACGACGCCCAGCCGCAGGGGGCCGAGCCGCTCGGCCTTGCGGCGGGCTTCCTCGGCGGTCTTGCAGCCGATCGCCTGTTCGGCGCGGAACTTCGCTCGGCCCTTGCCGGCGACGTAGGCCTGGACCAGGTGAACCGTCTCGGTCGCCACCTATTTCTTGCCGGGCGGGGTCAGGAAGGGCGACGGGCCGGCCGGCGGCGGGGCCTTGGCCTGCTTGGGTTTGCGGGTTTCCTTGTTGGATTTCTTCTGGCCCTTGGCCATGGCCGGGCTCCTTTCGGTGCGCCCGGGCGAAATGCGGAGCGCCTGTTGCTATGCGCCCGCCCGCCCGGAACGCCAAGCCCGTCATTCGACCCCCAGCACCTTCTTGAGGAAGACGATCTCGGTGGCCCGGACCTGTTCCTGGTTGGACTTGCGGGCGATGCCGTGGCCCTCGTCCCTGGCCAGGACGTACCAGACCTCCGTGCCCTGCGCTCGCAGCTGGGCGACCATGGCCTCGCTCTCGCTCATCGGCACGCGGGGGTCGTTGGCGCCCTGGTAGACCATCATCGGCTTCTTCATGGCCGAGACGTAGCCGCGGGGCGAGATGCGGCCGAAGACCTCGCGCATCTTCGGATCGCGTTCGTCGCCGTACTCGGCGCGGCGCAGATCGCGGCGATAGCCTTCGGTGTTCTCCAGGAAGGTGACCCAGTCGCTGATGCCGTAGAGGTCGATGGCGCCTGAGATGCGGTCATTGTAGCGGCCGGCGACGGCCAGGCTCATGTAGCCGCCGTAGGACTGGCCGACGACGGCGACGCGTGAGGCGTCGAGGTCGGGTTGCGTGGCGATCCAGTCGAGCAGGGCGCCGATGTCCTTGACGCTGTCCTCGCGCTTCTCGGCGTTGTCGAGGGACAGGTAGGTCTTGCCGTAGCCGGACGAGCCGCGGACGTTGGGCACGATGACCACGGCGCCGATTTCGTTGACCCAGCTCTGGCGGCGCGGGTTGAAGCTGGGCAGTTCCTGGGCTTCGGGGCCGCCGTGGATTTGGATGATCACCGGGCGCTTGCCGGTCGAGGGGCCGGTGGGGCGGTAGACGAAGGCCGGGATCTGGCGCTTGTCGAAGGTGGCGTAGTGGATCAGCGAGGGCTCGACGAGCTGGCTGGCTTGCAGGCCGCCCAGTTCGCTGTTGGTCCAGCGGGTTAGCTGTTTCGACGCCAGGTCGTAGGACCAGACGTCGCCGGCGCCGGTGGAGGTCGACAGGCTGATGGCCAGCGACCTGCCGTCGTCGGAGAAGCCCATGCCGGTCAGCACCCCCTTGGGCAGGGGCACGGCCTGCTTGCCGCCGCCGGCGAGGTCGTAGAGATCGACCCTGCCGTAGCCGGCCTCGTTGGTCGCCACGGCCGCGGTCAGCCGGTCGGGGCTGAGGGTCAGGGCCTCGGCGCCCCAGAGCGGCGGACGCACCCGGCCGGGCCCATCGACGAACGACAGATGCCGCTGGGCGCCGCTGGCGATGTCCAGGACCACCGGCAGGGCGACCTCATTGCCGTCGTCGGACAGCAGCACCAGGCCCTGGCCGTCGGCGGTGAACTTGCCGGCGCTGTAGGCCACCTTGCGGTCGGTCGCGCCGACCGGCGTGGCCGCGCCCGTCTTCAGGTCGAGCACGAACAGCCGCGTCTCGGCCGCGCTGATGTAGCGGCTGAGCAGCACCTTGCCGCCGTCCGGGCTGATGTCCTCCGGGCTCATCGCGCCCGTGCCCTTGTGGACCAGGCGGCGACCCTGCGGATTGGCGACCTCCGCCAGCATGATGTCGTAGTCGCCCTTGCCGGGGGTGACCTGGGACCAGACGACGGTCTTGCCGTCCTTGCTGAAGACGAAGCTCTCGTTGCGGGTGCCGGGGGCGGTCAGCTGGACTTCGTCGCCGTCGAGGCTGCGGAGGAAGGCCTGGTAGTATTCCGCCCCGCCGACGTCGCGGGGGTAGAGGAACCGCTGGGCGCCGGGGACGGCCTGGGCGCCGTTCACCGGTTCGCTAAAGAAGGTCAGCTGGGTGCGGTCGCCGCCGGGGCGCTGCACGCGGTGGATCTGCTGGGTGTCGCCGAAGCGTGTGGCGATCAGCATCGAGCCGTCGGGCAGCCAGTCCTCGAACACCGCCGAGCGGGCGTTGTAGTAGGGGGCGATGGCGGCCTTCAGCGCGGCCGGGGTCTCCGGGGCGCCGTCGTAGACGAGGGCGCCGACCTCTCTTTTGCCCTGGGCGGCGGCGGGCAGGGCGATCAGGGCGAGGGCGAGGATCAGGGCTTTGCGCATGGGCGCAGGTTAGCCGGTATCCGCGCCGCCTCAAGCGGTGAGACGGTCCCCGGCGACGACCGGCGCCGCCACGGCGGCCGCGACGTGGTCGAGCAGGACCTGCATCTCCACCGGCTTGGTGATGAAGACCTCGACCCCGACGCCGGCCCATTCGGCCCGGTGTTCGGCCAGGGCGTTGGCGGTCAGGGCGAGGATCGGCGTGGCGGCGTTGGGGCCGGCGCGGCGGATCAGGGCGGCGGCCTCGACCCCGCCCATGACCGGCATCTGCATGTCCATCAGGATGACGTCGAAGGCGCGGTTGCCGGCCAGCTCGACCGCCTCGGCGCCGTTGGCGGCGATGGTGACGGCGGCGCCGAAGGGCTCCAGCATCATGCGGACGATGCGCTGGTTGACCGGATGATCCTCGGCCAGCAGCACCCGGACGCCGGTTCCGCTCCAGTCCTCGCCGGGCTCATGGGCGGCGACGGGGGCGGCCTCGGCCAGCATCAGGGGGATCTCGAAGCGGAAGACCGAGCCTTGGCCGACCTGGCTGCGCACGGTCAGGGAGCCGCCCATCAGCTGGGCCAGGCGGCGGCTGATGGCCAGGCCCAGGCCCGTGCCGCCGTGGACGCGGGTGACGCCGGTGCTGCCCTGTTCGAAGCTGGAGAAGATGCGGTCGCAGGTCTCGGCATCCATGCCGGCCCCGCTGTCCTCGACCTCGATCCAGAGGATAGGGTCGTCCATGCCGAAGCGGCCGGCGCGGACGGTGATCTGGCCGGACGCGGTGAACTTGGTGGCGTTGGAGAGCAGGTTGGAGACGATCTGCTGGAAGCGCAGCGGGTCGGTCATGATGCGGGCCGGGACGCCGGCCGGCTCGAAGGTCAGGGTGACGCCGCCCGCGGCCTTGGTCCGCCAGAGGTTGGCGGCCGCGGCCAGCTTTTCGGTCAGGTCGAAGGGGGCCAGCTCGACCTCCAGCTTGCCGCTCTCGATGCGCGACAGGTCGAGCACGTCGTTGAGCAGGCCGAGCAGCACCTCGCTGGCGTTGCCCAGCATGTCGACGTGGCCGGCCTGTTCCTCGGTCAGGTCCGTGCGGCGCAGCAGTTCGCCGGCGGCGACGACGGCGTTCATCGGGGTGCGGATCTCGTGGCTGATCGTCGCCAGGAAGTCGCTCTTGGCGGCGTTGGCCTTCTGGGCCGCCTCGATGGCGGCGTCGGTCTGGCGGCTGGTCGTCCAGATGCGTTTGACGGCCATCAGGGTGTGCAGGATGTAGACCCCGCCGCCGGTGGAGATCAGGGCCATCTGCACCGCGTCCGGCGCGGGGCTGGTCAGGCCGGTGATCAGCGGCAGGGCGACGATGTAGAGGCCGGGCGGGCCGATGACATAGATCAGGCCGCGCGGCGTCTGGGCCATCTGCAGGGCGTTGTTGATCAGCGAGCCGCACAGGGAGAGCAGGGCGAAGGCCATGCCGACGGCGGTGCCCTGGAACCAGAGGAAGACCGCCAGGGACGAATAGAGGCAGGCGTTCAGCGTCATGCTGGTCGCGAGGGCGACAGCGTGGGGCGGCGATACGGCGCTTGCCCCGGCCCGGCGCAGCGGGGCGCTGATGGCATGGTCGATGACCTGGCCGGCGACGACGGCGGCGAACCACAGGGGCGCGACCGGCCCCGGGGCCAGGACCCAGCCGATCATGCCGATGAAGGCCCCGAACCCGATGCGGATTCCCAGGTCCTTGCCACGGACGATGGCTATGGCGCGGAAGGCGGCGTTGGTCGCCGCTCGGTCGGTGGTCATGCGCAGTGGGGTCCCCATTGGAAAGTGTGTAGGGGGTGACGCTTAAGGACCGGTTGAGTTGGACGGAGAATTGTCGCGTCCGTCAGAACGCGGGCGGAGGAAACCTTCCGGGGTCCAGGCCGTTGCTGCCTTGCGCGGGGGCCTATGGTGCGACGAACGCCTCCCCGCTATGAGCAGGCTACCAGGGGCGGGGCGCGACGGCATGACGAGCACGGATCCGGCCGAGCAGGAGGCCCGGCGCCTCGCGGCACTGCGCCGCTACGGCATTCTCGACACCCCGCCCGAGGAGTCCTTCGACGAGGTCGCCCGGCTGGCCAGCCGGATCTGCGAGACGCCCATTGCCGTCATCAACCTGATCGACACCGACCGGCAGTTCTTCAAGGCCGAGGTCGGGCTGGGGGTGCGGGAAACGCCGCTGGAGACCAGCTTCTGCGCCCACGCCATCCTCGAGAACGACTTCCTGCAGGTGCCCGACGCGACGCTGGACAGCCGCTTCAGCGGCAACCCGCTGGTCACCGCCGACAACGGCCTGCGCTTCTACGCCGGCGCCCTCCTGAAGACCGAGGACGGGCTGGCCATCGGCACCCTCTGCGTGCTCGACAACCGGCCCCGCACCCTCACCCCCCTGCAGGAAAAGACCCTGCGCGTCCTGGCCCGCCAGGTGATGAACCAGTTCGACCTGCGCGCCGCCCTCCAGCGCCAGGGCGAGGACGAGAAGCGCTACCGCGCCCTGTTCGACAGCATGGACGAGGGCTTCTGCGTCATCGAGTTCCTCGACGGGCCGCATGGGCCCGACAGCGACTACATCCACATCGAGGCCAACGCCGCCTATGCCCGCCATGCCGGCATCGAGAACGTCGTCGGCCAGAAGCTGCGCGACATGGTGCCGGACGAGGCCGACAGCTGGGCGGCGCGCTACGGCGCGGTGCTGCGCACCGGGGTGCCGATCCGCTTCGAGCAGGAACTGGTGGCCACCGGCCGTTATCTCTCCCTGTCCTCCTTCCGCCTGGAGCCGCCGGAACGCCGGCAGGTCGCCGTCCTCTTCCAGGACATCACCGAGCGCCGCCGGGCCGAACACGCCCTGCAGACCCTCAACCAGACCCTCGAAACCCGGGTCGCCGAGGCCCTGGCCGAGCAGCGGGTGCTGGCCGAGGTGGTCGAGGGGGCCAGCGCCCTGGTCGCCGTGGCCGACACCCAGTACCGCTGGCTGGCGCTCAACAGCGCCGCCATCGACGCCTTCGAGGCCATCTTCGGCAAGCGGCCGAAGGTCGGCGACACCCTGTTCGACCTGCTGCCCGACGACCCGGCCGCCATCGAGTCCGCCAAGGGCCTGTGGGACCGGGCCCTGGGCGGCGAGGAGTTCGTGGTCACCGGCCCGATGGACGCCGCCGACCCCGACACCCGCTACTTCGAGGTCCGCTCCAGCCCGCTGCGCGATCCGGACGGGACCATCGTCGGCGCCTTCCAGTTCATCTACGACGTCACCGAACGCCTGTCCGAACAGGCGAGGCTGGCCACCGCCGAGGAGGCCCTGCGCCAGTCCCAGAAGATGGAGGCGGTCGGCCAGCTGACCGGCGGCCTCGCCCACGACTTCAACAACCTGCTGGCCGGCATCAGCGGCGCCTTCGAGATGATCGGCGCCCGCCTGGCCCAGGGCCGGACCAGCGACGTCGAACGCTACCTGGCGGCCGGCCAGGGCGCCGCCCGCCGGGCCGCGGCCCTGACCCACCGGCTGCTGGCCTTCTCGCGGCGCCAGACCCTGACCCCCCGGCCGCTGGTCATCAACCGCCTGCTCACCGACCTCAGCGAACTGGTCCGCCGCACCATGGGGGCCTCGATCACCGTCGAGACCATCGCCGCCAGCGGGCTGTGGCCGACCCTGGTCGACGACAACCAGCTCGAAAACGCCATCCTCAACCTCTGCATCAACGCCCGCGACGCCATGCCCGACGGCGGCCGCATCACCATCGAGACCGGCAACAAGTGGCTGGACCGCCGCACCGCCGCCGACCACGGGCTGGAGCCCGGCCAGTACGTCACCGTCTGCGTCAGCGACACCGGCAGCGGCATCGACAAGGCCATCCTCGACCGCGTCTTCGACCCCTTCTTCACCACCAAACCCATCGGCCAGGGCACTGGCCTGGGCCTCTCGATGGTCTACGGCTTCGCCCGCCAGAGCCACGGCCACGTCCGCATCTACAGCGAGGTCGGCCAGGGCACGATGGTCTGCCTCTACCTGCCGCGCCACTTCGGCGAGGCCGAGGAGGGCGCCCCCGCCGCCGCCCCGGTCGCCAGCCACCCCGCCGCCGGCGAGACCATCCTGGTGGTCGACGACGAGCCGACCGTGCGGATGCTGATCGTCGATTCCCTGACCGAGCTCGGCTACGCCTGCGCCGAGGCCGCCGACGGCCCCTCGGCCCTGACCGTGCTGCAGGGCAGCGCCCCCATCGACCTCCTGATCACCGACGTCGGCCTGCCCGGGGGCCTGAACGGCCGCCAGGTGGCCGACGCCGCCCGGGCCCTGCGGCCCGGGCTGAAAGCGCTGTTCATCACCGGCTACGCCGAGAACGCGGTGCTCAACCACGGCCATATCGAGCCGGGGATGGAGGTGCTGACCAAGCCCTTCGCCATCCGCGACCTGACCGAGCGGGTGGAGCGGCTGCTGCGGCGCTGAGGCCGCGCCGGGCGTCCTTTCCGCCGCCCCGGCTTATCGAAGCGGGACCATTATAGCACGCCCGGCGACCTACGGTCGCAAGGCGTCGACTCGCCAGGACGGCCGATAGCCGGCCCAAACCCCCGGAAACGTGGGCTTTCCGGGTGGCCGGGCGGCAGGGGACGTAGGCCCGGGCGTAGGTCGGTGCGTGGCCGAGGCGCGGGGTTTGTAGGCCGATGGGAGCGGGGCGCGGCCTACAGTCTTGGACACCGACCCGTCAGGCGGGCGGCGGACGTAGTTTTGGACCATGAATATGTCTAGACATATTCGCTAAGCCCTTGGCGGGGCGAGGTTTTTTCGCCGTCATTTCGGCCGTCGGCGCCGCCTCGGGGCGGTCAGGCGCGCGCCGTAGCCCGGGCGGCTGTCCACAGCAACCGCCGCCGCGCCTCTTGACTCCGACGGGAACAAAATAAGAACATCAGTCCAAGGAGCCCGCCATGCCCAGCCTCGCCGACCTCGACCCCGAAACCCGCGCCCAGGTCCACCGCGCCGCCATCGCCGAAATCGACCTGTTCCAGGCGGGCGACGACCCCCGGATGATCGAGGACCTGGCGGCGGCGGGGCGAGAGGGCTGCGGCGAGGGCGACGTCGGCGCCTGGGTGTCGGAGGCCCAGGAACAGATGGCGGAAGACCTGCGCCGGCGGCAGCAGGAACTGGCGGCGGCGTGCGGGGCGTTGGGGAGTTTGGTGCGGTTGATGGTGCGGGGGTAGTTAGCCAGTTTCTAGATCAGACGATCCACATCGGTTCTGGCTGGCGCGGATTGTTCTGCCGCGATGAAGCCGTCCGAAGTAACAGAATTCACTAAACTCTCGTAAGTATCTTGTAGTTCCTTAGGTAGCCTCGCCGCCGAAATGAGATACGCGTTCATCTGGAATAGGAATTGTCGAGCTCGCTTATTTTCCGAAAGCATTTGACTCAAGCGATGGTCGGGCTCCTGGCGAGATCCGGTCGCTGCTCTGAATGCAATTTCTTTGCTCAAGTAGGGCGTCGCCGATAAAAGATCTGGAGCATCAAGAAAGCTCCGAAACATATTTAGGAACCTGGGCCACTGCGGGAGTTCGAGGTCGATGCTCGAGTCTGGCGTCCCGCTATGATCAATTGATGCCTTAAGTGCTCTCCGCATTTGGTAGCTGTCTCGCCCACCCCACAAGTAATACCGGGCCGTCCTGTCAAAGTCTTCCTTGGTCATGTCAAACTGAAATATTGTCTTCATATCTGAGGCTGTCATCGCAGAAAAGCACGCAAAAGCCGACAGGGCCAATGAGTATATGAAGATATGCTTGGGTTTTCTTGGGTCGATTTCCGGCGCGGCCCTCAAGAGAATAGCGAGGGCACCTCGTAGACCCTTTGGTCCGTTGCGCTCGAGTGGCGGAGCCATGTTTGAAAATTGAACTAGTTCTTGGAGCCGCTGAACGCCGTTGGCAACCGTTGCCATTCCATCCCAGACATCCATATCGTCAAGGTAAGTGCAGTCATAGTTGTAGGCTGGCGCGACGCTTGAAGCATGTTTTTCGAAATTCAATTCGGAGTGGACGTGTACGCAGAGTTCATTAGCTGCCAATCTGTGGCTATAAGGTGCATCCTTTTTGAGGATGAGATACGCCTCTTGAGCATCGACATAGCGGGCGACGCCAGCTACCCAAAGGGCTCTGTTTATAGCACTCATCTTCCCAGTCTTGCAGTCGAAAAGAATTCTTCTCTCGGCGCCTCGGTGACCATATTGAATTCCAGCAACATCAATGTCCGTTATGTCTACAGGGCTCTCTTCGAGAGAGGCAGATGAACGAACGACGACCTCTGCGAATGGCACGATTGCTTGGGCGGCGCAAAACTTAGCTGCCATTCTCTTTTGAGCGCGATCTTTGATCATAGTTGCAACATGAATTGATCGATTTCGTGCATGGCGCGATCGGATATGATCGTTGAAGCCTGTGGTGCTCTCAATTGAGCAGATGAGATATGCGACCGAACGTACGCCTCATCCCGGGCGAGGAGAAGCCTAGCTTGAGTGTCTTGTTCTAGGTCCGCCGGTGTTTCGCCGCTTATAAGTTGATCTGCAATCCAAACGGCCTCGACGTTCTCCGGAACGTCAATCAGCCGAAATTTAAAGAACCCACCGCCGGTGTGTTCAAGTCGGCCGAGGCCCAATACAGTTAAGTTGCGATATTGATGCGCGGCTTCGGTGCTTGCCCTGATTGACTTTTCGTTTGCTAATTTGCTCAAGAGAGCGTGGGGATATTTGATCCTGTATGCCTCGGGCAGCAACTGCCCCTTACGCACTGCAGCAGCTAGCGCCATTCCTTTTTCGTATATTTCGCGCTTTGCTGCGCTCATCCTAACTTTCCCGGGCTCCGGAGTGAACACAAACTGCTCTGATGCGCCATTTGGTCTGGTTATGGTTGGCGGCTTGATTATGCCTTCTGCCGCTAGGGCCCTAACAAGCTCGGCTTGATCCGAACTGATAGAGACTTCTGAGATTCGCCTGTCAATCATAATGGTCGACAGTGGCATGCCTTGGTGCTGCCGAACCAGTTGTAGCACCCTGTGAATATTTGGGGTCTCGCCCCTGGCCGCCATGTCTATGAAGTTTTGAAGATTTCCACTAAAATAAAGTGGGCTTGCCAAAATATTTCGGCCACGAGCGCGTTGATCCGTAATAAGTCCTGCGTGACCGCCAATTTGTAGGGATGTGTTGAAGGCCGAATTATCAATGCCTATATTATTTCGCAGAGAGTCCTTATTCTGAGGTGCTTCATAGAGCCTCCTAAGAATTTCGATTGTGGCGGCCTCGATTTCATTTAACGGCTTTTGATCAATATATTCGCCAACGCGCTCGTAGGTATCCTCAAAATGGGGAATATCTGGTATGATTTTCTTAATGCTGCTTCCGGCTGTGACCAGGCGGATCAGTTCAAGTTCTGCGAGTATGTGCAGAATATGATCAAGGCTATCTGAACGAATTTTAAAATGGTGAGACGCCACGAGTCTCAGTGCGCCGTAGTCAATCTCTCCAAGACCTCTGAGATTTATCGCAAGAACAGCGGCCTTACCAATTTCTACGGCCGCGTCGTACTCTGGTACATCTGCTCCGTTCAGGCCGACCTGAAGGTCAAATGCAAATTCCGCAGTTGATTTCTTATCCAAAATTGTCCCCTCCGAAGGCCCCGCAACCTCCGACTTTTGGCCATCATGGGATGTGCGTCGGTCAAAGGCAACTGTGGGGTGGCGCGGTGTGGACTTCCCTCGATGTCCCCCCTCGGCTAACACTGCTCCCCGTTACGCGACTCCCGTCTTGCGCCATTCCGGGGGCCGCGCTCACAGGTCTCCGCGTCGACTCAGTCCGCGGGCAATGGCGTAAGCGTTAAGTCCAGAGGGGCTCTGAATGCAGGTTTCGCCGCAGGAGCGGTCGGTTCTGGAGTCTATCTCCGAGCGGGGCGAAGAGATCGTCGCGCGGGCCGTGGGGTGGTGCGCCGGCAATAGCGGCAGCCGCAATATCGAGGGCCTGAGGGCGACGCTGGATCTGCTGACGGCGGCCTGGGGCGAGGCCGTGCCGGGGGCGGAGGTCAGCCATGAGGCGCTCAGCCCCACGGTGGAGATCGCCGCCGACGGGCGCGAGACGCTGCATGAGCCGCCGCCGTCGCTGCTGCTGACCATGCGGCCGGAGGCGCCGGTGCAGGTGGTTCTAACTGGACACTATGACACGGTGTTTCCGGCCGGCAGTCCGTTCCAGGCGGTGGGGCGGCGGGCCGACGGGGCGCTGAACGGACCCGGCATCGCCGACATGAAGGGCGGCATCTCGGTGATGATGGCGGCGCTGGAGGCGTTTGAGCGGTTCGGCGAGGCCGGCAAGGTGGGCTGGCGGGTGCTGCTGAGCCCCGACGAGGAGATCGGCTCGCTGGGCAGCGGGGCGGTGCTGGCCAGGATCGGGCGGTTGGGGCATGTGGGGATGACCTATGAGCCGGCGCTGGCCGACGGCACCCTGGCCGCCGGGCGCAAGGGCAGCGGCAATTTCCACGTCAAGGTGACCGGGCGCTCGGCCCATGCCGGCCGCGCCTTCGACGAGGGGCGCAACGCCATCACGGCGGCGGCGCGGATCGCCGGGGCCCTGGACGGGCTGAACGGCGGCCGGGACGGGGTGACGGTCAATGTCGCCCGGATCGACGGCGGATCGGCGCTGAACGTCGTGCCCGACGTGGCGGTGGTGCGGTTCAATGTGCGGTTTCCCGATGCCGACGCGGCGCGCTGGCTGGAGGGGGGGATCGAGCGGGCCTGCGCCTGTGGGCGCGGGGATGGGCTGGGCGTGTCGATGTTCGGCGGGGTGACGCGGGCGGCCAAGCCGTTCAACGCGGCGCAGGAGGCGCTGTTCGGAGACGTGCGGCGGGTCGGGGCGGCGCTGGGGCAGGAGATTGCCTGGAAGTCGTCGGGCGGGGTTTGCGAGGGCAACAACCTGTTTGCCGTGGGGCTGCCCAATGTCGATACGCTGGGCGTGCGGGGCGGGGATATCCACAGCGAGAACGAGTTCGCCTGGCCGGAGAGCTTTGCCGAGCGGGCGCGGCTGTCGGCGCTGATGCTGATGAAGATGGCGTCGGGCGAGGTGGATGCGCGGCGGCTGCATGAGATGATGAAGGGTGGGGCGTGAGGGGGGCGGCGGTTTCAACTCTCCCCCCGCGAGCGGGGGGAGGACAGGTTTCGAGCCTCCAGCGAGAAACCAGGAGGCGGGCCCCACCGGCGGCGGGGATTTGCCTGAGGCGGGGGAGCCCCCCTCCTGCTTTGTCGCCTTCGCTCCAAAGCGGTCCTTCCCCCACTTCGCGGGGGGAGAGTTTGAATGGTCTGCGCTTCGCTGCGCTCGGAGAGATTTGATGTTCGTCGTGCGGCCCGCGGGCCCAAGTGATTTCGATACCCTGATGGAGCTGGCCGTGCTGTCGGGCCGGGGGTTTACCAGTCTGCCTGAGGACGAGCCGACCTTGCGCGACCGGCTGGCGCTGTCGGCGGCCAGTTTCGAGGGGGCGGTGGCGGCGCCGGAGGCCTGGTACACCATCATGCTGGAGGACACCGTCGATGGGTCCGTCGCCGGGGTGGCCGGGGTGAAGGCGGGGGTGGGGCTGAAGCGGCCGCACTTTTCTCTGCGGGTGGTGACCCTGGCGCAGTCGAGCCCGACGCTGGACCTGCGGTTCGATCACCAGGCGCTGGTGATGGTCAACGAATGCGCCGGCTGGTCGGAGGTGGGGAGCCTGTTCCTGCGGCCGGAGAAGCGCAAGGGCGGGGCCGGGCGGCTCTTGGCGCAGTCGCGCTACATGCTGATCGGCATCGAGCCGTCGCGGTTCGCCGAGATGGTGCTGGCCGAGCTGCGCGGCTGGTTCGACGAGGACGGGCATTGTCCGTTCTGGGAGCATGTGGCGGGGCGGTTCTTCCCCCTGCAGTTCGATGAGGCCGACCGGATGAGCGCCTCGACCAACGGCCAGTTCATCCTGGATCTGGCGCCGCGGCATCCGATCTATGTCGGGCTGCTGCCGCAGGAGGCGCGGGCGGTGATCGGCAAGTGTCACCGCGAGGGCGAGGCGGCGCGGGCCATGCTGGAGCGGGAGGGATTCCGGTTCCAGGGGCTGGTCGACCTGTTCGACGCCGGGCCGACGGTGAGTTGCCACCGGGACGACATCAAGACGGTCAAGGAGGCGCGGCGGCTGACCGTGGCCATCGGGACCGATGAAGAAGCGTACGGCGAAGAGGCGCTGGTCTCGACGACGGCGATCGGAGGGTTCCGCGCCGTGCGGACGCCGGTCCTGATCGACGGGGTCAAGGCGATCATGAGCCGGGAGGCGGCCGATGCGCTGAAGCTCGGCGAAGGCGAAGCGGTGAGTGTGAAGTCGTGAGCAAGGGTCAGTATATCGGCGGCCGCTGGGTCGCGGGCGAGGCGGGCGGTTTTGCGAGCGTCGATCCGGCGACCGAGGCGGTGGTCTGGGAAGGCGCGGCGGCCAGCGGGGCGCAGGTTGCGGCCGCCGTGGCGGCGGCGCGGGCGGCGTTCCATCCCTGGGCCGATCTGCCGCGCGAAGAGCGGGTGGCGGCGATGCGGCGCTATCAGGCCGCGTTGAAGGAAGCGCAGCCCGAGTTTGCAAAGGCGATTTCGCGGGAGAGCGGTAAGGCGCTGTGGGAGACCACGGCCGAGGTCGGCTCGATGATCGCCAAGGTGGATGCCTCGATCGCGGCTTACGACGAGCGGACCGGGGTGAAGGAAACGGCCATGGGGTTCGGGCGGGCGGTGTTGCGCCACCGGGCCCATGGGGTGATGGCGGTGCTGGGGCCGTATAATTTCCCGGTTCACCTGCCCAACGGCCATGTCGTGCCGGCGCTGCTGGCCGGGGACACGGTGGTGTTCAAGCCGTCGGAAGAGACGCCGTGGTCGGGGGAGATCATGGCGGGCGTGCTGGAGAAGGCGGACCTGCCGGCCGGGGTGTTCAACCTGGTGCAGGGCGGGCGCGAGGTGGGCGCGGCGCTGATCGACCAGGAGATCGACGGGCTGTTGTTCACCGGCAGCGGGGCGGCGGGGGCGCACTTCCGCCGGCATTTCGCCGAGCGGCCGCATGTGATCCTGGCGCTGGAGCTGGGCGGCAACAACCCGCTGGTGGTGTGGGATGCGGTGGACGCGCAAGCCGCGGCGGCCCTGGTGGTGCAGTCGGCGTTTATCACCACCGGGCAGCGGTGTTCGTGCGCGCGGCGGCTTATCCTGCCCGAGGGGCGCGAGGGCGATGCGGTGGTCGAGGCGCTGCTGGCGCTGACCGACCGGTTGCGGATCGGGCCGTGGGATGGCGAGGAGCCGTTCATGGGGCCGCTGATCCATGCGCGCGGGGCCGATGCGGCGCGCGAGGCGGCGGGCAAGCTGGGCGGGACGGCGTTGCGGGTTCCGGGGAAGGTCGCGGGGCTGAGCGACGCGTTCATCACGCCGGGGATCTACGACGTCGGGCATCATGAGACGCCGGATGAGGAGATCTTCGCGCCGATCCTGCAGGTTCGGCGGGCGGCGACCTTCGACGGGGCGATGAGCCTGGCCAACCACACGCGCTATGGGCTGTCGGCGGGGCTGATCAGCGATGACGCGGCGCTGTGGACGCGGTTCCAGCAGCGGATCCGGGCCGGCGTCGCCAACTGGAACCGGCCGACGACCGGGGCGGCGGGCACGGCGCCGTTCGGCGGCCTGGGCGACAGCGGCAACCATCGGCCGAGCGCCTACTATGCGGCGGACTACTGCGCCTATCCGGTCGCGAGCTTCGAGGCCGACCGGGTGGTCTCGACCCTGGGCGAGATCAAGGGGTTGAAGGCGTGAAGCGCCGCACCTCCTCCGCTGTCATCCTCCGGCCGCGCAGCGGACCGGGGGACCCAACGCGGCTCTGGATAGACTCCTGGCAGTCTTCACGCGGACAATTGGGTCCCCCGGTCGCCCTGCGGGCGCCGGAGGATGACAGCGCAGGGGTGGGCGCATGACCCAGGCCGTCGAAGCCAACTGCGACGGCCTCGTTGGCCCGACGCACAGTTTCGCCGGGCTGGCGCCGGGGAACCTGGCCAGCGAGATCCACAAGGGCGAGGCGTCGAACCCGCGCGCGGCGGTGGTCGAGGGCCTGGCCAAGATGCGGTTGCTGCACGACCTCGGCCTGCCGCAGTTCGTGCTGCCGCCGCATGAACGGCCGGATGTGGGGTTCCTGCGGAGCCTCGGGTTCGGCGGGACGGACGCGGCCGTGATCGAGGCGGCGGGGCGGACGGCGCCGGAGCTGCTCAACACCGCCTGCTCGGCCAGTCCGATGTGGGCGGCCAACGCCGCGACGGTGACGCCGAGCGCCGATGCGGCCGATGGGCGGGTGCATTTCACGCCCGCCAACCTGCTGACCAACCTGCACCGGAGTCTGGAGGGGGAGCAGACGGCGCGGTCGTTGCGGACGCTGTTCCCGGATGAGACGCGGTTCGCGGTGCACGACCCGCTGCCGGCCCAGCCGCACTTCGCCGACGAGGGCGCGGCCAACCATGTGCGGCTCTGCGCCGACCATGGCGAGGCGGGGGTCAACCTGTTCGTCTGGGGGCGGGACGCCTGGGAGGGCTGGAGCGGCAAGTTCCCGGCCCGGCAGACGCGGCAGGCCTTCGAGGCGGTGCAGCGGCGGCACGGCGCCGGCGGCGCGGTGTTCGCCCGGCAGGCGCGGCGGGCCATCGAGGCCGGGGTGTTCCACAACGACGTCGTCTGTGTGGGCGCCAGACAGTGCCTGTTCTTCCATGAGGCGGCGTTCGAGGACCGCACCGCCGTCGAGGCGGATATTCGTGCTGCCGCCGGTTTCGAGCCGGTGTTCGTCGAGGTGGCCGAGGCCGACCTGCCGCTGGGCGAGGCGGTGAAGAGCTACCTGTTCAACTCCATGCTGATCAGCCTGCCCGGCGAGGACCGCCTGACCCTGATCGCGCCGATGGAGGTGGCCGAGACGCCGCGCGCCCATGCGGTGGCGCAGGGGCTGGTCAGCGGAAATGGGCCGATCAGACGCGTGGAATACGTCGACGTGCGCCAGTCGATGCGCAACGGCGGCGGCCCAGCTTGCCTCAGGTTGCGGGTGGTGCTGACCGACGAGGAACTGGCGGCGACCAATGCCGACCAGCGGTTCACGCCGGCGCTGCAGACGCGGCTCGGGGCCTGGGCGGAGGCGCGGTATCGCGACCGGCTGCTGCCCGCCGACCTGGCCGATCCGGCGTTGCTGGTCGAGAGCCGGACGGCGCTGGACGAGCTGACGCAGATCCTGGGGCTGGGGTCGGACTTCTATCCGTTCCAGCGCTAGCCGCCGCGCAGCCGCGCCAGGGCTTCCGGAAACCGCCGTGACAGGGGCGCGGTCACGCCGCCGAGGGTGACGGCGTAGTCCCCGCTGCCTTCGGGCTTGAGCTCGGTCACCCGCGCGGCGTTGACCAGCCAGGAGCGGTGGGTGCGCACGAAGCCCTGCGCGCCGAGCCTGGCCTCCAGGCTGGCCAGGGAGGCGCGCATCAGCGGCTTGCGGCCGTCCGCCAGGTGGAACTCGGCGTAGTTGCCGGCCGAGGAGACGGCGAGAATGTCGCTCAGGTTGGCGCGGACGATCCGGGCGCCGTCCCGGATGTCGAAGGTGGCCGGTTCGCTGGCTGGCGACGGGACGGCGGCGGCGACGATGCGCTCGCGGACCAGCCAGAAGGCCAGCATGATGATGCTGTAGGACACCGCGTCCTTGCGGAACTCGTAGGGCCAGCGCTCCAGCCAGTTGCCGAAATCGTAGGTCTCGCCGAGGGCGGCCCAGATCAGCTGGCGCAGCAGGACGAAGCCGGCGACGTGGGCCAGGGAGAAGAGGACCAGCACTGCGGCGTGGATGGCCAGGGTCCGCCACCAGGGCCGGCGGTTAAGCGGCACACGGCGCACCGCCAGCCAGGGCAGCCAGATCATCGCCAGGCCGGAGACGGCGCTCGTCGCCTCGCCGATGACGACGCCGGTGGCATCATCGCCCGGGTTGTCGGCCATGAAGGTGAGGACATTGACGCTGTTGAGGGCGACCACGAACAGGGTCACGCCGACGAGGCACAGCCAGAAGGCGCGGCGCTCGGCCGCTTTCGTCCCGGATGGATCGCCGTTCGTCACAGGCGCTTTCCGCTGGTCACCGGCGCGGCGCCGCGCGGCCCGGCGGCCTTGGCGGCGCAGGCGGGCCTGCGCCATCCCTCCAGGACAGTCCCTGTCTTGTCCGGAGCCATCTGTTGTGAATTCCACCCCATCTCTCGACCGCCGCCATGACCTCGACTGGATCCGAGTCGGAGCGTTCGGCCTGCTGATCCTCTATCACGTCGGCATGTTCTATGTGCCCTGGGACTGGCATGTGAAGACCTCGCGGCCGGTGGAATGGCTCGAGCCGGTCATGCAGCTGACCAATCCCTGGCGGCTGACCCTGCTGTTCCTGGTCTCCGGCGCGGCGACGCGGTTCATGGCCGACAAGATGGCGCCAAGGACGCTGGCGGGCTTGCGGACAGTCCGGCTGCTGCCGCCGCTGCTGTTCGCCATGGCGGTGATCGTGCCGCCGCAGTCCTACTATCAACTGGTCGAGAACCTCCCCGGGTTTGCCGACAGCTACCTGACCTTCTGGGGCAAGTACCTGACCGCCTCTGGCCACTGGCGCCTGGACGGCGAGACGCTGATCACCCCGACCTGGAACCACATGTGGTTCGTCGCCTACCTGTTCCTCTACACGATGCTGCTGGCGCTGTTGCTGTGGCTGGCGCCGAAGCTGTTCAAGGCGGCGGAGGCGGCGCTGGACCGGTTGCCGGTCTGGGCCCTGATCGCGGTTCCGCCGGTGGTGCTGGCGGCCTACCGCGTCGTGCTCGGCGCCGACATCAGCCACGACCTGGTCGACGACTGGTACAACCACGCCGTTTCGCTGAGCGCCTTCTTGTTCGGCTTCCTGACCGCCAGGTCACCGGGGGTGAAGGCCGGGTTCGAGAAGGCCCGATGGCTGGCGTTCGGCCTGTGGCTGGTCAGCTGGGCCGGCTGGGCGACCTATGCCTGGATCTGGCGCGGCGATGACGTCGCGCCCCCCGAGGCGCTGCGGATGGCCATGCGCACCGTCTGGGCGCTGAACAGCTGGATGGCGATCGTTGCGGTGCTCGGCTTCGGGGCGCGGCATCTGAAGAGGGGCGGGCCGCTGCTGACCTGGCTGACCCTGGCGGTCTTCCCCTTCTACATCATCCACCAGACGGTGATCGTTGTGGCGGCGCATCACCTTCACAAGCTGGGCCTGTGGCAGCCGCTGGAGGCGCTGCTGCTGATCGCCATCACCGTGGCCGGCTGCCTGCTGACCAACGAACTGGCGCGGCGCATGCCGGTCCTGCGGCCGCTGTTCGGGCTGAAATCTCAGCCGGCGGTGGCGAGGCGGCCGCCCCTCGCGGCGTAGGCCTGGGTCCCGGTCGTGAAGACGCGGTCCGTCGCCAGGACCGCGTCGATCGGCACGTCGTCCGCCGTTTCGAGCGCGGCGTAGAGGGGGGCGAAGTCCTGCAGGGTGGCGTCGAGCAGCGCCTGCAGGCCGGGGATGACGAAGTAGACCTGCTGGAAATCGTCGATGCGGTAGGGGGTGCGCATCGTCCGGACGAGGTCGAACCCCAGCCGGTTGGGCGAGGGATCGTCGAGGGCGAAAATGCTTTCGGTCCGCGAGGAGACGATGCCGGCCCCGTAGATGCGCAGGCCTTTGGGCGTTTCAAGCAGGCCGAACTCGACCGTGTACCAGTAGAGGCGGGCGAGGTTGTGCAGCCGGCCCAGACCCGCGGCCCGCTGGCCGCCCTTGCCGTAGGCCTCCATGTAGTCGGCGAAGGTCGGGTCGGTCAGCATCGGCACATGGCCGAAGACATCGTGGAAGATGTCCGGTTCCTGCAGGTAGTCGAGCTGGTCCTGCTTGCGGATGAACTGGCCGGCCGGGAAGCGGCGGTTGGCGAGATGGTCGAAGAAGACCTCGTCGGGCACCAGGCCCGGCACGGCGACGACGCTCCAGCCGGTGAGGCGCTGGAGCTCGACGTTGATTTCCTCGAAATTGGGGATGCCGCCGCGGTGCAGGTTCAGGGCCTCGAGCCCGTGAAGGAACTCGTCACAGGCATAGCCGGGCAGCAGGGCGGCCTGGCGTTCGTAGAGGATATCCCAGGTCGCGTGTTCCTCGGCCGTGTAGTCGGCCCAGCCCTGGTCGATCGTCCAGTCTTCGCGCGCCCCGGGGGGCGGCGCGGCGGTAAAGCCATCGGCGCTCATGGGGGTGAGATTACGGTGCGTCCGGTGGAAAGTTCCGCCGGATTTGCCTCGATTTGGCCGATCCGGCGGAAGGATGTTGCGTTAGTGCGCGACCCGGGGCCGCATATTGTAGTGGCCGTCCGTGAATCCGTCGAAGATCAGCGCGGTGTGCGGATGGCCGACCGGCTCGCCGCTGTCATCAGGCAGCAGGTTCTGCTCGGAAACATAGGCCACGTAGGTGTTCTGATCGTTCTCGGCCAACAGGTGGTAGAACGGCTGGTCCTTACGCGGGCGGATTTCTTCGGGAATAGAATTCCACCATTCCTCGGTATTGGCGAAGGTCGGATCGACATCGAAGATCACCCCGCGGAACGGGAAGAGCCGATGCCGGACCACCTGGCCAATGGCGAATTTGGCGAGCTGAGTGTTCATAACGATCATAGTGTACGCCTCCCGCCTGACTGAATCCTGAACGTAGTCATCATGGAGGAGTCGGCAAGAGCGGGGTTCCTTCATCGCGACAAACTGGTCTAGGGTCGCCTTGAAACCGGGCGCCGATCCACGGCCGTCCGCGCAGACAGGTGACAACCATGTCGGAGGCGCCAAGCGCCCGGCCGCAGCCCCGTGAGGGCCAGCGCGGGCAGGGTGGACCGCCGTGTTACGCGGCGCTCGACCTGGGCACGAACAACTGCCGCCTGCTGGTGGCGACTCCGACGCCGGGCGGATTCCGCGTCGTCGAGGCCTATTCCCGCATTGTCAGGCTGGGCGAGGGGCTCACCCAGAGCGGCCGGCTGTCCGAGGCGGCCATGGAACGGGCCATGGCGGCCCTGACCGTCTGCGCTGAGAAGGTGCGGCGGCGAAAGTGCGTGCGGTTCCGCGCCATCGCCACCCAGGCCTGCCGCGGGGCCGAGAACGGTCCGGAATTCATCGCCCGCGTGGCCGAGGAAACCGGCCTGAAGCTGCAGATCATTCCGCCCAAGGAAGAGGCCCAGCTGTCGGTCGCCGGCTGCGTCAACCTGCTGGACCGCACCGCCGAGGCGGCGTTGGTGGTCGATGTCGGCGGCGGATCGACGGAACTCAGCTGGGTCGATCTGAAAGGGGAGGGGCTGGACCTGCGGCCCCGACAGTTCGCCGCCTGGAAGCTGCCGATCAAGGCCTGGCTATCGATCCCGATCGGGGTGGTGACTTTGGCCGAGCGTTTCCCGGAAGGGGAGAAGGCCTCCGAGGCCTGGTTCCGGTCGATGGTCGAGGCGGTGAAGGACATCCTCGCCGCCTTCCCGCACGCCGAGCCGCTGCGCGAGGTGTTCGAGGCCGACAGGGCCCATATGGTCGGTACGTCCGGGGCGATCACCAGCCTGGCCGGATTGCACCTCAACCTGCCGCGCTATGACCGCAACCGGGTCGATGGCATGTGGATGACCCGCGCCGAGTGCGAGACGGCGGCCGACCGGTTGATCGCCCTGACCCCCGCCGAGCGGGCGGCGCAGGCCTGCATTGGGCCCGACCGCGCCGACCTGGTGCTGGCCGGGGCGGCCATCCTGCAGGCGGTTCAGGAGCTGTGGCCGTGCTCCCGGGTGCGGGTCGCGGACCGCGGTTTGCGGGAAGGCATCCTGATGAGCCTGATGAGCGAACAGCGCCCGCGCCGTCGTCGTCGTGGCGGACGAGGGCGAAGGCCTATAGAAGCGGCGGCATGAGTGATGAAGAGCCGCCGCGCCGCCGCATGGTCAAGCCGCCCTCGGGTGGGCTGGAGGCCGGCCGCCACAAGCCGGCGCGGCTGAAGACCGCCTACCGGCGCACGCCCAGCCAGCAGGCCTGGCTGGAGCGGCAGATCAACGACCCGTTTTCGGCCGAAGCCCGGGCGAAAGGCTATCGCAGCCGCGCCGCCTTCAAGCTCAGCGAGATCGACGACAAGCTGAAGCTGATCAAGAAGGGCACGAAGATCATCGACCTGGGCTGCGCGCCCGGCGGCTGGATTCAGATCGCGCTGGAGCGGGGCGCCGGTCCGGTGGTCGGCGTCGATCTGCTGGAAGTCGACCCCCTGAGCCCGGCGACCATCATCCAGATGGACTTCACCGATCCCGCCTGCGGGCCGCGCCTGATGGAACTGCTCGGCGGCCAGCCGGACATCGTGCTGTCCGACATGGCCCCCAACACCGTCGGCCACCGCGAGACCGACCACATCCGCATCGTCGGCCTGATCGAACTGGCGGTGGATTTCGCCGTCTCGGTGCTGAAGCCGGGCGGGTCGTTCGTCGCCAAGGCCTTCCAGGGCGGCGAGACGGCCGAGGTCATCGGCCGGCTGAAGAAGCATTTCGAGAAGGTGCAGCATATCAAGCCCAAGGCCAGCCGGGCCGACAGCTCGGAGGTCTTCCTGGCGGCGACGGGGTTCAAGGGGCCTTCAATTTAGAGTACGGATAGCCTCGTTGCTCGTGGGGGTGGTGGGTGGCTGACAAACTTTCGGTGCCGAATGGCGTGCGCAATCCTCTCGGGATAATTGCGCTGTTTATCTCGTTTATCTACGCGTTGAGCACCACGGTCCTTGGTGTAAGGATCAAAGAGATTTCTTTATTCTCTCAGCATGCTTTGATAATTTTCATCATACTGTTTCCCGTAGTAGTTTTCGGCGCGTTTACATATTTGGTAATTCGACACCACAAGAAACTGTATGGTCCAGGGGATTTCAAGGATGATCGGAGTTTCCTAGAGACGGGGGACTCGCCAAACGTCGCGGAGCGCTTGGCAAAGGATGTCACGGAAGCCGCGCCCGAAGAGCCTGAGGTAGTCCCGTCGGCGTCTTCGCAGTCTACTCAATCACCACATCACGCCTCATCGAGTGCTGAATCTCTTGAGGTGCGAGAATCTAGCTCTCCGCGTCAAGTGAAAGAGCTGATCGAGCGTGCTTACGTGGCTGAGACATTGGCCATTCAGAAGCTTCAACAGGAGTTGGGGGCGACGGTCAGGCGTAACGTAAAGCTGATCGCTCGCTCTGGGGGAGCGGTCGAAGTGGATGCCATCCTCGATACGGAAAGCGATCGCTACATAGTCGAGCTGAAGTATCGAGATCCGGGTCGAACGTTGATTGGGCGAACGGCGCTGGCGCTTAAGCAATTGGTCTATGTTCACTCCGTGGCCAACTTGAACGCCCTTGTTAATCACCACTTTATGGTAGTTGTCGTTTCCGAGGGCGCGACGCCACCTGAAAGCGTTGTGAAGGCCCGGATGCGGGTCAAAAGCGTTTCCCCTCCGCGAATTCAGTTCCGCCATTTTCAGTTGGAAGATCTCCGTCGGGAGTTCGGCTTCGAGTAGGCCTGCGCATTTTGCCAGGGCGGCACTGCGCGGTTGACTCCTCCCCCCGGCTGACACATACGCGGCCCGCAAAACGGAGAGTCTCATGGAGATTCGCGAAGGGCTCACCTTCGACGATGTTTTGCTTGAACCCGGTCCGTCGGATGTGATGCCGACCCAGGTTTCGACCGAAACAAAATTGACGCGCGAGATCGGGCTTAACATCCCGCTGGTTTCGGCCGCCATGGATACGGTGACCGAGAGCCGACTGGCCATCGCCATGGCCCAGGCCGGAGGCATGGGCATCCTGCACCGCAACCTGACGGTCGATGAACAGGCCGACCAGGTGCGGCAGGTGAAGCGGTATGAGAGCGGGATGGTCATCAACCCGCTGACCATCAACCCGACGACGACGCTGTCCCAGATCCTCGAGATCAAGGCGCAGCGGCAAATCTCGGGATTCCCGGTGGTTGAACCGGATACCGGACGCCTCGTGGGAATTCTCACCAACCGGGACATGCGGTTCGAGAGCAATGGCACGACGCCGGCGGCGGCGCTGATGACGGTTGATGGACTGGTCACGGTGCGCGAAGGCGTGTCGCGGGCCGAGGCGCAGGAGCTGTTGCGGCGTCACAAGCTGGAGCGGCTGATCGTCGTCGACGAAGAGGGTCGGGCTGTCGGCCTGATCACCGTCAAGGACATCGAGAAGGCCCAGGCCCATCCCCTGGCCGCCAAGGACGAGAAGGGCCGGCTGCTGGTCGGCGCCGCCTCGACGGTCGGCGACGCCGGGTTCGAGCGGTCGCTGGCGCTGGTCGATGCGGGCGTCGATGTGGTGATCATCGACACGGCTCACGGCCACTCCAGCCAGGTCACCGCCGCAGTGGCCCGACTGAAGCGCGAGACCAACCGGGTGCAGATCGTCGCCGGCAATGTGGCGACCTATGACGGGGCCCGCGCCCTGATCGACGCCGGGGCCGACGCTGTGAAGGTGGGCATCGGCCCGGGCTCGATCTGCACCACGCGGATCGTCGCCGGGGTGGGCGTGCCGCAACTGACCGCCATCGAACAGGCCGTGAAGGCCGGTCGCGACAGCGGCGTGCCGATCATCGCCGACGGCGGTATCAAGTCGTCGGGCGATCTGGCCAAGGCCATCGCCGTCGGGGCGTCCTGCGCCATGATGGGCTCGATGTTCGCCGGCACCGACGAGAGCCCGGGCGAGGTGTTCCTCTACCAGGGGCGCTCCTACAAGAGCTATCGCGGCATGGGCTCGCTGGGCGCCATGGCGCGCGGCTCGGCCGACCGCTACTTCCAGAAGGAAGTCACCGACTCCCAGAAGCTGGTGCCGGAAGGCATCGAGGGCCAGACGCCCTACAAGGGTCCGATCGGGCCGGTGATCCACCAGATGGTCGGGGGGCTTCGCGCCGCCATGGGCTATGTGGGGGCGCCGACCATTCCGGAGCTTTGGGATAGGGCGCGGTTCGTGCGGATTACCAACGCGGGCCTGCGCGAAAGCCATGTCCACGACGTGATGATCACCAGGGAGGCCCCGAACTACCAGGGCTCCAATTGAACGTGAGTGAGGGTACCCAGTGAGGGATGGCGGACGCATCGCGGCGGCGATCCAGGTGCTGGATGATATCGAACTGCGCCACAAGCCGGTTCGGCAGGCGCTGAAGACCTGGAGCGACGGGGCCCGTTACGCGGGATCGAAGGACCGCGCCTGGGTGTCGGGCCTTGCGCTGGACGTGCTGCGTCGACAGCGCTCTCTCGCCCATCTGATGGGCGAGGAGAGCAACCGCGCCCGCGCGCTCGCGGCTCTGCGCTGGATCTGGGACTGGGACATGGACCGGCTGGGCGAAGCCTGCGCCGATCCGCATGGGCCCGGCCCGCTGACCGATCACGAGATCGCCACCCTCAACGCCAAGCCGTCCCTCAAGGGCGCCAAGGCCGATGTGCAGGGCGACTATCCCGACTGGATCGAGGCCAGCATGGCTCGCACCTTCGGCAAGGACCGCGTCGAGGAGGGCATCGCCTTTGCCCAGCGCGCGCCGGTCGATTTGCGGGTCAACCGCCTGAAGAGCGACGCATATGAGGTGCTGAAGGCGCTGGACGACATGGGCGCCGAGCCGGCCGGCATCCTGCCCGATGCGCTGCGCGTGCCGGCCCCGGCGGCGGCCGAACGGGCGGCGGCGGTGGAGATCCATCCCTCGTTCGCCATGGGTTGGTTCGAGGTCCAGGACCTGGGCAGCCAGATGGCGGCGGCCGTGGCCGGCGACGTGGCCGGCCAGAGGGTGCTCGACTACTGCGCCGGCGGCGGCGGCAAGACGCTGGCCCTTGCCGCGGCCATGGGCAACAGCGGCAAGATCTACGCCTACGACAGTGACGCGCGGCGGATGACCGACATCATCCCGCGCGCCACCCGCGCCGGGGTGACCAACCTCGAACTGCGCACGCCGCTGAACAAGGAGCCGCTCAACGGCCTGCAGGGCGAGATGGACCTGGTGTTCGTCGACGCGCCCTGTACGGGCTCCGGCACCTGGCGGCGGCATCCCGATGCGAAGTGGCGGCTGACGCCCGACACCCTGCAGCGGCGTCTGAACGAGCAGCGCAAGGTGCTTGATCAGGCTTCGGAATTCGTCAGGCCGGGCGGCCGGATGGTCTATGTCACCTGCTCCTTCTTCGCCGAGGAAAACGAGCAACAGGTCGAGGCCTTCCTGGCCCGCAACGACGCCTTCAAGCTGCGCAAGTTGACCCTGTTCCCCGACTTCACGACGCCGCAGGGCTACCTGCGCCTGTCGCCCCGCACGGCCGGCACCGACGGCTTCTTCGCAGCTCTACTGGACCGCAAAAAATGAACCACCAGTCCGTCCTCATCGTCGACTTCGGCAGCCAGGTGACCCAGCTCATCGCCCGCCGGGTTCGTGAGAGCGGGGTCTATTGCGAGATCCACCCGTACGACAAGGCGGTCGCCGCCCTGGCCAGCGTCAAGCCGGCGGCCATCATCCTGTCGGGCGGTCCGGCCAGCACCACCGAGGACGAGAGCCCCGCCGCCGACCACGCCCTGTTCGAGACCGGCGTGCCGGTGCTGGGCATCTGCTACGGCGAGCAGACCATCTGCGCCCAGCTGGGCGGTAAGGTGGAGAGCGGCCACCATCGCGAGTTCGGCCGGGCCGAGATCGAGGTCACCAAGGCCAGCCCCCTGTTCGAAGGCTTCGCCAAGCTCGGCCAGCCCGAGACGGTGTGGATGAGCCACGGCGACCGCGTCACCGCGATCCCGCCGGGCTTCGAGGTCATCGCCGTCAGCGCCGGCGCGCCGTTCGCTGCCATCGCCGACGAGACGCGCAAGATCTACGGCGTGCAGTTCCACCCCGAAGTGGCGCACACGCCGCGCGGCGCCACCCTGTTGCGCAACTTCACCCATCGCATCGCCGGTTTGACCGGCGACTGGACCATGGCCGCCTTCAAGGACGAGGCCGTGGCCCGCATCCGCCAGCAGGTCGGCAAGGGCCGGGTGATCTGCGGCCTGTCCGGCGGCGTCGACAGCTCGGTGGCGGCGGTGCTGATCCATGAGGCGATCGGCGACCAGCTGACCTGCGTCTATGTCGATACCGGCCTGATGCGGTCGGGCGAGAGCGACCAGGTCGTTTCGCTGTTCAGGAACCACTACAACATCCCGCTGATCCACGTTGATGCGTCGAAGGAATTCCTCGGCGGCTTGGCCGGGGTTTCCGACCCGGAGACCAAGCGCAAGATCATCGGCAAGCTGTTCATCGACGTCTTCGACAAGGAGAGCGCCAAGATCGACGGCGCCGAGTTCCTGGCCCAGGGGACCCTGTACCCGGACGTCGTCGAGAGCGTCTCGGCCCGGGGCGGCCCCAGCGCGGTGATCAAGAGCCACCACAACGTCGGCGGCTTGCCCGACTACATGAAGCTCAAGCTGGTCGAGCCGCTGCGCGAACTCTTTAAGGACGAGGTACGGGTGCTGGGCGTCGAGCTGGGCCTGCATCCGGACTTCGTCGGCCGCCACCCCTTCCCGGGGCCAGGCCTGGCCATCCGTATCCCCGGGGAAATTACCCCGGAGAAAGTCACGGTCCTGCAGCAGGCCGACGCCATCTACCTGGAGGAAATCCGCAAGGCCGGCCTCTACGACAAGATCTGGCAGGCCTTCGCCGTCCTGTTGCCGGTCAAGACCGTCGGGGTGATGGGCGATGCCCGCACCTATGAGAACGTGCTGGCGCTGCGGGCCGTGACCTCGACCGACGGCATGACCGCCGACTTCTTCGAGTTTCCATGGGAAGTGCTCGGCCGGACGGCGACGCGGATCATCAACGAGGTGCGCGGTGTGAACCGGGTGGTCTACGACGTGACGTCCAAGCCGCCTGGCACCATCGAGTGGGAATAGGTCAGCTGCAGCCTTCGACGTAGCCCAGCACCGGCGCCATGCCGATGTGGATCAGCTTGACCTTGCCGTCGGCGCCGATCTCGAAGCGCAGGGCCGCGTCGCCGCTCTCGGCGTTGGGGGCGGTCAGGTATTTGGCCGGGGCGTCTTCGTACTTGTGCGGCTCTTCGCGGAAGCCGGCGAACCACTTCTTCACATCCGCCTCGCTGTCGCCGACGCCGATGCCCTCGGCCAGCTTCACGTCCGAGCGTTGGCCCAGCGTGATGCGCTGCACCTTGCCGCCCTCCACGATGGCGTAGGCGCCGGGGTAGTCCGGCGAACTGATGGTGGTGCAGCTGTCGCTGGCCTGGGCGCCGCGGGACGCCCAGCTGCTGCCGGCTGGGACCGGCTGTCCGAGCTTGAGATCGCCGAGGCCCTCAAGCCCGAGCACGTTCGCCGAGGCCGCGGGCGGGGCCGGCTGGGCGGGGGCGGGCGCGGCGGGGGGCGTGGTCGGGACAGGATCGCTCGGCGCGTTCGAGGCTGGCGAGCAGGCAGCCAGCGCCAGGGTGATGGCCAGGGCAGAGGCGGCGAAGGCGGATTGATGTCGCATGGGTTGGAAACTTCGCCCCCGTGGTTTGGTTGCCGAGGGCCAAGCGATCCGCTGGAACAGCATGGCAGGCTCGCCGTTGAACTCGCAAGTCGTGTGGGAGACGGTCGTGCCGCCAGGCTGGGAGATAGACGTGTCGAGACGCGAGGTGATGATTGCCGGCGCGGTGACGGTGGCGGGGGCGGCCTCGCCGGCCGCCGGCCAGGCCGCTTCCGAAGCGCCGGCCAGCGCGGTGGTCGGCCTGACGGTCAATGGCAAGCGGCATGAGCTGACCCTCGATACCCGCACCAGCCTGCTGGACGCCCTGCGCGAACATCTGAATCTGACCGGGACCAAGAAGGGTTGCGATCACGGCCAGTGCGGCGCCTGCACGGTCCTCGTCGAGGGGCGGCGGATCAACAGCTGCCTGACCCTGGCGGTCATGCATGACGGCGAGGCGGTCACCACCATCGAGGGCCTGGGGACGCCGGGCGACCTGCATCCGATGCAGGCGGCGTTCGTGAAACATGACGGCTACCAGTGCGGCTATTGCACGCCGGGCCAGATCTGTTCGGCGGTGGCGGTGCTGGAGGAGATCAAGGCGGGCGTACCCAGCCATGTGACGGCTGACCTGAACGGTCGGATGACGGTGACGGGCGAGGAACTGCGCGAGCGGATGAGCGGCAACATCTGTCGGTGCGGGGCCTATTCCAACATTGTCGAGGCCATCGAGGATGTGGCCGGGGTGAAGGCATGAGGAGCTTCACCTACGAGCGGGCAAAGAGCCCTGCCGAGGCCGCGGCGGCGGCGGCGAGCACACCCGGGGCGCGGTTCATTGCCGGCGGCACCAACCTGCTGGACCTGATGAAGCTGGAGATCGAGACGCCGACGCATCTGGTCGATGTGAACCGGCTGGGCCTCGACCGGATCGAGAAGACGGACGATGGCGGATTGAGGATCGGGGCGCTGGTGCGCAACACCGACCTGGCCGCCGACAAGCGGGTGCGCAAGGACTATGCGGTGCTGTCGCGGGCTCTGCTGGCGGGGGCTTCGGGCCAGCTGCGCAACAAGGCGACGACGGCGGGCAACCTGCTGCAGCGGACGCGCTGTCCCTATTTCTACGACACCGCCCAGCCCTGCAACAAACGCACGCCCGGCAGCGGCTGTTCGGCCATCGGCGGCTTTTCGCGGTCGCTGGCGGTCATCGGCGGCAGCGAGCAGTGCATCGCCACCCACCCCAGCGACATGGCCGTGGCCATGCGGGTGCTGGACGCGACGGTCGAGACCGTGCGGCCGAGCGGCGAGACGCGGGCTATCCCGATTGCTGACTTCCACACCCTGTCGGGCGAGACGCCGGCGGTGGAGAGCCTGCTGACCCCGGGCGAACTGATCACGGCGGTGACCTTGCCGAGGCCCATCGGCGGCCAGCAGGTTTATCGCAAGGTCCGTGACCGGGCCTCCTATGCCTTCGCCCTGGTGTCGGTGGCGGCGGTTGTGCAGCCGGACGGCAGTGGCCGGGTGGCGTTCGGCGGGGTGGCGCACAAACCCTGGCGGGTCGAGGCGGCGGAGGCGGCGATGCCGCGCGGCGCTAAAGCAGTGGCCGGGCAGGTGTTCGCGGGCGCCAGGCCGACCGAAGAGAACGCCTTCAAGCTGGTCCTGGCGGAACGAACGCTGGCCGGTGTGCTGGCCGAGGCGAAGGGATAGGCCATGAAGTTCGACACCCCCGCCACAACCAACCCTATCGATCAGCTGAAGCACATCGGCCGGCCGACGCCGCGCATCGACGGGCCTCAGAAGACCACCGGCACGGCGCCCTATGCCTACGAGCGGCACGACCGGGCCCCGAACGCCGCCTACGGCCATGTCGTGGGCGCGACCATCGCCAAGGGCCGGATCACCGCCATCGACACCGCCAGGGCCCGGGCCGCGCCGGGGGTGCTGGCCGTGGTCACGGCGCAGAACGCCGGCAAGCTGGGCAAGGGTGACAAGAACACCGCCAGGCTGCTGGCCGGGCCGGAGGTAGAACACTACCACCAGGCCGTGGCCGTGGTCGTGGCCGGGACCTTCGAACAGGCGCGGGCCGCGGCCGGGCTGGTGCGGGTCGAGTACGCGCCGACCAAGGGGGCCTTCGACCTGGCCGAGGCCAAGGCGTCGGCCGAGCCCGTCAAGGACCCGCCCGACAGCCATGTCGGCGACTTCGACAAGGCCTTCGCCGCCGCTCCGGTGACCCTGGACGCCACCTACACCACGCCCGACCAGAGCCACGCGATGATGGAGCCGCACGCCACCACCGCCGCGTGGGAGGACGGGGCTCTGACCGTCTGGACCAGCAACCAGATGATCGACTGGGGTCGCAAAGACCTGGCCATGACGCTCGGCATTCCCAAGGTGAAGGTGCGGCTGGTGTCGCCCTTCATCGGCGGCGGCTTTGGCGGCAAGCTGTTCCTGCGGGCCGATGTGCTGATGGCGGCCTTGGGCGCCAGGGCGGCGGGCCGGCCCGTCAAGGTGGCGCTGCAGCGGCCCTTGATGGCCAACAACACCACCCATCGGCCGGCCACCATCCAGCGCATCCGCATCGGCGCGGGCAAGGACGGCAAGATCACCGCCATCGGCCATGAGACCTGGTCCGGCGACCTGCCCGGCGGTGGACCGGAGACGGCGGCCGAGCAGAGCAAGTTGCTCTACGCCGGGGCGAACCGGTTGATGGCGACCCGGCTGGCCGTTCTGGACCTGCCGGAGGGCAACGCCATGCGGGCGCCGGGCGAGGCCCCGGGGCTGATGGCGCTGGAGATCGCCATCGACGAGATGGCCGAAAAGCTGGGTCTGGATCCCATCGAATTCCGGGTCCGCAACGACACCCAGGTCGATCCGGCCAAGCCGGAGAAGCCGTTCTCCCAGCGCCAGCTGGTCGAATGCCTGCGCCAGGGCGCCGAGCGGTTCGGCTGGAACAGGCGGGGCAAGCCCGGACAGCGGCGGGACGGCCGTTGGCTGGTCGGCATGGGCGTCGCCGCCGCCTTCCGCAACAACCTGACCATGAAGTCCGGGGGCCGGGTGCGGCTGCAGACCGACGGCCGGGTGGTGGTCGAGACCGACATGACCGACATCGGCACCGGCAGCTACACCATCATCGCCCTGACGGCGGCCGAAACCCTGGGCGTGCCGCTGAAGTCGGTGATCGTGCGGCTGGGGGACTCGGCGTTTCCGGTCTCGGCCGGTTCGGGCGGACAGTGGGGTGGCAACAGTTCGACGGCGGGGGTCTATGCCGCCTGCATGAAGCTGCGCGAGGCGGTGACGCAGATGCTGGGGCTCGATCCGGCGGCGGAGTTCATCGACGGGCGGGTCAAGGTCGGCAATGACAGCCGGCCGCTGGCCGAGGCGGCGAAGGACGGCGAGCTGATGGCCGAGGACTTCATCGAGTTCGGCGACCTCTCTGAAAAATACCAGCAATCGACCTTCGGCGGCCATTTCGTCGAGGTCGGGGTCGACGCCTTTACCGCCGAGGTGCGGGTGCGCCGGATGCTGGCGGTCTGCGCCGCCGGCCGCATCCTCAACCCCACCGCGGCCCGCAGCCAGGTGATCGGGGCCATGACCATGGGCACGGGCGCGGCGCTGATGGAGGAGCTGGTCGTCGACAAGCGGCGGGGCTTCTTCGTCAACCACGACCTGGCCGGCTACGAGGTTCCGGTCCATGCCGACATTCCGCACCAGGACGTGGTGTTCCTGGACGAGGTTGATCCGGTCTCCTCGCCGATGAAGGCCAAGGGGGTCGGGGAACTGGGCATCTGCGGCGTCGGGGCGGCGGTGGCCAACGCCGTCTACAACGCCACCGGCGTGCGGGTGCGGGACTATCCGATCACGCTGGACAAGTTGCTGGAGGGCATGCCGGCGGTGGTTTAGGCGCGGAGATGATCGCGGCCCCGCCATTCTAGCACAGTGGTGAGTTTTTTCATTATAAAAAACAACACACTAACCACCTACTGCGGCGCCGCTCCGAACCCATGTTAAGACCGCATTTCACCGACCGGTCGCCCACATTTTCCCACCTCGGGACCACCCTAACGTTGCGCCTTCCGACGTTTCGGAGGGCGGCGGCCCGGTTGAACGCCGTCTTCCCCGATGAATATGCCTAGACATATTCATCTTCGGCTGAAGATGGCTTCCCGGACGGTGGGTCTGCCGCGATAGTCGGGGCTTGGCGTGGCGGGAGGCAGGGCATGTTCAGGCAGGTTGCGGCGGGGGCCCTGGCCCTGGTGATGCTGGTCGCGCCGGCGGTGGCGCGGGCCGAGCCGGATGCGGTTCTGCTCGGCAAGATCGACGGCATCTTCAACGACTGGCGGTTGGACAGCCATGTGCCGGGGCTGGTTTATGGGATCGTCCAGGACGGCAAGCTGGTCGTGGTCCGGGGGCAGGGGGTTCAGGACACGGTCTCCGGCCGGGCCGTCGATCCCGACAGCCGGTTCCGGATCGCCTCGATGAGCAAGGCTTTCACGGCGCTGGCCATCCTCAAGCTGCGGGACGAGGGGAAGCTGTCGCTGGACGCGCCGGCTGAGCTCTATGTGCCCGAGATGAAGGGGTGGACATATCCGACGCGGGATACCCGGCGGATCCGGGTGCGGGACCTGCTGAACCATGTGGCCGGATTCGTCACCGACGATCCCTGGGGCGACCGGCAGCAGCCGTTGAGCGAGGCAGAGTTCACGCGGATGCTGAAGGCCGGCGTGCCGTTCTCGCGGTCGGGCGGCCTGGCCATGGAGTATTCGAACTTCGGCTACGCGACCCTGGGGCGGATCGTGACGAACGTCTCGGGCAAGCCCTATCAGCAGTACATCCGCGAGACGTTCATGATCCCGCTGGGCATGGCCTCGACCGGCTACGACATCGCCCGGTCTCCGCCGGAGCGGCGGGCGATCGGCTATCGCTGGCAGGACGACGCCTGGCTGCGCGAGCCGGACATGGGCGACGGGGTGTTCGGGGCCATGGGCGGGGTCGAGACGACGGCCAACGACTATGCGAAGTGGGTGGCCTTCCTGCTGTCGGCCTGGCCGCCGCGCGATGCGGCCGACGTCGGGCCGGTGGCGCGGCCGACGGTGCGGGAGATCGCCGAAGGCTCGAACTTCCCGCAAGGGGCCATGCGGGCCACTGCCATCGGCGGCGCGCCATGCCGGGCGGCGGTCACCTATGGCATGGGCTGGCGGGTGTCTGACGACTGCGACCTGGGCCGGACCCTGAGCCATGGCGGCGGCTATCCGGGGTATGGCTCGCATGTGCTGCTGTTGCCGGAGAGGGGTATCGGCCTCTTTGTCTTCACCAACCGTACCTATTCGGGCCCCTCGGTCCCGGCCTGGAAGGCGGCGCTGGCCCTGCTGGCGGCCGGCGAAGCGCCGGATCGGGCGGTGACGGTCAGCGAGCGGGTGACGGCGGGCTATGGCCTGGCGCGGACGATCTTCGCCCAGGGCACGGTGGCGGGCCAGGGCGACGGCCTGGCGATGAATTTCCTGCTCGACCGGGACGAGCCGCACTGGGCCAAGGAGCTGGCCCGGGTGAAGGCCGAGGTCGGGGCCTGTGCGGCGGACGAGCCGGTCAGCGCGAGGACGGCGATGCAGGGCAGCTTCGTCTGGACCTGCGAACACGGGCGGGTCGGCGGCGGCTTCCTGCTGGCGCCGACGCCGCAGGTACGGCTGCAGAGCCTGTCGTTCGAGGTGCTGAAGCCTTAGCGGTCGACTGTCCGGTCCGATCGGTCTTGACCCGCGACCTATGATGTAACATTAGAAGTTACATGAACCGGGACAGCCGATTGTCGGGCGTGCTTCACGTCCTTCTGCACATGGCCGAGCATGACGGGCCGGTGACCTCCGAGGTGCTGGCGCGGGCCATGCAGACCAATCCGGTGGTTATCCGGCGGACGATGGCCGGGCTGAAGGCGCAGGGCTATGTGCGGTCGGAGAAGGGCCATGGCGGCGGCTGGCGGCTGGACTGCGACCTGAACGCCGTCACCCTGGGCGATGTCTATGCGGCGCTGGGCAGCCCGTCGCTGTTCGCCATCGGCAACCGCAACGAGACGCCTGACTGCCTGGTCGAGCAGGCGGTCAACGCCGCGCTGGACGAGGCGCTGGCCGAGGCCGAGGCGGTGCTGCTGGCCTCGCTGGGCGGGGTCACCCTGGCGGCGCTGAGCGCCGATTTCCATCAACGCCTGGCGCGCCGGGCGCCGCATCTAACGGGAGCCAACCATGGCGCATGACGCAGCCGAGAAAGTCGATTTCCTGAAGGCCTTCTCCGATCCGGAGGCCGTCGTCCGCTATACGGACGGGCCGCGCCGGTTCTTGCCGGGGCTGGACGGACTGCACCGGATGACCGGCATCCTGCTGGCCGAGGCCGCGCCGGCCGACGCCCGGGTGCTGGTGCTGGGGGCCGGCGGCGGGCTGGAGCTGAAGGCCCTGGCGCAGGCGCAGCCGGGCTGGAGCTTCGTCGGGGTCGATCCGGCCGGGGCGATGCTGCGGCTGGCCGAGCAGACCCTGGGCGAGGACGTCGGGCGGGCGCAGCTGGTCGAGGGCTATATCGACGACGCGCCGGAGGGGCCGTTCGACGCGGCGGTCTGCCTGCTGACCCTGCATTTTCTCGATGCGACCGAGCGGGAGCGGACGGTGCGAGAAATCCACCGACGGCTGAAGCCCGGCGCGCCGTTCGTGGCGGCGCACAGCAGCTTTCCGCAGGACCCGGCCGAGCGGTCGCTCTGGCTTGACCGCTACGCCGCCTTCGCCATCGCCTCCGGCGTCGATCCGGCCCAGGCCATGGGGGCCCGGGCGGCTGTGGCGGAAAGCCTCGGCCTGTACGACCCGGAGGAGGACGAGGCCATCCTGCGCCGCGGCGGGTTCTCGCAGGTGCAGATGTTCTTCGCCGCCTTCACCTGGCGGGGCTGGGTGGCGCGGGCGTGAGGCGCCGCTACGCGAAGATCACATCCGCCTTGCACGCTCTCTGCGCGGCCGCGAGATAGCGTTGAAGGGCTTGATCAGGGGGCAGGAGCGATGACGGCGGCGGCCTTGGCGCTGGTGGTGCTGGCGGCCGTCATTCACGCGAGCTGGAACTTCATGATCAAGCGGGCGGCGGAGGCCGGCCCGGCCTTCATCGCCGTGACCAACGTAATCATCTGTGTCGCCTATGCGCCCTGGGCGATCTGGCAGATGGCGCAGGAAGGGATGGTGTGGAGTTGGACAGTGCTGGGCTGTCTGCTGCTCAGCTCGGCGATCAACCTGGCCTACACCCTGACCCTGCAGCGGGGGTACCGCGTGGCCGAGCTGTCGGTGGTCTATCCGGTGGCGCGGGGGACGGGGCCGATGCTGGCGGCGCTGGCCGCCGTGCTGCTGCTGGGCGAGACGCCGACCCTGTTCAGGGGTCTTGGCCTGCTGGCGGTGGTGGCCGGCATCGTGCTGATCTCCACGGACGGAAGGGTGGAGGTGTTTGGCAGGCCGGGCGGCAAGGCGGGGCTGGGCTGGGGTCTGGCGACCGGGGCCTTGATCGCTGCCTATTCGGTGGTCGACGCCTATGGCGTGAAGGCGCTGGAGATCGCGCCGGTGATGCTGGTCTGGGTCGGCAATGCGCTGCGGTTTCCGATGCTGGCGCCGGTGGTGCTGGCCAACCCGCGAGGGGCCTGGGCGCGGATGCAGGGGCATTGGCGGATGGCGCTGGGCGTCGGGCTGCTGTCGCCACTGTCCTACATCCTGGTGCTGGCGGCGCTCGACATGGGGGCGCCGCTGGGCGTGGTGGCGCCGATGCGGGAGATGTCGATGATGGTCGCCGCCCTGCTGGGGGTGCTGATCCTCAGGGAGCGGGTCGGGCCGGTGCGGCTGGCCGGGTGTGCGGCGATGATCGCCGGGGTGGTGATGCTGGGCGCCCGGGGCGGATAGGCCGACGCCACCAACACTGGGCCGGGCCCAACCCCGGCGCTCGCTATTGAAAGGCGTCGGGTTGCATCAGGGCCGTGCCGAACTCGGTTAACCTGCCGACGACAATCGACTGCGTGAACTGCCCGGCTGTAATGATCACGCTCTGCCCGGGCGCGCTGTTTGAGGCGACAGATAGTCCAGCCTCGAGCGCCTCGATGACCAACTGCCCGGCCATCGAAACGGTGATGCCCGCGACACCCAGGAGCATTCTGAGCGGCGAGAACAGCATGGCCGGGAGAGCCCCCCACGAATAGTAGTCGGGGTAGAGTTGGCGCAGCAGCATCCATTTGTTGATCGCGGCGATCTTGCAGGACGAGAACGAGGAGACTTCGTTCAAGAGGGTCTTCCAGCCGCAGATGGCGTCCCGGTAGAGGCCGAACGTCACGGCATTGCCAAAACCGTGCATCATCGCCTCGAACTCCCGATTGGAGTAGCCATTGGCAAGCCAGAAGCCGGCGTTGAAGTAGACCGTGGCGCTTTCCTCGTACTTAGTCGCTTGGCCTCTGGCCTCGTCGTAACGCCAGTATTGGAACAGGTAGGTCTTGTCCGCTCCGACCGAGGTGACGAACCGCGCCAGAGCCAGATTGAGATCCTCCGCGCTGAAGATCGGCACACCGGCCAGTTGGGTGATCACGTCGCCGATGCGAAACGGACTCGCGACGCCAAACGGGGTCTGTGGCTCAACCGAAACGACGCGAACCCCGGCACGGTAGGGTCCGTTGTCATCGACGGCCTCGACGCCATTCACGTACGGTCGCGTCGTTCCATAACGCTGATGGTGTTCCTTTCTCAGCAACAGCAGCGAGGAGAGTTGCTGAGCGTGCGTTTGCAGGCTCCGGATCAGACCTTCGCTCGACGGCTGGTTCCAGGCGCAGTCGGGGCTGCAAAGGCCCGGGTCGGCGACCAGCCAGGTGGCTTGGCCCAAGCCATCGGCGATGGTCGTATGAACCGACCTAAAGCTGACCGGCGAGTCAAACCTCCCGCATTGCTCCGGAATCGGATCGGCGTCCTCTGCTGCGACGCAAGCCTTCACCGCCTCTGGGCCGGAACCACCCCAGGTGGCGTTGCGCCCTCCCCATGCCGCCGTGTATCGGGCGTCGGAGCGCAGCGCTTCAATCGCCTCGTCGTCAGTGGCCTTGGTGTAGGCGAGCAGCTTCGGCTGGCGCCTGTACTTGCCGAACTCCACGCTCTTGCATTCGCCAGGTGCGAGACGCTTCCAGCCGGTGACGCCTTCCTTGCCATAGCCGTCAACCGGCTTGATCAGGAGGGCGGTTTCAGTCCGATAGGGCGTCAGGCCGCAGACACGGGCCGACATCACGATGAGCTTGCTGAACGCCAACCAGGCGCCGTTGCGCTCGATCCAGTAGTCGGCCTTGAGCGGCGGAAGAAGATCGAGAGTCTGCTCAAGCCGCGTCTGGCGCCTGGCGACGGCGGCCTCCGCGCATTGGGCGGGGGCAACGGCAATCTTTTCGCAAGCCGGATTGATGTCGTTGAGCGAGGCGACGAGGCCCTTGGCGGTCTCGACGCTGGAGAAGTCCAATGGCAGGGCTTCGATGCCGGCGACGGCAGCGGGCGCCAGCGCTACGGCGACGGCCTGGGTGTTCGACAGCGGGAAGCGGAAACGATCGGTAAGGGTTCGCTGCTTCGCGGCATGACGGAGCCAGGGATGCTCCGCCGTCGCGGCCCTGAACTGGCGCTCGCTCAGCAGGAAGGAGCCGGTCGCGGCAATCAGCGTAAGCGCCGCCAAGCCGCCAAGAACCGGCGCGACGGGAAATGAAGATGAGAACCGATCGAATAATCCGGCCATGCCAAATCTCCCCAAGCCCTCGCGGACGGCGGCTTCCGGCATCGATCCAGGCGCGGACGTGCGGGTGCAACCTGTTCGTGAGCAGCTTCAGAAAAATAAACCATGGCTTGTTCGGTTCGTCGACTCCCCGATGGTATGATTCGTTACGGCACCACCCGCACCGCGCCCTTGGCCGCGCTCGTCGTGAACGCCGCATAGGCCCTCAGCGCCGTCGAGACCTTCCGCTCGCGCTTGACGGCCGGCTGCCAGCCCCTGGCGTCCATGGCGGCGCGGCGGGTTTCGAGCTCGGCCTCCGGCACCCGCAGGCTGATGCCGCGGTTCGGGATGTCGATGTCGATGATGTCGCCTTCCTCGACCAGGCCGATGAGGCCGCCCTCGGCCGCTTCCGGCGAGACGTGGCCGATCGACAGGCCCGAGGTGCCGCCACTGAAGCGGCCGTCGGTGATCAGGGCGCAGGCTTTGCCGAGGCCTTTCGATTTCAGGTAGCTGGTCGGGTACAGCATCTCCTGCATGCCGGGGCCGCCCTTGGGGCCCTCGTAGCGGATGACCAGCACGTCGCCGGGCTTGATCTTGCCGGTCAGGATGGCGCTGACCGAGGCGTCCTGGCTTTCGAAGACGCGGGCGGGGCCGGAGAAGGTCAGGATGCTGTCGTCGACGCCGGCGGTCTTCACGATGCAGCCGTCGAGCGCCAGGTTGCCACTGAGCACGGCCAGGCCGCCGTCCTTGCTGAAGGCGTGTTCGGCGCCGCGGATGACGCCGGCCTCACGGTCGAGGTCGAGCTCTTCCCAGCGGCGCGACTGGCTGAAGGCGGTCTGGGTCGGGACGCCGCCGGGGGCGGCCTTGAAGAAGGTGCGGACCGTCTCGCTCTCTGTGCGGGAGATGTCCCAGCGCTCGAGCGCCGCGCCCATCGAGGGACTGTGGACGGTCGGCAGGTCGGTGTGCAGCAGGCCGGCGCGTTCCAGCTGGCCGAGGATGGCCATGACGCCGCCGGCGCGGTGGACGTCCTCCATGTGGACGTCGGACTTGGCCGGGGCGACCTTGGAGAGGCAGGGGACTTTCCGCGACAGCCGGTCGATGTCGGCCATGGTGAAGTCGACGCCGCCCTCGTAGGCGGCCGCCAGCAGGTGCAGCACGGTGTTGGTCGAGCCGCCCATGGCGATGTCGAGGCTCATGGCGTTTTCAAAGGCTCGGAAGCTGGCGACGTTGCGCGGCAGAACGCTCTCGTCGTTCTGCTCGTAGTAGCGGCGGGTGATGTCGACGATCAGGTGGCCGGCCTCGAGGAACAGGCGCTCACGGTCCGAATGGGTGGCCAGAACCGAGCCGTTGCCGGGCAGGGAGAGGCCGAGCGCCTCGGTCAGGCAGTTCATCGAGTTGGCGGTGAACATGCCGGAGCAGGACCCGCAGGTCGGGCAGGCGGAGCGTTCGATGGTGGCGACGTCGGCGTCGCTGACCGAGTCGTCGGCGGCGGCGACCATGGCGTCGACCAGGTCGAGGGCGACTTCCTTGCCCTTGAGGATGACCTTGCCGGCCTCCATCGGGCCGCCGGAGACGAAGACCGTCGGGATGTTGACCCGCAGGGAGGCCATCAGCATGCCGGGGGTGATCTTGTCGCAGTTGGAGATGCAGACCATGGCGTCGGCGCAATGGGCGTTGACCATGTATTCGGTCGCGTCGGCGATCAGTTCGCGCGAGGGCAGGCTGTAGAGCATGCCGTCGTGGCCCATGGCGATGCCGTCGTCGACGGCGATGGTGTTGAACTCCTTGGCCACGCCGCCGGCCCGTTCGATCTCGCGGGCGACCAGCTGGCCGAGGTCCTTCAGGTGGACGTGGCCCGGCACGAACTGGGTGAAGCTGTTGACCACGGCGATGATCGGCTTGCCGAAGTCGGCGTCCTTCATGCCGGTGGCGCGCCAGAGCCCGCGGGCGCCGGCCATGTTGCGGCCATGCGTGGAGGTGCGCGAGCGATAGGCGGGCATGATTTTTCTCTGTTGACGCGGATCAGCCGGGGAGGCGGGGAGAAAATGCCCCCGGAGAGGGGCAATGTCCATGATTTCAGGCGGACGGCCGGCGAGGTCGCTGGAAGCCGCCTGCTCGGGTCAAGGACGGAAAGTGAGCTTCAACTTCCGGGGCGGTGTGCGCCGTGGGCAATCTGTGGCTGAATGGCGGGAGTCGGAGATCGGCAATGCGCGGGGAGGGAAGCGATGGCTATGGAAATCCGTGAGGTCGCCATTCACCTGGCGATCGGCCCGTCGGTCGCGCCAGGCGGGGCGCCCACGCCGGAACCCGCCGCCGGCGCCGGCGGACTGACGCCGGCCCAGCACGAGGCCATCGTCAGCGCCTGCGTCGCGCAGGTGCTGCAGCACCTCCGCCAGATCGAGGCGCGCTAGTGCCGCCGTCTCCGGTCGAGCAAGCCAACGGGATCGCGACCGCCGCCATCACCCTGGCCGGCCGACCGATCGACCCGCGCTTCGATCTGGTCTCTCTGGAAATCTGGCAGGCGGCCGGCCTGCCGGCGAGGGCGCGGCTGACGTTCCACGACGGCGATCCCGCCGTGCCGACGTTCGCGCTCAGTGAGGGCGCCGATCTCGCCCCAGGGGTGGAGGTGGGCCTGTCGCTCGGCTATGGCGCGGTCCTCACCCCGCTGTTCACGGGGGTCATTCAGGGCCAGGGCCTGCGCGGCGATGCCAGCGGGCCGAGCCTGCTGGTCATCGAGGCGGTGGATCAGGGCGGCACGGCGAAGACGGACGGGGCGACCGGCGGGCCGCCGGTCCTGAGTCTGGTCTGGGGCCAGTCGATCCTCGACCTCAATCTGGATCTGGAGGCCGGCGTCCAGGGCACGGTCAGGTTCCAGGGAAGCGCCCTGCCACGGCCGGGCTGCACGGTCGAGCTGCAGGGGCTGGGCGGCCGATTCAACGGCGACGCCCTGGTGACCGGAGTGCATCAGCGCCTGTTGGAGGGGCTGTGGACCACCGAGGTGACGGTCGAGCGGGCGGCCCCGCACAGGGTCGGTCGGCTGGTCATCGAGGCGGCGCTGGGCGATGGCGCGGCGGCGGAGGAAATGCGCCAACGCCTCGAACGGATGGCCGGCGCGGCTTTGCCGGCCGCGCTCGAACAGGCCTTCGATGACCTTGGCCTGGGCGCCGCCGTGGTCAAGCTGGACCGGCTCGACCTGGCGCTGGGGACGGTGAGGCCGGAGCATCTGGAGGAAGACCTGCTGGCGGCGCTGGGCCGGGCGCTGCCGGCGGCGCTGAGGCAGGCCCTGGCGGGGCGTCAGGCGCCGTAGACGGCGGCGATGATCCGGCGGGCCTATCGGGTGAACAGGGCCCAGGCGCTGGCCAGGTCCTGGACGATGTGGCCGAGGGACTTGTAGGCGGTGATCTCGGCGGACGAGCGGCGGCCTTCGACGCGGCTGGCCAGGACCTCGCCGATCTCGGCGACCAGGTGCTCGTCGGTGATCAGGCCGGCGGCCTTTGCCTTGAGGAACTCCGCCCCCTGGGCCAGGACGCCCTCGCGGCTGTCGGCGATGAAGCGGCTGCGGGTGACGACGGCGTCATCGACCTCGACCGGGCCGGCGTAGCTGGAGCCGACGAGGTTGAGGTGCATGCCGGGCTCGAGCCAATCGCCGAAGAGAATCGGCTCGGCGGCGTTGGTGACGGTGCAGACGATGTCGGCGCCGGCGACGGCGGCGCGGGCGCCCGGGACGGCGGTGATCTCGAAGGGGAAGTGCGGTCGCAGGCGCCCGGCGAAGGCGGCGGCGCGCTCGGGGTCGCGGCCCCAGACCCGGACGCCGGTCAGGGCGCGAACCCTGGCGATGGCGTGGATATGGCTTGCGGCCTGCTCGCCATACCCGAGAACGGCCATGGTCGTGGCGTCCGGGCGGGCAAGGGCGTCGGTGGCGACTGCGCTGGCGGCGGCGGTGCGGATGGCGGTGATCTCGCCGGCGTGCAGGATGCAGACCGGGGCGCCGTCATCGGGGTCGAAGAGCACCACGATCCCCTGGTGCGACGAGCGTCCCCTGGCGAAGTTTTCCGGGACGATGCTGATCAGCTTGGCCCCGAACGGTCCGTCGGGCGCCAGGCATGACGCCGAACAGGCGGTCGCCCTGCAACGGGATGATGCCCCGCAGCAACTGGCGCGTCTCGCCCGTCGAAAAGGCGATCATGGCGTCGCGGACGATGGGGATGCAGAGGTCGTAGGTCAGCCGGGCGCGGACTTCGTCGCGGTCGATGAAGCGCATGCGCCGGCTCCCCTGTTGGCGCGTTCAGCCTGACGAGGCGGCGATGGTTGCGCAAGGGCGGGGCCACCCCATCTGTCCCTGATCCTGTTGCGAATTAGGAGCGAGCCCGTGGCCGACCTTTCCGCCTTCCCGATCACCAAGCGCTGGCCCGCCAAGGACCCCGGCGTCATCCAGCTGTACGGCCTGCCGACCCCCAACGGCGTCAAGGTGTCGATCATGCTGGAGGAGACAGGGCTTCCCTACGAGCCGCACCTGATCGACATCGGCAAGAACGAGAGCCACCTGCCGGAGTTCAAGTCGCTGAACCCGAACGGCAAGATCCCCGCGATCATCGATCCCGACGGACCGGGCGGCAATCCGATGGGCCTGTTCGAGTCCGGGGCCATCCTGATCTATCTGGCCGAGAAGAGCGGCCGGTTCCTGCCCGCCGATCCGGCCGCGCGCTGGGAGACCATCGCCTGGGTGATGTGGCAGATGGGCGGGGTGGGGCCGATGTTCGGCCAGGTCGGCTTCTTCAACAAGTTCGCCGGCAAGGACTTCGAGGACAAGCGCCCGCTCGAGCGATACGTCGCCGAAGCCAAGCGGCTGCTGCAGGTGCTCGACGAGCGCCTGACCGGCCGCGACTGGATCATGGGCGAGGACTACACCATCGCCGACATCGCCACCCTGGGCTGGGTGCGCAACCTGGTGGGTTTCTACGAGGCCGGCGACCTGGTCGGCTTCGACGACTACAAGGCGGTGAAGGCCTGGCTGGAGCGGGGTCTCGCCAGGCCGGCCGTGCAGCGCGGCCTGACGATTCCGTCGCGCGACTAGAACTCTTCCCAACCCTCGGCTTCCGGCGCCCGGGCGACCTGAGAGGTCTGCTTGAGGGCCGGACGGCTGCGGAAGTCGCTGGCGGCCGGTTTGGGCGCGGCGACCATCACCTCGGGGCGCCGGGTCTGGGCCTGGGCGGGGGCCGGGGCCGAACCGCTGATCCTGAATTGGGAGACCAGGCGGGCCAGTTCGCCGGCCTCGCGGCGCAGGGCATGGCTGGCGGCGGTCGATTGCTCGACCATGGCCGCGTTCTGCTGGGTCACCTGGTCCATCTGGTTGACGGCGGTGTTGACCTCGGACAGCGCCGAGGCCTGTTCCTGGCTGGAGGCGGTGATCTCGGTCACCAGGCTGGTGATCTGCGCCACGCTGCCGACGATGCGCTGCAGGGCTTCGCCGGTCTGGCCGACCAGGGTGACGCCCTCGCCGACCTGGCGGGTGGAGGCGCCGATCAGGGTCTTGATCTCCTTGGCGGCGTCGGCCGAGCGCTGGGCCAGGGAGCGGACTTCCGAGGCGACGACCGCGAAGCCGCGTCCCGCGTCGCCGGCCCGGGCCGCCTCGACCCCGGCGTTGAGCGCCAGGAGGTTGGTCTGGAAGGCGATCTCGTCGATCACCCCGATGATCTGGCTGATCTCGCGGGCCGAGCTTTCGATCTGGCTCATGGCCGAGACGGCGCTGGCGACGATGACGCCGCTCTGCTCGGCGTCGGCGCGGGCGGTGCGGACAACCTGATCGGCCTGTTTGGCGCCCTCGGCGGTGCGTTTGACGGTGGCGGTGATCTCGTCCAGGGCGGCGGCCGTCTCCTCGAGGGTAGCGGCGTTGTGCTCGGTGCGGCGCGACATGTCGTCGGCCGCCTGGCTGATCTCGTCAGAGCCCGAGCGGATGGCGGTGGCGTTGGCGTTGATGACGCCCATGGCCGCTTCCAGCTTGCCAACGGCCTCGTTGAAGTCGGTCTTCAGCCGTTCGTAGTCGCCGGGGAACTCCGCCGTGATGCGCCAGGACAGGTCCCCGGACGACAGGGCGCTGAGGCCCTTGGCGGTTTCCTCGACGACGACGGCCTGTTCGGCGGCGGCGCGGTTGCGTTCGGCTTCAGACCGTTCGCGCGTGGAGCGGGCGTCGCCCTCCATGCGCTCGCGGTCGGCGGAGGCGGTGCGCAGGGCCATGGCGTTGTCCTTGAACACCTGCACGGCGCGGCTCATGGCGCCGATCTCGTCGCCGCGGCCGGCGCTGGCGATGGCGACGTCGAGGTCGCCCTTGGCCAGTCGTTGCATGTCGCTGGTCAGGCTCCGCACCGGGCGGCTGAGCGTCCGGGCCAGCAGCCAGCCGGCGAAGGCGGCCAGCAGGGCGGCCAGCACCACGCCGATGATGGCCAGGATAACGGTCATGGCCAGGGTGGTGTCAAAGGTGTCGCGCTCGGCCTGGATGTCGGCTGCCGATGAGGCGGCGACCTTGTCGAGGTTGTCCTCGACGACGCCCATCAGTTCGTCGGCCTGGCCCTCGCGGCCGATCAGGGCCCCGGCCTCGGCGACCGATCCGGCGCTCAGCAGAACGCCCGCCTGGTCGACGGCGCCCTTGTACCAGGCCGCCGCGGCGGCCTCGGTGGCGGCGATCTCGGCCAGTTCGGCGGCATCGCCGGCCGAGGCCTCCCGCAGGATGGCCATGCGCTTGCCGAAGTTGTCGCGGTGGGCGTTGACCCGGCCGAGATAGTAGGCGTCCTGGCTCAGCACCCAGCCACGCAGGCTGTTTTCCTGCCGGGCCAGGTAGAACCGGGCCTCGCGAATGGCGACATCCTCGCTCCAGGCCACCTTCAATCGGTCCTGCCCGGCGCTGATGTTCTGCACCTGGTAGACGGTGAAGGCGCCGGAAGCGCCCATGATCATCACCACGCCGGCGAAGGCGGCGGTGACTTTGCGGGAGATGGTCCAGTCGGCGAAAGCCATGCGATTGGGGTCCGGTGCTAGAAGCTGTAGGTGAGGGCGGCGACCAGGCGGCCTTCGTAGCGTTCACCAAAGTCGTGGCCGTCGGTGTCGTACCAGCGTAGATCGCCGGAGATAGCCTTGGTGAACTTGTGCTTCACGCCAATGTTCCAGGCGTCATAGTCCGTGCCGTTTTCGGTGCGGCGCAGGCCGTAGGCGGCGGTCAGCTTGCCGCCGTCGTAGATCTTGGCGCCGCCCTGGGCCTCGACCCACCAGGCCTCGTCGGTGGCGCCATAGGTGTCGGGCGAATAGTTGACGCGCAGGCGACCGCTGAAGGTCTTGCCGAAGTCGCGCGACAGATCGAACTGGGCTTCGAAGTAACCGCTGTCGATACCGTTCTCTTCGCCGGTCATCTCGCGGTAGAGCAGCTGGCTGTCGAGGTCGAACCCGCCGAACTCGGCGACATAGCCGCCCGTCAGGATGACTTCGCTCTCGGCGTCCCTGGTCGAGGCGGCCTGGGAGACGAAGGCGTCGGCGTAGAAGCCGTCTTGCGTCCAGCGCACCGAACCGTTGAAGGCCGGGTCCTCGTCGCTCTTGCCGAGGCCCTTGCCGAGATACTGGCTGGCAAGACCAACCTTGCCGGAAAACTCGCCCGCCAGGGTCGGCGTGGCGACGATCATGCCAAGAACGGCAGTGGACAGAACGATGATTTTTTTCATTGGCCCCTCGATATGTTAGGGCCTTATGAGCTTGACTACATTGCCATGTCGTAAACGCCCATTTAGGGCGGAACACCTAATCCAAATACATACCTATTCTGGGCATTCTCGGATACGAGAAGGCATTATCTTCAGAAGCGAACGGCGAACGAGGCTGACACCGTGTCGCCGTTCTCGCCCGGCGCATCGATTTCCCGGTACCAGCGCAGGGCCAGGGTAGCGGGCTTGCCCGCGATCCGGGTGTCGTAGCCGACGATCGGCCCGGCCGCATTGCCCTGCCACTTCATGGCGCCCAGTTTCGGGCCGCCCCGGGCCTTGTCGCCGACGGTGCGGGCCGAATAGCCGACCGCCCCGATCCGGAAATCGCCGACCCGGCGCACGACGGCGCCCTCTGCCTCGAACAGGCCCTGGGTCTGGAAATCGCGGGCGTTGGCCTCGGTCTCCTCGACAAAGCGGCTGGCGGCCGAGACGTCCCAATCCGACTCCTTGCCCTTCCACCGCAACTTGAAGGTGGGGGCGTCGCCCTCGCGCCAGACGGCGGGGGCGCCGGCGTCGGTCAGGTTGCTGGCCAGACTGCCGTCGGTGGGCGCGACGCGCAGGCGTTCGAGGGTCGGGTCGGTCAAGGCCTGGGCATTGGCCAGACCGGCGCCGGTCATCGCGCCCGCGAAACTCAGACAGGACAGGAACAGCCTCATGCTGCGCTAACGGTCGCGGGCCCGGCGGGTTGCACGCCCTCCCGGGCGCGACGCAGGTTGACGCTGCTGGCGCATTCGGAGAGGAGAGCCTGACCACTTCCGGAGCGCCCGCCATGCCCGTCACGATGTACGGCATCAAGAACTGCGACACCGTCGCCAAGGCCCGCAAATGGCTGGAAGGCGAGGGCGTGGCCTACGACTTCCACGACTACAAGGTGCTGGGCGTGACGGCCGAAAAGCTGCGCGCCTGGGCGGGAGAAGTGGGTTGGGAACCGCTGCTCAACAAGGCCGGCACGACCTTCCGCAAGCTGCCCGAGGCGGACCGGCAGGATATCGACGAGGCCAAGGCCATCGCGCTCATGATCGCCCAGCCCTCAATGATCAAGCGACCGGTGGTCGAGGGAGGCGGGCCCCTGCTGGTCGGCTTCAAGCCGGATGCCTACGCGGCCCGGTTCGGCGGATAGCGTGCCTCGGACGGCCCGGGGGCGGGCCGCGCATTCGGGCGACGACCCGGGTAACCAGCGGCGATCCTGAGCGCGCGCCCAGGCGAGCCGGCCCTGGTCATGGCTTTCAGCAGCCGGACCCACTCGGCGGTGGCGATGACGAACGGGTTGTGGCTTTTGACGGCCTCCGTCAGGCCGTAGCGGCAGGCCTCGTCGCGGCGTTCGGCCTGGTATGTGCCAAACAGCCGGTCGAAGATGAGCAAGACTCCACCGAAGTTCCGGTCGATATAGATCGGGTTCGAGGCGTGGTGGACACGGTGGGCCGAGGGGGTATTGAGGACCCCTTCCAGAGGACCCAGTCGTCCGACCAGCTCGGTATGCAGAAAATACTGGAAGCGCAGGTTCAGCGCCAGAACGGCGGCGACCGCTTCCGGCCGCCAACCGAGGGCCACAGCCGGAACAAAGAACACCCAGAGCCCCGAGATCAGACCCGTCCAGCCCAACCGTGAGGCCGCCGGAAAGGTCAGTTCCTCCGGCGTATGGTGCACCGAATGGGTCGCCCAGAGCCAGTAGACCTCGTGGCTCAGGCGGTGCTGCCAGTAGTAGAGGAACTCGACCGCCACGAAGAGTAACGCCCAGCTCCACCAGGCGTCGACGGGCAGGCGCAATGGGGTCAGCGCGTAGACCGCTCCGAAGAGGGCGCCGATCGCCAGCCCGGACAGGCCGTTGCTGACGATCTGGCCGGCGGCGACGCCCAACGAGGCCAAGGCCGCGTGGCTGTCGTAGCCCTGGCGGGTCACAAACCGCCGAAGGAGGAATTCCAACAGCGCGGCCCCCGCCGCGACGACCGCGAACAGCGGTGCGGTGTGTTGGAGGGATTCAGGATTGATCAGCGCCATGGTCAGCCACTCATGGCCGCATAGGCGTCGGCGCGGCTGAGGCGACCATCATGGTCATTGTCGAGCTGGGCGAAGCGGGCTCTTCCGGCGACTGTGAACTCGGCGCGGGACAGCTTGTTGTCACCATTGGCGTCGATCGCCCGCATTGCGCTCAGGGTCTTGGGACCGGGCATGCGGTTCGGCAGGCCGAGGTCGGCGCGCATCGCCCGGGCTTCGGCGCGGGTCAGAATCTGGTCGTGATTGGCGTCCGCGCGGTCGAAAGCCGCCAGGCGGGCGTCCCTGAACTCGGGGTAGCTGATCCAGCCGTCGCTGTCGCGGTCGGCCCGGGCGATGAGGGCATTGAGAGGCGGGGAGGCGGCCGCGGGCAGGGCGACCGCGCAAAGGATGACGCCAAGACCGAGAAAGCGGGCGGCGGGCAGGCGGTGCATAGGTGAACTCCTTGGGAAAAAGGACCGGCCGGGCTGAGGACGGGCGGAGGGCAGCCCGGCCGGGAAGGCTGTAGGGCGACTGCCTACTGGGGGCGGCTGACGGTGGCCGAGCGACTCACGGCGGCGCCACTGTTGGTCACCGCCGACTTGTCGACGGTGACGCTGTCCTCGTCGTGGGAGACATCGGTCTGGGTTTGGTAGCCGCGGCCTTGCGAGGTCTGAACGCCCGACGAGCGGCTGTACCCGTCGTCGGTACGCGTCGTTTCGCCCTGATAGGTCTGCGTGTTGCCGGCGGGGCCGGTACGGCTGGCGCTGGTGGCGACGCCATTCTCGGTCTTCACCGAGGCGCGGCTACGGGCGGTCGAATAGGTTTCGCCGCCGTTGGTGGTGGTCGAGCGGCTGGTCGAGGAGGCGCCCGGCGAGCGATAGGCGTCAACCTGGGTCGTGCCGCCGCGGCCGGCGGCGCCTTGGACGGTGACTGTGCCGGACCGGGCGCGACCCCAGGCGGCGGCGCTGTCGGCGATGAGGAGGATGGGGCCGGCGGTCATGAGGACGGCCAGGCCGATGGTGACGATTCCCTTGTGGGACATGGCGATATTCCTTGCAGCGGGTTGAGAGACAGCGCGGGTTGCGCCGACGTCACTGGTCTAAACCGCTGCTCGTCCCTGGGTTTGTCCGGCCGGCGCCGCCGTGTAACAGCGGGTAACAACGTCTGGCGAAGGCTGCCGCTTCGAGGTCATAAGGGCGCAGGAGGCCCGCCCTTGAACCAGACGCCGCTGGTCTACATCGCCGAGGACGACCCGGAGATCCGCGCCCTGATGGTCGGCCTGTTCCGGGCGGAGGGTTGGCGGGCCGAGGCCGCGCCCGACGCCCGCGCCTTCTGGAGGCTGGTCGAGAGCGAGCGGCCGGACCTTGCGCTGCTGGATGTGATGATGCCGGGCGAAGACGGGTTGGCGCTTTGCCGCCGCCTGCAGGCCAACCATGGCTCCCCGGTGATTATCGCCTCTGCGCGTGGCGAAGCCATGGATCGGATCATCGGCCTGGAGGTCGGCGCGGACGCCTATATTGTCAAACCGTTCCACCCTCGCGAGCTGCTTGCCCAGGCCAAGGCGGTGCTGCGGGCGCGGCAGGGCGGGGCGGTCCGGGCGGTCCGACCGGTGTTCCATTTCGAGGGCTGGCGACTCGACGTCGGGGCGCGGGACCTGACCGATCCCGCCGGCCAGGCGGTGATCCTGACAGCGGGAGAGCATGACCTGCTGATGGTCCTGCTGGAGCGGCCCCGCCAGGTGCTGTCGCGCGATCACATCATGGACGCGCTGAGAGGGCGGGCCGCCGAGTCCTACGACCGTTCGATCGACATCCAGGTATCGAGGCTGAGACGAAAGCTGGGCGATGACCCGTCCGCGCCGCAACTCATCAAGACCGTGCGCAACGGCGGCTATCTGTTCGCGGCCGAGGTGGTGACTGAGTGACCGGCCGTGGGCGCCTGGGTTTGGGATCGCGTTTAGCCCTGCTGACGGCTGGCGGCTTCTTCGCACTGCAGTTGATCGGGGTGATTGGCGTGTTGCTCTGGAACGCCCAGGACACCGGTCGTTGGCGGCTTCCGTTCCCCGATCGACTGGCGGCCATGGCCGAGACGCTGGAGGCGGCGGCCCCAGCAACGGACCGCCAACGCCTGCTGCGGGCCTTTTCCTCAAACGAGGTCCGCGTGCGGCTGATCGATCGATCACCACCAGACGGGTGGATGCGGCCGGCGATCACCCTGGGTGCGGCGCCTCCCACCCTCTATGGCTCTGCCCTGCAAGAGCGTCGGGTCGAGGTGATCGTACGTCAGGGCTCGCGGCGCCTGTTTCGGCGCGAGAATGGCGGCTGGGGGCGGGAAGCGGCAGTCGTCGTGCACCTCAGAGGCGGTGGCCTGATGATGGTCGATGCGGGAACAAACCTCCGCAGGCAGCTGATGTTCTATGTCCTGCTGGCGGCCAACATCGTTTTTGGTCTGGCCATCATGGCCCTGATCTGGCGGTCTGCCCGCGCCATGGCGGCGCCGCTGCAAGCGATCGCCGACCGCGCCGACCGTTTCTCGCTTGATCTCGACGCCGAACCGATGCCGGAGGCCGGTCCGCCGGAGGCCCTGTCCGTGGCTGCCGCCTTCAACCGGTTGCGGGGGCGAGTTCGAGGCCTGATGGCCGAGCGACTGAGCATGCTGGCGGCCATTGCGCACGACCTGAAGACCTACCTGACGCGGCTGCGCATTCGGGCGGCGATGATTGCTGATCCCGTCCAGCGCGATCTGGCTGACCGCGACATTCGCCAGATGTCGGCGCTGATCGAGGATGTGCTGCAGGTCGCGCGGGGAGAGGAGCGGCCGACCGCGACCGCGCCGGTAGATATCGCGAGCCTCCTGGAGGAGGTGGTCGAGGGACGACGCGCGGCAGGCGACGCCGTGACGGCTGGCCTGTTCGCTGGGCCAGTGATCGTTGAGGGGGATGAGGCGGGCCTGCGACGGGTCATCGAAAATCTGATCGACAACGCCGTGAAGTACGCGGGCGCGGCCGAAATCACCCTTTCAGCGGCGGAAGCGACCTGGACCCTGGATGTCGTCGATCACGGGCCCGGCCTTCCGGAGCACTTCGCCGACGAGGCCTTCGAGCCGTTTACCAGAGCGGAGACCTCGCGTTCTCGCCAGACCGGCGGAGCAGGCCTTGGACTGGCCATCGCTCGCGGTCTCGCCAGGGCTTCGGGCGGTGAGGTCGTGCTGGCGCCGACACCGGGGGGCGGCCTTACCGCGCGCCTGATCCTGCCCCGATAGTTTTCTTCGCGAGCGCTGCATCCAGGCCGCGGTTCGGCGGCGACTAGTCCTCAAAACCGGGCGATGATCGTCCCGGGCTGGAGGGCAAGGACATGGAAGACCTGTTTCGATCCTACTGGTGGCTGTTGTTCCCGCTGGGCTTCTTCGTGGTCCAGGCCTGGGACCAGTGGATGCGCTACCTGAAGCACAAGAACACCCTCGACCTCGTCAAGAGCTACGCCGAGCAGGGCCGCGATCCGCCGGCCGACCTGCTGGCCCAGGTCAAGGCGGACGGCGCCGCCCTGGACGCTTCCATCGACGATGACGACGACGACGATCGCAGCCGTCGCCGCCGCTACCGCAGCCGTTATCGCCGTGAACGCGGTTGGTATCAGGTCGTGCTGTTCGGTTCCCTGGCGCTCGGCTTTGGCTACGCCGCCATGACCGACCTGCTGGGCATCGGCGAGGCGGCGGTGATCGTGGCCTTCGTCATGGGCGCCCTCTGCGCGGCGAGCCTGGTCAGCACCCTGATGGCCCGGCGGGACTAGGCGGTGGACGGGGGACTGGTGAGGGCGGCCCGGGAGGGATCCCAGGCCGCCTTCTCCCGGCTGGTCGAGCGCCACCAGGCGCCCCTGCGCGGTTTCCTGCGCCGGGCCCATGGCTGGGCCGAGGCCGACGACATTGCCCAGGAGGCCCTGGTCACGGCCTGGTCGAGCCTGCACCGGCTGCGGGACGACGCGGGGTTCCGCCCCTGGCTGTTCGGCATCGCCTGGAAGAAGGCCCAGACGGCGGCGCGTTCGGCGCGGCGCTCGGCGGTGCGGGACAACGACTGGGCGGCGACCGAGGTGCAGACGGCGGCGGACGGCGTCGCGCCGGAAGAGCGGCTGGCGCTGGAGGCAGCTTTGGCCCAGCTGTCGCCGGAGCAGCGGGCGGCGGTCACCCTTTGCCTGGCCGAAGGCTGGAGCCACGGCGAGGCCGCCGAGGCGCTGGGCTTGCCGCTGGGCACGGTGAAGTCGCATGTGGCGCGCGGACGCGATAGACTGCTGGCGAGTTTGGGAGAGCGTACATGACCCCCGATGACAAGATCGCGGCCTTCCTTAGATCGGCCCGCCCGGCGTCCGAGCCGTCGTTCAACGCCTCGGTCATGAAGGCCATCGCCCGGCGCCAGCTCGAGCAGTCGCTGCTGGTGGCGGCGCTGGCCGCCATCGTCGGCGGCCTGGTGCTGTGGGCCGTGGCGCCCGTGCTGGCCAGCGTGCTGGAACCGGCGGCGCAGTCGATGGCGACGGGGGTGGCGGTGCTGACCGCGACGCTCAGCCTGGTCGGCATGGGCCAGATGGTGCTGCGTCCAAGAGAGGCCTGAGGGGGCCCTTTCGCGCCTTACGAACATTTCATGCGGAATTCCGCATCCGTTGCGTCCCCCTCGCGCCTCTCATGATCAGATGGCGCACGCAACGGCGCGGCGCCGCAGAGATTCGAGAGAAGGTTCACCACCATGGAAATGCTGATCCCCATTGCTTTCTTCGCCATGATCGCGGCGATCGTCATCGTCCCCAACTGGCTGAAGGCCCGCGAACGCAGCGAGATGCAGAGCACGCTGCGCACGGCGATCGACAAGGGCCAGCCGATGCCGCCCGAGGTCATCGACGCCCTGACCAAGACCGTGAAACTGCCGCCCAGCTCGATCAGCGACCTGCGCACCGGCATCATCTGGATCGGTGTCGGCCTGGGCCTGGGCGCCTTCGGCTACATCACCTCCTACGAATGGGACGAAGGCTTCCACGTCATGGGCGGCATCGGGGCGATCCCCGCCATCATCGGCCTGACCTACGTCGTCCTCAGCTTCTTCAACCCCAACAAGGGCCAGCAGTCCTAGACGGCTGCTGCAAGCTCCAAGGGGGAGTGATCAACCATGGCCCAGGCAAGGGCTGTCACAGGACTGCACGATGTGGAGCTCGCCAGCCTCGCGGCGGCGGGCGACCGCGCGGCCTTCGGCGAGCTGGTGCGCAGGCACGGCTCGGCCGTCCGGGGCCTGCTGCGGCGGATGGGGGCCCAGCCCTCGACCGCCGACGACATCGCGCAGGACGCTTTCCTGACCGCCTTCGAGCGGGTCGCGGAATTCCGGGGCGAGGGCACCTTCGCCGCCTGGGTGAAGCGGATCGCCGCCCGGCTGTACGTGCGCCGCTGGCGCAAGGACAGCCGGATGACCGAAGAAGTGGAACAGGACGACGAAGGGCATGGCGGAGAAGTCTCCACCGTCGACCGCATCGATCTGGACGAGGCCATGAAGAGCCTGTCCGACCAGGAACGTTTGTGTGTGTCGCTATGCTACGGCGCCGGACTTTCTCACGCCGAAGCGGCCGAAACCATCGGGGCCCCCTTGGGGACAGTGAAATCCCATGTCAAACGTGGTTTGGATAAGCTCCGGATCCGACTTGCGCCAACTCAAGGCGCGGGGCGCGAGGCGGAAAGGCAGGATCATGTCTGATCTAGAATTCGAAACGCGCCTCGACCGCATGTTCGCCGAGCCGCCGCATTTCGCCGATGGCGAGCTGTTCGCCCGGCAGGTGGAGGCGCGGATGGAGCGTGGCTGGTCGCTGCGGCGGCTGGTGATCGGCGGGGCCGGCGTCGTCGCCGGTGTCGTCGGGGTTGGCCAGATGATGGGCGCGGGCCTGTTCCTCAAGGCGGCGGGCAGCGAGGCGACGGCCCAGGCCAGCGCCGTGGGCAAGGCCTTCGCCGAGGTGCTGAGCGCCAGCTCCAACCTCGGAGCCCTGCCGGTCAGCCCGGAAGTTCTGTGGATGACGGCGGCGCTGGGTGTTATGGCGCTGGGCTTCGCCATTACGCGGGCCACGCAGGAGTTCTAGCTTTGTCGTCTCATCGGCAGGACGTCGTCCGGCGTCTCGCGGCGCCGGACATCGCCGCCCGCAAGGGCGGCGAGCCCATTGTCTGCCTCACCGCCTACACCGCCCCGATCGCCGAGATCCTCGACGAGCACTGCGACCTGCTGCTGGTCGGCGACAGTGTTGGGATGGTGGTGCATGGCCTGCCCAACACCGTCGGCGTGACCATGGAGATGATGATCCTGCACGGCCAAGCGGTCATGCGCGGGGCCCGCAAGGCCATGGTGGTCATCGACATGCCCTTCGGGTCCTACGAAGGCAGCGCCGAGACCGCCTACGAGAACGCCGCCCGGATCATGAAGGAGACGGGGGCCCAGGCGGTGAAGGTCGAGAGCGGCCCGACCGTGCCCGATACGATCCACTACATGGTCCAGCGCGGCATCCCGGTCATGGGCCATGTCGGCTTGCGGCCGCAGGCGGTGCTGGTCGATGGCGGCTTCAAGGCCAAGGGCAGGGACATCGGCAGCCACAACCAGATCCTCGCCGAGGCGGCGGCCACGACGGAGGCGGGCGCCTTCGCCGTCGTCGTCGAGGGCGTGGCTGAAGGGCTGGCCCGCGACATCACCGCCGCCATCACGGCGCCGACCATCGGCATCGGGGCGTCGGCCGGTTGCGACGGCCAGATCCTGGTCACCGACGACATGCTGGGCCTGTTCGACTGGACCCCGAAGTTCGTGCGCCGCTTCGCCCACCTGCGCGGCGACATCGCCGAGGCCGGGGCGAAGTACGCGGCCGAGGTGCGGGCCCGGACGTTTCCCGGCGATGCGGAGACCTACTTCGCGAAGAAGGGCTCCTCCTGATCTGCTAAACGGGGCTGGCGCTGTTCGGGCGAAAAATCGCATCAGTTCAAAGGCTTGATGAATATGTCTAGACATATTCATCGACCAGAACGGCCCTCGCCGCAGTCCTCGCGGGAGGCGTGGGTCGCCGCGGTGCGTTTTCGACCCACAAACCCCGCGCCTCGACCAACACACTGACCTACGCCCCGGGCCACAATCTGGCGGCCCTCACCCACGTGAAAACCCACAGGCCTTGGGGTTCAGCCCGTTTTCCCCGGCTTTCGAACGACATCGGCTTTTTTGTGGGTCGGCCGGCCGCGCTATAATGGTCGCCGCTTCGATAGCCGGGTGACCCCGACCCCGGCGGCGTGAGCGGATTTGTCGGTCGCGGCGCGTCAGACCCTTCCCCCTCCGCCCAACGCACACTAGACAGTTCCGCTTCCATCCCAGCCCCGCCAGAGCCATGCACGACATCCGAGCCATCCGCGAGAACCCCGCCGCTTTTGTTGCTGGCTGGGCAGCGCGTTCCGGATCGACGGCAGAAGCGCGCGCGGCTGCGGAAGAGACGGTTGCCAAAGTGCTCGAACTGGATGCGCAATTGCGTCAGGCGACGAGCGACCTCCAAGCGGACCAAACCGCTCGGAACGCCCTGTCCAAGCAAATTGGTCAGGCAAAGGGGCGTAAAGACGAAGCGGAAGCGCAACGACTGCTGGCCGAGGTCGAGAACCTGAAGGGCGGCGAAGACGCAGCGCGACACAATGCCCAGATGGCGGACCTCGACCTTCGTCACCTGCTCGCCAGCCTGCCCAACATTCCGGACGCCCAGGTCCCGGCTGGCGAGGACGAGACCGGCAACGTCGAACAGCGCCGTCACGGCGACCCCGTGCGCCTCAACAACGCCCGCGACCACGTCGATCTCGGCGCGGCGCTCGGCGGCATGGATTTCGAGGCCGCCGCCCGCATGAGCGGCTCGCGGTTCGTGGTCATCAAGGGTCAACTGGCGCGGCTGGAACGGGCGCTTGGCCAGTTCATGATCGACGTGCAGACGACCGAGAACGGCTATACGGAAATCAGCCCGCCGCTGCTGGTGCGCGACGAAGCGGTGTTCGGCACCGGCCAGCTTCCCAAGTTCGAGGAAGACCTGTTCCACACCACCGACGGTCGCTGGCTGATCCCCACCGCCGAGGTCTCGCTGACCAACATCGTCCGCGAGCAGATCCTTGCCGAGGAAGAACTGCCCCTGCGGATGACCGCCCTGACCCCCAGCTTCCGCTCGGAAGCCGGCGCCAGCGGTCGCGACACCCGCGGCATGATCCGCCAGCACCAGTTCTACAAGGTCGAGCTGGTGTCGATCACCGCGCCGGAGCAGTCGGAAGACGAGCACCAGCGGATGGTTGGCTGCGCCGAGGGCATCCTCAAGAAGCTTGGCCTGTCGTTCCGCACCATGCTGCTGTGCACCGGCGACATGGGCTTCACGGCCCGCAAGACCTATGACCTCGAGGTCTGGCTGCCGTCGCAGAACACCTACCGCGAAATCTCGAGCTGCTCCAACTGCGGCGACTTCCAGGCCCGGCGCATGGACGCCCGGACCAAGAAGGCCGGCGAGAAGGGCACCCGCTTCGTCCACACCCTCAACGGCTCGGGCCTGGCCGTCGGCCGCACCCTGGTGGCGGTGATGGAGAACTATCAGGACGAGAACGGCCGCATCGCCATCCCGGACGTGCTGCAGCCCTACATGGGCGGCCTCAAGCATATCGAAGCGGCCTGATGCGCATCCTGCTGACCAACGACGACGGCATCCACGCCGAGGGCCTCGAGTGCCTCGAGAAGATCGCCCGCGTCCTGACCGACGACGTCTGGGTCGTCGCGCCGGAGTACGAGCAGTCCGGGGCCAGCCGGGCCCTGACCCTGGCCGATCCGCTGAGGGTCCGCAAAGTCGCCGAGCGCAAATGGGCGGTGACCGGCACGCCGACCGACTGCGTCATGCTGGGCATCCGCAACCTGGTCGAGGGCGCCCCGCCCGACCTGGTGCTGTCGGGGGTCAATCGCGGCCAGAACATCGCCGAGGACGTCACCATGTCCGGCACCGTCGCGGGCGCAATCGAGGGCATGGCGCTGGGCATTCCCTCGATCGCCCTGTCGCAGTCGATGCTGGCCTTCCACGACGAGGTCATTCCCTTCTGGGAGACCGCCGAGACCTACGGCCCGGGCATCGTCAAACGCCTGCTGGAAGTCGGCTGGCCGAAGGACGTCATCATGAACGTCAACTTCCCCTCCCGGCCGCCGGAAGAGGTGACCGCCGTCGAGGTGACGCGCCAGGGCTTCCGCGACATGCACATCCGCAAGGCCGAGCGCCGCACCGACCTGCGCGGCCGCGACTATTACTGGATGGGCTTCTCCGGCCAGCTGTCCAACCCGGCCGAGGGCACAGACCTGAAGGCCACCTATGAGGGTCGCATTTCGGTGACGCCCCTCCATATCGACCTGACCCACAACGAAACCGTCCATGCGCTCAAGGGCTTGCTGGGCGGAGCGCCGCCGAAAGCCTGAATGTCCAAGCCGCCGCCCGAACACGAAGGTGAGGATCGCGCCAAGCTGATCCTGGCGCTGCGCGAGCAGGGCGTGAGCGACGTCAAGGTGCTGGGCGCCATGGAGAAGACGCCGCGCGAGATCTTCACGCCGGATCTGTTCAAGACGCGGTCGTGGGAAGATTCAGCCCTGCCCATCGCCTGCGGCCAGACGATCAGCCAGCCCTACATCGTCGGCCTGATGACCCAGGCCCTGACCCTGGATCGCCGGTCGCGGGTGCTCGAGATCGGCACGGGAAGTGGCTATCAGACCGCCATCCTCAGCCGGCTGTCGCGGCTGGTCTACACGATCGAACGCTACCGCACCCTGATGGCAGAGGCCGAGGCGCGTTTCAAAACCCTGCAGCTGGTCAACGTCATCACCAAGTTCGGCGACGGCGGAGAGGGCTGGGCGGAGCAGGCGCCTTTTGACCGCATTATGGTCACAGCAGCGGCGCCCGAAGAGCCGACAAGACTCCTCGCGCAACTGAAACCGGACGGGGTTCTGGTGGCGCCGGTGGGCCGGGGGCCTGTTCAGCAATTGATCCGCTATGCGGGCGATGGCGCGGGCGGCTTCCTGCGGGAAACATTGTGCGACGTGCGGTTCGTCCCCCTCCTGGACGGCGTCGCGCGCGAACTTTGACCCGTAAAACCGTCGGCGTCCTCGTGTGCTTAACGCAGGCTTAACGCGCATCAAGCCAGGTGTGTCGTTCGACTGATCAAGAGAGCGGCGATGACCCAGTATTTTACCCGCGCCCTGTTGCTCGCGGCCAGCGCCGCCGCCCTGACCGCCTGCGCGACCGCTCCGACGCCGCGCTATCCCGTGGTCGAGGGCCAACAGGCCGGAACCGGCCCGACGGCCATCGAGATGCCCAAGCCGGCCTACGCCATCCGCCAGAGCGATGCGCCGCCGCCGCCGCCGCCCCCTCCGCCGCAGGGCGATGCAGAGGAGGAGGCCGCGCCGGCCGATGAGCCCGGCGATGTCGCCTGGGCCCCGCCGCAGAGCGAAGGCGGCATTATCAAGGTCTCGAACCTCGCCCCGCCGGCGCAGGACCGCTATGAGGCGCCCGCGCCGATCCAGCTGGCCCAGAACGACGCCGAGGACGACCCCCCGCCGGCCAGGCGCACTGAAAACCGCACCGTCGTCACCGTCGCCGGCAAGGTCATCGCCGTCGACGGCAAGCCGAAGACCTGGACGGTCAAGTCGGGCCAGGGCCTCGACGCCGTGGCCCGCGAACTGGGCACCACCCGCAAGCAGCTGGCCGACGACAACAAGCTGAAGGAGCCCTTCCTTCTGAAGCCCGGCCAGGTGCTGAAAGGCCCGGCCAGCAAGGGCAAGGCCTATGTGGTCGAGAGCGGCGACACCCTCACCGCCGTCGCCAAGCGCTTCAACGTCAAGGTCGCGGCCCTGGCCGAAGAGAACAACCTGACCACCAAGGCCGCCATCAAGAAGGGCCAGAAGCTGCGCCTGCCGCAGGGCTTCAAGGACAGCGGTCCGGTCAAGAAGACGGTCTCGGTGACGGTCGACGCGCCGGCTCCGCCGCGTCCGCGTCCGCAACCGACGGCCCCGCAGCCGACCTATGTGCCAGACGATCCGCGCATGCCGCCGTCCTCGCGTCCGCCGGTCGAGACGCCGTATGATCCGCGCGCCCTGCCGCCCGTGCAGCAGCCGCCGGTCGAACGCCCGCCGGTTCAGACCGCCCCCAGTCAACTGCCCCCGGCCAGGCCGCCGGCCAGCAAGCCCCCGGCCGTGAAGCCGCCCGTCACGACACCGCCGGTCGTCGCCACGCCGCCGGTGGTCAAGCCGCCGGTCTACAAACCACCGGTGCAACAGCCAGTGGCCCCGCCGCCCTCATCCAAGCCGCTGCCGCCGCTGATGCCGGACGACAAGCCGCCGTCGTACACCGACGCCGACTACGCGCGCATGGCGGCCGGCCGCTTCCAGTGGCCGGTGCGCGGGACAATCATTTCGCCCTACGGGCCCCGGGGGCCCATGCAGCGGAATGACGGCGTCGACATCGGCGCGGCGGCCGGCACGCCGGTGGTCGCCGCCGCGGACGGCATCGTCAAGCTGGCCAACGACCTGCCGAACTCGGGTCTGACGGTCATCGTCATCCATGCCGATGGCTGGGCGACAGTCTACGCCAACCTGCGCTCCGCCGATGTCAGCATGGACCAGCGGGTCAGCCGCGGTCAGAAGATCGGCGTCGTCGGCCAGAGCGGCGACGCGCCCAAGCCCCAGCTGCACTTCGAGGTTCGCCACTCGCCCTCGGCCAAGTACAAGGCCCGGGCGATCGACCCACAGATCGTCCTTCCCCGCTAGGGGAGGGGCTTTCCGAGCTCACCGGCCAGGTCGCGGATGAACTGCCAGGCGACGCGGCCCGAGCGGGAGCCGCGCGCTTGGGCCCACTGCAACGCGCGGCGATCCAGGTCCTTCGCGCGCAGATCGAACCGGCCGGCATAGGACCGCACCGCCTCCAGATAGGCCGCCTGGTCCATCGGCGGGAAGCCGACCCAGAGCCCGAACCGGTCGGAGACGCTGACCTCTTCCTCGGCGTCCTCGGATGCGGCGATCAGACCCCGGCCCTCGGCATGGTCGCGCGGCATCAGGTGGCGGCGATTCGAGGTGGCCACGAACAGCACATTCTCCGGCGGCCCGGCGACGCCGCCCTCCAGGGCCGACTTCAGCGCCTTGGCCGCCGCCGCCCCGTCCTCGAACGACAGGTCGTCGCACAGCACCACGAAGCGCTCGGGCCGGCCCCGCAACAGATCGAACAGGGCGGGCAGGGCGGTGACCTCGTCGCGATCGACCTCGACCAGCTTGAGGGCCGGATAGTCGCTGACCGCGGCCATGAACGCGGCCTTGGCCAGGCTGCTCTTGCCGGTGCCGCGCACGCCCCACAGCAGGGCGTGGTTGGTCGGCAGGCCGCGGGCGAAGCGGCCCAGATTCTCGACAAACCGGGCCTTCTGGCGATCCACGCCGACCAGCAGGTCCAGCGGCAGGGGGTAGTCGGGGGCCGGCAGGAAGGCGGCTCTGGCCGGATCATGGCGGAACAGCCGGGCGGCCGCGAAGTCGGCCTCGGCCGGCGCGGCGGGGACCAGACGGTCAAGGGCGTCGGCGATGCGGGTCAGGAGAGGCGTCAGGTCGGTCATTTTCAGGACCGCTTCTAGCGGACTGTGACGGCGAAAAGCCACAGGCCTCGCCTGTGTTCGGGCCGCTCATTGCAATGAGCAGGGTCAAGCCCTAGTTTCCGCCGACCTGAAACCGGCGCGCCCTCGGGGCCTGCGCCGCACCGTTACACTGGAGTCGAAATGCCCGAAGGTCTTATGCAACTGGCGCCGTTGCTGCTGATGGTCCCGTTGTTCTATTTCATGATCATCCGGCCCCAGCAGAAGCGCGCCAAGGAACATCAGGCGATGATCGCCAACGTCAAGCGCGGCGACATGATCGAGCTGTCGAGCGGCCTGGTCGGTAAGGTCGTCCGCGTCGAGGACAAGGAAGTCGGCGTCGAGATCGCCCAGGGCGTCACCGTCAAGGTGGTCAAGGCGATGATCGGCGTGGTCCGCACCAAGGGCGAACCCGCCCCCGCCAACGACGCCAAGAGCTGATCGCCTCCTAGAGGCGTCCCGAAAAGCTCGCGAGGAATTCCACCGCCATGATGCAGTTGTCCCGCTGGAAGATCATTGTCGTCGTCGCGACAGTGCTCTTCGGCCTGCTGTTCGCCCTGCCCAACGTGCTGCCGGCCAACGTCCGGGCCGGCATGCCGGGCTTCCTGCCCAAGAGCACGCTGAACCTGGGTCTCGACCTGCAGGGCGGCTCCTACCTGCTGCTCGAGGTCGATACGACCGCGCTGCAGAAGGAGAAGCTCAACAACCTGTCGGAGGAAGTCCGCCGGATCCTGGGTAACGCCGGGACCCCGCCGCAGGGCGTGTCGCAGGACGGCAAGAGCGTCATCGTCCTGATGCCCGCCGACAAGGCGCAGGCCGCCTTCGTCGAATTGAGCAAGCAGGCCCCCAGTCCGACCCGGGCCGGGACCGCCGACATCAACGTCAGCCGCCAGGGTGACCAGGCCATCCGCCTGACCTACACCGACACGGCCATCAGCGAGACCGCTTCGGGCGCCGTCGAGCAGTCGATCGAGATCGTCCGCCGCCGGATCGACGAACTGGGCACCAAGGAGCCCTCGATCACTCGCCAGGGGACGAATCGCATCGTCGTCCAGGCCCCGGGCGAGAGCGATCCGGAAAAGCTCAAGAACATCATCGGCAAGACCGCCCGCCTGACCTTCCAGATGGTCAACGACGATCCGGATGACAACCGCGCGGCCGGCGAGGGCGCCATTCCGCCGGGGTCTGAAGTTCTGCCCCAGAAGGGCGGTGGCGCGCTGCTGTTGCGCAAGCGGATCGAGGTCAGCGGCGACATGCTGACCCACGCGGGCGTCGGCACCAACCAGAACGGCCAGACCGTCGTCACCTTCCGCCTCAACGGGGAGGGGGCCAAGCGCTTCGCGGCAGTGACCCAGAAGAACATCGGCAAGCCGTTCGCCATCGTTCTGGATGGCGTCGTGCAGTCGGCGCCCAATATCCAAAGCGCCATCACCGGCGGCTCGGGCGAGATCACCGGCAACTACACGATCCAGACAGCCAACGAGATGTCGATCCTGCTCAACGCCGGCGCCCTGCCGGCGCCGCTGAACGTCGAAGAGCAGCGCACGGTCGGGGCTGAGCTGGGGGCGGACGCCGTCAAGGCCGGCCAGCTTTCGACCACCGTCGGCTTCGTCTCGATCCTGGTCTTCATGCTGCTGACCTACGGCCTGCTGTTCGGCGGGGTGTCGATCATCGCCCTGCTCGTCAACGCCATGTTGATCGTTGGGGCCATGAGCCTGACCCAGGCCACCCTGACCCTGCCTGGCATCGCCGGCCTGATCCTGACCCTTGCGGTCGCGGTCGACGCCAATGTGTTGATCTACGAGCGGATGAGAGATGAGGTGAGGGCGGGGAGACCGCTGCTGGCCTCGATGGACGCGGGCTTCTCGCGGGCCATGGTCACCATCATCGACGCCAACCTGACAACTCTGATCGCCGCGGCGATCATGTTCTCGGCCGGCGCCGGCCCGGTCCGCGGCTTCGCCTGGACCCTCTCGATCGGCGTGTTCACCTCGGTGTTCTCGGCCGTGCTCATCACCCAGGTTCTGCTGGCCGTGTGGTATCGCACCGCGCGTCCCAAGACCCTGCCGATCGCTTAGGACCTGAAGACCATGTGGCCTCTCATCAAGATCCTGCCGGTCAAGACCAACTTCCGGTTCGTCGCCTTCTCGAAGTACGCGGGCGCCATCTCCATCCTGCTGGCGATCGGTTCGCTGTTCATGGCCATCTATCCGGCGACTCCTCCCTGTGGAGGTTTGAACTGCGGCATCGACTTCAAGGGCGGCACCCTGCTTGAGTTTTCGACGCCTGGACCGGCCAACCTCGGCGCCATCCGCCAGGCCCTCGCCGCCCAGGGCGTCGGCGATCCGCAGGTCCAGGGTTTCGCCACCCCGGACGACCCGTCCGGCGCCCGGCACGTCTCGACCCGCTTCGAACCCGGTGAGAACCCGGCCCAGAAGGTCGAGCAGGTCAAGGCGGCGATCGAGAAGGTCGCCGGCGTCGACGACAAGGCCTTCACCCGCACCGAGGTGGTCGGGCCCAAGGTCTCCAGCGAGCTGTTCACCGGCGGTATCATCGCCCTGTTGGCGGCGATCGGCCTGATGCTGCTCTACATCTGGTTCCGCTTCGAACTGCAGTTCGGGCTCGGGGCCGTCGTGGCCCTGTTCCACGACGTCTTTCTGACCTTCGGCATGATTGCCGTTTTCAAGCTGGAATTCAGCCTGACGACCGTGGCGGCCATCCTGACCATCATCGGCTACTCGATGAACGACACCGTCGTGGTCTTTGACCGCCTGCGCGAGAACATGCGCAAGTACAAGAAGATGCCGATGCGCGAGATCATCGACCTGTCGATCAACGAGACCCTGTCGCGCACGGTGATCACCGGCCTGACCGCCATCATCGCCCTGGGCGGCTTGGCCGTCTTCGGCGGCGATGCGCTGTACGGCTTCTCGATCATCATGATCTTCGGGATCGCGCTCGGCACCTACTCGTCGATCTATGTCGCGGCCCCGATCATCCTTCTGTGGAATGGCGGCAAGCGTAAGGAAGACACGGAAGCCGAAGTCCAGATCCTGGGACCGGCGTCGCGGGCGTAGGGTCCATGCGGCAGGCGCCCTCCATCGACGCCTGGGGCGGCGGCGGCTTTCGGGTCGCCGGCCTCTGGCGGCCCGGATCGTTGCTGATCCTCGACGATGTCGCCCAGGACTGGTCGGTGGCCAGCCTGGGCGATCTTGCCCTGGACGCCTTCGCCCCGGTGTTCGCGGCCGGTTCGGCGGTGGAGTTCGTGCTGCTCGGCACCGGCCTCAACCAGGCCCTGCCGCCCCGCGAGATTCGCGAAGGGCTTCGCGCCAGGGGGCTGGGCCTGGAATTCATGTCCAGCGAGGCGGCGGCGCGCAGCTACAATGTGCTGGCCTCCGAAGGCCGGCGGATGGCCGCGGCGCTCATCGCCGTCTGAAGTCTTGGCAGGTCCGGCCGAACCGGCCTATAGCTGAGCCCCTGGGTAGGACTTTTCGAGGGGCTCGAACAATGACGGCGCTGCTGTCCAATTTCCGAAACACTATCATCGTCAGCTTCGTGCTGGCCCTTGTCATGGTCTACGCCTACTTCGCGGCGAACCAGGGCACGGCCGCCGATTTCGCCATCGCCACGCTGCGCTGGCTGCACGTCCTCGCCGGCATCCTGTGGATCGGCCTGCTGTACTACTTCAACTTCGTGCAGATCCGCGTCATGCCGCAGATCCCGGCCGAGCTGAAACCGGCGGTCAGCAAGTACATCGCGCCCGAAGCGCTGTTCTGGTTCCGCTGGGCGGCCCTGGCCACCTGGGTGATCGGTGTGGCTCTGGCCTTCCATCGCGGCTACCTGGTCGAGACCTTCACGCTGGGCGCGACCGAGAACTTCGGCAACCCGGGCCACATCCTGCTCGGCATCGGCATGTGGCTGGCGACGATCATGTTCTTCAACGTCTGGGCCTTCATCTGGCCGGCGCAGAAGATTGCGCTGGGCATCAAGGAAGGCTTCGACGCCGACGCCAAGGCGGCGGCCGGCAAGAAGGCCATGCTGTTCTCGCGGACCAACACCCTGCTGTCGATCCCGATGCTGGTCACCATGACCATGAGCCAGACCATCTTCGGCTGATCATCGGCTTGAGCTAAGAGAGGGGCCCGCCGGCGACGGCGGGCCCTTTTTCGTGGACCTCATGCAAGACCTCGACGCCATCCTCGCCGACAAGGACCCCGATCGCTGGCTGTCCAGCCGCTTCGCCGCTGATCCGGCGGCGCGCGCCGATCTGGTCGCCCTCTACAGCCTCGACAACGAACTGTCGGCCGTGGGGCGTAAGGTGCGCGATCCGCTGGTCGGCGAGATGCGCCTGGCCTGGTGGCGAGAGGCGCTGGAGGGTCTGATGGCCCGTGGCGACACGCGCGGCCACGCCGTGCTGGAAGGGCTCAAGGCCGCCCGGTTTCCCATGGATACGGTCGCCGGCCTGCCAGACCGCTATATCGACGCCCTGGCGCCGCCCGCCGACGACGAGGCGCTGCTGGCCCGCATCGACGAGACCGACGGCGTCGTCATGGCCCTGGCCGCCCTGCGCCTGCATCCGGACGCCCGGGTCGAACAGGTGGCCGACGCGGCGCGGGCGCTGCATCTGGCGCGTTCGGGACAGGCGGACCGGGCGGCGGTCGGCGATGTGCTGAAGCGCGGGCGGACGGCGCTCGCCACGCTGCCCACCGACGCCTTCCCGGCGGTCGCCCACGCGGCGCTGGCCAGGGTCTATGCAGCGCGTGGCAAGCCGGGGCCGCTGGGCAAGCGGCTCCGGATCACCTGGGCGGTCCTGACGGGCCGGCTGTAGCCGCCTACTTCTTCTCCGCCGTCCACTCGTCCAGCCAGCCCAGCACCTCGTCGTGCCACTGCACCGAGTTCTGCGCCTTCAGCACCCAGTGGTTCTCCTCCGGGAAGTAGAGGAACTTGCTGGGCACGCCCTTGCGCTGCAGGGCGGTGAAGGTGGCGATGCCTTCCTCGAGCGGCACGCGGTAGTCCTTGCCGCCATGGACCACCAGCATCGGGGTGTTCCAGTCCTTGACGTGGTTGGACGGGTTGAACCTGTCGTAGGTGGTGTTCGGGTCATACGGCGTGCCGCCGTTTTCCCATTCGCTGAACCACAACTCCTCGGTCGAATAGCCCATGAAGCGGGCGTCGAAGATGCCGTCGTGGTTGACCAGGCACTTCCAGGGCTTGGCCCAATTTCCGGCGATCCAGTTGATCATGAAGCCGCCGTACGACCCGCCCAGCGCGCAGGTCCGGTCGCCGTCGAGGAAGCTGTACTTGGTCAGGGCGTGGTCCCAGCCCTTCTGCAGGTCTTCCAGCGGGCGGTCGCCCCAGTGCTGGCTGATGGCGTCGGTAAAGCCCTGGCCATAGCCGGTCGAGCCGTGGAAATCGATCATCACCACCGCATAGCCACGAGAGGCGTAGGTCTGGGCGTTCCAGCGGTAGTGGAACAGGTTGCCGAACGACCCCTGCGGCCCACCGTGGATCAGGAAGGCGACCGGATACTTCTTGGCGGGATCGAAGTTGGCGGGCTTCACCAGATAGCCGCGCACCGTCTCATTGTTCCAGCCGGCGAACTCGAACTGCTCGTAGGCGCCCCAGTCGACGTCCTTGAGTTGGGCGGCGTTCACGTCGGTGATCGGCCGCGGCATGGCCTTGGCCTTGAAGTCCTGCACCCACAGCTGGGCCGGGGCGTCCAGCTGGTCCTGGGCATAGACGGCGCCCGTGGGGGTCAGGCTGAAGGCGCTGACATGGCCGGCGCCGGTCTTGGCCGTGACCTTGCCGGTCCTGGCGTCGATGGCGAACAGGCGGGTCTGGCCGATGTCCTGGGCCGTGACATAGAGGCTCTTGCCGTCCGGAGCCCAGGCAAGGGTGTCGGCCGAGCGGTCCCAGCCGGCGGCCAGCTCGCGGGTCTGGCCGGTGGCCACGTCACGCAGCACGATCTGCCAGCGGTCGGCCTCGAAGCCGGGCCGCTTCATGGCGCGGTAGGCCATGGTCTTGCCGTCCGGCGAGAAGACCGCGCCGGTGTCCCAGGCCTTGTTGGCCTGCGTCAGGTTGGCCGCGCCCTCGCCGCTGAGAGGAACCTGCCAGAGGTCGAAGTTGGTCGACCAGGGCTCGGTCTTGCCGGCGATGCGGACGCTGTAGACGACCGACTTCGAGTCGGGGGTGAAGGTGAATTCGCTGTCGTCGCCGAAGGGCTTGGACGGCGCGTCGCCATCGACGCTCCGCATCAGGTGGACGGCCTGCTCGGCCGGGGCGGCCTTGCCGTCGGGACCCAGCGACAGGGCGAACAGGCTGTTGCGCTTGCCGTCGGCCCAGGCGTCCCAGTGGCGAATGAACAGACGGTCGTAGACCACGCCGTTCGACTTGGGCGTCAGGTCCTCGGGCATCTTCTTCTTGCACAGGATATCCGGGCATTCCGCGTCGACGCTGAGCGACACCACGACCGTCTTGCCGTCCGGCGACACGGCGAAGGCGCCGACATCCAGCGGCAGGTTGGTCACCTGGGTGACCGCGCCGCTGGCCACATCCAGCTTGAACACCTGGTCGGTCCCGCCGGCGCGGCCGGAGGCGAAGTAGATGGCCTTGCTGTCGCCCGACCAGCGCGGCGAGGTCGCCCCGCCGTCCGAGGCGGCCAGACGGGTCGGCTTGCCGTCCCTGGCCTTCAGGTCGATCAGCCACAGGGACATCGAGGCCTTGTTGGCGTCGTAGTCCATGGTCCGCAGGCTGTAGACCACCCAGCGGCCGTCGGGCGAGACGCGCGGGTCGCTGACCCGGTCAAGGGTGACCATGTCCTTGGGCGTGAACGGGCGGGCTTCGACAGCTCCGACGACCATGGTGGCGGCGAGCGCGGCGCCGGCCAGCAGGCGGAAGGCGATCTTCATACTGGGTGTTCCCCGGAAGGCGTTGTGATTGGCGGGAAACCTAGACCCGCCGGGGAGCCGTTTCCAGCCTACTCCGCCGCCAGAGCCCGCGCGCCGATCCATCGGTCCAGGTCATCCAGCGCCCGCTGGCTCATCAGCTGCTTCTTGGCCCGGCCGCGTTCCTTCAGCGGGATCTTCTCGCCGTCCGGGCCCTTCTTCGGGGCCTCCATGGGCGGCAACAGGCCGTAGTTGATGTTCATCGGCTGGAAGCTGCCCTTGCCGTCGACCATGTGGCCGCCGGTGATGTGGGCGGCAAGGGCGCCGAGCGCCGTGGTTTCGGGCGGCGTCTGGATCGGCGCGCCAATCCGTTCCGCCGCGGCCAGCCGGCCGGTCAGCAGGCCGATGGCGGCGCTTTCGACATAGCCCTCGACGCCGGTCACCTGGCCGGCGAAGCGCAGGCGTTTGTCGGCCCGCAGGCGCAGCTGCTCGTCGAGCAGGCGCGGGCTGTTGAGGAAGGTGTTGCGGTGCAGGCCGCCCAGCCGCGCGAACTGCGCGTCCTGCAAGCCCGGGATCATTCGGAACACCTCGGCCTGGGCGCCGTGCTTCAGCTTGGTCTGGAAGCCCACCATGTTCCACAGGGTGCCCAGCGCGTTGTCCTGGCGCAGTTGCACGATGGCGTGGGCCTTGACCAGCGGGTCGCGCGGGTTGGTCAGGCCGACCGGCTTCATCGGCCCGTGGCGCAGGGTCTCGCGGCCCCGCTCGGCCATCACTTCGATCGGCAGGCAGCCGTCGAAATAGGGAACATGCTCCCAGTCCTTGAACTCGGCCTTGGGCCCGTTCAGCAGGGCGTCGATGAAGGCCTCGTACTGCGCCTTGTCCATCGGGCAGTTGATGTAGGCGGCCGCGTCGCCGCCCGGGCCTTCCTTGTCGTAGCGCGACTGGCGCCACGCGATGTCCATGTCGATGGATTCAAGATGGATGATCGGCGCGATGGCGTCGAAGAAGGACAGGCTGTCCTCGCCGGTGAGCGACAGGATCGCCTCGGCCAGGGCCGGAGAGGTGAGGGGACCGGTGGCGACGATGACGCTGTCCCAGTCGGCGGGCGGCAGGCCGGCCACTTCCTCGCGCGCGATGGTGACCAGCGGATGGGCTTCCAGCTTCGCCGTCACGGCCGCCGAGAAGCCGTCGCGGTCGACAGCCAGGGCCCCGCCGGCCGGCACCTGATGGGCATCGCCGCAGGCCATGATGATGGAATCGCAGCGCCGCATCTCGGCATGCAGCAGGCCGACGGCGTTGAACCGCCAGTCGTCGGAGCGGAAGCTGTTGGAACAGACCAGTTCGGCCAGCCCATCGGTTTGGTGGGCGTCGGTGCCGCGCACCGGGCGCATCTCGTGCAGCACGACCGGAACGCCGGTCCGGGCGATCTGCCAGGTCGCTTCGGAGCCGGCCAGTCCGCCGCCGATCACATGGATGGGTTTTGTCGTCATGGGCGGACAGATAGTCGCCAATCGCCGCCGACGAAACAGATTTGGGAAGCCGCCCGCCGCCCCGGTTCGCTTTGGGGTGGCGTGATGGTCTGGCCTGTGGTGTGGTTGCCGGCGGATGAACACCCTCGGGGGAGGCGAACATGGCTCAACTGGATATCGGCAAGGCGGCCTTTGCGGGCTTTGGAGTCATCGGACGCAAGCCTCTGCCGCCCATCATCTGGGGGCTGGTCACCATGCTCCTGTCGGTCGGGCCGATGCTGCTGATCCTGCCGGCCCTGCTGCAGTTCTTCGATCTGGCTGTGGCCGGGGTGCAGAACAATACTGATCCCGACCCCGAGCAGATCATGATGCTCTCCGCCCAGATGAATACGGTGACCCCGCTCACCTGGATCGCCGCCCTGCTGGCCTACGGGCTTACGACCGGCGCGCTGTTCCGGGCCATGTTGAAGCCCGAGGAGAAGTCCTGGTTCTATATGCGGGTGAGCATGGCCGAGGTCATGCTGGTGGTGGTCACCATCGTCTACGCTGTCCTCCTGCTCATGGCCGCGGGCCTCCTGGCCGGGCTCGTCGCCGTCCTGGCCCTGATCGCGCACCAGATTTCCGAGAGCGCCACCCTGCCGGTCGCGATCGTCCTGGGGCTGGCGGCGCTGGGTGTCCTGGTCTGGGGCGGGCTGCGCTTCTCGCTGGGCCTGGCGATGAGCTGGGAGCGCAAGAGCTTCCTGCTGTTCGAGAGCTGGTCCCTGACCCGGGGACATGCCTTCGGCCTGTTCCTGGTCGGCCTGATCAACTTCATCATCAGCCTGCTGCTGGCCATTGTGGTCGGGGTGGTCGTCGGCGGCTCCATCCTGGCGGTGATGGCCTCGACCGGGATGTTCCAGGCCCTGGCCAGCGAGGATCCGGGAGCCTTCTTCACGCCCGAGAAGATCAAGTCCCTGTGGCCGATCGCCGTGGTCTGGATCACGCTGGCCTCGATCTTCCAGAGCTATCTGACGGTCGTGCAGACCGCGCCCTGGGCCGAGGCCTATGGCCAACTGGGCACAAGCAACGAAGAGACCTTCTGAACCGCGTCCAGACGCTGTCGCGTTGGTCTGAAATGCTGGCATAAGCTTGGCCTGTCCAAGGGTGAAGCGAATCAGCCGACCCGCGGCCGAGCGCGTCAGGGTTAGATGTTGCGGTTAACCCGCCTGGACGCGTTCTGAAGATAAGTCAGAAGCCCGCAACGGGCTTCGGGGATAGAGTCGCCAGATGTCCTTCTCGCCCGTTCAGGCGTCCCTAGAGGGCTTCCGCTTCATCCGTGACCGGCCGCGGCCGGTGACGGTGTGGATGATCGCCTTGCTGGTGCTCAACCTCGCGGCGGCGCTGTTCAACCTGTCGCCCTGGGCCCAGCGCCTGATCCAGCTGCAGACCGCGCGGGGCTTCGAATGGTCCTGGGCGACGCTTCAGGACCTGGCGCTGCATCTGCTGCCGGCCGCGGCCATCGCCCTCTTCCTGACCTTCGCCAGCCTCTGCGTCGTCACCCCGTCGATCTTCCGGGTGATGCTGGGCAAGACCCACAATCCTGACTTCCGGCTCGGGGCCGACGAGGCGCGGATGTTCTGGCTGTTCCTGGCCATCCTGCTGGCCATTACCGTGGCGGCCGTGCCGTTCGGCATCGTGCTCGGCCTTAGCCGCGCCCTGGCCGGGCCGCTGGCCGAGCGGGTCGGGCTGGCCGGGCTCATGGCCCTGCTGGGTCCGTTGTCGGTGCTGTTCCTGCAGGCTTATTTCATTATCCGCCTGTCGCTCACCGCGCCGGTGGCCATCGACCAGCATCGGCTGGATGTCATGGGCTCCTGGAAGATGACGCACGGGGCCTTCTGGCAGCTGCTGGCCGGCACGGCGCTGTCCCTGCTCTGGACCCTGGCCGTGGCCTTCGGGGCGGTGATCGCCTTCTCGCTGGTCGCCGTGCTGGTGACCTTCGTGCTGGGCATTCCGCCGGGCGAGCTGAGCGCCTTCCTGTTCCCGTCCGGCCAGGGCTATCTCGACTACTTCGGACCGGGACCGATGCTGCGGCGGGTCTTCGAGTCGGCCCTGCTGGCCATCCTGTTCTGCGTGGTCTGCGCGACGGTGGTCTATGCCTACCGCGAGCTGTCGCCGCCGGGCGACGAGGCCCCCGAGCCCGAGGACGACATCCTCGAGCACGAGACCGCCGTCTAGCCGCTCAGCTCAGGCGTTGGCGCTCGCGCTCGGCCGTTCGCTGACCCGGGCGTGCCAGGCGCGCAGGGCGCTGGCGTCTTCCGGCATTTCCAGGCCCGTGAAGGCAGCGAAGTCCACCGTCGACAGAGCACAGATATCGGCCATCGTGTAGCTGTCGCCGGCGATGAACGGCCCGCCGGAGCTGAGTTCCCTGTCCAGCCAGCCGCAGGCGCGGGCGTAGAGCTCGCGGTTGGACTCGCCGAAGTCGTTGAACTGGGTGAGCAGGGCGGCGGTCAGGGGATGGGCGTGGCGCCAGAACATCCCGACCGGCGTCATCACCTGGAACTCGATGCGCCGGATCCACATGTCGACCAGCGCCTGCTCGACGCCGGTCCGCCCGAACATCGCCGGTTCGGGATACAGGCTTTCGAGGTAGCGGCAGATGGCCACGCTCTCGGAAATCCCCGTGCCGTCGTCGAGCACCAGGGTCGGCAGCTGGCCCAGCGAATTGCGGGCCCGGTGCTCGTCGCTCTTGTGCTCGCGGCGCCGCATCTCCACCCGGGTCTCGGGCAGGTCGATGCCTTTTTCGGCCACGAAAATGCGCACCCGGCGCGGATTGGGCGCCGGGTTGCGCTCGCCATACAGGATCACGGGTGGATCAGCTGCAGGGGTTGGTGGCGCAGGTGGTCAGGCCGGCGCGCTGCTGGGCTTCCAGCTCGCGCTTGTCCAGCTCGGCCTGCTTTTCCCAGTCGGTCTGCGTGCGGCAGACCTTGGAGGGGAAGCGGGTGCCGATCACCGGGGTCTTCTTGCAGACCATCCGGTTGGGATCCTTCTTGGCTTCCTTCTTGGCCCCGTCGCCCGGTTTGCCGGTGTCGGCGGCGAAGCTGGCGGTGGCGAGGGTCGCGCAGGCGAGGGCGACGAGAATGACCTTCATGGGAGACTCTTCAACTAGGGATCGAGGAGGACCGGCCATCCCCCCATTGGCATGCCTCTGGGCCGACCGGATTAACGAAGCTAACATGACGGAACCCGGAACGCCACTGTGACCCGGACTGGGCATTCGCGACCTGTCGTCCCCCTATCGCTCCCGGCCGGAGGGTCTGCTAACCAAGGGGCGGCGGCCCGGCCAGACGGGCGCAAGGGAAGGATGTCATGAGCGAGATTTCGGCCACCGACGCGGCGCTGGGCGGCTTTGGCCTGGCGCGGTCCAACCCCCGGACCGTCCTGATGTGGGGCCTGCTGGCCTTCATCTCGACGATCACCACCTTCGCCCTGATGACGGTGCTCTCCGGCCCCGCCTTCGCCGAGGCCCAGACGATGGGCGTCTCCGGCGACGTCGATCCGGGGCAGATCCTGGAGATGTACCGCCAGATGGCGCCGGGCTACGGCGCCTCGATTGCGGTCTCCATCGTCATCAGCGGCCTGCTCAACGCCTCGGCCGCCCGGCTGGTGCTCAATCCGTCCGACACCGGCGGCTTCGGCTATGTGCAGTTCGGCGCTGACGAGCTGCGCCAGATGCTGCTCGCCCTGGTGCTCAATCTGATCTTCATCGGCGTCTGGGTCGCCGTGATCGTGCTGGCCAGCCTGGCCTATCTCGTCGGCGGCCCCGGCCTGTCGGCCCTGGTCGGCCTGGTCGGGTTCCTGGCGGCCCTGGTCGCCAGCCTCCTGCTGGTGGTTCGTCTGTCGCTGTCCAGTTCCGCCACCTTCGTTCAGCGTCGGCTGGCCATCGGCGAGTCCTGGCGCCTGACCAAGGGCCGATACTGGCCGCTGCTGGGAACCTACCTGCTGGCCGGCGTGCTCGGCATGCTGGTTATCCTGCTGGTCTGGGGCATCGCCATGGTGGTCATCACCCTGGTCTTCGGCCTGGCGGCGGCGGGCGGGGCGATGAGCCCGACCTTCTCGTCCCTGGGCGCCGTGTTCAGCCCGGCTAGCCTGATCTACTTCGCCATCCTGTCGTTCGGCTCGTCGCTCGGCTACCTGATCATGCTGACCCCGGCCCCGAGCATCTACCGCCAGCTGACCGGCGCCCCGGCCGTCTTCGACTAGAAGGCAGCCGGTTCGGGGCGCTACGCCCGCTTCTTGCGCCGCTCGGCCGCCCGGTCGCGGTGGCGCTTGAGCAGGACGTCGAGGTAGCGGCCGGTCCAGCTTTCCGGGATCGCCGCCACCTGTTCGGGCGTACCGACGCCGACGATCTCGCCGCCGCCGTCGCCGCCCTCGGGGCCGAAGTCGACCAGCCAGTCGGCGGTCTTCACGACGTCGAGGTTATGCTCGATGACCACCACGGTGTTGCCCTGGTCGACCAGCTCGTGCAGCACCTCCAGCAGCTTGCGCGTATCCTCGAAATGCAGGCCGGTGGTCGGCTCGTCGAGGATGTACAGCGTCCGCCCGGTCGCGCGCTTGCTGAGCTCCTTGGACAGCTTCACCCGCTGCGCCTCGCCGCCTGACAGGGTGGTCGCCGACTGCCCGACCTGCACATAGGTCAGGCCGACCCGCTTCAGCGTCTCCATCTTGTCCCGCACCGGCGGCACCGCCTTGAAGAATTCGGCCGCCTCCTCGACGGTCATGTCCAGCACGTCGCTGATCGACTTACCCTTGAACAGGATCTCCAGCGTCTCGCGGTTGTAGCGTTTGCCCTTGCAGACGTCGCAGGTGACGTAGACGTCGGGCAGGAAGTGCATCTCGATCTTGATCAGCCCGTCGCCCTGACAGGCCTCGCAACGCCCGCCCTTGACGTTGAAGCTGAAGCGGCCGGGGCCATAGCCCCGCGCCTTGCTCTCCGGCAGGTTGGCGAACCAGTCGCGGATCGGCTGGAAGGCGCCGGTATAGGTGGCCGGGTTCGAGCGCGGCGTGCGGCCGATCGGGCTCTGGTCGATGTCGATGACCTTGTCGAAGTTCTCCAGCCCCTCGATCTTCTCGTGCGGGGCAGGGGCGTCCGAGGCGTTGTTCAGCCGCCGGGCCGCCGCCTTGTACAGGGTCTCGATGGTAAAGGTCGACTTGCCGCCGCCCGACACCCCGGTGATGCAGGTGAAGGTGCCGACCGGGATCTCGGCGGTGACGCCTTTCAGGTTGTTGCCGGTCGCGCCGACGACGCGCAGCACGTTCTTCTTGCTGATCGGCCGGCGCTTCTCGGGCACCTCGATCTCCCGCGTGCCGACCAGATACTGACCGGTCAGGCTTTTCGGGCTGTTCATGATGTCCTGCGGCGTACCCTCGGCGCAGATCTCGCCGCCGTGGATGCCGGCCGCCGGGCCCATGTCGATGACATAGTCGGCGGTCATGATCGCCTCCTCGTCATGCTCGACGACCAGCACGCTGTTGCCCAGGTCCCGCAGGCCCTGCAGCGACTGCAGCAGCCGCGTGTTGTCCCGCTGGTGCAGACCGATCGACGGCTCGTCGAGCACATACAGAACGCCGGTCAGCCCCGAACCGATCTGGCTGGCCAGCCGGATGCGCTGGCTCTCGCCGCCCGACAGGGTGCCCGAGGCGCGGGACATGTTGAGGTAGTCGAGGCCGACATCGACCAGGAACCGCAGGCGATCGTTGATCTCCTTCAGGATCCGCCGGGCGATCTCCATATGCTTGTCGGAAAGCTGGCCCTCGAGGCCGGCGAACCACTCCTTGGCCGGCCGGATGGCCAGGCCGGAGATTTCCGAGATGTTCTTGCCGGCGATCTTCACGGCCAGGGCTTCCGGACGAAGCCGCGCCCCGCCACAGGCCTCGCACGGGGTGTCGGACTGATAGCGGGCCAGTTCCTCGCGCACCCAGCTGGAATCGGTCTCGCGCCAGCGGCGTTCGAGGTTGGGCAGCACGCCTTCGAACGGCTTCACCACCTCGTATTTGCGGGCGTTGTCGTCATAGACGAACTTGATCTTCTCCGTGCCCGTTCCGTAGAGCACGACCTCCTGCGCCTTCTCCGGCAGCTCATGCCAGGGCTTGTCCATCGAGAAGCCGTAGTGGCGACTCAGCGCCTGCAGGGTCTGGGTGTAGAGCGGCGACGGGCCCTTGGCCCAGGGCGACACCGCCCCCTTGTGCAGGCTCTTGTCCTTGTCCGGGATGATCATGTCGGCGTCGAAGGCCAGCTTGGCCCCGAGACCGTCACAGACCGGGCAGGCGCCCGCCGGATTGTTGAACGAGAACAGGCGCGGCTCGATCTCGGCGATGGTGAAACCGCTGACCGGACAGGCGAACTTCTCGGAGAACAGCAGCCGCCGCGGCTCCTTCTCGCCCTCCTTGGCCTCCGCCCATTCGGCCACCGCCAGCCCCTCGGCCAGCCGTAGCGCCTGCTCCAGGCTGTCGGCGTACCTCTGTTCCAGGCCTTCCTTGGTGACCAGCCGGTCGACGACCACGTCGATGTCGTGCTTGAACTTCTTGTCGAGGTCCGGGGCGTCCTCGATCGGGTACAGGGTCCCGTCGATCTTCAGCCGCTGATAGCCCTGCTTGCGCCACTCGGCGATCTCCTTGCGGAACTCGCCCTTGCGGTCGCGGACCACGGGGGCCAGCAGATAGATGCGCTCGCCCTCGGGCAGGGCGGTCAGCTTGTCGACCATCTGGCTGACGGTCTGGCTCTCGATGGGCAGGCCGGTGGCCGGCGAATAGGGCACCCCGACCCGCGCCCACAGCAGGCGCATGTAGTCGTGAATCTCGGTCACCGTGCCCACGGTCGAGCGCGGGTTGCGGCTGGTGGTCTTCTGCTCGATGGAGATGGCCGGCGACAGGCCCTCGATCAGATCGACGTCCGGCTTGCTCATCAGCTCCAGGAACTGGCGCGCATAGGCCGACAGGCTCTCGACGTACCGGCGCTGGCCCTCGGCGTAGATGGTGTCGAACGCCAGCGAGCTCTTGCCCGACCCTGACAGCCCGGTGATCACCACCAGCTCGCCGCGCGGGATGTCAACGTTGACGTTCTTCAGATTGTGCTCCCGCGCGCCACGCACGCGGATGAAGTTCAGCTGTTCGACCATGATGTCCCGAGAACGCGTAAGGCCGGACCAACGGTCCCGGCGCAACGGCAATATGTAGTGCTCGGGGCCCGCATTAACACAAGAACAAGATGCGAACAAACGTCACGGAGCCGACTTGTTGCCAACCTGTGGCAGCAGGGGGCTCAGCTGGCCTTGGTGGGGTCCAGCGGCAGACCGGCCGCCTGGCGTCGTTTGAGCTCCCGCAGCCAGCCGTGCAGCGCCTCGCAGTCGAGGCCGTGCATCATCAGCCGGAAGCCCGCCCCGAAGGTCGACAAGGGAATCAGCGGATGGCCGTTCTTGACGAAATTCAGGTGGTAGTCCGTCCCCAGCAGCCGGGCCAGATAGATGGCGATCACCTCGTCCAACTGCAGCGAATTGACCGCCCGGACGAAGTCGTGACGCGGCAGCATCAGGCCGTACATCGGGGTGTAGACCTCGACCGCCGTCTGCACGTCGGCGAAGTTCCACGGCCGGTCGGGAAAGGGTTCGAACTCGAACGGTTCGTCCGAGATCATCGAGAAATCCGGCCGGGCCACCGGTTCCAGCTGGCGACCCTCCGCCTGCAGCGCGGCGTTCAGCTCGATGACGAAATTGAAGACGTTCAGGTCGTGCTGCAGGAAGACGTTGTCCTCCAGGTCCCGTAGGGCTTTCGGCCGCAGCGGATGGGTCGCGATATCGACCCCGGCGTTGGTGCGGATGAAGGCCAGCAGCTCGGTGCCGATATGGAAGTGCCGCATGATCAGCAGGTTGGTCTCGGGCGTCGCAAAGGTGCGCAGGCCCCAGTGGATCAGCCGGTGCAGCCCGCCATTGAAGTTCGGCCAGTGCACGAACACCCGCCGGACCAGATGGACAAGCAGCATCAGGACAAACAGCACCGGCCGCAGCGCCGGCAACAGGAAGGCCCGGCTGTAGGAGGCGTTGCCGCTCAGCAGGGCCCGCTTGGCCTGCGGCTCGATCGGCAGGCTGGGGTCGAGCCACAGCGCCAGCCAGGGATCGGGATCGGCGGGATCGTGGCTCGCCGCGTCGAACTGCTGTCCAAGGCGTCTCAAAGGACTTCCTCGATCTGAAGCGCATAAAGCCGGGCCGTCACCTCGGCGCAGCGGACGATGCGCGCCTCCACGACCGGGTCGGGCAGCACCATGCGCAGCATGGCGTCGAACTCCTTGATATGCTCGGCGTCGTTTTCCCCGTGGTACAGCAGGAACCGCACCGCCTCGTCCGGCAGCGACAGGCGGCTCTGGGCCGCCCGGCCCCAGCTGGTCGCCTTGGCCGACCCAAGCCCCTCGATGATGAACATCGCGCCCAGCAGGCCAAAGGGGTTGGCCTTCGAGGCCTCGTGGAACATCCAGGCCGACAGCGCCTCGGACCCGACGTTCTTGGGCGTCTCGCGGATGGTCTGCAGCGCGCCGCCGGCGGCCACGAAATCGGCTTCCAGCAGGCGGAAGTCCCGGTGCTCGGTGACGGCGTGACGCATCAGCGTCGAGCGCAGCTCGAGATGGCCGTCATCGACGTTCGAGGCGGCGCGCGACATCCACAGGGCGCCGTCCTTCACCTGCTGACGCAGGTTGGCGAGGAAGGCCAGATAGTCCGCCTGCTCGAACCGGCCGCGGGTCAGCTTCCGGATCAGCGGCGTCTGCTCCAGCCGCGCCTCGAAATCGGTGAAGACGATGGCCAGACGGCGAAGGGTGCGCGCGACGGCGTCTTCCTGGTCGGACGTCTGCAGGGCTGTCGCGCTCATCCCACCACCTCAAGCATCATGAAACCGATCATTGCCCGCCCGCTTTCCGGCACGATGCAAAGCACCTTCTCGCCCGGCCGGGCTTTGCCGGACCGCATGAAGGCGTCCAGCATGACCCAGATCGACGCCGAGCCGATGTTGCCGACGGTGGCCAGGTTGCTGAACCACTTCTCCTCGGGGATCATGGCCTGCGTCCTCTGCAGCAGCGAAACGATCTCCTCGCGCAGCGATCTGGCCGAGTAGTGGCAGAGCAGGTGGTCGACCCGCGCCGGATCGATGCGGCCGCTGTCGACCTTCTCCAGCCAGTTTCCGACCCAGCCGCGAATGATCACCTTCAGAAGCTCGAAGTCCTGCAGCAGGGCGATCGCGCCGTCCGCATGGGCGGCCTCGGGCCCGGCATGGGACCAGCCGGCGAGGGGAGAGGTCCGCTCCTCCACGGTGGCGCCCGCCCACATGCAGGTCTCGAACTGACCGGCCATCGACTTCAGGTCCAGCCACTCGACCTTGAGGCTCAGCCCGTCCGGCCGGGGCCGGGGTTCCATGATCACCGCGCCGGCCCCGTCCGACAGGGTGAAGCGCAGGAAATCGGCCTCCATGGCCAGCCGCCCCTTGGCGTCGACCAGGGCCGTGCCCTCGTAAAAGCTTGGGCGAAACCAGCGCGACGAGAACTCCCCGGCGCAGGCGGCGGCGACCTCCGCCTCGCCGGCCCTGACCTGCAGCCAGGCGCTCTTGGCCGCCATCAGCGACGAGGCGCAGACCGACTGGAAGCTGGCGATCTCCAGGGGCTGACACGCGAGGTCGCCATGCACCGCCGCGGCATGCCCCGGAACCAGCAGGTCGCCCTGGGTGGTCGCCGCAGCCAGATAGTCCAGCGCGTCCAGCCCCAGGCCCGCGTCGTCCAACGCGTTGCGGACCGACTGCGCGGTCATCCCCGCATTGCTGTGCTGCGGCTGTCCCTCGGCGTCGAGCGCGTAGTGGCGGGTCTCGATGCCGTTCCAGCGAAGCGCCCGGCGGCCGACGGCGGACGCCCGCCCGCCGATCCGTCCGATGTGGTTCTCGATCTCTCCGACCCCGATGGGCGGCCCCGGCAGGTACGCGCCGGTTCCGGTGATATAGACATCCCGCAGGCCAGACATGACGCACTCCACAGACGGAAGTGAGCGTTTACTCACATTCGCTCACACCGTCAAGCGGTTGTATCATGCGGCGCGAGCCACCGAGAAGGTTGCATTGGCGCGGGCGCAGGGCTTGCCGTCGGAGGTGACGAAGCACTGGGCGAAGCAGATCGATTTGCCGATCTTCACGAAGCTTGTGGTGAACTCCAGCCACTGACCCAGCTTGGCGACGCCGACATAGTCGGTGGTCATGCTGGCGGTCAGCAGGCCGGAAACCGTCTCCCGCCCGGCCTGTTCGATACAGGACAGGCCCATGGCGTTGTCGGCCAGGGCGGCGATCAGGCCGCCGTGCGCCAGCCCCCGGCTGTTGGCATGGGCCGGGCCGATGCGCAGCCCCAGGATCACCGCCTCGCCGGGGACGACCTTGCTGAAGATCGGCTCCCAGGGATCGGTCAGGCCGCTCTTGCGGAAGTGGGGTTCAAAGCCTTCTGGCGTTTGCATCGGTTCAACTTTCATTTAGACCGGTCTATATAGTTTATGAGAACGCCCGGGACCGCAAGCCATGTCCGCCAAGCCGAAACATCGCCAGGCCATCGTCGCCGCCGCCGTGCGCCTGTTCCGGCGCCAGGGCTACGCCGCCACCGGCCTTGCCCAGATCGTCGAGGCCAGCGGCGCGCCCAAGGGCTCGGTCTACCACTACTTCCCGGCCGGCAAGGCGGCCATCGGGGCGGCGGCGGTGACGGCGGCGGGCGAGACGGTGCGGGCGACGATCGCGGCCTTGCCGGCGGGGGAAAGGCCTGGCGACTTCCTGCGGGAATACGCGCGGCTGATGGCCGCCTGGCTGCGCGCCTCCGGCTTCCGCGACGGCTCGCCCATCGCCTCGGTGGTCCTGGAACAGGCGGCGCAGGACGACGAGATCGCGGCGGCGGCCCGGGCGGTCTACGCCGCCTGGCGCGGCGAGATGGCCGCGCGGCTGGCGGCCGGCGGGCTTGGCGAAGAGGCGGCAGGCCGTCTGGCCCTGCTGGCCATCACCAACCTGGAAGGCTCGCTGATCCTCGCCCGCGCCGAGCGCTCCGAGGCCCCGGTCCTGGCCGCCGCCGAAGCCCTGGCGGCGCTTGCCGACATCAGCTGAGCAACAGCCGCCGGATCTCGTTGAACATCAGGTGGTTGAGGCCCATGGCCCGCCCGTCGATGGCGTCGTTCAGAGATGAAACCTTGGCCACGACGATGTCGTTCGCCCGGTCGAGGAACAGGTTCTGCCCATGTATGCCCATGGCGAACAGCACCTGCGGCGCGTCGTCGATGACATACCAGCCGCTGCGATAGCGCATGGTCATGCCGCCGAACGCCCGGGCGAACTCGCCCTGCCGCCAGGCCTCGGCGTCGCCGCCGGTGGCGATGTCTTCGATCCAGGCCGTCGGGATCATCGGGTCGTCCTCGACCACCCGCTGGCCCAGCCGGGCGAAGTCCCGCACTGTCGCGCAGATGCCGCCGGTGGCGCGTGGCGAGCCGGCGACGTCCAGGGTGACGGCGCCGTCGTCCTCCGCCCCGGCCGGCGCCCACAACAGCTCGCTGACCAGATTCGAGAACGCCCGCCCCGACGCCCGCTCGATGACCCAGCCCATCAGGTCGGTATTGGCCGAGACATAGGCGAACGGCCCGCCATGCACCGCCGCCGGCCCCTGCAGCCCGGCCAGGAAGGCCCGCAGCCCCTGCGTCGTCTCGCCGGCCGCGAGCGGCTCCCAGCCGCTCGCCAGGCCATAGGCGTGCTGTTGTTCGATGCTCAGCTGCACCCCGGCCCGCATGTCGAGCAGCTGGCGCAAGGTCGCCCCGGCATAGGGCCCGCCGGCCATCTCCGGCAGATAGGCGGTCACCGGCGCGGCGATATCCAGCACCCCCTGGCCCACCAGCGCCCCGACCAGCAGCCCGACCACTGACTTGCTCGCCGACATCAGGATATGCCGGTCGTGCGCCTGCAGCCCGTTGGCATAGGTCTCGAACACCACCCGGCCGCTCTTCAGCACCACCATCCCGTCGGTCGCCGTCGCCGCCAGCACCGTCTCCAGCGACAGCGTCTGCCCGCCGGCCTTGAGCGCGAATCCGTCCAGCGCCCCGGCCTGTCCAGCCGGCAACTCCCAGGCCGACCCGGCCCAGATCGGGGCGGTCGGCATCAGCGCGTCGATGTTGCGGAAGGCCCAGCGATTGAACGGGCTGTTGCGCCAGTTGGAGAGATCGGCGCCGGTCTCGGAAGTCGAGGTCATCGGGCAGTTTAGCGTCCGGATTTCAGCCTGTCAGGAGGCTGCGCTGGATGAATATGTCTAGGCTGTAGGGACGATTTAATCATTTGAGCCAGAGCATGATGCAGGCGAGCTTTACGAAGCCCATGAAGGTTTGGGCGAGCTTGTCGTAGCGGGTGGCGATGCGCCGGCAGTGCTTGATGCGGCTGAAGAAGCGCTCGATGCGGTTGCGCTCTTTATAGATGTCCTTGTCGTAGCTGTGCTTGCGCAGGCGATTGCGGCGCGGCGGCACGACCGGATCACCACCTTGCTCGATGACCTTCGCGTAGAGGGGGTGGGAGTCATAGGCCTTGTCGGCGATGAGATGCTGGGCGGCCAGTCCGTCGATCAGATCGCTGGCCGGAGCCACGTCATTCTGCTGTCCTGGGCCGAGCATCAGCCGGATCGGCAGACCCAGGGCGTCTACGCCGGCGTGGATTTTGGTGCCGAATCCGCCGCGAGAACGGCCAAGCGCCTGGGCGTCCGGGCCCCCCTTTTTCGCCGCGCTCCAGCGGCTTGGGCGTGGGCCCGAATGACCGTGGCGTCGAGCATCACCCATTCCAGGTCAGGGTCCGCCGCCACCGCCGCAAAGATCTTGTCCAGCACGCCCTTCTCGACCCACCGGTAGTATCGCTTCTTGGCTCGTTCAACGGGCCCAAAGCGCTCGGGCAGATCCTTCCACCGGGCCCCCGAACGGGCCATCCACAACAGGGCGTCGATGAACAGACGCCCGTTGCTGCGCGGGCCCCGCTTGCCCTTGCGCCCACCTGGCACAAACGGCTCGATCCGAGCCCACTGATCGTCCCGCAGAACCTCGCCTTCCAAGGCCGCCTCCAAAAAGCAGCTTTGAATCAGAACCCGGAATCCATGGGAATCCTAAATCGTCCCTACAGCCTAGACATATCAAAATCGACCCAAAATGGGCGCGCTGTCCCTGCGGTGAATCTGTAGGTCGGCGCGGGCGCAAACCGGGCGACATTTGCTGACACTCGACCCACGCCAGGGCTACGGTTCAGGCTACATCCTCAAGGCGCCGACCCACGCGGAAGCCAACGGAATAAGGGTTTCGCCGCTTTTCGACCGCTGCATGCCCCTTTTTTGTAGGTCGATCCGACGGTGGTACAATCGGACGCCGCTTCGATAGTCAGCAGCGGTCGATCCGCGCCGCGAAACAGCCCCGCCGGGCATAGTGGGCGTGCAGGTAGGCGACCTTCTCGTCTGCCAGCCAGGCTTCGATCAGCGGCGCCGCCTCGCGCCCCTCGACGACCTCGGCCTCGACCATCATGTCGTCGCCGTCGAAGGCGCGGATCGCCAGCAGCCGGCGCTCCAGCGCGAGGGGCAGGGCATCCGTGATCACTGCCGTCTCCTGGGCGATCTCGCGGACGTAGATGGCGTGACGGCTGCGGTACGGCGTGTCGACGGGGAGGTGCTCGTGGTTCAGCAGCAGGACAGTCTCGCCGGGCTCGGCGTCTTGCAGGGTGATGCGGCAGGGGGCGCTGGCGGGGGCGTCGATGTGCACGCGGATCACGCCCTGTTCGGCGAGGGCGGCGTCGCTGAGGCCGAACAGCGGCCGGAACGGTTCGGGGGACAGGCCGGTGATGGTGAAGGGCATGAAGAGATCTCCTTGTTGCCGCCGTTCTCGCTGTCCCGCGCCTCGCCGACACTCCGATCCTTGCTGCGCTTTCATTTGCGCCCGCGTAGGGCCGGTCCTATATCCGCCGCCAAGCCGGCAACCCCGCCGCACGAGCTGGAGAGCGCCTTGATCATCGCGACGGACCCCCGTTTCGCCCTGAACGCCTCTCCCGCCGTGAGCGCCCATGTCCGCCCTGATCACCCTGGATTCCGTCTCCGCCGCCGCCCCTGACGGCCGGCTCCTTTTCGACAATCTGACCCTGGCCATCGGCCGCGAGCGCACCGGGCTCGTCGGCCGCAACGGCGTCGGCAAGACCACCCTGTTGCGCCTGATCGCCGGGGAGGCGCCGCCGCGCGCCGGGACCATCAGCATCGACGGCCGCCTCGCTGTCCTGCGCCAGGCGCTGCAGCCCGATCCCGCCGCCAGCCTCGCCGGCCTGCTCGGCGTCGAGGAGGCGCTGGCCCGCCTGGCCCGCATCGAGAGCGGGGCGGGGAGCGAGGCCGATTTCGCCGAGGCCGACTGGAGCCTGCCGGCCCGCCTCGATCAGGCCCTGGCCGAGGTGGGCCTCGCCGGCCTCGCCCCGGACCGCCCCGCCGTCTCCCTCAGCGGCGGCCAGGCCACCCGCGCCGCCCTGGCCGCCGTCCTGCTGGCCGAGCCTGACGTCATCCTGCTCGACGAGCCGACCAACAACCTCGACGCCGGGGCCCGCGCCCTGGTCGCCGACGTCCTGCGCCGCTGGAAGGGCGGGGCCCTGGTGGTCAGCCACGACCGCGCCCTGCTGGAGGAGATGGACCGCATCGTCGAGCTCTCGCCGCTGGGGGCCAGGATCTACGGCGGCGGCTACAGCCTCTATGCGATCCGCAAGGCCGAGGAGGCGGCCGCCGCGATGCGCGATCTCGATGTCGCCGCCCGCGAGGCTGCCCGCGTCCGGCGCGAGGCCCAGGCCGCCCGCGAGCGCCAGGACCAGCGCGACGCCGGCGGCCGCAAGTTCGCCGCCAGGGCCAGCGAGCCCAGGATCCTGCTCGGCGCCCAGAAACGCCGGGCCGAGGCCACCGCCGGCCGCGTCGATCGCCTGGCCGACCGCAAGCAGGGCGAGGCCCGCGAGGCGCTGGAGGCCGCCAGCGCCAGGGTCGAGCGCACCCGCGCCCTGGCCTTCGACCTGCCGCCCAGCGGCCTGCCCGCCGGCCGGCTGGTGCTCGCCGTCGAGGACGCCGCCTTCGCCTGGCCGGGCGGCGAGCCCCTGTTCGAACACCTCGACCTGACCCTCACCGGCCCCGAGCGGGTCGCCATCACCGGCCCCAACGGCAGGGGCAAGACCACTCTGATCCGCCTCGCCGCCGGCCAACTCGAGCCCACGGCGGGGACGGTCCGCCGCCCGGTCCCGGCCCTGATGCTCGACCAGCGCACCGACCTGCTGGCCGACGACGAGACCATCCTCGAGGCCTTCCGCCGCCTCAACCCCGCCGCCGACCGCAACGCCGCCCAGGCCGCCCTGGCCCGCTTCCTGTTCCGCAACACGGCCGCCGACCAGCTCGTCGGTTCCCTGAGTGGCGGCGAGCGCCTGCGCGCCGCCCTGGCCTGCGTGCTGGCCGGGGACCGGCCGCCGCAACTGCTGATCCTCGACGAACCGACCAACCACCTCGACCTCGACTCCCTGCAGGCGGTCGAGCAGGCCCTGTCCGGGTATGACGGCGCCCTGCTGGTGGTCAGCCATGACCCGGCCTTCCTCGAGGGGATCGGCATCGAGCGCCGGATCGTCATTGGAGCGCCCATTTTGAGCCGATGAAACCGTCCGGCCCAGATTGTGCCGCTGTTGCATGGTCGGATAGTCGTGTTACGGGAGCCTCGGGGGTAGGCCTTGTCCAAGACACTCATCATGTCCGGCGTTGAAGCGGCGCGTGGCGCGCGCGCCGGCGGGGCGCGTCCGTGAAGACGCTGGCCGTCCTGTCCCGCAAAGGCGGCACCGGCAAGACCACGGTCTCGCTGCACCTGGCCATGGCCGCCTGGCTGGCGGGCAAGGGCGTCCTGCTGGCCGACTGCGACCGCCAGGGCTCGGCCCAGGAATGGCGGCGCGAGCGCCAGATCGGCGGCCCGGTGGTGTTCTCGACCAAAACGCCGGCGCTGTTCGCCACCCAGCAGGCCGCCAAGCGGGCCGGCCGCGACCTGATGATCATCGACACCAGCCCTTCAGCCAGCGAGGATCTGGCCGAAGCCGTCCGCTGCGCCGACTTCTGCCTGATGGTCCTGCGTCCCAGCTTCCTGGATGTCCGGGCGGTGCGGGAGACCGCCGAGCTGGTCCTCCGCTTCGGCAAGCGGGGCGCCTTCGTCATCAACCAGGCCCCGCCGCGCCGCAACGGCCGCGAGATGGCCTGCGTCGGCGACACGGTGGCCCAGCTGTCGGCCATGGGCCGCCCGATCATGCCCATCGGCCTGCGGGCCCGCATCGCCTATCAGACGGCCGTGGGCGAGGGGCGTTCGGTGCAGGAGGTCGATCCCCATAGCGCCGCCGCCCTGGAGATCGGCGGCCTGTGGCGCGAGGTCGAGGCGCAGCTCTGGCCCCCCGCCTTGGCGGCCGTTGCCGAGTAGCCAGGCTTTGTTCCCCTTGCCGAGGAACGATCGGCTGGGTCAGCCGCTTCCGACCCTGGCGCGTTTGTATGCCAAAAAGGGGACGCGGATGACCGACCTGAAGTCGAACATCGCCAAGGGCCTGATCGCCGCACTCTGCTCGGCCCTGGCCATTGCCGCCGGAGCGGCCTCGGCGCGGCAGGAAGCCCAGGGCGCCCACCAACAGGTCGCGACCGAGCGCTCTCTCTAGGCCGAGCGGTTCAGGGTGATGGCGCGGGCGTCGGCGCCGACCGCGGTCGCGCCGGGACCATAGCCCGGGCCGGCGCTGCGCTGGGCCACCACCTCGTCGGCGATGGCCTTGACCAGGCCTTCGGTGACCGTGCGGGCCGCCTCCAGGGCGCGACCCTGGCGGGCCAGCACCGAGTCAAAGGCTTCCGTCGCCCGCATCAGCGCCAGTCGCTGGTCCATCGGGGCCCCGGCGATCAGCCCCGGCTGGCTGCGCACCCGCGACGACTCGTGGCGATAGAGGTTGGCGAGGCGCGAGGTCTCTTCCAACTGCGCCGCGGCCGCCTGCGGCCGGCGCTGCTCGAAGGCCAGGGCCTGGTCGGCGATCAGACCGGTCAGGCGCTCGGTGAGGATGATCAGCTGGCCGACCCGATCGGCGGCGTCGTGGGCGTCAAGCGCCATTGGGAACTCCTGTGTCTTCCAGACCCTGCATCTTCAACATCTCGCGCTCGACACTGGCCGCCAGGCCGACGCCGCCCGACCTGGAGACCTGCTTGGCCACCGCGTCGGTGAAGAACGACTTGAACATCTCTTCGCCCTGGCCGCCGCCGAACGGGGCCTCGGTCTCGACGCCCTTGAACATCTGGGCGAGCATCACGGAGAGAAAGCTGGACTCGAAATTCTGGGCGCTCTGCTTGACCTTCGAGCGCGCCATGTCGAGCGCCGGGGCCTGGCCCAGCATCACATCGACGGGAGCGGTGATCGGTCCGCTCATCACATCACCTCGATATCGGCTTGCAGGGCGCCGGCGGCCTTGATGGCTTGCAGGATGGAGATCATGTCGCGGGGGGTGACGCCGAGGGCGTTGAGCCCGGCCACCAGGCTCGACAGCGAGGCGCCGCTTTTCAGGGTGATCAACTGGCGGCCCTTTTCCTCCTCGACCGCCACGGCGGACTGCGGAACGACAGCGGTCTGGCCGCGGCTGAAGGGCGCCGGCTGGCTGACCGCCGGGCTCTCCTGGACGGTGATGGTCAGGTTGCCCTGGGCGATGGCGACGGTGCTGACCCGGACCTGCTCGCCCATGACGATGACGCCGGAGACCTCGTCGATGATCACCCGCGCGCCGGTGTCCGGCTCGACCATCATGCTCTCGATGGCGGTGACGAAGGGCACGATGCCGGCCCCGATCGGCGGGCGCAGAGTGACGATGGTCGGGTTGTCGGCGTTGGCCGTGCCCGGATACTTGGCGTTGATGACGTCGGCGATACGGCGGGCGGTGGTGAAGTCGGGATTGCGCAGGGTCAGGCGGACCTGGCCCATGTTGGCCATCTGGAAGCCCAGCTCCCGTTCGATGATGGCTCCACCGGCGATCCGGCCCGAGGTCGGCACGCCCTTGCTGATCGAGGAGCCCGAGGCGCCGCTTGCCGACACCGAGCCCGTCTGCACCGTGCCCTGCGCCACGGCGTAGGCCTGGCCATCGGCGCCCAGCAGGGGGGTGACGATCAGGGTGCCGCCCAGCAGGCTCTTGGCGTCGCCCATGGAGCTGACCGTCACGTCGATGGGGCTGCCGGCGGCGGCGAAGGGCGGCAGCTTGGCGGTGACCGTGACATAGGCGACGTTCTTGGAATTGAGGTTGGCGTCGCGGATGTTGACGCCCAGTCGCTCCAGCATCGCCTCCTGGCTCTGCTTGGCCTGGGGCACGTTGCGCAGATTGTCGCCGGTGCCGTTCAGGCCGACGACCAGGCCGACGCCGACCAGGACGTTCTCGCGCATGCCTTCGACCTCGACGATGTCCTTGATCCGCGACGCCGCGAAGGCTTCACCGGAAAGGCTCAGGCCGAAGATCAGAAGGGTCGCGATCAGAAGACGCTGCATGAAACTCCACCTCGTGCGCACGAGAGGAGGGGAGTGCCAGAACCGGGCCAGACGATTTGTTCAACAAATACAGCGAGCAGACGCTGGGCAAGCCGGGCCGGCGGCAGAATTTGCCCGGCATTAACCATACCGCAAGCGGTCGGACCCAGAGTCGGGCCTCACATGTCGGGGAGTCTTATGAAGGTCGGCAGAACCAGTGGACCAGCGGCGAGCGGCGGCCCCTCGGGCGCGCGGGCGCCGGCCGGCGGATCCTCCTTCAACCTGCCGGCGGTGGGCGCCGCCGGATCGGCCGCCCCGATGGCCCGGGCGGCGGGCGTCACCGGCGTCGCTTCTTTGGACGCGCTGCTGGCCCTGCAGCAGACGGACGGCCCGCTGGAACGCCGCCGCAAGGCGGTCGGCCGGGCCGGCCGCATCCTTGATGTGCTGGATGACCTGAAGATGGCGGTGATCGACGGAGAGGTCTCCGAGAGCCATCTCGATCATTTGATGCGCGTGGTCCGCGACCAGCGGGAAAACACCGAGGATCCCGGCCTGGAGGGGGTTCTCGACGAGATCGAAATGCGGGCGGCCGTGGAGTTGGCTAAACTCCAGCGCGCGAAAATGGCGGCATGAACGCACGTCAAACACGACGTTCATTGTCTGGCCTACCCGTTTTGCTATAAGGCCCCGCTCGCTGTGAGCGGGGTAGTGGGGCGTGAGGCGTCAATGACGGCGGCTACGGTTCTTAAAGTGCCAGCGGACTATCGTCCTTCCGAGGACGAGGAGTTCATGAACGAGCGTCAGCTCGAGTATTTCCGAAACAAGCTGCTCGCCTGGAAAGAGGACATCCTTCGCGAATCTCGCGAAACGGTGGCCATTCTCCAGAAGGAGACTGAGAACCATCCGGACCTGGCCGATCGCGCCACGTCCGAGACGGACCGGGCTCTTGAGCTGCGGACCCGGGATCGCCAACGGAAACTGATTTCCAAGATCGACGAAGCTCTTCGCCGCATCGAGGACCAGTCCTATGGCTACTGCGAGGAAACGGGGGAGCCGATCGGTCTGGCGCGTCTCGACGCGCGGCCCGTGGCCACCCTGAGCCTCGAGGCCCAGGAGCGGCACGAACGCCGCGAGCGGGTTCACCGGGACGACTGATCTTTGTAAAGCCGCCGGTTCTGATGGACCGGCGGCTTTGGTTTCCGCCTGATCGACGGCGCTCCCACGGCCGGAGCGAACGGTTGCATGCGCTGTAGGCGGCCAAGGGCCGCGCCCTCTTCCAGCCTCCACATCACGAGAAGTTCCGCATCCTCTGCTTGCGGCCCATCCCGCCATCGCGCAAGCTGACCTGTCAGTACGCGTCACTCCCGGGGGATATCCATGCGGTCGTTGTTTGCCGGTATCATCGGCGCTGTCAGCCTGTTCGCGACAGCGGCAATAGCCGCGCCCGAACCCGTGCTCGACAAGGCCCCCGCCTGGGTCAAGCCGCTGCCGCCGCTGAAGACCGACAGCCCGGTAACCGGCGCCCCGTTCCGTCAGTTGCGCCTCGACGAACAGGTCCATTTCGGCCCTGAGGGCGACAGCATCTACATCGAGAGCGTCATCCGCATCCAGACGGCCCAGGGGCTGTCGGCGATGGGCACCATCGCCCTGCCGTGGAACCCGGACTCCACCACGCTCACCGTCCACAAGCTGGAGATCAAGCGCGGGACCGAGGTCATCGACGTTCTCGCCGACCAGGCCTTCACGGTCCTGCGCCGTGAGAACCGCCTCGAGTACGCCATGCTCGACGGGGTGCTGACCGCCACCATGCAGCCCGAGGGGCTGGAGGTCGGAGACATCGTCACCCTGGCCTTCACCCTGACCCGCAAGGACGCCGTCGTCGGCGACTTCAGCGAAAACTATCTGCCCGCCCCGCCGACCGAGCAGGTCGACCAGATCCAGCTGCGCGTCCTCTGGGACCCGAAGACCAAGCCGATCCGCTACCGCCTCGACCAGGGCATGAACCCGCCCAAGGTCGGCCGCACGGCCTCGGGCGAGACCGAGCTGATCTTCGACCTCAAGGGTCAGAAGCCCTACAAGCCCCCGACCGGCGCTCCCTCGCGCTTCCAGCGGGGCAGGGGGGTGGAGTTCACCCAGTTCAAGGACTGGGCCCAGGTCTCGTCCCTGCTGTCGCCGCTCTACGACACCGCCGCCACCCTCAAGGACGGCTCGCGCCTCAAGCCCGAGATCGACAAGATCCGCGCCGCCTCCAGCGACCCCAAGGTCCAGGCCGGCATGGCCCTGGCCCTGGTCCAGGAACGCACCCGCTATGTCTTCCTCGGCATGGACGCGGGCAACCTGACCCCGGCCCAGGCCGACATGACGTGGTCGCGACGCTATGGCGACTGCAAGGGCAAGACGGCCCTGCTGCTGGCCATCCTGCGCCAGCTGGGCATCAAGGCCGAACCGGCCGTCGTCCACTCCAGCCTCGGCGATGGCCTCGATGCGCGCCTGCCCATGGTCGGCCTGTTCGACCACGTCATCGTCCGCGCCGAGATCGCCGGCAAGGTCTACTGGCTGGACGGCACCCGCAACGGCGACCGCAAGCTGGACGAGGTCGCCATTCCCGAATTCGCCTGGGCCCTGCCGCTGCGCGCCAAGGGCTCGGCCCTGGAGGCCCTTCGAGTCGAGCCCAGCCCCCTGCCGACCACCGCCCTGACGCTCGATATCGACGCCTCGGGCGGCCTCTACTCCAAGGCTCCGATGAAGGCCGAGCAGCGGTTCCGCGGCGACTACGCTGTCTCCGCCAAGGCTTCGGCCGACGCCGCCCCGCCGGAGGAACTGGAGAAGGCCTACAAGAAGTACTGGGGCACGGTCTTCGACTTCGCCGAGGTCGACAAGGTCACCAGCCGCTATGACGAGGCGACCGGCGAATACATCCTCGGCATGGAGGGCAAGGCCAACCTCGACTGGACCGAGAAGAACGAGTCCTCGGCCCCCAGGCACCTGACCTTCGGCCACAAGTTGGGCGGCCCCTCCAGCTGGAAGCGCGAGGAGGAGGTCGACAACAAGGACGCGCCCTTCGCGGTCACCCATCCGCTGCACGTCTGGTACCGCGAGACCATCAAGCTGCCCGACGGCGGCAAGGACTATGTCAGCGAAGGCAAGGACATCGACCAGGTCACCGCCGGCTACAGCTTCTGGCGCAAGGCGGGGATCAAGGACGGCGTCTTCACCCTGGAGACCCGCACCCGCAGCCTGCAGACCGAAATCCCGGCCAGCGAGGCCGAGGCCAACCAGAAGGCCCTGGCCGAGATGGGCAAGATCGACGTCTACCTCGTCGCGCCCCCCGGCTACCGCTGGTCGGCCGCTGATCGGGGCAGCCGCATCGCCGACATGGACAAGGCCCTCAAGGAAGACCCCAAGTCGGTCGGCGCGCTGCAGAGCCGCGCCTGGCTGCACCGCGAGAACAAGGACTATGCGAAGGCCGAGGCCGACTACAACGCCGCCATCGGCCTCGATGACGACAAGTCGACCCTCTACACCCTGCGGGCCGGGACCCTGCTGCGGCTGGGCAAGAAGGAGGCGGCGATGGCCGACTTTGTCACCGCTCGCAAGCTCGCCGCCCGCGACGCCGGCGACCTCAACGCCCTGTGCTGGGAACAGGCGACCAACGGCGTCGCCCTGGAAGCGGCGCTCGGCGATTGCGACAAGGCCCTGCAGGTCGAGCCGCGCAACGCCCCGACCCTCGACTCGCGCGGTTTCGTGCTGATGCGCCTGGGCCGCTGGAGCGACTCCATCGCCGACTACGACAAGGCGGCCGGCATCCGTCCCGACAGCGCCGAGTCCCTGTTCGGCCGCGCCCTGGCCAAGGCCGGCGCCGGCGACAAGGCCGGCGCGGCGGCCGACATCGCAGAGGCGAGGAAGCTGGATCCGGGCATCGACGAGGAGTTCGCCGGCTACGGGCTGAAGGCGCCGTAGACACGAAAAAGGGCAGCACGGCCGGAGCCGGTGCTGCCCTCATCCGAGCCCCTTCGGGGCCCACCTTCTCCCCCTCGGGTCGGGCCTGCCCGGCCCGCCCAAGGGTAAACTACGCGGGAGAAGGGCGCTTCGCTTAAGCGTTGCAGGCCGCCAGTTCGTCGAGGCTGAACTTGGCGCCGCGATAGCCGAAGCCGGTGACTTCGCCCAGCTCGCCCTTCAGCTTCCGGCACTGCTGGTCGGCCGGCAGGGCCTTGACCTTGGGGGCGCGGCAGACGTCGCCCTTGCAGCTCCAGACGGCGCCGTCGACGATGACGTTGCCGCGGGTCGTCTTGGTTTTCAGGGTCAGCCAGCCGTCGATCCGCTGGGCGTCGGCGGCATTGGCGGCGCCGGCGCAGGCGGTCAGGGCCAGCGCCCCGATCAGGAACACACGCATAGAAGTTCTCCATATCCCCGCGACCGGTGGGAGTCCGGTCACTGCAACACGGGTACGTTTTCTTTTGCTACGGTGTCAATGCTCAACTGGACGCTGGCGTCTAAACTTTGTCCTCGATGTCGCCATCAGCCGCCGGAGCCAACCCTTGCGCCATTTCGCCGATCAGCCGGGTGATCTGGCCAAGGTCGTCGGTGGCCCGCCAGGCATGGGCGAACTCGGGCGGGCTCAGCCGCTCGGTGATGGTGTGGTAGAGCAGCTCGAACAGCGGCTTCCAGAAGTCGCGCGGGTTGTAGAAGACCAGCGGCTTGCGGTGCAGGTCGAGGCGCTGCCAGCTGAGCAGTTCGACCACCTCCTCCAGCGTGCCGATGCCGCCGGGCAGCACCACGAAGGCGTCCGAGCGCTCGAACATCATCATCTTGCGTTCGTGCATGTTCTGCACGACCACGGTCTCGACGTCGTCGAACGGCTGCTCGCGGCCCATCAGGAAGGTCGGGATGATGCCCAGCACGCGGCCGCCGGCGTCATGCGCCCCGCGCGCGCAGGCGCCCATCAGGCCAACCCCGCCGCCGCCATAGACCAGCTTCAGGTCCTCCGCCGCCAGCAGCCGGCCGAAATCCTCGGCCGACTTCAGGAAGGCGGGATCGGCGTCGTTGGACGAGCCGCAATAGACGCAAACACTGTCGATCGAGGCCCCGGCCGGGCCTGTGGTTTTGGACATGCCGTCCCCAGATAGAAAAGGCGCGCTTGCGGGCGCGCCGGAAAATCACGAAATGACATGTTCGGCCTATCCGTCTGGGGTTTCAAGCATCGTGTCGCGACCATTGGTCTACCTCGCCCTTCTGCTTCCCCTGGCGCTGGCCGCCTGCGGTCCGAGCGAGCGCGATGCCTCCTGGCGCGGCGACGCCCCCAAGGCGCCCGCCGATCCGGCCGCCGACGCCGGCTACCTCAAGCCTCCCAGCCTGACCGCCAGCCAGGCCCAGCCGGACGGCGCCATCCTGCTCACCGGCCAGGCCCAGCCCGGCTCGGCCGTGCGCCTCGGTTCCCCGACCGGCGAGACGTTCAACGCCACCGCCAGCGCCGCCGGCGTCTGGACGGCGCGCCTGGCTCCTTCGTCGCAGGTCCGCCTGTTCGGCCTGTCGATGTCGCCGCAAAAGGACCGCCAGGTGCAGTCGCTGGGCTACCTCGCCATCCTGCCCGACGGCCGCGCCGCCCAGCTGCGGCCGGGGGTCAGCGCCTATGTCTACGGCGCCGGCAGCGACACGCCCCGCCTGCTGACCATCGACTTCGACCGCGATGGCGTCGCCTCCATCTCCGGCTCGGCCCGCGCCGCCAGCAGCCTGTCCCTGCGCATCGACCGCGTCGCCCGGGGCGCGGGCAAGGCCGACAGCCAGGGCCGCTTCCACCTGGCCGTCGAAAAGCCGCTCAACGCCGGCGGCCTGGCTTTCGAGATCGCCGGCGACAGCGGCGAGCAGACCGTCGTCGTGCCGGTCAACTCGGCCCCGCAACTGTCGGCCCCCTTCCGCGCGTTGCGGGCCGGCCCCAGCTGGCGGATCGACTGGCCGGCGCCCGGCGGCGGGGTGCAGACCACCCTGATCCTGGACCGCGTTCCTTGAGACCCGTCCCCGATCGTCAGTCGCCCAAGCCGCCCGCCGACTCTCCGCCGCCCGCCAAGGTTTCCGCCTGGGCGGCCCTGGCCGACCTCTTCCGCCTGGTTCTCTCCAGCCGCGCCCCCGGCTTGACCTGGCGGCTGACCGCCGCCCTGGTCTTCACCCTCGGGGGCAAGGTGCTGGGCGTCCTCGCCCCGCTGCTGCTCGGCGCCGCCGTCAACCGCCTGGCCGCCGGCCAGTCGCCGGCCGTGCAGGTGGGAACCGCCTTCGCCGGCCTGATCCTCGGCTGGACCGCCATCCGTTTCCTCTCCGCCGCCGCACCCCAGTTGCGCGACGTCGTCTTCACCCCGGTCGCCCAGGCCGCCCAGCGCCGCGCCGCCGCCGACGCCTTCGGCCATGCGCTCAGCCTGTCCATTGAGTTCCACCAGACCAAGCGCACCGGTTCGCTCAGCCGCATCATCGACCGTGGCGCCCGGTCGATGGACTTTCTGCTGCGGGCCCTGGTCTTCAACCTCGGCCCGACCTTCATCGAGTTGATCATCGCCGCCGTGGTGCTCGCGAAAGCCTATGACTGGCGCTTCGCCGGCGCCGCCGTCGGCACGGTGGTCGTCTACGGCGTCCTGACCTTCGCCATCAGCGACTGGCGGATCGCCCACCGCCGCGCCCTCAACGACGCCGACTCCGAGGCCGCCGGCCGGGCCGTCGACGCCCTGATCAACTACGAGACGGTCAAGGCCTTCGGGGCCGAGACCCGCGCCGCCGCCACCTACGAACAGGCGCTCAGCGCCTATGCCAACGCCCAGGTCCTGGCCACGACCTCGCTCAGCCTGCTCAACATCGCCCAGGCGGCGATCATGGCCATCGGCCTCGCCATCATGGCCCTGCTGGCCGGCGCCGAGGCCCAGGCCGGGCAGCTGCAGGTCGGCGACGTCACGGCAGCCATCCTGATCCTCATCAACCTCTACGGCCCGCTCAACATCCTCGGCTTCGCCTACCGCGAAATCCGCCAGAGCTTCATCGACCTGGAAGCCATGAGCGACCTGCGCCGCCAGAGCCCCGATGTCGCCGAGGCGCCGGACGCCGTCGACCCGCCTCCCGCCGACGATCGCGGCGGCGCCGTGGTCTTCTCAAATGTCGGCTTCAAGCACGGCGCCCGCAGCCAGGGCCTGGAGGAGGTCAGCTTCGCCGCCGCCCCGGGTGAGACCGTCGCCCTGGTCGGCCCCTCCGGCGCCGGCAAGACCACGCTTGTGCGCCTGGCCCTGCGGATGATCGATCCTCAGTCGGGGGCCATCACCCTCGACGGCGTCGATCTCAGACAGCTGAAGATGGCCGCCCTGCGCAGCGCCATCGCCCTGGTCCCGCAGGACGTCGCCCTGTTCAACGACACGCTTGCCGCCAACATCGCCTTTGCCCGCCCGGATTCGTCCGAAGAGCAGATCCGCGCCGCCGCCGACGCCGCCGAACTGACCGAGTTCATCGCCGGCCTGCCCGAGGGCCTGCTGACCAAGGTCGGCGAGCGCGGTCTGAAGCTCTCCGGCGGCGAGCGCCAGCGCGTCGGCATCGCCCGCGCCCTGCTGGCCGACCCCCGCGTCCTGATCCTCGACGAGGCCACCAGCGCGCTCGACAGCCGCACCGAGGCCGCCATCCAGGACACCCTGCGCAAGGCTCGCCAGGGTCGCACCACCCTGGTCGTCGCCCACCGCCTCAGCACCATCGCCGACGCCGACAGGATCATCGTCCTGCGCCGGGGCCGCGTGGTGGAGGAAGGCAGGCACGAGGAACTGCTCGAACGGGGCGGGGAGTACGCGGCGCTGTGGCGGCGGCAGACGCGGGGGCGCTAGTCGAACGTCTCCGCCAGTGCTCCACGTCCGTCCTGCGTCCGCAGCACCAGGTACAGGGCCGGCCAGTACAGCGCCGTGAGGATGGCGACCGCGCGGTTGGGCAGTTGCCAGAGCTCCTTGTCGGTGATCCAGGCGGGGAACTCGCCGTCCACCAGGTCGCCGAGCATCATGAAGCGCAGGGTAAGCAGCATCGCGACGATGAAACTGATCACCCCCGTCAGGACCGCGGCGCCCAACACCGTCCGCCACCGTCGCCGCGCCAGGCTGACCGACTGCCTGAGCGCGCCAAGGACGGTGGTGTCGCGATCCAGGCGAATGGGCACGGCCATGATCAGCAGCCAGGTCACCACCAGGTTAAGCAGCCCCAGGGGCAGGCTGATCAGCATCACGAGAAGTCCCGCCTGCCCAGGCGCCATGGTCTTCACCGCCGTCTCCCGCCACAGAGTGGCCGGGATGGACGGTCCCTCGCTGACCAGCACCAGGATCGCCAGAATCGGCAGGGCCGCCGCGCAGGCGGCCAGCATGGCGCTCGGCCCGGCCGGTCGCCGATCAATCGCCGCCAAGGTCTGCTGCGTCAGGACCGCGCCCAGTAAGGCCCACAGCGCGCCGCCGGCCAGGATCGCCAGCCCCTTGAGCGCCAACTCGGCCGGCGCCGGCGCAACCGGGATGGCCTGCCAGGCCAGGTTCAGCCCCCATCGCGCCAAGCCGTAGGTTACGACAATCACGCCCAGCGCCGGCCACCGCGCCCCCAGGGATCGGCCAAGCACCGCAAAGGCTGGCCCGATGGCGTTTGGATAGCTCACGCAAACGTCTCCGCCAGTTCTTCGCGCTCCGCTCCGTTCACCGGCGCGGACTCCAGATAAGTCGCGGCGATGGCCAGCAGGGCGAAGCCATAGATCGCGTAGTTCAACAGATAGAGGAACCAGACCTGCTGCACCTGGCGCAGCGGATCGACGTCGCCCATCGCCATGCGGACACCGCCCATCACCAGCGACGGCGCCAGGACCATGAGAAACAGCGGCCACCGACGGCCCCGAATCAACGCCAGGCCTTGCGCGACGCCGGCCGACAAGGTCAGGCCGCGGTCGAGGATCACCGGGATCACCAAGCCCAGGCTCAGGAACATGCCCAGATGGTACAGGCCGGCTGCGAAACGGACGGCTCTGAGCGCCACCGTGTTGTCCTGGAAGAACAGCGACGCGACCTCGCCAGGCAGGATGAAGACGGCGTCGGCCAGAATGATGATCGGGAGGCAGGACGACAGCCTCCGCAGCAGGGTCAGCGGTCGCAGCGGTTCGCCCCGCGCCCCTGTCATGGCCAGCAGATAGATCGTCGCCGCCGTCGACGCCGTGGCCAGGCGCTGGCCGGCCCAGATCGCGACGGCCGCGAAGGTCCAATCCGTTCCAAGGAATTGCCAGTGCTCAAGCAGCAGCCGCGTGCCGATCTCGAAACCACCGTCGGCCAGCATGACCAGCAGCATCAGCCAACCGAACCGGCGGAGCGCCGTCAGCCCGTCGCGGAACGCGACCTCGAGTCGGAATTCCTGAACCCCCATCTCCCCCAGTAGGCCACGCCCATCGCCCCGCCACAACGCTTGACCCCCCGACCAATCCGCCTAGTCTCCCTCTCGTTCTCCGGGGGGCCGCCCATACGCGGCTGAGATTGGGGCGATACGCCCCTGACCCGACGAACCTGATCCGGGTCATGCCGGCGAAGGGAGAGGGACGCGGCCGCCACGATTTCAGGCCGTCAAACCGCCTTTGGCGCGAACCGGGTCTCCACAGCTTGAGGAGATCCATCGATGAACATCCACGTCGCCGGCAACGGCTCCACCCCGAAGAACGAAACCATCCCGACCGGCGAACGCCCCGGTAGCCGCAAGGTCTATGCCTCCGGCGAGCTGTTCCCGGACATCCGCGTGCCCTTCCGCGAGGTGGCGGTGCATCCCAGCGCGGGTGAGCCGCCGGTCACCCTCTACGACCCGTCTGGCCCCTACACCGACCCCGACTTCAAGGTCGATATCGAGCAGGGCCTGCCCCGTCCCCGCGAGGCCTGGGTCGTCGCCCGTGGCGATGTCGAGGAAGTCGCCGCTCCCCGCGAGGTGAAGCCCGAGGACAACGGCTTCGCCGTCGGCAAGCACCTCGCCCCTCAATTCACGGCCAAACGCCCGATCTACAAGGCCCGGGCCGGCGGCCTGGTGACCCAGCTGGAATACGCCCGCGCCGGCATTATCACCGCCGAGATGGAATACGTCGCCATCCGCGAGAACCTGCGCCGCGAACAGACCGCCCCTTGCGTGCGCGATGGCGAGTCCTTCGGCGCCGAGATCCCCGACTTCGTCACCCCGGAATTCGTCCGCCAGGAGGTGGCCCGCGGCCGCGCCATCATCCCGGCCAACATCAACCACGGCGAACTGGAGCCGATGGCCATCGGCCGAAACTTCCTGGTCAAGATCAACGCCAACATCGGCAACAGCGCGGTCCTCTCATCGGTCGCCGACGAGGTGGACAAGATGGTCTGGTCGACCCGCTGGGGCGCCGACACCGTCATGGACCTCTCGACCGGCCGCAACATCCACAACATCCGCGACTGGATCATCCGCAACAGCCCGGTGCCGATCGGCACGGTGCCGATCTACCAGGCCCTGGAAAAGGTGAACGGCGTCGCCGAGGACCTGAACTGGGAGGTCTTCCGCGACACCCTGATCGAACAGGCCGAGCAGGGGGTGGACTACTTCACCATCCACGCCGGCGTGCGCCTGCCCTTCGTGCCCCTGACCGCCAAGCGCGTCACCGGCATCGTCTCGCGCGGCGGCTCGATCATGGCCAAGTGGTGCCTGGCCCACCATCGCGAGAGCTTCCTCTACGAGCATTTCGAGGACATCTGCGAGATCATGCGGGCCTACGACGTCTCGTTCTCGCTCGGCGACGGCCTGCGCCCCGGCTCCATCGCCGACGCCAACGACGAGGCCCAGTTCGCCGAGCTGCGCACCCTGGGCGAGTTGACCAAGGTGGCCTGGAAGCACGGCTGCCAGGTGATGATCGAGGGCCCCGGCCATGTGGCCATGCACAAGATCAAGGCCAACATGGAAGAGCAGCTCAAGCACTGCCACGAGGCCCCGTTCTATACGTTAGGCCCGCTCACCACCGACATCGCGCCCGGCTACGACCACATCACCAGCGCCATCGGCGCCGCCATGATCGGCTGGTTCGGCACCGCCATGCTCTGCTACGTGACGCCCAAGGAGCACCTCGGCCTTCCCGACCGCGAGGACGTCAAACAGGGCGTCATCGCCTACAAGATCGCCGCCCACGCCGCCGACCTCGCCAAGGGCCACCCCGGCGCCCAGATCCGCGACAACGCCCTGAGCCGAGCCCGCTTCGAGTTCCGCTGGGAAGACCAGTTCAACCTCGGCCTCGACCCGGAAACGGCCCGCGAATACCATGACGAGACCCTGCCGAAGGAAGCCCACAAGACGGCCCACTTCTGCTCGATGTGCGGCCCGAAGTTCTGCTCGATGAAGATCAGCCAGGAGGTGCGGGAGTTCGCCTCGGGCATGGCGCCGAACGAGATTGAACTGGGCATGAGCCAGATGAGCGATAAGTTCCGGGAGCTGGGGAGCGAGATCGATGTGGCGGTGAAGGGGTAGCGCCGCCGCCGACCACTCCCCTCCGTCGTCATCCTCGGGCTTGTCCCGAGGACCCATTCGTCAGCTGCCGCGAACTGCTGTAGCGATCTGCGAGCGAACGACGCAGCCAATCGTCGATACCCCGACCATGGGTCCTCGGGACAAGCCCGAGGATGACGAGCGGGGGAGGAGAACGTGATGACATCCACCACCATCCGCCGCCTCCAGCCCGGCGAAGGCCCCGCCTTCCAGCGACTTCCAAATGACCGTCTACCCACCGCCGGTGGACGAGTTACGGGGACACTATACCTATCTCGCATCCCGACTGCAGGCCGCAGCCGACGGTGTTTGAGATAGGTATAGTGTCCCCGTAACTCCGGCGCCTAAGCCTGAAAGGGGTAGTCATGCTGGAGAGGTACTTTGAACTTCGGCGAAGTATCCATGACAACGCTGAGCGTAGCCCGGCTTTCGATTCCGCCCATCTAGGCAAGATCAATCGGGCCAAGTTCTACGGAGCAACGGACGCGTTGCTTGATGCTGGCGACGTGCTGTGGACGCTCCGAACCGGACTCCCAAACGGGGCTGGGTCGATCAAAGTCGCTTGTTACGCTCTGCTTCAAGCGCTGTATGTCCAACAGGATGCCGTTACGACCCTGCTTGATTGTCTAAGCCTTCCACTCAAGGTCACTGACGACGCGGACGTCGCTGAGGTCAGGGCAATGCGCAATCAGCTTGTTGGTCATCCCGCTCGCGCGGAAAAGGGACCTCACAAACATCGGCCGTCTACAGGAATTTTGTCAGGCCGTTCGCCCGATGGAATGAGGATAATTGGGTCCGTCTATTATGACGACGGTTTCGAGAACATCGACGTCGGGATCGTCGAACTGATCTGCCAAAACGAACGGGGCCTTCTGTCATTTCTGGAAGCCATCGACGCTGAGGTGACGAGACGGGCCGCAAGTTGGCCGAGGAATAGCGAGGCGTAATGACGACCACCTCCACCACCATTCGCCGCCTCCAGCCCGGCGAAGGCCCGGTCTTCCAGGCCATCCGCCTGACCGCCATGCGCCTCGACGAATCCACCTTCGGCTCCACCCTCGCCGAGGAGGAGGCCAAGCCGGACAGCTGGTTTGAAGATCGGGTACAGGCCGATGGGGTGTTCGTGGCCGAGGCCGACGGCCGCATCCTCGGCGTTGTCGCCGTCGGGCCCAAGGCGCCGGCCAAGGAGCGCCACAAGGGCCTCGTCTACAGCATGTTCGTCCTGCCCGAGGGGCGGGGCAGGGGGCTGGGCGCCGCCCTGATGGCCGCCTGCCTCGACTACGCCCGCGAGGTGGTCGAGATCGTCCAGCTGGTCGTCGTCTCGACCAACTCGGTCGCCGTCTCCCTCTATGAGGCGGCCGGCTTCGAGCGCTACGGCTTCGAACCGCGCGCCCTGCTGCAGAAGGACGGCCGCTACACCGACGACCTGCATATGTGGAAACGGCTGCGGTAGGTTTCCCCGCCGCAGCCGCCCGTTCCGTCCCTCGGAAAAGGATCAGCCGGCCAGGGCCGCCTTCACCTCGGCGTCGCTGAAGATCTCCTCGAGCTTGGCCTTGTAGGCGTCGACGATCAGGTTGGGCCAGGACTCGTCGCCCTCGGCCTGGACCGCCTGGCTGTCCTTGAAGGTCTTGCGCAGGACCGTGCCCTTGCCGCGTCGCTGGACGACCAGCTCGAGCTCGCTGTCGAAGCGGAATTTGCCGACCCAGTTGGTGTTGACGTCGAAATGCCATTCGCGATCGACGACGGTCAGCAGGACGCCGGCGTTGTTGGCCGCCAGGACCTCGTCGGCCTGAGCGTCGGTGGCGACGCCGCTGGCCGCCATGACCATGACATCGGCCCCGCCCGATTTCAGGCCGGCCGCGATCCGCTCCGCCAGATAGAGCGACATCGACTTGCCCTTGGCCGTCTTGTCGGCCAGCGTCATCTCGTTGACCGTCCAGTCCATGGGCGCGCCATAGACGCGCGCGAAGCCGGCGAAGTTGTTCGGCTTGCCCGCCTTCACCCGCGGCCGGTCCTCGACCACCCCGACCAGCACCTTGTCGCTGGCCTTGTAGCCGATGCTCGGGTTCTGCAACTCGACAGCCCGCGGCGTGACGCAGGCGGTGAGCATCATCGCGGCGACCGCGACCAATAGTGTTCTGAACATGGAATGCCCCTTGATACGCTTGAAGTTGCGTCCCCCCGGGACGCCGAAGGACCGCTTAACATGCTTTGTCCGGCGTGACACGGCGGGGGCGACCTCGCAGAATGGCGCCAGCAGGAGAATCCCATGACCGACCCCATCCACGGCTGGCACGCTTACGTCCAGAGCCGCGACCCCGCCGACCTCTCCGCCCTGATCGCCGAGGACTGCGTCTTCGAAAGCCCGGTGGTCCACTCACCCCAGGTCGGCAAGGCGATCACCGAGAAGTACCTGCTCTCGGCGCTGCAGGTGCTCAACAACGACAGCTTCGAATACCTCGGCGAATGGCGGGCCGAGCGCTCGGCCGTGCTGGAGTTCGCCTGCACGATCGACGGCATCCGCATCAACGGCGTCGACATGATCTGGTGGAACGAGGCGGGCCTGATCACCCGCTTCAAGGTCATGGTCCGGCCCTTGAAGGCCATCAACCTGCTGCACCAGAAGATGGGCGAGATGCTGATGAAGCTGGCGGGCTAGCGGCCCGCGGCCCGTTCCCCCAGAGGCGCGATTGTATCGGAGACCCAGGCGTTGAAGGCCTGCGGCTCCTCGAACATCGGGCTGTGCGCCGACTGTTCGAACCAGACGAAGGCCTTGCGCGGGGCCGACACCCGCTCGAAGAAGCCGCGGGCCACCGAGGCCTCGGACATCCGGTCATGGCGACCGGACAGCAGGAAGATCGGCGCGGAATAGGCGCGCGGCCGGTCGTCGATGACAAAATGCGAGAACTCGCCGTGCAGCATCCGCTCGGAATATTTGCCGGCGGAGAAGAAGGCCACGACATCGCGCCCGTTCATCTCCGGCTGGGCAAGGGACTCGCCGATCAGTCTCGTGAGGCTCATTCCGCCCCGGAGCGATCCGCCGAAGGCCGCGATCTGGTCACGCGGCGTGAAGATCGAACCGGACCGGGGCGGCGGCCCCAATCGTTCCAGTTCGCGAACGGCCTTGTCGGCGCCCCGCGCCCGGGCTTCGCGCAGCACCCAGGCATAGGAGCGCTTCTCGCTTTCCGGCACATTGGCCACCTGGCCGATGCCGACATAGGCGTAGAGTTTTTCGGAATGCTCCTCGGCATAGAGGATTCCCAGGACCGTCCCCCAGGAGTGGCCGAGGATGCCCACCCGCTGCCGGCCAAACCGCGCCCGCAGCCGGTCGATGACCACGTCCAGGTCGTCAACATACTGCCGGATGGTCAGGTTGGCCGGGATCGGCAGGCGGGAGTCGTAGCTCTGGCCGGCATGGCGCTGGTCCCAGTAGACGACCACGAAGCGGTCTTCGAGCGCGGCGTTGAACCGGCGGAGCGGCGCGGTCTCGCTGCTGCCCGGGCCGCCGTGCACGACCAGCAGGATCGGATTGGCGCGATCCCGGCCCCGGATGATCACCGACTGCTCCACCCCGCCCACCGGCCAGCGCTCGACGACGGCGATGCTGCCGGCCAGCGCCTTGCCGTCCGGGCCCCTGAAGGCCGGTGTCGAGATCGGCGCCAGCATGCGCCAGGCCAGCGCCGCGATGAGCAGCGTCAGCAGGACCAGGGCCGCCAGAAGCGTCCGCACCATCACCCGTCGCACTGTCATCGGACCCCCGTCCCGCCGCTGGCGCATCCTGGACCGATGACGGCGCGCCTGTCCATAACCCTTGCAGGATCAAGGGCTTGATGAATATGTCTAGACATATTCATCGCCATTTGGCGGCCTGAGGGCCTGCCGCGGCCCCGGCGTCTCAACTGTCGGCGCCCGCGCGCCTACATTCCCGGCTCCGGCGCCTACGCCGCACCCACGCCGATGCCAACCTTTCCCGCGCCTGCAGCCACCGACGGGCCAACGTTTCCGGGCCATTCAGCGCCCTTGGGGCCGATATCGAGATTTCCGTAGCTGTTGGCGCCCCCCGGCTTCGCGGTACACTACTCTGCCGCTTCGATAGGACCCGCCGAATGATCCCGCGCCTGCTGCCCGTTCTGGCCCTCGCCGCCCTCGTGACCGCCTGCGGCCAGCCCAGCGAGGAGAGCACGCCCGCCAAGCCGGTCCCGTCCGCCGCTTCGGCGCAGCCCGCGCCGCCGGCCGCTCCGGAGACCCCGGCCGCCCCCGTCGGCGCCGTGGCGCTCGATCAGGAAGGCTTGCGCCTGGTGTCCGAAACCGGTTCGACCCGGCTGGTCGCCTTCGGCGTTCCCACCGCCGACGCCGTCGCCGCACTCAGCAGCGCGCTGGGCAATCCGGCCGACCGCTCGGTGAACAGCGAATGCGGCGCCGGCCCGACCGAGTTCGTCAGCTGGGCGGGCGACCTCGACGCCCTGTTCCTCGACGGCAAGTTCGCCGGCTGGAGCCTGGGCTCCCGGAGCGACGGCAAGGTCACCACCATGGACGGCATCGGGGTCGGCTCGACCCGCCAGCAGCTCACCGCGTCGTTTGGTGACCTCAAGGTCGAGGAAAGCACCCTTGGCATCGAGTTCACGGCCGGCGCCATCTCCGGCATCCTCGACAAGGACGGCCCGGCCGGGAAGGTCGAGACCCTCTGGGGCGGGACCAGCTGCGTCTTCCGATAATTTTACCCGGTTATAATTGACAGGGGTTTTTACCCGGTCTAAATGACCGGTCATGAATCCCGACCGCAAACAACTCGTCCGCGACTACAAGGAACGCAAGGTGGCCGCCGGCGCCTTCGCGGTCCGCTGCGCGCCCTCCGGCCAGGTCTGGGTGGAAGTCTCCCCCAACCTGCACAATCGCCAGAACGGCCTGTGGTTCTCCCTGCGCCTGGGCAGCCATCCCAACCGGGCGCTGGTCAAGGCCTGGAAGGATCATGGCGAGGCCGCCTTCACCTACCAGGTGGTCGAGGAACTGCCCGACGCCGAACGCTCCCCCTGGGAGCTGACCAACGCCCTGAAAGACCTCTCGGCCAAATGGCGCGAGACCCTGAACGCAGAGAAGCTGACCGGATGACCCAGGAAACCACCTACAGCCTGTTCGAAGGCCATCACCGCCTGGCCCAGGGCGAGATGTCGGCCCTGGCCGCCGTCGCCCGCGCCTCCCTGGCCCGCGATCCCAACACCAGCTTCCGGGTCTTCGACGACCTCACCGGCGAGCGGGTCGGTCTCGAGCTGACCCCGCCAGCCAAGGCGGTCGGCCGCCCCAAGCTGGGCATCGTCGCCCGGGAAGTCAGCCTGCTGCCACGTCACTGGGACTGGCTGGCCCAGCAACAGGGCGGCCCTTCCGCCGCCCTGCGCCGCCTGGTCGAGACCGCCCGCCGCGACCCGGTCACCGTGCGCAAGGACGCGCTCAACGCCGCCTACCGCTTCGTCGGCGACATGGCCGGCGACCTCCCCGGCTTCGAGGAGGCGACCCGCACCCTGTTCAACGACGACCGCGAGGGCTTCCTGGCCAACACCGTGGACTGGCCGGTGGACGTGCGCGGCCAGGCGCTCAGGATGCTGGGCTGGAGCTGACTTTGGCGCAAGAAAAAGCCCCGCCGTCACGGAGACGGCGGGGCTGTCGCTTTCAGTCCGGCTGTAGCCTAGGCTTGAGCACGGGCCGTGGTGTTCGGGCCACGACCGCCGCCGGGACGGAAGCGCTTGCGCTTCTTCGGCTTCTCGGCGGCGTTGCCGGCCGGAGCCGCCACGGCGCCTTCGACCATCGGGTCATAGCCGCCCGGACGATGGGCGCGCGGGGCGTTGGCGAAGTGCTTGCCGGCCGCGTGGTCGTTGCGCTTGGCGGCCGGGCTGCGGCCGCGGGTGTCGCGCGGATCACGCTCGCGCGGGGCTTCCGGCGGCTGGGCGGCCTTGAAGGCGGCTTCGGCGGAACCCAGGTTGCGGTCGTTGCGACGGTCCCAGCTGGGGATGGTCTGACGGGTGACCTTCTGGATGTCCTTCAGCAGGTTGCGCTCGTCGTCGGCCACCAGGCTGATGGCCGAACCATTGGCGCCGGCCCGGGCGGTGCGCCCGATCCGATGGACATAGGCTTCCGGCACGTTGGGCAACTCGTACTGGATGACGTGCGAGACGCCATCGACGTCGATGCCGCGGGCGGCGATGTCGGTCGCCACCAGGGCGCGGACGTCGCCGGCCTTGAAGGAGGCCAGGCTGCGCTCGCGTTGACCCTGGCTCTTGTCGCCGTGGATGGCGGCGGCCTCGACACCGATGGTGCCCAGCTGCTTGGCCACGCGGTCGGCGCCGCGCTTGGTGCGGGTGAAGATCAGCACGCGCTTCATGGCGCCGTCGTCCATCAGTTCGGCCAGCAGGGCGCGCTTGCGGCCCGCCTCGATGAACAGGATCTTCTGGTCGATCTTCTCGACGGTGGTGGCCTGCGGGGTCACCGACACCTTGGCCGGGTTCTTCAGCAGCTCACCGGCCAGCTTGCCGATCTCGGTCGGCATGGTGGCCGAGAAGAACAGGTTCTGGCGGGCCTGCGGCAGGGTCTTGGCGATGCGACGGATCGGCACCACGAAGCCCATGTCGAGCATCTGGTCAGCCTCGTCGAGCACGAAGACCTCGGTCTCCGACAGGTTGGCGACCTTCTCGTTGATGTGGTCGATCAGCCGGCCGGGGGTGGCGACCAGGATGTCGACGCCGGCGGCCAGGGCGCGGACCTGGGGCCCGTACTTCACGCCGCCGAAGACGACGGCGACGGTCAGGCCCATGTTCTTGCCGTAGGTGCGGAAGCTCTCGGCGATCTGGGTGGCCAGTTCGCGGGTGGGCGACAGCACCAGGCAGCGGCAGCCGCGACGGGGCGCGGGCTTACGGGTCTCGGCCAGGCGTTGCAGGATCGGCAGGGCGAAGGCGGCGGTCTTGCCGGTGCCCGTCTGGGCGATGCCCAGGATGTCCCGGCCTTCGAGCACAAGCGGGATCGCCTGGGCCTGGATCGGGGTAGGGGAGGTGTAGCCCTCGGCCAGAAGGGCCGAGAGAATGGGCTTGCAAAGGCCCAGGGAAGCGAAATCGGTCAAAGCCGTTGGTCTTTCAAAGTGCGACCGTATCCGCGCGGGCTCATGGGCCGGCGCGGTGGATCGCGGGGGTCGTTGGAAAACGCCCCGCGTATGGCGTCCTTATGGGGAAGTTCAGTCTCGCGCCTGGGCGAAGCGAATGAACGCTCCTCACGCGGCCGGGCGCGGCCGAAGGCGCAGATAAGCTGCGCAGAACCGTTATGTGGCGGTGCAGCATGGATAAGTCAAGGAAATCCGGGAATTTGCGGCGGACGGCTCGGCCTGCGGGCGAATGCCACAGCGTCACGGACGGCGCTGGCGACTAGAAGACGGCTTCGTCTGTAGCGTCGGGGTCTCGCCGGTTTGCTTACGCGTCGTTCCTTCTTCGCCTCGGCCTGCGCCGGGGCCGCCCTGTCGATCGCGGCGCCGGCCCTTGCCGAAACGCCTGCCGCGCCGGACACCGCCCGCCTGCTGGCCCGCGCCAGGGCCGAGCTGCAGCGCCTTGGAACGGCCATCCCTCACCACGATCTCGTCGCGGTCGCCGACTACGCCGCGGTCAGCAAGACCCCGCGCTTCCACCTGCTGGACATGGCCGGCGGCACGATGACCAGCCTGCTGGTCGCCCACGGCCGGGGCAGCGACCCGGGCAACAGCGGCTGGGTGAAGGCCTTCTCCAACGCCTTCGGGTCCAACGCCAGTTCGGAGGGCGCCTTCAAGACGGCGGAGTTCTACAGCGGCAAGCACGGTCGCTCGATGCGGCTAGATGGCCTGGACCCGGGCAACAGCAACGCCCGGGACCGCGCCATCGTCATCCACAGCGCCTGGTATGTGAACCCGGCCATGGCGGCGACCGCCGGCCGCATCGGCCGCAGCGAAGGCTGCTTCGCCTTCTCGGACAGCGACCTGCCGAAGGTGCTGGAGCGGCTGGGTCCGGGACGGTTGCTGCTGTCGACGAAGCTCTGAGCGCGGCCCCCCAAACCCTGTCATCCTCCGGGCCCGCGTAGCGGGAGCCGGGGGACCCAGGGCGGCTCTGGAAAGAGTCTCAGCAGGTTTCACGCGGAGAGTTGGGTCCCCCGATCCGCTACGCGGTCGGAGGATGACAGCGGATGGGGAGAGCGCTTACCGCGTCATCCCCGCCAGCATCTCCACTGCTTCCTCGTGCCCGGCCTGGCTGATGAAGGGCTGATCGACGTCGATCTCGCCGTCGTCCTCGCCATTGTCCACCGGCAGGCTGAGCGCCTGCTCCAGATAGCCCCGCGCCTTGGCTTCATCCTTCGGAACGCCCTGGCCCTCGACATTGATCCTGGCCAGTTCGACCAGCGCGTCGCCGTCGCCCAGGTCGGCCGCCTTGGCGAACCACTCCGCGGCCCCGGCCAGGTCGTTCTTCTCGCGGCAGAGGATGGCGATGTTGTTGGCGGCGCTGGCGTCGCCCAGGTCATAGGCCTTGCGGTACCAGTCCATGGCGGCCGCCTTGTCGGCCTTCACGCCCAGGCCCTCGTCGAGGAAGTAGCCGACGTTCAGCATGGCGGCGATGTCGCCGAGCTCCGCGGCCTGCTTGAACAGGCCGAAGGCCTTGGCCTCGTCGCCCTCTTCCCAGGCGTCGTCGCCGGCGTTGAACAGGCGGTCGATGGTCTCGTCATTGTCGGCCATGGTGGGCCTCCTGAGTTCGAAAGCCCGTTGTCGCGGGGCGATGGGGCGGTATGGAGGCGCAGGGAGCGGGAATCAACCATGACCAAGTCCATGATCGCCTTCGCCATCGTCGCCAGCGTCATCGGCGGCATGCTGACGGCCACACAGGGGCCGACCAACGCCATGCTGGCCCGGCCGCTGAACTCGCCGGTCAACGCGGCCTTCGTATCGTTCGCCATCGGCACGGCGGTGTTGCTGGTGCTGGTCGCGGTGCTGCGCATCAAGCCGGACCTGCAGGGCGCGGCGGCGCTGCCCTGGTACGCCTGGATGGGCGGGGTCTACGGCGTCGGCTTCGTCTGCGCGGCGGCCTTCAGCGCGCCCCGGCTGGGGGTGGCCACCACCATCACCCTGATGGTCGCCGGCCAGCTGATCATCGGCATGATCCTCGACCACTTCGGCGCCTTCGGCATCGAGCCGCGGCCGATCAGTTTCGGACGGGTCGCCGGAATCGCCCTGGTGGCGGTGGGCGTGCTGCTGGTCAGACGAACCTAGGGATAGGGCCGTCCTGCGGCGTCTGGTCCGGCAGTTCGACGAATTCCTCGTCGGTATAGCACCAGCCCCAGCCCTCGGGCGGGTCGTAGCCTTCGATGATCGGATGCCCCGTCGCCCGGAAGTGTTTGGTGGCGTGGGTGTTGGGGCTGTCGTCGCAGCAGCCGACGTGACCGCAGGTCCGGCACAGCCGCAGGTGAACCCACCAATCGCCGGTCTTCAGGCACTCCTCGCAGCCCTTGGAGCCGGGGTGGACGACGGCGACGCTTTCGATGTGGCTGCAACTCATGCGGCGACCCCTTCGCGGGCGGCGAGATACTGGTGGATGGCGGCGACGACCTGGGCCCCTTCGCCGATGGCCCCGCCGACCCGCTTGACCGAGCCCGAGCGGGCGTCGCCGACCGCGAACACGCCGATGACCGAGGATTCCAGGTGGGCGCAGTCGGCGCCGCCGGTGGTGACGAAGCCGGCCGGGTCGCGGCTGACCCCGCAGCCGGCCAGCCAGTGGGTGGCCGGGTCGGCGCCAACGAACAGGAAGACGTTGGCGATGTCGCCCTCGCCCGGGCCGTGCTCGCGACAGTCCCAGGCGACCCGGGCCAGCGCCCCGTCCTCGCCTGCGTGCAGGGCGGTGATCTGGGTGAACGGCATCAGTTCGATGTTGGCGGTCGAGGTTATGCGGTCGATCAGGTAGCGGCTCATGGTCTCCTTCAGGCCAGGCCCGCGCACCATGATCCGCACCTTGCTGGCGTGGCCGGAGAGGTAGACGGCCGCCTGACCCGCCGAATTGCCGCCGCCCACGACGACCACTTCCTGGCCGGCGCAGAGCTCGGCTTCCAGGGGCGAGGCCCAGTACCAGACGCCCCGGCCCTCGAAATCGGAGAAGTTCTCCAGGTCCAGCCGGCGATAGGCGGCGCCGCTGGCGACAACCACGGTCCGGGCGGTCAGGGTTCCGCCGTCCTCCATGGCCAGGGTGCGCAGCCCGTCGTCGCGGGCGCAGTCGAGATCGACGACACAGGCGGGAATCAGCAGCTCGGCGCCGAACTTCTGGGCCTGAAGCATGCCCCGGCTAGTCAGGGCCTGGCCGGTGATGCCGGTCGGGAAGCCGAAGTAGTTTTCGATCCGGGCGCTGGCCCCGGCCTGGCCCCCGTAGGCGCGGCGATCGACGACGGCGACGCTGAGCCCCTCGGAGGCGGCATAGACGGCGGTGGCCAGACCGGCCGGCCCGGCGCCGACGATGGCGACGTCATAGATGCGGCTGGGGTCCGCCCGGGTGTTCATGCCCAGGGCCTCGGCGATCTCCTGGTCGCCTGGCCGGCGCAGGATGTCGCCATTGGGGCAGGCGGCCAGCGGCAGGTCGGCTTCGGTGAGGTTCAGCCGGGCCATCAACTCGGCGGCCTCGGCGTCGTCGCGCGGGTCGATCAGGTGGTGCGGCTGGCCGTTGCGAGTCAGGAAGCCCTGGAGGCGGACCACGTCCTTCTGCCCGGCGTGGCCGATCAGCACGGCGCCACTGGCGGCGGCTTCGATCAGGGCGACCCGGCGCAGGATCAGGGCGCGGGTGATCCGCTCGCCGAGTTCGGCCTCCGCCACCAGCAGGCTGCGCAGGCCGGCCGGCTCGATGACCAGGGCGGTGAGGGCGGTTTCGGCTACGGCATCGACCAGGGCGGCGCTGGCCCCCAGCTGGCTGACCTCGGCCAGAAACTGGCCGGGCCCCTGTTCGACGATGGGCGTCCTATGGCCCAGGCCATCGCGTTGGCTGATGGCGACGCAGCCGGTCAGGACCACGAACATGCCCGGCGCCCGCTGGCCCGAGCGGAACAGCACGGCGCCGGCCGGGAATTCCCGAACCTCGCCGAAGCGCTTCATCCGCTCGATCTCGCCCGACGTCAGGATCGGGAAGGTCTGGTCGAAGCGCGTAAAGCCGGCGCCTGGCGCGATGGTGACCGAGTCTTCGCCCATGTGTCCTCCTGAAGGGCTCAGGAGGCCTCGCCCGGGCGCTCGCGTCAACTGAACGAAAGGATGACGTCGCGGCCCCTCTTGCCCAAACGTGACGCCGGCGTCACTGTCGGCTTAACAACGATAACCTACCGGGAGACGCGCCTGATGGCCGACCGTTACGACTACATCATCATCGGCGCCGGTTCGGCCGGTTGCGTGCTGGCCGGGCGTCTGACCGAGGACCCCAACATCAAGGTGCTGCTGCTCGAGGCGGGCGGCAAGGACACCTCCATCCTGGTCAACATGCCGGCCGGGGTCGGCAACCTGATCAAGGACAAGGGCGACTACAACTGGGGCTTCTGGACCGAGGAAGAGCCGCACCTCAACAACCGCAAGCTCTGGTGGCCGCGCGGCAAGGGTTGGGGTGGGTCGAGCTCGATCAACGGCATGGTCTATATCCGCGGCCATGCGCGGGACTACGACCAGTGGCGCCAGATGGGCCTGGGCGGCTGGGGCTATGCCGACGTGCTGCCCTACTTCAAGCGCTCGGAAAGCCTGGAAGGCGGCGGCGACGAATGGCACGGCGGCGATGGCCCGCTGCACGTCTCCAAGGCCAGCTCGCCCAACCCCATCTATTCGGCTGCCATCGAGGCGGGGCGTCAGGCCGGCCACCCGGTGACCAAGGACTTCAACGGCTTCCAGCAGGAAGGCTGGGGCCCGTATCAGATGACCATCCGCGACGGGAAGCGGTGGAGCGCGGCCAAAGCCTATCTTTACCCGGCCCTGAAGCGGCCGAACCTGACCTGCCTGACCGGCGCGCGGACGACGAAGATCGTCATCGAGAACGGCAAGGCCATCGGCGTCGAATACGCGGTCAAGGCCGGCGAGCGGAACGTCGCCTACGCCGACGCCGAGGTGCTGCTGAGCGCCGGGGCCGTGCAGTCGCCGCATATCCTGCAGCTGTCGGGCATCGGCGTCGCCGAAGACCTGGCCAAGCAGGGCATCAAGGTCGTGCATGAGAGCAAGGGCGTCGGCGCCAATCTGCAGGACCACCTGGACGTCACCCTGAGCTGGCTGACCCAGGGGGTCGAGACGGCCTACAGCTACAATAAGGGCCTCAAGCGCCTGGCGACCGGCATCAACTACATGCTGTTCAACAAGGGGCCGGGGCGGCAGAACTTCCTGGAATCGGGGGCCTTCCTGCGCTCGCGTCCGGACCTCGACCGACCCGACCTGCAGATCCACACCGTGCTGGCCATCATGCAGGACCACGGCAAAGTGGTCATCGAGAAGGACGGCTTCACCTTCCACGTCTGCCAGCTGCGCCCCGAGAGCCGGGGGACGGTCGGGCTGCGTTCGGCCGATCCGTTCGACGATCCGACCATCTTCGCCAACTACCTCGCGGCCGAGGAAGACCGCCGGGCCATGCGCGAGGGCGTCAAGATCGCCCGCGAGGCGGCCCATCAGGCGGCGCTCGATCCCTATCGCGGCGAGGAGTTCTCGCCGGGCAAGGACGTCAAGACCGACGCCGACATCGACGCCTGGATCAAGCGGACGGGCGAGACCATCTACCACCCGGTCGGCACCTGCCGCATGGGCGCGGCCGGCGATCCGCTGGCCGTGGTCGATGGCGAGCTGAGGGTGCAGGGGGTCAGCGGCCTGCGGGTCATCGACGCCTCGGTCATGCCGACGCTGGTGGGCGGCAACACCAACGCCCCGACCATCATGGTGGCCGAGAAGGCCAGCGACATGATCCGCGGCAAGGCGGCCCTCGCGCCGCTGGACGTGCCGGTCTACGACCCCAGCACCGTGAAGGCGGCCTAAAGCGAAGCGCCCCTCTCCCGCTCGTCGGGAGAGGGTGGCCTCGCGCAGCGAGGTCGGGTGAGGGCAGCGCCGGCCCTTGGGATGAGCCGCGTTATGGCGCTGGCCGCCGGGACGCCCTAAGTCCATTTTTTGGCGGCGGCCGGTGCTGCCCTCATCCGCCCCCCTTCGGGGGCCACCTTCTCCCGACAAGCGGGAGAAGGATCAGGAGCATAAAATGCAAAAGCGCCCGCTCGGCCGGTCCCACATCGCCATCGCCCCGCTGGTGCTGGGCGGCAACGTCTTCGGCTGGACGGCGGACGAGGCGACCTCGCACAGCGTGCTGGACGCCTTCGTCGCCGGAGGGTTCGACTGCATCGACAGCGCCGATGTCTATTCGGCCTGGGTTCCGGGCCACACGGGCGGCGAGTCCGAGACCGTGCTGGGAACCTGGCTGAAGAAGCGGGGCAGGCGGGACGACGTGGTCATCGCCACCAAGGTCGGCATGTGGCCGGCGCGTCCGGGGCTGTCGGCGAAGAACATCGTGGAGGCCTGCGAGGACAGCCTGCGCCGGCTGCAGACCGACTACATCGACCTCTACCAGTCGCACCGCGACGACGCCGAGACGCCGCAGGACGAGACGGCCGAGGCTTTCGACAAACTGGTCAAGGCGGGCAAGGTGCGGGCGTTGGGGGCCTCGAACTTCGACGCCGGCCGGCTGGGATCGGCGCTGGATGTCTCGGCCCACAAGGGCGCGGCTCGGTACGACACGCTGCAGCCGGCCTACAACCTGATGGACCGCGGCATCGAGGGGCCGTTGCTGGATCTCTGCATCGAGCGTGAGGTCGGGATCATCAGCTACTACGGCCTGGCCAGCGGCTTCCTGACCGGCAAGTACCGGACGGCGGAGGACTACGGAAAGAGCCCGCGCGGCGGCGGCATGAAGAAGTATCTGGAAAGCGAGAAGGGGCCCCGCGTCCTGGCCGCCCTCGACGCCGTGGCCGCCGAGACGGGTGCGACGCAGGCCCAGGTGTCGCTGGCCTGGATCATGGCCCGCCCGGGCCTGACCGCGCCGATCGCCAGCGCCACCAGCGTGGCGCAGCTCGAGGAACTGATGGGCGCGGCGCGGCTGACCCTGTCGAGCGCGCAGATGCGCCAGCTGAACGCGGCCTCGGCTTAACCCCCCATTTCCGCTCACCCCGACGAAAGTCGGGGCCCAGTGTCCACTGGCGCTGAAGGGCTGGCGCTGACCAGAGCGGAGCCCCTGCTGGGTTTGCCAGCTGGGTCCCGACTTTCGTCGGGATGATCGGTTAAGGGGGGAGCGGCTAAGCGATCCGGCGCCCATCCAGCGCCGCCAGGCGCAGGCGCGGACCATCCTCGCCCGAGCGGGAGAGGCTGTGCAGCTTCAGCTCGCTGACCGTGCGGCCCATCAGCCGGGCGGTCATGCCCAGCGGCTGGTAGAGGCCGATGAAGCGGTCGATCTCGCCGTCGGCGCCGACCAGCGGGGCCAGCATCATTTCCAGACCCACGGCGCCGCCGACGGCGTCCGAGCGGATTTCGCCGGTGATCTGCAGCGGTTCGGGCCGGCGGCGGATCTGTTCGACGGCCAGGCGCAGGGCGGCGCGGTCGGGCGGGGTGAACAGGGTCAGCAGATTGACCCCGCGCAGGTCGCGCTGGTGCAGCTGGGCGATGAGACCACCGACCAGGCGGAAGGGCAGGTCGCCGGCCTCGCGGCGGCCGACGATCAGCACCTGCGGCAGGATGTCGACGAAATCCATCGGGTCGATGTCGGCGCGCGCCGGCGCGACGAACGCCCCGGCCCTGGCGCGCCAATACTCCGTCAATCGTTCCGTGTTGGGATGGGCCATCGCTCCACCCTGCCTCCTGACGGTCCATAGCGACCGCACGAGGGTTGCAGGGAAGGATCGCGCCACGGGTTATGTGTTTCGGAATGACACAACCCGGCGCGGTTCTTGCATGGAGGCGACAGAGTTTTTTGGCGGGAGCGACCCCATGGGTTTGCGCAATACGATTTTCGGACTGGCGGCGGGGGTCATCCTGTTGCTGATCGGTTCGGCCAGCGACGAGGCGCAGGCCCAGTGCTGCGCGCCGCCGCCGCCACCGTGCTGCACCCCGCCCAGCCCGCCGCCCTGCTGCACCCCGCCGACGCCGCCGCCGCGGCCGCCGAGCCCGCCGGGCTGCTGTGACAGCGGCGGCGGACGGGTCAACGTCACGGTCAACGCCAACGTCACGGCCGTCGCCGTCTCCGGCGCGGGCAGCCGCGCCGGCGCCGTCGTTTACGGCGGCGGTGGCGGTGGGGGCGGCGGCTATGTCGGCCCCGGCGCGACCGGCGTCATCCAGGGCCTCAACGTCGAGGGCGCCCTGAAGAAGAAACAGGTGGCCTATGAGGCCAAGCGCAGCCGCACCCGCCGCGTCGTCATCCGCGCCTACTGCGTCGATGACCGCGACACCCCGCACCCTGCCAGCCAGGTGTTCGCCGGCGAAGAGGTGGCCGACGGCTACGAGGGCGAACTCTACCGCTGTATCGCCGGCACCCGCATGCAATGGACCGTCATCGAGTGGGAGATGCGGGCCAGCAACCAGGGCGGCAAGAGCTATTTCTGCGGCAAGAACGAGAGCCTCTACTACGAGAACGGCGGCGCGGCTTCGGGCGACGGCCTGGCTGGCGGCCCCAACACCGGCGGCTCGGTCGAGGGCGGCGCCCGCGCCGGCCGCGTGGCCTGCCGTCCGCAACGCCCGGCCCGCGATTGCAACGAACGCTCGCTGCTGCGCCGCTTCGGGGCCGGCATCAAGGTGATCACCATCACTGAAGTCGAGACCTACACGGCCTATCGTGAGGAAACGGTCCGCGAGGAATCGTCGGCCAGCTTCAGCATGAGTCTCGACGGCGGCGTCGGCGGCACCGTCTACTAGGTGGTCGGCAAGGCGGCGGTCGGCAAGGTCGCCGCCTCCCGAAGGCACCGTTCCATGGTCGGCCCCCAGGTCGCGATCATGAAGCCGGCCTTGTCCTCCGCCGCGACCCGGTCGTTCAGCCGACTGTCGAAAGATTCCAGAAGACTGCTCTGAATGGCTTGCGCGCGTTCGTCGCCGATCGCCGCCGCCAGGGCGTTGGCATGGATTTCCATGCGCGGTTCAAGCTCCTTGAACCTCTTGAGCGTGGCTTCGATGTCTCTGGCCGCTCCGGCCTCATCGATGCGCATCTCCCAGATCGCCCCAACCATGGCGCACTCGCCCCAGTGGGCGAGCGCCTGTTCCTCAGCTGGCCCAGCAAAGGCCGGAACTGAAATACACAGGGCGATCAGGCCGCCGACGAGCGCTGCTTTCATCACTTCTCCTTCGGCACCACGACCAGGCGCCAGGCCTTGTCCTTGCCCAGGAACTCGCGCGCGGCGGCCTGGACGTCGGCGGCGGAGACCCGTTCGACCCCGGCCAGCTGCGAGCGCACGGAGTCGAGGCGGCGGGCGTCGGTCTGGGCCCCGGCCAGCTGGCCGGCCCAGAACTCGTTGGTTTGCTGGTTCTTCGACAGGCGTTCGAGATAGGGCTTCTTGGCCCGGGTCATCTCGTCCTCGGTCGGCGGATTGGCGGCGAGTTCGGCGGTGATCTTGTCGACGTCGCGGAAGAAGGCTTCGTCCTGGCCGGGCGGGACCTCGACGCTGGCCATGACATAGCCCCAGTCGGTCCACACCGCGCTGGCGTTGGACGAGGCGTTGGGGCTGTAGGTCGCCCCCTGTTTTTCGCGCAACTCGTCGGTCAGCCGCAGGCCGATGACCTCGGCCATGACATTGATGTTCCGGGCCTTCTGGACATTGGCGAAGAAGTCGTCGGTGCGCCAGACCACCAGGGCGGCCGACTGGTCGGCGCGGCCGTTGTGGAAGAGCTTCAGCGGCTCGGCGTTGGGGGCCGGGAAGCCCACGACCCGGGCGCTGGCGGGCAGGGGCGTGGCCTCGGCCCGTTTGGGCAGGGCGCCGAAGGTGTCGGCGGTGATCTCGATGGCCTTGTCGACCGTGATGTCGCCGACGATGACTACCTCGATCGGACCGTCGGCCAGGGCCGGCGCAACGGCGGCCTTCACCTGCGAAAGGTCCGTGGCCTTGATCTCGGCCGGGGTGGGCCAGGTCCAGCGGCGGTCGCCGCCGTGCAGCAGGCCGGCCAGGTCGCGGGCCAGCATGCCGCCGGTCGTCGCCTGATACTGCTCGTCATAGGTGGCGGCGACGTTGCGGATGCGCTGGAAGGCGGCCGGGCGCCAGGCGGCGTCGGTCGCATAGGCGGCCAGCACCTGCATCTGCAGCTCGGCGTCGTCGGGCCGGGTGTAGCCGGCCAGGGTGAAGGCGTCGTCCTCGATCCCGAAGCTGGCGTTGTAGACCCTGGAGGCCAAAACCCTCTCCATGTCCTCGGTGGTGATCTTGCCAAGCCCGCCCTCGATGATGGCCGGGGCCGCCCAGGTGGTGCTCTGCTTGTCGGACGGCAGGCTGAGGGTGCCCGAACCGATGCGGACGCGGACGAGGATCTGGTCGTCGCGGAACTTGGTCGGCTTGACCGTCAGGCGGACGCCGTTGGCGAACCGCACGGTGGTGACGTCGAGGTCGACGATGTCTTTCTGCTCGACGATCTTGCCGGGCGTCCCGAAGCTCTCATAGGGCCATGACACCTGCGCGGCGGCGGTCGGGGCCGAGACGTCGCCCTTCAGCGAGGCCTGGTAGGTCTCCATGACCGCGACCTCGGCGCCGTCGACGGCGGTCGGGGTGGCCAGGAAGATCAGCGGGCCTTCGCCGGCGAAGGAGGCCTTCAGGGCGGCCGAGACGGTGTCGGCCTTGAGGTCCTTCACGATGGTCTCGAACAGTTCCAGGTCCTGGGCCGGGCTGGTGACCACCTCGGCGTCGCCGAGGCTGCCGACGATTTCGGCGGCCAGGCCCGGCGTGCGGCGGGTGGCGGCGCCGGCGACCCGGGCCTTGAAGACGGTGCGGTACTCCTCGATCTCGCGGTCGAGCTCGGGCTGCAGGACGCCGTACTTCATGGCGCGGCGCTGTTCGGTCATGGCGGCGGTCAGGGCCGTCTGCCATTCGCCGGGACGGCTGGTGACGGCGATGGAGGTGACCTCGGCGGCGTGCAGCTGGTCGCCCTTGAAGGCGCCGGCGCTGATGAACGGCGGCTCGGCGCCGCGCGTCAGGGCGCTGAAGCGGCGGTTGAGGACGGCGAAGCCGAGCTGGCGGACGACGTCGTCGCGGCGCTTGGCGAGGCTGTCCTTACGCAGCTGCGGCGGGCTCATCCAGGTGATCTGCAGGGCGGTCGGCGAGCCGGGCTGGATGGCGACCAGGGCTTCCGGCTTGCGGGGCGCGACATCGCCGAGGTCCGGTTCGCCGCCGTCGGGGCCGCGCGCCGTCCAGTCGCCGAAGCGCGCCTTGATCTTCGCCTCCATGGCGTCGAGGTCGAAGTCGCCGACCATCACCAGGGTGGCGCGCTCGGGCCGGTAGAAGCCGTCGTAGAAGGCGGCGATGCGGTCGCGGCTGGCGGTCTTGAGGATCTCGACCTGGCCGATGGCGTAGCGTCTGGGCGGCAGCTGGCCCTTCATCTGGAATTCGAGACGCTTCTTGTAGGTCTGCCAGCCGGGGGTGTCGCGGGCCCGTTCCTCGGACAGCACGACGCCGCGCTCGCGGTCGACGGCGTCGGCGGCGATCAGCAATTCGCCGGCGGTTTCCCGCATCATCTGCAGGGAGACATCGACAGTGGCGTCGTCGGTCTTCGGCAGGTTGAGCTGGTAGACGGTCTCGTCGAAGCCGGTCGAGGCGTTGGTGTCGGCGCCGAAGGCGAGGCCATTGCGCTCGAGGATCTTGACCATTTCGCCTTCGGGAATGGCCTTGGAGCCGTTGAAGGCCATGTGCTCGAGGAAGTGGGCCAGGCCCTGCTGGTCGTCACTTTCGTTCAGCGAGCCGGCGCGGAAGTGCAGGCGCAGGGCCGCCTCGCCGGGCGGGGTGGCGTTCTTCATCAGCGCATAGCGCATGCCGTTGGGCAGGCTGCCGAAGCGGATCTGCGGGTCCGGGGCGACGTCGCTCGAGGCCTGGGGCCAGGCGCCGGCCGGCAGGATCAGCGGATTGACGGCCGGCGTCCGGGCGGCGGGGGCCTTGTCCTGCTTGGGCGGTTTGGCCGGGGCGGTGGCGACCGCTTCGGGCTTCTGGCCGGGAAGGAAGCTCTTGACCTGGGCGCAGGCGACAAGGGCGGCAACCGACGCGGCGATGACGGCCGCGCGGGCTAAACGGTTCAGATGGGGCAAGTCCAGAGCACTCGGAATTCTTGTTTGACGGGCACCTTCGCCGGGGCTCGCGGCCATGGCAAGGCGCAGGTGTGGCGGCGGTTGGCCGGGTTCGTTGCTGGGGGCCGGCGGAGGACGCCTGGCGAAGCGGCAGCCATTATAACCCGGTTGGTGGCGGTCGAGCGGGTTGATTTCAGTTAAGTGCTTGAAATCTTGTGCCTTGGCCGTGGGTCGAGCGTCACCGGATGTGGGCCGCGGCGTAGGCTGGGCGTAGGTCGAGTGTCGCGGAATGTCGGTCGGTTTTGGCCCTCGGCGACCTACAGATTTGGACGTGAGGCAATTGCCCCATTTCGGGGCAAAAACGATATGTCTAGGCTGTAGGGACGATTTAGGATTCCCATGGATTCCGGGTTCTGATTCAAAGCTGCTTTTTGGAGGCGGCCTTGGAAGGCGAGGTTCTGCGGGACGATCAGTGGGCTCGGATCGAGCCGTTTGTGCCAGGTGGGCGCAAGGGCAAGCGGGGCCCGCGCAGCAACGGGCGTCTGTTCATCGACGCCCTGTTGTGGATGGCCCGTTCGGGGGCCCGGTGGAAGGATCTGCCCGAGCGCTTTGGGCCCGTTGAACGAGCCAAGAAGCGATACTACCGGTGGGTCGAGAAGGGCGTGCTGGACAAGATCTTTGCGGCGGTGGCGGCGGACCCTGACCTGGAATGGGTGATGCTCGACGCCACGGTCATTCGGGCCCACGCCCAAGCCGCTGGAGCGCGGCGAAAAAGGGGGGCCCGGACGCCCAGGCGCTTGGCCGTTCTCGCGGCGGATTCGGCACCAAAATCCACGCCGGCGTAGACGCCCTGGGTCTGCCGATCCGGCTGATGCTCGGCCCAGGACAGCAGAATGACGTGGCTCCGGCCAGCGATCTGATCGACGGACTGGCCGCCCAGCATCTCATCGCCGACAAGGCCTATGACTCCCACCCCCTCTACGCGAAGGTCATCGAGCAAGGTGGTGATCCGGTCGTGCCGCCGCGCCGCAATCGCCTGCGCAAGCACAGCTACGACAAGGACATCTATAAAGAGCGCAACCGCATCGAGCGCTTCTTCAGCCGCATCAAGCACTGCCGGCGCATCGCCACCCGCTACGACAAGCTCGCCCAAACCTTCATGGGCTTCGTAAAGCTCGCCTGCATCATGCTCTGGCTCAAATGATTAAATCGTCCCTACAGCCTAGACATATTCATCCGCGTGGGCGGGCATTGCGAGCCGGCGGCGGCCGACCTAACCTGAGCTCATCCGGGGTGAGCGGTCCCCCGGTCAGGCAACAGCCCAAGCACCGAGCCTTGAGCCGTGCGGAGACCGTCCCTTGCGTGAAATCCAACCTGTCATCCCGAGCTTCCGGGAATTCGTCCTCTCCAGCCTGAAGGTCGGCTGCCTGGGGTTCGGCGGCCCGGCCGGGCAGATCGCCCTGATGCACCGGGAGTGGGTCGATCAGAAGAAGTGGATCGACGAGCCGCGCTACCTGCACGCCCTGAGCTACTGCACCCTGTTGCCGGGTCCGGAGGCGCAGCAGTTGGCGACCTATGTCGGCTGGTTGCTGCACGGGGTGCGGGGCGGGCTGGCGGCGGGGCTGCTGTTCGTGCTGCCGGGGGCTGTGCTGGTGACGGCGCTGGCCTGGCTCTATGCGGCGCAGGGGGATCAGGCCTGGCTGGCGGCGGCCTTCTGGGGCGTCAAGGCGGCGGTGCTGGCGCTGGTCGCCGAGGCGCTGCAGCGGGTCGGCAAGCGGGCCTTGAAGGGACGGATCGACCTGGTCGTCGCGGTGCTGGCCTTCCTGGCGCTGGCGGTGTTCGGCGCGCCGTTCCCGGTGGTGATCCTGGCGGCGGCTGTCGCGGGACTGATCGGCAGCCGGGGTGCGGCGAAGCCCGTGGCCGTGGCGCAGGCGCCCGTGCCGTGGCTGCGGACCCTGGGGACGGCGGGGCTATGGCTGCTGATCTGGCTGACGCCGCTGGTCGCCGTGGTGCTGGCGCTGGGGCCGGACCATTGGCTGAGCAGGGTGGGGGAGGTGTTCGCGGCCCTGGCGGCGGTGACCTTCGGCGGGGCGTACGCCATGCTGGCCTGGCTGCAGCAGCAGGCGGTCGAGGTGCGCGGCTGGCTGACCACGGCCCAGATGATCGACGGCCTCGGCCTGGCCGAGACGACGCCGGGGCCGCTGGTGCTGGTCAACGGCTTCGTGGGGTTCATGGCCGGGTGGAACAACGGCGGCTGGGTCTGGGGGCTGGCCGGGGCGGGTATGGCCCTGTGGCAGACCTTCGCGCCGTCGTTTCTCTACATCTTCGCGGGGGCGCCCTACGCCGAGCGGTTGCGGCAGAGCCCGGCGGCGACGGGGCTGTTGCGGGCGGTGACGGCGGCGGTGCTGGGGGTGATCGGCAGCCTGGCGCTGTGGTTCGCCCTGCATGTGGTGTTCAGCGAGGCGGCGATGCTGGCGACGCCGTGGGGCGGGCGGCTGAGCGTGCCGGTGTGGGGGAGTTTCGATCTGTGGGCGCTGGTGCTGGCCGTGGCGGCGGGCGTGGCGCTGATCCGGTTCCACGTGAACGTGATGGTGGTGATCGTCGGGTGTGCGGTGGTGGGGTTGGTGAGGTGGGTCCTTACTTGACCTCAAGCCCTGTCATCCTCCGGCCGCGAAGCGGACCGGGGGACCCAACTTTCCGCGTGAAGATTGCCGGGAGTCTTTCAAGAGCCGGCTTGGGTCCCCCGGTCCGCCCTGCGGGCGGCCGGAGGATGACAGCTGGAGGGAGCGCCTCAGTTCCCCGGGCGGGTGACGTAGAAGCTGGCGTTGTTGCCGGTCGCCGTCGAGACGCCGACCACGCTGCGGCCGCCTTGCGCGCCGACCGAGTTGGTCGCCGAGCTGGAGACGTCGCCATTGTTGGTCTGGGTGTTGGTGACGCCCATCGTGCCGGTGCAGTCGCTGCAGGCGTAGCCCGTCACATCGTTCCCGACCGCCACGGCCTGGGTGTAGCTGTCGTACCCGTCGGTGCCAGAAAAGGTGGCCAGCACCTCGACGCCGGCGGTCCCGTTCCACTGGGTGTTGTCGAGCACCAGGGCCTCGCCGCTGTTGCCGGCGACGGCGGTGTTGCCAGCCCCGTAGGCGTTCACCGAGGCCGAGCCGAACTGGTAGGCAGAACTGTCCGCCTGGCTGCGCACGTAGGCAGAATTGACCTGCTGGCTGGTCACATCCAGCAGCGGGCCCTCATTGAAGGCGGCGGCGCTGTTGCCGGCGGCGGTGGTCGTGGTGATCGCCGTCTGGGCGTTGCCGTAGGCGGTGAACTTGCTGGCCTGGACCAGGGCGGCGCCGTTGGTCTGGCCGAAGGCGAGGCGCTGGGCCGAGGCGGTGTCGCCGACCGCGCTGATGTTGTTGCCGACCGCGACGCCCGAGATGGCCGACGTGCCGCTGACGTACTGCATGACCGCCCCGCCGTCGGCCAGGACCTCGGCGTTGCTGCTCTGATTGACCCGAACGCCGGCCGCGCCGTTGGTCAGGCCAAGGGTCGCGTTGTTGGCGATGGCGGTGGTGGCGGCGGTAATGTCGCCGGCCTGGGCCAGATCGCCCTCGATCTGGGTGCGGGCGGTGACCTCGTCGGCGAAGGTCGCCGTCTGGGTGATGACGCCGGTCAGGGTGGCCTGATTGATGCCGATGTCGGCGGTGTTGCCGAGCGCCGTGGTCGAGATGGCGGTGTCCGAGCCGAGGCTGGTGTCGACGTTGACCACGGTCTGGGCGATGACCGAACCGACCAGGGTCTGGTTGGAGGTCACCGCCATGTCGGTGCGGTCGCCATAGGCCTGCACGGAATTGCCCGTCGCCGTGGTGGACTGCTGGGCGCCTTCCTCGACCGTGACGATGTTCAGCGTGCCCTGGGCGAAGACGTCGCCGGCCTGGACCTGGTTGTTGACGACGCTGCTGGGGTCTTGCCCGAAAGCGCTAGTAGCGGCCCCGCAGAGCACGGCCAGCGTCAGGATCGCGCTTGTCGTTCCAACGGTTCGGATCTTCGCGGGTTTCCGCATTGTTGGTCCTCAGGTTGTCGTAGGCGGGCGTGAAGCCGCCGGTCATGCCCGTCGTGCCGCCGGCCAGCGGATCGGCGGTCAGGCAGGATTGCGGGCCCGGCATGCCGTACAGGTTGGCGGTCATCTCGACGGTGGCCCGCTCGATCAGGGAGCGCACGGCCAGCTGCAGCGGCTCCTGCGCCCCGGCCCCGGCCGAGACGTCGAAGATGTTGCCGTTCAGGAAGTCGAACAGGCCGATGCCGACCTCGCGGCCGACGATCTGCTTCTGGTAGCTGATGACGTCGACGACCTCGGTGGTGCGGACGTTGACCAGGCGCAGGTCGATGGCGACGTTCATCACATAGATGCTGTTGCGCGCCGTGCCCTTCAGGCCGGTGGTGTCCTTGTCGCCGACATAGGCGTCGGCGCCGACCGAGTAGATGTTGTAGTTCAGCTCGGTGATGCCGCCGACCAGGTAGAAGTCGACGCCGGCCATCTGGCCTTCGTAGATCTTGCGGCTGTCGACCGGACCGGCGCCGCCGCCCGGACCCCGGGGGCTGTCGCTGATCAGCTTGTTGTTCGAATATTTGAGGTCGAGCTCGCTGATCGAGGTGTCGAAGCGCTCGACCAGCGGCATGCCGGCCTTGGCGAAGGCGGTCATGGCCATCAGCGAGGCGCCTTGCGTCACCTTGCGACCCGAGCCGTCGGCCTCGCTCTTGCCGGTGTAGTCGCTGATGCGGCCGACGGCGATGCGCGGGGCGCCCAGCTTGTTCTGGCGGGCGTACTGGCCGATGCAGACCAGGGCCGCCGAATAGGGGCTGGGGTTGGCGGTGACCGGGGCGGTGCCGATCGGCTTGGCGTACAGGCCATTGGGCTGGGCGACCGGGGTCACGCAGCCGGCCAGGCCGAGGGCGGCGATGGAGACGAGCGCGCCGATGCGGGCCACGGGCTTAATCATCATCGCCGGTCCCCGCGTTGGCGGTCACATCGCCATTGTTGGTCTGGGTGCTGTTGACGATCACCGTGTTGTAGGAACCCTGGGTGATCACCACGAGATTGTTGCCGATGGCGGTGGAGCTGCCGCCCTGGCTGCCGACGCCGCTGTAGCTGTCGAGCGATCCGCCGGCGCGGGTGAAGGTGGACTGGTCGTCGCCGGTCAGCATGACGCCATCGACGATGACCCGGTTGCCGTTGGCGTCGCGGGTCGAATAGTCGACCATGCGGTTTTCCTGGCCGGCGGTGCGGCCATAGCCGGCGTTGTAGCTGGCCGAGCCGGTGCTGCTCTGGGCCAGCGCCGGCAGCGCCACCAGGCTTGCCGCCGTTCCCAGAAGAATGATCGAAACCTTGGCCATCGGATGCTCCACGCCTCCCCACATACGTCGCCGTTAACCATGCAATCGGCGTGCCAGACTGGGACGAGCGCATCCTTGGGGCGGAGGTCTGGCGATTTGGTTAAGTGTGTTCGCTCAAAAGGGGCGCTTTACACCCTGGCGTCAGCGCGGTTGATCTGCGGGTCCATTTGAGCGACCCTCTCCATGTCTAGAGATAACCGAGGGAGGACGACCCGGTGCTGGTATCCCAGATTCTCAAGGACAAGGGCGACATGGTGTTCACGGCCTCGCCGTCGGACACCGTCGGCTCGGTCGCGGCGCTGCTGCACAGCCGCCGTGTGGGCGCGATGATCCTTGTCAACGAAGACGGGGGCGTGGCGGGCATCGTTTCCGAACGCGACATCGTCACGGTGGTGGCGCGGGAAGGCTCCGGCGGCCTGCTGAAACCTGTCTCCATATGCATGACCGCCGATGTGGTGTTCGCCGACCCGAAGGAGACGGTGGACCAGCTGCTGGAGCGGATGACCGACCGGCGGATCCGGCACCTGCCGGTGCTGCGCGACGGCCGGCTGGCCGGGATCGTCTCGATCGGCGACCTGGTGAAGCACAAGATCTCGGAAGTGACGGCGGAAGCGGATGGCTTAAGGGCCTATATCTCGGCGGGGTAGGGGGCTTCCCGGCCACCCCACTCCATCGCTGTCATCCTCCGACCGCGAAGCGGATCGGGGGACCCAGCTGTCCGCGTGAAAATCGCAGGGAGTCTTTCCAGAGCCACTTTGGGTCCCCCGGTTCGCCCTGCGGGCGCCCGGAGGATGACAGCCCGTAGAGAGCAGCCGTCTAGGAAACCGCGCCCGGCTGGGCCGCCGCTTCGGCCAGGGTATAGCCTTCCAACACCTCGGCCGTCGCATCGCGCGTGCGGCGCAGGCTCTCTCTTAGAGGACAGGTCTCCAGGTCCGGGCAGTCATCACACTTGCGGAAGGCGGTGACGCTGACGCAGGGGGCCAGGGCCAGGGGGCCGTCGATGGCGCGGATGACCTCGGCGAAACTGATCTCCGCCGCCGGCCGCGACAGCACATAGCCGCCGAACTTGCCGCGCCGGCTGGTGACGATGTGGCGGCGGGCCAGCTCCAATAGAATGGCCTCCAAAAACTTGCGCGGCGCGTCGGCGCGCAGGGCCAGCTCGCCGGCCGTCACCTGACCGGGATCACGGGCCAGTTCGACGAGGGCGCGTAACGCGTAGCGGGCCTTGCTGGAGAGCATGCGGGAAACCGACCTTTCTGCGAAGGTTTTGCGGGCTGGCGCACGGGGACGCAAGCTTGTGGTCGATTGTCTTGAAAAAGCGCTTGCGACTCGCCGGTCCTACCCCTAGATACCCGCCTCCGCCGCGGACATGCCGCTGACCGGAAACGCCGACGCCTTAAGGGGTTGAGGCTTTCGGTCGGTCCAGTGTTCGAAGCGGATCAGCTGGATCGTTAGACCCGCTTGCGGGGGTGTCGAAAGACAGTCCCCGGCGGATCGGTTCGGCCTCCGAACTGGGAGCTTCGGTTTCCAATAAAATTCGAAGGCTGACGGAACAATCGGTTGACACGGAAGAGGCCGGCAACTAGATACGCCGCTCTTCGCCGGGACCGGGCGCAAAACGGTTGGATCGCTTCGGTGGTTCGGGTCTTTGACATTGTAGATTTGGAAAGAGAAACGCAGGCGGCGACGTTCTGGCGGTGGGTTTAACCAACCCACCTCGACGTCGACAAAATGCGGTCTCTTGAAGACACCATGAATATCGACTGGTTGGCTTTGGCTGGCCGGTCAATGTGAATGGGAACTCGTCAAGATACTATGCAAAACCAGATACGCCGGCTTGGGAGCGATCCTGAGCTGAACTACTGGAGTCAATGTCAACTCAACCTGAGAGTTTGATCCTGGCTCAGAGCGAACGCTGGCGGCAGGCCTAACACATGCAAGTCGAACGGACCTTTCGGGGTTAGTGGCGGACGGGTGAGTAACACGTGGGAACGTGCCTTTTGGTTCGGAACAACTCAGGGAAACTTGAGCTAATACCGAATGTGCCCTTCGGGGGAAAGATTTATCGCCATTAGAGCGGCCCGCGTCTGATTAGCTTGTTGGTGAGGTAATGGCTCACCAAGGCTACGATCAGTAGCTGGTCTGAGAGGATGATCAGCCACATTGGGACTGAGACACGGCCCAAACTCCTACGGGAGGCAGCAGTGGGGAATCTTGCGCAATGGGCGAAAGCCTGACGCAGCCATGCCGCGTGAATGATGAAGGTCTTAGGATTGTAAAATTCTTTCACCGGGGACGATAATGACGGTACCCGGAGAAGAAGCCCCGGCTAACTTCGTGCCAGCAGCCGCGGTAATACGAAGGGGGCTAGCGTTGCTCGGAATTACTGGGCGTAAAGGGAGCGTAGGCGGATAGTTCAGTCAGAGGTGAAAGCCCAGGGCTCAACCTTGGAACTGCCTTTGATACTGGCTATCTTGAGTTTGGGAGAGGTGTGTGGAACTCCGAGTGTAGAGGTGAAATTCGTAGATATTCGGAAGAACACCAGTGGCGAAGGCGACACACT